>NZ_CACRYJ010000016.1 GCF_902703175.1 Occultella aeris | reverse complement strand
GGGGTGGGGTGGGGTCGACGCTCAGGCGTCGTAGGACAGGGAGGCGGAGAGCTCACGGTTGGCGTCGATCTGCTGCTGCACGGTCGCTTGCTTTTCTTCGATGCCGCCCATGGCGTCGGCGCCGGCGATGAACCGGCCGGGCAGCTCGCCACCGTCCGAGAGGGTGACGAGGGCTGCGGCGAGCTTGGCGGGGTCACCGATCTGCGTGCCGTGCATCTGCCGCCAGGCCTGGATCGTCTGCGCCGTCTGCTCGGCGTAGTCCTCGATGTCGAGCTCGGGCCACAACGTGGAGGAGCCCTCGACGAGCAGCTCGGTGCGGAAGAAGCCAGGCTCGACCGACATCGTCTCGATGCCGAACGGTGCGACCTCCGGCGCGAGCGATTCCATCCAGCCCTCGAGCGCATGCTTCGACGCGGCATAGGCCGAGGTGAAGCTGCCACCGACGAAGCCTGCCGTCGACGTGATGGTGATGATCTGTCCGGAGCGCTGCTGGCGCAGGATCGGCAGGATGGCCCGCGTGACGTTGAGCGGGCCGAAGAAGTTCGTCTCCATCTGCGCCCGCACCTGGTCGGCGCTGAGCGTCTCGAAGAACCCCGCGTAGAAATTGCCGGCATTGTTGACGAGCACGTCGATGCGGCCGAAGCGCTCGACGGCGGCCGCTGCCGCTGCGTCGGAGGCTGCCGGGTCGGTGATGTCGAGCGCCACGGCGAGAAGGTTGTCGTGCGCACCGACGGCGTCGGTGACGCGCTGCGCGTCGCGGCCGGTCGCCACGACGAAGTGGCCCGCGGCGAGTGCCGCCTGTGCGATGTCGATGCCCAGGCCGCGGCTCGCGCCGGTGATGAACCAGACCTTGCTGTCAGCCATGACGAAACTTCTCTCTCTCGGTCGCCGTCCCGGTCGGTCGGCGGCTTCCCTGCGGATGCCACCAGTCAACGTCGAATCGCAACGGCGAGGGAGACCCGCTCTATAGGGTCACTGCGCGTACCTCCCTAAGGGGGCGGGATCGGGCCTACCGTCGTCTTCATGGACCCGAGGAACGACATCCGTGAGTTCCTGACCACCAGGCGTGCCAGGCTCACCCCCGCCGACGTCGGACTGCCCGACTTCGGCGGCAGGCGACGCGTGGCCGGGTTGCGCCGCGAAGAGGTCGCCCTGGTCGCCGGCATGAGCGTGGAGTACTACGTGCGACTCGAGCGCGGCACCGCGACAGGCGTCTCGGAGTCCGTGCTCGAGGGACTCGCCCGCGCTCTGCGGCTGGACGATGCCGAGGTGCAGCACCTGCACGACCTGGTGCGCGCGGCGAACGATGGCGCATCGCCCAGCCGACGCAGGTCCCGGCCGAGGACGCAGGCGATCCGACCGGGTATGCAGCAGCTGCTCGACGCGATGCACGGCGTGCCGGTGGTCGTGCAGAACGGACGGCTCGACGTCGTGGGGATCAACTCTCTCGGTCGTGCCCTCTTCTCGGAGCTCTTCGACAGTCCGCGCCAGCCCGCGAACTTCGCTCGCTACCTCTTCCTGGATCCCCGCGCGCCTGGCTTCTACCGCCACTGGGAGGACGCAGCGCAGCAAATCGTCGCCCTACTGCGCGCCGAGGCAGGACGACACCCGCGCGACCGCGAGCTCAGTGACCTCGTCGGCGAGCTCGCCACCTGCAGCGACCCGTTCCGCACCCTGTGGGCATCCCACGACGTGCGCGAACACCGCACCGGCACCAAATCCGTTACGCACCCTGTGGTCGGCGACCTCGACCTCTCCTTCGAGGCCCTCGACGTGAGCAACGAACGCGGACTCCAACTCATCGCCTTCTCCGCCGAGCCCGGCTCCCCCACGAGCGACGCACTCCGCCTGCTCGCCAGCTGGACCGTCGCAGACGCTCCCTCCCCAGAGGGCGACCGGATAGACACCCCGCAGAACCCCGCCAGCAAGAAACCACCCAAGTGACTACCTCGACGCACTTGGCGTGGGGATCTCAGGGACAGCGGTCAGAGGGCCCCTGCTTGCTCACTCAGTTCGCCCACGGGTCGAGAGGTCGATCACCGTTCCGTCGCTCTGCTCCGGCAGCTTCGGGGCTTCCAGAATGTCGTCAACGACCCACTGAGCGACGTGGTCGGGCGCATACCTCAGCGTGGCGCGCGGCTGGACACCCATGAGTCACCAGATTGCTCGACCCGCTGGTTGAGAGCCGCGTCGACCGCGGCCTCAGCGTCGCAGACACCAAGGCACGCTAGATGTGCGTCCGCAGCAGCGGCGAGCTCGCGGAAGCGGGGTGTCCGGCGCGTCAAAGCCACGGCTCCGACGCCGACCGACCGACCGACGTGACACGTGCTTCAACGTTTGTGTCGGCACCTTGCGTGTCGACTTCACCGAAAGGACGTACATGGACTGGACGAATCGCTTGGGGCGCTACGGAGTATGGCGGGGCAAGGACGAACTCGACGTGCCGCTGGCACAGACGATCGAACGGCTCGGGTTCGGCACCATCTGGCAGGGCAGCTCACCCGGGTCTGACCTTCGGCTCGCCGAAGAAGTGCTGGACGGTACCGAATCCGTCGTCGTCGCGACAGCGATCGTGAACATCTGGCAGTCCGACCCCACTGAACTAGCCGACTCCTACCGGATCGTCGCGCGTCACCCGGGGCGCCTTCTCCTGGGCATCGGATCGGGTCACCGGGAGGCGACGCCGGAGCGCACCCGTCCGCTCGAAGCGACGACCCGCTATCTGGACACACTTGATGCCGGCGGTGTCCCGAACGGCGATCGGTTGATATCTGCGCTCGGACCCAAGATGCTCGCGATCGCTGCCGCGCGCAGCGGCGGTACGCATCCGTACCTGACGGTCCCGGCGCAAACGCGCGAGGCGCGCGACCTGACCGGCAACAGCATGCTCATCGCTCCTGAGCAGACGGTGGTGATCGATGCAGATCCGGTCTCCGCACGGCGGGCCGCCCGGGACTTCCTGGCCGGGTACCTGAAGATGGTCAACTATGTCGGCAATATGCGCCGGGCAGGCTTTACGAGAGAGACGTCGCCGACGGAGGAAGCGACCGGCTGGTCGACGCCATCGTGGCGCACGGCGACGCGGCAAAGGTCGCCCAGGGCCTCCGAGCGCACGTCGATGCCGGCGCGGACCACCTCTGCGTGCAGGTGCAGCCCGCCACCACAGACATCACCGCCACCCTCCAGCGCATCACCCGCGAACTCCAGCTCACCGGAGGAAGCGGCGGCTCGCCGTAGGCGCGAACCCAGTGCCTCGACGAGGGGAGCTGAACAGGGTGCCGTCCGCGGGGAAAGGCCCAGTGTGGTCGTATGGACAACCGAGCCGAGAGGCACCAGCTCTGGCGACCCACAGCGCGGGGCGCACGTGCCGGCGGTCTTCACCGACTGCGGTCACGAAGGGCTGACCCCAGCGCGCGTGGGAACTGATCGTCTCCGAGTGGCTGGCGCCACCCCGCGATCGTCACCGAGCATCAACAGAATCCCGCCACCTAGCGGCGCAAGCCACAGGACGGCACTCCATCGAACCGGATCCTCGGCCCACAAGCCGGCACGAATCTCGGCGCATCGATCAGGGTTGGTGAGCCGACTTCTGCGACGCTGATGAGGCGACCCGCGTCGGATTAGGTCCAGTGAGCACCCGATCACTAGTGCCGCGAATCGCCCCTGCAACAACCGGACTCGAGCTGTTGTGGGACACCGACGAGCGCACGGAGACCCGGCCCCAAGGCGCTCGGAGAGCCAGCCTCAGCCTCAAATAGTGGCTCGACCTGAAGGGCTCTACGATTCAAGCGTGGCAGGAATCCTGGATGACCTGAGCAGCTTGACTGGCGCAAACGACACGGAGTTCGCCTTCATCTGCGCGGAGGTGCTGGCTGTGCTGAACGTAGAGGAACCCGGAGGGGAGACTCTGGACTTCGATCTGGTGTCGGTCACAGTCGATCGCAACCAGGGCAAGGTCACCTTCGAGAGCGTCATAGACGACGAAACCGTATCCATGAGCGCCGAGCGCTTCGCCGAGGCGGCTGCGCCTCTGGCTGAAGTTCGGTCGGCGGAACAGGTCGCCGAGTGGCACCGGAACCGACGTGAACGACACGTCTGGCTGATGCCCCCGGCAGCCTCCGGGTGACCACGAGACCCGAGTCTTGCCACCATCGAGCACCTGTCGGTCGGTCGTGCTGCAGGAGAGGCGGTGCGCCTGGCCGTTCGGCGGCTGACGTCGCTCGGAACAGGTCCCGCGACTCTGGCTCTCGCGGTGGTCTTGGTGCAGGTTGCCCAACGGCAGTCGCTGGCCCTTACGGTTCGTGCGCGCGCACCTTCTCGATGGCGCGCGCCAACACGTGACTCGGAACCGTCCTTCCGTCCTCGATCGGCGTTTGCTCGAGTTCTTCCCCTAGGGCCTGGAAGAGGGTCTCCGCTGTTAGAGAGTTCTGGATGGTCGTAGGCAGAGTCGCGCAGGTCCCAAACGGCGTCAACGAGGTGCGCTCCACTCTGCGCTGCGCGAAGCTTGGAGAGGCCGAAGCTCAGCGAGTCCATGGGCTGAGCGTAGGTCAGCATCGCCAGGAGGGCCTGTGCTCATCGCCGACCGCGTTGCCAGGTCGGGTCACGGTAGACGGTCCGTGCCGCGCACGCCGATACCTGTCCGACTCCTCCCCTTGCCTGACCGGCTGTAGCGAGCTGCTGCCACCATCACGTCAAGCCGCGCGCCGCCGGGCACGCCAATCGATAGCCCACCTCGCCCCTCGAGCACTCGCCCACGGACCTCACCACAAGTCCAGGGCAAGGACCCCGAGGCGCACACACCTCTTGCACTACAGTGGGACTTTCGTCCGTACGTAATGAGGCGGTGACTGGACGTGGCCTCGAATCGACGCAAAGTGACAGCACGAGAAGGACGCGCGCGACGGCGGCGTATCGCCACGCGCGAGCGACTCGAGCCGAAGTCCAACGAGTCGGCGCTGGTGGGCAGCACATGTCCCCGGTGCGGCAATGAGGTCCCGAGAAGCACTAGCGGACGGGGCCGGCCCAGAGTCTGGTGCTCTCACCGCTGCCGCCGCGCGGCGTATGAGGAGCGACGCGCAGCAGCCAACGGGGCGATCGCGATCGAGGTGGTGGCGCGGCACACCGAGCCTCCATGGGACGAAACCATTGCACGGGTGCTCGCCTCTCCGGTGGCCTGCCGCAAGGTCGTTCGCGAGTTGTCTCGACGGCTGCGCGACCGTGAGCTGGGCCAGCCGCAATGGGAGGGCGTGCTCGCGGAGATACTCAGCCTCGAGGAGGCCGCGCGGCCCGTCGACCGACACGATGCGACGGTAGACCCAGGTGCATCGTGGTAGCGGCGAGGCTCTTCATCGCGGCCTACCCATTCAACCCGTTGCTGAAAGAGCGCGTCACGCTGAGAAGGTCTGGGCACGAGTTGCCGAGACCTGGACGCCTTACGTGACCGCCTCGACCATCGGCTTTCGGAAGGCAGCGCGCTGAACCTGGGGTTTGCCACGTCGCCAGCCGCTCCGGATAACAGCCGACCACCGGGGCGAGCCGAGTTGGACGATCGCTACGACGCAGGCAACCGAGCAGACGGCGCAAAGTCCACTAGCGACGGGCAGTTTTCAACGGACTCGCTAGGCGACTAACCCACCACGGCTCTGAGGTGTCGGTCGCTACTGATGATTCGCACGGCGTCGCACCCCTCAATCGGGTCCGCCCACTGGCCGAGCAGTGCAGCCTCTACATGGACCGCGCCGAGCGCACGCACAGATTTAGCACGCGCTGACACGCTCGCCTCTCCGGAGATGTGACCGGCCACGATAAGGACACTGCAGCCGTCGAAGCGGTAGGAACGGTCTGCCAGCGGGAGGGTCGGTTCCAAGATCAGAGCTGCGCCCAGGATACGGTCGCCCACGGAGTCGCTGGGTAGGGCGATGGCCTTGCGAGTGCGCATCACCTCTACCAACGCGAAAGCGGCACCGATGAGTTCGTCCCCCGCCAACAGGCTGTTTCGAGTCTGTGCCTCCAGCACCCCAGCGAGCAAATTGGTGGCCATGTAGCCAGTGTGCACCAGAGCAATGGACGGGGCGCAGGGTTTGCCCGGCGCGTCATCAGGCCATTGCCGCTAGGGCGGCAGCACCCGCCTCCAAGTGGGCCTTGGCTACTAGGGTCGCTGAGCGCGTGTCCAGGTCGTCCTTTGAGACGTCTCGCGCCTTCCCGCACTCCTTCCCGGTGTACACCCGCACATCGGAGGTCACGTCCAGGCAGGCGGTGACGATCCCACCCTCGATCATTAGGCGCAACTTCGGGCCGTCACTATTACGGCCCTGAGGTGCCTGGTCGGCTCTACGCACGATCACGACGTCGGGCTTCATGGACTTTGCGTGACCCCGCACCGCCGTGGCGACGTTTCCAACGTGCGCGGCCCATTCGGTGTCGTCGCCCGTCACCGGGAACTCCTCGATGACTCTCGCGGTCGACTCGTCGTCACCGCTGTCACCTTCGAGCAGCACCAAGCTGACGATCGACTTCCACTTGCTCACTCTCACTGCGATTCCCAAGACCCTCACCTGGTCATTGTGCCTACCCTTGGCCTATGTCGTCTGCCGCTCCCGGCCCAATCGGCTCCGTTATCGCAGATCGTTACGAGGTGCTGGACAGTCTCGGTTCCGGTCAGCACGGCGAGGTCTGGCACGTCCACGACAGCAACCTCGATGCGAATTACGCCCTCAAGCTCCTAGGGTCCAACCAGATCGCAGGCCCGTGGGCGGAGGCACGTCTACTGAACTCGCTTAGCGGTGACTACATCCTCCCGATCCGTAACGCTGACACGACGCCGGAGGGCACGAGGTACCTCGTCACCGACGTGGCCGAGCACGGCACCGTGATGGACCGAATTGATACAACCCTCGGCGTCGCGGAGGAGCAGGCCGTGAGTTGGGTGCGTGAGGCGTGTAACGGGCTGGCCCGGGTCCACCGGCACGGGCTGCTCCACCGGGACGTCAAGCCCGAGAATCTGTTTCTCACCTATTCGGCCAAGTGTCTGGTGGGTGACTTCAGCCTGGCCGGAGTGCAAAACGCCTCGGGCTGCGTCGCGGCGGGCGGGACGCTAGCCACAATGGCACCAGAGGTCGGAGCCGTCGCCCTTCCGGGGTACGCGGGGGACGTCGAGGTCTACTGCGTGCGCAGCGAGGTGTTCAGCCTTGGTGCGACCCTTTACTGGTTGCTTGCCGGCACGCCGCCCGTCACTGGTACGCGGCACCAGGATGCTGCGACCGCCTCTCCGGCCGATCTATGGGAGTTGGCTCCCCACGTTTCCAGAGGAACCCGCGACATCGTGATGAAGGCCCTCAGCAAGGATCCCGCCGGCCGCTACTCCGATCCCGCCGCACTGGCCGCTGCGCTCGGTAGGCGCAACCGTCCCGACCGGCGTTGGGTCCGAGTCGCGGCCCACCGGGACCACGAGCGGTGCTACGAGGGCGTCAAAGCCGGCAGGATCGTCGACCTATGCGTCATCTCCAAGACGGGTTCGAGTGAGTACGTTCTGCATGTGCGTCACAAAGGTTCGGGTCGACGCCTTGCGCGGGACGGCATGTCCGCCACCTCCGCTGGTCTGAACCGAGCCATTCGATCAGCCATTCGCGCCATCGGGTGAGGCTGGCGGGGCTCGACCGTTCTTGCCTGGCCGGCAAGTGGCTCTGGCATTCACCGCCGTCATGAGCGCGTTCAAGGTCTCGATCAGCCTCGAGCAGCAGAGCACATGACAGGTTCGCTGACCTCGTTCAGGGGCCGCCGTCTCAGTGTGTTGCATGCTGGACCTCCAGCCGTGCCCCATGGTGGCGGCAAGGTAACAGGGTCCCGACCGCCTTCGTGGGAACGTTCCGTACGAGAAACGCCTCTCGATCTTCGCCGATCTGACGATCCTCGCGTGCCGACGGTTCAATCACCGGTAGCGGATCGGCTCGCAGGACGCGGTCCAGTTGAGATGAAAGACCTCGCTTGTGCGGCTCGCCCAGTTCGTCAGTCGGTATGACCAGTTATCGGGCCTGCGGCGTTCGTGGGCGTACGTCCGGCCAGCAGCGTCCCCTGGGCCAGGCGTTCCGGCTGGGATCGGTGAGTGGCACGATGCCCTTAGCAGCGAGTGGCCCACCTGGGCGACGGAGCGAGTTGAGCGGCGCCGTCACCGTCAGGTGCCCTGATGCGGACAGCGCAACACGACTGTCACACCGCTGTCACAGTGCCCTGTGGGCGTACAAACACCCAGGTCAGCGCGTTTCCGGTTCGATTCCCCCATCCTCCGCCAGCAGTTCCCAGGATCCCGCCAGAAACACCAGTTTCCGGCGGGATCCTGCGGTTTCTGGCCCGAGTCGCGATGTGCAGGGACAGGCACGAATGGGCCTCTTGTACCAGATCTCTGACACAACGCTGAGACAGACAAGGTCGATGTGTCAGCGGAGGGGAGGTCCAGGATGGTCGCTACGAGCCTTCCGCGCGGGATCGTCCGGTTCCGAGAACGCTACCGCGTGCGCCTCGAGGTCGACGGAACCACGCACAGCCTGGGCGTCTTCGACACCCTGCGGGATGCGAGGGCAGCACTCGACATCGCGAAGGGCCAACGCGCCCGGGGCACGTTCGTCCCGCCCACCCAGGTGCGGGCCGAACGCCGCGCGGCCGAGGCCAAGGCCGAGACCGACGCCCTGACGTTGAACGAATGGGCCGAGCAGTGGCTGGAGGACCTGGCCGCCAACCCCGAGCGCTCCCCCTCGACCGTGCTGTCCTACCGGTCGGTGCTGCGCACGCACGTGCTGCCCGAACTCGGGTCGACGCGGCTGGTCGACCTCACGCCCGGGCAGGTCGCCGCCCACCTCGCGACGCTGCGCGCCAAGCCGTCGAAGCGGCACCCGGGCGCGCGAGCGAACGGTGTCGCGCCGAACGTGGCGAGGGTGCTGCGCTCGTGCCTGAACGGGGCGATCAAGCGCCCCGACATCGCCCTGGCCTCGTTCGCGTTCCCCGAGGCGCCCTCGCAGACCCCGGTCCGGCCGGCAGAGCCCGACGGCGACATCGCGACCCCCGGGCAGGTGGCAGCGATGGCCGCGGCGATGCCGGAGCACTTGGGTGCGGCGGTGCTGCTGACGGCCTGGAAGGCCGACATCCGTTGGAAGTACTGAGGTGAACGAGAGAGGCTCGACCGCCGCGTGGACTACCACCGGAGCAACCTGGACAGCCGCTCCGAAGCGCCAGATTTTGCGTGGTAGTGGCCCTTCGCGCGGTATCACCTCCGCCGCGCCAGCACCGTTGTCCCTGCAGAAGATGACAGATTCAGCCAGCACATACGACAGCGCCGCACGCACTCCCCGGGGTCGCGGCTCGTGCGGGTGCTCTCGGCCCGACTGTCCGTCCCCGGTGGCCTCAACACTGGTGCTCACGGGTGGGTCGCGGGCGAGCAAGATACCGGGTGTGGCTGAGTTTTCACCTTCACTGATGGCCTGACCTAGCATCGCGCGGATACTGGCGGGATGGATGCGGAACTCCTTGGTGGAGGGCACGACTCGGAACTCGTGACGCGCGTCGGCGACACGGTCCGCCGGCCGCTCAGGCCGTGGAGCCGGTCGGTGCACGCGCTGCTCCGTCATCTCGAGTCCGCCGGGTTCGAGGCGGCGCCGCGGGTCGTCGGCGTCGACGAGGCAAAACGTCAGGAGGTCCTCAGCTATGTCGCCGGGTCGGACGGCCGGGTCGCGCAGTGTCACGACGACGCTGCCCTGGTCCGGGTCGCTGACCTGGTCCGTTCCCTGCACGACGCGGCGGCCACATTCGTCCCGCCACCGGGAAGCATCTGGCGCCGAGATCCGCATGCCCCGCCCGGACCGCTGCTCTGCCACAACGACCTCGGCCCAGCCAACACGATCTACCGCGACGGACGTCCGCAGGCTTTCATCGACTGGGACTTCGCCGCGCCGACGACCGCGGTCTGGGACCTGGGCTACGCCGTCAGGTCGTTCGTCCCGCTCTACAGCCCCCAGGACTGCATCGCAATGGGCTACCCGGTGGACCGGCAGGCCGAACGGCTGCGCCTGTTCTGTGATGCGTACGGGATGGGCCGACTGACACGCGACGCGCTGCTGCCCGCGGTTCGGGCACGCCTGGACGCGCAGGACTCCGCCTTCACGGAGCGGACCCGGGAGACCCTGCGGGACCGCTGGGCCGAGTGGGGCCACGCCTTGGGCAACTGACGTCTAGGACAAGTACCGCCGGTCGCCTGAATACTGGACGCTGCCAGGCGCCCGGCCCGACCTCTCCCACTGCCATGACCGCAGCTACAAGTTGAACGTTCCGCGTGCGCCGGCCCGCTCAGCCCGGGATGTTCCGCGGGTCGTCGCGCGGTTCCACCATGTCCTTCGCCCGAGTTATGCCATCAGGGCGGCTGACAATCACCTCGCACCCCCCGGAGGGAAGAGTTGATCCAGGTGCTGGTCGATGGCCGCGAGAGCTGCTTGCGGTTCGATGACGCCCAGTTCGAGTAGCGGCGCGAAGCCAGTCAACGCGAGAATGAGATCCGTTTCGATCGCCGGGTCGCGGTGTGGGGATATCTGCCCGTCACTGATCGCCTGACGGATCAGGCGTTCGACCATTGCGCGCCCGTCGCGGAGTCCGAGGGCAACCTGCTCATGCAGCGTCGGGTCATGCATCGCTTCGAGAACGTAGGCCGCGTTCATCCGACTGGTCGCCCGAGCGTCGGGCCGAAAAGGGAGAAGTTCGATGAGCACCACGCGCAGCACGTCGCGAGGATGCGGAGGTTGGTCGAGTGCAGCCATGCCCTGCGTGACCCGCTGCGAGGTCTGATCGGCGGCGAACTTGATTGCGAAGGTCAGCATCTGGGATCGGGACGAGAAGTAGTGCTGCAGCTGCCCGAGCGAGGCTCCTGCCTCGCGGGCGACTTCGCGCATAGTCGTTCGTGCCCAGCCCTGCTGGTCGACGATCGTCCACAGTGCGCGGGCGATGGACTCGCGTCGCTCGCGATGATCGACCTGCTTGGGCACCTTGCCTCCTCGTTTCCAATACGCATGACATAATACAGATGACTGGATACCAGGGTAAGCGAGGGCTGATGAGAGAACCGGAGTCGACGCCGCCCCTCACGTTCTACAACCCTGCCGCCTTCGCGCTCGACAGCGAGGTGGCGATCGCGCTGCTCGCCGACATGCATATACGCAAGGCGATCGAGCGCGGCGAGTTCGACAACCTGCCTGGCAGCGGCAAGCCGCTCGACCTATCTGACGCCCATGACCCCGATTGGTGGATCAAGAGCTTCATGAAGCGGGAGAGGATCGTGATCCTGCCGCCGTCCATCCAGCTCCGCAAGGATGACGCCGCGCTGGACGAGCAAATCGACCAGCTCCCGAACGTGGCGGCTGTGCGCCATGAGGTCGAGCAGTTCAACGAGCGGGTCATCCGTGCCCGTTACCAACTCCCCGCGGGGCCGCCTCTGATCACGATGCCGCGTGACATCGAGACCACGGTGGCCGCGTGGGCCGATCGCAGAACGGCCCGAGCTGACGAAGCTCGCCGGACGGCCAACGAAGAAGCTCGGGCACGCGAGGAAGCGAAGATGAAAGACCGCGATCGCCGACGCCTCTTCCGCAAGCGAACCCGTCGATCCTCGCGTCACAGCCCCGAGACATAGCCAATATTCGGTCCGGCGGCAATTGAACTGCCTGCCGCTAGATGCTAGACCGCTCTGCCCCATCCACCCACCGAGAAGAGGAGAAAGACCATGACGCAGTACTTTCTGACCATCCCGCACGACACCGCCGAGGAGCCGACAATGGTGTCGATGCAGGAGCTCGACCCTGCAGAACTGGAGGCCATGATGGCCGCAGTCGACAAGTTCAACACCGACCTGAACGCGGCTGGCGCCTTCATAACCGCGGGCGGACTGCAGCCGCCGTCCACCGCGATCACGGTGGACGCGACCGGGACCGAGACCACCCGCACGCCCGGGCCGTTCGTAGAAGCGACGGAGTACGTCGGCGGGTTCTGGATCATCGAGGCATCGGATGAAGAGAGGGCGCTGACCTGGGCCGAGCAGGCCTCCGCCGCCCTCGGCTCCCGCATCGAGGTCCGCGCCCTCCAGGAAGAGCCCGAACAGGACTGACCCTTCGCGTGGTGAGTGCGCCGCGACACGGTCGGCGCCCTCGCCGCGCGACTCGGAGGACGGACGCGTCGCTAGGCCGGGCTCAGCCCACCGTCTCCCACCACCTGACCGCACGGCCGCTGGGCCTACTACCCACTCGTCCCCGGCGCGGTCGCCCACTGTCGACGCGAGTTGCCGCCCTCGCTCCGAAATGATCCCGACTGCGATGCCGTGGCTCGTTGGGTCGGCCGCAGCTCGAACGCCCCGGTGTGACCTTCGCCGGTAGGTGGCGGTGTGCCGTCGGCGCTCCGGGCGGCCCCACTGCTCCACGCCATGCCGCAGGGACGGAGCCGCGGAGTTCTCGGCGAGGAACAACAGGAACCACGGGAGCGCTGTCCGCTCGCGCGATGCGCGGAGGGGATGAGTCCGCCAGGGTCGGCCCAGAAACGACCGGCTGTGATGCGGCCTGGTGAGTTGTCAGTGTCGGCAACGCTCGAAACTGAGGCCGATCCGACGCTCGAGAACGAGGCCACCGGTTCGTAGTTGCTCAGTGTGCCGTGTCTTGGGATCTGGTGCTCGGCAGTGTCTCGATCCCGCGGTTACGCACCCGGTAGCTGGCGCCCTTCAGGGTGAGGACGTCGGCGCGGTGGACGACGCGGTCGATCATCGCTGCGGCGACGGCCTGGTCCCCGAACACGCCGCACCCAGCCCCTGAAGGGCAGGTTGGAGGTGAGGATCAGCGAAGCGTGCTCGGCGCTGCTGCAGGGCCGTCATTGAGGTGTCAGAAGTCACCAGCTCGCTCGCAGTTGCGGCGCGACCGCGGGCACCTTGGCGAGAGGCGAACGGGAGAACGGCAGTGGCGAGCGCACGGGCAGCCACGGTGGGTGGAATCCGTGCCAGCAGCTCGTGCAACCGGCCCGACGTGATCCAGTGGAGCAGCTGTGTCAGCCCCTGCTCGGCATGGTGAGCCTCGGAGGGGAAAATCAGTCGCCACGAGCAGGCCGCCTCGAACTCCCGGCGGTCGACCACGCGATAGCTCGTGTCGACGCGGACCAACACGTCAAGGAAGAGGTCGACCGCGGTGGCGTCGGGGCCGACCCACACAAGAGGTGTGGACACGTCGCAGTCGATCGCAAGACTCTCCTGCAGGGCCGGTCTCCACCAGGTCGCCGTCGAGACCATATGTCGCGTTCAGCTCGAACCACTCGTTGGCGAAGGCGTAGTGCCGCAGAACGACCGGTCCAGGTGCTGCGCGTTCCAACGTCTGCGCAACAAATAGATCCTCGCTGCGCTCAAGCACCCCTGACTCGGGCAGCCCGAACACTCGAACGTCCGGCTCGTCAGGGTGGCAGTCGAAGTCGCGCACTCTTGTAGAACGTCTCACGTCCTCCGGAGCGACCCGCTGTGGGAGCCGACCTGGCGTGCCACAAGAGGATCCCTCAGCGAAACGCGCTTTGGTCGCAGGGCCGTGTTTTTGACCTATCTGGTCCTGAGATTCCGGAGCCAGGCGTCTCGTCGGGCTTCTTTCTGCGGGATCAGCGAACTGGACTCGTCCGGGTAGGACACCGCGAAGGCGTGCATGATCAGCGCGTCGGCTATGACGTGGCTGGCGCCGTGAGTCCGCATGACCATCGTGGCCAGGCGAAAAGTGTCGAGGAACCGCTCCTGGCCGACGAGGTGCTGCGTCGCGCACGACAGGCCGACCTCGTCGACCACCCGGCGGAACAGTTCTGTGTTGCGAACCAGGGCGCACGCGGGATGGAGCCGGTCCCGGTAGATCTCAGGATTGGCAGCCAGGTCGGGCGCCATCTCGGTCTCGCCGTCCCACGACATGCGCGGGCCGGCCCCGAACGCCGTCGGAGTCCGCTCCAACTCCTCTTGCAGGATGCGGATCGTTCCGGGCCTGGTGAAGCAGACGTCGGCGTCGAGGAAGAGCAGGTAATCAAGCTCTGCGTTCCTCGGGTCGAGTACGAACTTGCTCAGCACCTGACCGTGGGAGTTCGTGGTTGTCCTTGTGTCGAACCCGGACTGCTGAATCTCCGCGCCGTACTGTGCCGCCGCGTCCAGCATGGCGGACCGGTCGTCGACCGAGTCGTTGTCGTAGATCGTCAGTCGGCCGAAGCCGGGGTTCTGGACGAACAACGAGCGGATCAACAGCTCGGTCCAGGAAGAGGTGTTGTGGTTGACGACGATCGCACCGATCTGAGCATCTGACTGCTGGGAGTACACCGTCCATCTCTAGCACCACGCCGGCCACATCGCGATGGGTCGGACCACCGCCCGGTGATGGATCCCTGAGCGTGCACCCGCGCGTCAGAGATCGAGTCCGGCTCGTCGCAGTACGACCCGGTTATAGGGGTTGATGTTGGTCGGCAAGCCATCGGTGCGAACCATGTCAGCGCGTTCGTCTCGCCGGCGACGTCGGGCCGGAGTCGCCCAGTAGTCTCAACGGTCTCGAACGTCGCACCGACAACGAAGGCGGCGTAGCCGTCCGGGTACCGGACAACCAACTGGTCCCGTAGCGGTCAGTCCCACTCACGCGACAGGCTTCGCCACAGATCAGCATCGCATCCGGAACACCCACTCCGTGGGCGTTCTGTGGGGCCAGCGTCTCGTTTCCTGGGCTCTGAGACACCGCGGTGAGGTTTCGCTCACCCCAGGCAGTGTCACCGAATAGCGCCCCTTCACCGCGCGCACCGCCCTCCACGCGAGCGCCGCTGTGCCCGGCGTGAAGGCGGGGTCGCCCACCCACGGCTGGACCCAGTGCAATAGGTTCGCCTGTGCTGTCGCTGGCGGCACAGTCTGGCAGCCGCGGCAGCTGGTGAACCGGCTCCTGTCTCAGAGCGAGCAGGGATGGGGTTCCACCGAACCTGTCCGCCGCCATCCGAGACGTCCCGGACGATTCCTACGTTGGCCCGACGGGTTCATGCAGGCGCGCGGCAACCCGACCCTGGCCACCCGGTCAAGGCCTGCGCAGGACGTCGAGGTCGCCAGACGGCGGTGGGAGGTCTCCGAGGCGAATCACCGGTGTGAGGTTCCGGCTCCCCGCTCTGCCTGACTGACTGACTGACGATGCCGCTCAGTGCGGGCGGACTGAGTCCGATCGCGGCGACGAACACGGTGTCCGGTCTTGCGACGCGGAGGAACTGCCGCGTTTGGCTGGCGTCAGCGTGGACAGTACGCCCGCCTTGACTGCGGTGTGATCGACGGGGCCTCTCCCCGTCTTGGATGGTCTGGCTCGCGCACTTCTTATGGACGACCGTCCATGAGACATCCAGTAGCGGTCGTGTTCCGACGAGACGTCTCGTTGCGAGAAGCATGTCACGTGAGGTCCACTCGGCAGACTGGCCCTAGGTGCGTCCTGGGAAAGCGGTGCGGCGGCCGTAGAGGGTGAGTAGGAGAGCGATCATGCCGAGGACGGCCATGAGGGTCGCAAGTGCGAGGGCGTCGAAGTTGTCGAGGATGATCGCGCCGCTCACGCCGGCGAGGAAGATCGCGATGTTGAAGGCGACGGGCAGGAAGGAGTTCGCGACGTCGGAGCTTTCCCTTCCGGCGAGGGTGAGCGCGGACTGCAGTTGCGCGGCGGCGCCGCCGAAGGTCAGACCCCAGAGTGCTGCGGCGGCGAGCACGATGGTTGTCGAGGTGTGTCCGAGGAGCAGGAACAGTGCGGCCACGACGAAAAGCACGGTGCTCAGGTGCAGCAGTGGCCGCGGGTGCCGGTCGACGAGTGCGGCCGTGAGGGCGACTCCACCGATGGATGCGACGCCGTAGACGAGCAGGACGAGGTCTGGGCCGAGGCCGGTGCCCGTGTCGCGCAGGAACGGGGCGATGTAGGTGTAGATCGTGTTGTGGGCGAGCATCCACACGGCGATCACGGCCAGGATGGTCACGATGCCGGGCATGGTGAGCACCCGTACGAGGGGAAGTCGCGTGGCGGCCGACTGGCCGGATGCGTCGGGTACGCACGCGACGATGAGCGCGAGTGCGACCAGCATGATCAGTGTGAGTCCTCCGAACGACCAGCGCCAGTCGAAGGTCGTGCCGAGCCAGGCGCCGAGCGGGGTGCCGAGCGCGAAGCCGACGGGCGCTCCGGCTGAGACGATCGAGAGGGCGAGTCCGCCGCGACTGGGTGGGCTGATCCGGCGGCCGTATGCGGCGAGCATGCCCCAGATGACGCCCGTGAAGGCGCCACCGACGAAGCGGGAAACGAGTGAGACGACGACGTCGGTGGAGAAGGCCGTCACCGTGTTGGCGACGATTAGGCCGGCGATAGCGGCGAGGATCAGGGGTTTGCGACGCAGGCCGCGGGTCAGACTGATAGCGGGGATCGTGACGATGACCGTGCCTAGGGCCCAGACACTGATGAACTGGCCGACTGTTCCTTCGCTCGTGCCCATGCCTGCCGCGATCACCGGCAGGAGGCCGGCCGGCATGGTCTCGGCTGCGACGAGGATGAAGCCCATGAGGGCGAGCAGGGCGAGGGCGAGCCCCGGCATCTTCTGCGGTTGGCTGGTTCCGGTCGTCTCGAGGACGGGCGCGGTCGAGTTCATGAGGTCCTTCGGATAGCGACTGTCAGGCAGCACGGAACACGCGACATGCGGTCGTCGCGGGGAACCGGGATGTGGGTGGGTACTTGGCCGCGGGCGAGCCGGTGGTCGCGGCGATGTTGTCGGTCGCCGCCCAGGCCAGGAGCTTGCGCAGCTTGTCGTCCGACGGACTCCCGGGTACGGCTGGGCAGATGGTGATCGAGTGACCGGGGTCGTCGTTGCGCATCGAGAGAGCTCGCCGACAAGCTCCGCGAGCTGCTTGTCGTGCGGGCAACCGGGGCCTGATTGTTGGGTCGAGTTAGAGGGTGAGCAGCACCTTGGTGGCGCGGCGTTCGTCCATGGCCTTGTAGCCCTCGGCGGCGTCCTCGATCGGAACCTCGAGGTCGAAGACGATGCCGGGGTCGATCTGGTCGGTCATGATGAGGTCGACCAGCTCGGGCAGGAACCGGCGCACGGGCGCTGGCCCGCCGAGCAGGCTCACGGTCGCGAAGAACAAGTCGAGGCCGTCGAGCTCGACTCCGTGGGAGACGCCGACGTAGCCGACATGCCCGCCTGGTCGGGTCGCGCCGATGGCTTGCAGCATCGATTCCTGGGTTCCGACGGCTTCGACGGTGGAGTGGGCGCCGTAGCCGCCGGTGAGCTCCTTGATCTTCGCGACGCCCACCTTGCCGCGTTCCTCGACGATGTCTGTGGCGCCGAACTTCTTCGCCAACGCCTGACGGTCAGCGTGGCGGGACATCGCGATGATGCGGTCGGCGCCGAGCTGCTTCGCAGCAAGGATCGCGAGCAGCCCGACGGCGCCGTCGCCGACGACAGCGACGCTCTTGCCGGGACCGGCCTCGGCGGCGACGGCGGCGAACCAGCCGGTGCCCAGGACGTCGGACGCGGCAAGCAGGCTGCGGGTCTGCTCCGGGGTGGGCTCGCCGAAGACCTTGACGAGGGTGCCGTCGGCGAGAGGGATGCGGGCATAGTCGGCCTGGGTGCCGATCGAGCCCATCATGACCTGGTGGATGCACCGGGATTGGAATCCGGCTTGGCAGATCTCGCAGGTGTTGTCGGAGGCGACGAAGGATCCGACGACGAAGTCGCCAACCTCGATGTCGCCCACCTCGTCCCCGACCTCGTCGACAACGCCGATGTACTCGTGGCCCATCGGGGTCGGTTGGTTGACCTCTTCAATGCCCCGGAAGGGCCATAGGTCTGATCCGCAGATGCAGGCGGCGGTGACGCGGATGATGGCGTCGGTGGGCTCAACGATGGTGGGCTTGTCGAGGGTGTCGACCCGGACATCTCCGGGGGCGTGCATGACAACAGCTCGCATGGGTGCTCCTTCCCAGTTCTCAGTTCTGACCGAGCCCTAGACCATCACGTCTGGCCGCCGGGTGGGAGGCACTGTCAGGGCAGGTACCGGGAGAGACTCCCTCCCCCCGGCCGATGACCTAGCGTCATAGGTGCGGACAACCGAGCGGAGGTCCGCGAGTTCCTCACCAAACGCCGAGAGAAGATCACAGCCGAGGATGTGGGGCTATCAGCGGGCACGAACCGCCGCGTCAAAGGGCTGCGCCGCAGTGAGGTCGCCGCCTTGGCCGGCGTCAGCGTGGAGTACTACACGCGCCTGGAGCGAGGCGCGATCAACGGCGCGTCTGCAGAGGTGCTCGATGCGTTGACCAGGGCGCTACCTCGATCGCCTTCGCCGGCGAGAGCGCCTACGGCCAGATGCTGCACGATGCCCTAGGCGACGAGGGCATCCACGTCGCGCAACTGATCATTCCCGGCGGCATCGGCGGCGGCGATCCCGACCACGAGCCCGACGCCCTGGCCGACCGCATCTGGTCCCTGCACCAGGAACGCGACTCGTTCCGCGCCTTCGTCGGCGAACCACCGGAGTGAGGCTGCCGCGTCGCAGCGCATTTCTCACCCCTCCCGGGGCGGTCCTGGTCCTGGTCGTGGTGGCCGGATGCACAACGCAGCCGTCCGCGGAGACGAGGACTTCCTCGACCACGCAGACCGAACCTTCTTCTCCTGCGACGTCATCGCTGAACCCCTCGGCCGGCGACGTGGCCACCTAGCCGGTCAAGCCCGCACTGTGCTGAGCCTCGGTCATCTCGCTCCGTCCCGCGGCGGGGTCGATCACCGGGTCGTTCTCATGCAACCGGACCTGGCCCCCTTTAGGAGGCCCGGCTGAGAGGGGTACCAGCAGGGACTGGCACGCGGCCCCGATCTCGGCCATAAATGGAGAGCATGAGCGCAGAGCAGTGCTGCGAGAGTAGCCACGCTCCGCAGAAGTTTGGACATGCTCACCTCACCGCAGGAAGCCTGATCCTCTCCCAGGCTTGCCTCGCGACGAACGCGTACAACGCGATCGGCCCCATGACAGCCTGGACGAACTCGACCGCACCTAGCGCCCCCGGACTCAGGCGGGTCCGTCCGCCTAGTGACCGCAGACACGCCGGCATGACCAAGTCCCCGAAGAAGGAAGACCCACACATGAAGGACGACGTGCGCGCCGCTCTGGAGATCACCCCGCAGGCTCCGACCCGGGACCGCACCATCGACATCACGACCTATGGCGCCTCGAGTGGTATGCCGCGTCGGATCGAGACCTGGTTCCACCACGTGGACGGGCGCTGGTTCCTCAGCGGTAGGCCAGGCCGGCGGGACTGGTACGCGAACCTGCGGAAGAACCCGCAACTCGTCGTCCACCTCAAGCACCACGTCCAAGCCGACCTGCCCGCCACTGCCGTGCTGATCACCGACCCGCGGGAGAGGCGTCGGATCGTCACCTTGATCCTGCGCGGCCTCGAGCAGATGGGCGGATGGACGAACGCGTCGGATGAGAACGTCCAGGCCTGGGTAGCGGGCAGCCCGCTCGTCGAGATCGACTTCATCGCGCAGGCGCAGTAGCCGATCGGCCACGACGCTTGCCGCACGGTCCGTGGATGCCTAGGTCTCACGTGGGCCGACAGTGTCCTGCACACGCCGGCCGCTTCGCTGTCGACGCCGGTCTCTGCCCCTGGGGCATCACACCGTTGTCCTCGATCGATCAGGGGCAGGAGTCGATACTGACTCGGACGCGACGACCGGTTCCTGCGAGGGTCGCGACACCTGAGGGCGTCAGCTCGGCCAGTAGAGCCCACCCGGGTGGTGGCACGGTGTGGCCGAGGTCGTCGTAGTAGAGCGCGATCGTTTGGGAGTCGGGTGCGTAGTACACACCGCCCGCGCTCGGATCGAGCCCGAGCTCGCGTTCGGGGACCTGCAAGGGATCTCCGGGCAACGAACCGGCGAACGCCTGTCCCATGGGGTCACGGAGGTCGAGCTCAAGCGGCAGCATCTGGGCGAACTGATCAGTTGTGCTCGTGTCAGTGAGTGTCGCCGGCAGCGCTTCGTCGCCGACCATGATGACGATGTCCAACGACGCGCTGCACGTCGGCTCGCCCTGGTCCGACGGACTGACTGGTCCGCTTCCGGCACTGCATGAGGTGAGCATGAGCGCGACCAGCCAGGTGACCGTCAGGCCCCAACGGTCCCGGGTCGGTGACAGTGGCGGGGTGAGGTGCATGCGTTCACGCAAGCGCCGCGCGGGAGTCGGAGGAAGCCACTGCCGATGGGTGTACTGGCAGTGCATCGATCAACGGCGGGATACACGCCTAGGGTCAGCGGTATGGACAACAAGGCCGAGGTGAGCCAGTTCCTCACCACGCGACGGGCACGCCTGCGCCCGGAGCAGGTCGGGTTGCCGAGTGTCGGTCGACGGCGGGTACCTGGTCTGCGGCGTAGCGAGGTCGCGGCACTGGCGGGGATGAGCGTGGAGTACTACGCCAAGCTCGAGCGCGGTGCGCTTGCCGGGGTGTCGGCCGGCGTGCTCGACGCGCTGGCCAACGCGCTGCGTCTCAACGACGCCGAACGGGCTCATCTGCTGCGGCTGGCGCACGAGGCCGATGGCTCCAACCGGGTCCTACGCCGCACGGGCAGCAGCCCATCGCTGTGGCGCCCCCGGCCGAGTCTGCAACGGGCGCTGGACGCGATCACCGATGTTCCGGCGATCGTGGGCAACGACCGGTCCGACCTGCTCGCCACCAATCTGCTCGGCCGTGCGATGTACGCCGACCTGTTTCTCGACCCGGCCCGGCCGCCGAACTTCGCCCGTCACACCTTCCTGGACAGCGGCGCGCGCCACTTCTACCCCGACTGGGACTGGGCGGCGGACATCACGGTGGCCAACCTGCGCACCGGACTCGGCAAGAGCCCCCAGGACAGCGCGCTGCGCGACCTGGTCGAGGAACTCTCGAGCCGAAGTCCGGAGTTCGCTCGCCGCTGGAGCACCCACGACGTCCGCACCCACGGCAGTGGCACCAAGCACTTCCACCACCACATCGTCGGCGATCTGCACCTGGCCTACGAGAGCCTCGATCTACGCGCCGAGCCCGGCCTCACGCTGACCATCTACTCAGCCCAACCAGGCTCCCCCACCGAACAGGCACTGGCGCTGCTGGCCTCCTGGGCAGCCAGCGAACAAGCGGCTGCGCCCCGCGGGGCCGAGAGCAACGATCCCCGAGCAAGCAGGGAGCACCGATGAGCATGCGGCCCCGCTTCGACGGCAAGGTCGCGTTCGTCACCGGCGCCGGCTCCGGCATCGGCCGCGCCACCGCACAGGCATTCGCGCGCGAAGGTGCCCGGCTCGTCGTCGCCGACATCGACGAACCCGGCAACGCCGAGACTGTTCGCCTGATCGAGGCCGGCGGTGGCCATGCTGTCGCTGTTGCCTGCGACGTCACCCGGGCGGCCGACATCCGGTCCGCGTTGGAAACCGCGGTTGAAGAGTTCGGAGGTCTCGACATCGCATTCAACAACGCAGGCATCGAGCAGCCCACCACACCGGCCGCCGAGATCGACGACGACCTCTGGGACCGCGTCATCGAGGTCAACCTGCGAGGGGTGTTCCTGTCGATGAAGCATGAGATCCCGCTGCTGCTGCAGCGCGGTGGTGGCGCGATCGTCAACACATCCTCCGGCGCCGGCGTGAAAGGCTTCGCCGGTGGCGCCGCCTACGGAGCCTCCAAGTTCGGTGTCATCGGCGCCACCAAGAGCGCCGCGCTCGACTACGCGCCCGCCGGGATCCGCATCAACGCGATCTGCCCCGGCATCATCGACACACACATGATCGAGCGAGTCTTCGGCGACACCGACGAGGGCCGACAGGCTGTCCTGCGCCAGGAACCCATCGGCCGCAGGGGTCGCCCCGAGGAGATCGCCGCCGCAGTGCTGTGGCTGTCCTCGGAGGAGGCAGCCTTCACGATTGGCCATGCCATGGTCGTAGATGGTGGTCAAACCACCTGACCCTTAGGTCCAACGCTGAGTAGATCTCTGCGGCGGTCTCTCAGCGTCTGCACACAGGATCGCCCCCGTAAGAGCCGCCGCGAGAATCTCGATGACGGAAGTGCCACGTGTGACGAGCCAGTCGCCACGTCAACGAACGAACCCCATCACGAACGACGTTGTCATTGGCGACAGCTCGACCCACCGCATGAATGAAATCGCCAGGTTGTGTCCCGTGTCCCAGCAACGTCTCAGACCTTGGGTTCTGACACGGATGGACCGGATCCGGCCTCGACACCACTGACCCGACGCGGGTCGACCCGCCCGGACGCATCGGGCAGCACGATGTGTCAGTGCGCGCATCGTGGGATCCGTCGCTAGTGACGCATCTCGTCGACGAAGCGTCGAGCGACCGTGAGGTCGCAGCCGAGGTCTTCGGCACGATCCTTGAGCTACTGCGTCCTCACCTTGGCCGCGTGGTGGTGGACGCGTTCATCCACGCTGAACCGAAACTGCCACCAACTAGTACGTGTAACCCGCGACGTCGGGGCCACCAAGCGTTCAGGCGGACGCTGGCACGTGGCCCGTGGCGCCGACCCCGGCGCGGCGGTCAAACTCGACCCGCACGATGAGCAGCACTGGCAAGCGCTGATGATCTATGCGGCCTGGAAGGTTGCTATGTCGGCGTTCGGTCTCGACCGCCGCGTCAGCGATGGGAGACATGGGTGAGAATGTCTCTAGTGCGTTGCATGTTCGTCGGGGTCTGACCGGGGTTTCGAGCGGCCATACACAGCGTTGTCGCAAGCATCGTCAAATCTCGTCCGAGTACGACCGATACTGAGGCGGCCCAGAATCGGGTTCTCGAGGCTTCGAAACCGCCATGGCTCCCGGCAGGGGCCTCATGCGAACCGACGACGTCGACTCGACTCGGGTCGGGTCGGGTCGGGTCGGGTCATGAAATACCGAGGTGGACCGCCACGCGAACCACCGAAATCAGTCAGATCCTGCCAGGGCGTGGACCGTCGCGGCGGCTGCGGCGACGGCTGGTGCATCCTTCGTCAGGATGGCGCCGTGGTTGCTCGCCACCTTTGCCGCGAGAGCGATGTTGGGGTTGCGGGCGGTCACCTGGTCGAGGCTGGCGCGGATGACTTCCTGCTCTTGGCCTCGGCTGCCGAACGACGTTCCTGAGGCGATCACGTATCGGGTGGGCACGGTGATGCGATCCAGGACGGGGCCGAGCTCGCGTTCTCGTGAGATCTTCCCGAGCTCGATGTTGCTCTGGGCCTGTTGGGCCGCCGTCATTCTCGGGAGCAGACCTAACGGTCTTAGCGCAGGGCGCAGGAACGCGAGCCGCTTGAACAGCATGCGGATCCGCTCCTCCATGGCGTCGTCGAGCCAGTCGTGCGGAAACGCCCCGTCGACCAGGACTGCCCCGATCGTGCGTTCGGGGTGGCGTTCGGCCCAGTGTGCCGCGACGACGGCGCCGTACGACCAGCCCATCAGCAGCGCGCGCTCGACTCCGCGGGCCTCGAGGACGACGGTCACGTCGCGGACGGCGGCCTCGAAGCTGTAGTCACACGACGTCCGGGACGCTCCGCGCGCTCGTTCATCGAAGGTGATGTGCCGGTAGCGGGGGCCAAGTTCGGTGATGACCCGCCGCCAGTACCGCTGGGTGGCGAACTGGCCGTTGCAGTAGAGCACCGGGATGCCAACGCCGCCGCTGTCGCTGACTGCGAGGGCGGTGTCGTCGACGGGGGCCATACCGGTCCAGGGCGAGGCGAAGTTGGGCGCAGGGAACGTCGCAGGTGACAAGGTTTCTCCTTCAGAGTGGGCAAGGAAGCGGGCGGTCGGCGGGGTGCCGAAGGGGTGTGGGTGGGTCATCGGACGGCTTCCGGCTGCGGCACGGCGTGCTCGGCGGCGCGGCTGACCTGCTCCCATGCCGCCCAGGTATCGATGCGCTGACGTGAGACGGCATGCGCGAGGTCGTATGCCATGCTCCCCAGAGCTAGCCGCAAGGGCGGCGCCTCGTTGTCGACGAGGGTGAGCATCGCCTCGGCAGCGAGACGGGGGTCGCTGTCCACCGACCCTTCGGCCCACTGCCGCTCGAGTTCGGCTCGCAGCGGTGCGTACGGTTCGGCCGGGCTGGTCGAGACCATGTTCGTGTAGAGGTCGGTCCAGAAGCCACCGGGTTGGACGATGGTGACCTTCACGCCGAAGGACGCGGCCTCCATCGCGAGTGCCTCACTCATGCCCTCCAGCGCGAACTTGCTCGCGCTGTACATCCCGGTGCTGGGGAACGCGCCGAGAGCGGCGATGCTCGAGATCTGCAGGATGTGGCCCGACCCTTGACGCCGCAGGTGCGACATCGCGGCCTGGCTGACCCACAATGCACCGAAGAAGTTGACCTCGAGCTGGGCCCTCGCCTGTTCCTCGGTGAACTCTTCGATCATGCCCATGGACATGTTGCCTGCGTTGTTCACCACGACATCCAGTCGACCGAAGTGGGCGACCGCGGCAGCCATCGCGGCATCGACCGCGCTCTTGTCGGTGACGTCCAGGCTCCGTGCAAGAACTCGGTCACGGTGCTCTGCGGCGAACGTGTCGGCGGTCGCCGACCGTGCTGCGACGGCCACGCTATCGCCGCGCTCGAGCGCAGCGAGGGCCAGCGCGCGGCCGAGACCACGGCTGGCACCCGTGATGAACCACGTGCGAGGGGAAGGGGAGGGTTGGCGCAATGTTGCTCCTTAGATAAGACGAGACGGTCCGTCTCGTGTTGCACCTGAGACTAGAGCAGTTGCCGGGACTTTGCAATACGCAACGTCTCGTCTCGCCTGAGGTACCTTTGCTGTATGTCGAACCCTGATCCCACCCGGCGCAACGAGAGCTCGCGTCGCGCCGTTCTGACCGCCACGCTCGACCTCCTTCAGGAGGTGCCCTACACACGGCTGAGCATCGAGGGCATTGCCACGCGGGCCGGCGTAGGCAAGCAGACCATCTACCGGTGGTGGCCCTCCAAGGCAGCGGTCCTCTTCGATGCGTTCCTCATCCTCAGCGAGGCGGACGCGGGGGAGCCCCCCGAACTGCCCGACACCGGTGACCTCCGGGCCGACCTGATGCTGGTGTTGCGGGCGACGGCGGCCGAGCTGGACAGCCCCCAGCTCGCGGAGCCGATGCGCGCCCTGGCCACGGAGGTCGCGCACGATGCCGGGCTGGCCCGGTCGTACCACGAACGTCTCGACGCCCCGCTCCGAGAGGCCAAGCGCCGGCGCTTGCGCAGCGCGCAGGCGACCGGCGAGCTGGCGGCCGACCTCGATCTCGACGTGGCCGTCGACATCATCTGGGGACCCGTACTCAACCGTTGGCTGCAGCGCGGCGGTCCCCTGGACGAGGCTTACCTCGAGGCACTCCTGGACACGGCCCTCAAGGGTATGCAGCCCCGGAGGCACGAACTCTGAGGACGGCGCCCAGGCACACCGCCTCTTCGCGTGGCCTGAGCGTTTGGCACGCCGGCATGGTGCCGATGCGTTCAGGGCTGCGGCCGCTCCCGGGGGTCTTCATGCTGCCGGGTGAGCAGGCGCCATCCCCTGGCCAGGGGTTAGGGTCTGCAGAAGGCCGGTCCGGATCGTGCCGTCGGGGGAATCTACGTGAGTAGTGAGCATCAAGCAGTGTGGCTCGGTGATGAGCGCGACGTGCGAGTCGACGAATCCGTAGTCCAGCAACTCCTCGAGCCGCCCCGTCGACGAGCCCTGCTGGTGGGCGACATCCCTTCGGCCGTCCCTCCCATCCTCGACGAGCTCGACTGCGACCACGTCCAGACCGCGCCGGAGACGGTCGTCGAGACCGCGGTCGCCATGGGCGCCGTCAATGCCGCGCTGATCGACCCGGCGCTGTTGGCGGCAGACCGCACCACGCACGCGATCGCCGATCTGCGCGCGCTGTACCCGCAGATGCGGGTGCTGCTCACCGGAGCTCTTCAACACCTGCCCGCCGAACTGTTGGTCCAAGCGATCCGCGGCGGTCTGCACGATGTCATCGACCCCACCGACGACGACAGTCTGAGCGGCGCCCTGCAGACGTGCCTGCTGCGCTCGGAGCAAGGGGCGGAACGAGTGCTGGCGATCGGCGCCCATCCAGACGACGTCGAGATCGGTTGCGCTGGCGCCCTGCTCGAGCACCGTCGCAGGGGCGACCACGTCGCCGTGCTGACCTTGAGTCGCGGGGACGTCGGAGGTGACCGCAACGCTCGGGTCAGCGAGTCGGTCACTGCCGCGACCCAGATCGGGGCGCGCCTGCTGCTGGCCGATCTGCCCGACACCCAGATCGACCAGGGCATCGACACCATCAGGCTCATCGAAGACGTGGTCGCCGCGCTGAGGCCGACCGTGGTGTATGTGCACTCCCGGCACGACAGCCACCAGGACCATCGTGCCGTCAACACCGCGACCATGAGCGCCGCGCGAGCGGTATCGCAGGTCTTCGCCTACCAATCGCCCTCGGCGACGAACGACTTCGCCCCCACCCGGTTCGTGCCCGTGGATGCGGTGATCGCACGCAAGGTGGACGTCTTATCGAGCTTCGCCAGCCAGAGCGCGCGCCCCTACCTCGAACCCGAGTTGATCGTGGCAGGCGCCCGGTACTGGGCGCGGCACCTCGCTCCGCTCGCCCGATACGCCGAGCCGTTCGAGGTGATTCGCAGCTTCATCCCGGGCCGTTCCGCCCTGAGTGCCGCCGCCCAGACCGTGCTGAACTCGCCCGCCCCGGTGGTGCCCATGGCAATGAACTCGCCCGAGGTCCGTACCGGAGCGTCGGTATGAGCCGCTCACAGCCCTGCGTGCTCGTCACCGGCGCCGGAGGTGCCGCAGCGGTCACGCTCATCAGGTCGTTGGCAGCCAGGTACCGAGTGGTCGCCGGTGACATCGACCCGTTTGCGGCCGGTCTCTACCTCGTGCCAGCAGCCCAGCGTGTCCTGCTCCCCCGCGGCGACGACCCCTCGTTCGCCGACGTCCTGCTGGAGGTCGCCCGTCGGTGCCACGCCGACCTGGTGATACCCACCGTGGACGTCGAGCTGCCGGTGGTGGCTGGGAGGGTCGGCGACTTCGGGAGGGCGGGCGTGGCCGTCCTCGTGGAGTCCTCGCAGACGCTCGAACGCTGTCAGGACAAGCTGACCCTCGTCGGCCTCTGCCAGGGGTCGGTACGCGTTCCGCGCACCGTCCTGCTGGAGCAGACCACCACTGCCGACGAGCTCGACAGCCTTGGCCTGCCGCACATCGTCAAGCCGCGGCACGGAGCCGGCGGACGAGGCTTCGCCGTCATCTCCTCGAGCGAGGACCTGCGCGGCGTCCCCAGGGACGGCACCATGTTGGCGCAGGAGCACCTTCCTGGGGAGGAGTTCTCCATCGACGTGCTCGCGCGGCCTGACGGGCACGTCGTGGCCGCGGTGCCCCGACGACGAGACAAGGTCGACTCCGGGATCGCCGTCGCCGGTCGCACGGTGCGCGACTCGGAGCTGGAGCAGTTCGGGCGGACGGTCGCTCGTCTCATCGGTGCGACCGGCGTGGTCAACGTCCAGGCCCGGCGCGCGGTCGACGGCACACCGGCGCTGCTTGAGGTCAACGCTCGCTTCCCGGGCACGATGGCACTGACGCAGGCCGCAGGCGTCGATATGCCGGTCCTTGCCGCGCGCGCAGCCTTGGGGCACGATCTCCCGGACCACCTGGACTTCGACGAGGTGGCTGTCGTGCGGTACCTCGCTGACGTCACGGTTCCCCTCGTCGAGTACACGACGATGCGTGACGGACGCACGCACTCCGGGCTCGACGCATGATCCTGGACCGGACCACCGACTGGCACACCCACTCCAGCCTCACCGACGGGGCCGACACATGGGAGGACATGGCAGCAGCGGCCTCCGTGGCCGGCCTGAGCACCCTCGGTGCCTCCGATCACGTCCGGCGTGAGACCAGCTGGCTGCCTGAGTACGTCGCCCGGATCCGCGCCTTGGACGGACACGGCAACCTTCGGGTGATGTGCGGCGTCGAGGCCAAGATCCTGGACGCCTCCGGTCGCCTCGACATTCCTGTGGCGGCTCCGCCCCTCGACTACGTGCTGGTGGCCGACCACCAGTTCCCCGCAGCCGACGGACCGCACAGCCCCGACTCCGTGCGAGCGCGGATCGAGGCTGACCCGGCTGCGGCGGGCGACGTCGTCGACACGTTGGTCACAGCGACCTGCAAGGCGGTCGCCCTGTCCCCGGCACCGGCTGTCGTCGCCCACCTGTTCAGCATCTTGCCGAAGGTGGGCATCGGTGAGGACGCCGTCAGCGACGAGCACCTGCGGGCACTGGCCGCCGCCTGCGTGAACGCCGGTGCGGCCGTTGAGATCAACGAGAAATGGCGCTGCCCGAGTGTGACGGTCGTGCGGGGTCTGGCCGCGCTGGGCGCCCGCATCGTGGCGGGCAGTGACGCTCACCGAGCCGGCGACGTCGGCCGCTGGGTCTACCTCGACGAGCTGGAACCGAGGATCCTGCTGTGAGCGCAGCGCTGCCGACCGAACCGCTCGGCTGGTTGCTCAGCATCATCGTCCTGCTCGGCGCCATCCCCATGTTCGTCTCCGCCACCGGGCACGTCCTGGCCGGGCTCCACCGCGTCCGCGACCACTACCGGCAGGCCGACGGCGCATATCAGCCGCGGGTCGCTGTCATCGTCCCCGCCTGGAACGAGGCGTCCGTCCTCGAGCACTCGATCGAGCGGATGATGGCGCTGGACTACCCCAGCGACAAGTTGCGCCTCGTCGTCGTCGACGACGCCAGCACCGACGACACCCCTCAGATCGCGCGCGAGGCCGTACGACGCTACCCCGGGCGCGTGGTACACCTCCGACGCGAGCGAGGTGGCCAAGGAAAGGCGCACACCCTCAACCACGGTCTGGCGCACGTGCTGGCGGACGACTGGGCCGAGGCCGTGCTCATCACCGACGCCGACGTCGTCTTCACCCCGACGGCGATCGGCCGCATGGGCCGTCACCTGGCGGACCCGAGCGTGGGAGCGGTGATGGGGTTCATCCGGGAGGCGAGCGAGCCCGCGCACTGGGTCGGTCGCTATGTCGGATTCGAGTATGCGACGGCGCAGCTGGCGATGCGGCGGGCGCAGAACGTCGTCGGCGTGCAGGGGTGCCTTGCCGGCGGCGCCCAGATGCTCAGCCGCGCGAACCTCGAAGCGATCGGTGGACGCATCGACACCACGACCCTCGCCGAGGACACGGTGACGACGATGCAGACCCAGTTGGGCGGCCGCCGGGTCGTGTTCGACCCCAACGCCGAGTGCTGGGCCGAAGAGCCCGCGAGCCTCGTGGCGCTCTGGAAGCAACGGCTGCGATGGGCACGCGGGAACCTCCAGGTGACCCGGCGCTTCCGTTCGGTGTTCTTCCGCCGCTCGAACGAGCACCACCTGGGCAACTGGTGGTTCGGAACGATGTGGTTCAGCACGCTGTACCTGCCCGCCTTCATGATCGCGGCGTCGGTTGCACTGGTGGTTCTGTGGTTCGTCGACCAGGGCCCGGCGCACATCGCGTTCCAGCTCTACTGGGGCCTGAGCACGCTGCTGTTCATTTTCGGGACCACGTTCGTGCTGCTGCTCGACCGACGGGTCGCCTATCAGAGCTGGCTGGCAGCCCTGACCTTCCCCGGCCTGGTGAACCTCCTCATCCTGGCGGTCATGCTGGCACCGCGGCCCATGGACGCCCTCGCCGGCCAGGTGATGCCGACGTTTGGAGTCACCTGGGACGACCGAGCCCGCGCTATAGCCGTGCTGCTGGCATACGCATGGACCGGTGCAGCAATGCTCGCCGGTTGGCTCGTGTACCGAGCCGATAGGGTCGCGTGGTTGCGTCCGGTCGTACCCGCGCTGGTCCTGGTCGTCGGATTCGGACCCGTCTTGTGCGCGGTCAGCATCGCCGCCTACGTGGCAGAAGCGCGCGGCGCCGCCTCCACCTGGGACAAGACGGAGAAGACCGGAAAGGTGCGCACCTCATGAGCGGTACGCCTGCCGACCAAGGTCACAAGCACCTCGACCTCCTCACGCACGACCAGCGTCGAGAGCGGTCCGTGCTGTGGCGCCTCGTGCTGGCCGGCGTCGTGACCACCGCGATCGGGATCGCACGACAGTGGTGGTGGGTGTGATGGTCGGGCGAGCCTCATCGATGATGCTGACCATGGTCGTGGCCGGGACCTTGGTCGCCGCGATGGTGCGACCAGCAGCGGCGGATCCGGGCGCCTCGCGGTCGAGTACACCGGTCGCATCCGAGACGTGGGACTGGGTGCTGGGCCAGCTCGAGACCGGCACCCCCGTGACGAGCACCTCGACGGTCGAGCCCGACCAGGCCTACCCACCCGAGTGGACCGGTCCAGTGAGCGGCTCGGTAACGCTCGCCGGCCTCCCCACGCCGCCGGACCTGCAGGAACTGCAGGTCGAGGCGTTGGTCGTCACCGACCGCGCCTACTCCATCGCCTTCACACCGGTCGAGGCCGACGGCACCTTCACCTTCCCTTGGAGCCACCCCGGTAGCAAGGTGTACCGGCTCGTCGACCCAGCCACCGGCGAGGTGCTCGCCGAGCAGGCTCCGGACCACGGCCTGGTTCGCTCCTACGACGTGCCGGACGGGCACCATCTGCACGGTCGCTCCTTCTCCTACGACCAAGCGCTCACGCTGGTGACGGCCCTCTCCCTTGGCGAGCTCGCCGTCGCCGACCGGCTCGCTGACGGTCTGCTCAGCCTGCAGACCGACGGCGGACCGCAGGACGGCGGGTTCGTCACCTCAGCCGCCGCCCTCCACCCCGCCGGCGCGGTGGCCGAGTACCGAACCGGCAACCACGCCCTCGCGACCTACGCCCTGCTGCGGTACCTGCGCGACGGATCTCCCGATCCCGCAGCGCGGGCGCAAGCGCTCGAGGGGGCTGAGCGCGCCCTGGAATGGCTCCTCGCCCGGCAGGCCGTGGACGGTCCCCTCGCTGGTCTGGTACGTGGCGGATACGGCTGGTACGCCACCGGTGGGTTCGACCCGAGCTATGAGCTGCCCTGGGCCTCCACCGAGCACAACGTGGACGCGTGGCACACCTTCCGTCTCGCCGACGAGGTGCTCGGGCACGTCGGCGCCGCCGATGCCGCCGCGGTGCTGCACGACGCCATTCTCGAGCGCCTGTGGAGCAGCGAGGAGGGCCGGTTCTGGCAGGGCCGTTCCCCCGACGGACCCGATCCTGGTCACGCGCTGGACGTCAGTTCCTGGGGTGCCCTCTTCCTGCGGGCCGCGGGGCACCAGGCGCAGGCGGCCCAGGCGATGGCCAACATCGGTTGGTACGCCTCCACTCACGCCGGCGCCAGCGGGTTCGCTCCAGTGCCGTTCCCGGCGGAGCCCATCGTCTGGGTCGAGGGCACCGCTGGCGTCGCACTCGCGCAGTTGCGCCTCGGCCAGGACGCGGCGCCCACCCTCGCCGCGCTCGCGCCCGCCGCGACCGACGGGATCTACCCGGGCGCCACGCGAGGCGACGAGTGGCTGTCGATGACCTCTGCGCCCGCCGTCGGCGGGGCGACCTGGGTCTTGCTGGTCCAGCAGGCCCTCGCGGGGCATCCATCGATATGGGATGAAACCCAGGAGGAGGCAGGCGCATGACCTGGAGCCAACCGCACGGATACCGCATACCGGGAACGGTCAGCCTGCCGGTCATGAGTCGGGCCCTGGAACGCTACGCCTGGCCCACCTGGCGGATCGAGGCCGTGCGCACCCTCGCGGCGGTCGCAGACGCCCTCCATCAAGGTCGCCACGACCAGGATGCCGTCCTGCGGCATCTCTCGCACGGGCAGCTCGGACTCGACGATCTGGTAGTGAGTCGCGCTCAGCACGGCGGGATCCTGTTGCGGGCAGCCGAGTTCATCGACATCGCCCACGTCTTCCTCCACCGTGCTTCGGCTGTGCCGCTGCCGAGTACGCTCGACCTGCGCTGCACAGCCCGATTCATGGACGACCCCGACGATCCAGACAGCCGCTGGATCTATGTGCTACTCAGCACCGAGCGCTCCAGCATGGAGACCATGTTCGCCGGTCTCCGGGATGTCGCGAGCTATCCGGTCCCCACGGCCGCCGACGTCGCCGACGATCCGGAGGCCGCCGAGCGAGCCGAGGTCTGGACGCGCGTCCTGCAGCGCTACCGCTCGTTCTCGCCCCCGTCCATCCTCGCCCCTGATCTGCACCTGGCGCTGGACCTGATCGAAGCGATCGGCGCCGGTGACCGAGACGACGAGCTGAGCTCCTACAGCAAGGTGACGGTCTCGGAGGTCGTCGCCGAGGTGGCGCTTCGGCAGGGCGCGAGCGCACCGGACGACCTACGCGCGCAACTCGTGGCACCCCTGACGCAGTAACACTCACTACGGCCCGAACCGGCGGACCAACGCCCGGGACGTAGCCGCGGGTTGCTGAGGCCATGAGTTCCGGTCGGGGCCACCGCCCTGCGCTACCGGCCAGCACGACGCGCTCCTTTGTACGGGTGAGGCTTGGGCTACTCCCAGGTCGCGGTATCCGGATCGATCCCGTGGTGGCGCGCGGACTCGTCGATGCTCTGACGGAACCACGTAGAGAGGCCGTCACCGATCCCGTTGTAGTACGACGCGAACCCTGGGTCGGCCTCGAACATCCGAGCCAGGCACACCTGCATCTGTCGCGTCAGTGGGAAGAAGTTCGAGAACAGTTCGCGGTGGCGTTCGGCAAGGTCGTCCGCCTCCTGGCTCCCTGGCTTGACGCTACGTCTCACCGCATCGGCGAGGTCGCGCTGGAGAGTGGACATCGCCTCGGAGAGCGCGCGCCACTGGGATTGTGAACGGGACGCCGAGTGTTCCGCGAACTGCGCCCACTGCTTCGACCCTCCCCACACGAAGCGGGCCGCTCGCGATTGCTGCGGATCCCAATCTTCACCGAAGGCCTCACGCTGCTCGTCGTCACTCATCAGGATGCCTCGCTCGTGCGCGTCAGTCATGCGCTCGAGCCGTTCGTCGAGTTGCTGGAGATCGTGAATCCGCTCGGCCAGCCGAGCCCGCTGCTCGCGCAGCGTGCTTCCGATCTCAGTGGTCGCATCATCGAGCACATCGCGAATCGCGTCGAGCGTGAGTCCGGCCTCACGGTAGGCCACGACCCGGCCAAGGCGCTCGAGGTCATCCCAGGTGTAGAGGCGGTAGCCGGCGGGCGTGCGGCGGGACGGCGATGCGAGACCGATCTCGTCCCAATGGTGCAGAGTGCGCACGGTCAGCCCGAGGACCTCGGCGGCGACACCGACCGTTGCATCCCCATCGATCTCACTGTCAACCATGGATGTCATTGTGGGCCTCCTTCGGAGTCACCCGGCGCGAAGATCCCTACAGACGCGAAATCGCGCCCCACGTCGCTGTCAGGAGTGAACGGCGTGGCCGCCGTGAACGTGACGTGTGCCCCTTCGGGAGTGATGACAGAGATGTCGCGCGTTCTCCACGCCGTGTCGTACGGCCCTGTCACCGAATCCGGGGACAGTTCTCGACACGCGTCGGCTACGGATTGGAGCTGGCCGAGGACGCAAGAGATGAACACCTGAGTTGTGGACGCCGCTGACCCGGCCGCATCGTCGTCCGCTGGAACGAGCAGGACGTCCTGAAACGCCCACCGTCGCAGATGCACGATCTGCCCGGGAACGCTGAACAAGTCGACAAAGCCGAGTCCGCGGACCCAGAAGTCTGTCGATGCGCGAAGGTCCCTCGTCGGGATCTTCACGAACATCGGCATCGCGTAGATGCCGAGGAACGGATCTGGCGCGACCGCGTCCGGGCCGTCAGGAACGGGGCTAATCTCGAATGCGTTGAAGTAATCGGTCATGTGAGACACCCTGGATCCTCACGTTGCGTGAGGGTCAAGACTGCCCACCCCACGCCGGTCCTGAGCGCCGCTCGGCGCCCGAGCACCCCACGGGCCTACCCACCCCGCGAGCAGTCTGCGCAGCCCGAGGTTGTGCGCCGCTATCGGGTGGGTGTCCGGTGTCGGGTTTCCGCAACTGATCCGGCGCCAACCAGCGACGGCCTCAGAGGTAGATGTGCACGGCCTTGCGGATGTACTCGGCGTGGTCGTAGATCTCCTTGAGGGAGGTGATCGGGTGTCGTGTCTCGGCCTTGTCCTCGTCGAACAGGCCGAGGTACTTCTGGCCGGTGTTGAGTGCAGGCGGGTGATCGGCTTGCGGTTGTTGTCGTCGAGCAGAATACCCATGTAGTTCGTGGTGTCGCGGTGCATGATCCGCGTTGGCGTGACCTCGCTGCAGGCGATGGCGTGCACGATCTGATAGCCCTCGACCTCCTCGAGGAGCGCAAACGTACCGTGGCCGACGCCCGGTGGCGTGCGCAGCGTGTCGTCAACACTGAACTCGTCGGCACGTACTGGCGCAGCGGCCGCACGATCCTGGATCGTCTGGGGACCGAGGCTTGCGGCACATCGGTGATCAACCGGCTTTCCGAGGATCTCCAGGTCGCGTTCCCTGGCTCTCGTGGCTTCAGCCATCGCAACCTGCGGTACATGCGCACGTCCGCCCAGGCGTGGTCCGACGAGGTTTGGCAGCAGCCTGCCGCCAAACTTTCCCTCGGGCCACATCATGGTGCTGTTGGACAAACTCGAGACCGAGTCCGAGCGCGACTGGTACGCGCAAGCAGCGGCCGAGTGCGGCTGGTCCCGCAACGTATTGCTGAGCCAGATCATGAACAGCCTGCACGGCTGCGTCGGCGCCGCCCCCTCGAACTTTGCCGCTCACCTGCCAGCTGCAGACTCCGAACTCGCCCAGCAACTCACCCGCGATCCCTACGTGCTGGCATTCCTCGACCTCACCGGCCCTGCGGCCGAACGCGCGAAACCGCGGAAACGGTCAGTTCTGGACGGGTGGTTGCGGATGAAGAACCCGTGCCACCGCAGCGAGACCGAGGCACGCGAGTATGGCGACCAGGGATGCAATGAGCCAGGGAAGGGCTGGGGCGATGCCGAAGGTGGCGGCGAAGACGCCGGGGGCGGCGATGTTGGCCAGCGCGAAGCTGTACTGGAACCAGGAGAGATAGGTGCTGCGCTGGTCGGGCGGCGCGGCGTCCGCGGCGAAGGCCATCGACCGCGGGCCGTGAAGGAGTTCTGCGATCGAGTAGATCACCACCGACAGCGCTAGGGCGGGCACGATCAGCGACGCCGGGGTGTGGCCAAGGCTCGCGGTGAAGAGGCCCCAGACGCACCAGATCAGTCCGGCGAGGATCATCACTCGCACGCGTGAGAATCGGCGTGTCAGTCGTACCGCTGGAGCCTGCCCGATCGCGCTGAGCAGCGTGTTGACCGCCAATAGCGGTCCGACGACCGCTGCGGAGGCCGACAGGCCGTCGACGACGTAGATCGCCAGACCTGAGCCGAGCAGGGTGCTACAGAAGGCGAAGAGGGCACTGACGCCGATGTAGGCGAGGTAAGGCCGTGACGGAGCCCGATGGATGCGGGGCGGTGCGACCTCTGGCGCGGTCCGCGTTGGCTGGCCTGCTCGCTCTGCCAGCATCAGGATCCCCGAGAGGGCGAGGAAGGTGGCGTTCGCGCCGATGGCGAGGAGATAGGGCAGGTCCCCGGGAATGAGCAGGAGCGCTCCGGCGGTCAGAGCGCCGAGAGCGTAGCCGGTGTTCTGGATCATGTTGGTGAACGCGAACCATCGGTCCTTGTCGGCGGGAGGGCCGGAGTCGGAGGCGTCTGCGATGACGGCGAAGACCGACGACCAGAAGGTGCGTTGACCGATCGCCAGGACGAGCGCACAGGCAACGATCGCGGGGAGTTCGCGCACCACCAGGAAGCCAGCGAGCCCCAGTGCTTGTAGGACCTGGGCGGCGATCAGCACCGTTCGCCCGCCGAGTCGTGGCACGACCTGGCCGGCCACGGCAGGGACGAACAGCGCGACGGCAAAGGTGGCGGACAAGGTGACGCCGGCTTGGGCCAGCGGGATGTTCGCCACCTTGGTCAGGAAGAGCAGGAGCAGGGGGGCGCTGATCCCGGTGCCGATCGAGTCGACCCCGAGGGCGATCGCGAGAGGGAGGTGGCGGCGAAGCCCGGGCAGTTCAAACACGAAGGTGTCTCCAGCTGGTGCGTCACGGGCAGGCGGACGTGCTCGACCCGAGTTGCTGTCGCAGCTGCGGGAAGGCGGGCAGGTAGAGGTCGACGTACCGGTCCGAGGGTCGTGAGGAGCTCGAGGGTCGTGACACGTCCTGTCGTGAGCGCCGTGCCCGTCGTCCGAAGACTCCAAGTTCGTCTGTCCTCAACACCAGCGTTCGTCGTTTGCCGGTGTCATCCTGACCCACGACCGGACACTGGTCAACCGGGTACGCTGGTGTGATGCACGTTGCTGAGAACGGCTTCGATACGTGGGCGCCCCCTGCCGCGGCGCTGGTGCGGGACTTCGTGAACAGCTACGAGCCGCAGGAGGATGCCGAGTCTCTGACCAGCGTGGCTGCACTCACCGACTGGCTGTCGGCGCACGGCCTGGTGGCCCCAGGTGCCTCGATGACGCCGACGGACCTGCGCTCCGCCCTCCGGATCCGCGAGGGGCTGCGCGCGGTGCTCCTTGCGCACGCCGGGCACGAAGCCGCTCCCGACGCCCGGCGCCTCCTGGCTGCCGAGCTGGCCCGACTGCCGTTGCGGGCCGTGCTCGACGACGACGGCGGTCTAGTCCTCACGGGAACTGGCAGCGACTACGTCCGCGCCATGGCTGGCCTAGTCGACGCCATCCGGCGCTGCGAGGTCGCCCGCGACTGGACGCGCCTCAAGGCCTGCGCGCGCCGCACGTGCCACTGGGCGTTCTACGACTCCTCCCGCAACCATGCCCGGCGGTGGTGCTCGATGGCCGGGTGCGGCAACTACGTCAAGATGCGTCGTCGCGCGACGTCCCGCACGGGTGCGGACCGCACGGAGGGCGCGTCACGTGCGCGGTAGCGCAGCCTCTTCTTCGACGCCCTCGTGCGCCCACCGTCGCAGGGTCAGGCCGGGCAGTTGGGCCAGGGCGGACTTGATGACCTCGATGTGGTCGGTCGCTGCTCGATCCCGCGTTCCCGGGCCGCGGCAGCATCGCGAGGGTCACCCCGCCGCCGCCTCCGCATGGTGATTTCACGTCGAGCACAGTCAGGTGAGGCGGTGTTGAAGATGCACAGGACGCCGGTCCCGGCCTGGTCCTTGCCGATCGCCCTGCCCAAGGCAGCGCGTAGAGGCAACTGCTCAGATGAGGACAAACCGGACGAACCCGAGCAGAAGGACCATTACGCCAAGCACAAGGATCCACGGCCACGGTCCCTTGCGGGGCTCTTCGAGCTGACGATGTCCGGCCAGTTCAAGAATGTCGCAATAGCCTACGGCCCCTGGGTCGACGATCAGGGCCACGCTTCCTGGTCCTCCGGCAGCCGGCCGCGACGGGCGAAGACGGCGAGCGCGAACTCGGCCTCCCGCCGCAACTCGTCCCAAACCGGCATAGCCTGAACTTGTCGGAGGGCCGGGTAGTCGTCAGCCAGATCCTCAGCGGCTCTGTCCCAGACGACCTGGAAGCGTCTCAAGGCTTCCTTCTCTTCGACCGTGTAGACCTGCGACTCATCGAGCCAGGGATCCGAGCCGAGCGTCCAGTCCTCCCATTGGTTGATGATCTCGTAGGGAACATGCACGATCGGTGCCACTGCCTCGTACGTCAGCTGCGCGGCGAATGAGGCAACGAGCTCGAGGTACTCGATGATGCGGTTGCGGATGCGCTGCTTGACGACTCGCTTGGTCGGACGCTCAGCGCACGGACCCACGGGATCACCCACGGCGCCAGTGTTACCCAGCGAAGGTCGAACTTCGATCTCCCTGGCCCAGTCCGCCCGCACGAGTCACTCCGCCACTCGGCGTACCAAGGGCGGACGGCGGGGCTGTAGCGCTGCTACCCCGAGCCCTGCGACCAGTGGCACCACCACGAGCATCGCGAGCGTTGGCAGCCATGGGATCACGAGCGAGGTCGGCTCCCAGGCAAGGCTCGTGTCACGGACCGTCATGAGCAACCGGGTGCCGAGCAGCCCGATTGGGATTCCTGCGATCACCGCGATCGCGGCGGCCCCGCCGGCCTGCCACGCCGCGACCCAGCGCGTGAACCTCGGGCGCGCACCGACGGCCTCGAGCGTGGCGACGTCCGGTCGTGCCTCTTCTCGGGCAAGCGCACCCATCAGCCACAGCAGGAGCGCGACCACGATCGCGGCGGCGGCCAGGAGGGCGTACTCCGTAGGCGCGTGCTCCAGTTCGGGCGCGCCATGCTCGATCGCCAGCGTCCAGCCGTCTGCCTGTGCGGCCTGGCCGAGTCCCTCGAGTGCGACGGGGTCGAGCCCAACCACGAGCACGGCGACCACGTGCACGTCGAGCTCGGTCTCCACAGTGCGCGGCAGCAGTGCCGTAGCAGGACCGCGCGGCAGGATCTCCTCAACTTGGACAGTGCGCTCGCCGCCCGGTCCAGTGAGCACCGCAGTTTCGCTGCCTCCCGGCAGCGTTCCGGGAGCGACCACGAGTCGCTCAGCGGAGAGCGCGTCCCGGACGGAGGCGTCGTAGCCCCAAGCCTCGATCAGGTCATCGCTCGCCAGCAGGGCCGCGGGTACGCCGCTGCCACCGAGCAGGCTGGACTCATCGGCGGGTTCAAATACGACAGTGTCCCGGCCGTCCGAGAGCCAGAGCGGGTCGTCGGGAGTGAGGAGCGGTAGCGCACGGCCGTCGGCGCCCACCTCGGTGACCATCGCAGACACCGCCTCCGTCTCGGCAGCAGTCACCTCGAGAGCCAACCCATCTGGGTCCCAGCGCATAAAGATTCCTGATCCCGGGGGACCCATCGGGGTGTACCTGTCGAACTCAGCCTGGTGCGTACTGCCGACGTAGGTCATCGCTGCGACCAGCAAGGCGACCATAGTGGCGCTGGCGATGGTCGTCGGAACCACTCGCATCGGATACCTCGCACCCTCACGCAGAGCGAAGCGCAGTGAGTACGGTCCGCGGCGTGCCCTGCCGAGGAGCGACGTGAGGCCGATCGCCAGCAGCGCAGCCAGGCCGGCCCACGTCACCACGGTTCCGACGGCCACGAGCAGCAGGTCGATGCGTCGGAGCCCGAGTGCCAACACCATGCCCCCGAGGGCCAGGCAGGTGACCGCCAGGCCGATGCGGCGCGCGCTACTCGTGCGCCCCGACTCGGATACGCGCCCGTGGAGCGTGTCGACGACGGACGCGCCGCGGACGCGCCACGCTGTCATCAGCGCGGCGACAACGTTGACGGCGACGACGACCACCGCGATAGCAATCGCTGCGACAACCACGGTCACCGTCTCGGGCACACTGGCTGCCCCGCCACCGGTCGACAGGGCACCGCTCGCCAGCGCGAGGCCGAGCGGAGCGCCGACCACCGCGCCGGCTGCGGCGGTCAGACCCGCCGGAGCGACGAGTGCGAACGTCGTATCGCCGACACGACCGCCGGCCGCCTCCACCAGACCGATCTGCCGCAGATTGCGGTGTGCGGCAGCCATGTGTAGAGGTGCTGTGACGAGGCAGATGATGCCTAGTGCGAGCACGCACACCAGCACCGTCGTCGCCGAGACCCATGCATCCGTCGACACTCCGGAGCTCATTTGTCGACTGGCTACCGCCATCGCGACAGCGGCCGATCCGACCGCCGTCACCAGTGCAAGCAGGACGGCGACGAGGACCGTCCGCGGTGGACGGCGACGCAGGTCGCGGATGGTCATGAGCAGCACCGGCCGGGCGCGGCGCCACATCACACGCCTTCCAGCAGCGACTCGGGCTCGTCGGGTGCGCTCGTCGTCACGACCCGGCCGTCCTCGAGGTAGAGAGTGCGGTCTGCCCATGCCGCGAGCCGCGCATCGTGCGTGACGATCACACCCGCCGCACCGGCGTCGACGCGGTCGCGCAAGAGAGTCATGACGTCTTCGCCGGTGACCGAGTCCAGCGCACCGGTCGGCTCGTCGGCAAGTAGCAACCGTCGCGGTCCAACGAGCGCGCGTGCGATCGCAACACGCTGCTGTTGTCCCCCGGAAAGGGCGTCCGGGAAACGTTCGGCGAGATGGTCGACTCCCACCGCCCGTAGCGCGTCGCGGGCTGCCGACTGCGCCTCACGGGGAGCAACCCCATCCAGGTCCAGGGGTAGTGAGACGTTCTCGATTGCCCGCAGCGACGGGATCAGGTTGAGATCCTGGAACACGTACCCGATGCGGCGTCGCCGAGCTCGGGAGCGCTGTGCCCGACTCGCACCACTCAGCTCGGTCCCGGTCACGGTCACGGTGCCCGCGGTGGGGAGGTCCAGCCCACCCAACATGTGCAGCAGCGTCGACTTACCTGAGCCCGACGGCCCCATCACGGCGACCAGTTCGCCCAGGCGAACGGTGAGCGAGACGCCGTCGAGCGCTGTGACAGCCACTCCCCCGAGACCTGGGTACCGCCGCACCACGTCGCGCGCGTCGACGACGACGGCACCTCCCACTGTCATCGGGATGTCCGCTCGGCTTCGGGGTGTGGGTCGGCGACTGCGGCCGGCCCGTCGGCCGCAGTCCCTCGCGCCGGACCGCTGCGGGTCCGTCCGCGCGCGACCTGCTCGCGGACGTGGTCGAGCCAGCGGACCTCGGCGTCGGCCGCGAAGATCATGCGGTCGAGGGTCAGGCGCCATCCCAGGTCATCGGGCACCTTCGCGTCGCGCTTGAGCCGCGTGAGGTCGTGCATCGCACTGACGGTGGCTGCGCGCTGGCTCGCGATCACGGTCGCCACGTCGACGCTCGGGTCACCGATCGCCAGCGCCAGTTTGATACTCACCTCCTCTCGCGCGGGCGTGGCACGGTCGGCGGCTTCCAACCACCAAGCCCGCACCTGCGCACGTCCGGTGTCGGTGACGCGATAGCGCACCGGGGTATCGCCGTCGGGATCGGGCTCAGCAAGGCCCGCTTTCACCAGACTGCCCAGGGTGACCGTGACCTGGCCCATGTTGAGCGGCCACGCCGACGTGGTGCGACGCTCGAACTCCCCCCGCAACTCATAGGCGTGCATCGGTCGATCAGTCAGGATCGCCAGCAGGCCATCGCGAACGGACATCGCACCTCCATGGTTACACCGAAACTAATGGTTGCACTGTAACCATTAGTTTCGGGCGGATTGGGCGACACGCCGTCGACACGTCGTGAGCCGTTCGCACGCTCGGTCTGCGTCTGATTCGCACCATGACGGTGTTGAGTAGGCGGGATCGGGCGCCGATGAGAAATGACGCCGACTGCAGTCTCAATACGGTCCGGTGGAAACGCGCTGCGCACATCAAGGGAGAGCAACGAGATGAGACCACTCCGATACTCGATCAACGTCACGCTCGATGGCTGCTGCCATCACGAGGCAGGACTCCCACCCGACGAGGAGTCGATGCGCTACTGGACCGCGGAGATGGGACGAGTCGATGCCCTGCTGTTCGGCCGCGTGACCTACGAGATGATGGAGTCGGCGTGGCGGCGGCCGGCCACGGGCACGTGGCCCGACTGGATGGATGAGTGGGAGATCCCGTTCGCCGAGACCATCGACCGGGCGAAGAAGTACGTCGTGTCCAGCACGCTGAGCGAGGTCGATTGGAACGCCGAGCTGGTGCGAGGCGACCTGGGGCAAGCGGTTCGGCGGCTCAAGCAGGAGCCAGGCGAGGGCCTGTACGTGGGTGGCGTGACACTCCCTCTGGCGTTGGCAGATCTGGGACTGATCGACGAGTACGTGTTCGTGGTGCAGCCGGTCCTTGCCGGACACGGGCCGACGTTGCTCACCGGTCTGCGCGAGCGCATCCAGCTGGAGCTCGTGGATCGCCATGAGTTTGGGTCAGGGGCCGTCGCCCTGCGATACCGGCCCACGCAAGCAACGGCTTGACGTGGTTCTCCTCGGGGTTGGAGTGGGCCTCAGACAAGCCAGCCCGACCGTTTCCCGCGGGGTAACTATGCGATGAGCGACTGGCCTCCGTCGACGAAGACCTCGGTGCCGGTCACATGGCTCGCCGCGTCGGAGACAAGGTAGACGATGGTCTCCGCCACCTGCGCGGCTACGCCCGGCTCCTCGCCCGTGAGCGGGATCTGCCCCTCCGGGAAGTCGGCCGGCACGCCGAGGTCCTCGGTGTTGCGCTGCTCGGTGTTGTCGCCGATCTCGGTGTCGATCGCTCCTGGGCACACGGAGTTGACGCGCACCCCGCGAGGGCCTAGCTCGACGGCGGCCATGCGCGCGAACGCCACCTGGCCTGCCTTGCTGGTGGCGTAGGCCGAGGCGCCGGAGTTACTGAAGGTGCGGGTTCCGTTGATCGACGAAACGACGACGACCGAGCCGCCCTGCCGCACGAGCAGGGGCACCGCGAACCGCACGGTGTGGAACGTGCCGGAGAGGTTCGTGCCGATAGTGCTGGCCCACTCCTCCGGAGAGAGCTCTTCGAGCGGAGCCCAGACGCCGTTGACACCGGCGTTCGCGACGACGACGTCGAGCCGACCGAGATCCTGTTCGACCCGAGCGAGCACGTCGCGCACGGCGGCGGCGTCAGCGACATCGGCCGATACTGGGAGTACGGAGCCGCCACCGCGGCGGATCTCGTCGGCGACATCGTCCGCGCTCTCCTGCCGGTGCCCGAGCGCGACCACGGTGGCCCCCTCGCGCGCGAGGAGCACCGCCGTGGCCCGTCCGATGCCGGACCCGGCACCTGTGACCAGCGCGACCTTGCCTTCCAGACCCTTCACCGTTCCCCCTCTATGTTCGACGTCCTCGATGTTAACGACGAGACCGGAAGCTCGCGCCCCGACCGCCACACGCGCACGAAGACCGCTGCCCGATGAGGTTCTCACTCGCGGGGCCGCGGTCTCGTGGCGGCCGTCAGTCGTTGCGCCCGAGGGCGTCCTTGACCTTCTCGCCGGCCTGCTTGAGGTTGGCTGCGGTCTGGTCGCTCTTGCCCTCGGCCTTGAGGCTGTCGTCGTTGGTGGCGTCTCCGACGCCCTCCTTGATCTTGCCGCCGGCCTCCTGCGCCTTGTTCTCGATCTTGTCGTCGGTGCCCATCTGCTCTCCTTGGGTGAGCCGGCCGCTGGTCGGCCGGTCGTGGTTGCCCGGTCAGATACCGGGAGATCAGTTGCCTGGCCACTCCCCGGTCCAGCGCTCGAATACCCGGGCGCCGCCGCGGCTGACGGTGGCCTTCACAGCGGCGAAGATCGCACCCTGGATCAGTGCGCCGACCAGGACCTCCTTGAAGGAGTACTCGGACTCCAGCGGCTTTGGCGCGTCGCCACGGTCGCCCGGCAAAGCCTTCTGCCAGACCATCCTGAAGACTTGGCCGGCGATCAGGCCCGCGACCACGCTGCTGACCAATCCGAACGGTTGGTAGAGGATCTTGGCTGCCTTGTTGCCGTCTTGCTGGTTCTTGCCGCTCATGAGTGTTCGCTCCTGGTTGGGTGACCAATCGTCAACTTTGATCGCTGGCCAGCGCTGGGGCTGTCGGTGGATGCGGTCATTAGCGCACCGGCCGGTCTGGAGGCACCGGCTGGTCCGGGCGCTTCCCGCGTGCGAGCTTCTCACCCGCGGCCGTGGCCTGGTCGACCGCCTGGGAGGCCAGATCGCCGGCTGCCTCGACCGCGTCCTGCACCTCGGGGCGCCGCCACAACTGCTGTGCCTGGGCCTTGATCTTGTCGTAACGCTGGCGTCCGTCACGAGCGCCCAGCACGTAGCCGACACCCAATCCCACGATCAGTCCGAACTTGCCCTTCACGTCGCGCTCCTCACACCCAACCCGAACGAACTTACGTTGTAAACGTACCCCTCGTGGGTTGCGGCGCAACCGGTAGGCGGCGTCGCTGACCTATCCGGTCATCCGCTAGAGGTTTCGCTGAGCATCAGGGCCATCCGTTCCAGCAGTTCTTCCAGGCTCTCCTCGAACTCCACCGCGGCATGGTCCTGGGAGAGAGGTTCTCGCAAGCGCAGCACCGTGGGGTACCGCTCAAGTCCGTCCCGACTGGGATCGCCGTCGTCCTCCAGCACGTCCAACGGACCGACATCGGCGCCATGGTTGGCGACCTCCAGCAGCAAGTGCCCAAGCAGAAAGCTGGTGAACGCACGGTAGGCACCGGCACAGGTCACGTCATCGAAACCCTCCTGATGCAGTCCGGCCAGGAAGGTCTCCACCCAATCCAGGTTCCGAAGCGGCGGCCGCAACCAGGGCGCCTCCGGCGGGCGCGAGGCGACCAACGGGAAGGCCCGCGGGTGCATCAGAGCGACACGCCGTACCCCGTGAGCCAGACGCTGCACGAAGTCCTGCCACCCGTTCTCCGGGCGCCGAAGTACCTCGGCGTCCTCCTGCAACTGGTCGATCATCGACTGCACGACCAGGTCCAGCATCGCCTCCCGGCCAGGGACATACCGATACAGCGACATTGCCTCTACGCCGAGTCGCTGACCCAACCGCCGCATCGTCAGTCCCGCCAGCCCGTGCCCATCGATGAAGCTCAACGCGGCCTCAACGATCCGTTCCTCGCTCAGCGGCACCCGAGCCGAGGGCAGATCCGGTCCGGCGACCACCTCGGCATCCGCGTCCAGTTGCTCCTCCATAGAGCCAATCTCGCACCATCGCAGCGGCCCTGCCACGTCTTCGGTCCGATCAGCCCGGAGCCGGTGAGTCTGCGGTGGGTGCGGGCGGGGGATGCGGCCGCGCTGAACCGCAGGCGCGGCGACCGGGCCGCTTAACTCGACGGGTCTGTTCCCCGGGTCGGCGCGTCGGTCAGTACATCGTCGACCGCCGCGTACAGCACTTCCAGTTCGGTTGCGAGCGCCGAGTCCTCCGACGGCAGCGCGCGTGCGACTGCTACCGCGTTCACGAGGGTGAGGAACACCTTCGCCTGCCGGGAGTCACCTCCCGGCGCCAGCGCTCCCTCGCGCCGGATGACTCCCAGGCAGTTCTCGATCCGGCGACGAAGCTCTCGCTCGATGGCTATGCACTCCGCACCGGCCGCCTCGGACGAGTCATCGGCTCGCCCTCCATGCGCGCCGGACCAAGTCTCAGCTCAGCACGCGATCTTGCGGTAGCCGGGTGCCGGTCGGACGTCGGCTGGAGATCCACAGAGACAGTCCGCGACGGTCGGGAGCACTGCGGCGACGGCCGCAGCCTGTCTCGCACGGCACGCCCGCAAGTCGCCCCGGCGAGCGCGGTCCACCTGCGAGACTCGCGTCATGACCGCCGTGACCGGCCAGGTGCGCGAAGCGCTGGAGGCGACGAGCCCGGGCGAAGAACGGGGCGTCGCCGAACGCATGCCCGGTCGTGACGATGGGTAGCGCGGTCGGCTACGGGGCCCGTCTTCAGTTCCGTCGTGCCGAGCCCTACGAGGCCAAGGAGCTGGAGGAGCTCCAGAACCGGTCCGCATCCCACTGGGGCTACCCCGAGGGCTACTTCGACTGGGCCGGCGACGCTCGGCGAATCTCGGAATCCTACGTCCGCGACAACCCGGTCCTCGTCATCATCGACCGCGAGGGTCGCAAATTGGGCTTCTACGGCTTCACCGAGGACGACGACGGACTGCTCCTGGACAAGATGTTCGTCGCCATCGACCACATCGGAGAGGGCCTCGGCCGGGTGCTTTGGCGGCACGCCGTCCAGACGGCGCGCGATCTCGGGGCCTCCCAGTTCATCATCGGCGCCGATCCCAACGCCGCGCCCTTCTACGCGGCCATGGGCGCCGAGTGGTATGCCTCGAAGCCGACCGAGGAACCGACCTGGACGGTGCAGATGTACCGCTTCATACTCCCCGGTCAGCAACCCAGCGCCGAGCGTCGGGCAAGTCGATCTCGACCCTGATCATGTTCCGGGCCACCGAGCACCACCAAGAGGGGCCGACGCCGGCCCTCTTACAGGCCGGAGACCCGCCATGACTGTGTTCGCTCTTGCGTCAGATCCTCGAAGTATGCGCATCAGCCACGAACAGATTGACGACTACCTCACCCGCTACGCCACCTTGACCGACCTCGACGCCGAGGCTGCCGCCGACCTGTGGACGACGCCGGGCATGATCGCCGACGACCCTGTTCAGTTGCCGGTCGCGACGGTGATAGTCGGCTTGCCATCCAGTACTGGCACCAGCACCCGTTCGAAGCGCCACCGCGGCCCGAGGAGCTCTTCGAGCGCGGGCCAGTCACGCTCGCTGACCAGTCGGACATCAACCTCTGCCGCAGCATCAACGATAGGTCCCTCACATCCGCGAGTTCCTCACCTCCGGGCGTGCCGGACGCACGCCCGTCGAGACCGCGCTACCCGGACCGGCGGGTGCGGGTTATTCGCTTGAGCCCCACGGAGGAATCACTAGCGTGACCGGGAGACCGACCCGACCCAGAGGAGCGTGGCCGTGCCCTTCGAGATCCAGAAGTCCGACATCCCCGAAGGGCTGACCACGGACGAGTTCGTCCTCCGGCCGATCGTGGCCGCCGACGCCGAGCTGGACTACGCGGCCGTGATGGAGAGCCGGGACTACCTGCGCGCCTGGGAGCAGTCGACGTGGCCGGCGGACGACTTCACCGTCGAGGCCAACCGGGAGGACCTGGTCGGGCTGGAGGAACGGCACGCCGACGGCAGGGCCTTCACCTACACGGTGATGGACCCGGCCGGCACGGAGTGCCTCGGCTGCGTCTACCTGATGGCGACCGATGGGCGCTCGTTCACCGGCGCGCGCATCACCGCGGTCGGAGACCAGCGCTGGGACGAGTACGAGGCCGCCGTGTACTTCTGGGTGCGCCGGTCCCGACTGGCGACGGAGACGGACCGGACGCTGCTCGGGGCACTTCGGGCCTGGCTCGCCCAGGACTGGACCCTGCGCGGGCACCTCTTCGTCACCAACGAGCAATTCACCCAACAGGTGGACCTGATCGGGCGGACCGACCTGCAACTGCGGTTCACGGTCGAGAATCCGGGCAAGCCCGGCCGCTACCTGGCCTACTCCTAGGCGTCCACACCCTGGCGAACGTCGCCGGCGAGCACCACGTGCCTCGGCTCACCGGTGGCGGCGAGGCGTCGGTGCGCGTCGGCAACGCGGGGGTCGGCGAGGCCGATCGCCCCGATCCGGGCCGCAGCGATCGCGTGGTCTCCTGCGTGGTTGTCCTCGTCCTGGTCCACCCGCGCGTAGGGCCACTCGGCGCCGCCGAGGTAGGGCAGGAGGAACTCGTAGGCGAGGCGCAGGCTGCGCCCGTCGCTCGTAGCGTAGGACCACTGGTCCACACCGAGCCCGGCGAGGACCTGGGCCTCGGTGGCGAGCGCGCGCAACCCGTAGGTGGCGTACTGCCACGCGTCGAGGCGAGCCATCTCCTCCGGCAGCGAGCCGTCCGGGCCGAGCTGGTGCTCCAGGTGCGTACGGCCGAGCGCGGCCAGGTCGGCGACGAGCTCGGGCGTCGCGGTGCCGGCGTAGCCGGCGGCCGCGGCCACCTGCGCGAGCCAGAACGAGCCGTGGTTGTTGACCATCCGGCCCTCCGCCGTCCCGAAGTCGCTCGTGCGCAACCAGTGTGCGTAGTCCGCCATCCAAGCCCGAAGGCCGTCGCGGTCCGCGCCACGCCAGTGGCCGTCCGCCTCAAGGAGACGCACGTGGTCGAGGACCTCGACGAGCACCGCGCCCTCGATGATGCCGATCGCCGCGCCGTCGTTGACGCCCGGCAGCACGGCCGCGTGACGCAGGTGCGGCGTCATCGACGTGCCGGGGTCCACGAACCAGGTCCGCAGCAACGCGGCGGCGCCCCCGCCCAGCTCTGCGTCGTCACCGATGAACGCACCGAGCGCGAGCACCCGGACCCTCTCGACCATCTCGTCGTAGCGGGCCTTGTCATACCGGCCCGAGTTCGACTCGGGGTTGATCAGGCAGTCCCGGCGCAGGTACGGCAGCCCGTCCGCGTGCTCCGGGTCGGGCCAGGCGTACTTGCCGATCGCGTAGAAGTCGCGGATCTCGCCCGAGGGGCCAGGGTCCGGCTTGTCGGTCACGGCCACCGGGGCGAGCGCTGCGACCGCCCGTCCTTGCGCGAGGAGCGCATCCCGCGCGTTCCGCAGCGGTTCTCCCGCAGACCCGTCCCGCAGGGCCTCACGGGCACCACTGAGGACGGTCCACGACATCGTGGTCAGGCTGGGCGGCGGCAGATTGGAAGGCATCCAAATGGATGCTACGCCCATAACATGGATTCTTGGTCCGCCTGCGCGTGCCGGTAGGGCGCAGGCCGCCACCTCATTTAGGATCACCTGGTGATCTTCAAGGCCGTCGGCGATGCGCGCCCCTACCCGGACCATGGGCTGAGTACGCCCAAGGACTGGGCGCAGATTCCGCCGCGGCAGGTGCATCTCGACGAACTGGTCACCACCAAGGCCACCCTCGATCTGCACAGCCTGCTGTCCGAGGACTCCACGTTCTACGGCGACCTGTTCGCGCACGTGGTGTCCTGGCGCGGCGTGCTGTACCTCGAGGACGGACTGCACCGCGCCCTGCGGACCGCGCTGCAGCAGCGCAACGTACTCCACGCCCGGGTCCTGGAGATCTGAGCCATGGACAGTTCCGTGGTCCGCGGCCGCGTATCCGCTAGGTTCCTTCCGTGAGCACCAATGGCGTGCGGGACGCCGCCGAGGCCAGGGCAGCCCGGCGTCGGCACCTGCAGCAGCGACAGACCGTCATCTTCGGCGGCCTGATCGCGGTGATGCTGGTGATCGCGTTGACCGCCGGCGCCATGTGGGTGGGGATCCTCCCCACGCCGGTGAACATCCCGATCAACTCCCCCGAGCCCACCGAGGCGACGGCCGCACCCGGCCCGTGCCCGCCGGAGGGGCAGACGTACATCAACTTCGCAGAGATCACGGCAACCGTTCTGAACGGCACCACCACGAGCGGCCTCGCCGGCACTACCAGCGCCGAGCTCCAGGCCCGCGGCATCATCATCGCCGCCCAGGCCAATGCCGAGTCCAGCTACGCCGGCGTCGCCCGGATCGTCGCCGGCCCCACCGGGCTCGGTCAGGCCTACAGCGTGGCGCTGCTGTTCCCTGAATCGACCATCGTGCTCGACGAGCGTGCGGACGCCACCGTCGACGTGATCCTCGGCGCCCAGTTCGAGATGCTGCTGCCGGCCGAAGAGGTGCTCCTCGACCCGGCCGTCGTGATCCCTGCTCCGCAGGGCTGCGAGCCACTCCCGACGGCGACCGGCTGAGTCATGTCCGTCGGCGGCGGTTTCACCTCCCTCGCGCCGGTGCGCGCGCCCGCACCCGAGGTGCCGGCGCCCGCGCACGCCGACGCGTCCCGGCGCCCCTGGCAGGCAACCGCCCAGTACGGCGTCTCCCCGTTCGTGAACAGTTACACCCGCCCGCTGCCCTCCTACGCCGAGACGTTCTCCGGGCCCGGCTACTACACACCGCCGCCGAAGTCCTCGGTGTGGGCCACGCTCGCCCTGGTGTTCGCCCTGCTCGGCGTGGTGTTGTCGGTGCCCGCGCTGCTCGCGATCGTCTTCGGGCACATCGGCGTGGTGCAGACCAGGAACAACCTCATGCGGGGTCGTGGCCTGGCCATGGCCGCGCTCGTGCTCGGGTACGTCGTGGTCGGATTCTGGGCACTGCTGCTGACCGCGTTCTGGCTGTCCGGCTGAGAAAAGGCCGGGGCCCCGCATGGCTGAGGAAGGCCCGCCGACCCACGGCGTCGCACCGCCAGGGTTGAGGCCGGCTCCGACCTCAGCCGGTCGCGGCCAGCCCCCGGAGCCGGCCGAGCAGGAGGTCGGCGGCGGGGGTACGCAGGGTCGGGTGGCTGATCAGGCCGACCGACACGCTCAGCTGGGCACCGTCGGCACCGATGAGCACGGACCCGTGTCGCGGTGCGAGGCTGGCCGGGATGACGAGAGCGCCCATGCCCCGGGCGAACAGCTCCGTGGCGAGGGTCGGGGTGGAGACCTCGACGGCGATATCGAGCCGTGCTCCCACGCTGCGAGCAGCCGCCTCAAGGACTCCGCGCGCACCCACGGCCGCGTCGAGCAGGATCAGCGGCACCCCCTCCAGCTCCGTGACCGGCACCGGTCCGACCACCCGGTCCAGGCCGACCACGGTCATCGGATCGCTCAGCAGTTCCGCCCACGCCGTCCCACCCGGCTCGACCGCGCCCGCCCGCACCACGAGGGCCAGATCCAGGGCGGAGTCGGACACCGCGCGATACAGGTCCTGCGCCGACGCCGAGGACACGACGAGCTCGATGCCCGGGAACTCTCCCGCGAAGTCCGCGAGGAGCTGCGCGAGGTCGGGGAGGTCGGCGCCGGTCAACAGTCCCAGCCGGATCCGGCCCCGGTGCACTCCCGCGACGTCGTCGACGACCTGACGCAGCGCGGAGAGTGCCGCGAGGGCGGTGCGGGCAGCAGGGAGCGCCACCGTGCCGGCCGGCGCCAACCGGACCCGGCGGCTGGTCCGGATGAAAACGGGCTGTCCGAGCTCCGCCTCGAGCTCCTTGATCCGCGCGCTGATCGTCGACTGCGCGACGCGGATACGGTCGGCTGCCGCGCTGAAGGACTCCTCCTCCGCGACGGCGACGAACGCCTCGAGCTTCACCTCATCCATCATCAGTTCCGATCCTAGCGATCGAATCCATCGGTTTGTCTGATGCCTAGGTCGCGTCGCATGCTGGTTCGCACCAACTGCGGCCCTCGCCGCACGGCACGACCAGTGGAGGAAGAAGTGACGAACGTCCGACCGATGCCCACCGAGCCCGCCGCCGCCGAGGATCGCGCCGACCCGTTCACGATGACGCTGTTCCATTCGGCCCTTCGCCGGGACGTGACCCGAGTCCGGCTGCTGCTGGGCGATCCGGGACTGTCGGTGCGACGGCGCCGTCGTCTCGGGCGCCACCTGCAGTGGGTGATGGCCCAGCTCAGGTGGCACCACGAGGGTGAGGATCACAGCCTGTGGCCGGTGCTGCTGGATCGCGACCCGGCCAGTCGTGTGGTCCTCGACGCCATGGAGGCCGAGCACGAGTCCCTCGACGGGCCGCTGCTCGCGCTCGAGGCGGCCGCTCGTGGCCTGGTCGCGGACCGGGCCACTGCCGCGGATGCCCTCGCGGCCCTCGACGAGCTGGAGGGTCCGTTGCTCGCGCACTTGACGCACGAGGAGCAGGAGGGCCTGGAGATCGTGCGCCGGGCACTCAGCCACCGCGAGTGGCAGGCGTTCGAGAAGCGCGCCTGGATCGACGGGTACACGGCGGCCGACACGCTCCGGTTCCTGCGTTGGATCGCCGACGGCGTCCGGTGGCGCCCGGACCTCGTCCGCCGGTTCGGCGTACCCGCCGCCCTCCACTGGCCGGTCCTGAAGCCGCTGTCCCGCAGTGCCCGCTGGCCCGCGCTGACGGTCTGGTCCGGCACGCCGGCAGCCCGCGTCCCGAGCGCGGCAGGATCGACGTCATCGCGGTGACCCGGCCCGCCCCGATGACAGCGCTCGGGTGGGGTCAGAGCGGCTCGATGCTCAGGTTCGCGTACTCGGCCACCATCGGGGCCATCTGCCTGAACCCGATCCGGCCCGGCCCCAGCGGCGGCCCGCCGACCGACCCGTCGTCGACCCACCGGAAGGACTCGACGTCGTTGATCGAGAACGTCACCGCGCCGGCGGCGATGGTGAGCCGGATCCGGTACGGCCCGCGGGCGTCGGCCACGTCGGGCAGCGGGTCGGCGCCGGAGGCCACCAGGTGGAACCCGTGGGACTTGCGCAGGTTGCACGTGTGCAGGGCCCGCTCGTCCTCCCACCGGCGCCGGAAGTAGGACACGTGGTAGGCGTCCAGGCTGCCGTGGTGGTACTGCTCGTACTCGCCGGTCCGGGCCGGCAACCTGGGGTCGAACAGGTCGCGCCCGTCGTGCCCGGTGGCGGCGAAGAACAGGATGCACAGGCCGGGCTCGTGCACCGGCCAGAAGTCCCAGCTGATCGCCACCCCGTCGGGCGCCTCGACCGGGCACCAGTACACGACGTTGGCGGCCTGCCCCTGCGCCGGGTCCCGGGTGGACTCCAGGCGCATCCGGCCCAGCGGAAACGTCACCGCACCGTCGCCCTCGAGGACCCAGTCGGCCACGTCGTCCGACCCGGCGAGCGGGTTGTGGTAGCCACTCACGCCCGGTCCGCCGCGGCGACGTGCACGCGTTCCTCGGCGCCGTGCACGCGTTCCTCGGCGGCCGCCCAGGCCGCCCGCTCGGTCGGGTCGGGTTCGTAGCGGGCCAGTGTCAGCCCGCGGGCAGCCACCGCGCGCAGGGCCACGAGATCACCGGTCAGGGCGCCGACGGCGCGGGCCTGGACGAGCACGTTGCCGATCGCCGTGCTCTCGTCCGGTCCTGCGATCACGGGCAGCCCGGTGGCGTCCGCGGCGGCCTGGCACAGGAGCGCGTTCCGGGACCCGCCGCCGACGATGTGCAGCACCCGCACGGGGTGCCCGGACAGCTCGGTGGCCTCCCGGACGGCCCGCCGGTAGGCGACGGTGAGGGAGTCCAGGATGCACCGGGTCACCTCGGCCGCGGTGGCCGGCACCGGCTGACCGCTCGCGCGGGCGTGCGCCGCGATCCGCGCCGGCATGTCCCCCGGCGGCAGGAAGTCGGGGTGATCGACGTCCACGAGCGTGCGCCGCGCGGGGACCCGCGCCGCGGCGTCGAGCAGCGCCGTGATGTCCGTACTGATGTCCGTGCCCGGGTCCCCGGCCTCACGCCAGGCGCGCTGCGATTCCTGGAGCAGCCACAACCCCATCACGTTGCGCAGGTACCGCACGGTGCCGTCGACGCCGAGCTCGTTCGTGAAGTTCGCGGCGCGGGACGCCTCGGTCAGCACCGGTTCGGTCAGCTCGACCCCCACCAGCGACCAGGTGCCGCAGGAGACGTAGGCGAAGTCGGCGCCCCTGGCGGGGATGCCCGCCACCGCCGAGGCGGTGTCATGGGACCCGACGGCGATCACGGGCACCTCGCCGAGTCCGGTCGCCTCCCGCACGGACTCGCTCAGGGTGCCGATCACGTGCCCGGGCTCGACGACGTCGGGCAGCAGGCCGGCGCGCACCCCGATCCGCCCCAGCAGGTCGGTCGACCAGGTCCGCGTCCGCTGGTCGAGCAGCGCCGTGGTGGAGGCGTTCGTGAGTTCGCTGACGGCCACCCCGGTGAGCAGGTAGGCGAGCAGGTCCGGGATCAGCAGGGCCCGCTCGACGCCCTCGAGCCCGCCGGCGGCCCGCTCGGCCGCGAGTTGGTAGATCGTGTTGAACGGCAGGTGCTGCATCCCCGCGATCCGGTACAGCTCTTCCGGGTCGACGGCGGAATGTACGCCGGCGATGACCGGCGCCGTCCGCTCGTCGCGGTAGGCGACGGGCTCGGCGACCAGCGCCCCGTCGGCACCGATCAGACCGTAGTCCACGGCCCAGCTGTCTATGCCGATCCCAGCGAGCGGGCCGCGCCGCCCCGCGGCGCGCAGCCCCTGCACGACCTCACCGAAGAGCCCGGTGAGGTCCCAGCGCAAGGTGCCTGCGCCGTCGGGCACTGCTCCGTTCGCGAACCGGGCCACCTCCTCGAGGACGAGGCGCCGCTCGCCGCCGACCCGGGCCACCTCGGCGCGAATCACCCGCCCCGAGGAGGCACCCAGGTCGACGGCGGCGAACGCGGTCATCAGCCCACCATCAACGCAGGAATGCGGCCGCGACGCCGGAGTCGACCGGGATGTGCAGACCCGTGGTCTGGCTCAGGTCACCGCCGGCGAGCGCGAACACCGCGGCGGCCACGTGCTCGGGCAGGACCTCACGCTTGAGCAGGGTGCGCTGGGCGTAGTAGGCGCCGAGCTCGGACTCCTCCACCCCGTACACGGCGGCCCGCTTGGCCCCCCACCCGCCGGCGAAGATGCCGGAACCGCGCACCACGCCGTCGGGGTTGATGCCGTTCACCCGGACGCCGTGCTCGCCGAGCTCGGCCGCGAGCAGGCGCACCTGGTGGGCCTGGTCGGCCTTGGTGGCCGAGTAGGCGATGTTGTTCGGGCCGGCGAACAGCGAGTTCTTGCTCGCGATGTAGACGATGTCGCCGCCGAGCTTCTGGGCGATCAGCGCGCGGGCGGCCTCGCGGGCCACCAGGAACGAGCCGCGGGCCATCACGTCGTGCTGCAGGTCCCAGTCCTTGACCGTGGTCTCCAGCAGCGGCTTGGAGATGGACAGGCCGGCGTTGTTGACCACCAGGTCCACCCCGCCGAACGCGAGCGCGGCGGCGTCGATGAGGGCGGCGACCTGCTCCTCGCTGGTGACGTCGCACTGCACGGCCACGGCCACGTCCGGCCCGCCGAGCTCGGCGGCGACGGCCTGCGCGCCCTCGAGGTTCAGGTCGGCGATGACGACGCACGCACCCTCGGCGGCGAGCCGCTCGGCGATCGCCCTGCCGATGCCGGAGCCGGCGCCGGTGACCAGGGCCACCCGGGTGGCGAGCGCCTTCGGCTTGGGCAGCCGGGCGAGCTTGGCCTCCTCGAGGGCCCAGTACTCGATCCGGAACTTCTCGGACTCCTCGATCGGGGCGTAGGTGGACAGCGATTCGGCGCCGCGCATCACGTTGATCGCGTTGACGTAGAACTCGCCGGCCACGCGCGCGGTCTGCTTGTTCTTGCCGAAGGAGAACATGCCCACGCCCGGCACCAGCACGATCGCGGGGTCGGCGCCGCGCATGGCAGGGCTGTCGGGCGTGGCGTGCCGGTCGTAGTAGGCGGCGTAGTCGGCGCGGTAGGCCTCGTGCAGCTCGGCGAGGCGGGCGAGCACGTCCTGCACCGGGGCGGCGGCGGGCAGGTCCACCACGAGCGGCTTGACCTTGGTGCGCAGGAAGTGGTCCGGGCAGGACGTGCCCAGCGCCGCGAGCGGGCCGAGCTTCTCGCTGGCAAGGAAGTCCAGGACCTCGGGTGAGTCGGTGAAGTGGCCCACCTGCGGGGCGTCCGCGGAGGCGATGCCACGGATCGCGGGGGCGAGCGCGGCGGCCTTCGCGCGCCGCTCCGCCTCGGGCAGCGCCTCGTAGCCGGGCACGACGGCGCCGAACGGGTCCCCCTTGCCGTGCTCGGTGATGTAGGTCTCGGCGGTGGCGATGATCTCCAGCGAGTTCGCCTCGGCCTGCTCGGAGGTCTCACCCCAGGCCGTGATGCCGTGGCCGCCGAGGATGCAGCCGATCGCCTGGGGGTTGGCCTCCTTGATGGCGGCGATGTCCAGCCCGAGCTGGAAGCCGGGCCGGCGCCACGGGACCCAGACCACACGCTCGCCGAAGATCGTGGCGGTGAGCTGCTCGCCGTCGGCTGCGGTGGCGATCGCGATGCCGGAGTCCGGGTGCAGGTGGTCCACGTGCGCGGAGTCGACGAGACCGTGCATCGCGGTGTCGATGCTCGGCGCGGCCCCGCCCTTGCCGTGCAGGCAGTAGTCGAACGCGGCGACCATCTCGTCCTCGCGGTCCACGCCGGGGTACACGCCGGTCAGGGCGCGCAGCCGGTCCAGGCGCAGCACGGCCAGGCCGGACTCCTTGAGGGTACCGAGGTCCCCGCCGGAGCCCTTCACCCAGCACAGTTCCACGGACTCCCCGGTGACCGGGTCGATCTCGGTGCCCTTGGCGGAGGTGTTCCCGCCGGCGTAGTTGGTGTTGCGCGGGTCCGCGCCGAGGCGGTTGGACCGGGCGATGAGGTCGGCGACAGCCGGGTTCGTCATGGAAGAGCCTTCACTCTCGGGGGGTGGTGGGAGTCGGTTCCGGGTGCGGAGCGGGCTTGCAGCGGCGCCGGCGCGGGAGCGGGTCAGGCGCCCCAGCCGGCCTGGGTGCCGCCGACGCGCTCGGCGATGATCTTCTCGCCGTACCCGGACGCGCGGTAGGCGGCGATCGGGTCGGCGGCCAGGCCCTGCTCCTCGCGCACCTGCGCGAGGAGCGGACGGACGTCGGTGTTGTAGGCGTCCATGAGCAGGCCGTTCGCGCCGAGCACGTCGCCGTTGGTCTGGGCCGCCTTGAGGGCCTCCCGGTCCACCAGCAGCGCCTTCGCGGTGGCCTCCTGGACGTTCATGACGGACCGGATCTGGGCCTGGATCTTCGGCTCGATGTTGTGGCACTGGTCGAGCATGAAGTTCACGCCGGACTCCGCCCGGAGCGCGTCCGCGCCGACGATCTCGTTCATGATCCGGAACAGCTGGAAAGGGTCCGCGGCGCCGACCATGAGGTCGTCGTCGGCGTAGAAGCGGGAGTTGAAGTCGAACGCGCCGAGCCGCCCGAGACGGATCAGCTGGGCGACGATGAACTCGATGTTCGTGTTCGGAGCGTGGTGACCGGTGTCCAGCACCACGGTGGCCCGCTCCCCCAGCGCGAGGCAGTGCACCAGCGAGGTACCCCAGTCCGGGATGTCCATCGTGTAGAAGTACGGCTCGAAGAACTTGTACTCCAGGAGCAGCCGGTGGTTGTCGTCGAGCGCTGCGTAGATCTCGGCGAGCCCGTCGGCGAGCCGGTCCTGGCGGGCCCGGATGTCGTCCTGGCCGGGGTAGTTCGTGCCGTCCGGCAGCCAGAGCTTCAGGTCCGTGGAGCCGGTTGCGCGCATCACGTCGATGCAGTCGAGGTGGTGCTTGACCGCCTTCGCCCGCACCTTGGCGTCCGGGTGGGTGAGCGAGCCGAGCATGTAGTCGTCGTCCTGGAACAGGTTCGAGTTGATCGCCCCGATGCTCACCCCGAGGTCACGGGCGTGCGTGGCGAGCGCGTCGTAGTCGTCGACGAGGTCCCACGGGATGTGCAGCGAGACGCGCGGCGCGGCGCCGGTGTAGGCGTGCACCTGTGCGACGTCGGCGATCTTCTCGTACGGGTCGCGCGGCACGCCGGCCTGGTTGAACACCTTGAACCGGGTGCCCGAGTTCCCGAACGCCCAGGAGGGCAGTTCGATGGTCTGGGCGGCGAGCGCGTCGCGCACCCCGTTGGCGGCGGTTGCCGGCGTGGTCATGTTGTGCTCCATGTCTGGTTCGGGATGATGGCGACCGGCCTTCGGCTCTGAAACGATTCACCATCTGGATTCAGACTAGAAGCGGCCGACGGCGGGTGTCAAGCGTTCACGGGACGCCGCCCCGGGTGCGAACATGGTTCGCGCGTCAGTAGCTGAGCGTCACCGGCCCGATCAGGCCGGACGGCAGATCGGCGCCCTCGTAGTGCACGGCCGCACTGTTGCTGACGAGCAGCTCCAGCCGGTTCGCGCCCGCACGCAGGTACTCGGCGCCGATCACGGCGCGGTACGGAGCCCACATCAGGTCCGTGACCGTGGCACCGTTGACGACCACCGTGGCAGCCTGCCCGACCTCGCCGAGGTCGAGGACCACCGCTGCCACATCGGCTGGCAGGTCCACCGAGGTCACGTACCGGTAGCTGCCCGAGAACAGCCGCAGGTCCGGATGGTCCCGCCAGTCACCGAGGCCGAGCTCGGCAACGGACGGGGCGGCCAGAGCGGCCGCGGGGGTGCCGGTCAGGTCGCGTAGCTCTATGGTGCGGGTCGCAGTGCCCGACGGCGGCCGTTGAGTCCGTGGGTTCGTCGCCTCGGTGCGGACGGCGGCGCCCGACGGCGGCAGTTGGGTCGGTTGGTCGGTCGCCTCGGTCAGGACCGCGGTGCCGCGGCGCGGCAGGTCGAGCCGGACGGCCCCGTCGGAACGCGTCGGGGCGTCCTGGCGGGTACCGGTCAGCGGGTCCAGCCACTGCGGCCGGGCCGGCACCCGGTCCGGCGTGACCCACGCCGCGATGGCGTCCTCACCCTCGTTGAAGAACACCGAGTCGGACGTACCGTCGCGGCGCACGGTGACCACCCGCAGCTCCGGGGCGGGCGGCTCGACCGTGACCGCCAGCCCGCCGCCGGTCCGCACGTGAGCGCGGACCCGCTCGAGCCGCGCGGCATCGAGCACGCCCTCGTACGCCTCGACCAGGCCGCCGTCAGCCGCGAAGGCGGCCAACCGCCGTCGGGCATCAGGACCCGCGCCCGGCCCGAGGTCGTCGACGACGGCCAGGTAGCGCTGGTCTCCGATCAGCAGGGCGCCACCGTCGAGGGTGGCACCCGTGAGCGCGTCCGGGTCGATGTAGAAGAAGTCGAGCTGGGCCCGCAACAGTTCGCCGGCGCGACGGTCGGGCAGGTGGTCGGGGTCGGCGAGCACGGCGACGCTCGCGGTGTGGGTGCCGGCGGCGACCAGGTCGGCGATCCGGCGCTGGTAGGCGACCAGGCGGGGGAAGTGCGGCCACCAGGAGTTGTGCCGGCCGAGGTCGGGCTCGCTCTCGTAGGCCCGGTTGCCGCGCACGGACGCGAAGAACGCGTGCAGCACGAGCGTGGTCACCCCGCGGGACAGGTACCAGTCGAGCAGCCACTTCGCCTCGTCGAGACTGAGCCGCCAGCCGTAGGCGCCGAGCACCTCCGCCACGGCGGTTCCGTGCCCGCGTAGGTGGGCGGCGCTCGCGGCTCCCTTCGGGGCGGTGGACTCGGGGCCGGCCAGGGCAGAGCCGTCGCCGGGCAGGACCCACCGCCACACGGTGTCCTGGCCGGGCCAGTCGAAGCAGGCGGCGGAGGCCAGGTCGTCGCCCTTGGCGGGGTGACCGGTGAGGGCGATGCCGTGGTCGGCACACCAGCGCGACTGGGCGCCGTAGTACACGCTGTTCAGGCGGTTCCGCAGGGCGACGTGGTAGGCGCGGCGCAGCGCCGGGTCCGCGGGCCCGTCGTCCCAGAGCGCGGGCAGGCGCCGCAGCACCTCGCCGACGTCCGCCCCGAGCTCGGCCGCCACGTCGGTCTCGAAGCTGCGCGTGTAGGCGACGGCGCCCTGCGTGGGGCCGCGCCCGAGCATGGAGGGCTCGTCGGTGAACATCGCCACCACGGTGGTGCCGAGGTGGTCGGTGAGGGCGCGGGCGTAGCCCTCGTGGGTGAGGTCGATGAAGGCGGCGACCGCGTCCGGGTTGAGCAGGTCGGCCGCGGCGGGCCTGAGCGCGGAGTCGTCATCGGTGTCGGCGTAGGCACCGCGGATGGTGCCCGCACTCGGAGCGTCGAAGATCGCGCACAGCCGCCACCGGCCGGCGGGCAGGTCGAGGGCGACCAGACCCCGCTCGTTCGGCACGAGCAGCCGGGCGCCGGCGACGTCCGGTACGAGGCCGTCGGCCGAGCCCGGCGCGAGGCCGTCGGCAGCGGCGTCGTCCGACCTGTCGGAACCGGTGCCGAGAGCACCGTCGGCGCCGGAACCGGACCCGTCCGACCGGACGAGCGGCGCCGCCACCACGGCCAGCAGCCGCTGCGCGGGTGAGCGTCCGAGGGTCGGGCGCCAGTACTCGCGGCTGGACGCGTGCATGTCGCGAGTGACCCGTTGCAGGGACCGGGCCGCGAACGCCGGATCGCGCTGCACGACGAGTCCGTTCGCCGAGCCGGACGGGTAGGAGGCCTCGTCGTAGAGCATCACAGCCAGTCCCAGCCGGGCGCACTCGTCCACGGCCGCGCGGACCAGGTCGAAGAAGGCCGGGGTCAGGTAGCCGATCTCGCGGCTCAGCCCGATCCGCGCGCTGATCGTGACGCCTCGGAACCCGGCCGCGGCCAGATCGGCAAGCTCGGCCCGGATCGCCTCGGCGTCCAGGTGGTCGTTCCAGAACAGGAACGCGTACGGGCCGGTCGGCGCCGAACCAGATCCGACCTGTCCGCGAACCTCTGCACCCTCACCCATTGGACCGCGCCGCCCCCTTGCGAGCCTTCGATTGAATCGTTCCACACGAGCCTAGCCCATCGGCTCTCGTGACATGGCACCTGCGAAGCTGACCTCGCACTGGCTGACGGGCGAACTCAGGCACACAGGTGCTATCCCAGCGAGCGGCGGCACGTCAGTGCGACTCGCGGCTCACCTCGCTGCCGCTGGCGCCGACCAGGATGTCCAGGTCCGCACCCGAGTCGGCCTGCAGCACGTGGTCGACGTACAGCCGCTCCCAGCCGCGGGTGGGCGCAGCGAACCCGGCAAGCGTCGCCTCGTTGGGGGTGCGGGCGGCGAGCTCGTCCGCCGGCACGTCCAGGTCGAGGCGCCGGCCCGCGACGTCGAGCACGATCGTGTCCCCGGTGCGGACCAGTGCCAGCGGGCCGCCGGCCGCGGCCTCGGGCGAGACGTGCAGCACCACGGTGCCGTATGCCGTCCCGCTCATCCGGCCGTCGCAGATGCGCACCATGTCCCGCACGCCCTGCTCCACGAGCCGCTTCGGCATCGGCATGTTCGCGACCTCGGGCATGCCCGGGTAACCCTTCGGTCCGCAGCCGCGCAGCACCAGCACGCTGGAGGCGTCCACCTCGAGTCCGGGGTCGTCGATGCGCTCGTGGAAGTCCTCGATGGAGTCGAACACGACCGCCTTGCCGCGGTGCTGCAGGAGCTGGGGGGTGGCGGCTGCGGGCTTGATGATGGCGCCGGCCGGGGCGAGGTTGCCTCGCAGCACGGCGATTCCGGCCTCGCCCAGGACCGGGGCGTCGCGGAGGCGGATCACCTCGGGGTCCCAGATCGGGGCGTCGCCGAGGTGGTCCACGAGTGGGGTCCCGTCGACCGTGAGCGCACTCGGGTCGAGCAGGTCGCGCACCTGTGCGAGCACTGCGTGCAGCCCGCCGGCCCGGTAGAGGTCGTCCATCAGGAACCGCCCGGCCGGCTGCAGGTCCACGAGCAGTGGCACCCGGGATCCGATCCGGTCGAAGTCGTCGAGGGTCAGGTCGATGCCGAGGCGGCCCGCGATCGCGAGCAGGTGGACGACGGCGTTGGTCGAGCCACCGATGGCGGCGAGCGTGACGATGGCGTTGTGGAAGGACGCCTTCGTCAGCACGTCGGCGGGCCCGCGGTCGGCCGCGACCATCTCGACGACGAGCTTGCCGGTCGCGTGGGAGCCCTCGAGCAGACGACTGTCTGGGGCCGGGGTGCCGGCCAGGCCGGGCAGCACCATGCCGAGCGCCTCGGCGAGCAGCCCCATCGTTGACGCGGTGCCCATCGTGTTGCAGTGCCCGCGGGAGCGGATCATCGCGGACTCGGAGCGCGTGAACTGCTCGGCCGGGAGCGTACCGGCCCGGACCTCCTCGGACAGCCGCCACACGTCGGTGCCGCAGCCGAGCGCCTGACCCGCGAACGTGCCGGTGAGCATCGGCCCACCGGGCACCACCACGGCGGGCAGGCCCACCGAAGCCGCGCCCATGAGCAGCGCCGGGATGGTCTTGTCGCAGCCGCCGAGGAGCACCACGCCGTCGATCGGGTTGCCGCGGATCATCTCCTCGATGCTCATCGCGGCCATGTTCCGCCAGAGCATCGCGGTGGGCCGCAGCTGCGTCTCGCCGAGGGAGACCACCGGCATGTTCAGCGGGACCCCGCCGGCCTCGAGCACGCCGTCCCGCACGCTGGCGGCCACCTCGTTCAGATGTGAGTTGCACGGCGCCAGGTCCGAGGCGGTGTTCGCGATGGCGATGTGCGGCTTGCGGCCCTCGAACGCGTCCGCGGGCACGCCACGACGCATCCAGGCCCGGTGGATGTAGGCATCCCGCCCCTGCCCGGCGTACCACTGCTGGCTGCGCAACTCACGGCTCTGTTCGGCCACACTGACTCCTCTGCTCCGGCGCTGCGCCCCTAGGGTGGGTTCGCACGCGCACCTGCCCCTCCACCTGCGAGGAACGATTCGACGATGACTCCGTTGCCCGCCAGCCTAGTCAGCCCGGGACACCCCGTGGCACGCGCGAACCGGCAGGCCCCCGCATGAGGGCGGTGGTGCTGACCGGGCCGCACACGGCGGAGGTCGCGGACGTCCCGGCGCCCCGGCCCGGCCCCGGGCAGGTGGTCGTCGACGTGAGCCGGGTGGGGGTCTGCGGCACCGACGTGGAGCTGTTCACCGGCGAGATGAGCTACCTCCACGACGGCCAGGCCGCCTACCCACTGCGGCCCGGCCACGAGTGGTGCGGCACGGTGAGCGCCGTGGGCGACGGCGTCGAGGAGGCCTGGGTCGGCCGGCGCACCACGGGCGACACGATGCTCGGCTGCGGTCACTGCCGCCGCTGCCTGGCCGGTCGGCACCACGTGTGCGCCGACCGGTACGAGATCGGCATCCGCGGCGGTTGGCACGGCGCGCTCGCCGAGCAGCTGCTGGTGCCCGCCTCCTCCCTGCACGCCCTGCCGGACGCCCTGGACGACACCGCCGGGGCGATGGTCGAACCGGGCGGCAACGCCGTGCGCGCCGTGCGGGCGGCGAACGTGGGCGAGGGCGACCAGGTGCTCGTGGCCGGGCCTGGCACCATCGGTCTGCTCGCGGCGCTGTTCGTCGAGGCCGCCGGCGCACGGGCACATCTGCTCGGGCCGGATGAACAGTCCCTGGAGTTCGCCCGCTCGCTCGGCCTGACGCACACCTGGACCGAGGCGACGCTGCCGGACGAGCCATGGGACGCCGTCGTCGACGCGTCGACCGGTGCGAGCGTGCCGGCCCGCGCCGTCGACCTCGTCGAACCCGCCGGCCGGGTCGTCTTCATCGGGATCGCGCCGACCCCGACCCTGTTCGACAGCCGCTCGCTCGTGTTCCGCGACATCACGGCGGTGGGCATCCTCGGGGCGTCCGCGGGCCTGGCGGGCGCGATCGAGGCCTATGCGAACGGGTCTGTGGATCCGCGGCCGCTGGTGGCTGCCACCGTCCCCCTCACGCAGGCCGCGGCGGTGCTCGCCGGCGAGCGGCCGGGCAGCCGGGGACCGAAGGTCCACGTCGATCCGCGACGGTGAACTCCGCCGGGTGAGGCACCCGCCGACCCATGAATCGTTACACTCGAACCTGGGCAGGGCTGCCGCGGTCACGGGTGACCCCTGAGCCTCGACCCGACGGAACTCAGAGCCTCGACCCGACGGAACTCAGACCAACGAGGAGAACGATGGCGGCGACCCAGCCTGGCACCGGCCGGAACGGCAAGCGCCCGAGCGTCACGGACGTGGCCCGACTCGCCGGCGTGTCCGTGGGCACCGTGTCGAACGTACTGAACCGGCCGGAGAACGTGGCCCCGCCGACCCGCGCCAAGGTCGAGGCGGCGATCAAGGAACTCTCGTTCGTGCGCAACGCGTCCGCCCGCCAGCTGCGCAGCGGTGAGCTGAACACCGTCGGCGCCGTGGTGCTGGACATCGCGAACCCGTTCTTCACCGAGATGGCCCGTGGGATAGAGGACCGGCTCGCCCAGGACGAGTACACGCTGATGCTGTGCAGCTCGGACGAGAACCCCGAGCGCGAGGGCCGCTACCTGCGCCTGTTCGAGGAGCACGGCGTGCGTGGAGTGATCGCGACGCCCTCCGAGGGCAGCCTGGACACGCTCCTGGCGATGCGTGAGCGGGGCATCGACGTGGTCCTGCTCGACCACACCTCTCCCCTTCCCGATCTGCCGTCGGTGGCCGTCGACGACGTCGGCGGCGGCGCCCTGGCCACCGAGCACCTGCTCGCCCAGGGCCACACCCGGCTGGCGTTCCTGAACGGCCCGCTCACGCTGCGCCAGTGCGCGGACCGCCGCGACGGCGTGATGCAGACCCTCACCGCTCACGGCCTCGACCCGGCCACCTCGCTCGTGGAGATCGCGCTCGAGGCTCTCAACGCCGACGGTGGCGACGACGGCATGCGCCGGCTCCTCGCGGCCGACGGTCCCACCCCGACCGCCACGTTCTGCGTCAACGACGTGACCGCGCTCGGGGCGTTGCGGGCCCTGCGGGACCTCGACATCTCGGTGCCGGGCGAGATGGCCGTGGTGGGCTACGACGACGTCATGTTCGCGAACATGCTCGCCACCCCGCTCACCTCGGTGCGTCAACCGATGTACAAGATGGGCTGGACCGCAGCGGACATGCTGCTGCGTCGCGGCTCGGAGGACCTGACGGCGGAGCAGGTCGAGTTCGAGCCGGAGCTCGTGGTGCGGGCCTCGAGCGGGCCCGCCTGAACCACCCGCGCACTCACGCCGGTGACGGCCGCCGAGGAGACTGGCATCATCGGGTGATGGACGCCCTGCGCCGCCTCCCGGTCGCCGTCGCCGCCGCCATCCTCGCTTTGACGACCGCGGCCTGCGCCGGTCCCGCGGGGCCACCGGACCGGGATCCGGACGTCACCGGAAAGGTCGGGACCGAGGGAACCACCCTCGTCCTCGTCGGTCCCTCCGATCCCTACTACGAGGGCATGAGCCTCCTGCGCGGCGACCCGGACTTCCTCCGCGGCGACCAGCCGATCGAGGCCGCCGACCTGGTGGACTCCGAGGACGTCGAGGTCTGGGTCGAGGGCGGGTGCGCCGAGTCCTACCCGGTGCAGTGCGAGGTGGTCGCCGTACGCGCCATCGGCGAGTAGCCCGCCTCTTCGGGCCGCTATCCGGACCCGGTATGCTGCCTGCATGACTGGTGATGCAACGATGCTTCAAGACCCTCCTACCGAGACGAAAGGGGTCGGAACGATCCTGCTCCGGTCCTCCTGGCAGACCATCAACATCGGGGACGTGGCCCACACGCCGGGCGCGATCACGGCGCTGCTCGGCGCCGGCGCGGGCCGGATCATCCTGTGGCCCGGCAGCCTGGGCGACCGGGAGCAGACCATGCTCGCCGACCGGTTCGGCGATCTCGAGTTCGCCTACGGCGACATCGGCGCGGACGGCCGCCCGGACACCCCGGAACTCGCACGCGCCTTCGAGGAGGCGGACCTGTTCATCCACGGCAGCGCCGCCGGCATGGGCTCAAGGCCCGGCCTGCGGGCGTGGCGCCCCTCCGGCAAGCCTTACGGATTCTTCGGCATCACGTTCGACCCGCTCGGCAACTTCATGCCCTTCCAGCTCCCCGATGCGCGCCGGGTGGTCGGCGGGATCGCCCCCGGCCACCTCGACGACGAGGCTCGCGAGATCCTCGACGGCGCCGCGTTCGTGTTCTGCCGGGACACCATCTCGCTTGACTACCTGCGCGGGCAGGACGTGCGCGCCGAGATCCTCGAGCCGGGTCCGGACGCGACGTTCGCGTTCGACATCCGCGACGAGGCCGGCGCCGATGCCGTGCTCGCCGACCACGGCCTGGAACCCGGCTACCTCGTCGCCGTGCCCCGGCTGCGCTACACGCCCTACGCGCACTTCCGGAACCTGCCGATCACCGCCACCGACCTGACCAAGGACGCCGTGAACGAGGCGTTCACCCCGCGCGACCTCGGCGTCCTGACCGAGACCATCTCCTGGTGGGTGCGGACCACCGGCCGGCAGGTGCTCATCGCACCCGAGATGAGCTACGCCGTCGCCCTGATCGCCGACCACTGGCCCGCGACCCTGCCGCAGGACGTGCGCGGGAAGGTCGCGATCATGGACGAGTTCTGGGACCTGCCCACGGCGACCGCCACGTACGCGCGAGCCGCCGCCGTCGTCAGCATCGAGTGCCACTCCCCCATCCTGGCCACCACGGTGGGCGTGCCCGGCACCTACCTGCGCCAGCCGACCGACACGGTCAAGGGCGCCATGTACGCGGACCTGGGTGGGTCGAACATGGTCAACGAGATCGACGACGGCGCAGCCGAGGTCATCGAGCGGCTCGCCCGGGTGGTGGCGGACCCGGCCGCCGCGCGCGGCGCCGCCGAGCGCGTGCACGCCGAGGCGCTGCGCCAGCTGTCCTGGATGGGACGGGCGGCGGTGGCCGCGAGCCGGGTGCGTTGAGACAGAGGGTTCCGGGTGAGCCGGCGCATCGCCTTGCTCTGACTCACCCGGACCCTCTGGCCGACCCGTCAGCGGCCCGGAGCGAGCCGTCGGCGGTCAGCCGACCGGGCGCTCGCTCTCGGCGCGGGCCGACCGCTGCAGCGGTGCGAGCCGGCTCAGCTGGGTCACGTGCTGTGGCCCGAGCTCATCGAGCGAGGCGACCCCGAGCAGGCGCATGGTCCGGGTGATCTCCGCCGTGAGGATGGCGATCATCCGGTCCACGCCCTCGCGGCCGCCGGCCATCAGGCCGTACAGGTAGGCGCGGCCGACGAGCGTGAAGTCGGCGCCGAGGGCGATCGCGGCGACGACGTCCGCCCCGCTCATGATGCCGGTGTCCAGCACGATCTCGAGGTCGTTCCCGAGCTCGCGGGCCACCTCCGGCAGCAGGTGGAACGGGATCGGGGCCCGGTCGAGCTGGCGGCCGCCGTGGTTGGACAGCACGATCCCGTCCACGCCGAGGTCCGCGACGCGCCTGGCGTCCTCGAGGGTCTGGATCCCCTTGACCACGACCTTTCCGGGCCACTGTTCGGAGACCCAGCGCAGGTCGTCGAAGTCCACGGTCGGGTCGAACATCGTGTTCAGCAGGTCTGCGACGGTGCCGGACCAGCGGTCGAGGGACGCGAACGCGAGCGGCTCGGTGGTGAGGAAGTCGATCCACCACTGCGGCCGCGGGATGGCGTTGATCACGGTCTTCGGCGTGAGGGAGGGTGGGATCGTCATGCCGTTGCGGGTGTCCCGCAACCGGGCACCGGCGACGGGCACGTCGACGGTGACCAGGAGCGTGTCGAACCCGGCCTTCGCGGCCCGGTCCACCAGGGCCATCGACCGGTCCCGGTCCTTCCACATGTACAGCTGGAACCAGTTCCGCCCACCGGGGTTCGCGGCGGCGACGTCCTCGATGGACGCGGTACCCATGGTCGACAGCGAGAACGGGATCCCGGCGGCGCCGGCCGCACCGGCACCGGCGACCTCGCCCTCGGTCTGCATCATCCGGGTGAACCCGGTGGGCGCGATCCCGAACGGCAGCGCCACCGGGCCGCCGAGCACGGTCGCCGAGGTGTCCACGGCGGACACGTCCCGCAGGATCGCCGGGTGGAACTCGATGTCCTCGAACGCCTGGCGGGCACGGGCCAGGGACAGCTCCTTCTCGGCGGCGCCCTCGGTGTAGTCGAACGCGGCCTTCGGGGTACGCCGCTTGGCGATCGTGCGCAGGTCCTCGACGTTGAGGGCGGCGTCGAGGCGGCGTTTGCGACCGTTCAGCTCCGGTGCCTTGAACTGCATCAGCGGCGCGAGGTCGCGCACCTTCGGGATTCGACGCTGAACCATCGGGGGGAACTCTCCAGTCTCATCACGCGGGGGCGGCCGTCCGCCACCCCCGCGATGGTAGCGGACACGACACTCGATTGTATCGTTTCAGAGCGGTTGCCCCCGCGATCAGGCGGCCCGACCACCCCCTCGCCGCCCTGCCCGTGGCAAACGAGCACCCGGATCGGTTCGGTCTCGGTAAAATGTTTCCGTTCGGAGCGGGCACTGTGGGATCGCCGCCCGGCCACGGTCCACCGGAACGTCGACGAAGGGCCCATGTGAGCATCCAGTCCCAGATCCAGGCGAAGCGCGACACCCTCGCCCCGTCGATGCGCCGCGTCGCGGATGCGATCCTGGCCGACCCGAGCCTGGTCCTGGAGGAAACGATCTCGGAGCTGGCGCGCAAGTGCGCCACGTCGGAGACCACGATCGTGCGCTTCTGCCGGTCGCTGGGCCTCGCCGGGTACGTCCAGTTGAGGCTCGCCCTGGCGACCGAGGTCGGCCGCGAGGGCGCCCGGCGGTCCCCCGCGGCAGCGACCTACGGTTCGGACATCTCCGCCGGCAGCACGCTGGAGGAGGTCGTGGCGAGCATCGGGTTCACCGAGAACCTCGGCATCGAGGAGACCATCAACAGCCTGGACATCGCCGAGCTCGGCAGGGTGGTCGACGCCATCGACGCCGCCGCCCGGATCTCGGTCTACGGCGTCAGCGCGAGCGGCTGGAGCGCCGCCGACCTGCACCGCAAGCTGTTCCGCATCGGCCGGGTGGCCTACTCGTTCGCCGACGGGCACGACGCCGTCACCTCGCTCGGCCTGATGGGCGCCGGCGACGTGGCGGTCGGGTTCTCCCACCGCGGCACGACGGCGGAGGTGGTGCGGTTCCTCGAGGCCGCGCGCGAACGCGGGGTGACTGCGGTGGCGATCACCAACGCCGCCGGCTCACCCGTTGCCGGAGCGGCCGACCTCGTGCTCCGCACCGCGGTCCGGGAGTCACCGTTCCGCTCCGGTGCGATGGCCTCCCGGACCGCGCAGCTGCTGATCGTGGACTGCATCTTCGTCGCGGTCGCCCAGCGCCGGATGACCGAGACGGTCGACGCCCTGCGCGACACCCACGACGCCGTCGCCCAGTTCCGTGACAGCTGAGCCATGTCCTCCGACTCCGTGATCGGCCGAAACCTGCAGGAGTTGCTGGACTCGGCCACCCGCAGTGCCGCCGCCGGCTCAGCCCCGGTCCGGTCAGCCGACCCCGTTCCGGGCACCGCCGGGGCAGAGGCGTTGATCGCCCACGGCGGGCGGGTGATCGCCCACGCCCGGTCCGGGTCCGCCACGCTGTTCGCCGCCGACGGCGCACTGCTCCCGACGGCGCAGCGGCGCCCGTTGCCCGCGGACCCGGTGTTCGACATCGCGTCCCTGACGAAGATCCTGACCACGGTCACCGCCCTGGTCCAGGTGGACGCCGGAGTCCTCGACCTCGACCGACCGGTGGCCGATCACCTCCCTGAGTTCGCCGTCGACCGGGCTCACGAGCGGGTCAGTGCCCGGCACCTGCTCACCCACACGTCCGGCCTCCCGCCGGTGCTGCGCCTGTGGGAGGTGCCCGGCAGCCGCGATGACCGCGCCCGGCACGTCCTGAGCACCGAGCTGCGCTCCGAACCGGGCTCGGCCCACGCCTACTCGTGCGTGGGCTTCATGGTGCTCGGCCTCCTCCTCGAGCGCCTGACCGGGCGAGGGTTGCCCGCCCTCCTCACGGACGCCGTCACCGGGCCGCTGGCGATGACGAGTACCGGCTACGACCCCACCGGCGCGGGCGACCGGGTGGTGCCGACCGAGTACCAGTCCGTCCCAGATCGCGGCCTCGTGTGCGGCACCGTCCATGACGAGGCCGCCTGGAGCCTGGGCGGCTCCGGGAACGCCGGGGTGTTCAGCACCGGGCCGGATCTGATCCGGTTCGCCGCCGCGCTCCGCGCCGACGGGCCGGGGCTGCTGGGCGAGGACACCCGGACGCTCGTGCGCAGGGACGTGCTCCCCACGGCCGAACGGGACCGGGTGGGATACGGGCAGGCGCTCGGCATGCGCCTCGGCGATGCCACGTTCATGGGCACCGGTGACCCGGCTGTGATCGGGCACACCGGGTTCACCGGAACGTCGCTGGTGATCGACACCGAGGCGGACGTGACGGTGGTCCTGCTGACCAACCGCGTGCACCCGGTGCGGACCGCGTTCGACGCCGGTCCGCTGCGGCGCGCCGTCACCGGACTGGCCCGGGAGCACGCGGCTCAGGCCTGAGCGTCCAGGACGCCACCGAGCCGGCCGCCGGCCTCGGCGAGCAGCCCTTCGGCCGCGGCCCGGTCCAGGCCACGCGCCACCATGATCGCGGCGACCGGGACCCGTTGACCGGAGTCGGTCAGAGCCTGCGCCGCGGCGCGTGGGTTCGCCCCCGTGATGGTCGCGACCAGCCGTTCGGCCCGCTCCCGGAGCTTCACGTTGCTCACGGACAGATCGACCATCAGGTTCCCGTAGGTCTTGCCGAGCCTGATCATCACGCCGGTGGAGATCATGTTCAGAACCTGCTTCGTGGCGGAGCCCGCCTTCAGCCGGGTGGATCCGGCGAGTACCTCCGGGCCCACCTCGATCTCGATCGGCAGGTCCACGGCGGACCCGAGCTCGGAGGCGCTGTTGCAGGCCAGGCCGACGGTCAGGGCGCCGGCGGCGCGGGCCGCGCGGACCCCGCCGAGCACGTAGGGGGTGCGACCGCTGGCGGCGATCCCGACGACCGTGTCGGCCGCGGTCACCCGGAGCCCGGCGATCTCCTCGGCGCCGAGCTCGGCAGAGTCCTCCGCACCCTCGACGGACTCGAACATGGCACCGCGCCCGCCCGCGATCACGCCCAGGACCTGCCCTGGATCGGTGTGGAACGTGGGCGGACACTCCGAGGCGTCCACCACTCCCAACCGCCCCGAGGTGCCGGCCCCGAGGTAGATCAGCCGCCCGCCCGACTCCATCCGGGCCGCTACGGCCTCCACGACGGCAGCTACCTGCGGCAACACGGCCCGCACCGCGAGCGGCACCCCGGCCTCGGCCTCGTTCATCGCCCGGAGCGCGTCCAGCGTCGGGATCGCGTCAAGCCGCCGGTACCGTTCGTCGATCCGCTCGGTCTCGAGCAGGTCGGTCCGCTCGCCCGCCACCGGTTGGGAGTCAGCCACCATGTACCTCTTCTTTCCAGAATCAAACGGTTCCAGTACACCAGCAATATCGCTCGATGAAAATGATTGACGTCTTCTACTTGAAGTACGCCAATGATTGACCCACGATGGGCACATGGTCCATGACCGCGGCGCCGACCGCTCGCTCGAATCCCTCGCCCATGCCGTGTTGTGGCCCGGCTTCGCCGGCACGCGAGCGCCCGACTGGCTGCTGCGCGCGCGCGACGCCGGAGCACCAGGGGCCCTGCTGTTCGCGCACAACATCGACCCCGACGACGCCGGCCAGGTGTCCCGCCTCGTCGGCGAGCTGGACGGCACGGGTGGCAGCCTCGTCGGCGTCGACGAGGAGGGTGGCCTGGTGACGCGGCTGCACGCCCGGCACGGCTCGCCCAGCCCCGGCCATGCGGCACTGGGCCGCCACGACGTGGCTGCGGACACGGAGACGGTCGCCGAGCAGATCGGTGCCGAGCTCGCGCGCCACGGCATCACCATCGACCTGGCCCCCGTCGCCGACGTGAACAACAACCCCGCGAATCCCGTCATCGGCAGTCGCTCGTTCGGCGCCGATCCCGAGTTGGTGGCGCGGCACACCGCCGCCTACGTGCGCGGACTGCAGCGCGCGGGAACCGCGGCCTGCGCGAAGCACTTCCCCGGCCACGGCGACACCACCACGGACTCCCATCTCGCCGTCAGCAGGATGGAGGTGAGCGCCGACGAACTCGAGCAGATCCACCTCGCCCCGTTCCGAGCCGCGATCGAGGCCGGTGTCCGGTCCGTGCTGACCGCGCACATCATCGTGCCGGTCCTCGGTCCGGAACCTGCGACCGTGAACCCGCGGGCGCTGTCGATGCTGCGCGAGATGGGCTTCGACGGGCTGATCATCTCCGATGCCGTCGAGATGGAGGCCATCGCGAGCACCCTCGGACTCGGGCCGGGTGCGGTCGCAGCGCTCGCCGCCGGGGTGGACCTCGTCTGTCTCGGCAATCAGGGCGCGGACCCGCGCACGCCCGAGAACCCGCAACCGGACGAGTCCGCCTACCGGCAGGTGCACACCGCCGTCGTCGACGCACTCCGCTCGGGATCGCTGCGCGCGGAGCGCCTCGAGGAGGCGGCCGAGCGGATCGCCGCGCTCCGCACCTGGGTCACCGCACTCCGCACGAGTGGTAGCCCGGACAGTTCGCGGGCACCGCTCGCCCCGGCACCCGGCACCTCGACCGCCGCGCCGGACGCCCCGGACGCCACCGCGGCGCGGGTGGCCGCGCACGCCTGCGACGTCCGCGGCGACGTCCGGCTCCGCGCGGACGTGCCGGTCACCGTGATCGACGCCAGGGTGCTGCGCAACCGCGCCGCGGGGCGGGAGGCCGACCTGGTGGGTCGGGCGCTGGCCGCGCGCCGGACGATCAGCCACCATCGGTTCGATGCCGAAGGGACCGCCGAGCTGATGCGCGCGGACCCGCTGGGCGAGGTCGTGCTGGTGGTGGACCAGCCGCACATCGCCGTCGCGGAGCGGCACGCGCTCACCGACGTGCTCGCCTGGCACCCGGGCACCGTGGTGGTCCGCCTGGGCTGGCCCGGAGACCTCGGGGTGGACCTGCCCCGGCTGGTCACCACGCACGGCTCGAGCGCCGTGAGCGCGTCCGCCGTGGCCGACCTCCTGATGGGGTGAGCCCGCCACCGGTGGCCTCACCCGGCCAGACGCCGTCGGGGGTTCGGCGCGGCGGCCAGGAGGCGCTGCGTGTACTCGTGGGCGGGCGAGTCGATCACCTGTTCGCTCGACCCACGCTCGACGACCTTGCCGTGGTACATCACGAGGGTCTGAGCGGAGTACGCACGGGCCGAGCCCAGGTCATGGGTGATGTACAGGACCGCGAGCTCCTCGGTCCGGCGTAGCTGATCCAGGAGATCGAGCATCCCCTTGCGGATCGTCACGTCCAGCATCGAGACGGGTTCGTCCGCGAGCAGCACCTTCGGTTCGGCCGCGAGCGCGCGAGCGAACGAGATCCGTTGCCGCTCGCCACCGGAGAGCTCGTGCGGGAACCGGTGCAGGTAGTGCTCCGCCGGGGCCAGCTCCACCTTCCGGAGCAGCGCGAGGCTCCGTTCCTCCACCTCGTCCGCGCTCATCGGACCGCCGTGGATCCGCAGGGCCCGGCCCAGGGTGTAGCTGACCCGGTGCAGCGGGTTCAGCGAGGAGAAGGGATCCTGCAGGGTCATCTGCACGGTCCCGGTGTAGCGGATGAAGGCCCGGCCACGGGTGGCCGAGACGCGCTCACCGTTCAGGAGGAGCTCGCCGGAGGTCAGTGGCATCAGCTGCGCGAGGAGCCTGCCCACGGTGCTCTTGCCGGAGCCGCTCTGGCCCACGAGGGCAGTCACCTGACCGGCGCGCAGCTCCAGTGAGACGTCGTCCACGGCGCGGAATTGCTCCCGGCCGAACGCCCCCGCCCGTTTGTTGGTGCGGAAGTCCCTCACCAGGTTCCGTGCCTCGAGGACGACGCGGCCCTGCTCGGACGCTTTCACGAAGTCGGTACTCATACGAGGGCTCCCATGTCAGCGAGCGAGGCCAGCAGGGCCTGCGTGTACGGATGGCGAGGCTCGGCGTAGACCTCCAGCGCCGGGCCGTACTCGACCAGCCGGCCACGCTGCATCACGGCGATGCTGTCCGAGACCTCGAGCAGCAACGACAGGTCGTGCGTGGTGAAGATGATCGCGAAGCCGTACTCGTCCCGCAGCGCCATCACCTGGTCGAGCACCTCACGTTGGATCAGCAGGTCCAGCGCCGTGGTCGGCTCGTCCATGATGATCACGTCCGGCTCGAGCACGAGCGCGATGGCGATGGCGACGCGCTGCTTCATCCCACCCGAGAGCTCGTGCGGGTAGGAGGACACGCGGTCGGAGTCGATGCCGACCTTCTCCAGCATCGTCCGTGCCAGCGCCTCCCGCTCCCGGGCCGGCATGGTCGGCCGGTGCACGCGGAGCACGTCGTCGAACTGTGCCCCGACGCTGGTCACGGCGTTCAGCGCGTTCATCGCACTCTGGAACACGATGGCGATCTCGTCCCAGCGGTAGCCTCGCAGCTCCTCCGTGGAGAGCCCGAGCAGATCGATGGACTCCGCCGAGCCCGGGTCGGTGCCTCTCGACCCACCTGGACGGGCGCGGGTCCGGTGGTAGGTGATGGATCCCCCGGTCACCTGCGCCGGGTTGCGGAGCAGCCGGGTGATCGCGTTGGTGAGCGTGGACTTGCCGCTCCCGGACTCCCCAGCGAGGCCGAGGATCTCACCGCGGTGCAGGGTGATCGAGACGTCGTCGACGGCATGCACCACCCGGTCGATGCCTGGGTAGTCGACCTTGAGGTTTCGGACCTCGATGATCGGTTCCCCGGCCACGTCGATAGGACGGAGCTGCGCTGCCGCCGCGGCGCCCTCCGAAGGCTCGGTGCCCGCCACCTCGCCAACGCCGTCCTCGTGCAGGACCGGCGCCGTGCCCGGCGCATCGACGCCCGAGGCCGCCGCCGCGGCGCCCGCCGTGCTGAGCGCGGCCGCGTGCGGCCCGCTGGTGCGCGTCGCCCGGCCCCGGCTCTTGCCGGTGCGTAGCCGTGGGTTGGAGTACTCGTCGATCCCGAAGTTGATCAGCGCCAGGCCGGCCCCGAGGACGGCGATGGCCAGCCCGGGCGGCACGAACCACCACCAGGCGCCGTACAGGAACGCCTGCGCGCTCTGCGCGAAGTAGAGCATCGACCCCCAGCTCGTGGTCGTCAGCGAGCCGAGGCCGAGGAAGGACAGCCCGGCCTCGGCCAGGACCGCACCGATCACGGAGAACAAGAATCCTGAGGCGATCAGCGGCAGGGCGTTCGGCATGATCTCGGAGAAGACGATCCGCGTGCGCGACTCGCCGGTGGCCCGGGCCGCCTCGACGAACTCGCGGCGCCGCAGCGACATGGTCTGGGCGCGCAGGACGCGGGCCGAGCCGGCCCAGGAGGTGATCGCGATGACGAACGCCACCGAGACCATCCCCCTCGAGGGTAGATATCCGGTCAGCACGATCAGCAGCGGCATCCCCGGAACGACCAGGAACACGGCCGTGAGGATGTACAGAAGATCATCGGAGAGTCCCCGGAAGTAGCCCCCGATGACGCCGACGAGGACCGAGACGATCTGCGAGATGATCCCCGCGACCAGCCCGACGCCGAGCGAGACGCGGGCGCCGTAGACGAACTGGGCGAAGACGTCCTGACCGGTCTGGGTGGTGCCGAGCCAGTGCGTGCCGGACGGCGGCTGGAGCAGCTCGGTGCCGCTGGCCTGCGGCGAGTAGCTCGTGAGCAACGGGCCGAACGCGGCCAGCAGCACGAAGAAGATCGCGATGATCAGGCCCGCACGCACCTTCCCTGAGGCCGGCACGAGTCGTGAGAGGTTCATGGTCAGCCTTCCTGACGCGTGCGGGGGTCGAGGAACACGTAGACGACGTCGGCCACGAGGTTCGCGGCGATCACCGCCAGCGAGATGATCAGGAAGAGTCCCTGCATCAGCGGGAAGTCCTGGTTCTGGACCGCCTCGAACAGGGTGTACCCGACGCCCGGGTAGTTGAAGATCACCTCGGTGAGCATCGACCCACCCACGACGGCCCCGAGGGAGAGCGCGAAGCCGGTCACCGAGGGCAGGATCGCATTCCGGGCTGCGTAGTTGACCAGCACCATCCGCTTCGGCAGACCCTTCGCCTCGGCCATGGTCACGTAGTCCTCGCCGAGGACCGTCACCGTCATGTTCCGCATGCTGAGCACCCATCCGGCGAAGGAGGCCAGGATGATCGTGATCGCCGGCAGGATGCCGTGATAGAGGACGGAGGAGATGAACTCCCAGTCCCATCCCGGTACCAGCCCCGGTTCGTAGGCGTGCGAGACCGGGAACCAGCCCAGGTTCACCGAGAGGATCAGGACCAGGATCAGCGCCATCCAGAAGTAAGGGACGGCGTTGAGGAAGGTGAGGGCCGGCAGCAGGTGGTCGGTCCGGGAACCGCGCCGCCAGGCCAGCACCACGCCGAGTCCGGTGCCGATCAGAAAGCTGATCACCGTGGTGATGCCGACCAACCCGATCGTCCACGGCAGCGCACCCAGCACGATCTCGGAGACCGGGACCGGGAAGAAGCCGATCGAGAGGCCGAGGTCGCCGGCGGCGAGCGAGGTGAGGTAGTCCCAGTACTGCACGTGCAGCGGCGCGTCGGTGAGCCCGTAGCTCTCCGCGATCGCATCCATGGCCGCCGGGTCGATCCGCCCCGACAGCCGCTCCACGAGCAGCGCTACGGGATCGCCCGGCATCAGCCGGGGGATCAGGAAGTTCATGGTGAGCGCAGCCCAGGCGATGAACACGTACAACATCACCTTGCGCAGGAGGTACTTCAAGCGGGACACCCTCTCGGATCGGATTCGGCCGGGCGGCGGATGCGGGCGGGCGGCGCGTACGCCGCCCGCCCGGCCTGGCCGCGGTCAGCCGGCGGGCGTCAGGTTCGTGACGACCAGCAGGTTGTCCGGGAACTGGAACGGCGCGCCGAGGGCGTACGGGTCCTCCTCGGTCGGGAACCCCTCCCACCGTGCGGTGTTGTACTGGAACCAGTTCGGTGACTGCAGCATCGCGATCACCGGGAGCTGCTCGACCATGATCTGCTCGAGCCCGTCGAACGCGGCCTGCTGCTCCTCGGGGTCACTGGTGGCCGCGAACGACTCCAGGAGCGCGTCGGCCTCGTCGTCGTAGTAGCGGTTGTAGTTCGAGACGACGGTCTCGCCCGGGCCGGTCTCGTACTCGGAGCTCATCATCGAACGGAACAGCGTGTACGGGGTGAGACCCATCGCCACGGACGCGATGGTCATCTGGTAGTTACCCGAGTTACGCGCCTCGAGCCACGCCTCGAACGAGACGCCCTGAGGCTCCACGACCACGCCGATCTTCGCGAGCTGCTCCTGGAGCAGGCCGCTCATCGTCACCCAGTCCACGTAGCTCGACGGGATCTGCAGCGCGTAGGACATCCGCTCGCCGGCCGGGGTGGTGCGCACGCCGTCGCTACCCAGCACATAGCCGGCCTCGTCGAGGATGGCGTTCGCCTCATCGACGTCGTAACTGAACTCGGCGTCGGCGTACTCCTCGCTCATGACCGACTCATAGGCCGGCAACGGCAGCCCGGTGGGGTGCGCCGCCGGGGTGTACCCCTGCATGGCGACCTCGGAGAGCTGGTCGCGGTCGATACCGGCACTGAGGGCCTGCCGTACCGCAACGTCGTCGAACGGTGCTGTCTGGGTGTTCACGAGCAGGTTCACGAGCCCATCACCGGGGTACCAGTAGGAGCGGTGCTCCGGGTCCCCGGAGACGTAGATCTGGTCGATGTTGGCGACGAAGCCGCCGGACCAGTCGAACTCGCCCGCCTGCAGCGAGCTGTTGAACGTCTGGTCGGAGGACGCTGGATAGCGGACCTGCTCGACCTCGACCTCGTCGGCGTTCCAATAACCCTCGTTCGCGCTCAGCGTGTAGAGCTGCTGCCCGAACTGCTCGAGCACGAACGGCCCGGTGGCCACCGGCTCCTCGTTCTGGAACTCGACGGGGTCCACGTCGGCGAACACGTGCTCGGGGACCATGACGGTGTTCGCGATGGAAGCCTGGAACGCGAACGCGACACTGTTGAAGGTCACCTCCACCGTGAGCGGATCGGTGGCGACCGCCTCGGCGAGGTCGAGCGCACCGGCGTTCGCCGCCGGGTTGTCGCGCATCAGGTTGAAGGTGAAGGCGACGTCGTCGGCGTCGAACGCCTCGCCGTCGGACCAGGCGACGCCCTCCCGAAGCACGAACGTGACGACCGTGCCGTCCTCGTTGAAGTCCATCGACTCCGCCAGCCAGGGCTGCGCCTCACCGGGAACCATCGGGGTGGCGATCATCAGCGGCTCGTACAGCATGCCCTTGGTGCCCTGGAGCGCCGTCGGGGAGAACGGGTTGAAGTTCTGCTGGTAGGTGTTGGCCGTGTTGGCGTGGATCGTCAGCGGCGCGACCGCGCCGGCGTCCTCGCCGGAGCCGTCGTCACCGTCGCCGCCGGTACAGGCCGACAGGACGAGGGCGCCGGCCGTCAGCACGGCGGCCAGGCGGATGAACCTCGGGGTTCTCATGTGGAGACCTTTCGATGGATGGAGCGGGGGGAACAATATGGGTGGCGTCAGTGGTCCAGCTCGGCGCGCAGCACGTCGAAGCGCCTGGTGATGCGGAAGCCGGACCGCAGGTAGAGGTGCCCGGCGGGTGAGTCCTCACCGGTCCACAGGAACCAGGCGCTCTGGGCACCCTCGGCGCGCATCCGGACGAGGGTCTCGTGCAGCAGCACCTTCCCGAGACCCGTGCCCCGAGACGTCTCGTCCACGCCGTACGGGCCGAACCGTTCCCGCAGCCCGCGGTACGCGCCGTACGTGGAGAAGCCCACGACGTCGCCGTCGGGGTGGCGCACCAGGAGCACCCTGTCGATCCGGCCGTGCTGCAGGACCGAGTCCCGGACCGCCTCACCCCAGTCCGGTGCCAGCCGCTGCGCGGCGAAGGAGATCACCTCGGGCAGATCGTCTGGCCGCGCGGTGGCGAACGTGTACCCCTCGGCGACCCGCGCCGCGCGCAGGTCCAGCACGTCGGCCGGCGTCGCGTACCCGGCCAGATCGATGCTCATCGCCGCAGCCGTGTACAGCCGCCGGAAGCCGGCCCGCTCGAACAGCCTGGCAGCGTCCGGGTACGCCGCCGCGTCCAGACCGGGCAGGAAGTACGCCAGTGGATACGCGGCGTAGTTGACCCAGTGAGCCCCCTTGCCCGCGAGGAACACCCCGGCCCGGCGGACGAGCTCGGTCCCGATGCCCTGCCGGCGGGCGTCGGGCCGGACGCAGCCGATGGTGATCCACCCGCCGTCGGGATCAGGCCCGATCCCCCGCCCGGCGCGGACCGCGTAGACGAAGCCCAGAGCCTGCCCGGTGGCCCCGTCAGCGGCGACGATGAGGCCGTCCGGGTCAAAGTTCGGGTCCAGCAGAACCGTGTGGGTGAACCAGTCCTCGCTGACCGCGTCGCGAGCCATCGCGACCGTGGTGAGCTCGGCGAGCCGGGCGGCATCACCGGGCCGGTGCGGGCGATAGGTGACCTGCAAGGGAATGACCTTTCCGATCCGTTCGACGGTGCTCATTGACGGCGCGAGGGCGGCAGCTGCCTGCCCTGCACCGAGGGGTCGGGTCAGTTCAGGGGCGTCATGCCCCAAGTCCGCCCGGAGGAGAGGGCGACGGCGTGTGGCACCCCGGCGAGGCATCCCCGGGTGATCATCTGGGCCGAGTAGTAGTCGATGTAGCGGAACCCGTAGGTCTCCCCGCGAGCGAAGGCCTGGCCGCTGATGGCCTCGGTCCAGAGCCGGTGCGCCTGCGTCGAGATCTCCACGAACACGTCCGCGTCGAAGCCGGTCGCGTCCTCCCAGTTCTCGGTGAACAGCAGCCGGCCCACACCATGGCGTGCGGTCTCGTCCTTCCACCCGGGCAGGCCGGCCAGGTAACGCCCCCGCTCGGCGAGGATCGAGGCGTTCTCGTGGTCGGTGTGGATGCTGCGCCGCCAGTGAGCGAGCAGCGTGGTCGGCCTGACCTCGCGGATCAGGTCGGCGACCCGTTCGGCGACCGCGTCGTCGGCGGTGAGGAAGCCGTCGGAGATGTCGTCGAAGATGACCACCTCGGCGCCGATCCCGGCCGCGAAGGCCCGCGCCTCGGCGACCTTCTGCTCGCGGTAGTCCGTGGCTGACATCCTCGGGTGCCCCCGCTCCCCCGGCGTGAGCGCCACCAGCACGGACCGGCCGCCGTCGAGCACGTTCTGCGCGAGGATCGGCCCGGCGGCGAGGTCCATGTCGCCGATGTGACCGCCCACGGCCATGATCGTCTGAGGTGACAACGGATTCGTCCTTCGTTCGTTCGGTTTCGGGGGCGATGCTCAGGAGTAGAGGAGCGCTTCCGGTGGCACGGTGGGAGTCGGTGGGCCGCCGTCCAGGATCGCGCTCAGGTCCGCCCCGCCGTCGATTCCGGCGCGCAGGGTCGGCGAGCCCCAGAGGAGGTCGATGAACGGCGGGCGGCCGGGCTGCGGTGGCAGCCAGATCGACTCCCCGGGATACAAGGCCGCGACCGCCTGGAGCACGGCGACGCCGGTCGCGATCGGATCGAACGCCGCCACATCGCGCACGTGCAGCTGGGCGCCGTGCACCACGTCACCGTGCCACTTGCTGAACGTGGGACGGAAGACGGCCTCACGGAAGGCGACACCGGGGAGGTCGCGCTCGGTCAGCGCGACGGCCAGGCGTCCGTCGGTCCAGGACGCTCCGAACAGCTCGAACGGCTTCGTGGTGCCGCGGCCCTCCGAGAGCACCGTGCCCTCCAGCAGCCCGATGGCGCCGAAGACGGTCGCCGTGGTCAGCGTGGGCATGTTCGGCGACGGCAGCACCCAGCTGTCGTCCGCGCCCTGGCGCTGCCGGGCCCAGCCGGCCAGCTCGACCACCTCGAGATCGGCGGTTGCGCCCACCGCGTCTGGCACGTGGGCCGCATTGAACCACCGAGCGAGCTCGCCGAGGGTGAGTCCGTGCTGGAGCGGGATCGAGACCCGGCCCACGAAGCTGGCGCAGGACGGATCGAGCCCGGGCCCGGTCCGGACCAGACCGCCCAGCGGGTTCGGCCGGTCGAGCACCACGATGCGGATCCCGACCCGCGCCGCGGAGCAGAGCAGGTCGAAGAGCGTCCAGGTGTAGGTGTAGAACCGAACGCCGATGTCCTGGAAGTCCACCAGGATCGTGCCCACCCCGGACTCGCGCAGCAGCGCGTCGAGCCGCTGCCCGTCGGAGCGGTAGGTGTCCACCACCGGCAGACCGGTGGCGAGGTCGACGCCGTCGCCCTCGCTCTCGCCCGCCTGCACCGCACCCCAGTAACCGTGCTCCGGGGTGAAGATCGTGGTCAGCTCCACACCCGCACCCAGCAGCGCGTCGACACCGCGGCGCAGGTCCGCCGTGACGGACGTGTAGTTCGCGCACAGGCCGACGGGGCCGTCGCCGATCAGGCCGGGTTCGGCGATCGCCCGGCTCAGGCCCGTTCGGACCCGCGCCACATCGTCCACCTCGACCACTGGCCGTTCCCCCACTCGTCATCGACTGATGTAAGTACGCTACACAGATCGTCAGACTAGGGTCAATTAGTTACGTGGACGTTACGTGCGCTTCCCACCCCGGCGCCACCTCGTGGAGCAGCCCCTCAGAGGCTACCGACAAGGTCGGGCAGCGCCCCGGCGCGGGCGAACACCGGGATGACCTCGATCGGCGCGTCGACCTCGATCCGCTGCCCGCCGTGGTGCACCTCGCCGGTGTGCAGATCGGTCCAGTCCGCCCCGGCGGGCAGGTAGACCGGCCGCGAGCGCGCCCCGGCCTCGAGCACCGGCGCGACCAGCAGGTCCGGCCCGAACAGGAACTGATCGGCCACGTCCCACGCGGCCGGGTCGCCCGGGAACTCATGGAACAGGGCACGCATCACCGGCTGGCCGTCGGTGTGCGCGGCGCCCATCACCGATCGCGTGTAGTCGCGCAGCCGCTCCCGCAGGTGGGTGTAGCGGGACAGGATCGCGAACACCTCCTCGCCGAAGCTCCAGAGCTCGTTGGCTGCGCCGGAGTCCCGGCGGTGGCTGCCGTCCGCGGCCCGGACCCGCTCGGCCGGCCCGCGGTCGCCGTGCAGTCGCATCACGGGCAGGAAGGTCCCGAACTGGAACCAGCGCACCAGGAGCTCGTGGAAGGCCGGGTCATCGGTGCGTCCGCCGCCGAACCCGCCGATGTCCGTGGTGAACCACGGGATCCCGGCCACGCCCATGTGGATCCCCGCGGTGATCTGACGGGCCATCGAGGCGAAGCTGGAGTGGATGTCACCGGACCAGACGAGGGCGCCATAGCGCTGACTACCGGCCCACGCGGCCCTCACCAGAGCGACCGGAGCACCGTCGCCGTCGGCCATCAGTCCGTCATGGAAGGTGCGTGCGAACAGTTGCGGGTAGATGTTGCCGACCTCGCGGACCTGGCCGAGGTGGTACCGGTACGCGGCGTAGTCGTAGAACGCGAACTCGGGCTCCGCCTCGTCCAGCCAGAACAGCCGGATGCCGTGCCGGGCGTAGTTGGCGCGGCAGGTCTCCCAGAGGAAGTCGCGGGCCGCCGGGTTCGTCACGTCCACGAACTGGCTCGGGCCCTCGAAGGCCATCTGCACGTCGACGCCCCGGTTGGAGAGGGCGAGCCAGCCCTCGCGGGCCATCCGTGCGTAGTTCTCCGAGGAGTGCGACACCTGCGGCCACACCGAGACCATGAGCTCGATGCCGAGGTCCTTCAGTTCCGCGACCATCGCGGCCGGATCCGGCCAGAACTCCTCCTCGAACCGGTAGTCGCCCATGTGCGGCCAGTGGAAGAAGTCGGCGACGATGACGTCCATCGGCAGCCCACGCCGTTTGTGCTCGCGGGCCACCTCGAGCAGCTGCTCCTGGTTCCAGTACCGCAGCTTGCACTGCCAGAAGCCGAGGCCGTGCTCGGGCATCATCGGCGCGTGCCCGGTGGCGTCGGCGTAGGCGGCGGTGATCTGCGCCGGCGTGGATCCCGCCGTGACCCAGTAGTCGAGCTGCCTGGTGGACTCGGCGACCCACTCGGTGCGGTTGCTCGCGAACGTCGCCCGGCCGACCGCGGGGTTGTGCCAGAGGAACCCGTAGCCGGCGCTGGACAGCACGAACGGCACGCTCACCTGCGAGTTGCGGTGGGCGAGCTCGAACGTGCAGCCCTTGATGTCGAGGATGTCCTGCTGGTACTGACCCATCCCGTAGAGCTTCTCGGTGGGGTCGGCCACGAGGGCGAGGGTCGTGGCGTAGGTGCCGCCGTCCTGCGCCGAGTAGTCCCGAGCCCGCAGCTTGAGGGCGCCGCCGGCGTCCTCCTCGGCGAACAGCAGGCGTCCATCGGCCCCGTAGAACTCCAGCCGGCACGCGAACCGCTGGTAGCCGGACTGCCCGTCGAAGTAGTCCCGGGCGGTCGCGACGACGCGCAGCTCACCGTTGGTCAGGGTCGCCACCGAGCCGTCGACGGCGACCCTCACCTTCTCGTGGGCGCCCGCCTCGGGTGGCAGCAGCGCCCAGTCGGTGTCGATCACGCCGGCCCCGTGGGCGGCGCGCACCCGTACCGAGTCAGCGCCCCAGGCCTGGACCACGAGCGTCTCGCCACCGCCCCGCCAGGTGATGCTCTCGGCGTCGGTGGAGAAGAGGTGATCGGTCATGCGGGTTCGAACTCCAGTCGGGTTGGTGGTGGGACGGGCCGGCTGGGCCCGGCCCCGAATTGCCGCCGAGGCGCCGGCGCACGGGTCAGACGATCCGCGGGTCGTCCAGGTCGAAGTAGACGCGGTACGGCGTCCGTTCGGCGATCTCCGACAGCGGCCGCAGGTCGCCGAGGGGCAGGCGCGCCGTTCCGACGCCGCTGGGCGTGTACCGCACACCCTCGCCCGGCTCGAAGGCCTGGTCGAGGTCGACCATCTCCCAGGGGGTGGGGAGCGAGATCGGCATGGTCCAGTCGGCCTTCTGCGCCAGCACGACCGGGCCGTGGGCGAAGGCGACCCGGTTCGGGTGCCGGGCATCGACGGGCAGGACCCGCAGCCCGGCGCCGATCGTGACGTCGATGACGTCGCCGTCACGCCAGTCCCGGTCGATGACGAGCCAGTCCCCTTCCTTCGCGACCGCGGGCACGGGTTCTCCGTTCACGGCCGCAGCGAAGCCGTCGCTCCACGACGGGACCCGCAGCCGCAACGCCAGGTGACCCGAGCCGCGCAGGGTCAGGCGGGCATCGTCGGTCCGCGGGTAGGACGTCTGGAGGGTGAGACCGAACTCGCGACCGTCGTGTTCCCAGGAGACCGTCGAGGGCACGTAGAGCAGCACGGCGAGTCCGTCGTCGGCCGCGTAGTAGAGGAAGTTCGGGAGTTCGGAGACGCACTGGAGGTACGTCCCGGAGCAGCACGGCCAGTCGTCCCAGTGCGGCAGTTTCGTCGCGACCCCGAGCCGGTAGTCCTGGTAGTAGGGCGTGCGGCCACCCGGCCGGACCGGCGTCACCGCGCCTATCCCGGAGTAGACGAGCTGCTCCACCCAGTCCCCGTAGCGCGCCTCGCCGGTGTACGTCAGCAGCGCCGTGGACACCTTGAACGCGGCCCACGACCCGCACACGATCTCGGCCGAGTCCGTGCGCCACTCCAGGCTGCGCCCGAGCGCACCGTCCTCCGGCAGCGTGAACTCGCTCGGACCGTAGCCACCCGTGGCGAACGTCTGCGTCGTGGTGAAGTACGTGTGCGCGTTGCGCACGATCTCCAGGTACCGGTCCTCGCCGGTGGCCTCGTACGCCGCGGCCGCCGATGCGAACGTGTTCAGGTGTGAGTATGCGTGCAGCCAGGTCGGGACCGGCCAGGCCCGGCCCGGCTGCGGCTCCGTCAGGAAGCGGTCCCAGTAGGCGTCGTAGTGCCACTCCCGCGCGAACTCGCCGACCCGCTCGTCCGCACCGGCCAGCCAGGCGCGGTGGAGGTTCTCGGCGAGCGTGTACCACTCGAGGGTGCGGGCGTGGCTGGTCGGCCCGATCCGGCCACCGGCGAAGTCGTGCGCCGACGGCGTCGGCCGGGCCCGGTCGAAGGTCCGGTCCGCCCAGGGCACGGTCCGTTCGAGGAGCGCCAGCGCCGGCTCGTGCCCGGCGAGGGTGAACGTGTCGACGAGTCCGCAGATGAGTTTCTCGTAGCCGTACAGGGACATCCGGACGTCACCGTCGGGACCGACCGTCTCCGCGAAGCCGTCGACCAGTTCGATCGCCCGCTCGCTCGCCGCCGTCACTCCGGCGGTGACGCCGAGGCGGGCGAGTCCGCTGACCCACTGCCCGAACGTGGGTTCCGAGGTCACGGCGGACCACCCGGTCAGGGGCGCGCCGGGAGCGGCCCGGCCGGCCGCCGTCCGGAAGCCGTGCAGGACGTCGTCCGGGTCCATGTCGAGATAGGTGTCCGCGGCGTCGGCGATCCGCTCGGCCAGTGGCCCACTCTCGATCCGGACCCGCCCGGTGTGCCCGAGCGGCCGCAGCACAACCTGCGCCCGGACGCGGTCGGACCGTTCGACTCGGCTCATCGACACTGTTGTTCCCCTTCAGACCTGGGAGTGGGCCGGTACGGGCGATGGATGCGGTTCCTGGGCCGGCCGCGGTAGGACGCCGCTGCGCCACAGCCAGGCCGACGTGAGCAAGGCGGGTACCGCCACGCCGAAAACAGGGATCAGGCCTGGAACCACGTAGTACACACAGAGCGTCACGGCCAGCACCACGGCCGTCCCGATCGCGGTCAGCGGGCGAGCCAGGACCAGCACCGCCGCGCGGCGCAGCGTCGCCAGTGGCCCCTCGTCGAAGTGCACCGCCAGCATCCAGACCGAAGCACACGCCAGGAACAGCACCGCGGCTGCGAACCACAACACCGCCGCCACCCCAGCCGCCAGCCCTTGGGCGCCGGCGGAGGTGAGGAGCCGGTGCTCAACCAACAGCAGGACCCACGCCGCCGTCAGCGTGTAGCCGATCAGGTTCGCCGATCGCAGCTCCGCGCGCCAGGCCGCCGCGAACTCGGCTCGGAGCGACGCCCGACCGGTGTCCCCGGGATTGATCACGTCACGGCGCAGCACGGCGTGCACCGCGGCCGTCGCCGGGAACGCCCCGAGCACCACCCCGCCGCGCAGCGTGTACAGAAGCCAGAGGACGTTCAGGAGGAACAGCCGGAGACCGATCTCGCCGGCGCGGGTGTGCCATCCGAGCAGGCGCAGCATCAGCCCTTCACCGATCCGATCATGACACCCTTCTCGAAGTACCTCTGCAGGAACGGGTACAGCACGATGATCGGCAGGGTGGAGACCACGATCACGCCGTACTTGATCTGGTCCGCGTACTGCTGGGCATAGCTGCCGCCCGTGCCGCCGGCGCCACCGGCGCCACCGGCGAACGCCTGGTTGGAGATCAGGATGTCCCGGAGCACGATCTGCAACGGTTGTCTGTCGTAGGTGCGGACAAAAACCAGACCGGTGAAGAAGTCGTTCCAGTGCTGCACCAGGTAATACAGCCCGATCACCGAGATGATCGCCATGGACAGGGGGATTGCGATCTTCGCGAAGAACTGGAAGTAGTTGGCGCCGTCGATCGTGGCGGCCTCGAAGATCTCCTCGGGGAGGGAGTTCTCGAAGAACGCGCGCGCGATGATCAGGTTGAAGACGTTCACCGCGGACGGCAGCACGAACACCGCCCAGTTGTCCAGGAGGTTGAGGTCCCGGTACAGCAGATAGGTGGGGATCAGCCCGCCGCTGAAGAACATCGTGAACGCGAAGAACAGCATCAGGAACTTGCGGGGGGCGAACTCGCGCCTGGACAGCGCGTACGCGGCCGGCAGGGTCACCAGCAGGTTCAACGCCGTCCCCGCCACCGTGTAGAGGAGGGTGTTCCGGTAGCCGGTCCAGATCCGGGTGTCCGCGAAGATCTGCTCGTAACCGAACCAGGACAGCCCGCGGGGCCAGAAGGACACCCGGCCGGTGGACACCAGGGTCGGGTCGGAGATCGAGGCGATCATCACGAAGTACACCGGGTACAGCGTGATGAACAGGATGAGCCCGCAGGTCAGCGCCAGGAACACCATGAAGGCGATGTCCCCTGGGCTGCGGTGCCGCAGCCTTGTCAGCATGGTCGTCATTCCTCTCACCACAGGCTCGTGTTGGCGACGCGCTTGGCGATCTGGTTCGTGACCACCAGGAAGACGAAGTTGATCGCCGTGTTGAACAGCCCGATCGCCGTCGCATAGCTGAATTGGTTGGACAGGATCCCGATCTTGTACACGTAGGTCGAGATCACCTCCGAGACGGAGAGGTTCAGCGGGTTCTGCATCAGGAAGATCTTCTCGAAGCCGGCGTTCAGCACGCCGCCCATGTTCAGGATCAGCAGCACGATCATGGTCGGGATCAGAGCCGGCAGGTCGATGTGCCGAACAATGCTCAGGCGGCCGGCGCCGTCGATCTTCGCCGCCTCGTAGAGCTGGGTGTCCACGCTGGCCAGGGCGGCCAGGTAGATGATCGAGTTCCAACCGCAGTGCTGCCACACCTCGGAGATCACGTAGACCGGCACGAACGCCGAGGGATCGCCGAGGAAGTTCACCCCGGTGATCCCCAGCCCCTCCAGGAACCGGGTGATCAGCCCGGAGGTGGGCGAGAGGAACACCTGCAGCATGCCGACGATCACCACGATGGAGATGAAGTGCGGCAGGTAGGTGGCCGTCTGGAGGAACTTCTTGCGCGACCTGCCGATCACCTGGTTCACGAGCAGCGCCAGCGCGATCGGGGCGATGAAGCCCACCACCAGAGTGGTCACGCTAATCACCACGGTGTTGCGCATGAGCGTCCAGAACTGCGGACTCTCGAAGAACTGCTGGAAGTACTTCAGTCCCACCCACTCCCCGCCGGTGAGGCCGGCGGTGAAGTCGAACTCACGGAACGCGAGCTGGATCCCGTACATCGGGATGTAGGAGAACACGGCCACGAACGCGATGGCCGGTGCGGCCATCACCCACAGTTGCCAGTACCTGCGGAAGTGGCGGAGCAGGCCCCGGCGCGGGGGCACACCGGCCCCGGTCGCGGCCCTCGAGCGCCGACCCGTCACCTTGACCGGCGTGGGTTCGATCAGCGTCATCCTGGCCTCCTTCGGCCGTTTGGCCGGGCCCGCCGCCACGACGGCGGCGGGCCCGGGAGGTGATCAGCCCAGTGAGGCGACGTACTCGTCGTAATAGCCCTGATAGATCTCCACGTTCTGTGGCACGCCCGCGGCCTCCAGCTGCGCGACGTAGTCGTCCCACCCGGCCTCGGCGCCGCCCTCGGTGACCCAGGTCGCCCAGTTCTGCATCGCGATGGCGAGGAAGTTGGTGTTGTTCAGCGAGACGGTCGAGGAGTCCTCGGCGCTCAGGCTGAAGAACTCCGCCGGGAAGACGTCCTCGACAGGGTCGACGTTCGCCAGCGCATCGGCCAGTGGTTCGGCCTGGTCGTTGGCCTCCTGCAGATCGGAGGGCAGCACCACGTCGATGTCGTCCCGGATCCACATCGGCCCGTTGTCCGCCAGCGAGGTGGTCCACTTCCAGGTGGAGGGGTCGGACGTCTCGTCGGCGGGCGGCAGCACGGTGTACGCGTTCTCGCCGGTCTCCTCGATGTTCGGGCCGATGTCACCCCAGAGGACCTGCACCGAGATGTCCTGGTCGTAGAAGGCGTCGATCACTCGCAGGGAGGCGTCACGGGCGTCCGTCTGCGCGGACATCGTGATGCTGTTCGGCCCGTAGTTCAGCGAGTAGTTGTCGTAGCTCCAGACCACGTCGGAGGCGTCGGCGCCCGGCGCGATCATCGGGGCGGTGGCTGCGTACTGGGGGGCGAGCTGGGCGCCGAACCGGTCCGACGCCGTCCAGCCCCAGGAGAACCCGACGGTCGCGTCATCGCCGTTGCCGCGGCCCACCGACTGATAGGCGGAGTAGTCCTGCGTCATGACCTCCTGGCTGATGAGGCCCTCGGCGTAGCAGTCGTGCAGGAACTCCACGACGTCGCGGTACCGCTCGTCGGTGAAGAAGTTGCCCACCTCGCCGTCCTCGACGAAGTAGCCGGCGCCGCCGCCGCCCGTGATCGGCAGCCCGAGGCTGCCCAGGAACGCGGAGGGCTGGAAGAAGCCGAAGCCGCCGGTCCCGGTCGGCGACCAGTCCATCGGGATCTCGTCACCGGCGTCCCCGTTGCCGTTCGCGTCCTCGTCCTTGAACGCCTTCAGGACCTCGAAGAGCTCGTCCCAGGTGGTCGGCATCTCCAGGCCGAGGTTGTCCAGCCACTGCTGGTTGATGTACTGACGGGTGGCGGTCTGCGGCCAGAACCGGCGATAGCTCGGCAGCGAGAACACCTCCCCCTCCGGCTGCGTGGCCATCACCTCGGTCTCCGGGACCGCCTCGAACATGCCCTGCACGTTGGGCAGCGCGTCCAGATCGTCGCTGAGGTCCTCGAACAGCCCGTTGAACGTGACCAGGTCGGAGTCGGTGATCGCGTTCACGCCGACCACCAGGTCGGGGATGTCCCCGGCCGCCAGCATCGTGGACTTCTTCTGGTCCCAGTCGGCGGAGACCTCCTCCCATTCGATGGTCACGTCAGCCATCTCCTCGAGCTGCGCAACCCAGGCCATGTCGGCCATCGGGCCGGTCAGGGGGTGCTTGAGCACCAGGATCTGGATGGTCTCACCGCCACCCCCGTTGCCGCCGTCGTCTGCGCCGTCATCGCCGCCGGACGTGCAGCCGGCGAGCACGAGCCCGCCTGCCACGACCGCGGCGGTCGCCGTCAGTGCCTTCCTCATCATTGAGCCCTTCGTGTGGTGATTCGGTGGGAGTGCGTCGTCCGCGACTCAGTCGCGGGCGACCGGGAGCCAGACCCGCATCGCCCCGGGGGCGCGGTTGCCCCAGGTCGCGAACGGGATGGCGGTCACTGTGGTGATGCCCGACGGCGGAATGTCGCCGGGGTCTGTCCGGTACAGGTCTGTCGGTGGTGCGCTCACGCGGAAGGTGAGCTCGATGCCGACATCACCGGTGGCGACGGCGGCCGCGGCCACCTCGCGCGGTGCGTGCGCGGCCACGACGGTCAGGTCGTCAACCTCGGTCGAGCCCGTGACGTCGGCCTGCTCGATGCAGTACAGGACGGGGCCGCGCTCGAGTGCGACGCAGCCGCGGACGGCGTCCACGCGCGGGTGCGCGGTGGTCCAGCGCGGCGTGAGGTCGAGGTCCAGCCGGTACCGGGCGCCGTCGACCAGCGCGACCCGGGCATAGCCGTCGGCGTCCGCCCGGGCGGCTGCGCCGTCGGCCCCGTCGATGCCGACGGTGACCAGAGCGGAGGGCGCCGACCACCCCGGGACCCGCACGGCGAGCCGTGCACCCTGGCGCACCGTGCCGCGCACGCTGAGCGTCACCGCACCGGTGCGCGGGTAGTCGGTCTCGATCGTCAGCGTGCCGTCGCCCAGGTGGGCGGGGAGGTCGATCTCGGCGCCGGCGAACTGGTGCACGAGCAGCTCGTCGTCGGTGCTGCTGGCCACGTAGGCCGCGAGCTGGGCCACCACGCGGGCGATGTTCGGCGGGCAGCATGCGCAGGCGTACCAGGAGGTGCGCTCGCGCGGGGCGTTCTCCTCGGAGTAGCGGTCCGGGCGCAGCTGCAGCGGGTTGGAGTAGAAGAACCGGGTGCCGCCTGCGTCCACCGACGCGGCGAGGGCGTTGTGGATCTCGCGCTCGATGGTCTCGGCGTAGCCGGATCCGCCCCGGGCCAGGGTCATCCGCCAGTTCCAGTGCAGGTCCGCGATGGTGGCGCAGGTCTCGGCGTAGGCGCGTTCCGACGGCAGCTCGTAGTCGTCGCCGAACGCCTCGTCGCGGTGCCGGGCACCGAACGCGCCGGACAGGTACATCTTGCGCTCGTGCGCGCTGGCCCACTGGGCGTCCATGGCCTCGAGCAGCGCAGCCTCGCCGGTCTCCAGGTAGAGGTCGGTCACGCCGGCGTTCAGGTACAACTGTCGCACGGCGTGCCCGACGGCGGAGCGGGCCTCGCGCACGGGGGCGTGATCCTGGAAGTAGCGAGCGCCGAGCGAGCCGACCTTGAGCAGGCCGCGGCCACGCAGGTCGATCATGCGCTGCGCGAGGTCGAGGTGGGCGCGCTCGCCGGTGTGCCGGTACAGCTCGACGAGGGCCGTCTCGATCTCGGGGTGCCCGCAGACGCCCTCGACGCCCTCGGGCCCGAAGGTGGCGTGGATCAGGGCGATGAAGCGCTCCGCGATCTCGAGCAGGTCCGTGCGGCCGGCGGCGCGGTCGAGGGCGATCGCGGCCTGGACCATGTGACCGAGCACGTACATCTCGTGGGTCCACTCGAGCTCGACGAACCGCTTCTCAGGGTGGACGCCCTGGATCCAGGTCATCACGTAGCCGGAGTCGTCCTGGACCCGGGCGACGAGCCCGATGACGTCGTCGAGCCAGGCGTCCCACCGGTCGGTGCCGGACCGTCCGATCTCCCAGGCCACCGCCTCGATCACCTTGTACAGGTCCGAGTCGGCGAACACGAAGCCGCGGAAGTCGGCATCGGACTCGGAGACCAGCCGGCGGAAGTTGTCGAGCACACCGGACGCCTCGAGCTGGTCGATGCAGTGCGGGATGGTCGCGGTCGCGTTCAGCTGCTGCCAGGCGCCGAGGCGTCCGTTCGGGTCGAGGCGCACGGCACTCAGGTCCAGCGGACGCTGCACGGCGACCGGTCCGGTCGGCACGGCAGGCGCGACGGTGCGGTGGCCCACGGACCCCTCGAACGTTGTTGGCACGGTCAACTCTGACTCCTTCATCGGTGCGACGAGGACCATTGTTAACGCTCTCATTCAGCGTTGTCAATTGGCAAGCCATTAAAGTTGTCATAACAGTGGGGACCAGCCGCGGATGGCGAGATTCCGGCCCCGTACATTGGCATCCCGGAACGGCTGGTCACCCTGTCGACCGGGGCACTGCCGGACACGATCGTGGTCGACCACCTTCACCCGCCTGGACGACGTCGGCGTGGAGGTCACCGGCCAGCTGATGGAGCCTGAAGGCGCGGTTCTCGCGGCGCATTCGAAGCTGAGCTGATCCGAGCCCTGGGGCCGGCGTGGGAGGTCGAGCATGGCGGTTCCGCTTCCGTGCCCCAGGTCAGGCGCGTATCGGGGTGACAGGTAGCGCGACAACCAACACGGCGTCGGGCGATCCGACAAGGTGCTGTTGATCCACCGAACGGTGGAGGGCTTATCAACCCGAGCGCAGACGCCACGGTCGATGTGGCAGGCTGCGGCGCGTCCGTAACTTCGCAGCATGACCGCAACAGAAGTATGCATCGCCGGCCCCCGAACGCCCGACTCGGGCTCGATCTCCGTGCTGGGACTCGACCCGGTCAAGGACCGGCCGGAGGTGCGGCGCCGCGGCGACGACGCGTCCCTTGAGCGCGTCCAGACGTTCACGCCGGAACTCCTCGAGCCCGCCCTACAGGATGACCATGCCGGCCTGGTAGTAGTCGCCCCGGTCGATCGTGAGCACCATGCCCTTGGCCGACAGGTCGCCGAGCGTGGTGGGCGGCGGGCCACACTGCCGGGCTCAGCCCACGGGATTCGGGCGTGCCGATCGACGCGCTCTGGTTCCCCGGAAGCCGCGGAGGAAGTCGCCGTGCTTCTCCAGGACGCTCACTCGCGGGCCCGCGCGGGCGATGTTGGCGGGTTGGTTGCGGTTAGCGGCTTCGGTCTTCGGGTATCGGGCCACGTCTAGGAGAGGAACCATGATGAGAAGAACTGCCCTCGTGCTCTTGGCCGCGGGCCTAGGAGTCATGGCGGCTTGCACCGGCAGCCCCCCGGATAGCGGATCCGACAGTTCCCTGGAAGCCGGGTCGGACTACGGTGAGGTGGAGCTGGACGGAGCGGTGATCGCCTATGAGAGCCTCGGCTCTCCGGACGACGAGACGGTGCTGCTGATCGCCGGCACGGGGATGCAGCTCATCGACTGGCCGACGGAACTGGTCGAGGCGCTGGTGGACCAGGGCTATCGGGTCGTCAGGTTCGACAACCGGGACGTCGGGCTCACCACTGTGTTCGCGGAGGTGGAGCCGCTCGACGAGGCTGCGATCGGTGACGCGTTGGAGACCGGCGAGCCCCCGCCGGTGCCGTACACCTTCGACGACATGGCCGAGGACGCTCTCGGCGTGCTCGACGCGCTCGACGTGCAAAGGGCCCATGTGGTGGGACTCTCGATGGGTGGAGCGATCGCGCAGTTGATCGCAATCGACACACCGGAGCGCGTCCGCTCGCTCACGTTGCTGGCCGCAGACTCGGGGAACCCCGAACTACCACCGATCGATCCCGAGGCGTTCGCCGACATGCCTCCGGGACCGCGGCCGACCGACCGGGAGGGATTCATCGACCGTCGGGTGGCTGAGGAGCAGGCGTTGACCGGAGCCGGGTACCAGACCGACGAAGCCGAGCTCCGTGCGGCCGTGCTCCGCGCCGTCGAACGCGCCTACGACCCCGCTGCGCTCGCCCGTCAGGAAGTTATGTCACTGGTCGGCCACCTTGCCAGCGCCGACTATCGATTCGCCAACCTCGAGAGCATCGATCTCCCCACGGTTGTTGTCCAGGGTGACGACGACCCGCTGGTGCCGGTGGAGGCGGCTTATGACATCGAGGCTCGTATTCCCGACTCCGAGCTTCGGGTCATCCCCGGGCTGGGACACCAGGTCCCCGTCGAAGTTGTTCCGGACGTGGTGGATGCCATCGTGACCGTCGCCGCCCGGGCCTCCGAGACGTAAGACACGCTCCGCCGGCGTCGATAGACCCGCTTCACGCCCGGCGACCCAAGCGCTGCCCTCGGGGTCGCACCGGCCGGACGGGAGTCGACCCTCACCACCATCCGGCGTGACGGACGCCCGCAACTGTCCGACGTCATGCACCACGTCGCCGGCGACGGCACCATCCGTGTCTCGACCACGGCGAGCCGGGCCAAGGTCCGCAACGTCCCGCGCGAGCCGTGGGTGGCACTGCACGTCAACGGCGAGACATTCTTCACCTACGCCGTGCTGGAGGGCGATCCGACGCTGTCAGACGTCGCAACCCGGCCCGGCGACGTCGCCGGCGCGCTGGTCGACCTCTACCGCCCGCTCCTGCGAGCACGAAGATTGGTCGGCCGAGATGGTCGAGGCCCCGCACACCCGTGCCCGCACGGGATCACGCATCGGCACGCTCCACATGCCGATCGGCTTCCGGGACTTCAGTCAGGGCAGACCCGCCAGCATGACTCAGCAGCGGAACCGCCACGGTTGCCGACAGAACCTCGCCACATAACAGCGCGAGCCACAGCATTCGATGCTGAGCTGATCCGAGGCCTGGGGCCGGCGTGGGAGGTCGAGCATGGCGGTTCCGCTTCCGTGCGCCAGGTCAGGTGTGTGCCGCGATGACGGGTAGCGCGACAACCAACAGGGCGTCGGGCGATCCGGCAAGGTGCTGTTGATCCACCGAGCGGTGGAGGCGTGAATCAACCCGAGCGCAGACGCTACGGTCGATGTAGCGGCAAGCGGCGCGCCCATAACGTCGCAGGATGACCGCGTTGGAAGTAAGAAATCTGCACAAGCGCTACGGGACGCACGTTGCCATCGACGACGTCTCCTTCACCGTTGAAGAGGGGGAGATCTTCGGCATCATCGGGCCCAACGGCGCCGGCAAGACGACAACCGTCGAGAGCATCGCCGGCCTGCGAACGCCCGACTCGGGCTCGATCTCCGTGCTGGGGCTCGACCCGATCAAGGACCGTGCGGAGGTGCGTGAGCGGCTCGGCGTGCAACTGCAGGAGAGCAGCTTCCCGGACGCGATCAAGGTCGCCGAAGCGCTCGAGCTCTACAGCTCCTTCTACCGGGACGCCGTCGACTGGCGCGAGCTCCTGGACCTCCTGGGTCTCGCCGACAAGCGAAACACGCAGTACAAGGCTCTCTCGGGCGGGCAGAAGCAGCGGCTCTCGATCGCGCTCGCTCTGGTCGGCAACCCGAAGGTCGCGATCCTCGACGAGCTCACGACCGGACTGGACCCGCAGGCCAGGCGCGACACCTGGAGCCTCATCGAGCGGGTTCGTGACACGGGCGTCACGATCCTCCTCGTCACGCACTTCATGGATGAGGCGGAACGCCTCAGCGACCGGATCGCCGTCATCGATGGTGGCCGGGTCGCCGCAGTGGACACACCGGCAGGGCTGATCGCGCGGGCGAGCGCGGTACAGCAGGTCAGGTTCCGCGTGCGGGAGCCACTCGACAGGAGTGTCCTGACGGAGCTCTCCGACGTGACAGGCGTCGAGATCACCGAGGGTCGCTGGCTCGTCACCGGCAGCGGGCAGCTCCTGAGCAGCGTCGCCGGGGCTCTCGCCAGGGCCCAGGTCGTGGCGGAAGATCTCCGCGTCGACCAGCGCAACCTCGAAGACGCGTTCGTGGCCTTCACGGGCCGTGCCCCGGAATCCAAAGAACCCTCCGAGAGGAAGGCCGACTGATGCATGCTCTGCGAGAGATGGTCAAGGTCGAGACGAAGCTCTTCCTCCGAGACTCCGCCACCGTCATCTTCGGTGTGCTGTTCCCGGCGGGACTCCTGCTCGGGCTGGGTGCCATCCCGGCACTGCGAGAGCCGTCGCCGGAGACCGGCGGGCTCCGGTCCATCGACGTCTGGGCGCCGACGGCGCTGGTGTTCGGGATGGTGATGATCGCCGTGCAGCACGTCCCCGCGGTGATCGCGACGTATCGTGAGCGCGGCATCCTGCGCAGGCTGTCGACCACCCCGGCGCATCCGCGCAACGTCCTGCTCGCGCAGATGATCGTCGCTCTCGCCTCCGTGGTCGTCTCCGCGGCCCTCATGATCTTCCTCGCGTGGGCGGTGCTGGACATCGCGCCGCCCGAGCGGCCGCTGGAGTTCGTGGTCGCCTTCGTCGTCGGCTTTGCGGCACTGCTCGGGCTCGGCATGATCTCCGCGGCCGTGGTCCGCACGAGCGGCGCCGCGAACCAGATCGGTACCCTCCTGTTCGTTGCGCTCATGTTCTTCGGCGGGGCGTTCCTGCCCCGTGTCCTCATGCCGGACCTGCTGCGCGAGGTCGGCGACTTCATCCCACCCGGGCTGCAGGCTCTCACCGCGGCGTGGTCCGCCGAAGCGGGCGAGGTCACTGCCACCGCCGGGGGGCAGTCCTTCTGGCTGCAGATTGCCATAATGGCGGGTATTGCCGTGATCGCGAGCGCGATCGCCGCGAAGCTCTTCCGCTGGGAGTAGGTGACGATGACGCGAGGCGCCGGGGACGGCGAGCGCCCGAGCTCGAGGACGCACGGTTCCGCGATCGTGGAAGAAGCGGAGTTCGCGAACCGCTCCCGGTTGGCCTGGAAGGAGGAGCACCTGCGGGTCTGGGACCTGCTGCAGCTGTTCACACCGTGGCTGCTGCTGACGGTCTCCACAGCGATCTACTTCCTGGGCGTGCTTCCGGCCTCCGGTGAACCCTTCTGGCCCGAGGGCACCTCCGTCCTCGGGCTGGTCGCGGTCTCGGTGCTGTGGGTGCTGTTCGGACACACACTGCCCATCAGGAGCAGGGCGCTCCGGCCCGTGCCGAGCGCCATCTACTTCGTCGGACTGCTGGCACTGTGCGTCACCCTCATGACGTACTCCGAGATCTTCCTCGTCTTCACCATCTCCGGCTTCTTCCACGCGTACCTGCTCAGACCGTGGCCGTTGGGGGTGCTCGGCGTCCTGGCCACCTCCGTGGCCATCAACAGCTCGGCGATGCGTGTGTGGGCGGACCCTGAGATGCTCGCGGAGTTCCTCCTGATCGTCGTCGTGCAGACCGCGGCGATCGGGGTGGGCATCCTGCTCACCGCGCGCAGCGAACCAGAGGAACGCAAGCGGGAGCAGCTCGTCGAGCGACTCGAGGGGGCACTGCACGAGAACGCCGGGCTCCACGCGCAGCTGGTCGCCCAAGCCCGGGAGTCCGGAGCACAGGACGAGCGGCAGCGACTGGCCGGCGAGATCCACGACACTCTGGCCCAGGGCCTCGCCGGCATCATCACGCAGCTCCAGGCCGCGGAGCGTTCCGCGAGCGTGCAGAACGAGACCGAAGAGCACGTCACGCGTGCACTTCGGCTGGCGCGCAGCAGCCTCACCGAGGCCAGACGGTCCGTGCGGGCGCTGGCTCCCCAGGAGCTCGCCGGAGCGCACCTGCCCGACGCACTGCGCACGCTGACCGAGCGCTGGTCCCAGGACCAGAGGATCAACGCGCGGGTGGACGTCACCGGCACCCGGGAGCCACTGAGCCCGGCGATCGAGGTGTCGCTCTTCAGGGTCGCGCAGGAATCGCTGACCAACGTGGCGAAGCACGCTGGAGCCTCACGCGTCGGAGTCACGTTGTCCTACACGGGCACCGAGGTGCTGTTGGACGTGCGCGATGATGGACGCGGGTTCGCGAAAGGGGTCGGCACCGGCTTCGGCCTGACGAGCATGCGCCAGCGCATTAGGGGCGTCGGCGGTCATGTCGAGGTCCAGAGCGCACCGGGTGAAGGGACATCCGTCAGCGTGCGCGTTCCGGCGATCGCCCCTGGGGATGCGAGAGCAGAGGAGGAGACAGACCGATGATTCGACTGGTGATCGTCGACGATCATCCGATCGTGAGGGGCGGTCTTCGTGACACCTTCGCGGACGCCGAGGACATCGTCGTGGTCGGCGAGGCGAGTGACGGCGTCGAGGGCGTCGAACGTGCGACGGCGCTGGCGGCGGATGTCGTGCTCATGGACCTCCGGATGCCCGGGATGGACGGCGTCGCGGCAACCGCGACCCTGCGCGAGCAGGCCCCGAGTGCCCGTGTGCTGATCCTGACCACGTTCGACAGCGAGAGCGACGTCCTGCCGGCGATCGAGGCGGGTGCGATCGGTTATCTCCTCAAGGATGCGGTGCCCGACGAACTGACGCGAGCAGTCCGCGCAGCCGCGCGGGGAGAGTCGGTGCTCGCGCCGTCGGTGACGCAGCACCTGATGGGGCAGGTTCGCCGGCCAAGCCCCGGCGCCCTGACCGACCGAGAGAATCAGGTGCTGCAATTGGTCGCGAACGGCAACTCGAACCGAGAGGCAGCTGCAACGTTGTTCATCGGCGAAGCGAGCATCAAGACCCATCTGCAACACATCTACGACAAACTCGGCGTTCGTGATCGAGCCGCGGCGGTGGCCGAGGGCTACCGCCGTCGCCTGCTCACGTGACGCCCCGCTGCTGGCCATGACACGGCAGGACCGTCGCAAGCGGCACGAGATCGGGATGGACGACGACGTTCGCAAGGTCGTGGTTAGTCCAGCCCGGCCCCGGCGCATCGTTCAGCTCGAAGCCGAAGGGCTCGATCAGGTGCAGCGTGCACCCGGTGCCGGCGAGCATACGGATCGGGTCACCGGTGTTGGCAGGATCTTCGGCTCGTGACAGTCCGTTGCCCGATAGAAGTCGGCGTAGGCCCGGTCAGCCGGTCAGGCCGGTGACACGCATGGTGATGTTGATCCGCCCGGCGGCGAGGCCGCAGCCCTCCGGCGCCGTGCCCGGGTGGACCTTCTGGATGCCGTGATAGGCGAGCCGCGACGGGCCGCCGAACACGAACAGGTCCCCGGAGGCGAGGTCGATGTCCTGGTACGGCTTGTTCCGGCTCTCGGTGTTGCCGAACCTGAACCGACTGGTGTCGCCGATCGACAGGGAGACGACGGGCGCGAGGGAGCGCTCGTCCCTGTCCTGGTGCATGCCCATCCGGGCCTGGTCGTCGTAGAAGTTCACGAGGGCGGTGTCCGGCGTGTAGTCGTCGCCGCCGCTCGGGTCCCCGGTCACCTCGGCCAGGGCCAGGCGGCCCAGGCGCACCATCCAGGCCGGGAAGTCGAGCACCCGGTTGCCGTTCACGTCGACCGCCTCGCGGGTGTACTCGTAGGGGCGCCAGTGCCAGCCCAGGCAGACGGTCTTCACGCTCATCTCGTGCCCGCGGACCTTGGCCGCCCGGATCGGCACCGGTCCGTCGGCCCATTCGTGGAACCTGGCGACGATCCAGGCTTGCTGGTCGAGGGTCAGCCAGCCCGGCACCCAGGTGGCGCCGTCCGCGAGCTGGCGGCGGGGTCTGGCCAGCAGGTCGTCGCCGAAGAGGGCGTCCATCACCGCTCCTTCCACGCCGAGTACTCGTGCCGAAGGCACACGCCGCACGGGCGGTACCCGGCTGCGATCGCGGTGGCCTCGTCGGCGAAGAACACTCGGTTCCGCACGTACCCGCCTCTCGCGATCGCCCGCAGCGCGGCCGGGCAGTCCAGCCGCCCGTAGATCCTCCCGCGCCGATGTCCACCGAGCACACCCGGGGCGCTGGAGCGGTACGGCCTCCCGTCGGGCCCCTCGAGGAGGTAGGTGGTCACCATGTCCCCTGAAGACGCGGCGCACATCCGGAGTGTGAGGTGTGCACGCACTACCCGTCCTGGGCGGCCGGGGCCGACGACGCCCGGGGCACCAGATGCGCTCCCGTGTGCACCACCCGGGGCAACTCGTCCCGGCCTCCGATCCGTTCGATCAGCATCCGCACCGTGGCGGCGACCATCTCCTCCTGCTCGGGGCTGACGGAGGACAGCGGCGGTGTGGTGAACTCGGCCTCGTCGGTGTCGTCGAAGCCGGTGACCGCGACGTCCTGGGGCACCCGCAACCCGTGGCTGCGCAGCCCGCGCAGGGCTCCGACGGCCATCGCGTCGTTGAAGCACATGACGGCGTCGAACTCCACGCCGGTCTGCAACAGGCCCACCACGGCCTCGTAGCCGGAGGCGCGCCGGTCCCAGTCCGATCCGGTGATCAGCAGACGCTCGTCGAGTGCGATGCCGTGTGCTGCGAGCGCGTCGAGGTACCCGGCGAACCGACTTCCCTGCGGCGCCTCGGCAGGGCCGGTGCCGATCAGTGCGATCCGGCGGCGGCCGGTGTCGAGCAGGTGTTCGGCCATGGCCCGGAAGCCCTCGCGCTCGCCCATGATGACGCAGTCGAACGTTGGCATGATCCCGCCGCCGAGCTGCACCACGGGTCGGGGCGGGACGGCGTCACCGAGGACCTCGGGGCTCAGTCCGTGCGGGCACAGGATCACGCCGTCGACGTCGGGGGTGGTGATGCCGAGGACGGCGTCCCGTTCGGCTGCGGTGTCGTGGGCGATCCGTAGCGTGGTCGTCAGCCCGTGCTCCTCGAGCGCCAGGATCAGCCGCTCCGCGACCTCGGCGAAGTACGGCTGGTAGATCATCGGCACCACCACGGCGACCCGCCCGGTGCGGCCGGACGCCAGCCCGCGGCCCGCCTCGTTGACCGTGTAGCCGACCTCGGCCACGGCCACGAGCACGCTGGCCCTGGTGGCCTCGGCGACGTAGCGACGCCCGAGCAGCACGTTGGAGACCGTCTTGGCCGAGACACCGGCCCGTGCGGCCACGTCCGCCAAGGTCGGCCGGCTCATCGGGGCGCTCCCATCGTGGACTCGCGCCGGACCAGTTCCACGGGCAGGACCACCCGCCGGGGTACGGCCGGTACGGTCCCGGCGATCCGCTCGGCGAGCAGGTCAAGCGCAGCACGGGCCAGTCGCGCCGGCCCGGGGTCGACGGTGGTCAGGGACGGCGTCGAGAACCACCCGTCGTCCAGGTTGTCGTACCCGAGCAGGGCAACCTCGCCCGGTACGTCCACGCCCCGGGCCGTCAGCGCGGACAGTGCACCGAGGGCCACCTCGTCGTTGACGCAGATCAGGGTGTCGGTCCCAGGGTGGGCGGCAAGTGCGGCGACCGCGGCGGCGGCACCCCACCCACGGTCCCACTCGCCGTCGGGCCGGATCACGGGCACCGTGGCCCCGAAGCCGGCCGCCGCCAGTGCCGCGCGGGTCACCGCCCCCGGTTCGGCGAGCGCGCCGGGCGTACGCGGCCCGCGGTCGGCGCCACGGTCACCGCCGAGCAGGAGGGGGCGACGGCGTCCGAGCACCGCGAGATGACGCGTCACCATGCCCATGGCGGAGGCCACGTCGTCGAGCACCAGGTCCGCGTCCGCGTCGTCGCCCTGCACCACGACGACCGGACGGTCGGTGAGGGCCCCGTCGAGCGGGAGGCCGGCGCCGTCGTCGCCGATCAGGACGACGCCGTCGTAACTCGGTCCGCGACCGTCCAGTACCGCGCGGATCCGGGCCGGGTCACCGTGGCTCGGCTCGACCGCCGCCTGGAGCCCGCGCCGGTCGGTCTCGGTGACCAACGCCTCGACGAGCGCCGCGAGGTAGGGCCTGCGCAGGCCGGCGACGGCGATGCCGATAACTCCGGTCCGGCCGGTGCGCAGGGCTCGGGCGCTTCCGTTCGGCACCCAGCCGAGGCTCGCGATGGCGTCCCGGACGCGGGCGACCGTCTCCGGCCGGATGTGGGGCTCGCTGTTCACCACCCGGGAGACCGTCTTCAGGGACACCCCGGCCAGCGCAGCCACATCCCGCATCGTCGCCGCCATGTGGTCAGGGTAGGCCCGAGTCGCCTTCCTCCTTCACCGACTCCGACGACTGTTCGAGCTATCCGGGGTAGGGACCTCCCCAGTTCCCGCTCTGGTACATCAGGAGCGCGATCACCGACAGGCCGAGGGCGACACCCAGGATCGTGGCCGTGACCGTCGCCCTCCGCAGATGGGCGGTGCCCAGCAGGACCGCTGCTGGGAAGAAGCACGCCACCACCGCACAGAAGCCGACGAAATCGCTTCGGGCGCCAAGTGCGGTGAGCGCACCGCCCACGAGCATCATCAGCACGAGCACCACGGCAGCCACCAGGCGGACGACGAACCGCATGTCTGCGTGAGCCTCGGATACTGCGGTCCGCGACCGGGCGTTCCCCCACTCCGGCGCCCCGATGAGGATCCCGGCAAGGCCCACGACCAGGAGCAGAGCCGAGGGAAGATCGGGGAGCCCGAGGAATGGCCAGATGTACACGCCCGCGTTCCCGAGGGTCATCCCCAGAAGACCGGACGTCGCGGCGATCGATCATCCGCGTTCGGCCGTGGTCCTACCCATTCCCATCTGGCTTCCGGAGAAGCCGGTCCAACTCACCAGCGATCTCCTCCAGCGTGAGTTCGTGCTGAACCACGCTCAGCGTCAGCGACACGATGTCGTCGGAGGGGACCACCGGGTTGCGGTGGCCCGCCAATGCGTACATCGCTGCCACGCCGATCCAGGACAGTCGCTTGTTCCCGTCGACCAGGGGATGGTTCTGATTGATGGCTTCCATCAGTGCTGCCGCTGCCAGGCTCAGGGTCGGATACAGCGAGTGACCCCCGAAGGTAGTTTTTGGCCGCTCCACCGCAGACTCCAACGCCCCCAGATCTCTGACCAGCGGCCGGAATCCCTCGACCCTGGCGAACAGGAACAGAAGGTCCGAGGTCGAGAGATGCTCGAACGTCACTGTGCCAGCCGGTCCAGCGCTTCCCGGTCGCGGTCGGAGATGAAGTCCGCGATCTCCGACAGGGACTCCTCCCTCGCCCCGGCCAGCATCGCCTCTGCTGCCTCCCGCATCCAGAGGGAGTCGGACTTGCCGGCCTTGACCGCCGCTTCCTTGATGTCGCGCGCCAACTGGTCGGGCAGACTGATCAACTTCTTGGTCGTCATCAGAGCCTCCTGATCCGAGAGATATAGCGGTAGTATATCTTGCTCGTCAGGGCGCTCGGCCGGCCGGCGGCTCCCCGATGGCGAACGGACAGGTCGGCCGGGACCAGCTCCACTGACGCGAACTGCGGGTCACGCGCCGGCCGACCCACGTTTCGCGACAGCGGAACCACGGGGTGGCGCGCTCCGCTGACGCGAACTGCGGGTCACGCGCCAGCCAACCCGCACTTCGCGTCAGGGGAACGCCGATTCCGCAGCGTCGCCGGCGCCCGGCTCAGGCCAGCTCGAGGTCCACCGTCACGAACGAATGCGCCGGGATGCTCACCCGCAGCACCCCGCCGTCGACGGTCAGGCCGTCCAGGTCCGCCACCTCGACACCGGTGGCGTCTGCGGAGTTGTGCGCGTTCAGCACGTCCGCCGTCAGGATCCGGCCGGTCACCCCGGCGACGGTCCGGCCACGCAGGTCGAGGTCCACCTCGAGCGGGGCGTCGGCGTCCAGGTTCGTCAGGGAGACCAGGGCGCGGCCGTCCTTCGTGCTGGCCGAGACCGAGAACGTGTCCAACTCGTTCTCCCCGACCGCGCGCGTGGTGCCCTCGGACTTCACGTCGACCCGCAGCGAGGCGGCGTCCTGGTGCCCGGAGTTCATCTCGAACACGTGGTAGGTCGGGGTGAGCACGAGGGCCCCGGAGTCGGGGTCGGTGAGGATCATCGCCTGCAGCACGTTCACGGTCTGGGCGATGTTCGCCATCACGAGCCGGTCCGCGTGGCGGTGGAAGGCGTCGAAGTGGACGCTCGCGACGAGCGCGTCGCGCATCGTGTTCTGCTGGTACAGGAACCCGGGGTTCGTGCCGGGCTCCACGTTCCACCACGTGCCCCACTCGTCCAGGATCAGGCCGACCTTCTTCTTCGGGTCGTAGCAGTCCATCACGGCGGCGTGGCCGGCGATGAGCTCCTCCACCCGCGCGGCCTTGACCATGGTCGCGTAGTAGTCGTCGAGGTCGAACTCGAGCGCGCTGCCCTTGTCCGACCACGGCCCGGGCACCGTGTAGTAGTGGAACGTCAGTCCTTGGAAGTACCCACGCGGCTCCTTCGCGCAGCCGAGACAGTTGACCGCCTTCATCAGGGTCTCGGTCCACGCGTAGTCGTCGTCGGAGGCCCCGGCGGCGATCCGGTAGAGCTTGTTGCCACCGTGGTCCCGGCAGTACGTCGCGTAGCGGCGGGCCTCGTCGGCGTAGTGCTGGGCGCTCATGTTCCCGCCGCAGCCCCAGGCCTCGTTCCCGATCCCCCAGAACGGCACCTTCCAGGGCTCCTCGCGCCCGTTGGCCTTGCGTAGCCGCACCATCGGGGAGTCGCCGTCCCGGGTCAGGTACTCGACCCAGTCGCTCATCTCCTTCACCGTGCCGGAGCCGACGTTGCCGTTGATGTACGGCTCGGCGCCGAGCAACTCGCACAGGGCCATGAACTCGTGCGTGCCGAAGTGGTTGTTCTCCTCGACGTTGCCCCAGTGCGTGTTCACCATCGAGGGGCGCTCACTGCGCGGGCCGATCCCGTCCATCCAGTGGTACTCGTCCGCGAAGCAGCCACCGGGCCAGCGCAGGTTCGGGATGTTCAGGGCCCGCAGCGCCTCCACGACGTCCAGGCGGATGCCGCCGGAGTTCGGGATGTCGGAGTCCTCACCCACATAGAAGCCGCCGTAGATGCACCGGCCCAGGTGCTCGGCGAAGTGTCCATACAGGTGCCGGCTGATGACCGGCCCCTCCACGTCGAGGTTGATGATGGCCTTGGCTGATGCGTTCACGTGAGCACTCCACTGGGGTGACGGTTGCGGTTAAGGATGCTGGTGCGAGATGGGGATAATGGCCGGATGCCCGAAGGTCCCGACCCCGACAGTGCCGGCGATGCGCTCTTCCCCATCCCGGAGGGCGCCCGGCAGGTCCGGCGCCGGGTGGTGCTGCTGACCGGCCCGTCCGGCTCCGGCAAGAGTTCGCTGACCCGCCGGCTCGGGCTGCCGGTGGTACCGCTGGACGACTTCTACTTCGACATCGACCGACCCGGTCTGCCGTCCCGGTTCGGCAGCGTGGACTGGGATTCGCCGGCGTCCTGGGACCACGACGGCGCCCGGGCGGCCCTGGTGGCACTCTGCCGGGACGGCGCGAGCGACCTGCCGCTCTACGACATCCCGTCCTCGCGCCGCACGGGCACCACCCACGTGGTCCTGGACGACGAGCCGATCGTGATCGCGGAGGGCATCTTCGCCGCGGAACTGGTCGCGGACCTGCGCGCCGAGGACGTACTCGCTGACGCGATCTGCCTGCTCCGCCCGCGGATGCAGACGTTCTGGTTCCGGCTGCTCCGGGACTTCGCCGAGTCCCGCAAGCCCCCGATGACGCTGATCCGCCGGGGCACCGCCCTGTTCCGCGCCGAGCCCGGGCTCATCCGCGGCTGGGTCGCCAAGGGCTGCCGCGCCATCGGCGTGGCCGAGGCCGAGCGCGACATCCGCGCCCTGGCCGCGGCGCCGACCGCTCGGCGGTGAGCCGCCTCGGCGGCCGGCACCGGCCACGGATCAGGCGCCCAACCGCACCACGGACCAGGAGACGGCCGGCAGCTCGACCGTGACGACGCCGTCGGACACTGCGGCCGTGCCGTTCTCGACCGGCAACACGGACGTCGCGTCGTCCGCGCTCGCCGCCCAGGTGTGGTCCGGGTTGGACAGCGTCTGCGCGCCGACCACCTGCACGTCGCCCAGCGAGCGCACGTCCACGGTCAGGGTCAGCGTCTCGGTGGTGGACCGGTTGACGGCGAAGATCGCCACCGCGCCGGTCTCCGGGTCGCGGGTGGCGACGGCGTCCAGCGCCGAGACCTCGCCGAACTTCTCGGTCTCGAGCGTCGGAGCGTCGACGGCCACCTGCAGCACGTCGCCCTTGGCGTGCTCGGACGTGAGCGCGAACGGGTGGAACGTGGTCTGGCGCCAGGCCCGCCCGCCCGGCTCGGTCATGATCGGGGCGATCACGTTGACGAGCTGCGCCAACGACGCCGAGTGCACCCGGTCGGTGTGCCGCAGCAGCGAGATGAGCAGATTGCCCACCACCACGGCGTCGGCGACGTTGTAGCGGTCCTCGAGCAGCACCGGCGCGACGGGCCAGTCGTCCCCGGTCGGCGGGCGGGACTCGGCGCGGTGCTGGTACCAGACGTTCCACTCGTCGAAGGAGATGTGGATCCGCTTGGTCAGCTTCTTCGCGGCCCGCACGGCGTCCGCGGTAGCGCTCACGGAGTCGATGAAGTGGTCCATGTCGACGGCGGAGGCCAGGAAGGAGGCCAGGTCGCCGTCCTTCTCGCTGTAGTAGGCGTGCGCGGAGACGTAGTCGACGTACTCGTACGCCTCCTCGAGCACGGTGGCCTCCCACGCGCCGAAGGTCGGCATCGCCGAGGACGAGCTGCCGCAGACCACGAGCTCGAGGTCGGGGTCGATCATCCGCATCGCGCGGGCGGTCTCGGTGGCCAGGCGTCCGTACTCGTGTGCGGTCTTGTGCCCGATCTGCCAGGGGCCGTCCATCTCGTTGCCGAGGCACCACATCTTGATGCCGTACGGCTCCTCGGCTCCGTTCGCGCGGCGCTGGTCGGACAGGTGCGTGCCGCCCGCGACGTTGCAGTACTCGAGGATGTCGAGGGCCTCCTGCACACCGCGGGTGCCGAGGTTGACGGCCATCATCGGTTCGACGTCGGCCTTCTTCGCCCAGCGCATGAACTCGTCCACGCCCACCGTGTTCGGGTCGGTGGAGTGCCAGGCCAGGTCGAGTCGGCTCGGGCGCTGCTCGCGCGGGCCGACCCCGTCCTCCCAGCGGTAGCCGGAGACGAAGTTGCCGCCCGGGTAGCGCACGGTGCCGGTGCCGAGTTCCTTGACGAGGTCGAGGACGTCGCCGCGGAAGCCGTCCTCATCGGCGCTCGGGTGCTCGGGGTCGTGGATGCCGGTGTACACGCACCGGCCGAGGTGCTCCACGAAGGAGCCGAACGTGCGGCGCCGGACGGGCCCGACGACGAACGCCGGGTCGATCACGAGGGATGCGGTCAACATGGGGTGCTCCTGGTTGCGGGTCAGTGGTGGGGGTCGAGTCGCACGAGCCGGACGCCGTGCGGGGGGATGGTCAGGGGTTCGGCGAGGTCGAGGACCTCGCCGCTCCAGAGGTCGGTGGCGGTGTGCGGGCCACGCACGCCCACGGCGTCAGGATCGACGACGGCGGAACTCGCCTGGTCGCCGAGGTGGAAGGCGGCCAGGTAGGTGGCCGCGGCGGGTGGGTCGCCAGCAGCGCCGGCCCGCGGCGTGGGCCGCGTCGCCCGAGCCGACCACAGCACGGCGTCGCCGTCGCGGGAGACCTGGCCTCCGCCGTCGGAATGCTTGAGGATCTCCAGCACGGCGGGATTGGTGAGCAGCGCGAGGGTGTCGGCGTCGGTGGACGGCAGGTCGCCGCCGAACATGAGCGGGGACCGGGCCATGACCCACAACGTCATCAGGGTGCGGGCCTCGTCCGGAGTGAGCCGGCTCGGCCGGTCCTGGCCGCGCTCGGCGCGGATGCCGATCCGGCCGAGCGGGAGCATGTCCGCGTCCGCCCAGCCGCCCGGGCGCTGGGTCGGCGCCCACCGGGCGAGCCGGTCGAACTGGTCGTGCACGTCCTCCCAGCGGTCCCAGAGGTCGTCGCTGATGCGCCACATGGCGGCGTTGTCGCGCAGGTGGTCCAGGTGCGCGGTGTCCAGGCCGGTGCCGGGCGACAGGGACAGCACGATCGGCCGGCCGGACCGGCGGATCGCTTCGGCGTAGGCGGCGATCTCGGCGTCGTGGAAGGGGGCGAGCATGTCATCCGCCTTGATGAAGTCGACACCCCACGCTGCGAACTGCGCCACCTGCGCGTCGTAGTAGGCCTGCGCGGCCGGGTGGTCGTGGTTCAGGCCGTAGTTGTCCGGGTTCCACGGGCATACCGACCCGGTGTCGGCGGCGTCGGTCGCGGTCCACGCGGTGCCGAGGATCGGGAGGTCGAGCTCGACGGCGCGGCGCGGGATTCCCCGCATGATGTGCAGGCCGAAGCTCAGCCCGAGGTCGTGGACGCGGGCGGCGAGCGGGCCGAAGCCGGCCCCGTCGGCCGCGGAGCCGAACCTGTTCGGCGCCGGTACCTGCCGCCCGAACGCATCAAGTTCCACCGGCGGATCGTCGTTGTAGCCGCCGGCCCGCGCGGTCGGCTCGTACCACTGGATGTCCACGACCACGACGTTCCACCCGAAGGTGAGCAGGTGTGCCGCCATGAACTCGGCGTTGGCGAGCACCTCGTCCTCGGTGACGCTGGGGCCGTAGCAGTCCCAGCTGTTCCACCCCATCGGGGGTGTGGTGGTATCGACCTGCATCGTTGCGCGGACCTCTCGGGGTGTTCGGATTCGTGTTGGGCTGGGGCGTGATGTCAGTCGAGGCCGATGACGACCTTGAGACCGGTGCGCTCGGTGGCCCGGGCGAACGCGGCGGGGGCGTCGCTCAGCGGCGCGCGTTCGGAGACGAGCGAGCGCACGTCCACCAGGCCCCGTTCGACGAGCCGGATGGCTCGCGGGTACATCTCCTTCATGCGGCGCACCATGACCAGGGTCAGGCCCTTGCGGCGGGCAGTGCCGGCCCGGAACGACGAGGAGTCGTCGTCGGGGATGCCGCCGAGGATCACCCGGGCACCCGGTCGGGCGGCCGTCGCGGCGATGGCGATCGCGTCGTCGTTCCCGGCGATCTCGAACACCACATCCGCGCCGAGCCCGCCGGAACCCCAGCCCTTCCACGCGGACGCCTCGCGGGCCTCGTCCGGCGTGAGCACCTCGTCGGCGCCGTAGCGCAGCGCCGCGTCGCGCCGGTGCTCGCGCGGTTCGACGACGGCCACCCGGTCCGCACCGGCGGACCGGGCCAGCTGCACGAGCAGCAGACCGATCGGGCCGCCGCCGACGATCGCCACGTTCGCCGCGAGCGGCACGTGCCCGAGGTCCCACGCGTGCAGAGCGACCCCGAGCGGCTCGAGGACCGCGCCGTCGGCCCCGGTGAAGGAGTCCGGGAGCGGGAACAGCCGGTTCGTGGGCCAGGAGATGAACTCGGCGAGGCCGCCGTCGAGCTTCCCGTGCCCGGCGAACCCGACGGTCGGGCAGAGGTTGGGGTGGCCCTCGTGGCACATCGAGCAGTTCATGCACGGGATCGCCGGGTCCACGGCCACGCGGACGCCGTCGAGCGCGCCGGAAGCGCCGATGCCGGCGAACTCGTGGCCCGGCACGATCGGCCGGGTGAGCCGGGCGTCGCCGATGCCCCCCTCGGCGAACCAGTGCAGGTCGCTGCCGCACAGGCCCACGTCGGTGACCCGGACCAGCGTGTGGCCGGGCTGCACCTCGGGCGGTTCCGCCTCCTCGATCCGGAGGTCACCCACTCCATGGAGTCTGGCCAGACGCATCCTTGCTCTTCTCCTTCACGGTGCCGCGTGGAGCACGTTCTCGCGCGCGGGATATCGGTGTTGTTAACGCTATCAGGAATGCTGCGGGCAGTCGCCCCGCGAGTCTGCGGGCCTACTCCGGCCAGGCCTGGAACTGGGGCGGCACGTAGAACCGGTCCCGTGGGATCTCCCGGCCGGTGGTCGTGTCGATGATGTGGATCCCGGCGGCGTCACGCACGATCTCCAGGTCCGAGCCGACCGGGAAGTCGTAGATCCCGATCAGCGCGGGCTCCAACGCACAGACGGCGTTGAAGTCCGTGATCTGGAAGTTGCTCGAATCCGCCAGGTACTCCTCGGTGTCGATCTCGCTGAAGATCAGCCACCCGTTGTCCGCCGGGGCCCTGGAGTCCTCGCGGACCATCCACCGCACCGCGCCGGCGCGGGTGAGCACGTTCTTCGTGGCCAGGCAGGCGCCGGCCTTCGGGATGAACTCCGGGTAGCTGGACATGGTGTCCTCCATCGGGTGCTGGCCGGTCGGGCCCCGGCCAGTCTGCCCTACAGCGTCTGGGCGAGCCGGAAGTAGGCGGCGTTCCAGCGCAGCTCCCGGGCGAAGCCGCGCACCGTGGTCTGCGCGTCGATCACCGCGAGCTCGGTGCGGGCGATCTCGGCGAAGTCCTCGAAGACCTCGAGCCCGACGGCGGTGGTGAGCACCGTGTGGTGCGCACCTCCCGCGGTGAGCCAGGCCCGCGCCGACGTCGTGAAGTCCGGACGCGGCACCCAGACCGCGCGCGCCACCGGCAGGTTCGGCAGCTCCGCATCCGGGCCGACGATGTCCACCTCGTTCGCCACGAGCCGGAACCGCTCGCGCATGTCCGAGAGCGCCACCACCAGGCCCTCGCCGAGGTCGGCGTCGAAGACCAGGCGCACCGGGTCCTCGCGGCCCCCGATCCCGAGCGGGTGGATCTCCAGCCGCGGCCGGGACGTGGTCAGCGACGGGCAGACCTCGAGCATGTGCGCGCCGAGGATCTTCTGCCTGCCAGGGGTGAGCTCGTAGGTGTAGTCCTCCATCAGCGACGCGCCGCCCGGCAGGCCGTGGCCCATCACCTTCGCCAGGCGCACCAGGATGGCGGTCTTCCAGTCCCCCTCCGCGCCGAAGCCGTACCCGGCGGCCATGAGCCGCTGCACGGCCAGGCCGGGGAGCTGACGCAGCCCGCCGAGGTCCTCGAAGTTCGTGGTGAACGCCGCGAAGCCGCCCTCCTCGAGGAATGACCGCAGGCCCAGCTCCTGGCGGGCGCCGTAGCGCAGCGACTCGTGCCGCTCACCGCCGGGCAGGAGCTCGGCGACCACGTCGTAGGTCTCGACGTACTCGGCGACAAGGGCGTCGATCGCGGCGTCGGCGACGGCGTCGACCCGGGCCACCAGATCGTTCACACCCCAGGTGTTGACCGAGACACCGAACCGCAGTTCCGCCTCGGTCTTGTCGCCCTCGGTGACGGCGACGCCGCGCATGTTGTCCCCGAACCGGGCCAGCTTCATGCCAGTCAGGGCCGCCCACCCGGCCGCCGCGCGAGCCCACGCGCCCACCTGGGCGCGGACGACGCCGTCGGACGCGTGGCCGACCACGATCTTGCGGGACACGCCCAGCCGGGCCGCCATGTAGCCGAACTCGCGGTCGCCGTGGGCGGCCTGGTTCAGGTTCATGAAGTCCATGTCGATGTCGGCCCAGGGCAGCTCGACGCCGGCCTGCGTGTGCAGGTGCAGCAGCGGCGTCCGCAGCGCATCCAGGCCGGCGATCCACATCTTCGCCGGGGAGAACGTGTGCATCCAGGTGATGACGCCGATGCAGTCGTCGTCCGCGTTCGCCTCGAGGGCTGCCCGCCGGATCGCGGCGGAGTCCTTCAGGACGGGCTTCCAGACGATCCGGACCGGGACCGCATCCGACTCCTCGAGCAGCGCCGCCACCTGCTGCGACTGCTCCGCGACCTGGGCGAGGGTCTCCTCGCCGTACAGGTCCTGGCTCCCGGTCAGGAACCAGATCTCCTTGCCCTCGAACGGGTCGGTCATGTGGGTGCTCACGCGGGGTCCTCCTCGGGCGCCGGGCCCTGTCCGTAGACGTTCTGGTAGCGGTCGTACAGCGAGTCGATGTCGGTCTGGGCGATCGGCAGCGGGTCCCCGAGCTGGCGCGAGATGTGCACGGTGCGGGCGACCTCCTCGCACATCACGGCGGCCTTCACGGCAGTGCGGGCGTCGGTGCCGACCGTGAACGGCCCGTGGTTCCTCATCAGCACCGCCGGCGAGCGGGACTCCCGGAGGGTCTCCACGATGCCGCGGCCGATCGAGTCGTCACCGATCAGCGCGAACGGCCCGATCGGGATCTCACCGCCGAACTCGTCGGCCATCATCGTCAGCACGCACGGCACGGGCTCGGCGCGGGCGGCCCAGGCCGTCGCGTACGTCGAGTGCGTGTGCACCACGCCGCCGACGTCGGGCAGATGCCGGTACACGTAGGCGTGTGCCGCGGTGTCCGAGGACGGCTTCAGGTGCGCCGGGGTGCCGTCGTCGATCTTCGTGCCGTCGAGCGTGCAGACGACCATCGACTCCGGCGTCAGGTCGTCGTAGGAGACGCCGGACGGCTTGATCACGAACAGGTCGGCACCCGCCACCCGCTCGGACACGTTGCCCGCGGTCCAGACCACGAGTCCGTAGCGGGTCAACTCCCCGTGCAGGGCCGCCACCCGCTCCCGGGCCTGCCCGACGGCGGTGCGCACCTGCGCGGGCAGGTCCGCCAACACGATCGGTGCGGTCGAGCCGGTCATACGAGGTCGCCCTGCGGCTCGAGGTCGGGCGCAGCTACGTCGCCTTCGGCGGCTGCCGAACCGAGCGCCCGACGGCGGATCTTCTTGAGTCGGCGCATCACATCGTTGCCGCCGCGCCCGAAGTAGTCGTGCAGCGCGGCGTACTCCGCGTACAGCTCAGCGTAGGCGGCGGTCGCCTCCGGGTCCGGTGTGTACGCGCCGGCGACCCGCCCGCCCATGACGGCCGCGGCCGCGCGAACGTCCGGGTAGGCACCGGCAGCGACCGCGGCGTGGATCGCCGAGCCGAGCGCGGGGCCCTGCTCGGAGACGATCGTACTCAGCGGCAGCCCGGTGACGTCGGCGTACATCTGCATGAGGAAGCGGTTCCGGAGCAGCCCCCCGGCCACGACGAGCTCGGTGATCGGAACCCCCGAGGCCGCGAACGTGTCGACGATCGTCTTGGTGCCGAACGCGGTCGACTCCAGCAGGGCGCGGTAGATGTCCTCGGGCCGCGTGGTCAGGGTCTGCCCGAGCGTGAGCCCGGACAGTTCGTGGTCCACCAGCACCGAGCGGTTCCCGGAGTGCCAGTCCAGCGCGACGAGCCCGTGGCCGCCGATCGGCTGGGCGGCCGCGAGGTCGGTCAGGTAGGCGTGGATGGACTGACCCGCCGCCTCGGCCTGTGCCACGTACGCCGGCGGCACGCCGGTGGAGACGAACCAGGCGAAGATGTCCCCGACGCCGCTCTGCCCTGCCTCGTAGCCGTACAGCCCGGTGATCACGCCGCCGTCGACGACGCCGCACATGCCCGGCACCTCGTGGAGGCTCTCGCTGTTGACGACATGGCAGGTCGAGGTGCCCATGATGAGCACCATCTGGCCCGGGTCCACGGCGTTGGCCGCGGGCAGGGTGACGTGCGCGTCGACGTTCCCGACGGCCACGGCGATGCCCTCGGTCAGCCCGGTCCAGGCTGCGGCCTCGGCGGTGAGCCGACCGGCCCGCGCGCCGAGCGGGGCGATCGGCGCGTCCAGCTTGTCGGAGACGAAGGTCGCGAAGTCGGGGTTGAGCGCGCCGAGGAAGTCGGTACCGGGGTGGGCGCCGTCCTGATAGATGCCCTTGTAGCCGACGGTGCTGGCGTCCCGGACGTAGCTGCCACCGAGCTGCCAGACGATCCAGTCCGCGGCCTCGACCCAGCGGTCCATGGCGTCGTAGATCTCGCGGTCCTCCTCGAGGACCTGCAGCGCCTTGGCGAACTGCCACTCGGAGGAGATCAGCCCGCCGTACCGGGGCAGCCAGGCCTCGCCCCGCTCGCGTGCGAGCTCGTTGATCCGGTCCGCATGTGACTGCGCGGCGTGGTGCTTCCAGAGTTTGACGTACGCGTGCGGGCGATCGGCGAACCGTTCGAGCTCGTTCAGCGGGGTGCCGTCGGCGAGCGTCGGGATCATCGTGCAGGCGGTGAAGTCGGTGCCGATCCCGATCACGTCGGCCGGGTCCGCGCCGGCGGCCCGAAGCGCGTCGGGCACGGCGTTCTTGAGCACGTCGACGTAGTCGGCGGGCACCTGCAGCGCCCAGTCGGGTGGCAGCGGCTCGTCGGCCGACGCGGTCAGCGCCCGGTCCATCACGGCGTGCGGGTAGGCATACTCCGCGCTGCCCAGCTCGGCACCGTCACTGACCCGGACCACCACCGCCCGGCCGGACAGCGTCCCGTAGTCCACCCCGATCACCAAGGCGTCTCGGCCCTGCTCGGCCGACTGTTCGGTCATCCCTCGGTCCTCTTTCGCGTCGTTGCCCCGAATGTCACGGGCGTCTTCGCCCCGTGCACCGTATCGCGAACATGTTAACGCTCACAACAATACTTGCCAACCCGTCGCGCGCCACTCGCTCGGCCGACAGCGCCGAAGTGGCTGCCACTTCAGCGCACTCGCCACGGACTCAGGGCCGCGGCTGTCCCGAGCTGGTTCGCTCCACCAGCACGGGCGCGACCAGCTCGCGGGCCGCCGCCTCGCCACCTATCGCCGCCACCAGGGCGTCGATGGCGAGCCGGCCGAGGGCCTCGAAGTCCTGCCGGACCGTGGTCAGTGGCGGGAAGAAGTTGTCCGCACCGACGATGTCGTCGAAGCCGACCACAGATACCTTCCCCGGCACGTCCACTCCGGCCTCCGCGAACGCCCGCAGGACGCCGAGCGCCATCTGGTCGTTCGCCGCGAAGACCGCCGTGGGCAGGTCCTCGAGGAGCGCCTGCCCGGCCCCATACCCCGAGCCCGCGCTCCAGTCGCCGGTGAGGTCGGGACGCGGGGTGACGTCTGCCTCACTCAGTTCCGCGTGCCAGCCGCGGACCCGGGCCCTGGCGTCGAACCAGTCCTCGGGGCCCGCCAGGTGCACCACGTCCCGGTGCCCCTGGTCGAGCAGGTAGCGGGCGACCAGTCGCGCCCCCGCCTCCTGGTCGACGGACACCAGCGGCGGGTCGTCCGGTTCCGGCGTGAGCGAGGAGATCATGAGCAGCGGCACCTCGGCGAACGCCGCACGGGCGGCGCCGGCTACCTCGTCGCCCTGCGCGATCACGACGACACCCTCGACGGACTGGTCCATGAACGAGCCGAAGATCTCCTGCATCAGTTCGGGCGTGGGGTGCGGGGCCGCCGCCACGGTGACGAAGTAGCCGGCCGCCCTGGCCGTGCGCTCGAGCACCGCGAGCGTGCTCGCCGGGCCGGAGTGCACCGAGCCGCTGGTGATGATCCCGATGATGCCGGACCGGTGGGTGACCAGCGCTCGGGCGGCGCTGTTGCGTCGGTATCCGAGCTCGGCGATCGCAGCGAGCACCCGCTCACGGGTGCTGTCCCGGACGTTCGGGTGGTCATTGAGCACACGGGACACCGTCTGGTGTGACACGCCAGCCACCCTGGCCACGTCATTCATCCCCGGACGCGTTCGACGGCTGGCCACCATGCGATTCCCAACTCCCCTTGCTTCCACTTGTGTGAGCGCGAGCCTAGACCCCACCTGACGCCGGGCGGCTGGGTTGCGCGGCCACACCGCCATCCGCACGGCCGATGGGCAGTGCCACCCGCACGAGATTCGGAGACCGCTTTCCCAGACTCTTGACAGTGAATGCATTCAACCCTAACGTTCACGGAGTCTCGTCCGAGCGGTCTGCGAAGTCGCAGCCCACTCCGGCCGAGTGGGGCGCTGACGCCCGTTACTCGCTCGGCCCACAACTGCCCCACCAACGAACCCCGCCGGCTTCGGCCAGGCCATCTGCCCGCCCGGCTGCGTGCCGGCCGACCCGCAGCCGCACTTGAGGAGAGATACATGACAGCCAACTTCGTGAACGTTCACGAACGGCGTCACCACGTGGTTCACGCACCCCCGGGCGCGCTGTGACCGCCCAGACGTCCGCGTACACGCCGGGCCGTACCGAGCGCTGGTACGGCTGGGCGGACGCCGTCGGCTATGTGGCCGTCCTGAACGTCCTGGTTCTCGTGTTCACGCTGGCCGGCGGCGTGGTGCTCGGGTTCGCCCCGTCGGTCGCGGCGGCGGTCGCGTGCAGCCGGGGCCGGATCCGCGGCGAGGCCCAGCCGCTGGTGCGCACGTTCGCCTCGGCCTGGCGTGGACAGCTGCGCCGGGCGAACCTGCTCCAGGCACCGGGTTGGCTGCTGCTGGCGATCCTCGGGCTCAACCTCACCTCGTTCTGGGGCGAGCCCGGTAGCAGCGCGCTGGTGGTTGCCCTGGTGGCAGCCGCGGCGCTGACCGTCATCCACCAGCTCCTCGTGATCACCATGGACGCCCACTACGACCTGCGCGCCCGGGACTGCCTCCGTCTCGCCTTGGCGTTCGGCCTCCGGTTCCCCGGCGTCCCCCTCCTGCTCGCCGCCACGACCACCCTCGTGGCCGCCGTCACCGCGTGGCTGCCCGGCCTGCTGCCGACCATCTCGGTCGGCCTCTGGCTGTACCTGTGCACCGCGCTGTGCTTGTCCTTCTTCGCCGCCAACGACCGCCAGGTCGAGGCGGAGCCCAGCACCACCGTTTGACCTCGCCGATGATGACGAAAGGAACACCGACCATGACAACGAGGAAGCGACTGCGAGCACCGCTCGCGATCCTGACCGTGACCGGACTCGCGCTGACCGCCGCCTGCACCAGCGGGGGCGATGACGGCGACGGCGATGGCGGAGGAGACGGCGGCGGCGACGCGCTGTCGAGCCTGTCGATCATGGCGCCGTACTTCGCCGCCGTGCCGCCGGAGGAGGATGACCCGATCGATCTGGCGCTGAGCGAGCTGACGGGCGTCGACCTGTCCGTGCAGTGGGTGCCGAACACCGACTACGGCGAGCGCACCAACGTCGTCCTCGCCGGGGACGACATCCCGGACGTGATGGTGATGGGCAAGACTCCGGCGTTCGTGCAGACGGCGGAGGCCGGTGGCTTCTGGGAGCTCACCGACTACCTCAACTCCGGCGACTACCCGAACCTCGTCTCGGAGAACCCAGAAGTCCAGGAGGCGACCAGTGTGAACGGCCACGTCTACGGCGTGTACCGGTCCCGTGACGTGATCCGCCACTGCATCATCCTGCGCGCGGACTGGCTCGCCAACCTCGGCCTCGAGCAGCCGCAGACCACCGACGAGCTCTTCGAGGTGGCGCGTGCGTTCACCGAGGACGACCCCGACGGCAACGGCCAGGACGATACGTACGGGTTCATCAACCCCGCCTGGCCCGGGTCCATCGGCTCGGGCAGCCCGTACGACGCGCTCGAGCTCTGGAACGGCGCCGGGAACGTCTGGCTGGAGGACGGCGGCGAGCTGGTCCCGTCCTTCACCACCGACGAGTGGATGGAGGCCCTGGAGTACGAGCGTGACCTCGTCCAGAACGGGTACACCAACCCGGACTACGCCACGATGGACCCGGCCACCTGGAACGAGCCGTTCCTGAACGGCCAGGGCGGCATCATCATCGACGTCCAGTCCCGTGCGCCGCAGTTGGTCGAGCTCTTCCGCGAGCAGGACCCCGCGAACGCCGAGTCCTACGTCGCGCTCGTGGGGCAGCCCGAGGGTCCGCACGGGACGTTCGCCATGCCCACCGCCGGCTACTCGAACTTCCTCGCAATCCCGCGGTCCTCCGTGGAGACCGAGGAACAGCTCGAGCAGGTGCTCCAGGTCCTGAACGACATGAACAGCACCGAGGCCCAGATCCTGCTGAACAACGGCATCGAGGGCGACAACTTCACCGTCGAGGACGACTACGCGGTGTACAACGAGGACCGCCAGGACTTCACCGATCAGGTGAGCGGGGCCTGGGCCCAGCTCGGCACGAACGTGGCCGGCTACAACGCGTACTCGACCCAGCCGGCCACGCCGTACGACGAGGAACTGGCCCAGCTCCGGCTCGACCTCCAGGCGGAGGACCTCGAGAACGCGGTGTTCAACCCGGCGGCCGCGCTGGCCTCGGAGACGTACCAGTCCAGCGGCACCCAGCTCGACACGCTGATCTCCGATGCGCGGATCCAGTTCATCGCCGGTCAGATCGACGAGGCCGGGGTGCAGGACGTGATCGACCGCTGGCACTCCCAGGGCGGCGACCAGGTGATCGCCGAGCTGAACGAGCTCTATAGCGAGCTCGGCTGATCGACGGTGCGGGGGCCGGCCGGCCCCCGCACCACCCCACCCCTGAGAGGAGGCACGCATGGCCACGCTCATCGAGGCCGAGGCTGCCAGCGGCGGCGCGGACATCACGCCGCGACCGCAGAACCGACGCAACGTACGCGAGACGATCGTGCGCTACCGGTGGCTGCTGTTCCTGATGCTGCCGGGCATCACCTACTTCGCGCTGTTCCGGTTCTGGCCCATGTACGGGGCACAGATCGCGTGGCGCGACTACATCCCGTTCCTGGGGATCCAGGGAAGCGAGTGGGTGGGCTGGAAGCACTTCGAGGACTTCTTCACCAACCCGGACTTCCCACGCCTGCTCGGGAACACGCTTATCCTGGCGGCGCTGAGCCTGTTCATCGCCTTCCCGCTGACGATCGTGATGGCCCTGCTGCTGAACGAGCTGCGGCTGAACATCCTCAAGCGGACCGTGCAGACCCTGGTCTACGTGCCGCACTTCCTGTCCTGGACCGTGGTGGTCTCGCTGACCGGACTGTTGTTCGCGATCGGCAACGGCCCGCTGTGGACCTGGCTGAACGACCTGATGGGCACCGAGATCAACTTCCTCGCCGATCCGGCCTGGTTCCGGCCGTTGATCGTGCTGCAGGACGTCTGGAAGAACACCGGGTGGGGCACCATCATCTTCCTCGCCGCGCTTGCGAGTGTGGACCAGGAGCAGTACGAGGCCGCGATCATCGACGGCGCGGGCCGCTGGCAGCGGGTCTGGCACATCACCCTGCCGTCCATCCGCTCCACGATCATCGTGCTGCTGATCCTGCAGACCGGCCAGATCCTGAACACCGGGTTCGAGCAGATCTATCTCATGTCCAACGCCCTGAACCGCAGCGTCGCGGACGTGTTCGACACCTACGTCTACTTCGTCGGCATCCAGCAGGGCTCCTACAGCTACGCCACGGCCGTGGGCCTGGCCAAGGCGATCGTCGGCGTCATCCTGATCTTCGGGACGAACTGGATCGCCAAGCGCTTCAACCAGACGGGGATCTTCTGATGGCCAGGGTCAAGTACCGGTTCAACACCCCGGCCGGCAAGGTGTTCGACGTCGTCAACGCCGCCGTGCTGATCGGCGTCGGCGCGATCGCCATCCTGCCGTTCCTGTACGTGCTCGCGGGGTCCTTCGCCACCGAGTACGAACTGACCACCCGGCCGTTCTTCCTCTGGCCGAACGAGTTCACCACCGACGCCTACGCCTCGATCCTCGGCTCGAGCGTGTTCGTCCGGGCGTTCATCACGACCATCGCCGTCACTGCCGTCGGCACCACGGTCCAACTGGTCCTGACGGCGCTGATGGCCTACCCGCTGTCCAAGATCGACCTGCCCGGCCGGCGCACCATCATGTCCCTGGTCGTGTTCACGATGGTGTTCTCCGCCGGCCTGATCCCGACCTTCCTGATCGTCAAACAGCTCGGCCTGCTGGACACCTACTGGGCCCTGATCCTGCCTGCGGCGATCAACCCGTTCAGCCTCATCATCATCAAGAACTTCTTCCAGGAGCTGCCCAAGGAGCTCGAGGAGTCCGCGAAGATCGACGGCGCCAACGAGCTGCGCATCCTGCGCAGCGTGGTCATGCCCCTGTCCAAGCCGGTGCTGGCCACGTTCGCCCTGTTCTACGCCGTGGGGATCTGGAACGACTACATGTCGCCCCTGATCTACCTCAACGACACCTCCAAGTGGACCCTGCAGATGTTCCTGCGGCAGGTGACCGCAGCGTCCTCCCTCACCGCCGAGGACCTCGGCAACGAGCTCCCGCCACCGGCCCAGGGCATCAAGTTCGCCGTCGTCATGGTCGCCACCATCCCGGTCCTGCTCGCCTACCCGTTCCTCCAGAAGCACTTCGCCAAGGGCATGTTGATCGGGAGCGTGAAGGGATGAGGATCCTGCTCGCCGGCGACTCCACGGTGGCGGCCTGTCCGCCGCACGAGGCCCCGATGTCCGGCTGGGGCGCGCACCTGGCCACGTTCACGCCCGGCGTGGTGGTGCACAACTTCGCCAAGGGCGGGGCCACCACGACCTCGCTGCGTGCGGACGGTCTGTGGGACGCGCTGCTCTGGGAGGCCGCCGCGGGGGACATCGCCGTGCTGCAGTTCGGACACAACGACCAGAAGCAACCCGAGGTCCTCGGGGCGCGCGCGGGCTACACCACCAACCTGGCCCGGATGCTCACCGAGGTACGGCAGGCCGGCGCCGCACCGGTGCTGTGCACGAGCGTGCAGCGGCGCGCCTTCGCCGCCGGTGCCCTCGTGCCGACCCACGGCGACTACCCGGACGCCGTCCGGGATCTGGCCGCGGCCGAGCTGGTGCCGCTGATCGACCTGACCGCGGCCACCACGGACCTGTACCAGGGCCTCGGCGAGGACGGGTCCAGGTCCCTGTTCACGCAGTTCCGCCCCGGAGAGCACCCGAACTATCCCGACGGCGTCACCGACGACACCCACTTCAACGTCACCGGCGCGACCGCCGTGGCCCGGATCGTCGCCGACGCACTGGCGCCCGTCCTGGCGATGGCGTGAGTGCACCGGACATCCACAACCGACCCAGGAGTCTCATGCCCGCCGATCCCAGCACCGCACCGTCCGCGACCGCCCAGCGCCCGACCGGGAGCCTGCCCAGCACCGCCCTGCACTGGCTCGAGGACATCCCCGCCGCCGCGACCGGCGTCACGTGGGGCGTGCCCTGGGCCCGTGGGACGCTGGCCGCCGGCACCCCGATCGCCCTGCGAACCGCGGACGGGGTGCCGGAGCCCGTGCAGACCTGGGTGACCGCGACCTGGCCGGACGGGTCCGTGAAGTGGACGGCTCACGCCGCCGCCCCCGCCGCGCCCCGCGACGCGTACGCGCTCGAGCCCGCCGCCGAGCCGATCCGGCCGTCACGGGAGGTGTCCGTCACCGAGTCCGGCGAGGACGTGCTCGTCGACACCGGGGTGATCCGGGTCAGGGTGCCGCGCGCGGGTGCGCACCTGATCGCCGCGATCGAGACGGGCGGCCGCGTCGTCGCCCGCGCCGGCCGCCTGGTCAGCCTGCTCGCCGCCGGCCCTGACGACGACGGCCCGCAGCCACGCAGGCCGTTCTCCTCTCGCGTGCGCATGGTGACCGTGGAACAGGACGGTCCGGTGCGCGCCGTGGTGCGCATCGACGGCGTCCACGGAGATGACCGCGGCACCCGCGAGTGGCTGCCGTTCACGGTGCGCCTGTACGCCTACGCCGGCTCACCCACGGTGCGTCTGATGCACTCCTTCGTCTGGGACGGCGACCCCGACCACGACTTCCTCGCCGGCCTCGGGGTCCGGTTCGAGGTGCCGTTGCGCGAGCAGGCCCACGACCGGCACGTGCGCCTGGCCGGCAGCGCCGGCGGGTTTCTCACCGAGGCCGTCCGCGGCATCACCGGGCTGCGCCGCGACCCCGGCAGCGACGTCCGCGCCGCCCAGGTCGCCGGCCGGCCCACTCCGCCCACCGCCGACTGGGCCGCTGCAGTCGCGGAGCGACTGCGCTGGGTACCCACCTGGAACGACTGGACGCTGCACCAGGGCAGCCCGGACGGTTACACCGTCCGCAAACGCACTGCCGACGGAGTGGGCTGGGTCGGCATCGGCGGCGGCACCCGGGCCGGCGGGTACGCCTACCTCGGCGACACCTCCGGCGGGCTGGAGCTCGGCCTGCGGGACTTCTGGAAGGGCGCCCCCACCCAGATCGACGTGCGCGGCGCCACGACCGACACTGGTGAGCTGACCGTGTGGCTGTGGGCGCCGGAGTCGCGCGCCATGGACGTGCGGTTCTTCCACGACGGGCTCGGCCAGGACGGCTACGCCGACCAGCTGGACGCGCTGGAGATCACCTACGAGGACTACGAGAGCGGCTTCGGCGATGCCAACGGCATCGCCCGCACCCACGAACTGAGCCTGACCGCGGTGGCGGGGACGCCGTCGTCGGGCGCACTTGCGACCAGGGCCGCGGCCCTGGCGACGCCACCACTCCTGGTGACCGACCCGGGCCGGCTGCACGCGGCCGGGGTGTTCGGCGACTGGGACCCGGTGGACCGGTCCACGCCGGCGCGGGCCGCCATCGAGGACCGCAACGACTTCCTGCTCGCGTTCTACCTCGACCAGGTGGAACAGCGCCGCTGGTACGGCTTCTGGGACTACGGCGACGTCATGCACACCTACGACGCGGACCGGCACACGTGGCGCTACGACGTCGGCGGGTACGCGTGGGACAACTCCGAACTGTCCCCGGACCTGTGGTTCTGGCTGTCCTTCCTCCGCTCCGGGCGGGCGGACCTGTTCCGGTTCGCGGAGGCGATGACCCGGCACACCGGCGAGGTGGACGTCTACCACGCGGGTGCGTTCGCGGGGCTGGGCACCCGGCACAACGTGCAGCACTGGGGGTGCAGCGCGAAGCAGTTGCGGATCTCGAACCCGGCCTACCGGCGGTTCTACTACTACCTGACGGCGGACGAGCGGGTCGGGGACCTGCTCGACGAGCTCGCCACGTCCGAGCGCGCACTGCTCGGTGTGGACGCCACCCGCAAGGTCCGCTCGGATGTCTACTCCCCCGACCCGGCCGCCCTGTCCGTCGGGCTCGGCACCGACTGGGGCGCGCTGGCCGCGACGTGGCTGACCCGCTGGGAGCGGCACGGGGACACCGTCGCCCAGGACAAGCTGCTCGGCACAATGGCTGACATCGGCGCGCTGGCCAACGGGTTCCTCACCGGGGAGGCGCGCCTCGACCTGTCCACCGGACGGTTCGACACCTCCCGCGAGCGGATCGCCGTCTCGCACCTGAGCGCCGTGTTCGGCCTCGTGGAGGTGTGCTCGGAACTGATCGATCTCGCCGACGTGCCGGGATTCGAACAGGCCTGGCTGCAGTACTGCCGGCTCTACCTGGCGGACGCGGCCACCCAGGAGGCGGAGCTCGGCCGGCGACTCACCGGGATCTCATTGATCCAGGCACACAGCCGGCTCACCGCATATGCCGCCCATCGCACCGGCGATGCCGAGCTGGCCGCGTTCGCGTGGCGGCGGTTCTTCGTGGACTCCGGGGACATGGTCAACGTCAACGCCCTGTGCCGCGAGCGCCACTGGGCCCGGACCCGGATCGACGGTCCGGGCGTGCTGGAACCGGTGGACGAGGCCGCGTTCGTGTCCACCAACGATGCCTCCCAGTTCGGGCTGGCCGCGATCCAGAACCTGGCCCTGATCGGGGGGTACCTGGAGGAGACGCACCGCGCCTGAGCGGTGGCACTCAGGGCTGGCTGCGGTTGTAGAACGCGCGCGCCTTCGCCCGGTTGCCACAGAGGTCCATCGAGCACCAGGACCGGGACCGGTTGCGGGACTGGTCGTAGTACGCCCATCGGCAGCTCGGCTCACGGCACGCCTTGAGCCGTGCCCAGGTGCCGTCGGCAACCGCGAGCACCACCGTTGCGAGCATGCGCGCCAACGCGGAGTCGACGGCGGGCAGTCCCGGCCGCGGCACGAGTCCCGGCGGCCGGGCGTCGACGTCCACGATGAGCGGCAGCCGCTCCGTCAGGGCGGCGAGATCGTCACGGGCGGACGGGCTGAGTCCGTCCCCTCTCGGGCTGGGCACCGGATCGGCGTTGTTGGCCGCGATCAGGGCGCGCAGCCCTTCGCGCACCGAGGTCGCCCTGGCGACATCGGCCCCGGACAGCGTGGCAGCGCCGGGCACCAGGTCGCGGGCCGTCAGCCAGGAGGTGAGGTCGGGGACCGAGGCGATCGCGTCGCCGTCGGCCATGCGCGTGTTGATGAACTCCTCGATCAGGCCTAGCGATGCCATGAGCCCACTCTAACTACCTATTGACGATGGATGGATATATAACTAGCGTCACGCTGACACCAGTTAGCCAACCCGAAGGATCCACCCGTGAGCAGCAGCATTGGCAACATCACCATCGACACCACCGATCTGGCCGGGGCAACCGCCTTCTGGCAGCAGGTCACCGGCTACGCCGTCGGCTCCTCCGACGAAGGCACCGCGTACCTGGAGGACCCTGCGAAGAGCGGTGTCGGCCTCTCCCTGCAGAACGTGCCCGAGCCCCGGGTCGGGAAGAACCGGCTGCACCTCGACCTGTTCACCTCTGACCTGGATGGCGAGGTCGGCCGGCTGCAGGGGTTGGGGGCGGCCGAGGTGGCCCGCCATGACGGCTGGGTGGTACTGGCCGATACCGACGGCAACCAGTTCTGCGTCGTCGCGGGGTAGCCGGATCGAGCGCCGGGCCCGACGGCGACTGCCGCCGTCGGGCACTCGGCCGAACCCGGCATAGGATTCTGCGGCCGCCAACCACGACCGAGGGAGTTCCGTGCCGCCAGCCAAGGCCGCCGCATCGCCGGATGTGACGCTGCAGTACTCGACCCCGGCTGGGGCCTGGACCGATGCGCTTCCCATCGGCAACGGGAACCTCGGCGCCATGGTCTTCGGCGGCACCGCACAGGACCGGGTCCAGATCAATGACGACACCTGTTGGACGGGCGCGCCACGGGTCCGGCCGACCCGCGGCACCGGCCTGGAACCCGGACGCGCGCCGGAGATCCTGGCCGCAGCCAGGGCCGCGGTCGCCGCCGGTGACGTCCCTCGTGCCGAAACCCTGGTGCAGCGGCTCCAGAGCGGCCGCAGTCAGGCCTATCAGCCGCTCGTCGACCTCTGGATCACCGACGCCGGTGCGCCGGAGGTCACGGCGGACTACCGCAGGTGGCTGCGTCTGGACGAGGCGGTTGCGGGGCATTCCTGGTCCGACGGCGTCGCAGCGGTACGCCAGGAGGTGTTCGCCAGCCGCCCCGCCGGGGCGCTCGTGGTCGACCGGCGGATGCGGACGCCCACGGACCTGGTGGTGCGGGTCGGTTCGGATCATCGGCTGTTCGAGGTGGGCGCGGCGGGGTCGCCGCAGGGTGCGACCTGGTCCGCCCTGGTGCGGATGCCGACCGTCTCCACCGACCCGAAGGCGCCCGGGCCCGCCCCTGGGGCGCCTCCGTCTGCGCCGCCCGCGCCCGGTGCCGGCGTCACCTGCGCGGTGGCGCTGCGTCTGGACACCGATGGCGTGGTGACCGTGCGGACCACCGGGATCGAGGTGCGCCGGGCGACCTGGCTGACGGTGCTGCTCGCCTCGCGCAGTGACTACGCGGGCGCCCACCACGGCCTGCACGGTGACGGAGCCCGGCTGCTCGCCCAGGCGTCCGAGCGGCTCGAGCAGGCCGGCCGGCGCACGTTCGAGGACCTGCGCGCGGCACATGTCGCCGATCACCGCGCTCTCTTCGACCGGGTCGGGCTACGGCTGGGCGGTGGGCCGGAGCCGGGCCTGGACACCGACGCGCGGCTGCGCGAGCACCGGGCGACCGGCACCGACGCCTCTCTCGCCGCTCTCGCTTTCGCCTACGGGCGATACCTGACCATCGCCGGATCGCGCCCCGGCACGCTGCCACTGAACCTCCAGGGCATCTGGAACGAGTCCCTGCGCCCGCCGTGGCGCAGCAACTACACGGTCAACATCAACACCGAGATGAACTACTGGCCGGCGCTCAGCACCAATCTCGCGGAGTGTGACGAGCCGCTGCGCCGGTGGCTCGAGGACCTCGCCGCGGCCGGCCGCGGCACCGCCCGGGAGATCTACGGAGCCGGCGGCTGGGTGGCCCACCACAACTCCGACGCGTGGGCGTTCACCGACCCCGTCGGCAACGGCACCAATCCCGCGCGGTGGTCGTTCTGGCCGTTCGGTGGGGTCTGGTTGACCCGGCACCTGATCGACCACTACGACTTCACCGGCGACTCCGGCTCGCTGGCCAGCGCCCGGCCGGTCATCCTCGGAGCCGCGCGGTTCGTTCTCGACACCCTGGTGACCATGCCGGACGGCACCCTCGGCACCAGCCCGGCCACCTCCCCGGAGAACTCCTTCCTCACGGCGGAGGGGACCCCGGGCGCCGTGACCGCGTCCACCACCTCCGACCTGGCCATGGCCCGCGACCTGCTCACAGGCGTTCGGCGGCTGGCCGGCGTGGACGTCGGCAACGGCGTCCCGTTCGCCGACGAGCCGCTGCTTGCCCGCGTCGACGACGCCCTGGCCAGGCTCCCGGGCGAGCGGATCATGGCCGATGGGCGCATCGCCGAGTGGCATCTCGCGGACCTGCCCGAGGCGGAGCCGGAACACCGCCACCAGAGCCATCTGTTCGGCGTCCACCCGGGCACGTCGATCGACCCGGACCAGGCGCCGGACCTGGCCGCTGCCGCCCTGGCGACGCTGGCGGCCCGCGGGCTGGAGTCGACCGGGTGGTCGCTCGCGTGGCGGCTGAACCTGCGCGCCCGGCTGCGGGATCCGGACGGGGCGCAGGCGGCGATCGACGCCTTCCTGCGGCTGGTGGAGCCCGTCGGGCCGGCGGTCGTCTCGGTGCAAGGCGGTGGCGTGTACCGCAGCCTGCTGTGCGCGCATCCCCCGTTCCAGATCGACGGCAACTTCGGCTTCACGGCCGGGGTCGCCGAGCTGCTCGTGCAGGGACACCGGGTCTCCTCCGACGGTGCCCGCGAGGTCCACCTGCTGCCCTGCCTACCGCCCGCGTGGGCCGACGGCGCCGTGCACGGTCTGCGGGTGCGCGGCGCGATCACCGTCGACCTCGAGTGGGCCACGGGCCGACTGCGCACAGCGACCCTCACCGCCGACCGGGACACGACCGTCACGGTGCGCGTCGGGGACGACCGCGCGGTGCACCACCTCACCGCGGGACGGCCTACGACGATCCGGCCCTGACCGATCGGTACCGCGCCACCCCGACCGCGCACACGACGAACGCACCGACGGCGAACACCACCACGAGCCCGAGGATCGGCACGAGCAGGCCCGCGTACCCGCCGAACTCGTTCGGGTCGAGGAAGAAGTACGGGTACCAGTCGCCCACGAGCGGACCGCGGATGAGCGTGAACGCGAGGTAGCCCACCGGGTAGGCGAGCCAGATCCAGAACCGGGACAGCCGCAGCCGCCGCACCGTCGGGATCACCAGCCAGTCGATGGCGACGAGGATCGGGATGATCCGGTGCTGGAGCAGGTTCGGCGGATGCACCGCCCAGGAGAACATCTCCCCGGGCGCGGCGAGCAGCAGGTTGTACAGGATCCCGGTGAGCACGATGTAGGTGGTCATCGCCCCACGAAGCGGGTCGAACCAGACGGGCCGGCGCGCCGGGGGCACGCCGATCGCCCAGCCGAGCACGATGATGACCAGCAGGTTGGTGTGGATCGTGAAGTACGCGAAGTGGTCCGCGAGCGCGCCGGCGCCGGTGGCCAGCTCGGTCAGGTTCCACACCTCGGCGACGATCCCGAGGACCACGATGAGGGTGCGCAGCCCGAGCGCGAGTGGTGACCTGTCCGTGAGCATTCGTGCCCGTTGCCGCTGTGCCATCCGGCAGAGTCTGCCACCGACCGGGCGGCGATCCGGGACCGCGGGTCAGGCAGGCGCTCTGGAGGCCTCGAGCGCCGCGATCAGGGATGCGGTGTCGTGCGGGCCGAGGTGGCGCCGCTCCCCCACGAAGAACGTGGGGGTGCCCCGGGCGCCGCTGGCCTCGGCACTGGCGACGTCCTCGCGGACGCGCCGCCTGAGCGTCTCCTTGTCCACCCCGCGCATGAAGACCTCCACGTCCAGGCCCAGGTCCGCCGCGTACCCGACCAGATCCTCGACCTCGAGCTCGTCCTGGCGCCGGAACAGCAGGTCGTGCATCTCCCAGAACCGACCCTGGTGGGCGGCGGCCTCGGCCGCGACGGCGGCGAGCTCGGCGTGCGGGTGCAGGTCCGGCAGCGGCAGGTGGCGGAACACGTATCGCAGGTCGTCGCCGTAGTGCTCGCGCAGCTCACGGGCCACGCCGGTGGCCTTGCCGCAGAACGGGCACTCGAAGTCCCCGTACTCCACGAGCGTCAGCGGGGCGTCCACCGGTCCCCGGATGTGGTCGCGCACCGGGTCGACCGGATCGGAGAGCACCATCGGCAGGCTCGCGTTGGTCTCGCCCCGGAACCTCGCGGCCAGTCGGAACACGAGGGCACCGACGGCCACCGCCAACACGGCCGCGAGCAGCACGCCGACCCTGGCCTCGTCGGCGATCACCGAGTCGCCGAACGCCAGGTCCACGATCAGCAGGGACACCGTGAACCCGATCCCGGAGAGCGCGGCGCCACCGACGACGTGCCCGGGCGCCACCCCCTGCGGCAGCGACCCGAGACGGGCTCGCACCCCGGCGAACGCACCGAGGCTGATCCCGACCGTCTTGCCGAGCACCAGACCGGCCACCACACCCCAGGTCACCGGCGAGCCGAGGGCGTCGGCCAGCACCCCACCGCGTAGGTCGACCCCCGCGTTGGCGAGCGCGAAGACCGGCACGATCAGATAGGACGTCCACGGGTGCAGCACCGTCTGCAGCCGTTCGTTCACCGAGATCGACCGGGCCACGCCGGCCTGCACGGTCAGCCCGGAGTCCGGGCGGGGCGACTGCCGGAACGCCGCGAACAGCCGGGCTGCACCTTCGACCTCCTGGCGCCGCGGCAGGAACGCCGGCACGAGGAGTCCGGCGGCCATCCCGGCGATGGACGGATGCACCCCGGAGGCGAGGGTGGCCAGCCAGAGCACGACGACCGTGAGCACGTACGGCCAGGCCCGCCACACCCGGAACCGGCTCAGCACCACGAGGCCGATCAGACACACCACCGCGAACGCGAGCGCGCCGAGGTCCAGGTCGTCGGAGTAGGCGACGCCGATCACGCTGACGGCCACGAGGTCGTCGACCACCGTGAGGGTGAGCAGGAAGATCCGCAGCTGGGTGGACACGGCGGGTCCCACCAGGGCGAGGGCGCCGAGCAGGAACGCGGTGTCCGTGCCGATCACGATCCCCCACCCGTGCGCAGCCTCGGTGCCGGCGTTCAGGGCGAGGTAGATCGCGGCCGGGACCAGCATGCCGCCGATGCCGGCGAGCACCGGGACCACCACGCGGCGGCGGTCGGTGAGTTCCCCGGTTGCGAGCTCCTGCCGGACCTCGAGTCCGATGACGAAGAAGAACACGACCATCAAGCCGTCGTTCACCCAGTGCCCGAGGTGCATCTCGAGCATCCATGGACCGAGCCCGATCACGGCGTCGGCATCCCAGAGCGCCTCGTACGAGGCGGACCACGGCGAGTTCGCCCAGATCACCGCGAGTGCCGCGGCCACCAGGAGCAGGGTCGCGCCACCCGCCTCGGTCGCCAGGAACGAGCGCAGCGGCCCGGGCAGCTGGCCGATCAGGTGCTTGCGGTGGGTCCGGCTCTGCGGCTCGTCCCCATCGGGCCGCCGGGGTGGGTCCGCCCGCTGGTCCGCGCTCCCGGCGCTCGTGCTGTCTGTGCTGTTCGTGCTCACCTCTACGCCCACCTTCCGCCGAACAGCAGACCACGCCGAACTCTTCCGCGGATGCACGGCGTTCGCGCAGAACGGAATGGTCCGTGGTCGCACACGCTAGCGCGGCGTAGCGCCTCCCGCCCAGGTCTGGCTCAGAGCGTGCGCAGCTCCACCGTGATCCGAGCAGGCGCCGCGAGCAGGCGGTGCTGCGCGAGCACGCCCGGACCGCAGGAATTCGTACCGATCCCGGTCTGCGCGGCGTCGAGGTTCACCCAGGTCGCCTCGCCCGGCACCAGGTCCGTCGTGTGCCTGCCGGCGTCGAGGTCCTCCGACGTCCACGGGCGCACAGTCAGGTCCACCAGGTCCGGGGCGCGCAATCCGACCCCACCGCCGTCGCGGTCGCGTAGTTCGGCCCAGCGCACGTCCGCCCGGTTCCCGTTCTCCTGGGGGAACACGTACGGCGTCTGCAGGTCCGCCACGGTCGATTCGAACCTGCCCACGTGCGGCGCCCGCCGGGTGTCCGCGTACGCTTCCCCGGGCCCGAGCCCGAACCAGGTCACGTCGGTCAGTGCCACGGGCAGCCCGAGGCGCACCCCGATCCGGGGCACCGTGGTGGTCCAGGTGCCGATCGCCTCGGTCGCCACGTCCAGCAGCACCCCGTCGGCCGTGGCGGTCCACGTCCAGACCGCGCGCATCCCGACGTCGACCGCGGCCGCCATCGTGTGCGTCACGACCCGCAGCGAGTCGCCGTCGAGGTCCACCGAGACCGTGCGCTGTTCGGTGCGGTCGAGGCCGACCTTGCGCCAGGCCGCCGCCACGTTGTCCCAGCCGACGTCGTTGTCCGTCGGCGCCCGCCACAGGTCGAGCCGGGCCCCGGTCACGGGGACGTCCCCGAGCCCGATCAGGGTTCCGCGGGCATCGAACCGCGCCGGCCCGACGGCGTAGCCCGCCTCGGTCCGTTCGGCGCCGCCTGCGCCGGTGCGCACCAGGGCCTCGGCGCGGTCGCTCAGCAGGTACTGGGTCCAGGCGATCTCGTGCCCGGCGTCGGCCCAGGCCGTGTCGGCGCCCAGCCGCACCCGCAGGTTCAACCAGGCCTCGCCGTCGAGCCCGTCCGGCAACGCCACCGCAACCGCCGGGGAGAGGTCGACCTCGCCGACCTCCCCGGCTGCGATGTCGGGCAGGTCCACGTCGCCCGAGGCGACGACTTCGCCGTCGACCTCCACGTCCCAGCGCACCACCAGGCCGGCGGTGGACAGCACGGCGTACCGGTTGCGGACCCGCGCCCGCGCGCCGCCGTCGACCGTCTCGATCTCGATCGGGGCGATCACCTTCTTGTACTCGCGCAGGCCGGGCGAGGGCGTCCGGTCGGGGAACACGAGACCGTCGGTGATGAAGTTCCCGTCGTGGAGCACCTCGCCGAAGTCCCCGCCGTAGGCGTAGTAGGACCGGCCGTCCTCGGTGGTGCGGGTGATGCCGTGGTCGATCCACTCCCAGACGAAGCCGCCGTGCAGCCGGTCGTAGGTGTGGAACAGCTCCTGGTACTCGGTGAGCCCGCCGGGCCCGTTGCCCATCGCGTGCGCGTACTCGCACTGCAGGAACGGCAGGCCGCGCCGGTGCGCGTCGGCCGCCGGGTCCGTCGTCGGGGTCTCCGCCCGGCGTCCGATCGCCTCCGTCTCGGCGTGGTCGGCGTACATGCGGGAGTAGACGTCGACGTAGCTGGAGTCCCAGTCACCCTCGTAGTGGATGAACCGGCTCGGGTCGCGGTCCTTGGTCCAGGCGGCCATGGCGGCCAGGTTCACACCGGTGCCGGCCTCGTTGCCGAGGGACCAGGCGATGACGCTGGCGTGGTTCTTGTCCCGCTCCACGGTGCGCCGCATCCGGGCCAGCAGCGCATCGGCGAAGTCCGGGGAGTCGCTGGGGTTGCCGCGCCAGCCGTTCAGCCCGAACCCGTGGGTCTCCAGGTCGCACTCGTCGATGACCCAGAGCCCGAACTCGTCGCACAGGTCGAGGAACCGGGCGTCCGGCGGGTAGTGCGAGGTGCGGACGGCGTTGATGTTGTGCCGCTTCATCAGCAGCACGTCCGCGAGCATCGTCTCGGGGTCGAGGGTCCGCCCGGTCTCGGGGTGCCATTCGTGCCGGTTCACGCCGCGGAACAGGAGGTTCGCGCCGTTGACGGTGATCAGCCCGTCCGCGACGCGCACCGTGCGGAAGCCGAGGCGCAGCCTCACCTGCTCGGTCGGCGTACGCAGGACCGCGTCGTACAGGCGCGGCACCTCGGCGCTCCACGGCTCGACGTCGAGCGTGTGCGGCCCGGCCGGGTCCACCCCGTGCAGGCCGAGCTCGGGGACGTCGAGCACGGCGGCGGCGCCGTCGCGAGTGGTCACCTCGACGGCAAGCGTGCCGGTGCCGGTGGTGTGGTCGTAGTCGGAGTGGGCGAACACGTCCTCGATGCCGCCGGCGGGCAGCAGCAGCAGCCGCACGGAGCGGTAGATCCCGGAGAGCCACCACATGTCCTGGTCCTCGAGATAGCTCGCGGCGGACCACTGGTGCACGCGCACGGCGACCGTGTTCTCACCCTCGCGGACGAGGCCGGTGACGTCGAACTCGGCTGCCAACCGGCTACCCGCGCTGGTGCCGACCTCGGTCCCGTTCACCCAGACCACGAACGTGGAGTCGACGCCCTCGAACCGCAGCACCGCTCGCGCGTCCGGCGCGAACGCGGGCACCGTGAAGGTGCGCCGGTACTCCCCGGTCGGGTTCGCGTCCGGCACATGCGGCGGGTCCACCGGGAACGGGTAGACGACGTTGGTGTACGCGGGCGGCGAGTACGTCGGCTCACCCGGGAGCCCGACGAACTGCCAGGAGCCGGGCACCGTGATCCGGTCCCAGGCGGTGTCGTCGAGGTCCTCGGCGCCGACGGCCGGTGTCAGGTCGAGCGTGTCGCTCGCCAGCCGGAACGCCCAGTCGCCGTCCAGGTCGACGGCGGGGGCGTCGCTGGTCAGTCGGGCCCGGGCGGGCAGGCGGCCGGTGTGCGGGTCCGGGTCGGTCAGGTAGCTGAGGTGATGGGAGGCGGAAGTGGCCACTGTGTCCTTCTCGCTGTTTCTCGGGGTCGTCGGTTGGCGCGTCCCGCACCGTTCGACTCCCGCTGGGATCCGCAGCCGGCGCGGTGGACCTGATGGCTCCAAGGGTAGGCGCGCCCGGGCCCGTGGGGACAACCGCGACCGATAGACGGACAGGGCCCTCGCCCCGACCACATCCTGGGACTCGTGAATGTGGGGTGGGCCACACGCGTAGTCTTCATGTGCTGCCGACCCACGGGGGGACGGTCGGACCCCTGGAGTGCGCTATGCGCCGTGCCCTGAGACTCTCCGCTCCTGCTGCCGTGGCCCTGCTGCTGGCCCTAGGCGCCGCGCCACCGGCGGTCGCCGCCGAGGGCGACCCCTGCGATGGGGCGACCCTGTGCACGCAGACCTTCGGCGTCACCGGCGCACCGCAGTTGTGGACGGTCCCGGACCACATCACGGAGGTCACCGTGGTCGTCGCGGGCGGTGCCGGCGGCAACTACTTCTCCGACGGCGGCGCCGGCGGCCGCGCCGAGGCGACGATCGCCGTCGAGCCGGGACAGCAGTTGGCGCTCGTGGTCGGCGACGTCGGAGAGGTCAGTCACAGTGGCGGTCGCGGCGGCTACGGCGGCGGCGCCGGCAGCTACGGCGACGGCTATGGCGGCGGCGGCGGAGGCGGCAGCTTCCTCTTCGCCGAGCGACCCGGGGACTGGGACCTGCTGCTCGCCGCCGGCGGCGGCGGAGGAGGCAGCCGCGATGGCAGTGACAGGGAGGCCTACGGCGGCAACGGCTACGGCGGGGCTGGTGGCTTCACCGGCTCCGGACCCGACGCCGACCCTGCGGTCGATGGCACCCATGTCGCGGGCGCCAGCGTGACCGCAGCCGGTTACGACACCGCCTCGCCGCTGCCCGCCACGTTCGACGGCACCGACTTCATCCCGGGACAGGGCCAGCAGGGCGCCAACACCGAGGGCCAGGGCAGCGGCGGCGGAGGCGGCGGCTACTTCGGCGGAGCCGGAGCGCAGCAGCCCTTCCGCGGCGGCGGCGGCGGCTCCGGATTCGTCGGCGACGGCATCACGGTCACGACCGAGTCGGCGAGCACCGGCGCGGGATTCATCACCATCGGCTACGCCAACCTGGGCACCGCCGCACACCTGAGCACCACGACCGTGGACGCGGTGGCAGGCGAGCCCATCTCCCTGACCGGCCTGATCCACCAGTTCGACGCGCCGGGCGGCGGCGGCACCCTGACCATCACGGCGACGCACGATGGGTCCGGCGAGACCATCGCCGAACTGCCCGTGACCACGGCCGGGGACTTCCCCTACGCCGGGACGGCCGAGACGACTTTCGTCCCACCAACCCCCGGGACCTACCAGTTCGACCTGACCTACTCCGGTGATGCAATACACGCGGCAGCCACAGCCGAGGCCCTGACGGTGACTGTGGCCATGGCCACCAGTGCGAGCACGACGACCACCCTGTCCGCGGACCCTTCTGCGCCGACCGAAGGCCAGTCGGTGACGCTGACGGCACGCGTGACCGGAGCCGGGGCCGAGGTCGTCGCACCCGCGGGGGCAGGTGCCGGGAGCCGAACCGTCACCCCGCCGGCAGGACCGACGCCGTCCGGGACCGTGACGTTCTCCGCCGACGGCATCGAGATCGGCACCGCCGTCGTGTCGGGCGGTGTCGCCACCATCGCCTGGACGGCGGGGCCGGCCGGAACGGCCACGCTGGCCGCCACCTACAGCGGCGACGCCGACTACGCCGCGTCCGCCCAGGAACTCGTCATCACGGTGGCCGAGGTCGTGGCGCCGACCGATGACCCACCCGCCGCGGCACCCGAGACCGGACCCGAGCTCGCCGCGACGGGCGCACAGATGTCACTCCTGGCACCGGCCGTCGCGCTGCTCGTGGGTGGGGCCGTGCTGCTGCTGCTGCGCCGCCGACTGGTCGGCTGAGCACCGCCGAACCAACGCTCGACGGCGGCCGTCGGCGATGCTCGTGCGTCGCCGTCGGCCGTCGGCACCTTCGGATCTCGCCGCGCTCGCGTGACGCCAGACGGCTCGAGGCCCCCATCCGTCAGGACGAGGGCCTCGAGCTCGGTGTGGTTGCCGGTGCTGGGTCAGCGACCCTGTGCCGGGGAGCCGGCCGGGCGGCCGGAACGGCGCCCGCCGCGGCTGCCCCGCGCCGCGCCGCCGCCGGAGCCGGCGGCTGCCGGTCGCTCACCGGCCCAGGATGCCTGCATGCCCGAACGAGTCTGGCCGCCGGTGCTGGAGCCACCGCTGCTGGTGGAGTACGTCAACGACGAGCCGCCGGAGCGTCCCCCACCGGAACGTCCGCCACCGGTCGGGGCGCCGGAGCGACCACCACCGGAACGGCCGCCACCGGAACGGCCGCCACCGGTCGGGGCGCCGGAGCGACCGCCACCGGAACGGCCGCCGTCGGACGCGCCGCCGGAACGCGAACCCGCGCCCTCGCCCTGCGATCGGGCACCGCGCGAGCGGCCACCGGTACGGGCGCCGGCGCCGGAGCGCTCACCGCCACGACCGCCGCTACCGGAGCGGCCGCGGCCGGGACCGGACGGCGCGGGCGCAGTCGCCGCTGCTGCGGGGGCTCGTGCCGGGTCCACCTTGACGGCGACGTCACCGACGAGCTTGGCCACGGCGGCCGCGTCCGGACGCACCGGGGAGGCCGTGATCTTCGCGGCGCGGGTCAGCTGGCGCACGTCGCCCCGCTGCTCGGGGAGCATGAGCGTGACGACGGTGCCGCCGGAGCCGGCCCGGGCGGTGCGACCGGAGCGGTGCAGGTACGCCTTGTGCTCGGCCGGCGGGTCGACGTGGACGACGAGCTCGACGTCGTCGACGTGGATGCCGCGCGCGGCGATGTCCGTGGCGACCAGGACCTTGACGGCGCCCGTGGAGAACGCGTCGAGGTTGCGTTCGCGGGCGTTCTGGGACAGGTTCCCGTGCAGGTCGACGGCGGGGATCCCGCTCGCGGTGAGCTGCCGGGCCAGTTTCTTGGCCTGGTGCTTCGTGCGGGTGAACAGCAGTCGACGGGAGGTCCCCGCGGCGAGCTGCTCGATCAGGTCGCGCTTCGCGTCCGCACCGGACACCTCGAAGATGTGGTGCTCCATGGCCGCGACCGGGGACGAGGCCGAGTCCACCGAGTGGGTCAGCGGGTCGGTCAGGTAGCGCTTGACGATGATGTCCACGCCGTTGTCGAGCGTCGCGGAGAACAGCATCCGCTGGCCGCCGCGCGGGGTGGCGTCCATGATCCGCTTCACGGCGGGCAGGAAGCCGAGGTCGGCCATGTGGTCGGCCTCGTCGAGCACGGCGATCTCGATGTTGTCCAGGTTCAGGTGCCCCTGACCCTTGAGGTCCTCGAGGCGGCCCGGGCAGGCGATCAGGATGTCGACGCCGTCGTTCAGCGCGGTGACCTGCTTGCCCTGGCCGACGCCGCCGAAGATGACGGTGTGGCGAAGGCCGGCGGCGGCCGCCAGCGGAGCGATGGTCTCGCCGATCTGGCTGGCGAGTTCACGGGTCGGGGCGAGCACGAGCCCGCGGGGCTTACGGGAGGCGGCCCGGCGGCCGTCGGTCAGCCGCGCCACGAGGGGCACCGCGAACGCGATGGTCTTGCCGGAACCGGTGCGGCCGCGGCCGAGCACGTCGCGCCCGGCGAGGGTGTCCCGCAGGGTGGCGGTCTGGATGGGGAAGGGTTCGGTGATGCCGCGCTCGGTCAGGGACTTGACCAGCGCAGCCGGAACGCCCAGAGCCGAGAAGGACGGCGTCTGGGCAGGAGTCATTGATGACAAGGAGTTGTTTCTCTCGTTCGTTGGGTTCACCGCAGTGGTCGACACTGGTGCTGCCTGGCCGAGTGGCCGGCGCATGAAGAACCGCGATGCCGGCGCGAACCATGCGCGCCTGAGGTCCATCATCCCCCATGGCGCGGTCATTCAACGAATGACGTGAGAAGTGTCACAATGGAGGGCAGGAGGCAGGCGCGGTGATCACGGTGATTCGTTCGGGTACGACGGCGTTGCTCGCCTGCGCGCTGGCGGTCGCCGTCAGTGCGTGCGCGGGTGGCTCCGGCGAGCCGTCGGACGCGGACCGACCCGACGCGCTGGCGACCTGGGCCGCCGAGGACGCCGAGGGCGGGGACGGTGCTCTGCTCGTCGGGACCCTGGTCCTCGACGGCGGTTGCCTGGTGGTCCGCACCGAGGTGCCGCTGGAGGCCGACCCGTCGCAGCCCATGGAGGTGACGCCGGTGTTCCCGTGGCCGGAGGTGCAGTGGGACGGTCAGACCCTGCGTATCCAGGGCATGTCGGTGACGGTCGGGGAACAGATCGAACTCGGTGGTGGGCTCGGCTCCGGACCCTTGCGTGAGGACAACCGCGTCGAGATCCCGGAGACCTGCCCCGCGGAGCAGTTCTTCTACGTGGGCGCGTAGGCGCCTCACCCCGAGACGCCCCACCTGCCAGGGTGACGCCAGAAACTAGGGCGCGATCACGCCGTCGGGCAGTAGCCCGTCCACGATCAGCGCGGCCCACAGCCCGTCGTCGACGCGGGTGGCCAGTCGCTCCGTGAGCTGATGCACCTCGGCGGCGGAGCTGAGGCCGAACGTGGCGTTGACGACGCCCCGGGCCCGGCTCCCGAAGTGCACGGCCGCGGTCGGCAGGTCCACTCCGAACCGGGCGCAGACGCCGGCGATCGCGTTCGCGCGCTCGATGATGGCGGCGGGCGCGGGCCCGTATTCGTAGTGGGCGTCGGGCGCCACCTGCGGGCGCGCGAGCAGCCCCGAGTTGAACACGCCCACGTTCACGATCCCCACCCCGTGCCCGGCACAGGTCGGCACCAGGTCGGGCCAGGCCGGCTGCTCCAGCAGGGTGTAGCGGCCGGCGACCATGACCAGGTCGAGCCCGTGCCCGCCGCGCCCAGCCGACGGGGCGGCGCCACGCACCAGGTCGACGAGCACCTCGACGTCCTTCGCGCCGGCTCCGATCGCGGCGACCACGCCTTCCTCGCGCAGCTCGATCAGGGTCCTGACGGCGGCGTGCGCGTCGGCACGCGGATACTCCTCGGGGTCGTGCAGGTAGGCCACGTCGACGCGGTCGAGGCCGAGGCGTTCCAGGCTCGCGGTGAGGCTGGCGCGGATCCCGGCCGGGGTCAGGTCCACGACCCGACGGCGGGTGGTCGGCACCCAGAACCCCTTCTCGGTGTCCAGTTCGCCGGGCACGTGGTCGGGGTTGGGTTCGAGCAGCCGGCCCACCTTGGTCGAGAGCACGTACTCCTCGCGCGGCCGCTGCGCGAGGAGGGCACCGAGGCGTTCCTCGCTCGCGCCGAGTCCGTAGTGCGGCGCGGTGTCGAAGTAGCGCAGCCCGGCATCCCAGGCGGCGTCGAGGATCCCTTCGGCGACGGCGTCCGGCACCGGTCCGTACAGGTTGCCGAACGCGGCCCCGCCGACGCCGACCGGGGGAAGGTCGATCACGTCGCCGGCGTGGGGCGGGGAAGCTGGATCCCGGACGTACCGCCGTCCACGGACAGGCAGGTGCCCGTCACCGACCCGCTGGCCGGGGAGGCCAGGAAGACGACGGCCTTGGCCACGTCCTCCGGCGCCACCAGCCGGCCCATGGGCTGGCGGCCCTCGAGGGCGGCGCGCTCGGCCACCGGGTCCGCGGCGTTCGCGAGCAGCCGGCCGACCCACTCGGTGCCGACGGTGCCCGGGGCCACGCAGTTGACCCGGATGCCCTCGCCCACGTGGTCGGCGGCCATCGCCTTGGTCAGGGCCAGCACCGCGCCCTTGCTCGCCGCGTACGCGGCCCGCTGCACGAGGCCGACGAGCGCGACGATCGAGGACATGTTCACGACCGCGGCCCGGTCCGAGGCGCGCAGGTAGGGCAGCGCGGCCCGGGTGACGCAGGCCATGCCGACGACGTTCACGTCGAGCACCTTGCGCCAGAGGTCCAGGTCGCCGTCCTCGACGGTGCCCTGGGCGCCGATGCCGGCGTTGTTGACGATTGCGTCGATGCCGTCGAGGGCCTCGGCCGCGGCGGCGATGGCCGCCCTGGTGGCGCCCTCGTCGGTGATGTCACAGACGAAGGAGGCGACACCCTCGTCCGGCGACTCGGTCAGATCCAGGACCGCCACCCGCGCCCCCTGCGTGAGGAACTCCGCGGCGGTGGCCGCACCGATGCCGGCCGCTCCCCCGGTGATGACGACCTTCAGGTCCTGGATGTCCGACATGGGTGCCTCTCTGCAAACATGGGCACGGCGCCCGCGCCGTGCGATCGCGCTCATCCTAGAAGTTCGTCCGGATACCGACCACAGGGTGTTCACCCCTCGGGCGTCGATGGGTAGGCTGCCCGATCGTGACCATTCTCCTGACCGGTGACTCGATCACCGACGCCGGACGTGACCGTGACGACCTCGCCAGCCTGGGCTCCGGCTATGCCGCCCTGGTCGCGGCGGATCTGCCGGGCGAGCGGGTGATCAACACCGGCATCAGCGGCCACCGGGTTGTGGACCTGCAGGCACGCTGGGACGTGGACGTCCTGGCGCACGCCCCGGATGTGCTCTCGATCATGATCGGCATCAACGACACGTGGCGCCGCTACGACAGTGACGACCCGACGTCCGCGGAGTCCTATGAGACCGGCTACCGCGACCTGCTCACCCGCGCCCAGGCGGCCGGCATCGGGCGGATCCTCCTCGTGGAGCCGTTCCTGCTGCCGGTCCGCCCGGACCAGTGGGACTGGCGGGAGGACCTGGACCCCAAGATCGCCGCGGTCCGGCGCCTCGCCGAGGAGTTCGGGGTCGAGTTCGTCGCCACCGACGGGCCGTACGCGCAGGCCGCCTCCCGCACCGGCGCCGAGGCCCTGGCCGCGGACGGGGTGCACCCCTCGCCCGACGGGCACCGCTTCCTCGCGGACCGCTGGCTCGAGGTCTACCGCACCGCCTGAGCATCCCCGGCACCCGAGAGCACGGGCGCCCCGGTCAGACCAGGTGGTGCTCGAACGCGTAGGCGGCCGCGGCGGTGCGCGACCCGACCTCCAGCTTGGCGAAGATGTTCGATAGGTGGCGCGTGACGGTCTTCTCACTCAACACCAGGTCTCCGGCGACCTGACTGTTGGTCCGGCCCGCGGCGACGAGGCGCAACACCTCCACCTCCCGGCCGGTCAATCCGGCCGGGTATCCGGCGGGCCGCAGCAGTCGTTCGGCCTCCTCGAGCGCGGGCGTCGCGCCCAGCTCACGGAAGATCGTGCATGCGGCGTCCAACTCCCGCCGCGCCGACTCCGCGTCACCGACGGCGATCAGGGCCCGGGCCGTCACGGCGCGGACCCGGCCGTCCTCGTAGGGTCGGCGAGCGCGCGCCCACAGGCGTCGGGACCGGCGCAGGTGGCGGAGCGCACCGGCGGCCTCGCCGGCGGCGAGCTCAACGGTGCCGGACGCCAGCGCCGCGAAGGCCCGCAGCGTCTCGGTGCCGACCTGCGCCGCGAGCGCTTCCAGCCGGGTCGCGACGGCACCGGCCTCGTCGATCGCCCCGGCGGCCACGAGGACGTCGACGGCGGCCGGCAACAGCCGGCACTCGGCGGCCGGTCCCGCTGCTTCGGTCACGAGCCGCCGGACGGCGGCGACCGCTGCCTCGTCCGAACCGCGCGCGAGCCACAGCAGTGCCAGCCCGGGTTGCGGATCGTAGCCGTGCTCACCGGATCGTTGGTAGGCCATCTCGGCGGCGTCGAACTCGCCTCGCTGGCGCAGCAGATCGCCCCGCTCGCACTCCGCGACGCCCACCGCGGCCAACGAGTCGGCCAGGCGATAGCGCTCGATGGCGTCCGCGAACTCCGCCAACGCCTCCCGCCACGCGCCGTGCACGCGCATCAGCTGGCCACGATGCACCGAACACTGTCCCGTGAACGCCACGAGGCCGGGTTGGGCAAGGCACCAGCGATGCAGCGCGGACGTCCACTCGGCGACGCGCCCGAGTTCGGCGATCTCCTGACAGCCCTCGATCGCGGTGCAGTAGACGTGCCCGAAGACCACCGGCGTCACCTCATGCGCGGCGGCGCCGGCCATCGCCTCATCGAGGAGTGCCAGCCCTTCCGCCACGCGGCCCGCGTAGATCGCGAGCCGGCCCGCACAACTCAGCCCGAGGGCCAGCAGGTCCGGGTCTCGGTGCCGCCTCGCCGCCCGCGTGGCGCGGGTCGCCGCAGCCGATGCGGCCTGCAGATCGTCCGAGCCCAGATGCCGATACATGTGCAGCAGTGCTACGTAGCCGTGCTCGAGGGCGTCGTCGTCGAGGTCCTCGAGCAACCGCTGCGCGCGGGCGGTCCAGCCGCTCTCGAGCGCGTGCTCACCGCCGGAGCCGAAGATCAGCGCGAGGTGGAAGCTGCAGCGCACGGCCCCCGCCGCGACGCCGGCATCCCGGTACCGGGTGTAGGCGCTCTGGTGGAAGTCGATGGCGGCCTCCCGGCGCCCGAGCAGGTACGCGGCCAGGCCGGCGCCGTGCAGGTCGTCGGCGCACATGGCCGCTGGATCAGTGCCGGACCAGAGGTCCACGGCGGCAACCCAGTCGCCCTGCTCGTAGTGCGAGCGAGCCTGCTTCAGGTCCTCGACCATGCCCACCGGGATCACCTCCCCCTCGGACGATACTCCCGACGGTGAAGGGGTCGACGGGCGACGAATCGGGCCGGCACCGGCCACGACGCCGAGTCGGATGCAGCGTCAACTGCACAGGCGCGTGGGTCATGCGACCCATCACCGGCAGCTCACCGATGGAAGGTTCCTCCGATGCGTACCGACGAGCCCGCGTCCTAACGTCGATCGAGTCAAGCAACCAAACCACCCGATCAACTCGGAAGGATCGAGCTCATGCCACTATTCCTCGACATCCACACGCTGGATGGTCCCGTCACGCTCAACGACGCGACCCAAGCCCATGACGCGGACCTGCGCACCCAGGGCGGGCACGGCGTCGAGTACGTGCGCTACTGGGTGGACGAAGCCTCGGGCAAGATCTTCTGTCTCGTCGATGCGCCCTCCGCTGATGTTGCCGCGGACGTGCACCGCGAGGCGCACGGATTGGTGGCGCAGGAGATCTACGAGGTCACCGAAGGCGGTCACTGACATGACGATCGAGCGGGAGACGCCCCCGGACGCACTGCCCTCCACGGGGCACGCGGACCATGCGCCACTGGAGGCCTGGGACGCGATCGCCGCGGGCTACGCAGAACACGTCGCGCCCGGCGAGCAGCGGATCTGCGCCGAGGCACTGGAGCTCGTCGGCCTCCGGCCCGATGAGTCGTTCCTGGACGTCGCCGCCGGCCCGGGTGGCCTGGGGCTTGCGGCGGCCCGGCTGGGCGCCACCGTCCTGGCCACCGACTGGGCCCCGGCGATGGTGGCGCAGTTCGAGGCGAGGGCGGCATCCGAGGGGCTGGCCAACGCGTCTGCACGGGTCATGGACGCGCATGAGTTGCGCCTCGCGGACGACAGCTTCGACGTGACCGGATCCCAGTTCGGAGTGATGCTCGTGCCGGACCAGCCCGCCGCCCTCGGCGAGATGGTGCGGGTGACCAGGCCGGGCGGCCGGGTGCTGCTCGTGGCCTACGGCTCGCCTGCGGAGTTCGAGGCGTTGCAGTTGTTCGTGGCCGCCCTCCAGACCGTGGCACCAGGGTTTGAAGGGCTTCCAGACCCACCGCCACTGGAGTTCCAGGTCTCCGACCCCGCGGTGCTTCACGGGCGTCTGGTCGACGCCGGCCTGCGGGACGTGCGGGTCGACACCACCCGGCAGGAACGGGTCGAGGCCGCAACCGGTCGGCAGGTCTGGGACTGGATGATGTACAGCAATCCGATCACGGCGGTCCTCCTGGCAGATGTCGGCGCGGCCGACCGGGCCAAGATCCGCGCATCGCTCGACGAACGGATCCGTGACCGCGCAGACCCCTCCGGCGTGGCCGTGCTGACCGCGCCGCTCAACATCGGCTGGGGCCGGAAGGCCGGCGGGACGTGACCGGGTCGGTCCTCGTCGTCGGCGGTGGCATCGCCGGGCGCGCAGTCGCCCGGGTCCTCGCGAAGCACGGCGTGGACTGCACGCTCGTGGAGCGACGCGCGAGCGGCGGCCGGGGTATGGGCGTCAACCTGCCCGGCAACGCGGTGCGCGCCCTGGGCGCGCTGGGGGTCCCCGCCGAAATGCTGGCCGGCGGGGTACCCGTGCTGCGCCGTGAGTACCGCAACGGCAGGGGTCGTCTCCTCTTCGCGATGGACGACGAACGCTTCTGGCGAGGCGTCGGGCAACCCGTCTGTCTGCGACACGGCGACCTGCTGGAAGCCCTGGCGCCGCCGTCGGCGGTCTCCGTCCGACAGGCACGTGCCGTCTCGGCCCGACCGACGGCGTCGGGCGTCGAAGTCGACGTGGAGGCAGTGCCGCGGCCACTCCTGTTCGACCTCGTGATCGGCGCCGACGGCGTGAGGTCCGCGATGCGGGCAGCGATCGCCCCGGACAGACTGCGGTCGCAGTCGATGTCCAGTTCGAGTTGGCGCTTCATCACCGACAACCCGGGCGTGCACTGCTGGACCGCGTGGTCCGCTCGCGACGTCACGTTCCTGCTGATCCCCGTGGCGCCGGGCCAGGTCTACGGGTACGCCGCCCGCACCCGCGGCGGGCACACAGAGCCCGACCCGTCGTGGCTCACGCAGGCGGCGGCGCCGTTCCCGGACGTGGTGGGCGCGGCCGTGGCCTCCACCGGGGCGGAACTCTTCCACTCCGACGTCGACGAGGTGCGCCTGGAGCACTGGCATCGTGGACGCCTCGTACTCGTCGGGGACGCCGCCCACGCCACCGGTCCGGTGTGGGCACAGGGGGTGGCCATGGCCCTCGAGGACGCGCTCGTCCTGGGTGAACTGCTGTCCCTCACCCCGCAGCGGGACTGGGCCGATGTCGGCGCCGTCTTCGAGCGGATCCGCCGACCGAGGGTGGAGCACGTTCGCGCCGCCACGGACAGGATGTCCGGACTCGCCGCGCTCCCGGGCGTCGTGCGCGACGCCGTCGCGCCGGTGCTGGGGCCACGGGCCTACCGGAAGGCGTACGGTCCGCTCCGCGCGGCCCTGAAACCATGATGGCCACCTGCGGTGTTCGCAGGGGGCGCCACCGTCAGTGCGCCCCGAACCATCCGCCACCGACAGCCTGCTTCGCCGACTTCCTACGTCACTGACCCGTCCCGCGGGTCAGTGACGCAACGCCCAGGTCAGCGGAGGTCCGGCGCGTCGAGAAGGTCACGAACACATCGAGGCAGCCGCCGCGAGCCGACTGCCTCGACGCCCGTCAGCGCGCGTCGCTCTTGGCCTGCCTGCGTGCGCCCTGCGCCTTGCTGCTCGCGGCCGTCTTCTTCTGGGCCGGTGCCCGTGAGCCGACCTTGGTGCTGGCCTTCGCGCGGGAGGCCTTCGCGGGCGCGGAGGCTGTCGCGGCCGGGGCCTCGGCGGGGGTGCCCGCGGCGGCGGCGAGCCGCTCGGCCTTGAGTTCGGCGGCACTGGCCCGAGCCGCCTTCGCCAGCGCGGCGCTGACCCGGGCCAGCGACTCCTCGAAGATCTCCGCCTTGTCCCCGCTGCGCCGGGGCGCCCGGCTCGCGGCGCCCCGGGCACCCTTGACCGGTACCTGCTCGGCGACCTCCGTACGGTGCAGCTTCACGTACTTCGTGCGGGTGCGCCGGACCCTCGTCAGGAGCGCGTCGAGCCCGTCCTCGTCGAGGGTGTCCAGGTTCTTCTTCTCCGTCTCCAGGACGAGTTCGTACTCCTTGGACGTCAGGTTCCCGAGCGTTGCCTTTGCCACGATCCGCCTCCCGTTCACACGCCGCACGAGGGCCGCGCCGCGCCTGGCCACCGAGCCTACGCGGGCAGGCCCGCCATCGACCAGAGCAACGGCCCGTGCCCACACGAAGGGCCGGCCACCGTGATGGTGGCCGGCCCTTGGTGAACGGCGATCAGTCCGCGGTCTCGATCAGTCCGCGGACGCGGCGGGCAGTTCCGGCATGGCACCGGCCCCGACCGCGAGCGGTTCCTTCTCCTCGGTCGCCTTGGCCTCACCGCGGAAGGTGAACTCCCCGAGCAGCCCCTCGCCGACGGCGTCGACGATGATGTTCTGCCCCGCGGCGATCTCGCCGTAGAGGATCTTCTCGGAGAGCTGGTCCTCGATCTCGCGCTGGATCGCGCGGCGCAGCGGCCGGGCACCGAGGACCGGGTCGTACCCGCGCTCGGCGAGCAGTTCCTTCGCCGCCGGAGTGAGCTCGATCGTCATGTCCTTGTCCGCGAGGCGGGTGGACAGCCGGGCCATCATCAGGTCGACGATCTGGAAGATCTCGTCCTGGGACAGCTGCGGGAACACGATCACGTCGTCGACACGGTTCAGGAACTCCGGGCGGAAGTGCTGCTTCAGCTCGTCGTTGACCTTGACCTTCATCCGGTCGTAGTTCGTGGACAGGTCCCCACCGGCCTGGAAGCCGGTGAGCAGGCCCTTGGCGATGTCCCGGGTGCCGAGGTTCGTGGTCATGATGATCACGGTGTTCTTGAAGTCCACCACCCGGCCCTGGGAGTCGGTCAGGCGACCGTCCTCGAGGATCTGCAGCAGCGAGTTGAAGATGTCCGCGTGGGCCTTCTCCACCTCGTCGAAGAGCACCACGGAGAACGGCTTGCGGCGCACCTTCTCGGTGAGCTGACCACCCTCCTCGTAGCCGACGTATCCGGGCGGGGACCCGAACAGCCGGGACACAGTGTGCTTCTCGGAGAACTCACTCATGTCCAGCTGGATGAGGGCGTCCTCGTCGCCGAACAGGAACTCCGCGAGCGCCTTCGCGAGCTCGGTCTTCCCGACGCCGGTGGGGCCGGCGAAGATGAACGAGCCACCGGGCCGCTTCGGGTCCTTCAGACCCGCACGGGTGCGCCGGATCGCCTGGGAGAGCGCCTTGATGGCCGCGTCCTGGCCGACGATCCGCTTGTGCAGCTCGTCCTCCATACGCAGCAGCCGCGAGGACTCCTCCTCGGTGAGCTTGAACACCGGGATCCCGGTGGACACCGCGAGCACCTCGGCGATGAGTTCCTCATCGACCTCGGCGACGTTGTCCATGTCCCCCGACTTCCAGGCCTTCTCGCGCTCGACGCGGGTGTTCGAGAGGTTCTTCTCCTCGTCCCGCAGCCGGGCGGCACGCTCGAAGTCCTGATCGTCGATCGCGGACTCCTTGGAGCGACGGGTCTCGGCGATCTGCTCGTCCAGCTCACGCAGCTCCGGCGGCGCGGTCATCCGGCGGATCCGCAGCCGGGCGCCGGCCTCGTCGATCAGGTCGATCGCCTTGTCCGGCAGGAACCGGTCGTTGACGTACCGGTCGGCGAGCGTGGCGGCGGCCACGAGGGCACCGTCCGTGATCGTCACCCGGTGGTGCGCCTCGTACCGGTCGCGCAGGCCCTTGAGGATCTCGATGGCGTGCGCGAGCGTGGGCTCGGCCACCTGGATCGGCTGGAACCGGCGCTCGAGCGCGGCGTCCTTCTCGATGTGCTTGCGGTACTCCTCGAGGGTGGTCGCCCCGATCGTCTGGAGCTCCCCACGGGCGAGCATCGGCTTCAGGATGCTGGCCGCGTCGATCGCCCCCTCGGCGGCACCTGCGCCGACGAGCGTGTGGATCTCGTCGATGAACAGGATGATGTCACCGCGGGTGCGGATCTCCTTGAGCACCTTCTTCAGGCGTTCCTCGAAGTCACCGCGGTAGCGCGATCCGGCCACCAGGGCGCCGAGGTCGAGGGTGTAGAGCTGCTTGTCCTTCAGGGTCTCGGGCACGTCGCCGCGCACGATGTCCTGGGCCAGGCCCTCCACCACGGCGGTCTTGCCGACGCCGGGCTCGCCGATCAGCACCGGGTTGTTCTTGGTGCGCCGGGAGAGCACCTGCATGACCCGCTCGATCTCCTTGCCGCGCCCGATGACCGGGTCCAGCTTGTTCTCGCGGGCGGCCTGGGTCAGGTTGCGGCCGAACTGGTCCAGCACGGCCGAGCCCGAGGGGGTGCCCTCGGTGGGGCCGCCGGCAGAGACCGGCTCCTTGCCCTGGTAGCCGGACAGGAGCTGGATGACCTGCTGGCGGACCCGGTTCAGGTCGGCGCCGAGCTTGGTCAGCACCTGGGCGGCGACACCCTCGCCCTCGCGGATGAGGCCGAGCAGGATGTGCTCGGTGCCGATGTAGTTGTGGCCCAGCTGGAGCGCCTCACGCAGAGACAGCTCGAGGACCTTCTTCGCACGGGGGGTGAACGGGATGTGCCCGGACGGCGCCTGCTGACCCTCGCCGATGATCTCCTGCACCTGCTGGCGCACGGCTTCCAGGGAGATGTTCAGCGACTCCAGCGCCTTCGCGGCCACGCCCTCACCCTCGTGGATGAGGCCGAGCAGGATGTGCTCGGTGCCGATGTAGTTGTGATTGAGCATCCTGGCCTCTTCTTGGGCAAGGACGACCACTCGGCGGGCTCTGTCTGTAAATCTCTCGAACATCTGCGTACTCCTCACGGGCCGGGACCGACACCGGTCATGGCGGTGTGTGTCATCGATGCTAACGGCGCCGGTCCGGCGATGATGCCCCTGTTCGCCAGCGGCAGAGAGCATGCCGGTCACGATCGTGCAACGCCCGACGGCGGGTGGTCGCCGTCGGCGGCCTGTGCACCGCGGGCTGTGGTCGCCTCAGGCGAGCCGAGCCTCGAACTGTGCGAGCGCGTCAGCTCCGAACAGGACGAACCGGACCGTCTCGACGCCTGGTGCGCTCGCCGCCCGGACGGTGCTCACCGCGATCTCCGCGACCTGCGCCATGTCCCAGCCGTAGACACCACCGCTGATCGCCGGGAACGCCACCGATGCGGCCCCGAGCCGGCTCGCCACGTCGAGGCTCGAGGAGAACGCGGACGCGAGCAGCGCCGGGTCCGTCTGACCCCGGTGCCGGTTCGGCCCCACGGTGTGGATGACCCACCGGGCTGGCAGGTTCCCGGCCCCGGTCGCGACCGCCTGGCCGACGGGCAGCCCGTCCCGGAGCGTGGTCGCCCGCAGTCGCTCACATTCGGCCAGCAGCGTCGGCCCGGCCGCCCGGTGGATGGCGCCGTCGACCCCGCCACCACCCTGCAGCGAGGAGTTCGCCGCGTTCACGATGGCGTCGACGGACTGGGTGGTGATGTCGCCCGCGATGGCTTCGATGCGCATGAGCCCACTGTGGCACGTCCGGGCGCCGCGCCGGGCTCCTGGTGTGCCGCGAGTTCCAGCGTCATGAACACGCTGTTCGGGTCCTCGAGGTAGGACCCGAACGGACCGCACTGTGCGAAGCCGTGACGGGTGTACAGGCTCCGGGCGGGCGCGAAGAACTCCTGCGACCCGGTCTCCAGGCTGACGCGGCCGTAGCCACGCTCGCGGGCGGTCCCGAGCAACCGGCGCAGAACCGCGGACGCGACGCCGCGCCCACGGGCAGCGGGGGCGGTGCGCATCGACTTCAGCTCTCCGTGCCCGGCACGGGTCCCGCCCTCGTCACGGGGCGACGACGCTTCGAGCTCGACGAGCGCCCCACAGCCCAGCAGCGTGCCGTCGGGCGCCCGCGCGGAGAGGAATGCGACCCCGTCGGCCGCGAGCGCCTCGTGGTCGAGCGCGTGCACGGAGTCCGCGGGGGATGTGGCGAACATGTCCGTGAGGTGCTCGGCGAGCAGAGCCCGCACGTCGGCGCGGGACGGGGAGTCGGTGGCGACGATCACCGCACCATGGTGTCGTGACGACGTTTCTCGGGGATTTCGCCGAGGATCGGAGGATCCGTCAGTGCCCGATGTCGTGCCCGCCCGGCACGACGCGCCACCTCTCTCCCGGCCCAGCCGTCCCGCCAGCCGACCGACGGTCAGCCCCTCAGCTCTCCACGAGCAACGTGAACGGCCCTTCGTTCACCAGCGAGACCGACATCATCGCGCCGAACTCGCCGGTCGCCGTCGTGATCCCCCGCTCGCGCAGGTCCGCGACCACCGCCTCCACCAACGGCTCCGCGACCGGGCCCGGGGCGGCCGCGGACCAGGATGGACGCCGGCCCTTGCGGGTGTCCCCGTACAGGGTGAACTGGCTGACCACGAGCACGCCGGCGGCCGGGTTGTCCGCCACGGACGTCTCCCCCTCGAGGATCCGCAGCTCGGCGATCTTGCGGGCCACCCGCCGCGCGTCGGCCACGGTGTCCGCCACCGTGACCCCGACGAGGGCGAGCAGGCCCGGGCCGATCTGCCCCACCACCTCGTCGTCGACGCTCACCGACGCGGAACTGACCCGCTGCAGCACCGCCCGCATCGCCTCAGCCCAGCCCGGGCGGCGCTTCGGCGCCGAAGGCGGCGCGGATCGCGCCGGCGGGTGCCCCACCACCGAGGACGGGCACCCGCCCCCACGACCAGAACCCCTCGACGCCCAACTCGTGCAGTGCGGCGGCGAGGATCACCGGGCGGGCCCGGCCGCCGCCGTCGGACACCTTGAACGCGAGCGCGCGCCCATCGGGCATCGCCGCGGCGTACACGCCGTCGGCGCCGTCCTTGGCGACCAGGCCGGGCTCGGAGGTCATCGCCTCGGTGACGTCGCGGCCGGTGCCGCCGACCAGCCACGGGTGCGCGGTCATCGCGGCCCGCACCCGGGCCTCGGGACCGGTCTCGGCGGCCGCGATCCGGGCGAACGCACGCGCCAGGCCGAGCACGGTTGTCGAGAACTGCGGCGCCCCGCAGCCGTCCACGGCCACGTGCGCGGGCTCGACACCGGTCAGCTCGGTGATGGTCGCCGCGATCGCGTGCTGGAGCGGGTGGGCAGGATCCAGGTACCCCTCCGTGGGCCACCCAGCGGCGCGGCAGGTGGCCAGCATGCCGGCGTGCTTGCCGGAGCAGTTGTGCGCGAGCGCCGACGGCGGTCGCCCGGCCGCGATCCACGCGGCGGCACTCGCTTCGTGCCAGGGCAGCGACGGTGGTGTGCGCAGGTCGGCCTCGCTCAGACCGGCACCGGCGAGGATGGTCGCCGCGACGTCGAGGTGGCGCGGCTCGCCATAGTGCGAGGCGCACACCAGCGCCAGCTGCTCATTGGTGACCTCCAGCCCGGCGCGCAACATCGCCAACGCCTGCACCGGCTTGATGGCCGAGCGGGGGTAGATCACCTGCTCGGGCTCACCCAGCTCGAGGACGGCCACGCCGTCGGCACCGAGGGCGACCAGGTGTCCGGCGTGCACCGACTCCACCAGCGTCCCCCGGATCACCCATGCCAGCGGCACCCCGGGCGCGGGTCGAGCCAACCGCGGCGGTGGCTTCACCACCGGCCGCCCCCACCGCCACCGCTGCCGCCGGAGCCACCGCGGCCGCTGTACCGGGCCACAGCAGGTCGCACGTCCGCGAGGTAGATGCCTGCCGGGATCGCCGCGATGAGCACGAGGAACAGTGAGCTGCCGCCGCCGCCCGCGGGAATGCCGAGGAAGCCGAGCACCGTGGCCAGGGCGAGCACGCCACCCCAGAAGCCCTTGGTGCGCTTGTCGGCCGAGGTGAACGCCGTCGACGGGCGCAGCAGGGCGTCGACCAGGGCCCAGAGTGCGAGCCCGAAGGCGATGACGGACAGGCCGAGGAACAAGTACGCCTGGATGATCGCGATCACAGCATGAGGGTACGCGAGCGGCGCCTCAGCCGGGTCGCCCGGTGTCGATCTCGATGAGGGCCTCCCGGGCCTGGGTACCGGTCATCCCGGTCAGCTCGAGCAGGTCCACCACGAGCGAGCGCAGCAGCACCACCAGCGTCTGGGTCTGCCACCCGGTGAACGCCTGCGGGTCCAGGTCGCCTGCCACCGCGAGAAGTTGCGGACGCAGCCGGATCAGGTCGGCGTTCGAGCCGAACGCGACCCCGATGTCCCGGCTCGCCCGGGCGGTCACCTCAAGGATGTCGGCGACCCGGTCGTTGTCCTGCATGGTGGCGGAGACGGACCAGGACCGGCGTGCGATCACCCGGAGGTTGCGCATCGCCCGGTCGCACAGGGTGCTGGCCCGCTGGAGCCGGGTGAGGAGGTCGTCGTGGCGCAACGCCGACGGCGTCAGCCTGGTCGCCTCGAGGGCGTCCCGCACGAGCGTGTTCCACTCGTCGATCACCCCCTGCGACCCGCGCGCCCGGACCAGGGCGTCGTTGAGGACCTCCGGGTCGGCGAGCCGGATGCCGCGGGCCAGGTCCTCGGCGGTGATCGCCAGTTCGGCCATCCCGCTGGCGGCCAGCGACTGCGCCCGCTTGCGCACGTCGAGCGGTAGCAGGGCCGCGGTGAGCAGGGCCAGCGCGCCTCCGATGAGGGCGTCCAGCCAGCGCCCGACCCCGCCGCCGAGGAGCGTGGTGGAGAACCCCACGATCACGACGGCCTGCACCCCGGCCTGCATGGCGAGCATCTGTGCGCCGTCGACGAGCCGGGCCACCGAGACCGCGAGCGCGAGCACCACGGCGATCTGCACCGGTCCGGTGCCGAACAGGTGCGCGAACACCTCGCCGAACGCCACCCCGAGGGTCACCCCGAGCGCGAGCTCGGCCACCTTGCGCGGGCGCCGGTCGTTGCCGTACCCGAGGCACACCCAGGCCGCGATCGCCGCGAACACCGGCACCTCATGGCCGACCAGGTACAGCGCGATGGCGTAGGCGATCCCCGCAGCCACGGACGCGCTGACGATCCCGACGGCGTTCGAGCGGAGCCGACGGACGCCGCGGCCGACCCGGGCGACGAGCAGGACGCGGGCCCGGCGCAGGTCGAATCGCCGTCGGGGTGCGTCGGCGCGCGCCGGTCCGTTGCTCACACCTGGACAGCGTACGGGTGGCGGGTGTCTCCCACCGATCGGCTGCGCGAGACCTCCGACGGCGCAGCGCCGGTTCCGCGGGTCGGTCCGCTCAGGCGGGTGCTACAGCGTCCGACGGCGCAGCATCGGTCCCGCTGCCGGCTCCGGTCGGTCGGTGCCCGCGCCCTCGACGGACACGATGAGCTCCTGGGCGGCGGCGATGCCGCCGACCGTCAGCTGTACGTCCGGGGCGACATTGCGCTTGATGACGGCCAGGGCCACCGGGCCCAGCTCGTGGTGGCGCACGACGGACGTGACCCGCCCGACCTCGCGTTCGCCGTCGAGCACCACCTCCCCCGGCTCCGGGGTGAGGTGCTCGCTGCCGTCCAGGTGCAGCATCACCAACCGGCGCGGCGGCCGGCCCAGGTTGAACACGCGGGCAACGGTCTCCTGGCCCCGGTAGCAGCCCTTGTTCAGGTGCACGCTGGTGCGCAGCCAGTCCAGCTCGTGCGGGATGGCGCGCTCGTCGACCTCCCTGGCCAGGCGGGGTCGCCAGGAGGCCACCCGCATCGCCTCCCACGCCCATGCCCCGGCGAGCCGGGCACCGGCACTCTCGGCGGCCCGGACCACGGCCGGAACCTCGGCGCGGGGCACGAGCCACAGCTGTGCGGCCCACTCCGAGCCGGGGTGGTCGGCGTCGGCGGGGCCGTACCGGGTCGAGCCTGGGGCCGTGGCCGGCCAGGGGTCGCGCCAGGTCACCGGCTCGGCGCCGTCGCCGGTACGCAGCGACGGCCCCGTGGCGGACGTGCCGAGGACGGCGGTGTCGGTGTCGATGGCGACCTCGACCCGGAGCATGAACCGCATCGACTCCAGGAACGCGGCGAGCCCCGCGGCGTCTTCTGCCTCGGTGATCAGCCAGGCGGTCGTGCCGTCGTCCACGACGGCCGGCGCGTGCTGGACGCGACCGTTCGGGTCGAGCAGCAACAGCTCGGTGCTCACCCCTGGGACGAGCGTGGCGACGTCCTGGGAACTGAGCGTGTGCAGCCAGGTGAGCCGGTCCACGCCGGTCACGGTCACGACACCGAGGTGGGACAGGTCCACGACGGCCAGCCCCCTGGCGAGGTCGCGCTGCTCCCGGTTGGGTTCGCCGTAGTGCGCGGCGACACCCGAGTCCGGGCCGCCGGCCGCGACGGCGCCGTGGCGGGACAACAGGGGCGAGGCGATGGTGGTCACATCTGTGACAAGGCCGGCGGGCGCTGCTTCATTCCGGACCGCGTGGTTGCGCCCGTCGTCCTGTTGGCCCTCATTGCCGCTGGAGTCGGCCGGAGGAGTAGGACTGCATCTCGTGCCCGAACGCGGCCAGGTCCGTGGCCCACATGAGTTCGCTGCGCACCAGGCCATACATCCGGGCGGCGGCGGACACCTCCGCGCCGGACGCGGTCCGGGCGACCAGGTCGGTCGCGAGCTCGATGCGGGGGCCCTGGACCACGCCGAGGTAGACGCTCACATGACCGCTCGGTTCGGCGAGCAGCACCTCGATCTCGGTGGCCGACGGCGGCGGTGCGACCGAGTCGGTCGTCTCGCCCTCCGCCGCGGGTGCTGCGGGCGCGGGCGGGTCGGTCAACGCGCTGGGGTCGTCCGGCACGGTGGGCACCACACGCCAGAACCCGGACTCGGTGGCCCACACCGGACCGGGGCGCAGGGCGGCGACGTCGATGTCGCCCTCGAGCGAGTCGAGCTCACCGTCGAGGTTCCAGGTGGTGGCCGTGTACGCGAGGTACGGGCCGCCGTCGGAGGTGAAGCTCACCTCGACGAGGATCGGCCGCTCCGGGATGTCCGGATAGCTGAGGAACCCCGGACCGCGCCAGGTGCCGAGCAGCCAGGCCAGCGGGTAGGTCTCCGGGGCGAGGCCGTCGGGAATGGCAAAACTCATGGGTGTGGTCTCCCTGGGGACGGGTCGGCTTTGCCGCCGATCGTACTCGTCAGGCCAGCAGCAGCCGGGCCAGCACGTAGACCGGGAGCCCGGCCACCGCCACCGGCAGCATCGCCGCGGCCAGCGCCGGGAAGGGCCGCCCGGAGGCGGGGAACTGCCCGAACAGCCGGTGCGCAGCGGCGACCACAACCCCCGCGGAGAGGCCTATCAACGCCCCTGCTACGGGTCCGACGTCGGTCACCGAGCCGACGGCGAGCCCACCCGCGGCGGCCACGACGATGGTGATGCCGGCGCCGATCCAGCCCGGGAACGGCAGCGCCGTACACGTCGCGGCGACGGCGAGCGTGACCGCCCCGCAGAGCAGCAGGCCGACCGCCGTGGGGCCGGTGCCGACCGCGATCCACCCGGTCGCGGAGGTGATCACCGCCGTCCCGGCGACGACGCCCGAGACCGACTCGACCAGGCGCGGGCGCCCGTCCCGGCGCACGAGTTCGTGCACGAACGCGCCGACGACGGACAACGCGAACACGACGGCGACGAACGCGAGGTCGTCCGTGAGCAACAGCACCCCGATCGAGGCCGCCACGGTTGCGAGGAGCACGACGCTGGCGCCGCGCGGCGCCGGCAACCCGAGCAGGGCCGGCCAGCCGAGCGAGAACAGCGCCCCGATCGCAGCGACGGTGCCGATCAGCAGGTACCGGTCCCCGAAAGCGGTGATGCCGATGCCTGCGGCCGCGGTCGCCGCGACCACCGCGCGGAACGCGCCGCTCATCATCTGCCTCGAGCACCTCTCCGTCGGTCCGCCGGCCACGATCCGACCGCGCGGTACAGGCGGAACGCTACCTGCAATACGATGACGCAACCGGTCGGGAGGAGCACGCGTGGCAGAACTTCTGCTGCTTACGTCAGAGCCTGGCGGTTCGGCACAGGTGCTTCCCGCCCTCGCTCTGTTGCATCACCGCGTCCGCGTGGTGCCCGTCGAGCCGTCGTCGCTGCTCGACGCGCCGGACGCCGACGTGGTGCTGATCGACGGTCGGCGGGATCTCGCGAGGGCCCGGAGCACCTGCCAGCTGCTGCGCACGACGGGAATCGAGGTGCCGGTCCTGCTCGTGCTCGGCGAGGGTGGGCTGTCCGTGGTGGGCAAGGACTGGGGCATCGACGACCTGGTCCTCGCCGATGCCGGCCCGGCTGAGGTGGACGCGCGGCTGCGGCTGGTCACCCAGCGCTCGGACCGGCAGAGTTCCGAGGACCCGGAGGAGATCCTCGCCGGTGAGCTCGTCATCGACTCCGGTGGCTACACGGCGCGGCTGAGGGGCGAGCCGCTGGACCTGACCTACAAGGAGTTCGAGCTCCTGAAATACCTGAGCCAGCACCCGGGGCGGGTGTTCACCCGCGCCCAGCTGCTCCAGGAGGTGTGGGGCTACGACTACTACGGCGGCACCCGGACCGTGGACGTGCACGTCCGACGCCTGCGCGCCAAGCTGGGCCCCGAGCACGACGCGATGATCGGGACCGTCCGCAACGTCGGATACCGGTTCGACCTCCCCCGCGAGCGTCGCCCCGGTGGCGAGGGCCCCGCGGGCGCCGACGCGACCACGGCACCGGCTGTGACGTCGCCCACCGAGCCGACCACCGCCGTCGACGGTTAGAATCTGTTCCGACGCCGGGTCGCGCTAGCCCCGGGCTCCAACATCAGCCGCTACGAGCGGCCTTCGCGCCGTCAGGCGCTGGGCGGCCCGGCGTCATCTGCAGAACTCTCGGCGTTCGCCTGGTGTTCACCGGCGTACCTTCAGTGCTCTAGCCTGAGTTCGCTGACATTGCCTTCCCCCGGAGTGAATGCTGTGCGCTTCCGCCTGACCCCCCGCGATGTCACGTTCTTCGACCTCTTCGCCATGAACGCGCAGCACCTCGTCGACGGTGCCGACCTGCTCGCCCAGCTGATCGGTGCCGAACCGCCCGACCGGCCTGCCCACGCGGCGCGGCTGCGGGAGATCGAGCAGGACGCGGACGACGCCAAGGGCACGATCATGAACCGGCTGAACCAGACATTCGTGACGCCGTTCGACCGTGACGACATCTACACCCTGGCCGCAGCTATGGACGACTGCATCGACGCCATGGAGGCGGCCGGGGACATCATCGTGCGCTACCAGATCGTCGACCTGCCCGACGGCGTCGTCACGATGGTCGCGACCCTCCAGCGGGCCGCCGAGCTGACCGCGGCCGCAATGCCCAACCTGCGCACGATGACGGACCTGAAGCCCTACTGGGTGGAGATCAACCGCCTGGAGAGCGAGGCGAACCGGACCTACCGCGCCCTCCTGGCGCACCTGTTCGGCAGCCCGCAGTTCCAACGGAGCCCAGCGGACGTGGTCGAGCTCATCAAGCTCAAGGATGTCGTCGACGTGCTCGAGCAGGCCTCCGACGCCTTCGAGCGCGTGGGCAGCGTGGTGCAGACCATCTACGTCAAGGAAACCTGAGGCGGTGGAGCTCGCCCTCGTCCTTCTGGTCATCGCGATCGCGTTGACGTTCGACTTCACCAACGGCTTCCACGACGCCGCCAACGCGATCGCGACCTCGGTCTCGACGAGGGCCCTGACACCCCGGGCCGCCTTGCTTCTCGCGGCCGTGATGAACCTGGTCGGCGCGCTGCTCGGGACCGGGGTCGCGGAGACCATCGGCAGCGGCATCGTGGATGCCCCGCCCGGCATCTCCGGTCTGGCGCTGGTGCTCTCCGGCCTGCTCGGTGCGATCACCTGGAACCTGATCACCTGGTGGCGGGGGCTGCCGTCGTCGTCCTCGCACGCCCTCATCGGCGGTCTCACCGGCGCCGGCATCGCGTCGATGGCCACGGTGCACTGGTCGGTGATCTGGGACAAGGTCGTCATCCCGATGGTCGCCTCCCCGCTGGTCGGGTTCGCGCTCGCGTACGCGATCATGGTCGCGGTGCTGTGGATCTTCCGGAACGCCGCCCCGGGGCGGACCCAGCGGCGGTTCCGGGTCGCCCAGACCGTCTCCGCCGCCGCGATGGCGCTCGGCCACGGCCTGCAGGACGCGCAGAAGACGATGGGCGTGATCGTGCTCGCCCTGGTCGCCGGCGGACTGCATGAGGGCACGGACATCCCGCTCTGGGTCAAGCTCGCCGCGGCCGGGGCGATCTCGCTCGGCACGTACGCCGGTGGGTGGCGGATCATGCGGACCCTCGGCCGCAAGATCATCGAGCTCGATCCCGCTCGCGGCTTCGTCGCCGAGTCGGTCGCCTCGAGCGTGCTGTACACGACGGCGTTCGTCTTCCACGCGCCGATCTCGACCACCCACACCATCACGTCCGCGATCATGGGCGTCGGCGCCACGAGGCGGGCCTCCGCGGTGCGCTGGGGCATGGCCCGCAACATCGGGGTGGCCTGGCTGCTGACGATCCCGGCCTCGGCCGCCGTGGCCGCGGTGCTCTATCTGGTCCTCAGCATCTTCGTGTGAGGCCCGGGCACCTCTGCCCATTCGCCGAGTTTCCGTGGCACACCGCTGACTCATAGACTCGCCCACGACACAGCGCACCGGGCTCGCACCGGTCGACCACTACTTCTGGGGAGTCCAAAACCCATGTCCCGTCGCATCGTCCGCACCACCCTCGCCCTGGTCGGCGCCGCCGGCCTCGCCGCGTCCCTGAGCGCCTGTGGCAGCCAGGTCGCCACCGTCGACGCGGGCGCTTGCTCGAACGTCAGCGACCTGGAGGGCGAGCTCACCGAGATCCCCACCGTCGACTGCGGCGATGAGCATGACGCCCAGTTCGTGCACGTCTTCGACATCGACCAGGACGGCGACTACCCCGGCGACGAGGCCATCGCGACCGCCGCCGAGGAGGGCTGCCGCACCGGCTTCGAGGACTTCGTCGGCCTCAGCTACGACGAGTCCGCGCTCGGCCTCGACTTCATCCCGCCGAACGAGAACACCTGGGACCAGGCCAACGACCGCCAGGTCATCTGCGTGGCCTACCTGCTGGACGGCACCACCACCACGGAGAGCTGGGAGGGCGCGGCCATCTGAGTCGCCCCCACGCTCCATCGCGAAGGGCCGCACTCCTCGTCACCGAGGGTGCGGCCCTTCGCCGTCGGATGTGGCAGGTCGGCCGGCGCCGGTCAGGTACGTTGGTGCCGCATCGCGCACCCGAACCGAGGAGTCGATCCGATGACCGCTGCCGTCCGTCGCTGTCGCGTCGTGCTGGCGATCGCCGCCGCCGTGCTGGTCGCGCCGGTCCTGGGTGCGTGCTCCGGTGATCCCGGGGACGAGGAGAGCCCGCAGACGTTCACCCAGGGCGGCGGCACAGAGGACCCCAGCACCACCGACGACCCGAGCAGCACGGACGACCCGAGCGGCACCGACCCGGCCGCGCCGCCGTCGACCCCCGCGCCGGACACCACGACTGCCACCGACGACGCGGGCGTGCCTGTCGCCGGCGTGGGCGACTGCATGCGCGCGAGCGATCTGTTCGCGGTCATCACCGAGGGCGACGGCCTGTCCGGCCTGCCGACGATCGACTGCGCGACCGAGCACGAGGTCCAGATCGTCGCGATCTACGAGATGACAAACGACGCCTACCCGGGCGACACCGAGATCCAGACGGCGGCGCTGGCGGAGTGCACCACCCTGTTCGAGGGCTTCGTCGGCATCCCGGCCGCGGACTCGTCGCTGTCGGTGGCACCGATCACCCCCAGTGCCGACACCTGGGCCACCGGTGCCCGCACCGCCTACTGCGTGGCAGTGGCCCCCGAGCCGACGACGACCTCGTTCGAGGGCGCCGGCATCTAGCCCCAAGGGGTCAGCCGAAGCGGCCGGAGATGTAGTCCTCGGTGGACTTCTCGGACGGGGTCGAGAACATCGTGGTGGTGTCGTCCATCTCGATGAGGTGCCCGGGCTTGCCGGTGCCGGCGATGTTGAAGAACCCGGTGCGGTCCGAGACCCGGGCCGCCTGCTGCATGTTGTGGGTCACGATCACGATCGTGTAGTCGTTCTTCAGCTCCGAGATCAGGTCCTCGATGGCCAGCGTCGAGATCGGGTCGAGGGCCGAGCACGGCTCGTCCATGAGGAGCACCTGGGGCTCCACGGCGATCGCCCGGGCGATGCACAGCCGCTGCTGCTGCCCGCCGGACAGTGACGAGCCGGGCAGGTGCAGGCGGTCCTTGACCTCGTTCCAGAGGTTCGCCCCGGTCAGGGACCGCTCGACGAGCTCCGCGGCCGCGCCCTTGCTGATCCGCCGGTTGTTGAGCCGGACGCCGGCGAGCACGTTGTCCGCGATCGACATCGTCGGGAACGGGTTCGGGCGCTGGAACACCATGCCGACCTGGCGGCGCACCTCCACCGGGTCCACGCCGGGCCCGTACAGGTCCTGGCCGTCCATGACGGCCTTGCCGGTCACGTAGGCCTTCGGGATGACCTCGTGCATCCGGTTCAGGGTGCGCAGGAACGTGGACTTGCCGCAGCCCGAGGGACCGATGAGGGCGGTGACGCTGCGCGCCTCGATCACCATGTCCACGCCCTCGACGGCGAGGAAGTCGCCGTAGTAGACGTTCAGGTCGTTGACATCGATGCGCTTAGACACAAGCGGTCCTTCCGGAGCGGGGGGATGCAGGATGATTGGCGGGAACCGGGGTCAGGGAGGTCACCGGGCTCCCTTCGGGGAGAAGTACCTGCTGACCAGGCGTGCGATGAGGTTCAGCAGCATCACGATCAGGATCAGGGTGAGGGCACCGGCCCAGGCCCGGTCGGCCGAGGCGCCGCCCTGGGCGTACTGGCGGTAGACGAACACCGGGAGCGTGGCGATCCGGCCGTCGAAGGCGTCCCAGTTCACGCTGGTGGCGATGCCGACGGTGAGCAGCAGGGGGGCGGTCTCACCGATCACACGTGCGATGGCGATCATGACGCCGGTGGTGATACCGGCGATGGCGGTGCGCAGCACCACCTTGACGATGGTCAGCCACTTCGGGACGCCGAGCGCGTAGGACGCCTCACGCAGCTCGTTCGGGACCAGCCGCAGCATCTCCTCGACGCTGCGCACCACGACCGGGGTCATCAGCACGGCCAGGGCCACACCACCGATCACGGCGGCCTTGTACGCCGGACCGAAGACGACCAGGAACAGCGTGAACGCGAACAGGCCGGCCACGATGGACGGGATGCCAGTCATCACGTCCACCAACACGGTGATCCCGCGGGAGAGCGGGCCGCGCCCGTACTCGACCAGGTAGATGGCCGTGAAGATGCCGAGCGGGATCGCGATGATCGAGGCGATGCCGGTGACGTAGATGGTCCCGATGATCGCGTGGAACGCACCACCCTCGACCATCTGACCGAAGATCCCGGTCATGTCCGTGGTGAGGAAGTCCCAGCTGAACCTCGTCAGCCCGTCCCCGACGACGATCCAGAGCAGGGACACCAGCGGGATGAGCGCGATGATGAACGCGAACGTGACGAGGGTGGTGGCGAGCCGGTCCTTGGCCCAACGCTCCCCCTCGACCACGCGCGAGGTCACCGTCATCACGATCGCGAACAGGATCGCGCCGATGAAGAAGACGCCGGCGATGGTGGGTCCTTCACCGAGGAATTGGATCCCCAGGGCGAGCAGCAACGAGACGGCGAGCACCGGGATCGGTGCCCACCTCGGGAGCTTGCGGGTGGTCCGGACCGGGACCGGGGGCGTGGTGACAGTCATCAGTTGGCTCCCGAGAACTCGGCGCGACGCGAGATGATCCAGCGGGCGATGAGGTTCACGCCGAAGGTCATGACGAACAGGATCAGCCCGGACGCGATCAGGGCGTCGACCCCGAGGCCGCTGGCCTCCGGGAAGTGGCTGGCGATGTTCGCCGCGATCGACTGGTGCTGCCCGGGTTGGAGCAGGTAGAAGTTGATCAGGTACCCGGGCGAGAGGACCATCAGCACGGCCATCGTCTCACCGAGCGCCCGCCCGAGCCCGAGCATCGTCGCCGAGATCAGACCGGAGCGCCCGAACGGCAGCACCGCCTGGCGGATCATCTCCCACCGGGTCGCACCGAGAGCCAGCGAGGCCTCCTCGTGCAACCTGGGGGTCTGCAGGAACACCTCGCGGACCGTCGCCGTGATGATCGGCAGGATCATGATCGCGAGCACGAGTCCGGCGGTGAGGATGTTCCGCGCGGGAGCCTGGTATCCGGTGAAGATCGTGGGACCGACGTTGTCCTCGAGCCAGCGGGTCACGCCGTTCGTGCTGAGCCACGTGAACAGCGGGCTGACCAGCGGCTGCAGCCACTGGATGCCCCAGAGGCCGAAGATCACGGACGGGATCGCGGCGAGGAGGTCGATCAGGTAGCCGAGGCCCTGGGCGAGCCGGCGCGGGGCGTAGTGCGAGATGAACAGGCCGATACCGATACTGAGCGGCACTGCGACGACGAGCGCGATGACCGAGGAGATCGCCGTGCCGAACAGCAGCGGCCAGACCCAGGACCACAGGTCCCGGCCGAGCATGAATCCGATGTCCTCGAACTCCGAGGAGGCCGCGGTGAGGGCCGGCCACGCACGGACGAGCAGGAAGATCGCGACCGCCGCCAGGATGATCAGGATGAAGATCCCACTGGCGGTGGAGATCCCCTGGAACACACGGTTGCCGAGCCGTCCTGGGGTCCGGCCGACCCGCACCTTCGGACGCGCTTCGGGTTCCGAGGGGGGTGAATCGGCGACTGCCACTGGTCCTCCGGGGCGTTTTGGGGGGATGGGAGGTTACGACGTGCGTCAGGCGAGTCGGTGCTCAGCGTACTGAGGCACCGACCCGCCTGACCTGGTGGGCTGGATCAGCCAGCGACCGTGATCTGCTCGAGGGCCGCGGTGACCTGCTCGCGCAGGTCGTCCGAGATCGGGGCAGAACCCGCGACGTCCGGCTGGGCGGCGCGGTCCTGGCCCTCGGGGCTCGCCACGTAGGTGAGGTAGGCCGCCACGTTCGCGGCGTCCTCCTCGGTCTCGTACACCGAGCACGCGATCGAGTAGGAGACCAGCACGATCGGGTAGGTACCGGCTTCGGTGGTGTCGCGAGCGAGGTCGATCGTCAGGCGAAGGTCGGTTGCACCCTCGGCCGCCGGTGAGGCGTCGATGATGGCGGCCGCGGCCTCCGGGGAGAACGGCACGAACTCGTCGCCCACGCCCACCGCGACCGTGCCGAGGTCACCCGCACGCGAGGCGTCGGCGTACCCGATCGTGCCCTCGGCGCCACTGACCGTGTCGATCATGCCGGAGGTCTGGGCGCCGGACTGGGTGCCCTCGATCGGCCAGGTGCCGGACGCCTCGTGGGTCCACACGTCGGGGGCGGTCGCCACGAGGTACTCGGTGAAGTTCTCGGTGGTGCCGGACTCGTCGGAGCGGTTCACCGGCACGATGGCCAGGTCGGGCAGCTCGACGTCCGGGTTCGACTCGGCGATGGCCGGGTCGTTCCAGTTCGTGATCTCACCGGCGAAAATCCCGGCGATGGTGGCCGGAGTCATGTTGATGTTCGCGGCATCCACACCGGGGAGGTTGTAGATGACGGCGATCGGGCTGATGTACAGGGGCAGCTCGATGACCTCGCCGCCGAAGCAGCGGTCCACGCCCGCGGCCAGCTCCTCGTCGTCCATCGCGGCGTCCGAGCCGGCGAACAGCACGGTGCCGTTGAGGAACTGCTCGCGGCCGGTGCCCGAACCCGTGGGGTCGTAGCTGACCGTGACGCCTGGGTTCGCCTCGGTGAAGCCGGCGATCCAGCCGCCGACCGCGTTCTCCTGGGAGCTGGCGCCGGAACCGGCGATGGAGCCGGACAGATCGCTGGTGGCGCCGCCACCGTTGTCGCCACCGGTGTCGCCGTCGGTGGACGTGTCGTCGCCGTCGCCGCCACCACAGGCGGCGAGGGTGAGCGCGAGGGCGCTGATCGCGGTGATGCCCGCCAGGCGGCGGCTAGGTGCAAGCTTCACGTTCGAATCCCGTTTCTGTTGGCTGGGTCGGGACTGCGCACCCGGTGATATCCCATGGCGTGCCGCAGCCACGCTTGACGGTAGGGAGCGTGGGTGTATGCGTCTCCTGATTCAGGTGAACAGCAGGTGAACGAGCCACAACAATGGGCGTGACCTTCGACACGAGTCAATGGCACGGGGCGCGACCTTGGGCCGCCGTTGAGGAACAGTTGAACCTTGGATTACTGCTCAGGCCTCGAGACCCCGTTGGCGCTCCAGGGCGACCAGGCGTGCCTTCCCCGAGGACCGCCGCGCCATATGGATCACCAGGAGCTCGCCGGTACGCAGGTACGGGTCCCGGTCCGGGATGGCCTTCGAGAGCCGGTAGGGGCTGCGAGCCGAGATGCTGGTGAGGATGATCGGCAGCACCGGACGATGGGTGGAGACCACCGTGGGCCGGTGCCGCGTGCCGAGCAGCGAGCCCATGAACGAGCGCGCGCCGGACTTGTCCTGCTTCGCCGCGGCCTCGGTGAGTTGTGGCGCCGTCATCAGGTCCAGGCCGCTCGCGTCCAGGTACGGCCGCACGGTGGCCACGCACCGTTCCCACGGCGATGAGATGACCTCCTCGACCCCGTAGGCTGCGAGGATCGGCACGATCGCCGTCGCCTGCTTCGCGCCGACCGGGGTGAGCGGCCGAGACTCCTCGCCGCCCTTCCAGGAGGACCGGCTCCTGGCCCGGCCGTGCCGGGCCACGATCACAGTCCAGGTGTCCAGCAGCCCGTCCTCCCAGAGGTCGAGCATGGCCCCGAGGGGCTCGACGTCATCGGACCGGGTGAGGAGTCTGCGGGCCGCCCTGGCCTCGACCCAGCGGGACTCGTCCACCTCGTGCTTGGACGCGTCCTTGATCTTGCCGCGCGGCGCGATCGCGGGGCACTCGTCGGAGACCGGTCTCGCCGCCCAGTACGTGCATACCTTCACGCGGCCGTCCGTGAGCTTGTACTTCACCGACGGCAGCGGGACCCCGAGGCGCACCGAGATGCCTGTCTCCTCCTTGACCTCCCGCACGGCGCACATCGGCAGCGACTCTCCGTCGCCGTCCAGCTTGCCCTTCGGCCAGGACCAGTCGTCGTACCGCGGCCGGTGGATCAGCAGCACCTCGAGGCGCCGCCCCACCACGCGCCAGATCAACGCCCCGGCGGCCTGCACCACCGGCCCGGACGAGTTGCCCACGACTCAGCGATCCACGCTGGCGCGGCGCCGATGGGCCGCCATGAGGGACTCCTGCAGGTCCAGCAGCCGGTTCCCGTCGTCGTCGAGGTAGTGCCTGGTCCACACGTGCCGACCATCGCCCTCCGGGGCGAGGTGCCAGGCCGCCGTGGTGTCCGCTGCCGATCGGTCGATCAGACCGACGAGTTCGGCGATGTGGTCGGGATCGATCACCCGGATCAGCACCTCGACGCGCCGGTCCAGGTTGCGGTGCATGAGGTCGGCGCTGCCTATGAAGACCTCCGGGTCGCCGTCGCCCGCGAACGCGTAGATCCGGGAGTGTTCCAGGAACCGCCCGAGGATCGAGCGCACCCGGATGTTCTCGCTGAGCCCTGGGATCCCGGGCTTGATCGCGCAGATCCCACGGACGATGACGTCCACCGGAACCCCGGCCTGGGATGCGCGGTAGAGGGCGTCGATCGTCACCTCGTCCACGACCGAGTTCATCTTGAACTTGACCCACGCCTCGCGACCGGCCCGTTTGTTCTGGATCTCCCGGTCGATCCGTTCCACGAGCCCGTTCCGGATGGAGCGCGGTGCGACCAGGAGCCGGTGGAACCGGGACTTCGGCGCGTACCCGGAGAGCTGGTTGAACAGCCGGGTGAGGTCCTGGCCCACCTCGGAGTTGCACGTGAGCAGGCCGTGGTCCTCGTACAGCCGGGCCGTCTTCGGGTTGTAGTTCCCGGTGCCGACGTGGCAGTAACGGCGCAGGCCGTCCGCCTCCTGACGCACCACCAGGGAGAGCTTGCAGTGGGTCTTCAGGCCGACGATGCCGTACACGACGTGCACCCCGGCCTGCTCGAGCTTGCGGGCCCAGGTGATGTTCGCCTGCTCGTCGAAGCGCGCCTTGATCTCCACGATGGCGAGCACCTGCTTGCCCGCCTCGGCAGCATCGATGAGTGCGTCGATGATCGGGGAGTCCCCGGAGGTCCGGTACAGGGTCTGCTTGATGGCGAGAACGTTCGGGTCCGCGGCTGCCTGGGCGAGGAACTGCTGGACGCTCGTGGAGAACGAGTCGTACGGGTGGTGCAGCAGGATGTCGTGGTTGCGGATCGCGGCGAAGAAGTCGGTCGGGTTCGCGCTCTCCACCTCGGCCAGGCCACGGGCGGTGGCCGCCACGAACCGGGGGTACTTCAGCTCCGGCCGGTCGACGTCGGTGAGCACGCCGAGGCCGGTCAGGTCCAGCGGGGGCGGCAGCTCGTACACGTCCGCATCCCCGATGTCCAGCTCCCGGATCAGCATCTCCCGGAGCCGGTCGGTGAAGCCGGCCGCGAGCTCGAGCCGCACCGGGGGCCCGAACCGGCGCCGCAGGAGTTCCTTCTCGAGTGCCTTCAGGAGGTTCTCGGCGTCGTCCTCCTCGACCTCGAGGTCCTCGTTGCGAGTGACCCGGAAGATGTGGTGCTCCACGACCTCCATGCCCGGGAACAGGTAGTACAGGAATGACGCGATGACGTCCTCGATCGGCACGAAGGAGGCGATCTCGGTGGTGTCGGTGGCGTCCTCGGGGCGCACCGGCCGGCCGGTCGCGTCGACGGCGATGAACCGGGGCAGCAGCGGCGGCACCTTCACCCGCGCGAAGTGCTCCTTGCCGGTGCTCGGGTTGCGCACGATCACGGCCAGGTTGAGGGAGAGCCCGGAGATGTACGGGAACGGGTGCGCCGGGTCCACGGCGAGTGGGGTGAGCACCGGGAAGATCATCTTCCGGTAGTACTTGTGCAGCCGCTCCTTCTCCGTCTCGTGGAGATCATCGAAATGCACCAGGGTGATGCCCTCGGCCGCGAGCGCGGGCTGCACCAGGTCCGTGAACACCGCCGCGTGCCGAGCGGTCAACTCGTGGGCCTTGACCGAGATGGCGTCGAGCACCTGGCGCGGCAGCAGCCCGGACGCGCCCGGCACCGCCATGCCGGTGGCGATGCGACGCTTCAGGCCGGCCACCCGGACCATGAAGAACTCATCCAGGTTGGACGCGAAGATCGACAGGAACTGGACCCGTTCGAGCAGGGGCAGTCCCTCGTCCTCGGCGAGCTCGAGCACCCGCTCGTTGAATGCGAGCCAACTCAGCTCCCGGTCGGCGAACCGGTCCTCGGGCAGCTCGTGCGGCTCCGCGTCGTTGAACGCGTCGACGTCGAGGGTGATCGAGTTGACGCCGTCCAGACTGTCCACCTGCTCGCTCATGAGCCCATCGTGGCACCTCCCGGCGTTCAGTGTGAACCGGTGCGTGCGTACTGGACGTGGGCACGGGCCCGGTGGAATCCGGCGCGCTCGTACACGGCGATCGCGGGGGCGTTCTCCCCCTCCACATACAGCTCGAGCCCGGTGAGATCCCGGGCCGCGAACGCCGCCATCGCATGCGCGGTGAGCAGCCCGCCGATGCCGCGACCCTGCGCGTCCGGGTCCACGCCGAGAACGTAGATCTCCCCGACCCGATCGGAGATCTTCACCCACATGGAACCGAGTGTTCGGCCGCTGTTCACGTCCTCGGCGAGCCAGAGCAGTCGTCGGTCGAACCACGGCTGGGCCATCCGTGCCTCGAGGTCGGCGCGCGACATCCGGCCCTGCTCGGGATGGTCCGCGAACGCGCGGCCGTTCACGGTCAGCCAGGCCTGCTCGTCGCGGCCGGGGTCGAACGTCCGCACCCGAACGCCGTCGACGGCGGAGGTCGGTTCGGTCTGCGACGGCACCTTCGTGGGTGCGGGGGCGGTCATCACCCAGAGGTCACGGACCACGCTGAGCCCGCGGCTCGCCGCGAGGGCCCGCGCGGGGGCGAGGTCGCCGTGCGCCCAGACGCGCACGTCGTCAGTGCCGCCCGGCCCGTCCGGCCCGCCCTGCCCCTCCAGTACGGCGTCCAGGAGTGCTCCGCCGATCCCCCGGCGTCGCGCCGGCGGGTCCACGGCGACCTCGCCCGACCCATCGGCCACCTGGGCGTACCCGACGATCGGGACCGACCCGCCGTCGTCGGGCATCGACATCGCCGCACCGTCGGACACGGCCGGCCCACCGCCGTCGGGCCCGGCGCGCGCTCCGCCGTCGGGCCGTTCAGTCCCACCCCGCACGATCAGGTGCCGCACCGGTCGGCCGCCGTCCAGGTTCAGCAGCGACTGCTCGTCGAACGCGGCCTCGCCGTCGGCAGCGGCGACCCGGGCGGCCAGGTCCCGCACGGCGGCGACGTCCGCGGCGGTCAGCGCCTGCGCGACCTCGATCGCCATCAGTCCAGCCGCCCGGCCCGCCACAGGGCCGCGGCGTTCTCCAGGTCGGTGGCGGTGTCCAGCAGCGCGCCGGCGCTGCGGGTGAGCCGGGTGGCCCGATCCCGGTCGTCGAGCTCGACCCAGTCCGCGTCCATGGCCGAGCCGGTGGCGAGCACCCGCAGGAACGCGGCGGCGCGGTCCAGGGTCACGTCCAGGTCGCCCCGGAACACACCGGAGAGCACGGCGTCGGCGAGCTCGCGGATCTGGTCCGGGCCGGGCGGCAACGCGACACCGGCGACGACCCCGGCGACCTCCGCGCGGTGCAGGCCCAGGTGGTAGCGCTCGGCGATGGTGTGCGGGTCCCGCCGGGTCCACTCACGCAGCAGGTAGAGGCGCCAGAGCGCCCCGGGCAAGGTGTCCGCCGGGCTCTGGGACCACATCGATGCGACCGTGTCCAGACCCTCGGTGTCCACGAGGGTGATCAGGCGCCGCACCAGGTCAGGGTCCTCGGCGCCACGGCGACCGCCGAGCACGAGTGCGCCGGCCGTCGTGTGGGCGAGTTCTGACCGCACCGCCGGGTCGATGTCACCGGCGATCTGCTCTGCCTCCTGCGGGCTCAACATCGCAGGGCGGCGGAAACGGTGCGTGCTCAACATGCTCCTCGAGGTCGGCGATCGTGGGCCGGGCGACCCGGACGCCTCGACAACGCCGCGACGCCACCGGGCATTCCAGGTGGCGCGGATCGGCACTCATCCGAAATTTCGGCCCTCACCACGATACGTGGGTACCGTCTCGCGCACACGTTCGCCCCGGACCAGGTGCACGGCGTCGAACCTCTCCAGCAGCTCCCCGGCCTTCGCGTGCCGGAACCAGACCCGGGAGCCGATGGCGGGCACGCGGTGCCCACGCCGGTAACGCAGCGGGGTCTGCACCTCGCCCGCACCCTCGGAGCGCAGCAGCAACGAACCATCGACGGCGCGCGGCAGCCGGTCCGTGCCGGGCGGGCCGGACGCCGCGTACCCGCCGCCGAACGCGGTCGCGATCCGGGCTGCCGGACGCCGGACCACGTCCAGCCCGAAGTAGGCGGCCGGGCGGGCGGTGAAGCCGGAGTAGTCGTCGAACAGGGTGGGACAGAACAGGCCGGATCCGGCGGTCACCTCGGTCACGGTCGGGTCCGCTGCGACTTCGTGCACGGACCCGCTGCCACCGGCGTTGACCAGCAGCTCCCTGCCCAGATGCTCCTCGAGGGCGGCCACCACGGCGGGGCGACGGCCGGCGAGCTCGCGCAGCGAGGCCCGCTTGAGGATCCGGACCCCCACACCGCGCAGCCCGGCCTCGCCAAGACCCGCGACCTGCGCGTCGTAGAACATCACTCCTCGGACCCGGACTCGTCCGGTGCGCTCGACCGCCCTTGCCAGCGCGACGGCGTCGGCCGGGCTGCGCAGCGGCGAACGCCGCACCCCCAGATGCAGCCCGAGCGGGGCGATCCGTAGCGAGGCGTCCACGTCGATGCAGACCTGCACGGCCGGACCGCCCGGGGACCCGGCTCGGATCAGGGCCCGCTCGATCAGCGCGATCTGGGCGACGTCGTCGACCATCAGCGTGATGGCCTCCCGGGCCGCCGGGTTCGATGCGAGCGCCACCAGTGACGCGGTGTCCACGCTCGGGTACCCGACGAGCACGTCGGAGATTCCGTCCTCGGCGAGCCAGAGCGCCTCGGCGAGCGAGTAGGCCATCACGCCGGAGAAGCCATGCACGTCCAGGGCCCGGTGCACCAGCTGCCGCACCCGGACCGACTTGGTCGCCAGCCGCACCGGGGTGCCGCCGGCGCGGGCAATCAGGTCCCGCGCGTTGATGTCGAAGGTGTCCAGGTCCACGACGGCGAGCGGTGCACTGAGGGAGCGGGTCGCGTCACGCCAGGGCGCGGGCCGGCCGACGGCCCCTGATCGACTCATGCCCCCATTGTCACGTGTGCGGGCAAGTCCGCGCCATGATGGCCGGATGAGCGCATCTGCGACGTGGCGGAACTGGGCCGGGACCGCGTCGGCCGAGCCCAGCCGGTTCGCCCGCCCGGCCTCAGAGGACGAGGCCGCGGCGCTGGTCCGTGCAGCCGCCGAGACCGGCGGCCGGGTCCGGGCCGTCGGGGCCGGGCACTCGTTCACCCCGGCCGTCGTCACCGACGGCACCATGATCAGCCTCGACCACCTCGACCGGGTGGAGTGGGTGGGATTCGCGGAGGCCGACGGTGCCCGCGAGGTCCGCGTCGGCGCGGGCATCCGGCTGTCGGCGCTGTGCGCGGAACTCGCGCGGCGTGGCCTGGCCCTGGAGAACATGGGCGACATCGACGCCCAGTCGCTGGCCGGGGCGATCTCCACCGGAACCCACGGCACCGGCGCCGCCTTCACCGGGTTCGCGGCCCAGGTGCGCGCGGTGCGGCTGATCACGCCCGACGGCGACGTGGTCTCGGCGAGCGTTGCGCAGCGCCCGGAGCTGTTCGAGGCGGCTCGGCTCGGGCTCGGTGCGGTGGGGCTGCTCACCGCGATCACGATGCGGTGCGTGCCCGCGTTCGGGCTGCGCGCGGTGGAGGCGCCGATGCCGCTCGGACAGGTGCTGGAGTCGCTGGCCGAGGCGGACGGGCCGGTCGCCACGAACGAGCACTTCGAGTTCTACTGGTTCCCGTACACGGAGATCGCGCTGACGAAGGCTAACAACCGGGTCCGGCCGGGTGACGGCGGGTCACCGTTGCCAACCTGGCGCCGCGTCCTCGACGACGAGGTGCTCTCCAACGGCATCTTCAACGCAACCAACGCGCTCACCGCGAGGCTGCCGGTGCTCACCCCGACCGTGAACCGGGTGGCCTCGCGGCTGCTGACGGCCCGGACCTACACGGCATCGTCGGCGGCCGTGTTCACGTCGCCGCGCCGGGTGGTGTTCAAGGAGATGGAGTACGCGCTGCCCGTCGGGGCCGTCGTGCCCGCCCTGCGGGAGGTGGACGCCTGGGTGCGCGGGACCGGGGAGAACGTGCCGTTCCCGGTGGAGGTGCGGTTCGCGGCCGCGGACGACGTATGGCTCTCCACGGCGCACGGGCGGCCGACCGGGTACATCGCGGTGCACCAGTTCCACACCCTCGCGCACGAGCGGTACTTCCGGGCGGTCGAGGACATCATGATCGCCCACGACGGCCGGCCGCACTGGGGCAAGATGCACCGCCGCAACGCGGCCGCCCTGGCCGACCTCTACCCGAGGTTCGCCGACTTCCTCGCGGTACGGGACGCCGTCGACCCCCGAGGGCTGTTCGCGAACTGCTACACCGACACGGTGTTCGGGCCCGCTGCGAGGTAGCATCGCCGGGTCCGCCTCGCCGACCGTGAGAGGTGCCCGCCCATGCGCCGGTCCGTGAGCGCCGAACTCGACTTCAGCACCGGCGAGGGCGCCACCCAGGTGGCCCTGCTGATCGCCGTCGCGCGCGCGCCGGGGCTCGAGATCACCGACGAGCTGACCGTCACCAAGGACGGCGACCCGGTCGAGGTCGTGGAGATCGGGGCGCCACATCACGGGGTGATGCACCTCGTCGAGTTCGACGCCGCCACCGTCCGAGGTGCCGAGGTGCGGATCCGGTACCGCGCCACGATCGACGGCGCCCCCGCGTCGGCGCTCGCCCTCGCGCCGGCGCCGAGCACGTCCGACCTGCTCACCTACCTGCGCCCGAGCAGGTACGCCGAGTCCGACGAACTGCTGCCGACGGCGCGGCGTGAGTTCCGTGGCCTGAGCGGTCTCGCACTGCTCGACGCCGTCGCTGCGTGGGTCCGCGAGCGCCTGTTCTACGTGCCCGGGTCGAGCCGGGTGACCGACGGCGCAGTGTCCACGATGCTGCACGGGCAGGGCGTGTGCCGTGACTACGCGCACCTGGTGGTGGCACTGCTGCGTGCGATGGACACCCCGGCCAGGCTGACCGCGGTGTACGCGCCCGGGCTGAGCCCGATGGACTTCCACGCCGTGGCCGAGGCCTGGGTCGAGGGCCACTGGCACGTGGTGGACGCCACCGGGCTGGCGCCGCGCGAGTCCCTGGTGCGGATCGCCACCGGCCGCGACGCCGCCGACACCGCGTTCCTGTCCAGCTACGGCGGCGGCCTGCGGATGGGACCCCAGCGGGTGATGGCCACGGTGGCGGGCGACCTGCCCGTGGACCAGCCATCAGCGGCGGTCCGGCTGCCCTGACGCCCGCTCGGACGGGCAGTTATGCCCCCGTGATGAGGACCAGGACGCCCGGGCCCGGGCCTAGAGTTGGTGGGCACCCGGCGTGGGCCGGCGGGCGACCAGCGAGGGGACCGGCAGATGTCATACAACAACCAGTACGGCCAGCCGCCGCAGGATCCCTACCAGGCGAGCGGTCCGCAGTCGTGGGCCGGCAGCGGACCCGCGGTGCCGGGCGGAGAGGCGTACGGCCAGGGGGTCGTCCCGCACGCCTACGGGCAGAGCTCCTACGGGGAGCCCGGTGCCTACGGCCAGGCGCCCGGCGCGTATGGCCCGGCGCCAGGGGCGTACGGGCCACCGCCCGGGGCCTATGGTGCGTACGGTCCGGTCGCTCCGCCGCAGAAGGACACCACCGCCGCGTACCTGCTCTGGTTCTTCCTCGGCTGGCTGGGCGTGCACAACTTCTACCTGAACCGCGTCGGGCCAGGCATCGGCCAGGTCGCGCTCTACGTCGTCGGTTGGGCCACCGCGGTCATCCTGATCGGCTGGGTGATGCTCTTCGCCTGGTTCGTGTGGTGGATCATCGACGCGTTCATGATCCCCGGCATCATCCGAGAGCAGAACTACCGGGCCACCGGCTACCCGCAGCCCTGGTAGCCCGAGCACGGCGGGCCGCCGAGTAGACTTCCCCGGCGAGTACGAGCCGCCGTGCCGCTCGCGGGCCTCTAGCTCAATCGGTAGAGCTGCGGACTTTTAATCCGTAGGTTGTGGGTTCGAGCCCCACGGGGCCCACCACCACGTTCTGTTCCTCGACCGCACCAGTGGCCCGCTCTTCGAACCGCGCGACATCACCTCGAGTTGCGCCCCCTCTCGATGCTCGCTGACCGCGTCGCCGCCTCTTCGTGTTTGCACTCTGTACATACTAGTTGTTACAGTCGGCCCATGAGCACGCGCGACGACCTGACGACAGCGATGGCGGAGCTCCTATGGGAGCGCGGCTACGCGGCCACGAGCCCGCGCGAGGTGATGGCGCGCGCCGGGGTCGGCCAAGGCAGCATGTACCACCACTTCAGCGGCAAGCACGAGCTGGCGGTCGAGGCGCTGTCTGCGGTCATCGGCGAGATGACCGGCGAGTCCTCACTGCTCGAGGGAGGCGCCTCGCCGCTCGAGCGGATGAAGCGCTACCTGTCGGTCCCCCGCGCCGGAACGCTCGGGTGCCGGGTGGGCCGGATGACCCAGGACCCGCAGGTGGTGGTGGATGCGGAGCTGATCGCGATCGTCGCGAACGCCTTCGACACGATGCTCGGACGGTGGGAGCAGACGATCGCCGCCGCGATCGCGGCCGGCGAACTGCCGGCAAGCATCGTCCCGGCCGACCTCGCCCGAACGCTTGCCGCCGTCATCCAGGGCGGCTACGTGCTCGCCCGGGCGAAGGGCGAGCAGGGACCCATGGACGCCGCGATCCGCGGGGCAGTGTCCCTGCTCGATGCCGCGCACGCTGCCGGCACCGACGACTGAACAAACCCAGAAGGAGAACCCCATGACTGTTCGGATCGGAATCAACGGATTCGGCCGCATCGGGCGCAGCTACCTGCGCGCCGCCCTGCAGAGCGGGGCCGACGTCGAGGTCGTCGCGATCAACGACATCGCCGACGCCGCGACCTTCGCCTCGCTCCTGGAGTGGGACTCGCTGGCCGGGCATCTCGACGGCGTACAGGTCGACGACGATGCCATCGTCGTCGACGGTGCGCGCATCCGCGTCACCGCGGAACGCGAGCCGGCCAACATCCCGTGGGGCGAGGAGCGCGTCGACGTCGTCATCGAGTCCACCGGCCGGTTCGCGGACTCGGCCAGCGCTCGTGCCCACCTAGCGGCAGGAGCACGAAAGGTCATCATCTCCGCGCCGGCGTCCGGGGATGTGCCTGCGGTCGTGCTCGGCGTCAACGACGAGGCGATCGACATGGCGCAGGACGTGTTCTCGAACGGCTCCTGCACCACCAACTGCCTTGCCCCGATGGTGAAGGTGCTACATGAGGCGTTCGGCATCGAGTCCGGGCTCATGACGACGATCCACGCCTACACCAGCGACCAGCGCCTGCACGATGCCCCGCACGGCGACCTGCGGCGCGCCCGCGCCGCCGGACTGTCCACGATTCCGACGTCGTCTGGTGCTGCCAGCACGATCGGGCGGATCATCCCCGAACTCGACGGAAGACTGACCGGCCTGGCGCTGCGCGTTCCGGTGCCCGTCGGTTCCATCACGGACCTCACGGTCAAGCTCACCCGGCCGGCGTCCGTCGAGGAGGTCAACTCGGCCTTCCACACGGCCGCTGCGACCCCCGGACTGTCGCCGTACCTCGCCTACTCGGAGGCACCCATCGTCTCGGCCGACATCGTCGGCAACCCCCATTCGGCGATCTTCGACGCGCCGCTGACCCAGGTAGTCGGCGATCAGGTCAAGATCTTCGCCTGGTACGACAACGAATGGGGGTTCTCGAACCGGCTCGTGGAGCTGTCCGAGCGCATCAGCGGGTAGGGGCCGCGCCAACCCAGGTTAGGGTTGCCTTATGGGAGCGCCGCTGGCAACTGAGCGGCTCCTGCATCCTCACCCTGACGTGGAAGGCATCACATGACCGTGTCCGAACGCCCTCAGCGCGCCCAGCGGGTCCAGCGACCCCAGATCGTGCTGCAGGTGCTCGAGCGCATCCAACTGACCCCGCACATGGTCCGCATCGTCGCCGGCGGACCCGGGATCGCCGACGTCGCGGACAACGGTTCCACGGATGCGTACACGAAGATGGTGTTCGCGCACCCGGAGACAGACCTCACGCCGCCCTACGACCTCGCCGCGCTGCGTGGGGAGCTGCCGCCCTCCCTGCTGCCCTCGATGCGCACCTACACGATCCGTCGCTTCGACCTGGCGAACGGTCACATCTGGATCGACTTCGTGGTGCACGGCGATGCGGGGCTAGCCGGTCCGTGGGCGGATGCCGCCCGACCCGGTGACCCGGTGGTGCTCGGCGGTATCGGCGGCGGCTACGCCCCGGACCCGGATGCGGACTGGCACCTGCTCGCCGGCGATGACTCCGCCCTGCCTGCGATCGCCGCCGCGCTCGAAGCGATGCCCTCCGACGCCCGCGGCGTGGCATTGCTCGAGGTGGACGGGCACGCCGACCGGCTCGAGCTCACGGCTCCCGACGGCATCCGGATCGAGTGGTTGCACCGGGATGGCCGCGAGGCCGGTACCACCACCCTGTTGGCCGACGCGGTGCGCGCCCTCGAATGGCGGGAGGGCCGCATGCAGGTCTTCGCCCATGGTGAGCGCGGCGCCATGAAGTCACTGCGCCCGTACCTGACCGACGAGCGCGGCCTCGACCGCTCACAACTCTCACTCTCGGCATACTGGGCCCACGGTCGCAAGGAGGACACGTTCCAGGCCGAGAAGCGCGAGCCGATCGGACAGATCTAGCCACCGCCCGCCTCGTACCGGCTAGCGTCAGCCCACATGAGTCACCTCGATCCCACGCCGCCGGACCGCCTGAGCCGGTACCCGCGGACGCGGCACGTCGCCAACTGGGCCAATCTCTCCACCGCACTCGGACTCGGCGTGGCCAGGGCCGGCGGGGCGAAGATCCGCCGCGGCCCGCAGCTGCTGTACCTGGCCGAGCACTACCGATGGCACTTCCCGACCGGCGGCGCGTTCACCGTCGGCGACGTCGTGATCAGCCGTCACGACATCGGCAAGCTGACGGCCAGGAACCCCACCCTCCTCAAGCACGAGGAGCGGCACAGCCGGCAGTGGATGGCCTGCCTCGGTCTGCCGTTCATCCCGCTGTACCTGCTGTCGATGGTCTGGTCCTGGCTGCGCACCGGGGACCGCGCGGCGCGGTGCTTCTTCGAACGCAACGCCGGCCTCGCCGACGGCGGGTACCTCGACGTGCCGCCCCGCCCCATGGGGCCGGCGCTTGCGCGGTCCGTGACGGCTCTCGTGCGCCGGGTCCGGCGCGCACCAGTGACGGGCCTGACGGCGTGAGCCGCGATCGCGCCCTGGACCGGCTCGCGCACGCCGTCCTCTGGCCCGGCTTCGCCGGCACCACGGCGCCGGCCTGGTTGTTGCGCGCCCGGGATGCGGGAGCTCCCGGCGCGGTGCTGTTCGCCACGAACATCGACGACGGCGACCCGCACCAGGCGGCGCGACTGGTCGCCGAGCTCGGTGGTCCGGATGCCGTGGTGGGCATCGACGAGGAAGGTGGGTCGGTCACCCGGCTGCACGCGCGCACCGGGTCCCCCGTGCCCGGTCACGCCGTGCTCGGCCGCCACGACGACGTCACCGCGACCGCCGCCGTCGCCGCCCGGATCGGGACCGAACTGGCGCAGCGGGGCATCGGGGTGGACCTCGCACCGGTCGCCGACGTGAACAGCAACCCGGCGAACCCGGTGATCGGGGTGCGCTCGTTCGGCGCCGAGCCGGACCTGGTGGCCCGGCACACGGCCGCCTACGTGCGCGGGCTGCAGGACACCGGCACCGCTGCCTGCGCCAAGCACTTCCCCGGGCACGGGGACACCGCGACCGACTCCCACCTGGGCGGCGCCCGCTCCTCCGCGACCGTGGCGGGGCTCGAGGAGATCCACCTCGCGCCGTTCCGCGCCGCGATCGACGCCGGCGTCCGCGCCGTGCTCACCGCGCACCTGGTGGTCGATCACCTCGGCCCGGAACCGGCCACGGTCAATCCTCGGGCGACCGCGCTGCTGCGCGGCCTCGGGTTCGACGGCGTGATCGTCTCGGATGCGCTGGACATGCGCGCAATCTCGGCGACCCTCGGGATCGGCGGTGGCGCCGTTGCCGCACTGCGGGCCGGCGTGGACCTGCTCTGCCTCGGCAACGCCGGCGTCTACCCGGTCACGGCGGCGGACCCGCACCCCGACGAGCGCACGTACGCCGAGACCCAGCACGCCATCGTCGAGGCGTTGCGCTCGGGCGACCTCGACCCCGAGGTCCTCGAGGCGGCGGCGGCCCGGATCGCGGCACTGCGGTCCTGGGTCTCCCAGCAGCGGTCAGCGAACGGAGCCCGCGACACCGCCCCGATCACCGACCGGGCCGCCGTCGACGTGGCCCGCGGCGCCTGCGAGGTACACGGCGACGTCGCCCTGCAGCCCCGATCGACCGTGGTGGTCGTGGACGGCCGCGCGGGTCGGAACGAGGCCGCGGGCGTCGTCCCCGATCCCGTGGCAGCCGCACTGGCGCAGCGCCGGCCGATCACCGCGATCACCGCCGCCGGGACGGCCCTCGCCGACGTCCTCGACACGGCCCGGGACGCCCAACTCGTCCTCGTCCTGGACCAGCCACACCTGCACGACGTCGAGCTGGACCTGCTAACGGCGGTCCTGGCCGCACGCCCGGACGCGGTGGTGGTGCGCCTGGGCTGGCCGGCGGAACTCGCGCCCACACCGGCACGGGTGGTCACCACGTACGGGTCGAGTGCCGCGAGCGGCCGGGCGGTCGCGGCACTGCTCTGCGGGCCGCAGTAGGCGCGCTCTGGTGCTGCCGAGAGCGCGCGCAGACCTGATCACAGGCCCCTTGATGCCCACCCAGCCAAGCGCACGATCTGCGGCAGCGGTGGCAGCGCCACGCCGTCGACGACTGGGTCGAACACCACCGACAACGTGAAGGCCGAACCGTCACTCACGCGAATCGTCAGCTTCGACTGCTCGTTTGCCGCCTGGCCATCCGGGTTGGGAGACGTCGGCAGCGGCGCCGCGTCCATCACCGAGAACACCGCCCCTGCAGGAGCGTCCGCGATACGCGCCAACACGGTCCGCCCATCAAGCGTCAGCACCGCCGACCGGCCATCCGGTGCGATCTCCACAGTGGCCGAGGTGTGCATGAACCACCAGGCATCCGCAGGCTGCGAGGCCTGCACCTCATCCTGCACGACCACACGGGTGCGGTCATCGATCATCGCGACCCCGCGCTGCCAGGCATCGACACCGCGATCCGCATAGGCCTCGCTCAGGTCCGCCACGGTCCAGCCCGCACCTCCTGATGAGCCGTGCGCGATCACCTTGCCCCTCCCCGCCGGAGCCTGATCAGGTCCGCTGCCGGAGCCGATGACGAGCGTGTTGTGCCCCTCCGCGCGCTTGCGGTAGTAGGTCCCGCGCTGGCTGCCGAAGTAGCCCGGCAGGCTGTAGGACTCTGCACCCAGATCCTCCGCCCAGCGGACGCCCCCGGCATCGAGCACGAAGGTTCCCATATCCAGGTCGCCGTGGCTGCTGGCGTTGTCACCGGGTCTGAAGCCGGTGAACAGGCCGGTCGAGCCGCCCCAAGCCGACCTGGAGAGCGCGATACCGACATGTTCGTACACGACGTCGGTCGCCAGCCCTGCCTGTGCCGGTGTCGCTCGGTCCGAGAGTCCGTACCAGACCATCGCCGCGGCTGGATCGGCCGACGCCAGCCCCTCGTCCGCCCACCACGCGTACTCAGGGTGCTCGTACCGCTCGGCCAACCAGTACATCTCCGGCAGACCTCCTTGGGCAGGCGACGCATCAGCAACGTTGAAGCTGAGGCCGGTCGGACCCGCCATGTGAAGCGCGAACGCCCCGGTCTCAGCAAGGCCGGGTGCATCCGACATGCCGAAGTCGTGGCCCGTGGCCGACACCAGGCTCGCGATGTACTGGACAAGGTACTTGGTCGCGTACTTCCAGTAGACGATCCCTTCCGGGAATCCGCCCGAGGGGGCATACTCGTCGATCGCCGGCCCGACGTGCCTCATGCCCAGCTGCAAGAGCCTCTCGGTGAGTCCCGGATCGACGTCGGCCAGGGCCAGGCTCGCCATCGCGATCCCGCCCACACACACGATCTGCCAGTTGTTCGTCTCCGTTGTCCAACCGGCACCGTTCTCGTAGGCCTCCAGCGCAGGTCGCAGACCCTTGTCGAACATCGCGGCCGCGATGCTCGATCGCCGTTCGTCATCGAGGTAGGCATGGAGCCAGTCGTAGCCGATCGCGAAGCCGTTCAACAGCTCCGCCACCGCCAGGAAACTCTCCGGGTTCCAGTCCGGGAACGCGGCAGCAGCGTCGAGCTCGATGGCGGCACGCTCGGCGTACGCGCGGTCCTCAGTCAGCCGGTAGCTCAGTGCGAGCATCCATACGCGAGTCTTGACCTGACGCGCCGGCCACAGCAGAGACCGCCCGTTGGTGAACTCGTAGACCGTCGTCGGCTCGTCCAGGAGAGCATCGGCGCCGGCCAGCAGCCTTCCCTGCAGGGCAGCAGCACCCCCGCCCGCCTCGACCCATGCGTGGATCTGGGCCAACCGGTCGTCGTCGGCGATCAGCCGCGGATGGTCGCTACGGACCAGCTCGATCACGCTCTCCGGCACGACCGGCTTGAATCCAGCGCGTGACGACCTCATCGGCCACACCCGCTCGTCGGACCTGTGGCCGTGGATGAGTGCGCAGCGCCAACGTTGACAGTGTCCCAGGACGAGCGCAGCAAGACGGTGCGCTGAACGGAGATCGAGGTCACGGTGTCCTTCCGTGCGGCGTCGGTGCCCGCTGCTGGTTGTCGCCTCTGACGAGCAGTGCGGACGTATCGGTGCGTCCACCGTAAGCGGTGACGCAACGTCGCGTCAACGAGCTCGATCAAACCGTGGCGTGACGACACGTCGGACCGCCGTCTAAACGTGATGGCCGAGCCCACCTCGTCTTGGGGGCGGGGTGTTCACCGCCGTTCAGGTAAGGCTATCCTTAGCACCTATGACTGAGCGTTCCGAGACCCAGGGACCACCGCGCCTGCCCGTCGCGGTGCTGGCGAGCGTCGACCCGATCGACCGGGAGATCGCGCTCGGCAGCGCCCTCGTGGACCGCCCGGACGTGGTCGCGGTGGTCCACGACCTCGAGGGTCACCGGCTCCGGCGTCGGATCCTGCACGCGGGCGCCGCCCTCGGGGACACGTTCGTGGACCTCGACCACGTCTGCCCGGCCTGCGCGGTCCGCGAGGACGCCGTACCCGTGCTGGCCCGGCTGGCGCAAACCGGTTCGTACGCCGGCATGATCCTCGCGCTGCCCGCCGCGGCCGAGCTGCTGCCGGCGGTGCGGGGCCTCGCCCAGCACCTCGGGTCCGACGGTGACCTTCGCGCGGTGCGCCTCGGCGCCACCATCAGCCTGGTGAACCCGGACACGCTCGCCACGGATCTTCTCGGCGAGGAGGACCTCGCCGACCGTGGCCTGATGCTGACCCATGGCGATCACCGGGCCATCGGCGAGGTGCTGCTCGGCCAGCTGCCGGTCGCGGACGCGGTGCTGCTCACCACGCCGGCGCAGACCACCGTGCCCGAGCGGGTCGGTGTCAGCCCGGCCTCCCACGCCACCCACGGGGCCCACCTCGGCTCGGACCTGCTCGAGGCGCTCCGTGCCCCCGAGAGCACCCGCTGGGACGATGCGCACGAACCGTGGCTGAGCGGCGTGCTCGGCCACCCGCACTCCACGATGGCCACCGAACGCCGCGCGCACCCGCTGAGCATGACACCCGGACCGGGCATGCTCGCTGACGCTCCCGGGGCCGACGCGGAGGGTGCCCGTGCCCACCCGGGCGAGGCAGCGCCGTCGGGCGTGTGGACCCTCGACCTGCGCTCCCCGGCTGCCGTGCATCCGAGCCGCCTGCTCACCCACATCGACGCCCTCATCAACGGCCCGCGAGTGGTCCGCGGCCGGTTCTGGGTGCCGAACCGACCCGACTCCGTGTGCGGCGTGCTGGGCGCCGGGCGGCAGCTGAGCGTCGGGATCGCCTCGCGGTGGAACCACCACTCGCCGCACACCCGGTTCCTGGTGGTCGGCGCCGGACCGCACCGGGCCGCGGTGGCGCAGGCGTTCGAGGAGTCGCTGCTCACCCCGGCCGAGCAGGCCGAGGGCCTCGCCCCCTGGCTCGACCGGGAGGACGACCTTGAGCCGTTCCTCGGTGCCCGGTCCTCTTCCGGGATGGCCTGAGCCGGGCGGGCTCGCCGGCGCCACACGCGTCGGCACCCGCAGACAATTGGGGTGCGCGGGCGCCGCGTCCGGGCCTACCGTCCTTGACATGCCCCTGCGTCTGCTGGCCGTGACCTTCGATGCCCATGACCCGGCCGTGGCGGCGGAGTTCTGGGCCGGCATGCTGGGACGGGCCGTCATCGACGACGCGCGCGGCCCGCTGCTGCCCGGCTCCGAGACCCAGGTCGGTCTGCGGTTCTCGCACACCGCGGCCGAGAAGGCCGGTCCGAACCGGGTCCATCTCCACCTGACCAGCGCGACTCCCGCGGACCAGCAGGAGATCGTCACGGCGGCCCTCGAACGCGGCGCCGCCCACATCGACATCGGCCAGCGGCCGGAGGAGGGTCACATCGTGCTCGCCGATACCGACGGCAACGAGTTCTGTGTGATCGAGGCCGGCAACAAGTTCCTGGCCGGCTGCGGTTTCCTCGGCGAGGTCGCCTGCACCGGGACCCGCGACGTCGGCCTGTTCTGGGCGCAGGCACTGGGCTGGCCACTGGTCTGGGACCGGGACCAGGAGACCGCCGTCCAGTCCCCGCACGGCGGCACGAAGCTCGCCTGGGGCGGCACGCCCCCGATCGCGGGGCCCTCGCACGACCGCCATCGCTTCGATCTCGTCGCCGAGGGCGACCCGACCACAGAGGTCGACCGGTTGGTCTCCCTGGGTGCACGCAGGATCGGCGGCGACGACGGCTCTGTGGCGCTGGCCGATCCCGACGGCATCGTGTTCAGCCTCTCGCAGGACTGACCAGCCGTCAGACCCGGCTGGCGGGCTCCGTCAGCTCGCCCGCACCTCCAGCAGCACCGCGTGCTCGGGGTTCAGCCGCGGCAGCACCAGGCCCACCCGGTGCAGCATCCGCCCGGACAACCGCACCCCGCGCTCGGCCCACGGCAACGGCCGACCCCAGCCCCCGCCGTCGCCCGTCCCGACGCCGACCAGCGTGACCTCGTAGGTGAGCTCCTCGTCCAGCCCGGCCAGCGTGACGGGCGGCGTCGGCTGGTGCACCGACGTCGCCAGCATGACCCCGGCGAACAGGCCGCGCCGCCGGTCCGGCGCGACGATGCCGTGCACGAACCGGCTCGGATCCGGCTCATCCACGCGGACCGTGCGGCCAGTGTGCAGGAGCTCGCGGTAGCCCTTGTGCGCGGCGATCCACTCGGCCACCTCGGCCCGGTCCACCTCCGAGGCGGCCGTCAGGTCCCACTCGAGTCCGAAGTGCCCGAACATGGCGGTCACGGCGCGGAAGGACAGGTCGTGGGTGCGTCCGGTGCTGTGCGAGGTGGGCGAGGCGACGTGCGCACCGACGAGCTCAGGCGGCAGCAACAGCCCGGTCCAGCGCTGGATGTGCTGGCGTTCGAGCGGGTCGATGCAGTCCGAGGCCCAGACCCGGTCGGTGCGCTCCAGTACCTCAAGGTCCACCCGCCCGCCGCCGGAGGCACAGCTCTCGATCTCGACCTCCGGGTGCGCGGACTTGAGGTCGTCCACGAGCCGGTAGAACGCCGCGGTCTGGGCGTGCACGAGCGACTTTCCGGTGACCGGGTCGCACGCCTCGATGAGGTCGCGGTTGTGGTCCCACTTCAGGTAGGCGATGTCATAGGTGTCCAGGAGCGCGATCAGCCGGCCACGGATGTGCGCGAACGCCTCCGGGATGGTCAGGTTCAGCACCTGCTGGCTGCGGAACTCCATCGGCAGCCGGCCCACCGGCGCGAGGATCCAGTCCGGGTGCGCGCGGGCCAGGTCGGAGTCGACGTTGATCATCTCCGGCTCCACCCACAGTCCGAACTCCATGCCGGCGCCGCGCACGCGCTCGATGAGCGGCCCGAGCCCGTCCGGCCACACGTCGGCGGAGACCTCCCAGTCCCCCAGCCCCGAGGTGTCGTCGCGGCGCGAGCCGAACCAGCCGTCGTCGAGCACGAACCGCTCGACCCCGACGGCGGCGCCCACGTCCGCGAGCTCCGTCAGCTTCTCGAGCCTCTGGTCGAAGTAGACGGCCTCCCAGGTGTTCAGCGTGACCGGACGAGGCCGGGTGGCTCGGCCCGGCCGTGCGCGCAGCCACTGGTGGAACCGGGCGGACAGCTCGTCCAGGCCAACGCCGTAGGAGTAGTAGAGCCACGGGGTGGTGTAGTCGTCGCCCTGGGCGAGCACGATCTCGCCGGGCAGGAGGAGCTCGCCGCCGCCGAGCAGCTTGCGCCCGTCGTTGTGGTGCTCGGCGTACATGCGGTGGTTGCCGCTCCACGCCGTGTGCACGCCCCACACCTCGCCGCCGCCGAAGGAGAACCCGGCTTCCCCAGCGATCATCAGCGTGGTCGAGGACAGGCCGGTCCTCCCGCGCCGGCTGTCATGGCTGCGCACGCCGACCTGCCAGGGGGCGCGCTGCGGGGAGCGTTCGCGCAGGTGGTGGCCGGTGAGGTCGAGGACCTCGGTGGCCCGTGCCGGCACCGGCAGGGTCAGGTGGGCCGCGTCCAGGGTGTAAGGACCGACCGCGTGGTTGGTGACCGTGGCGCGCTGGCGCACCAGGCCCTGGGGGGTGAGCTCGACGACGACGGCGAGGCCGAGTCCGCTCGCGTCGCTCGCCTCGAGCTCGGCGCGGGCGGCGTCGAAGCGCGCGCCCGTGACGGTGAACCGGTGGCTCGAGCGGGCGCCGGCGAAGTGGCCGCTCAGCCCGGGCGTGCCGAGCCAGCCCGCGGACAACTCCGGCAGCAGGCTCACCTGGACCGGGTCGTTCGTCTGGTCGGTGACCTGCTGGGGGCGCGAGGCGAGGTCCAGGTCAGCCAGTGCGGCGCCCGGCACGTCGCCGAGGTCGGCGCCCCAGTGCAGTACCTCCGGCAGCCGGTCGCTGATGGTGCGCAGCACGAGGGAGACCCCGCCGGCGCGCAGGTGATGGAGCACGGGCTCGGACAAGGTTGACCTCCGGCAGGGTTCTGGATCGGCTGGGCGGACCGGACCCGTTACCGGGCGATCCACACGTGGTCGTCGTTCTGCACGGCGTGCGAGCGAACCAGGTGGCGCTGCCCGGCCCTGCTGCCCAGCCCGTTCTCGGCGGCGGCCGTGGCGATCCGCTCCCGGAACCTGCGCCACTGCTTGGCACCGTTGACGGTGCCCATGAACTCGATGGTCTCGGCCACGTACACCTCGGAGCCGTCCGCGACCGGCGCGATCCGGAAGGTGATGTCATCGTCGTGGTACATCTTCTGGGTCCACTCTGTCGGTGACTTCTGCGTCACCCAGGTGCCGGTGAGGATCGGAGCCACGAGGCCGGCGACGACGTCGACGGGCGCGTTGATGACCACGGTCTCGCCGAGCGTGCCCGCCTTGCCGGACTGCCGGTCCGCGGAGCGCCTGGCGCCGATCTCATTGCCCTTCGCGATGGCCTTGCGTTTGAGGATGGTGCCGACGACGGACATCACGAGAATCAGCGCGACCACGCCGATCCCGAGAAGGGTGGGGGTATCCATGGGGTCAATATGTCACGACGGTCACCGGCGCCGGTACCGCCCGGGTGGCACGCCGTGGTGGGCCCGGAACCGCCGGGAGAAATGGAACTCGTCGACGTAGCCGAGGGCCCGCGCGACCGCCCCATTGGTCAGGTCCGTGTGCCGGAGCAGGGTCGCGGCCGCGGCGAGGCGTCGATCGTTGCGGAACGCCAGGGGTGAGCGGCCCACCTCGGCCGAGAACCTCCGTCGGAACGCGTCGTAGGACAGCCCCACCTCGGCTGCCAGGGCGCGCAGGTCGACCGGCGCGTCGAGGGTACCCGAGAGCCGTTCCACCGCGGACTGGACCGGCGCCGTGAGCGAGGCCCCCGGTTCGGACCGGCCGGCGTCGAGCAGCCAGTCCGCGAGCGCCATGAGCTGGTGCTCGGCCCCGAGCCGACCCGAGGGGGTCATCCGCAGCACCGTCTGCAGCGCTGCCATCGCCGGTGTCGGGGACGGGTGCTGCGGACCGGCTTCGGGCAGCGCCCCGGCCGCGTCGAGGGCCTCGAACAGCGGACCGTCGAACACTGCGAAGACCTCCGTCCATCGTTCGCCGGGCGCCGTCGCGTACCGGTGCGGCACCCCGGGCCGGACCACCGTGACGGTGCCCGGGCGGATCGGCTGCGTGCCCTCGGCATCCTCGTAGACGCCGCGCCCGGCGAACACTGCGGACAGTACGTAAGGGTCCATGACCCGCAGGTTCGCGGGCATCACAGGTTCGTCATCGATGACCTGACCGGCCAGCACGAGCCGGCCGATCCTGGTCACGGGCGCGTCGGCAACGAGCAGACGGGTGCGCTGGTGCATGGTGAGATTGAACCGCGATCGCGCCAGAACGTACATGGCACGGTCCACCACGAGCATTCCGGCCCGGGTGTCCCGCTGCCTAGCGTGGACGGGTCAGATCCCGATCGATGGTGAGGTCCCGATGAGCAGCGTCCAGCACACCCACGCACCCCTGGTCACCGAGCAGATGCGTGCGCAGTACCGCGACGAGGGGTACTTCATCCTGGAGAACGTCCTCAGTGACACCGAACTCGAACTGCTGCGCGGGGGCGCCCAGTTCGCCGTCGACCGGCTCGACGCCGAGATGGACGCCAAGGGGGTGGATCGGATCGGCATCAATGCCCGGGGCAAGCGGTACTTCTCCGCGATGGTCTACCAGCAGCGGCCCGAACTGAGGCAGTTCCTGTTCGGGGACACGATGGCGCAGATCTGCCGCGCGACCCTCGGTGACGACGCGTACCTGTTCTGGGAGCAGTACGTCCTCAAGGCGGGAGATCCGGACACCGCGTTCGGGTGGCACCAGGACTCCGGGTACGTCCATGAGAACCACGAGCCGTACCTCACCTGCTGGATCGCTCTCGACGACGTCACCGAGGAGAACGGCTCGGTGTACCTGCTGCCGTACTCACGGTCCGGGATCCGCTCCTACATCAAGCACATCCCGGACCCGCGGGTCAATGACAAGGTCTGCTACTTCGGGTCGGACCCGGGGATGCCCGTCGTGGTCCCGGCCGGCTCCATCGCCGTGTTCTCCAGCGTGGTGATCCACCGGAGCGGGCCGAACCTGACCGACCGGATGCGCAGGGTCTACCTGGCGCAGTACTCGGCGGAGGTGATCATGTCCGCGGACGGCTCCGAGCCCTGGGGCTCGTTCGACCCGTTCCTGCGCGACGGGGCCGTCATCGCCTGAGCTGCCGCCCGTCGCGCGGGCGCTCGACCGGCCACGGTCAGGCCGTTCAGATGCCCTGCCAGGCCGGCTTTGACTCGTACGTCTGGCGGTAGTAGCTCGCGAGCTGCAGCCGGGACGCGGCGGCCTCGTCCACGAGCACGGTCGCGTGCGGGTGGTGCTGCAGGATCGTGGCCGGCCACATCGCGCTGACGCTGCCCTCGACCATGTGGTGCACGGCCTCGGCCTTGGCCAGCCCGGTGGCGACGAGCACGAGGTGCCGGGCGCTCATGATGGTGGCGAGGCCCTGGGTGAGGCAGTGGGTGGGCACCTGCTCGAGGTCGCCGTCGAAGAACCGGGCGTTGTCCTGGCGGGTCTGCACGGTGAGCGTCTTGATCCTGGTGCGCGAGGCGAGCGAGGAGCCCGGCTCGTTGAACGCGATGTGCCCGTCGGTGCCGATACCGAGGATCTGGACGTCCACACCGCCGGCGTCCACGATCGCCTGCTCGTAGGCCGCGCAGGCCGCGGGGATGTCCGCGGCGAGCCCGTCGGGACCCTGCACGTTGGCCGGGTCGATGTCCACCCGGCCGGCGAACTCCGTCTCGATCACGTTCCGGTACCGCTGCGGGTGGTCCGCGGCCAGTCCCACGTACTCGTCCAGCATGAACGCACGTGCACCGGCGAGCGAGATCGCGCCGGCGGCGTACCGGGTGGCGAGCTCGTCGTAGATCGCGAGCGGGGAGGATCCGGTGGCGACGCCGAGCACGGCATCGGGCTTGCGGTCCAGCAGTGCGGCGATCGCGTCGGCGACGATGGTGGCGATGGCCCGGGAATCCGGCGCGATGATGAGCTCCATGGGCCCACTCTCCCAGAATCGCGGCACCGATCTCACCTGCGTCCGGGTGGTACCCGCACAAGGCGAGGGTCCGGCGGCCGACCGGCCACCGGACCCTCGCTCCGCGAACCTCGATCCCACCGGGACCGAGGCCGTCGATCACTTCGTGACGGAGTTGCCGCCCGAGCCCTTGCCCGCCGTCAGGCCGAGATAGACGCCGAGGAGGACCACGGCGGCGACGATGGAGATGACCCAGCGGATCCAGTCGATGCCCGGCGTGTCCCGCACCCCGAGCCACCCGGAGATCAGGTAGCCGAGCAGGGCGCCGACGATCCCGATGATGACCGTCCAGAGCATGCCGATCTTCTGCGGCCCGGGCCGGACGAGGCGTGCGATGACGCCGATGACAGCGCCGAAGATGATGACACCGATGACTTCACCCATGGATGAACCCCGATCCTTCTCGAACAGACATTCGCAGCGGTGGCTGCAGTCGAAAGCGTGGCACAGGCGACCCCGTCCCGCCTGTTGGGCGGATTCGGCGGCCGTTTCAGCCGGGCTCCACCGCGGGTCGTCTCCCGCTTCCCGAGATCCATACCGCGGCGCTGACCGCGAGGACGCCGATCACCTCGCCGGCCGTGGGCAGCTGGGCCAGCGCGATCACGCCGATGATGGTGGCCGAGACCGGGAGCAGGGCGTTCATGAGCGCGAACGTGGCCGTGCCGAGCCGCTTGAGGGTGACCTGGTCCAGCACGTACGGCACCACGCTGGAGAGCACCCCCACGGCGGCCGCGGTCAGGAGGATCTCCGGTCGGACGGCGGCGCCGGCGAACGGTGCGGAGAACGGGGCGAACGCGACCGCGGCGATCGCCAGGCCCACCGCGAGGGATGACAGACCGTCCCGCGCCCGCACGATCCGGCCGCCGATGACCATGTAGGCCGCCCAGAGCACCCCGGCGGCAAGCGCGGCGCCGAGACCGAGGAGGAGGTCCGCCGTCGACCCGGTCACCGACCAGTCCAGGCCGACCAGGCTGATCGAGAGCACACCGAACAGGGCCAGCCCGATCGCGATCCGGGCCCGCGCCGTCCGGCCGCCCCACGCGGCCACGGCCACGGGGCCGGTGAACTCGACGGCGACGGCGGCGCCGAGCGGCAGGTGCTCGATCGCCACGTAGAACAGCATGTTCATGCCGAGCAGGACGAGTCCGAAGACGCCGGTCTGGGCGAGCGTGCGGCGGTTCCAGTCGGCGCGCCAGGGGCGCACCACGAGCAGAAGGACGACGGCGGCGAACACCGCGCGTAGCCAGGCGACGGCGTGCGGGGGCATGGTCGGGTACAGGCCCACCGCGAGGGCGGCGCCGACGTACTGCGAGAAGCCGCCGACCAGGAAGAGCAGTGGTGCCGGGGTCCGGTCGACCAGTTGTCTCATCGCTGCCCGCTCACCCGGTTCATGATGCCAGCGGACTCGGCCGGCCGCGGCCGGCGGTCCGAGGCCCGGGACGGCCCACCCCCGGCGAGCGTCAGGCCAGGTCGATCGTCACCTCGAGGGCCCGGTGGTCGGAGACCGGCAGCCGGGTGGCCGACGCCGAGACGATCCGGGCGCCGCGGACCAGGGCGTGGTCGATCTGGCGGCGGGGATGATCGGCCGGGAACGTGTCCGCCCGGGCAGTGCCGTAACGGCGCGCGAGTCGCGCCACCGTGGCGTGGTTCAGGTTGAGGTCGCCGCAGACGATCCGCGCCCCGGGGAGGGTGTCGACCGACCGGAGCAGACGGGGCAGTTGCAGAGCCGCCATCGGGCCGGCCTGGGACAGGTGCGTGCTGCAGAACCCGACCGGCCCGTCCGGGGTGGCAAGGACGGCCGCCAGGGCGCCCCGGGGCTCGTCGCGCCAGGTGAACGGCGCCGAGCCCTTCCAGCCCGGGAGCGGGATCCGGACCCGGGGCAGCGGACGCGCGAACCAGGCCGTGATCGGGTACCGGGACAGGATGGCCAGCCCGTACCCGGCGCCGGGGTGGTCCCCGAGGCGCGTGGTGGCGTGCTTGCCGAGGCGGACGTCGCCGCCGAGCACGGCGGCGAACCGCACGTGCTGGAGCCCCAGGGCATCGGCGATCACGTGCGCCTGGTCGAGGTGGCGCGACCGGGGCTGGTCGCGGTCCACCTCCTGCAGTGCCACCACGTCCGCGCTCATGCCGGCGAACGCGTCGGAGAGCGCGCGCTCGTCGGTGGCCCCGCCCGCGGATGCCAGGCCTCTCTGGATGTTGAAGGAGAGGACCCGCAGCCGGGTCATCCCTGCGTGGGCTCGAACGTCATCGACACCGAGTTCATGCAGAACCGGTCCCCGGTCGGGGTCTGCGGGGCGTCGTCGAAGACGTGACCCAGGTGCGAGCCGCAGTTGGCGCAGCGCACCTCGGTGCGGACCATGCCCAGCGTGCGGTCCTCGATCAGCTCGACCGCGTCCGACTCCTTCGGCTGGTAGAAGCTCGGCCAGCCGCAGTGTGCCTCGAACTTGGTCTCGCTGCGGAACAGCTCGGCCCCGCAGGCGCGGCAGTGGTAGACGCCCACCCGCTCCTCGTTCAGGAGCTCGCCGGTACCGGGGCGCTCGGTCCCGGCCTGCCGCAGCACCTGGTACTCCTGCGGGCTGAGCTCGTTACGCCATTCGTCCTCAGACTTCGTGACCTTGTACATGCGGCCATTGTCTCTCGGGATCGCCCCCGAACCCAATGGGTGGCGGGGTTGGGGCCGGGTCAGCGCTTCCCGCCGCCGAGCAGGCCACCGAGCAGGTCCCCGAGGCCGCCGCCGGATTCGCGTGAGCCGGACCCGCCCGAGCCGGAACCACCGCCGAGCAGGCCACCGAGGAGGTCGCCGAGGCCGCCGCCGCCCCCCGATCCGGACCCGGTCGCGCCACCGGCCCCGCCGCCGAGCAGCCCGCCGAGGAGGTCGCCGATGCCCCCGCCGCCCGACTCCGCGTCGGCACCCGCTCCGCCACCCTGCCCGAACTTCTTCGCGAGGAACGACAACACGATCGGAGCCAGGATCGGCAGCAGCTTCGGCAACAGGTCGCCCAGTCCGCCACCGGATCCCGCCGCGCCGGAATCCGCCTTGGAGAGCGTGTTGACGACGGCGTCGGTGTTCTGTCCGAACACGTTGCGGACGATCTTCGCGCCGTCGTCGGTGTCCACCTGGTCGAGGTCGACGCCGCCTTCCACAAGTGCAGGATCGTGCTTGGAGATGGCTCCGACGAGGGACCGGGCGCCGTCCGGGTCCGCGGCGTTCGCGTTCATGCCGGCGAGCAGGGTGGGCAGCGCCGCACGGGTGGCGCGCTCGGCGGTGGCGCGATCCACGCCGAGCCGGGCGGCGATCTGGTCCATCGGGACGGCGTCGAGGATCTCTTCGGTGGTCGACATCACGGGCCTCTCATCATCGAGTGTGGGCGCCGACGGCGTCCCACCGGCGAGCGTAGCGAGCCCCGCCCTGCATGACACCCCTCGCGAGGCGCCAACGGCCCGCCCGAGGCGACCACCGCCGTCGGGCACGGGGACGCCCGCCCCACGATCGCAGCGAGCGGGGCAGAATGGGAGCAGAACCCGCGTCACGCGCGGGCCGGCCACCAGCCACCTCTCAAGGGAGTTCCACCGCGATGCGGGTCCTGATCACGAACGACGACGGCATCGACTCACCCGGGTTGGTGACCCTGGCGCATGTCGCCGCGGACGCCGGTCACGATGTGATCGTCGCCGCACCCAACCGCCAGTACTCCGGCTACAGCGCGGCGCTGAGCGGTGAGGCCGAGAACGGCGTCGTGAAGACCTCGCCCGGTCGCCCGGACGGCCTGCGGGAGGGCATCGAGTCGATCGCGGTGCACGCCAGCCCCGCCCTGATCGCCTACGCGGCGGGCCTCGGCGCCTTCGGCCAGCGGCCCGACCTGCTGCTGTCCGGTATCAATCTCGGCCCGAACGTCGGGCCCGCGGTGATCCACTCCGGCACGGTCGGCGCGGCCCTGTCCGCCTCCGCCCAGGGCATCCCGGCGCTGGCCAGCTCGATCGCGGCCGAGCACCCGAAGCACTGGGACACCGCATACCTGGTGCTGACGCGGGCCTTCGAGTGGTTCACCAGCCAGACCCAGGACACCCGGGTCCTGAACGTGAACATCCCGGACGTGCCACCGGCCGAGCTGCGCGGCCTGCGGGCGGCGCGGCTGGCCACCTTCGACGTCGACACCGACGTCGTGAACCAGCAGATCGACAAACTCCTGTTCCGCCCGTTCGCCTCCCACGACGTCCACTTCGAGGACGACACCGACGCGGGCTACCTCGCGCGCGGGTGGGCCACGATGTCGCTGCTGCGTTCACACTCCCACGACGACGGCGCCGTGGTGCTACCCGGTTTCGACACCGAGAGTGAGGAGGTCCGGCGATGACCTGGTTGGTGACCGGAGGGGCCGGCTACATCGGCGCACACGTGGTGCAGGCGTTCCGGGACGCACGGATCGGCGTCGTGGTGCTGGACGACCTGTCCAGCGGGCATGAGGAGTTCGTGCCCGACGGCGTCCCGTTCGTCCGCTCGTCCATCCTCCACACCGACGTGGTCGCCCGGACCCTCGACGAGCACAACTGCATCGGCGTGGTGCACGTGGCCGGGTTCAAGTACGCGGGGGTCTCGGTGGAGCGGCCGCTGCACACGTACACGCAGAACGTGACGGGGACCGTGTCTGTGCTGGAGGCGATGCAGCGCGCCGGGGTCGAGGCGATCGTGTTCTCCTCCTCGGCGGCCACCTACGGCACCCCGCACGTGGACCTGGTCACCGAGGCGACCCCCACGCACCCGGAGTCCCCGTACGGGGAGTCCAAGCTCATCGGCGAGTGGCTGCTCGCCGACCAGGGCCGTGCCAGCGAACTGCGGCACACCTCGCTGCGGTACTTCAACGTGGTCGGCTCCGGCGCGATGGAACTGCGGGACACCTCCCCGCACAACCTGTTCCCGCTGGTGCTCGAGGCCCTCGCGCAGGGCAGGACGCCGCGGATCAACGGCATCGACTACCCGACCCCGGACGGCACCTGCGTGCGCGACTATGTCCACGTCGCGGACCTCGCGGACGCCCACGTCAGCGCCGCCAAGGCGCTCGCGCAGGGACGCGAACTGCTGCCCGTGTACAACCTCGGCAGTGGCGACGGCGTCTCGGTCCGGCAGATCATGGACACGATGGCGGCGGTCACGAAGATCCCGTTCGAGCCGACCGTCGCCGCGCGTCGGCCCGGTGACCCGGCGCGGATCGTCGCGTCCGGCGAGGCGGCCGCGCGGGACCTCGACTGGCGGATGAGCTACTCGCTGGAGCAGATGGTGGCCACGGCGTGGGAGGCCCGGCAGGCCGCGCAGGCCTGAGGAGCCGTCCACCCATCCACCCGACCGCCGCCTCGTCTGCCAGGGCGAGTTCCGCCGTCGAGCGCGAGGTTGTTGGCTGCCGAGCGCGTTGCGGAGCCAACAACCTCGCGTTCGGCGGCCCGGCCCGCAGCGTCAGGCCCAGCCGAGCTCGTGGAGCCGGTCGTCGTCGATCCCGAAGTGGTGCGCGATCTCGTGGATCACGGTGACGGCGACCTCCTCGGCCACCTCGTCCGTGGACTCGCAGAAGCGCAGGGTCGGGTTGCGGAAGATCGTGATCCGGTCCGGCAGTGAGCCGGCCGCCCACCACTCCCCACGCTCGGTGAGCGGGGTGCCCTCGTAGAGGCCGAGCAGGTCCGGGTCGTCGGAGTCGGTGGGCGGTTCGTCCTCGACGAGGATCACGACGTTGCTGATGTGCCTGGCAAGTTCCTCGGGGATCAGGTCGAGGCCGTCGGCGACGGCCTCCTCGAACTCCCCGCGGGACATCTCGATCACCGCCCCAGTGTGACAGCAGCTGGCGGATCTCCCGGGTCCGCGGCGGCCACACCTGGCCCACCGGACCGGGCCCGAACCACCCCGACGTGACCTCGCACACAGAGGGTCCAGGCGTTTTGCTCCGCGGGCCCCGCGTACCGTATGCTTTCGGAGGTCTTGGGGCGCCGAACAGCGTCACGGGCGCTCAGCTTCAACCGGGCCCCCATCGTCTAGCGGCCTAGGACCCCGCCCTTTCACGGCGGTAGCACGGGTTCGAATCCCGTTGGGGGTACGCACCACAATTGCATCGCACGTAGACTCAAGCCTCACCTGAGGCCCCGTAGCTCAGTTGGTTAGAGCGCCGCCCTGTCACGGCGGAGGTCGCCGGTTCAAGTCCGGTCGGGGTCGCGAAACATCCGCCCGGTCATGCAGATGACCGGGCGTTCGTTTCAAGGCTCTGTAGCTCAGTTGGTAGAGCGTTCGACTGAAAATCGAAAGGTCACCGGATCGACGCCGGTCGGAGCCACACACGGAGCAGACGCCGCGAACCATTCGGTCCGCGGCGTTTCTCATGCCCGACGGCGGAGCGCGGCCTGGGCGGCCGGCTCGTGGAGTTGTCGCTGGGCAGACATCAGCACCTGGCGGCGTCGAGGCGCAGCCTGCGCGGAGCCAGGAGTCGGGTTGACCGCGGCCGATTCGGCTACCCGGGTCGGGTCGTCACATTCGCGGGAGCGGTTTGGTCTCGACGTACCCGGTACGTCGCAACCACACCGCAACAGGGCGGGACTGACGCAGCTCGCTCTGCGCCCCCGGTCGTAGGACAGCGCAGGGATCTCACCCTCCTGAGTGATCCCCTCGCGCGACCGGACCACGAATAATCGCACCATGGGCCGACACGCCGCTCCCGTCTCCACCTCCCCCGAACCCGCTGATGACCCGATCGCCTCGGCCCGCGCCCTGACCAAGGTCTACGGCGCCGGCGCCACGGCCGTACACGCCCTGCGCGGGGTGGACGTCGACCTGGGCCGTGGCCGGCTCACCGCGATCATGGGCCCCTCGGGCTCGGGCAAGTCCACGCTGATGCACTGCATGGCCGGCCTGGACACCCCCACCTCCGGCACGGTCGAGGTGGACGGCGAGATCATCTCCTCGATGTCCCAGCGCCAGCTCACCAACCTGCGCCGCACCCGGATCGGCTTCGTCTTCCAGGCCTACAACCTGGTCCCCACCCTGACCGCGGCGGAGAACATCACCCTGCCGCTCGACATCGCACGCACCCAGGTCGACCGCGACCGCTTCGACACGGTCATCAACACCCTCGGCCTGGGCGACCGGCTCACCCACCGGCCCACCGAACTCTCCGGCGGCCAGCAGCAGCGGGTCGCCTGCGCGCGCGCCCTTGTCGCCAAGCCGTCGATCGTGTTCGCCGACGAACCCACCGGCAACCTCGACTCCAAGGCGGCCGGCGAGGTGCTCGGGTTCCTGCGCCGCAGCGTCGACGACCTCGGCCAGAGCGTCGTGATGGTCACCCACGACCCCCGGTCGGCCTCCTACGCCCACCGGGTGATCTTCCTCGCCGACGGCTCGCTGGTGGGCGAGCTCCACGACCCGGCCGAGGCGGACATCCTCGAGGCCCTCGCCGCGCTCGGTGAGGCGCGGGAGCAGGACGCCCCCTGATGCTGCGGGTCAGCCTTCGCGAGATCCGCGCGCACGGGGTCCGGTTCGCCCTGTCCGTGCTCGCCGTGATCCTCGGCGTCGCGTTCGTCGCCGGCACGTTCATCCTGAGGGCGATGCTCTCGGACACCTTCGACTCCATCGTCGAGAGTTCCCTCCAGGGCGACGCCTACCTGCGCAGCGTCGCCACCACCACCGACGACGGCCTCCCGGACGGCCCGCCGGACCCGGGCGCCGGTTTCGGTGGCGCCCGGGACGGCATCGACATCGCCCTCGCGGACGAGGTGGCCGCCGTCGACGGCGTCGCACGGGCCCTGCCCGACGTCCAGGGGCCGATCGTGATCGTCGGAGCCGACGGCACCGCCGTCGTCAACGGTCAGGCGCCCAGCCTGGCGCTCGCCCTGCACCCCGACGACCCTGCGGTCGACCTGATCGCCGGCGAGGTACCCGTGGGACCGAACGAGATCGGGTTGGAGAGCGGCGCGCTGGACTCCTCCGGCCTGGCTCTTGGCGACACCACCACCGTGGTGCTCGGGGGCGAGGTCAGGGAGGTGACGGTCGTCGCCGAGGGTGCCTACGCCTCCCCCACCTCCGGTGCCACCCTCGCGTTCCTCGACGCGGACGTGGCCGCCGACCTGTTCGCCCCTGACGGGCTCGTGAACTCGATCGCGGTCTACGGCGACGACGGCGTCAGCCAGTCGGACCTGGTCGACGCCATCACCGACACCGTGCTCGCCGACCATCCGGACGCAAACCTCGAGGCCCGCACCGGCGACGACGTCCGGGCCGAGGCGTCCGAGGCGATCAACGAGATCATCGGCTTCATCGGCACGTTCCTGCTCGTGTTCGCGAGCATCGCGCTGTTCGTCGGCGCCTTCATCATCACGAACACGTTCGCGATGTCGGTGCGCCAGCGCCAGCGCGAGTACGCGCTCCTGCGCGCGCTCGGCGCCTCCCCGGCGCAGGTCTTCACGGTCGTGCTCACCCAGGCGTTCGCCGTCGGCCTGGTCGGTTCGGCAGTCGGGCTGCTCAGCGGCGTGGCCCTGGTGGACCTGATCCGCTGGATCCTGTCCCGGTTCGGCATGAACCTCACCGGCGAGGCCCCGGTCACCGCGTTCACCGCCGTCCTGTGCCTGGGCATCGGCACCCTGGTCAGCCTCGTCGCCGCGGCCGTGCCAGCCCGCCGGGCCGCCCTGACGGCGCCGGTGGAGGCGATGCGTGACGACGTCACCGTCACCGAGAAGTCCCTGCGCTGGCGCGCGCTGGCAGGCGCCGTGCTGCTCCTGATCGGGGTCGCGGCGACCTACGTGTCCGTGGCCGTGTCCACCGACGAGGACCCGTACGCCGGGCTCGAGCCCGGCCCCTGGTTGGGCATCGGGGCGGGCGCCGTTCTCGTCGGGATGCTTGCCCTGTCGCCCGTGATCGCGCGGGCCACGCTCGGTGTGCTGGCGGCACCGTTCGTCGCCGCCATCAAGCCGCTCGGCAGGCTCGCCCGCGGCAACGTGATGCGCAACCCGCGCCGCACCGCCAGCACCGCCGGCGCGCTGATGATCGGTATGGCCCTCGTCGCCGCCTGCACGGTGCTCGCCGCGTCCGCGCGCGAGTCGACGACGGCGATCGTCGAGACCGAGTACCGCGCCGACTTCGTGGTCCTGTCCGCCACGAACGCGGTGCCGGCCGAGGCCGTCGCCGCCATCGCCGACCTCGATGACGTCGCCCGCGCCGACGCCCTGTCGACGGCACCCGTCGAGCTGAGCGGACCGGGCCTGGACCCGACCTCCACCACGGTGATCGGGGCGCCGCCGGCGGCCTTCGGTACCACCCTGGAGATCGAGACCCTCGAGGGCGACCTGGCCACCCTGGCCGACGGCGAGGCCGCCCTGCAGACGAGCGCCGCCCTCGAGTACGGATGGCAGCTCGGCGACGAGATCACCCTGCGCACCGACGTCACCGAGCTGACCCTCACGGTCGGCGCCATCACGAACTCGCAGGCGCTGAACGCGGACGTCACCATCGGCGAGGACCAGCTCGCCGAACTCCTCGGCCCCGCCCCCGCGAACGTTGTGATGGTCGGCGTCGATGGCGTCGACGGCGTCCCGCTCACCGAGCTCCGCGACCAGCTGGACGCCATCATCGAGCCCTACGTCGTCGTGACGGCGCTGACCGCGGACGAGCTCGTCAACCAGATCGCCGACCAGGTGAACCAGGCGCTCGTGATCATCTACGCCCTGCTGGCCCTGTCCGTCGTGATCGCCGTGCTCGGCATCGTGAACACGCTCGCGCTGTCCGTGATCGAGCGGACCCGGGAGATCGGTCTGATCCGGGCGGTCGGCCTCGGGCGCCTGCAGCTGTCCGTCACGATCGTGATCGAGTCGGTGCTGACGGCGATCTTCGGGACGGTCGTCGGTGTCGTCGTGGGCGTGGCCCTCGCCGCCGCCGTGCGGTCGGTGTTCGCCGACCAGGGCCTGTCCGTGCTCGCGATCCCGTGGGACCAGCTCGCCGCGATCGTGGCGCTGTCCGCGGTCGTCGGGGTCCTCGCCGCCGTCTGGCCCGCGATCCGGGCCTCCCGGCTGCCCGTCCTCGAAGCGATCGCGCAGGAATGAGCGACGCCGTCGCACGGGCACCGTGTTGCCGAACGGCTCCGGGCACGATTGGCTGTACCCAGTACGCGTGCGCGCAACGCGCCGCGAGTCCATTGAGAGGTGAGTCACGGTGGTTGACAGCAGAACACCCCCGCCCGAGGCCAGTGAACCGTCCATCGGCCAGTTGGTCGGCAAGCTCACCGAGAACTTCTCGACCCTCGTCCGCGACGAGCTCCAGCTCGCCCAGGCCCAGCTGGCCGAGAAGGGCAAGTCCTTCGGCGTGACCGGCGCGCTCTTCGCGGTCGCCGGGGTGTTCGCCCTCTTCGGTCTCGGCTGGCTCCTCACCGCCGCCATGTTCGGCCTCGCGACGGTGCTGCCCGACTGGGCCGCTGCCCTGATCGTCGCCGGCGTCGTCCTCCTGATCGCCGCGATCGCCGGCCTGGCCGGACGTGCCGCGCTGAAGAGCACGCCGGGCCCGCAGACGAAGGAGAATGTGATGAAGGACATCGAGGCCATCAAGGCGGGAGTCAAGTCGTGAGCACCGAGCAGGACAAGCCGGAGACCCGCAAGCGCACGGCCGCCGAGATCGAGGCCGACCTGCTGCGCACCCGCGCCGAGATCACCAAGAACATGGACGAGCTGACCAACAGGGTCGACCCGCGCCGCCAGGTCCGCGACCTCAAGGATCAGGCCAAGAACCTCGCGGACAGCACCACCGAGCAGGCCAAGGCGTTCGCCGAAGACGTGAAGGCCAAAGAGCCCAGAGCGCTCGGCATCGTCGGTGCGGCGGCCGCGGTGGTCGCCGCGATCGTTGGGATCTCGGTCCTGCGACGTAGTCGCTGACCTACGGCGGAGCGCGCCGTCCCGGCCCGGTGCGGCGCGTTTCTCCGTTAGCGGAATAGCGGTGCTACGGCATCCGTTCCACCAAACGGGTTCGCCCATCGCCGCCGTGACAAGGTACGGTGGGTCCCACGACAGATAACCCACTCCCGGTCGTCACTACGTCCTCGGACGGTGTGACACCGGCACCAAAGCGGAGGGGGTCACGCCATGGGGCGCGGCCGTCAAAAGGCGAAGCAGACCAAGGTCGCTCGGCAGCTGAAGTACTACAGCCCCGAGACCGACTACAGCGCGCTCGAACGCGAGCTGACAAGTCCGACCCAGACCGACCTCGCGGACCGGTACGAGGTACCGCCCGCTGATGACGAGGACGAGTGGTCGCCGCAGTCGCGGCGCAACTGATCCACTCATCGGGTGAGGGCCCGGCACACTGGGCCCACGTGCGTAGGTAGCGCCATCGAGGCGCGCCGCCGTCCGGCGGCGGGTCGGCGCCTCGGTCGCGCCGTCCCGATCGCGGTGGTCCACCGCGCGGTCCGCTCGGCGTGACCAGCGCCAGACCATAGGTGACCCACGCCGCCGGCGACCCGGAGGCCCGCCCGGCATTGCTGCTGTTGGTGGTGCTGGCGACCTGGTGGGTGCGATTCCGACGTACCGGGTACGTCGTAATCACACCGCTCTCGCGAATATTTGCGGTTGGGCAGGCCGCACGGAGCGGCGTCAGGCGCTGCGCACTGGGGTCAGGACGTCCGGTAGTCGTTCACCAGGCGCACGCCGCCTCCATGCACGCCCTTCGTCCCGGAGATCACCTCGGCCGACCCGTCGGCGTCGAGGTCCTCCGCCGCCGCGATCGTGCCCAGCTCCCACGCGGGCAGCCCGAGTTCGCGACATCTGGTGAGCGCGGCGTCGACCCCGTTCGCATCGACCACGGCCACCATGCCGACGCCGAGGTTGAGGGTGTTCTGCAGGTCCGTCCAGGGCACCGACCCGAGCCGGCGGACCACGTCGAACACGGCCGGCACCACCCAGGACGACCGGTCCACGGTGGCCACGAGGCCCTCCGGGAGCACCCTGGCCAGGTTCGCGGCGAGCCCGCCACCGGTGACGTGGGTGAACGCGTGCACACCCGCGCCCGGATCGGCCGCGAGCGCGAGGCAGTCGGCGGCGTAGACCCGGGTCGGCTCGAGCAGCTCTGCCCCGAGGGTGCGCCCGAACTCCGGCACGTCGCGGTCCAGCTCCCACCCGGCCAGCGAGATCACCCGGCGCACGAGGGAGTAACCGTTGGAGTGCAGCCCGCTCGCTCCCAGGGCGATCAGCACGTCACCGGCGCGGACCCGCTCCGGGCCGAGCAGCGCGTCGGCCTCCACCACGCCGGTGGCGGCGCCGGCCACGTCGTACTCGTCGGGCTCGAGCAGGCCGGGGTGCTCGGCGGTCTCGCCACCGACGAGCGCGGCGCCAGCCACCTCGCAGGCACCGGCGATACCGCGGACGATGTCGGCGATCCGCTCCGGGACCACCTTCCCGCACGCGATGTAGTCCGTCATGAACAAGGGCTTCGCGCCGACCACGACGATGTCGTCGATCACCATCCCGACCAGGTCGTAACCGATGGTGTGGTGGATGTCCATCGCCTGGGCGATGGCGACCTTGGTGCCCACGCCGTCGGTCGACGTGGCCAGCAGCGGCTTGCGGTACCTCAGCAGGGCGCTGGCGTCGTACAGGCCGGCGAACCCGCCGACACCACCGAGCACCTGCGGGCCGTGCGTGGCCCGCACGGCGTCCTTCATCAGTTCCACGGCCTTGTCACCGGCGTGCGTGTCCACACCGGCGGAGGCGTACGTGACGGGGGCAGCCTGGTCGCTCACGGGTGCATCAGCGCCCCGGCGCCGCCGCTGGCGACCGTCAGCGAGGTGAGTCCGTCCTCCGGTGCGCCGAGCCTGTGCTCGCGGCCCAGGCCGCCACCGGGGGCGTCCAGGATCGGCAGCTCGGTCTGCTCGGACAGTTGCACCGACGCGCCGTACTCGGAGATCTCGATCGGGTACTTCCCGGTGAAGCACGCGGCACAGAGCTTGGACGCCGGCTGCTCCGTCGCCCGGATCATGCCCTCGAGACTGATGTAGCCGAGCGAGTCCGCACCGAGACCGTGGCCGATCTCGTCCACGCTCAGGCCGTTCGCGATCAGCTCGGCCCTGGTCGCGAAGTCGATGCCGTAGAAGCACGGCCACTTCACCGGCGGCGAGGAGATCCGGATGTGCACCTCGGCAGCCCCCGCCTCGCGCAGCATCCGCACGAGCGCGCGCTGGGTGTTGCCGCGCACGATCGAGTCGTCCACGACCACCAGGCGCTTGCCTGCGATGACCTCGCGCAACGGGTTCAGCTTGAGCCGGATGCCGAGCTGGCGGATGGTCTGGCTCGGCTGGATGAAGGTGCGGCCCACGTAGGCGTTCTTGGTGAGCCCCTGTGCGAACGGGATGCCGGACTCGGTCGCGTAGCCGATGGCCGCCGGGGTGCCGGACTCCGGCACCGGGATCACCAGATCCGCGTCCACCGGGTGCTCCTTCGCGAGCGCACGGCCCATCGCCACCCGGGCGGCGTTCACCGACTTGCCGGCGATCGCGGTGTCCGGCCGGGCCAGGTACACGTACTCGAACACGCAGCCCTTCGGCGACGCCTCGGCGAACCGCTGCGTGCGCAGCCCGTCCTCGTCGATGACGATCAGCTCACCGGGCTCCACCTCGCGCACGAACGAGGCGCCCACGATGTCCAGCGCCGCGGTCTCCGAGGCGACCACCCAGCCGCGCTCCAGCCGGCCGAGCACGAGCGGGCGGACCCCCTGCGGGTCACGAGCGGCGTAGAGAGCGTGCTCGTCCATGAACGCCAGCGAGAACGCGCCACGCACCCGCGGCAGCACCTCGGCCGCCGTCATCTCGAGCGTGTGCTCGGGGTCCCCCGAGAGCAGCGCCGTGAGCACCATCGTGTCGGAGGCTCCGCCGTCGAGCAGCTTCTTGCGCTGCTCCGGCCCGTAGCGCTCGCCGACGAGGGCGATGAGTTCGCCTGTGTTGGTCAGGTTGCCGTTGTGTCCGAGGGCCACGGTGCCCGACGACGTGGGCCCGAGGGTCGGCTGCGCGTTCTCCCAGGTGCTCGCACCGGTCGTGGAGTAGCGGGCGTGGCCGAGCGCGATGTGACCGGTGAGCGTCCGCAGCGACATGTCGTCGAAGACCTGGGACACCAGGCCCATGTCCTTGTAGACGAGGATCTGCTGACCGTTGCTGGTCGCGATCCCGGCCGACTCCTGGCCGCGGTGCTGCAGGGCGTAGAGCCCGAAGTAGGTGAGCTTCGCCACCTCCTCACCCGGGGCCCAGACCCCGAAGACGCCACAAGCGTCCTGCGGGCCCTTCTCGCCTGGGAGGAGTTCATGCGACAGCCGACCATCTCCGCGTACCACGCGCCTATCGTCCCACAGGCACCCGGCGTCGCGAACTCCGGAGCCGCGCGGCCTCAGTCGCCGACGAGTTCGAACCGGACCTCCCGTGAGCCCGGGTCCGCGATGGTCAGGCGGATTCGCACGGACTCGCCGAGCGGCAGGTTCGCGCCGGTCACGCTCGCGCGGACGGCCGGGTCGGCGATCACCACGGTGCCCTCCTGCACAACGTCCGGTACGACGGCGGCGGTTGCGTCGGCTGCCAGGGCGTCGCCGCCGCGGCCGGTTCCGTTCCTGCCACTCGTGGCGTCGCCAGCGGTCCCGTTGCCGCCGTTGCGTGCGCTCTTGCCGTTGCGGCGCTCGTTCAGGTCGACGATCACCCCGTCGAAGGTCTCCCCCACCCGCGGCTGCAGCAGCACCGCCTCGATGAGGTCCACGCAGGCCCGCTCGTAGGAGTTCGCGCGCTGCCCGGACCGGTTCATGATCTTGGGGAGCCCCGGCAGCGCCTCGCGGACCCAGTCCGGCACGTCGGTCCCGGCCGTGGCCGCGAGGCACACCTCGAGCCCGTACCGGTCCACCAACCGGCGCAGCGGCGCGGTGACGTGGGCGTACTCGGCGGCGATCGCCGCGTGCTCGGACGTCGGCGGCAGCTCCCCGTCGAAGGCGAGATAGCCGGCGCCGCGGAACAGGGACGTCGCCTCCTGGGCGAACGCGGCGTGGGCCGGGACCCCTCCGTCGAGGGTCGCCAGCACGTCGCCGTAGGAGGCGCCGGCCGGCCAGTCGATGCCGAGACCGTGGGCGGCCCGGCGCAGCCGCTTCACGTCGCGGGGGTCTGCCTGCTCCAGGGTGCGGAAGATCCCGGCCCGCTTGCCCCTCATGAGGCCCGCCGCGGCGATCCCGGTGAGCAGGGAGATCTGCGCGTTCCACTCCTCCACCGGCAACGTGGCGCGGTATTCGAGGCGGTAGCCGCCGTCGTCGACGTCGACCTCCTGCTCGGGGATCTCCAGGGACACCCCGCCGCGGGCCCGCTCCCGCTCCTGGCGCAGCCCGCCGACCACGGCCAGCAGGGCGAGCGAATCGCTCGCGGTGCCGGCGTCGATGCGCTCCTGGACCTCGTCGTAGGTGAGCTGCTCGCGGCTACGCACCCGGGCCCGGTAGACCTTCGCCGACGTGATCTCACCGGTGGCATCGAGAACGATCTCCCACAGGCAGGCAGGCCGTTCGACGTTCTCGAGCAGGCTCGCGGCCCCCTCGGAGAGCACCGGCGGGTGCAGCGTGATCGAGCCGTCCGGGCCGTAGAACGTCACGCCCCGGTCGGCGAGCTCGGTGTCGATGGCGCCGCCCGGCGTCACGAACGACGCCGGGTCCGCGATCGCGTATCGGACCAGGTAGCCGTCTCCCTGGCGGGCCAGGTGCAGCGCCTGATCGAGGTCCTTCGCGCCGGGCGGGTCGATGGTCACGAACTCGACGTCCGTGGCGTCCAGGCCACCCGTCGGTGCCGCCGCGGCCGCGGCCTCCGCCTCGGTGACCGCCTCCTCGGTGAACGGGCCTGGGACCTCCAGTTCCTTGCGGATCTCGGCGAGCGCCGGTCCCACCGTCTGGGTGGCCGCGGAGTCGAGGTGAACGGTACGACGGGGCACGTCGGGCTCCTCTGGATCGGGTCGGTGCTGCGGTGCTCCAGCGGCCGCGGCGCGGCCGCGGTCAGTGCTGGTCGGTGTCCAGGTGACGCTTGCTGGTCCGATCCAACAGCACCGCGATCAGGCACGCGACCAGAGCGCCGAACGGGGCGAGCATCGCCATCAGCAGGATGAACATGCCGCCCCGGTCCAGGTACTCGGTCGGTTCGCCGAGCCGGGACAAGGCGAAGGCGATGATGATCCCGAGGGCGATGCCGAAGCCTGCGAACCGGCCGAACCGCGGCGCCCGGCGGACGCGGCTCCGGTCGGCGATCGCGGCCAGATCGAGGTCGGTGGTGTCCGAGACCTGCTCGGCGGACTCGGCCCAGGCCGGCGCCGGTTCGTCCGCGGCGGGGCCGTCGTCGGAGCGCTGCTTGGCGACCACGTCGGAGTCCAGCACCGCGGGCTGGTCGACCGGAGCCTCACCATCCTCCGCCGCGACCGGGGTGGGCAATGCCGAGGGGACGGGCGGGACCGGCTCCCGTTCGCCGTCGGGCTCGGTGTCGCCCTGTTCCAACGTGCTCATGCCTGAGACGTTACCCGCCCGCAATGCGACCGGAGAACGCGGGAACACCCCGCGTCCGGCTACCCCGTCAGAACAGCGGGAGCACCGCGCTCAGGTCCGCGCGCTGCCCGGAGGCTCTGACCCGGCCCGACGCGACGCCGTCGGCCCAGGCCAGCTCGCCCGTGGCCAGGCCGAGCCAGGTCTGTGGATCCATCTCCACCACATTCGGCGGGGTGCCGCGGGTGTGCCGTGGTCCCTCGATGGCCTGCACGACGCCGGCCGGTGGGACCCGCACCTCGACCGAGTTGCCGGGCGCCACCTCACCGAGCTCCTCGAGGCTGTACCGCACCGCGGTACGCACGTCGGCCGGCGCGGACCGCGCTCCGGCGGTCCGCCATGCGGACAGTGCCGCCTGCCCCTGCTCGGTGCCGATCCGCCGTCGTGCCATGGCAGAGAACCTACCCGTCCAACCGCCGGTCCTCGGCCCACTCAAACCGCAACGAGAATTCGTTGCCGAACGACCGAACGCCCGGCCCCACACCCTCGCGGGGTGGGACCGGGCGTCGGCTCGCCTACCGGGCTAGGACCTCCAGGAGGCCCGGCCCGGGCTCATCACGGCCACGGCCACCACGGGAAGAGGAACTTCAGCAGTGCCCAGAGGAAGCGGGCGAACGCCTCCCACGGGGACGACGGCTCCTCGGGCTCCTCGTCGGCCGCCACCGTGACGGTGGTGGTCACCGAGGTCCCGTTGTCATCGCTGATGACCAGATCGACGGTGCCCTCCAGGCCATCCGGCACGGTCACCCGCACCTGCGCCTGGCCGACCTCGTCGGTGGTGTCGACGATGGCCGGGTCGACCGCCGCGGTGCCGACCTGCTCGCCACCGAGGGTGATCACGACCTCCGCCGGAACCGGCTCACCGGCCGAGAATGCCAGCGAGGACAGGTCCAGGGCGATCTCGTCACCGGCCGCGTACTCGGCCGCCGGGTCGGAGACCCAGCTGACCCCGACGCCGCGCTGTGCGAGGTCCGGCGTCGCGGACCCGAACGCCGCCATGTAGTCCACCATGGCGACGAGGTCGCTCTGGCCGGAGTCCTGGGTGTTCGTGCCCTCACCGAGGGTCGCGAAGTTGTCACCGCCGGATGCGAGGAACGAGTTCACCACGACCGTGTACTGACCGGCCGGATCGATCGGCTCCCCGTTCAGGGTCATGTCCAGGATCCGCTCGCCGACCGCGGCGTTCGGGTCGTAGGTGAAGAGGAACCCGGCCGAGGCACCGAGCCGCAGGAACGGCCGGGAGGCACCGCTGGGCTGCCACTGCTCCTCGAGCACCTGGGCGAGCTGGTCACCGGTGAGCACGGTGGTGACCAGGGTGTTCGCGAACGGCTGGACGATCGCCGCCTCACGGTAGGTGAGCACGCCGTCGCCCTCGTTGCCGGAGGCGGCGTACGTCATGTCCGCCCGCAGGCCGCCCGGGTTCATGAAGGCGATCTGAGCGTTCGGGTTGGTCCGCTGCGCCGCCCAGAGCTGGACGTCCGCGACGAAGTTCCCGAGGGTGGACTCGCCACCGCGGTTCTCCGAACCGTTCGTCTGACGGGCCCGGTTGAAGTCCGCGGTGATCTCGCCGAGCGGCACCGCACCGAGCTCGTCGGCGACGGCCACGGCCTCGTCGACGATCTCCTGGACCGCCGGGTCACCCTCGCAGTACGTCTGCCGCGGGATCGGCGGGGTTGCCGTCGGGTTGCCGGCAACGGGGACCAGGTCCACGTTCTCGGCGGTGGCAGCGGTGACCTCACCGGTGGCCCGGTCCACGGTCAGGGCCAGGTTGCCCATGGCCTCGCCGTACTGGCCGGTCTGGGTGACCCACATGCCATCCACGTCGTGCGTGTAGGCGGTGTGGGTGTGCCCGGAGATGATCGCGTCGATGTTGGAGTCCGCGCCGGCGACCAGGTCACCGTACGGCGTGCCGTCGGCGCCGGACAGGTCCGGGGAGGACGCACCGTCGTGCACGAGCACCACGATCACGTCCGCCTCGCCGTTGGCGTCGTCTCCGTCGGAGAGCTGAGCGGAGTAGGAGTTGACCGCCTCACCCATGTCGGAGAACGTCAGGCCCTCGATGCCGGCCGGGGAGACCAGGGCGGGCATCTCCTCGGTGATCGCACCGATGAAGCCGACCGAGATGCCGTCGACGTCGAGGATCGTGTACGGGTCGTACACGGGGTCCCCGTTGGCGTCCACGATGTTCGCGGCCACGTATGGCCAGTTCGACGCCGGGATGACCCGGTCGTTCACGTCGTCCTGACCCTGGTCGAACTCGTGGTTGCCGAACGCCGAGACGTCCAGGCCGATCGTGTTCAGCACATCGATCGTGGGCTGGTCCTGCTGGATGAACGAGGTGAACGTGGACGCCCCGATGCTGTCCCCGGCGGAGACGAACAGGGTGTTCGGGTTTTGCGTCCGGAACGAGTCCACCGCGCAGGACAGGACCGCGCCACCCGCGGACTCACCGCTCGCCTCGATCCGGCCGTGGAAGTCGTTGATCGAGAGGAGGTTGATGTCGACCGTGGGCGTCACCGTCTCCGGCACGTCGATCCCGACGATGATCGGGTCGTGGTCCGAGGCCCGGAACTGCGTCCCGGCCTCGAAGTGCTCGCTGGCGAAGTAGTTGTAGCGCGAGTACTCCGCGAGCACCGACTCGACCGAGTTGATGCTCCACACGTCCACGCCGGTGACCTGCTCCAGTGCTGACGCGTTTCCGAACACGTGGTCGAGCGAACCGACCTTGCCGTCGAAGACGTAGGTGGTCTCCTCGGTGTTCAGATTCGTGTAGCCGGCGTCCTCCAGTGCGACGACCGGGTTCTCCGCGCCGTAGGAGTTGAAGTCACCGAGCAGGAAGATGTCCTCCACCTCGGCGGCGTCGGCCACCTCCTGCGCGAACACCGTCAGCGCCTGCGCCTGAGCCACCCGGTCCGCGTCGAAGCAGCCCTCCGGCAGGTCGCCGCAGTCGCCTCCCTTGGACTTGAAGTGGTTCGTCACGGCCAGGAACGTATAGTCGGTGCCGACGGCGGTGAACGCCTGGGCGAGCGGCTCACGAGCGTTGTCGAACGCCGCCGAGCCGACCAGCACGACCGACTCACCGGCGAGCTCGACGCTGGCCGGCTTGTAGATGAACGCGTTCCGGATGACGTCCTGATCGGCGAGATCCGGAAGCACCGCCGGCGAGGGCGCGAACGCCCAGGTGCCGGCACCGGCGTCGGCGTTCAGGGCGTCGACTAGGGTCGCGAGCGCGGCGTCCCGGTCCTGCCCGAACTGCGCCGAGTTCTCGATCTCCTCGAGGGAGACCACGTCCGCACCGAGTCCGTTGATCGCCGCGACGATCTTGTCCTGCTGGCGCTGGAGGTTGGCCTCGTCCCAGGCGCCCCGGGCGTCACAGCCGGTGTTGACCGTGATCGGGTTGCCGTCCCGGTCGGTGAAGGGCACGCATCCGGGCAGGTCCGCGCCGAGGGTGGTGAAGTAGTTCAGCACGTTGAAGGTGGCGATGGTGAGGTCGCCGCCCACATCCTGCGGGGTGGCGTTGGCCGCCTGGGTGTTGCCCGTGTTGAACAGCACCACGTCGTCGGCGTTGCCGTCGACGGGACTCGTCGGCTGGAAGTTCCACTGGAACCGGAAGTCCACGATGACCGGGCTGACGAACGTGAGCCCGACGCCGGTGCGCGTGTCCGGCGCGCCGGTCAGGTAGGGAACCTCAGCGCTGGGGTCCGTGCGGTTGGACTGGCCGTCGTCGAGCGTGATCGCGCGGGCGGCGTTGTCGGCCGCAACGGCGTCGAACTCGGGTGTGCCGGGCAGTGCGACGTCGGTCTCCTGCACGAGCGGTCCGCCGAGGCCGAGCCCGATGGACCCGAAGCGGGTCGTGCCGAAGCCGCCGAGGGCGTAGGTGTCGGAGACGACGTAGTCGGCCACCGGGGCGACGAGCATGCCCTCGAAGACCTCGCGCTCGACGTCGGTGCCGGGCAGGGCGAATGCCTCGATCGGCTTGACCGCCTCGGCCGGGGTGTCCAGTACCACGGCTCCGCCGGCTGCGACGGTGATCTCGGTGAGGCCGTTGAACTCGACGACCGTCCCGGTCACCTGGACATGGTCACCGATCTGCACGTTGGCCACGGTGGCCGCCGAGAACACGAACACGGCGTCGGAGGCGGTCCGAGTACTCGGATCCACGTCCCCACCGCTGCCCGCGGTCTGGAGGTAGTAGCCGTTGAAGCCACCGGTCGGGTACGCGGCAGTGACCACGCCGGTGGTGGTCACGGTCTGACCGACCACCGGGGAGGCATCGCCGGTGCCCTGGATCTGCGCGATCGTGTGGGTGTCCTCGCCGGGCTCACCCGGCTCGCCCGGATCGTCGGCGGTGTTGATGGCCCCGAACGAGCTCGTCGCCGGGCCGGTCCAGACACCGTCGATGAGTTGCAGGGACTGACCGATCGGAGTGGAACTGGCCTCGCTGACACCGATGTCGGTGCCGGCCACCCCGGCCGCCGGTCCGTTGTTCGCGGTGAACGTGCCCTCGTAGGTGAGGAACTCGACGAGGTTGCCGTCCGCGTCCACGAGCGCGACGCCGTCGGGCGAGCCGTTCTGGACGCCGTCGGTCGGGTAGTTCACGACCAGGACGCCCGCGTCCGGCACCACGCCGCCGACCGGGTCGGTGTCGTAGCTGTTGCCGCCGTTGCCGTTGTACAGGACCAGGGTCCAGCCGGTCAGGTCCGCCCCGACAGTCGCCTGGACCTCGATGGCCTCGCCGGTGTCGGCACCGGCGTTGTCGTAGTGGATCTCGCTGATGAACGCTTCGACCTCGGGCTCCGGCTCCGGGTTCAGCGCGCCCTGCGTGATCGCGACCGGGCCGGTCCACGTGGTGCCGATCCGCTGTAGCGTCAGGCCACGCTCGGTCTCGGCCTGCTGCACGCCCAGGTCGGTGCTGGCCAGACCGGCCGCCGGGCCGTCGGCCGCGGTGATGGATCCGCCGTAGGAACCGAACTCGACGACGCCGCCGTCGGGGTTCACCAGGGCGAAGCCACCCGTGCCGTTGACGATGGACTCGGAGCCGTAGTTGACGACCACCGTGCCGTTGCTCGCCGAGCCGCGGACGTTCGAGGTGTTGTAGGCGACGCCGTCGGCGCCGTAGAGCACCACCGTCCAGCGGTTCAGGCTGGTGCCGGCCGGCGCCTGGATCTCGATGAACTCGCGGGCGTCGGTGCCCGCGTTGTCATAGTGGATCTCGCTGATGAAGATCGACCCATCGGTCTGCACGAAGCTCGCGGCACTCTCATCCCCCGAGGAGAGTCCGGCCGAGGCGCTGCTGGGGTCGTCCTGTGGTGCGGCGAACGCGGGGACCGCGGCGCCGAGACTCGCGAGCGCGAGTGTCGTGATCGTTGCTATCGGGCGGAACGCATGCCTGCGTCCGCCCCTGGAGGATGGTGACATGTGGGGGCATCCTTTGTGTGATCCAGATAACAGGGGTACCCGGCACGGTAGCGCCCCCAGGTGACACTAGGAAGGGATTCAGCTCCCTCGGCGGGTGAGTTCACCGCCGGGTCATGGAACGTTCAACGGACTCGTGGTGTTCGATGGTCGCGGTTCATCCGCGTCCGTGCCGGACGGCGTCCCCCGGCTCCGGTCAGCGCCGGGACTTGATCCGAGACGCCTCCCTGGCGTCGCGACCACGGGAGCGGACCTGGCGCCGTTGCTCGGCGGCGATCCGGTGGTCCGCGCGGGCGGCCTGACGGCGCGCCTCGCGCTGGAGCTTGCGCCAGGACTCGAAGCGTCGCTCGCTGAGCTCCCCGGCATCGAGTGCCGCGACGACGGCGCAGCCCGGCTCCCGCTCGTGCGCGCAGTCGTTGAACCGGCACAGTTCGACGAGGGCGGCGATGTCCTCGAAGGTGGCGGCGACGGCCTCCTCGGTGGCCACGATGCCCACCGACCGCAACCCCGGGGTGTCGATCAGGAGGCGGCCGCCGGGCAGCGGCACCAGCTGACGGTGGGTGGTCGTGTGCATCCCGCGGCCGTCGCCGCGGACCACACCGGTGACCATGACGTCCGCACCCGCGAGCGCGTTGACCAGCGTCGACTTGCCGGCACCGGAGGGACCGATCAGCACCAGGGTCTGCGCCTCGCCCAGGTGCACCTCGAGGTCGTCGAGCCCGGCACCGGTGCTCGCGCTGATGGCGACCACGCCGACGCCCGGAGCGACGGCGCCGGCCTCGGTGACCCAGTGCGCAGCGTCGGATACCAGGTCCGCCTTGGTCAGGACCACCAATGGGATGGCGCCGGAGCGCCACGCGATCGTGAGCATCCGTTCCAGGCGTCCCAGCGACGGTGCCGGCTCGAGATGCTCGACGATGACGACCACATCGACGTTCGCGGCGATCACCTGCTCCACGGACGTGCGGTCCGACCCGTCCCGGGCGAGCTCACTCGTGCGCGGCGCGACCAGCGTCCGGGCGCCGTCGAACACCACCCGGTCCCCGACTGCGGGGTGCAGCGGGTCGCCGACCACGGCCGGCAGCGTGCCGTCCCGGCCGGTGGCGATGGTCAGCTCCGCCGGTTCCTCGCGCGGACCTGCCGCGGGCAGCAGGACGCAGACCGAACCCCGGTCCACCCGGGAGATCCGCCCCTCGTCAGTGCCTGTGCCACCTTCGTCCACACCACCGACGGTAGGCAGCCCGGCAAGGGAATTTGACGCGGGTCCGCACCCGCACCCCGCACGAGCGCTCGCGGACGGCCGCGGATCAGTCCGGTGCGACCGCCGTCGGATCGGCCTCGGCGGCCGCCTTCACAGCAGCCGCGATCGCGGTGTGCAGGTGCGGATGGAACACGCTGGGGACGATGTAGGTCGCGTTGAGCTCGTCGGCGGTCACCACGCCCGCGAGGGCGTGCGCGGCGGCGAGCAGCATGTCGTCGGTGATGCGCGTCGACCGGGCGTCCAACAGGCCGCGGAAGACGCCGGGGAACGCGAGGACGTTGTTGATCTGGTTCGCGAAGTCGCTGCGGCCGGTGGCCACGACGGCGGCGTGCCGGGTCGCGATCGCCGGGTCCACCTCGGGCACCGGGTTCGCCATCGCGAACACGATCGAGTTCGGCGCCATCGCGGCGATGTCCGCCTCGGTGAGCAGATTCGGTGCGGAGACGCCGATGAACACGTCCGCGCCGACCATGGCCTCGGTCAGGGTGGCGCCGTACCGGTCCCCCTGGGTCGCCTCCGCGATCCAGGCGAGGGTCGGTTCCAAGTTCGGCCGGTCGGCCCGGATGATGCCCTCGACGTCCGCGAGCACCACGTCCCGCGCCCCGGCGGCGAGCATCAGACGCAGGATCGCCGAGCCGGCGGCGCCCGCCCCGGACTGCACGATCCGGACGTCGCCGATGTCCTTGCCGACCACCTTGAGCGCGTTCGTGAGGGCGCCGACGGCGACGATGGCGGTGCCGTGCTGGTCGTCGTGGAACACCGGGATGTCGAGCTCGGCGCGGAGCCGGTCCTCGACCTCGAAGCACCGCGGCGCGGAGATGTCCTCCAGGTTGATGCCGGCGAACACCGGCGCCACGATCTTCACGGTGCGGACGATCTCGTCGACGTCCTGGGTGTCCAGACAGAGCGGGAACGCGTCGATCCCGGAGAACCGCTTGAACAGGGCCGCCTTGCCCTCCATCACCGGCAGCGCCGCGATCGGGCCGATGTTGCCGAGGCCGAGCACGGCCGACCCGTCCGTCACGACGGCCACCGTGTTGCGCTTGATGGTGAGCCGGACCGCGTCCTCGGGGTGGGCGGCGAGCTGCTGCGAGACCCGCCCGACGCCCGGGGTGTAGATGAGCGAGAGGTCGTCGCGGTGGCGGATCTGCATCTTGGGCTGGATCTCGATCTTGCCGCCCAGGTGGGCGAGGAACGTCCGGTCCGAGACCCGCCCGATCGTGACCCCCTCGACCGTGCCGAGCGCCTCGACGATCCGGGCGGCGTCGTCCTCGCCGCCGGTGGCACAGGTGACGTCCACCTGGAGGCGGTCGATCCCCGACGCGGAGACGTCGACGGCCGTGACTACTCCCCCGGCCTCCTCGACGGCGGTGGTGATCGAGCTGACCGCCGCCGGCCGGGCCGGCATCTCCAGTCGGACCGTGATCGAGTAACTGACGCTGGGTGCACTCATCGCCTGCTGGACCGCCTTCACCGCATTCGGAGGGAGTTCGCGCCCCACGTCGTCGATCGGAGCGCCGTTCGTCATTGTGCCGCAGCCGCTGAGTGGTGGCAGCGCGGCTCGGCGCGAGAGTCAGAGGAGCGGGGCCGTGGAGCGGCGCACCACCAGTTCGGCGGCGAGGTCGAGGCGCCGGTTGGTCGGCGCCTCACCCCTGGCGATGCCGAGCAGCATCCTGGTGGCGGTCGCGCCCATGTCGTAGAGCGGCTGATTCACGGTGGTCAGCTGGGGCACAACCCATTCGGCCAGCGGCAGGTTGTCATAACCCACCACCGACACGTCCTCGGGCACCCGCAGGCCGAGCTCGTCAGCCGCTCGCAGCACCCCGAGGGCCTGCATGTCGGAGCCCGCGAAGATCGCCGTCGGGCGGTCCGGCAGGCTCAGCAGCTCCATCCCGTACCGGTACCCGCCGTCGACGCTGAAGTCGCCGTACCGGGTCAGCGTCGGGTCGAGCGCGATACCGACCTCGTCATGCGCCGTGCGGTAGCCGTCCACCCGGGCCCGGCTGCAGAGCACGTCCGCCGGCCCGCTGATCACCGCGACCCGGCGGTGGCCGAGCTCGAGCAGATGCCGGGTCGCACTGAGGCCGCCGCTCCAGTTGTTCGAGCCCACCGTGGGGACCCCGGCCGGCGGCTCGCCGTCGGTGTCCACGACCAGGAACGGGATCGAACGGCTCTCGAGCTGGTGGCGCTGTTCCCGGTCGAGCCCGGACAGGACCAGCACGACCCCCAGCGGGCGCCGCGCCAGGACAGCGTCGAGGAGGTCCTGCGGCGGGCGGTGTTTGCCACCGAGCTCGGAGAGCACCACACCGACATGCTCGGTCGCGGCGACCGCCTCGACCCCGCGGATGATCTCGATCGCCCAGGGAGAACCCAGCTGGTGGAACACCAGATCGATGAGTGCGGGACCGGCCGAGCCGTTCGAACGCCGACGCCGGTAGCTGTTCCGGGCGAGGACCTCCTCCACCCGCTCGCGTGTCTTCTGGGAGACGTCCGGCCTCCCGTTGAGCACCTTCGAGACGGTCGGCACCGACACCCCCGCCTCGGCTGCGATCGACGCGATCGTCGCCTTGCCGCGCGGCGCACTCGGCTCAGGACCCGTCTCAGGACCCGACGACTGCGCCATGGCTGACCTCACTCCTACCCGCAACTTTCGCTGCGACGGTACCACCTGACCCGGCCAGGCAGGCCCTGTTTCCGTTCCGTGACCTACCGTCCGTTGACATCGCTCACATCATCGACCTAAAGTCACCACCACAAAGTATCGGTGCAATTCCGAAAGTTTCGTGTCGAGGCATCGCTGCCGAGACCCACAGTGCGGTGGAGGAAGGTCTCGATGACCACAGAGATCACGAGGGGTGCGGCTGTGTCGAACCTGTCGCCTGGCACCGCCGAGTCGACACCCCCCTGGAACGACCTCCTGCTCACGAGCGCAGAACGGGCCGACGCCCTCATCGCCGAGATGACGCTCGAGGAGAAGATCGGCCAACTCGTCGGCCTGTGGGTCGGCGCGGACGCCTCCGGGGGCGGCGTGGCCCCGCACCAGGCGGACATGACCGGCACCGACCACGCCTGGGCGGACGTGATCGACGGCGGTCTCGGGCAACTGACCCGCCCGTTCGGGACCGCACCCGTGGCGCCTGCGGCCGGAGCCCGGTCCTTGGCCAGTTCCCAGCGGGAGATCATGGCCGCGAACCGGTTCGGCATCCCAGCCCAGGTGCACGAGGAGTGCCTCGCCGGCTTCGCAGCCTGGCAGGCCACCGCGTACCCGGTCCCGCTGTCCTGGGGCGCGACGTTCGACCCGGACCTGGTCGCCGAGATGGCGACGCTGATCGGGGAGTCGATGCGTGCCGTCGGCGTGCACCAGGGCCTGGCCCCGGTCCTCGACGTGACCCGCGACTACCGCTGGGGCCGCACCGAGGAGACGATCTCCGAGGACCCGCAACTGGTCGCCGAGATCGGCGCCGCGTACGTGCGCGGACTGGAGTCCACCGGGATCGTGGCCACCCTCAAGCACTTCGCCGGCTACTCCGCGTCCCGCGCCGGCCGCAACCTCGCCCCGGTCTCGGTCGGCCCACGCGAGTTCGCCGACGTGATCCTGCCCCCGTTCGAGGCGGCGCTGCGCGAGGGCGGGGCCAGGTCGGTGATGCACTCCTACACCGAGATCGACGGTGTCCCCTCTGCCGCCGACGAGCGTCTGCTCACGGGTCTGTTGCGGCAGGAGTGGGGCTTCGAGGGCACCGTGGTCGCGGACTACTTCGGGGTCAGGTTCCTGGAGCGGCTGCACCGGGTGGCGGCCGGGCCGGGCGAGGCGGCCGGCCTGGCGCTGCACGCCGGGGTGGACACCGAACTGCCGAGCGTGGACGCGTTCGGAGCGCCGCTGCTCGAGGCACTCCGGGCCGGCCGAGTGGACGTCGCGCTCGTGGACCGGGCCCTGCACCGAGTGCTGCGCCAGAAGATCGACCTCGGCCTGCTCGACCCCGATTACGCTCCCGAACCCGCCGGGTCGGGCGGCGGCGAGCTCGACGACGGCATCCTCGACACGGCGGACTCGCGCGACGTCGCGCTACGCCTGGCCCGCGAGGCGGTCGTTCTGCTCAGCAACCCCGCTGGGACCCTGCCGCTCGCGCCCGGGGCGAGGGTCGCCGTCGTCGGCCCGCTCGCGGACGAGGAGATGGCGATGCTCGGCTGCTACTCCTTCCCGGCGCACGTGGGCGTCCAGCATCCCGAGCACCCGATCGGCCTGGACATCCCGACCCTACGGGCCGCGCTGGCCGGCTCCGGGCTGGACGTCAGCCATGCCCGCGGGTGCGACGTCACCGACATCGAGCCCGAGGGTCTCGAGGAGGCCGTCCGGGTCGCAGCGGCGGCGGACGTCGTCGTCGTGGCGGTCGGCGACCGGGCCGGGCTGTTCGGGCGCGGCACCTCGGGCGAGGGCTGCGACGCCGAGGACCTGCACCTGCCCGGCATCCAGGCCGATCTCATCGAGGCCGTGCTCGCGACCGGGACCCCGGTGGTCCTGGTGCTGCTGGCCGGGCGCCCGTACGCGCTCGGCGCTTACGCCGACCGCGCAGGCGCCGTCGTGCAGACGTTCTTTCCGGGCCAGCTCGGCGGGCAGGCGATCGCGGAGGTGCTCACCGGGACGGTCGCTCCGTCCGGGCGGCTGCCGGTGAGCGTGCCACGCCGCCCCACGGGCGGTCCGGGCACCTACCTGACGGCGCCGCTCGGCGCCCGCTCCGGCGTCTCGAACCTGGACCCGACGGCGTTGTTCGGCTTCGGTCACGGCCTCACCTACACCTCGTTCGCCTGGGAGTCCGCGACCGTCGTGAACGCGGCGGATGGTGACGGCGTCCCCGAGTGGGACGTGACCGGCCACGCGATCGTCGAGGTGACCGTCCGCAACACCGGGGAGCGCGCCGGTACCGAGGTCGTCCAGCTCTACCTGCACGACCCGGTCGCCCAGGTGACCCGCCCGGTGCAGCGACTGATCGGCTTCGCCCGGGTGCCGCTCGAGGCGGGCGCCGCGGCCCGGGTGCGCTTCACCGTGCCGGCGGACCTCACCTCGTTCACCGGGCTGGCCGGACGACGGATCGTCGAACCGGGCGACGTAGAGCTCCGACTCGCACGCTCGAGCGCTGACGTCGCCGCGGCGCTACGCCTGCGGCTCGTCGGAACCGAACGCGAGACCGGACCCGACCGCGCACTGGGCTGCGCCGTCGTCATCGAACAGGCCGACCCAACCGCGGAGGTGACCCAGTGACGATCCGGGACCCGCTCGCCCCCGAGAGCGCACCCGCGACGGCCGGAGGAGCCGTCGCCGTCGAGAAACCGCCGCCCGCCCGCACCGGCGCCCGCCGCCCAGGCGGCGGCAAGGTGACGTGGCGGCAGGCGCTCCGCAAGGACTGGCGCCTGTACACGTTCCTCGTGCTGCCCGTCGTCTTCCTGATCATCTTCCGGTACGTGCCGATGCTCGGGAACGTCATCGCGTTCCGCCGGTTCCGACCGGGCGGCTCGATGTTCGGCGACGAGTGGGTGGGCCTGTACTACATCGAGATGTTCATCAACGACCCGACCTTCTGGCGGGTCTTCACCAACACCCTGATCCTCGGCGCGCTGACCCTGATCATCGTGTTCCCGCTGCCGGTCATCCTCGCACTGCTGCTCAACGAACTGCGCTCGCGCAAGCTCAAGCGGTTCGTGCAGACCGTGACCTACCTGCCGCACTTCATGTCGATCGTCATCGTGGCCGGCATCGTGCTCCAGCTGACGTCACTGAACGGCACCATCAACCAGATCCTCGGTGCGATCGGCGCGGAGCAGATCTCGTTCATGCAGGAGCCCTCCTGGTTCCGGCCGATCTACGTCTCGTCCGAGATCTGGCAGACGGTCGGTTGGGGCACGATCCTCTACCTGGCTGCGTTGACCACGATCGACGACCAGCTGTACGAGGCGGCCCGGATCGACGGTGCGAACAGGTGGCGCCAGACCTGGCACATCACGCTGCCCGGCATCCGCCCGACGATGGTGGTGCTGCTGATCCTGAACATCGGCACGTTCATGGCGGTCGGGTTCGAGAAGGTCCTGCTCCTGTACAACCCGCTGATCTTCTCGACTGCGGATGTGATCTCCACGTACCTCTACCGGGTCGGCATCCAGTCCGGGAGCTACTCCTACTCCACGGCCATCGGCCTGTTCGAGGCACTCATCGGCCTCACCCTCGTCATGTCCGCCAACGCGATCTCGCGTCGAGTCGTCGGGAGCTCCCTGTGGTGACCACCGATCCGATCCAGGCCGTCCCGGACGTGGCGGCCGTGCGCCGGTCCACGACCACCATCAAGGACACCCGCGGGTACAGGGCGTTCAGCGTGGCGAACGTGGTGGTGCTCACCCTCATCTGTGCGCTCACGCTGTACCCCTTCATCAACCTGGTCGCAAAGGCGTTCAGCTCGGAGGGGTTCATCATCGCGGGCCAGGTGAACCTGATCCCCCGCGGGTTCAACATCACCACCTTCGCGGCGGTGCTGAGCGACGACATGTTCTGGATCAACTACAAGAACACGGTCATCTACACCGTGGTGGCCACCGCCATCGCCATCGCGATGACCACCACGTTCGCGTACGCGATCTCCCGCAAGGAACTGAAGGGGCGCCAGTTCTTCATCGGGCTCGCCGTGTTCACGATGTTCTTCAGCGGCGGTCTGATCCCGAACTACCTGCTGATCAACGAGCTCGGATTCAAGAACACGATCTGGGCGATCGTCATCCCGAACGCGATCAGCGTCTTCAACCTGCTGATCATGAAGTCGTTCTTCGAGAACTTCCCCACCGAGCTCGAGGAGGCGGCCGCGATCGACGGCCTGTCCACCTACGGAGTGTTCTTCCGGATCGTGATCCCGCTGAGCAAGGCGGTCCTGGCGACCATGGTCCTGTTCTACGCGGTGGCGTTCTGGAACTCGTGGTTCAGCGCCTTCCTGTACCTGGACCGGGCCGAGCTGTACCCGGTCACGGTCTATCTACGGAACCTGCTCGCCGCCGCCACCGGCACCGAGGGCCTGGGCTCCGACGGCGCGCAGATCGCCGCCAATGTGCAGTCCGTGACGATGGTGCTCACCGTGCTTCCGATCATCTGTCTCTACCCGTTCATCCAGAAGTACTTCGTCTCGGGCGTGATGCTCGGCTCGGTCAAGGGCTGAGTCACGTCCGAATCCCCAACCGCAAGTCCCAACCCGTCGTGGACGACGACGTTCAACCCCGGAGGAAACAATGAGTAGGAATGCAAGGAAGGCCGCCGCCGGCCTGTTGACCGCGGCACTGGCCATCACACTCGCAGCGTGCAGCTCGGACGGCGGCGACGAGGGCGAGAACGGCCCGGAGCCGGGCGCGCTCGACGACAACATGGTCGGCGCGATGGAGGACTACGGCGTCGGCACCACGTTCGTGGCCACCGAGCCGATCGAGTTCTCCCTGCTCTACCGCGACCACCCGAACTACCCGTTCAATGAGGACTGGTCGATCCTGCAGCACCTCGAGGCGGACAACAACGTCACGTTCGACTTCGTGAACGTGCCGCTCTCGGACTGGGGCGACCGCCGCTCGCTGCTGATCAGCGCCGGTGACGCCCCGATGCTGATCCCGTCCACGTACAACGCGGACATCCAGCCGTTCACCGGCAGCGGCGCCGTGCTACCGATCTCCGAGTACCTCGACTACCTGCCGAACTTCGCCGAGAAGGTTGAGGAATGGGGCCTGCAGGAGGACCTCGACCTGCTCCGCCAGGAGGATGGCAACTACTACCTGCTGCCCGGCTTGCACGAGAACCCGAAGCCGGCCTACTCGATCGCGATCCGGGCCGACCTGTGGGAGGCAGCGGGGATCACCGAGGACCCCGAGACCTGGGAGGAGTTCACCGAGCAGCTGGAGATCGTGAACGAGGCCTTCCCCGACCTCGCCTACCCCTACTCCGACCGCTGGTCCGCGAACGGCCCGCTGGAGGCCACCCTCCAGGCGGCGTCCGGCAACTTCGGGACCGAGGCGGGCTGGGGCTACGGCGACGGCGTCATCTGGGACCCCGAGGCCGAGGAGTACGTCTACACCGGTGCCTCCGACGGCTATCGGGACCTGGTCACGTACTTCGCCGACCTGGTGGAGCGGGGCCTGCTCGACCCGGAGTCGCTCACGCAGGAGGATGACGCCGCCATTGCGAAGTTCACCTCCGGTCAGTCCGCTGCGATCGGCGTGAACGACCAGGAGATCCTGCGCTACCGCGAGGCGTTCGCGGACGCCGGTAACACCGAGGCCGAGGTGCGTTACCTGACCGTGCCCGCGGGCCCGGCCGGCAACATCATGGATGCGAGCACCGGTGGCCGGTTCGAGTCCGGGATCGCGTTCTCGGCCGATGCCGCCGACTCTCCCAACTTCGTGGCCATGCTGCAGTTCGTCGACTGGCTGTACTTCTCCGACGAGGGCCTCGAGTTCGCCAAGTGGGGCGTGGAGGGCGAGACCTACAACACGGCCACCGACGGCACCCGCACCCTGGTGGAGACCATCGACATCAACGGCCTGAACCCAGGAGCTCCCGAGACGCTGAACACCGATTACGGCTTCCACAACGGTGTCTGGATGCTCAACCACGGCGCCACCGCGGACCTGGTCCAGTCCATGCTGCGCCCGGAGGTGGTGGACTTCCTGAACGCGATGAACGAGAAGGACGTCGCCCCGAGTGGACCGGCGATCACCATGGACGAGATGCAGCGCGAGCAGGCATCACTGCTGCAGACCGCCCTGCAGGACAACGTCATGCAGAACACGGCCGCGTTCATCCTCGGTCAGCGCTCGCTCGATGAGTGGGATGCCTACGTCGCCGAACTCGAGGCGGCCGGAATGTCCCAGTACGTCACCCTCGTGAACGAGGCCGCCGACGTCACGACCGGCTGACCCCGGTTCTCCCCGGGTCGTCCCGCGTTCCGCGCCGCCCGGCACCCCTCTCCGGTGCCGGGCGGCGGCGCGTGGCCCGACCCGTCGACCCCCGTCCGCCGACCCGCCCGGGAGCGACACAATGACGTCCATGGCACAGCGTGAGTTCTCGAGCCGACCCATCTCCCGGGCGGCCGCGGCGATCCACTGGCTCGTGGTCCTGGAGGTGTGCTGGGTGCTGGCGTCGCTGCCCGGCCTGGTCCTGCTGCTCCTGCTCGCCCCGGATGCCAGCAACATCCCGCTGGTGGCCCTCGCGCTGGTACCGCTCGGCCCGGCCACCGGCGCGGTCGTGTACTCCTGGCGGGCGTTCGGCGACGACGGCGACCCCGAGCCGGCCCGCTACTTCCTGCGCGGCTACCGGCGCTGCGCCTGGGACGTGCTGCGCTGGTGGTTGCCCGCGCTCGCCGCCCTGACCCTGCTCGGCATCAACCTGACCAACCTGGACGCCGTCACCGGACCACCAGCCCTGCGCACCGTCCTCGGGGCGGTGAGCGCCGCCGTCGGGCTCGGACTGATCGTGGCCGGCGGCCACGCCGTGGTGATCTCGTCCCTGTACTCGCTGCGCACCCGGGACGTCGCCCGGCTGAGCATCTACTACCTGACGGCGAAGCCCATGGCGAGCATCGGCGTCGCCGCGCTCGTCGCGGTCATCGTGGGCGCCGCCCTCGGCGTCTCCGACTGGCTGCCCGTGCTCGCCGCCGCGCCGCTGATCTGGCTGTTGCTGCGCGGGGAGCGTCCCGTCCGTGACCATCTCGAGGAGAACTTCATCGATGCCTGACCACCAGCTGTCCGCGCTCGCCTACGGCGGCGACTACAACCCCGAGCAGTGGCCCGAGGAGGTCTGGGCGGCGGACCATCACGCGTTCGGGCTGGCTCGCATCGACACCCTCACCGTCGGGGTGTTCGCGTGGGCGCACCTGCAGACCGCCGAGGACACCTACGACTTCACCGTCCTGGATGCGATCGTGGCCCGGATCGTTGCCGAGGGCCGCCAGCTCGTGCTGGCCACCGCGACCGGGGCGCTGCCGCCGTGGCTCGCGAAGGCGCACCCGGAGGTGACCCGCACCGACTTCGAGGGGCGCCGGCACGGATACGGGCAGCGGCACAGCGCGTGCCCGAGCTCACCGGTGTTCCAGCGTCTCTCGGCCGCACTGGCGGGACGGATCGCGCGGCGGTACGCGGGCACCCCGGGGCTGATCGCCTGGCACGTCGGCAACGAGTACGGCGGCGCCTGCTACTGCGGCAACTGCGCCGCCGCCTTCCGGGTCTGGCTGCGGACGCGGTACGGCAGCCTGGACCGGCTGAACCGGGCCTGGAACGCCACGTTCTGGTCGCACACGTTCACGGACTGGGACGAGATCGAACCGCCGAGCGCGCTCACCGAGCACTGGCGCGGACCCAACCACACAGCGTTCCAGGGCATCACGCTCGACTACCTCCGGTTCACCTCGGACGCGATGCTGCGCAACTTCACCGACGAGAAGGCCGCGATCCGCGAGCACGACGCCAGCACCCCGGTGACCACGAACTTCATGGGCATGTACCGCCCGATCGACTATCACCGCTGGGCCGAGCACCTGGACCTCGCATCCTGGGACAACTACCCCCCGAACGAGCAGTCCCAGGCCCGGATGGCGTTCACGCACGACCTCATGCGCGGGCTGAAGGGCGGCGACCCGTTCTGGGTGATGGAGCAGACCCCGACCACCACCGCGAGCCGCGACGTGAACCCGGTCAAGCGGCCCGGGGTGCTGCGGCTGTGGTCGTGGCAGGCGGTCGCGCACGGTGCGGACGCGGTGCTGTACTTCCAGATGCGCCAGTCCGTGGGGGCGTGCGAGAAGTACCACGGCGCCCTGCTCGACCACACCGGACGGACGGACACCCGCGCGTTCACCGAGGCCGCCACCCTCGGCGCCGAACTGGAACGCCTCGGCGACGCGGTGCTGGGCGCGCGGACGCCGGCCCGGGTGGCGCTGCTGTTCGACTGGGACAGCTGGTGGGCGGCCGAGATCTCCGACGGCCCGAACCGGCACGTGCGCTATCCGGACGTGGTGCTGGGCTATCACCGCGCCCTGTGGGAGGCGAACGTGGACCTGGACGCGGTCCCGGTCACCGCGGACCTGACCGGTTACGACGTGGTGCTCGCGCCGCTGCTGCACATGATCAAGGGCGACCTCACCCAGCGGCTCGCCGCCGTGGTCGCACGCGGCGGCACCGTGATCACGTCGTTCCTGTCCGGGCGGGTGGACATCGACGACAACGCCTTCCTCGGCGACGACCCGGCCGGCTTCACGTCTCTGTTCGGGGTGCGGGTGGCCGAGACGGACGCGCAACTCCCGGAGGTCGCCAACCCGGTCACCCTTGCCGATCCCGACCGGCCGGACCGCACCGACTCGCTCACCGCCGACGGCCGGCTGGTCATGGAGGTCCTCGTACCCGAGGGCGCCGAGGTGATCGGCACGTACGGCGCGGACTTCTACGCCGGCGAGCCGGCGGTGACCCGGTACCGGCCCGGTGCGGCCGGTGCCGGCGGCACCGTGGGCGGTGTCGACGCTGCCGGACGATCGGGCGAGGCCTGGTACGTGGGCACGGAGCTGGCGGCCGACGGCGTCGCGTGGGTGGTGCGGGCGGCGCTCGCCCGGCACGGGCTGCTCGGGCCGTATCCGGACGTCGCGGACCTCGAGGTGAGCGTGCGTGAGCGCGACGGCGTGCGGCACACGTTCGTGCTCTGGCACGGCGACGCACCGGTCGAGGTGCCCGCGCACGTCGGCGGCACCGAGCTGCTCACCGGACGGTCGATCACTGCGGGTGAGACGCTGCGGCTCGCGCCCAAGGATGTGCTGGTGATCCGCGAGGGATAAGACGCGCTACATCCACCTGCGCCACTTGAAGATGCGCCACAGGGTCAGGCTCGTCGCCGCCATGAGGGCGAGCGCGAAGGGATAGCCCAGTGCCCAGTGCAGCTCGGGCATGTGGTCGAAGTTCATGCCGTAGATCGCACCGACGAGCGACGGACCGAACAGGATGGCCGCCCAACCGGAGATCTTCTTCACCTGGTCGTTCTGCTCCAGCGCAGTCTCGGTCTGACGCTGCGTGACGATCGTGGCGTTGACGGTGAGCGCATTGGCGAGGATGGCGCGGAAGGAGGCGATGCGGTCGGTGACCTGGATGACGTGGTCGGCGACGTCGCGCAGGAGGCGCTGCAGTTCGACGTCGACGCCGTACTTCTCGCCGCCGCGCTGGAGCGCGTCGAGCATGCCGGCCAGCGGCTGGGTGCTCCGCTGGAAGGCGATGACCTCCCTGGAGAGTTCGTAGATCCGTCTCGAGAGCGCCATCCGGGTGTCGCTGAAAAGGGCGTCCTCGATCTCGTCGATGTCGTTCTCGACACCGCGGATGACCGGCTCGTACTGGTCGACGACCTCATCGAGGATGGCGTACAGCACGGCCTCGGCGCCGCGGGCGAGCAGGTCCGGTTCGGCCTCCAGCCGGCGCCGCACCTGCGACAGATCGGGCGCATCACCATGGCGGACGGTGACGACGAAGTCGTGGCCGACGAAGACGTGCAGCTCGCCGAACTCGACCGTCTCGGTCGAGTCCTCGTACCAGGCCGGCCGCAACACCACGAAGAGCGTGTCCTCGTACCGTTCGAGCTTCGCACGCTGGTGACCGGTGCGCGCATCCTCGACGGCGAGCGCATGCAGGCCGAACTCGTCCGCCACGGTCGTCAACTCGTCGTCGGTGGGCCGCAGCAGGCCGATCCAGCCGAGCCCGCCCTTGGCGCGCAGGTACTCGAAGGTCTGGTCCAGGCTGGTGGGATCGGCGATCCGGGCGCCGTCGACGTACACGGCGTTGTCGATGAGGGGCACCCCTGCATTGTGCGTGCCCGCACGTGGGCGTGGCAGGGACACGCCGGTCGCGGGCTGGGCACCTGACTCGGGCGTCGGGGCTGCGTGGTAGACCTAGCCCTGATGCCCACCACCCCACCAGCCGCCGTGAGCCGTCCCTGGCAGGCCTTCGCGGTCTGCCTGACCGCGGGCTTCATGACCCTGCTCGACGTCTCCATCGTGAACGTCGCGCTGCCCTCGATCGAGGGCGCCCTGTCCGCGAGCCCCTCCCACCTGCAGTGGATCGTGGCCGGGTACACGCTCGCGTTCGGCCTGGTGCTGGTGCCCGCCGGCCGGCTCGGGGACATGTTCGGGCGGCGGGTGATGTTCCTGATCGGGCTGACGCTGTTCGTGCTGACCAGCGCACTCTGCGGGCTGGTGGTGTCCGCGCCGATGCTGGCCGTGGGCCGGCTGCTGCAGGGCGCCGCCGCGGGACTGCTGAACCCGCAGGTGATCGCGATGATCCAGGAACTGTTCCGCGGGCCCGACCGCGGCCGCGCGTTCGGCTGGTTCGGTGCCACCGTAGGCTTCTCGACCGCCGTCGGTCCGCTGCTGGGCGGCGCGCTGATCGCCGCGTTCGGCCCGGAGCAGGGGTGGCGGGCGGTCTTCCTGGTGAACGTCCCGGTGGGTCTGGTCGCGCTGGTGCTCGCCTGGCGGCTGCTGCCGCGGGTGCGGCCGGCCCGCGACGGCGGGACGAAGGTGAGCCTGGACGCGCCCGGACTCGTACTGCTCGGGATCGCCGTGGTGAGCTTCCTGTTCCCGTTCGTGCAGGTCTCCGAGGGCTCGATCACCGACGCACCCTGGTGGCTGCTGGTCGTGGCCGCGCTCGCCCTGGTGACGTTCCGGTGGTGGGAGCGACGGCTCGAGGCGCGCGGTGGCCAACCGGTGATCACCACCGACCTCCTGCATACGCCGTCCTACATCCGCGGCGCGACGCTCGGGATGGCCTACTTCGGGGGCTTCACCGGGATCTTCCTGGTGTCCACGCTCTACCTGCAGAACGGGTTGGGGCTCGAGCCCTGGCAGGCCGGGCTGGTGCTCACCCCGTTCGCGCTCGCCGGATCGCTCTCGGCCTGGCTCGGTGGCCGGTGGGTGAACCGGTACGGGCGGCGGCTCGTGGTCGTCGGCATCGTGCTGATGCTGATCGGGGTCGCGGCCACCGACGTGCTCGTGAGCCTGTTCGACGGCGCATCGATCGTCTGGTGGATCGCGGCGGTCCTGATCATCTCCGGTTTCGGCAACGGCATCGTCATCTCCCCGAACCAGGCCCTCACCCTCGCCGATGTGCCGGTGCACCACGCGGGTGTCGCCGCGGGCGCCCTGCAGACCGGGCAGCGTGTCGGCACCTCGGTGGGCGTGGCCGCCACCGCCGCCGTGTTCTTCTCCACCCTCGCCGCCTCGGGCGACTACGACCACGCCATGTCACTGAGTCTGCGGGTGGTGCTGGTCATCGTGGCCGTGGCCCTGGTGATCGCCGTCGTCGACGAGCGGCGACGCCTGGTCTGAGCGGAGCTAGGCCGAGCGCGTCCGGGCACGGCGGGAACCGGCGGGCTCAGCACCACGTTCGGGTTCGCTGATCTCGGCCCAGACCACATCGAGGGAGAGCCCTAGCACGTCGGCGATCGCCGCGACGGTCGAGAACGCAGGGGTCGCGACGCGGCCCGACTCGATCTTCCGCAGCGTCTCGGGTGAGACGCGCGCGGCGAGCGCGACCTCGAGCATCGAGCGCGCTCCCCTGGCGCGGCGCAACAACGCACCGAGGCGACGTCCGCGCTCGACCTCTGCGGGGGTGAGTGGCAACCTGACCATGGCCCCAATAGTAGTACCGGGATAATATGGCCGGGATAGTTATTGGAAACGTCCGGAAGGCACCACATGATCGAGATCCTCAAGCCCGCCGAGCTGGCCAAGGCGCGACACACCGGCGGCCTGGTCGCCGACATCCTGCAGGCGCTGAGGAGCCGGAGCCAGGCCGGCACGAACCTCCTGGACCTCGACCGGTGGACCGAGGCGATGATCGCCGAGGCCGGGGCGCAGTCCTGCTACGTCGACTACGCACCGTCGTTCGGACGCGGCCCGTTCGGCCACTACATCTGCACGGCGGTCAACGACGCCGTGCTGCACGGGATGCCGCACGACTACGCGCTCGTCGACGGCGACCTGCTCACCCTCGACCTCGCCGTCTCCCACGGTGGCATCGCGGCAGACGCGGCCATCAGCTTCATCGTGGGTGATGCCGACCCCACGGATGACGCCGAGAGCGTCGCGATGATCGACGCGACCGAGCGCGCGCTGACCGCGGGGATCGCCGCCGCCGAGCCGGGGGCACGCCTGGGCGACATCTCCCATGCCATCGGCTCGGTCCTGACCGCGGCCGGCTATTCCATCAACACCGAGTTCGGGGGCCATGGCATCGGATCGACGATGCACCAGGACCCGCACGTCGCGAACACCGGGCGGCCGGGACGTGGCTACCGGCTGCGCCCCGGACTGCTGCTCGCGCTGGAGCCGTGGGTCATGGCCGACACCGATGAACTCGTCACCGACGCCGACGGGTGGACACTCCGGAGCGCGACCGGATGCCGGACCGCGCACAGCGAGCACACGATCGCCATCACCGACGGCGGGGCCGAGATCCTCACGCTGCCGCGGTCCGCCGTTCGATGAGCCCGTAACGGCCACGAAGGTACTGCCGGGACTTCGATGAGTTCCGGGACCGTCCCGGGTCTGACCGGACATCCATCCGTCGCGAAATCTGGAGGCACCGTGAAACTCCTGCTCACCTCGGGCGGCGTCACGAACCCGAGCATCCACGCCGCGCTCGTGCAGCTTCTCGGCAAGCCGATCGCCGAGTGTCACGCCCTCTGCATCCCGACGGCGCAGTGGGGTCATCCGATGTGCGGCCCGAGATCGGTGCGGGGCCTGATCGCCGCCGAACCCGACTTCCAGTACTTCACCGGCCTTGGTTGGGCATCGCTCGGCGTTCTCGAGCTCGCCGCGCTGCCCACCATCGGTGCCGAGCGGTGGGTCCCCTGGGTCCGGGAGGCCGACGTGCTCCTGGTCGACGGCGGCGACGCGACGTACCTGAGCCACTGGATGCGGGAGTCCGGGCTCGTCGAACTGCTGCCCTCCCTGCCGGACACGGTCTGGGTGGGCGTGAGCGCCGGAAGCATGGTGATGACCCCCCGGATCGGGGAGTACTTCGTCGAGTGGCCGTCCGCGTCGGACGACCGCACCCTGGGCATCGTCGACTTCTCGATCTTCCCGCACCTGAACGCGTTCCCGCACAACACCCTGGCCGACGCGCAGCGGTGGGCCGCCGGCATCGGCGGGCCGGCCTACGCCATCGACGAACAGAGCGCCATCAAGGTCGTCGACGGGGCCGTCGAGGTGGTCTCCGAAGGGGAGTGGACGAAGTTCGGGTCATGACGACCAGGTCAGGATCACTCAGGCGAACTGGAGCCGTTGCGCCGGTTGGCGTTGAAGCGCGCCTTCTTCTGACGATTCCCGCACGTGTTCATGTCACACCATCTGCGGGTACGGCTCTGGCTGGTGTCGAAGAAGGCGGCCCGGCAGCTCGGTGAGGCGCACAGGGCCAGCCTTCCGTCTCGCTCGCCCGCGATGATGCTGATCGCGTCGGCGGCGATCACGCCGAGAGCATCTTCCAAGCGGGAGGCCGAGCTCAGCCGCCATCGCCGCTCACCGTCAGGCGTCAGGATCGCTGCGGCACGACCCTGGGCGCTGCAGTCATTGATGACTCGGACAGCCGCCGCAGGGAGCGCGCCCCCCATCGCGGCCGCCGTCGCTGCGGCATGGATCGCCTCCCTCAGTTCCCGAGCGAGGTCGAGCTGAGCGCAGGTGCAGGAGTCCACGACGAGGCCGTTGAGCGCCAGCCAGTCGATGAGTCGGTGCGGCGCGGGAATGCGCTCCACAGCGGTTCCCTGACGCTCCGTCAGCGTCGCCGTGAAGCTGGTTGCGAGCACGCTACCGATGCGGAAGTCAGGGATGTCGGTGCGCACGGAACCACCTTAGCCGGTTGCGCGCAGACTCCATCGCCTGCTAGAACCGTCTGAGCCGGTTCTCGGTGAAGAATCGGTTCCACGACGGCCAGGAGGTCCAATGCCCCGTCCAACCAATGGCGTGCACGCGTTCGAAGCCCACGCGACCGACGCCGATCTCGACGATCTGCGTGCGCGACTGGCTGCGGCGCGGCTACCGGAGGCCGAGACGGTCCAACGGGCCGCGCCCGACCCGCACAGGTGGGACCAGGGAGTTCCTCTCGCCGACCTCGTCGACGTCGTGGACTACTGGCGCAGCGGGTACGACTGGCGCTCGTTCGAGGAGCGCCTCAACCGGGTCGGCCAGTTCCGCACGACCATCGATGGTCTGGCAATCCACTTCCTGCACCGCCGGTCCGCGCGCGCCGACGCGACGCCGCTGGTCCTGACGCACGGTTGGCCGGGCAGCATTGCCGAGTTCATCGATGTCGTGGACGAGCTCGCAGATCCGAAGGATCCGGACGCGCCGGCGTTCCACGTCGTGGTTCCGTCGCTACCGGGCTTCGGTTACAGCGACAAGCCGGCCACCACCGGGTGGGGGACGGAGAAGATCGCGGCCGCCTGGGTGGAGCTGATGGGAAGGCTTGGCTACGGCAGGTTCGCCGCCCATGGCGGCGACTGGGGAGGCAACATCACCACGGTCCTCGGTGGCAGGTTCCCGGCGCACGTTCTCGGCATCCACACGACATTCGCGGAGGGACCGCCCGGGCTGACCACGGACGGACTGACAGCCCTCGAGCGCACGTGGACCGAGGAGACCCGCGACTTCTGGCACCATCGCGCGGCGTACGCGAAGCAGCAGGCCACGCGACCGCAGACCATCGGCTATTCGCTGGTCGACTCACCGGTCGGGCTCCTTGCGTGGATCCTCGACAAGTTCGCCGAGTGGTCGGATACCTCCGACAGCCCGTTCGAGACGATCTCCAGGGACCGCGTGCTTGACGATGTGACCCTGTACTGGCTGACCCGGTCCGGCGCATCGTCGGCCCGCATCTACTACGAGAGCCACAACTCGCTCGACCCCGACCTTCGGGTCGACGTCCCGGCCGCGATCACCATGTACCCCCGCGACATCGAGAAGTATCCACGCGCCTGGGCCCAGGAACGCTACCGACGGATCGTCCGATGGAGGTCGCCCGCACGCGGGGGACACTTCCCGTCGCTGGAGGTACCCGGCTACTTCGTCAATGACCTGCAGGAGGGTCTCGCGGCAGTGCTGGCCGCCGGTCGGTGAGCGCGGCCGGGCGCCGACACTGAGGCACCATCAGTCCCCGGCGCCGGTGGTCGTGCCGCACAAGTGGGCGCCCGCGATGTCGGGTCATGCGGTGCGGCGGGTGCGGACGCCGCGGACGGTGTCCGGTATCGGTTCGACGAGGCTGTCAGCGAGATCCTGGGTCGGACGCCTGGCGATCGCGGCGAGTCGGTCCTGGATGCGTCGGATGTCCCGGGCGAGCTCGGCGGGATTGATCGCCGCACGGCGGGCGCGGAGTTCCGCGGCCTGCGCTGGTGAGATCGTCCCGGCCTCCAGGAGCCGCTCCAGCGGGGTGCGCGGACTGTCATAGTTCCGGCGTCGTCGTCCGGTGCCGGTGGTGACCCAGCCGGTCGGCTTCTTCGTCGGGGTGAAATAGTTCAACCGGTCATTGACCAGCGGCCAGAGCCGGTTCAGCATGGCCATGGCCTCAGGGCCCTCGTAGCGAAAGTCGAAGGCGTAACGGCGCACCAGGTGGTTGTTCCTGGACCCGACGGCAGCTGGGTCGTTCATGCGGTCGGGGCGGGATCCGGTGAAGTGGACATCGCGCCCAGCGGCCCAGGCGATCACGTCCTGGTCGACGAACTCGGACGCCGCCTCGCAGCCCAGACCGACCACCTCGAACGGGATCGCCGTCACGGCGCGGTCGAGCGCGGCGATCAGTTGCACCCGGGCGTTGCTACGGATCGAGGTGGTGAACACCCACCCGGTGAGCGTGTCGGTCAGGTTCACGGTCCGGGCGAACTCGCCCTCGAGGCACGGCCCGCCGTGCGCGACCGTGTCGGCCTCGAAGAACCCTGGGTCGGCCTCGACTTCGTCACCGGCCCGGCGGACGCTGATCGAGTTCCGCAGCAGCGTCCCGGGCCTGGTCGCAGCGGTGCCACTCGACGCGGCACGCGCTTTCGGTGCCGCCAGGTAACGGTCGATCGTGGCCGCGCTCATCGCCACCAGCTGCGCGCGCACCTCGGCCGAGTAGTTGCGCTCGCCGTCGACAAGTTCGCCGTGCGTCTCCAAGGCGTCCAGCAGAGGCACCATCGCGGGCGCCAGATACTTCCCACAACTGCCACCGCTGATCCCCCAGACCCGCTCAAGCACCGCGACCGCGTCCGCGGAGAACTTCCGCGGCCGACCCGGCCGGGACCGAACCGGGCGAGGCTGCACCGCCTGCGCCAGCCGACGCCGAGCGTTGTCCCTTGACCACCCGGTCACCGCGACAACCTCGTCCAGCAGTCGCGACTTCACGGCCCTCGAGGAGGTCCGATACGCCCTCGCGTACGTAGCCGTGATCTGCGCTCGTGTCGACACGACAGCCCCGATCCATGCCCTCCAGCGTTCCGGCTACGCGTGCACACACGTTCAGGCACGACCGTCGCTACACGGGCATCATTTCGGCAGGATCGTCGCACCCTTGCGGACTTTCGTCAATAGGCTTAGCGTATTGCCCATGTCGCAAGACCTACAGCGCCGAGCCAACACCTCCGCGGTTCTGCGCGTCCTGGCCACCGGCGGCCCGGCGAGCGTTACCGAGCTTCGGGGCACCGCCGGGCTCTCCCGACCCACGCTCGAGGTCATCCTCGCCGAGCTCGTCGCGACGGGCATGATCCGGCAACAGGAGCCGGGCGAGACCGACGGCAACACCGAACGCGCCCGCAGCGCCGGACGACCGGCCCGCAGCTACACGATCGACCCCGACGCGGCGTTCGTGGCCGGCGTCGACGTCGGCAGGCACGAGATCCTGGTGATGATCGCCGACATCTGCGGCACCATCCGCGTCACCCACCGGGCCGCGGTGCCCAGCGGCACGGACGGCGCCGAACTCCTCGACCTGGTCCAGCGAGCCATACAGGAGGCGACCGACGACCTGGGGATCAGGGTCGATCAGTTGCGGTCCCTCGCCGTCGGCGTCCCCGGGGTCGTGGATCGCGAGGGTCGCCTGACTCGGTCGGTGGTGGTCCCCCGGTGGAGCAGCACCGACATCCGCGCCCAGCTCGCCGAATGGAGCGGCGTCGAGGTCGAGCTCGTCAACGACGCCAACCTCGCGGCGCTGGCCGAGCAGTGGCGAGGATCGGCGCGGAACCACCGCGACGTCCTGTACCTCCTCGCCGGCTGGCGCGCGCGAGCATCGATCATGATCGACGGCGAGATCGTGACGGGTCGCCATGGCGAGGCCGGCGAGATCGGCTCGGTGCCCGAGTTGTTCTTCGACACCCCCGGGGTGCTGCTCGGCGACCCCTCGGCGAGCAGCACCCAGGTCGCCGCAGTCTTCGCCAAGGCCGGCGCCGGCGAGGTCGACAGCCAGATCCGCGTCGATCGCTACTGCGCGGAGCTCGCCCGCACGATCCGGTTCATGACCGCAGTGCTGGACCCCGAGGTCGTGGTCATCGGTGGCGGCCTGGCCGGCGGCGGCGAACAGGTCATCGAGGGGTTGCGCACCCATCTCGCATCCGATGCCGATCCGCGCGGCTGGCGCACACCGCTCACCTTGTCCGCGCTCACCGACTCCGCCGTGGCGCTGGGTGGCGTTCGACGAGCCCAGCTCACCGCAGCCGCCGCTGACCCGTGGGTCGACGCCGTGATCACGGCCCAGACCCCAGACCCTCGAGAGAAGGAATGCTCGTGACCGTTCCCGTCCACCCTCCGGCGCCCCCGCTGCGGGTCGGCATGATCGGCGCCGGAGGCATCGCCGGTGCCCACCTGCCGGCCTGGCTGAACCTCGGCGCAGCGGTGAGCCACTTCTCCACGGTCGGGGCGGAGGTTCTCGCGGCGAGGCACGGAGGCGTTGCCGTCGGCTCGCTCGAGGAACTGCTCGACCTCGTCGACGTCGTCGACATCGTCACGCCGACCCCGTCGCATCTCGGCTACATCGAGGCGGCCGCGGCGGCCGGCAAGCACGTGTTCTGCGAGAAGCCGTTGGCGCGCACCTCGGCCGACGCCCGGCGCGCGATCGAGGCCTGCCGCGCCGCGGGCGTGCAGCTGTACCCCGGTCACGTGGTGCGCTACTTCAGCGAGTACGAGGCGACCCACCGCGCGGTGGCCGCCGGCACGGTCGGCGCGGTCGCGGTCCAGCGCTTCACACGGACCGGCTCCCGACCCGGCCCCGACTGGTTCCACGACCCCGAGTCCTCCGGCGGAGTGGTCCTCGACCAGATGATCCACGACCTCGACTTCGCCTGCTGGAACGCCGGCCCCGTCGACACCGTGTTCGCGCGACAGGCTCGCATCGGTCCGGGCACGGACGGCGTCGTGAGCGCGCATGTGGTCCTGCAGCACGTCAACGGCGCGATCTCCCATGCCGCGGGCACGTGGGCGCAGCCCGGCACAGCGTTCCGGACCACGTTCGAGATCGCCGGCAGCGACGGCATCCTGCGGCACGACTCCGGCGAGCACAAACCGCTCGTCATCGACGGCGGCATCCGCCACGAGTGCGCGGCCGGGACCGGCCTGCTGCCCGACGTCACCGGCATCAGCCCTTTCGAGCTGGAGCTGGGTGAGATCGCCCGAGCCTTCATGGGTGGCGACCCACCACGGGTCAGCGCGGAGGACGGGCTGGCGGCGATCCTGATCGCCGAGGCCGCGATAACGTCGGTGCGGACCGGGCAGCCAGTCACCGTCGCATCGATCGAGAACGTCGGAGTCGCGGCATGACCACCGTCGCGAAGATCGCGGTGCTGTCCTTCGCCCACCCGCACGCGGTGTCGTACGTGAGGGCCCTGACCGGACGTGAGGACATCGAGCTCGTCGCCACAGACCCCGACCACGGTGAGCGCCCGGCCGGCGAGAGCGGCGGGCGCGACCTGGCCGCGCAGCTCGGCGTCCGCTACCTCGAGACCTACGAGGCGGTCTGGGAGTGGGAACCGGATGCCGTCGTCATCTGCGCGGAGAACGTCCGGCACCGTGCGCTGGTCGAGCAGGCGGCGGCGCACGGCGCACACGTGCTGTGCGAGAAGCCCCTCGCCACGTCGGTGCCCGATGCCGAGGGGATGGTCGCGGCCTGCGAGGCAGCGGGCGTCAACCTGATGGTCGCCCACCCCGTGCGGTTCTCGACGGCGTTCACAGCACTCAAGCAGGCCTACGACGCGGGCACCCTCGGCGAGGTCCGCGCGGTGGTCGGAACCAACAACGGCAAACTGCCAAAGGGCGACCGCTCCTGGCTCGTCGACCCCGAGCTCGCGGGCGGCGGGTCGATCACCGACCACACGGTGCACGTGGCCGATCTGCTGGACAGCCTCTTCGACGGTGTCGCCGCCCGCAGTGTCTACGCCGTCAGCAACACGGTCCTGCACGGTGACGTCGGCGTCGAGACCGGTGGCCTCGTCTCGATCGAGCTCGACGGCGGCGCGGTCGTCACAATCGACTGCAGCTGGTCAAGGCCGGACTCCTACCCGACGTGGGGCGGGCTGACGCTCCAGCTGACCGGTGACCATGGCATCGCCGACATGGATGCGTTCAACACCCGCGTCGACGGACACTCGCAGGCCCATGGCAACAATCTGTGGATTCCCTACGGCACCGACCCGGACGCCGCGATGATCTCCGAGTTCCTCGACTCGATCGCCGAGGACCGCGCTCCGCAGCCCGACGGGCGCTCCGGGCTGCGCACGGTGCGGATCGTGCAGGCGGCATACGACTCGGTCCGTACCGGAGCATCCGTACGGCTCTGAGCACCGTTTCGACGATTCCGGATCCCCCGCTCCGCCGGCGGCACGTGCACGCACTTATGAGGCACGACTGCCGCTGCGCGGGCATTGTCACCGGGGCGTCGCTTGAGGCCACGTGCACGCACTGATGAGGCACGCCTGCCGCCACCCGGCATTTCCTGTCACCGTTGCGGTTCCTGCGACGCGTGCACACTTATGAGGCACGACCGCGCCTGCGCGGGCATTACTTCTGAGGATCAGGTATACCTTCACACGCAACTTCGGTTCGGGTAATGTCCGGGGCGGCCTCATTTACGACTGGCTCCACCGACGGATGTGTGTTCCCCCACGATCGGATCGCTTTTCATATGAGTTCTCCTGCCCTGGGCATCTCCGTGCCCGAAACGCCGCGCGCGACGGCGCGCAGAAAGAAGTTCTGGCGCAACGTCGGGATATTCCTGCTGGTGGCCGGCCCCAACTATCTCGTGCTGATGGTGTTCACCTATCGACCGATGTTCCTGAGTTTCTACTACTCCCTGCTGAACTGGAACCTCGGCTCCGAGGTGGCACAGTTCATCGGCCTCGGAAACTACGTCGAGTGGGTCAACGACCCCGAGACGCCGCGGGTGCTGCTGACCACGTTCGTCTACGCCCTGTTCACGGTCGTGGGCGGCATGGTTGGGGGCCTTGCACTGGCGCTGGCGCTCAACCGCAAGCTGGTGGGCCGCGGGATCGTCCGCACCGTGACGTTCGCACCGTACGTGCTGTCCGGGATCGCCGTCGGTTTCCTGTGGATGTACATCTTCAACCCGAACATCGGCCTGCTGTCGATCATGCTGGGCTGGTTCGACGTCGCCTCGCCGGAGTGGTTCACCCAACAGCCGTGGCCACTGCTGATGATCATCATCGTCACGCTCTGGAAGCACGTCGGGTATGTGGCGCTCATCTATCTGGCCGGTCTGCAGTCGGTCCCGCAGGACCTGCGCGACGCGGCGGCCCTGGACGGAGCCGGCCACTTGCGGACGTTCTCCCGGATCACTCTGCCGCTGCTCGGCCCCATCACCTTCTTCCTGCTCGTCACGCTGACGCTGAGTGCGCTGCAGTCCTTCGACCTGATCCGTGCGATGACGAACGGCGGCCCGCTCGGCTCGACGAAGACCCTGATGTTCCAGGTCTACGTCGAGGGCTTCCAGATCGGCCGTGCCGGCTACGGGTCCGCTGTGGCCACCGTGCTGTTCGTGGTGCTCCTCGCCATCACCGTCATCCAGATGAAGTTCGTCGAGAGGCGGGTGCACTACCAGTGACCAGTTCGCTGACCCGGCCGGGCCGGGCCACCCCGGCCCCGGCCGCCGCTGCCGCCGATCCTGGGGTCGACCCACGCCACCGGCGCCCTCGCCGCCTCGGTCCGACCCTCCTCGACGGCGGCCTGTACGTCACGTTGCTGATCGGCACCCTGGTGATGGCGTTTCCGCTGATCTGGATGGTGCTGGCGAGCTTCAAGACCAACGCCGAGATCAGCAACCTGCCGTTGCACCTCCTGCCCTCATCGTGGGATCTCGACAACTTCGTGGCGGTCGCCAACTCGATCCCGCTTCCACGCATGGTCGCCAACAGCGTCGCGATCACGGCGATCAGCACCTTCCTGAAGGTGTTGCTGGGGCTGGGCTGCGCCTACGGCCTGGTCTTCGTGGAGGTACCTTTCAAGAAGTTCGCGTTCACGGTGGTCCTGTTCACGCTGCTGATCCCCGGACAGATCACGATCATCCCGAACTACGTTCTCGTGGCGAGCCTGGACTGGACCAACACCTACGCGGGGATCATCGTGCCCGGCCTCGCGAGCGCGTTCGGGACCTTCCTCTTCCGGCAGCAGTTCATGCAGCTTCCGCGTTCACTCACCGAGGCCGCGGAGCTCGACGGCGCCGGTCACCTGCGTCGCCTGTTCCAGATCGTCGTCCCGGTCTCCGCACCCTCGATCGCCGCCGTCACGCTGGTCACCATCGTCGGTGAATGGAACGAATACCTGTGGCCGAGCCTGGTCGCCAAGAGCCCTGAACTGATGACGCTTCCGGTCGGCCTCACCCACCTCCAGGACCTCGAGGGCGTCCAGAACTGGGGCGTGCTGCTGGCCGCGACCACCGTGGTCACGGTCCCGATGCTCGTCATCTTCCTCTTCGTCCAGCGGCGCCTCGTGGCAGGCCTCACCGCCGGCGCGGTCACCGGGTGAGCCGCCCGGCTCATCCAGTCCCATCCCCTGTCCCACCACCTGAAGGAGAAGTCGCGCATGCGTACTCGCAACGGCCTCATCGTCCCCGACCAGCTCGGTCGTCCCTCGCGTCGGAGCATCCTGCAGTTCGGCGGCCTCGGCCTCGGGGCCGGACTGCTGGCGGCGTGCTCCGGCCCCACCGTCGGTGGCCCCGACGACGAGGGGAGTGAGACCTCCGCCGACGTCGACTGGGCCTCGATCGAGCCCGCCGACGAGATCACGTTCATGGCGCTGCCGTGGGGTGGCGACGTGGAGATCGCCCTCCTGGAGGAGTTCACGGCGGCGACCGGCATCGCCGTCAACTCCGTCTCGGGCGGCGGCTCCTACGAGGAACTAGCGCAGAGTTTCCGCGCCTCGCTCGGCACCTCCGAGCAACCCGACGTCGCCCAGGCATCGGATGTGTTCTGGTTCCAGTACCTATTGACCGGGAGCACGCTCGCGGTCGACGATCTGCTCGCGTTCCTCGAGGTCGACGTCGACGACTTCCAGGGTGCGCTCTACGACGACTACGAGTTCGAAGGCCAGCACTGGGCCGTGCCGTACGGCCGCTCAACGCCGATGTTCTACTACAACAAGGACCTCTGGGAGGCGGCCGGCCTGCCGGACCGCGGCCCCGAGACCTGGACCGAGTTCCAGGAGTGGAGCCCCCAACTGGCGTCGGTGGTCCCGGCCGGCGGCGCGCCGATGGGATGGGCCGCGCCCGGCCCGTCGGGCACCGCCTGGATCGCCCAGAACGTGCTGTGGGCGCACGGGGCCCGGTACTCGAACGAGTGGGAGTGGACCCTCGACAGCGACGAGGCGCTCTGGGTCGGGAACTTCTACCGCGACGCCTTCAACGGACCCGATGCCTGGTCGAAGGTCGGGGTCGACCTGGCTGCCGAGTTCACTTCCGGCCTGTACGGGTCGATCCTCGGCTCCACCGGCGGCATCACCAGCTACCGCGAGCTACTGCCAAGTCTCGGTGTCGCGTTCATGCCGGGTGGCACCGTGCCGGCCGACGCCCCCCGCGTCCCGACCGGGGGCAATGGTCTGGCGATCTCCGCAGGCACGCCGGAGAAGCAACTCGCCGGCGGGATGCTGCTGCAGCACCTGACCACGCCGGAGAACACGGCACGCTTCTCCGTCGGGACCGGCTACGTGCCCACCCGCAAGGCTGCCTTGGAGACCGACACCATGAAGGCCGGGATCGAGGAGGTCCCGGACCGTCAGATCCCGATCGACCAGCTCGCGATCACGCAGGTGCAGGACTACGCCCGGGCGCTGCTCCCTGGCGGCGACCTGCTGATCACGGAGCACTTCGAGCGGATCATCCTGTCCGGCGAGAACGCCGAGGACGTGTTCCCGTCGCTCACGAGTGAGTTCCAGCGGGCCTTCGAGCAGAACGTCGAGCCATACGTCTAGGCCCTGCTCCGCCGTCGGCACGAACGCCCTACCCGGTCGAGCCGGGCAGGGCGTTCGTAGCGGTGTGCACGAAGTCGATCAGGAGACGGCGCCCGGCGGAGCGACCTCGCGCGCTGCGATCAGCTCGGCGGGGGCGTCGGTGCAGACGGCGTCGACCCCTATCGCGGCGAGCTCGTCCGCGCGGGCCGGGTCGTTGATCGTCCAGGCCCACACCTCGAGGCCGGCCTCGTGGATGGCGGCGACGATATCTGGCGTGAGGCCGACCTCGTAGATCGACAGCCCGGCGGCACCGATCTCCTTCGCGAACTCGATCGCCTCCGGCCATCGACGGGCCCACGCGCGCAGGTTCGCGACCTGCTCCTCGGTCATCTGGTCGTGCTGGCGCGACATCATCGCAGCGGCGTTCTCCGCGGTGCCGATCGTCAGGGGGTAGACCTCGGCACCGGCACGCTCACGGAGCTCGGCCAGGACCTCCCACTGCGCGGACGAGGCGAACCAATCGAGGTCGTCGATGCCGCTGGTGACCTCGATCACGCCGTCGACGGCAGTCGGGTCGTTGACCTCGACGTTGACCCGGATCCTGCCCGCGACCAGCGTCAGCACCTCCTTGAGCGTGGGGACGTGCTCGCCATTACCGGCGTCCACTTCGCGGAGCTCTGCAGCGGTCCATTCCGTCACCGCTCCGGTCGCGTTCGTGGTGCGGTCGAGAGTGTTGTCATGAATGACGACGACGGTGCCATCCTTCGCCCTGTAACAGTCGAGCTCGATTCCTTCCGCACCCAGTTCTACGGCGCGCGCGAATGCTGCGAGAGTATTCTCGGGATGCTCAAGAGATGCACCGCGGTGGGCATAGACCTTCATGATTTCTCCAATCGTGAGGACTATATGTTCGCATGACATTCCGGAGCACGACGCAACCCTTCGAAGCGGTGAGACAAGCACGGGAGCACGCACACCACGAACGAGCCGGCCGGAGTGAACGGGCCCCGGCTGAATTACCGGACCGATGGGTGGGCGGACTCGCCTATCCGGAGAACGCCAGGGCCGTGGTCAGCCGCTCGATGAGTTGGCGGCTCCTATCGATCCCGGCGAGTTCGTAGGCAATCAGGGCGGCGCCACCCAAGGGATCCATGACTGGGGCGACGAGACGGGTCGGCACCCCTCGGGAGGCTCCCAGGGCATCGCCGAGACGGCCGACGAACGCCGGATCGCCTGCCAGCGAGCCGGAGACGGCCACCGGCACCGGCCGTGTCCCGATCAAGGGCGCCAGCACGGCAACGCCGTCGGCGGTCTTCGACGCGAGCGAGCGCAGCGCAGCGTCGGCCAGCGCAGATTCATCCGCGGCCGCGGTGACCGTGGGTGCGAGGTCGCCGTAGCGGCGCTTGCGGACATTCCGGTCGATGTTGCCGAGTTCCAGGACGATCCGGCGCAGGTCGGACAGGTCGGCGGCTCGCCAGTACTCCAGGATCTGCGGCACGAGCGGGTCGGTCTCGAGTGGGTCGGTCTCGCTGAGAAGTCGGCGCATCACGTCGAAGACCAGGTGCCGAGCGCCACCGGCGTAGTGCTCGAACTGTCCGCTCTCGATCTCGGAGTCATCCTCGGTGATCGCCAGGATCATCGATCCCGTCCCGGCGACGACGACGATCCCCGGTCCACCCACCAATGCACCACGGTGCGCGATCACGGCGTCGTTGACGATGGTGCGCGGGCACCCGAGACCAGGTATGGCGTAGTACTCCTGCGCCCAGTCGTTGCGGCCGTCGCCCTGGTTGGACCCGGCGCGGCTGAAGCCGGAGCTCCCCGCGCCGAGGGCCAGGGCGAGTTCGGGGTCCAGGCCCGCTGAGCCCATGGCCATGGTCAGCGTGCGGGCGACGTTCTCGGCGGCATCGTCGTTGTGCAGTGGGCTTCCGCCCGGTCCGACAGCGGTCGAGAGGACGGCGCCGTCCAGGTTCAGGCAGGCCACTCGCGTGTGAGTGCCGCCGGAATCCACCGCGATGACGAACCGGTCTGGACCTGCGGGCCTCATGTCAGCGCAGCAGCGGCGTGCGCGATCAGCTCCGGGTCGGCGATCGAGTAGCCGGCCGGGCCGCCGCCGGGTCCGGTGGCACCCGCGTCGTCGCGGCACACCCGCGCGGACAGGTGCACCGCGTCCACGCCGGCCTCGAGCAGCAGCGGGATGTGCTCGGGGTCCACGCTGCCGCCGGCCATCACCTCGATCCGACCGGCCGCCGTCTGCGTGAGGGCGGCCAGCACGTCGAGACCGTCCACGGCCCGGGTCGCGCCACCGGAGGTGAGCACCCGGCGCACGCCCAGGTCGGCGAGCTCGGCCAGCGCCCGGCGGGCGTCGGCGACCACGTCCAGCGCCCGGTGGAACGTGACCTCGCGCCCCTCGGCCGCGCGAACCAGTGACTTGACCGCATGACGGTCGATCCCGCCGTCGGGTGTGAGCGCCCCGATCACGACGCCGGCCACGCCCGCGTCCACGAGGTGCTCAAGATCGCGGACCATGACCTCCACCTCGGTGGCGGTGAACACGAACCCACCGGGGCGCGGACGAACCAGCACGTGCAGGTCGATGCCGGCGGCGGCCACCGCGTCCACAAGGCCGAGGCTCGGTGTCAGCCCGCCGAGCTCGAGCGCACTGCACAGTTCAACCCGGTCCGCCCCGCCGTCGCGTGCGGCGCGGGCGCCCTGTACCCCCGTGATCGCGATCTCCAGGGCTGCGGCCCGGACGCGAGTCGCCACGGGGATCAGATCACCCCGAGCGCGATGACCGCGTCAGCCACCTTCGTGAATCCGGCGATGTTCGCGCCGACCACGTAGTTGCCGGGCTGCCCGTACTCCTCGGCCGTCGTCGCACAGTTGTGGTGGATCGTGGCCATGATCTCGGCAAGCCGCTCCTCGGTGTGCTCGAACGACCACGCGTCCCGGCTCGCGTTCTGCTGCATCTCCAGCGCGGAGGTGGCCACGCCGCCGGCGTTCGCCGCCTTGCCGGGCGCGAACAGCACGTCCGCGTCCTGCAGCAGTTGCACGGCCTTGGGGGTGGTCGGCATGTTGGCGCCTTCGGCGACCACCTTGACGCCGTTCTTGACCAACGCGACCGCGTGGTCCTCGTGCAGTTCGTTCTGGGTGGCGCACGGCAGTGCCACCTCAGCCGGCACGTCCCAGATGGACCCCTCGGACACGAGGGTGGCGCCCGGACGCCGGGCCACGTACTCGCTGACGCGGCCGCGTTCGACCTCCTTGATCTGACGCAGCAGGCCGACGTCCACGCCGGCCTCGTCCACGACGTACCCGGAGGAGTCGGAGAACGCGACCACGTGCGCGCCGAACTGCTGCGCCTTGTCGATCGCGTAGGTGGCCACGTTGCCGGAGCCGGAGACCACGGTGCGCTTGCCGTCGAAGCTCTCGCCCCGGGTCTTCATCATCTCGTTCGCGAACAGCACCGTGCCGAAACCGGTGGCCTCGGTGCGCACCAGCGAGCCACCCCAGGTGAGGCCCTTGCCGGTGAGCACCCCGGACTCGTACCGGTTCGTGATCCGCTTGTACTGGCCGAACAGGTAGCCGATCTCGCGGCCGCCCACGCCGATGTCACCGGCGGGCACGTCGGTGTACTCACCGATGTGCCGGTACAGCTCGGTCATGAAGGACTGGCAGAACCGCATCACCTCGCCGTCGCTGCGGCCGCGCGGGTCGAAGTCGGACCCACCCTTGCCGCCGCCGATCGGCATGCCGGTGAGGGCGTTCTTGAAGACCTGCTCGAAACCGAGGAACTTCACGATCCCGAGGTAGACGGACGGGTGGAACCGCAGGCCGCCCTTGTACGGACCGAGCGCCGAGTTGTACTCCACCCGGAAGCCGCGGTTGATCCGGATCGTGCCCTCGTCGTCCACCCACGGCACCCGGAAGATGATCTGGCGCTCCGGCTCGCAGATCCGCTGCAGCACGGCCTCATCGGCGTAGTGCGGGTTCTTCTTCAGCACCGGGCCCAGGGAGTCGAACACCTCGCGCACGGCCTGGTGGAACTCGACCTCGCCGGGGTTGCGGCGTAGCACGAGGTCGAAGACGGCATTCAGATCGGGTTCCACAAAGGCTCCTTGGTTCTTCGCGTGCGCGCCGCAGGCGGTTCTGATCGCCGCGCTCGGGGGTGGGCCGGCTCAGGCCTGGTTAACGCAGCCGTGACGCGCCCGGTACAGGATAGAAACATCGGGCCCCACACGCGAACAGCGTCCGCCGGATGGACCGCCTCACCAGTGCCAGCCGCGCGAGCTCAGCTCCAACTCGCGTCGCTCGCGCTCCTCCTCCGGTACCGGCATGGTGAGCGCCTGCCCCGGGAACGGCAGCCCGGCCAGGGCGCACGCCTGGGCCAGCATCGCGTCATAGGCCGCGAGCGCGGCCCGCAGATGGTGGGCCTGGGCATACATCCCAGGCTTGGACTCGACGAGTTGTACCTCCGCGGCGAGCTCCGCCAGCCGGATCTGCACCTCGAGCACTACGAGAGGGTCGACGGCGGGTGCTTGCCTGGCACGGTCCGGCCAGATCGCCTGGCTCGGGCTGGCGGCCTCGGCCCGCCTGCGGCGCTCCCGTGCCCGGCGCCGGGCCGTGAGGAACCCCCACGGCCACACCGCCACGGTGAGGGCCACGGCCCACAGCAGGAGCATCCAATAGATCACCGGCTCGCCACCTCGTCGAGTCCCCCCATTGTCCGTTCTCGCGGACGCCGGCGCCAGTGGCGGCAGCAGTTTGCGACTCCGGCGTAGCGCCGGACCAGGCGGCCGGGGTGGTCCAACCCCTGGGACTGCCACGAACAACCCTTGACATCCCCTCGGATGGTTCGTTGAATCACTATATGGACTCAACGTCGAGTATGCAGATCGTCAATGACGCTTCTGATGGATTGAGCCGCAGGAACGCCATGCGGCTCCTCCTGACCGCGGCGGCTCTTCCTCCGGTCATCGGCGCCCTTGCCGATCCCACCCAGGCAGCCTCCCGCGGGCCGCGTCCCGCGACTGCGCCGCCGCTGCCAGCGGACGCGCTGCGCCGGGTGGACAAGCCGAACCTGACCGTCACCCCGATCACCACGCTCACCGGACCGCGGCACCGCGTCACGTTCTCGGACGCGGTCTGGGACGGCGGCCGCACCGTGGTCCGGGACCTGGAGGTCGCCGTCGGCGGCGCCTGGGTGCCCGTGACCACCGAGGCGGGCCGGTTCGACGAGCAGTGGGTCGTCTTCACCGGCGCCACCGAGGGCGACTCCCTCTACATCTACGACGCCCTCGAGACGCACTGGGTGGCGTTCGACTCCTGCACCCAGGTCGGCGAGCGCACGGTCGAACTGCACGCGGCCGCCGAGGGCGTGTTCGACCTCGTGCTGCGCTGGTCCCTCGACGGCGACAACCCCGAGCTCCAGTACACCCTCGAGGCGCTGCGCGACGACGACTTCCTGGTCGGCTACCAGAGTTTCGACGTCACCGACCTGGCCGGTGTGGACGAGGTGCTCTGCGGAGCCCTGCAGCACGCCCGCGTGGTCCAGAACGACTACGCCCCCAAGTCCGCGTGGGAGATGTTCGCCCCGATGGCCCTGACCCAGCGCACGCTCGGCGCGCAGATCGCCACGCTCGGCGTCTACATCCCCGCGGAGGTCCTGGCGTTCGAGCACGAGCGCGCCCTCGGGGCGGACCGGCAGCCGTTCGGCCTGAGCCTGCGCAACGACTCCCTGGACGTGGTGCCCTCCGCCTACGCCCCGCAGGTGGGTCGCCGGACCCCGATGGCCGCCGGCGACAAGCGCGGCTATGCCCTCGGTGTGTGTGCGCTGCCCATCGCGCTCTATGACGCCTACACCGACCTCGCCCGCGGCGAGTACGCCTACTCCAGCTACCGGCACAACGTCTACGACACCTCGCTCACGGACGCCATCCACAACATGGTCGACCTGCTCGGCAACGGCCCCGACGCAGACGACTCGGTGGAGTTCGTGCCCTCCTACTCGGGCTGGTGGAGCCGGGCGAAGGGTTTCATCGACGTCGAGAACGACGATGCGGTGCGCACCGCCGTCGCCGGTGTGCTGCTCTCGGCGCACTACCTGACCACGCCCGTCGGGGCGCAGGCGGGCACCGACCTCTACACCCGCCGCGCCCGGGACATGATCGAGTACCACCTGTCCCGGACCGGCACCGGGTTCACACCGATCAAGGGCAGCGAGGTCTACGGCGACGTGAACCTGTACCGCCTCGGTGGCATCCCGTTCGACGCGGTCACCCTCAACTCCATCGACCAGCTCACCCGCCGCCAGAACGGTGGCGTGCACGCCCGCGGCCTCGAGCTCGCGCTGGCGAACAAGCAGGGCGGGCACCGGAGCCCGTTCGCCGTCGCGCTCGCGGCTCACGAACTCACCGGTGACCCGTCCTGGCTGCGCCAGGCGCGCCTGATCGCCGAGGCGTACGTGCGCGACGACATCGAGACGCCGTACACGACGAACAACGGCGAGTCCTCCTTCGGCTACGGCTACAGCCGGTACTGGTCCGACCTGGTGCTGCTCTACGAGCTCACCGGCGAGGACGTCTTCCTCACCGGCGCACACCGGGAGGCCCAGCGGTTCGTCACCCAGACCCAGGTGCGACCGGTCCCGGGCGGTTCGGTCACGGTCGGCCAAGGGCCGACGGTCCTGCAGCAGTACGACTGGGCCCCATCCGCGCTGCCCGACTACCCGGCCACGGAGGCGACGCCCGAGGAGGTGCCGGCGTGGACGGTGTCCACGAACGGCCTGACCTTCGAGCAGCTCTCCACCCTCAAGGTCGGCGACTCCACCACCCCCAACCCCGGCGGCGGGTTCGTCCTGAACCCGTGCTGGGCAGGCTCGCTGCTGCGCCTCGCCCACTACACCGGGGACGAGCTGCTCGGCGACATCGCCGAGAACCTCGTGGTCGGCCGGTTCGGGAACTATCCGGGCTACTACAGCCGCCAGCACCAGGCCGTGCCGATGCGGCCGGACTTCCCGCTCACGGGTCCGGTCGGGGTGTCCGGGGTGTACTTCCACCACGCGCCCGGCCAGCTCGCGCTCGCCCTCGACTACCTGTTCAGCGAACATTTCGTCCGCTCGAACGGTGCGGTCGACTACCCCCGCGCCTTCGAGGCGAACTTCGTCTACTTCAAGTTCAGCACCTACGGGCACCGCCCGGGCACGTTCTACGGCGAGGACGGCGTCTGGCCGTACTTCCCGAAGGGTCTGGTCGAGGTCGACAACCCGCTCGTGAACTGGCTCGCCGGCGTCGGGAACGACTCCCTCTACCTGAGCCTGACCAACTCCTCCGCGCAGACCCAGACGGTGCGCATCGACGCGGCGAACGCCCTGACCGGGCTCGGCCCGAGCGGCGGGCGCCGCAACGCCGTCGAGATCGTCACGCCCGACGGCGCCCGCAGGTCGCGTACGGCAGTCGCCGGGCAGGTGGTCGTCCAGGTGCCCCCGAAGGGGATCGCCTCCGTCGTGATCCGGGGCGTGACCATCGCCGCGCCGTGGCAGATCGAGCCCGGCGGCGCGGACCGCGGTCTGACCTCGCACCACGGCGAGGACACCGACCCGAACTCCGACTTCGGGCTCACCCGGGGCACGCTCCTGGTGCGGCCGGACTCCGCGGGCTACGACGCCTACGTCTACATCGACACCGAGGAGGCCGCGACGCTCCGGTACCGGATCGGCGACGGCCCGAGCCAGGACACCCCACCGAAGACCTACCCGAACGAGTGGACCATCGGCGTCGACGACCTCGCGGCCACCTTCAACTACCAGGTCGTCACCGCGAGCGTGACCACGGACGAGGTGACCCTGCACCTGCCGCCGGCCGTCGCCGGGATCGCGCCCGGCGCCGTCGGCGGTGAGATCGGTGGACCGACGAGCGCGACGGCGGGGGACGCCGTCGACCTGACCGTGACCGTCCACAACGGCACCGACGCGGCACTGACCGGCCTCGTGGTGACTCCCGCCGTCCCGGACGGGTGGACGCTGACGCCCGTCGACGCGCCCACCGGGGTGCCCGCCGGCGGGACCGCGAGCGCCACGTACACCCTGACCGTGCCCGGCGGGGCGACGTTGGGCGCCCACCCGCTCACCGCCGTCGCCGCCTGGACGGGTGGCACCGCGGACCTGGAGCCCGCACAGCTGACCGTGCGGGACGCACGCGCCGTCCTGTCCCTGCGGGTCGAGCCGGAGGTGCTGGGCGCGCCCGGGGAGACCGCCAGTTTCACCGCCACGATCGCGAACGCCGGTGCCGCGCCGGCGACCGGGCTGCTCGTCCTCGCCGGCCAGACCGGCTGGCAGATCACCGACCGTCAGCTCGACGTGACGGTGGCACCCGGCGAGGTCCGCACCCACACCTGGGACGTGGTCTCACCGACGACGGCCACGTTCGGCTCCTCCTACCAGTTCCGGGTCCGCTGGGACACCGTGCACACCGCGATCGCCCAGGCCAGGATCCGGGACGCCGGCATCGTGATCCACAACGAGCTGCTGGCGCCCGCGTACACCGAGACGGGCGAGTGGCTGCGCAGCTCGCTGACCGGCTGGAACGGGATCAGGTCCCGCTACAGCGCACCCGAGGCGGTCGGCGGCACCGCGACCTGGACGCCGAACCTCCCCGAGGCCGGCACCTACGAGGTTGCCGTCTGGTACCCGAGCAACGCCGAGACCACCGACTCGGCCGCCTACGTGATCACCCACGCCGGCGGCACCGACGAGCTCGTGATCAGCCAGCGGTCGGCACCCAACAACTGGCGCCCGCTCGGCACGTACGAGTTCGCGGCCGGTACCGCCGGGAACGTCACCCTGGAGGTCCGCACCAACGCGTTCCACCGCACCAGCGCGGTTCGGTTCCTACCGATCGAGGCGTGATGGTCACCGACACGACATCATGGCTCCATGGACGCTTCCGCACCGAACTGGCACGACACGATCACCGAGGTCTGGGCGAATGCCGAGGACCGGGACCCCGACGAGGTCCTCGCGGAGATCGAGAAGCTCGTGGCAGGGCACGAAGGCGACCCGCTGGCCGCGTTCGAGGTAGCCGGCGCCTATGACTACGCGGGCCGGGAGGCCCGCGCCGAGGCGCCCTACCGACGGGCGCTCTCGGGCGGGCTCGACCCGGCTCGCCACCAGCAGGCGATCATCCAGCTCGCGTCGACGCTGCGGAACCTCGGCCGGGCGACCGAGGCCGCGGACCTGATCCGGGCCGAGCTCGAGTCCACGCTCGTGGCGCCCTACGCGGCGGCCGCCCGCGCCTTCCTGGCCCTCACCCTGCTGGACCTGGGGGAGGATCGGCGCGCCGCCGTCGTCGCGCTCGAAGGGCTCCGGGACAGCCTGACCACCTACGCCGGCCCGGTGGGCCGCTACCTCGAGGACGTCACCGACGCCGACGACGAACCGACCCGGATGTCCGGCGGCTGACCCCAGGCCTGTGCCAGGAGCCCGAACGAGCGGAGCCGGTCGGCAGGATCGTGCGTGGCGGTGGTGACCAGGACCTCGTCCGCGCCGGTGACCCGGACCAGGGCCTCGAGCCGCTCCACCACGGTGGCCGGGGACCCGACGAACCGCGCGTCGATCCGGTCCCGCACCAGGGCCTGCTCCGCCGGGTCCCGGTCGGCCCACGGCGTGGTCGTGCCCGGCCGTGGGAAGGCGACCGCGCCGCCGGCGGTCCGGCGCACGGACAGCACCCAGTCCACGAACGGCTCCGCGAGCTCGCGGGCGTGGGCGTCGGTGTCCGCGACGAGCGCGTCGACCGAGACCAGCACGTAGGGCTCGGACAGCACCCCGGGCCGGAACGCGTCCCGGTAGGCGGCCACCGTCGCCAGGATGCTGGACGGGCTCACGTGGTAGTTCGCGGCGAGCGGCAGCCCCAGTTCGCCCGCCACCCGGGCGCTCTCCCCGCCGCTGGAGGCGAGCACCCACACCTCGAAGTCCGCCCCGGCTGCCGGCGGGCTGACCGTGGCCCCTTCACCCGGTGCGGTGGGCGGGCCGACATGCTCCCCGGCGCGCAGGCCGAGCACCAGGTCCACCTCGGCCCGGAAGCTCTCCGGGGTGCGGGACCGCCCGATCAGCGCGACCCGGCGGGCCAGCCGCTTCCGGAACCCGTCGTCGTCGGCGCCTCCGGCAGGGGTTGCCGGCACGTGCAGTCCGTCGACGTCGCGTGCCGGCGTGTGGGTCGACCGGCGCCGCCACGCGGGAACCGCAGCGTGCTCCCTTTCCGGCGCCCCGCCGTCGGGTGTCTCGTTCTTCGGGGGCAGCACGAATGCCCTGCCGAGACCAAGGTCGGTGCGCCCTGGGTGCAGCGCCGCGATCGTGCCGAACTGCTCGACGGCCTGCAACGGACTGGTCGCGCTCAGCGCGATCGCGCCGGAGCCGATCCGGATCCGGGTGGTCCGCTCGGCCGCGAGGGCGGCGAGCACGGCCGGGGCCGCGGACGCGACGCCCGCAGCCAGGTGGTGCTCGGCGAACCAGATCCGCCGGTAGCCGAGGTCCTCGGCGGCGGCGGACAGGTCGATGACGTCCCGGATCGCCTGGGCGCCGCTGCCGCCCTCGGGCACGATCGCGAGATCCAGGATGGACAGCGGCACGCGCGGTGCGCTCACGTCGTCACTTCTCGAGTCGGTCACGGGAGCTCCGGCAGTTCGAGGTTCTCGCGGAACGTGTCACCCACGCGGTCACGACGCAGTCGTCCACGGCGGCGCAGCTCCTCCAGGAGCCCGTTGACGACGAGATCGTGGGTGACCGGGTCGCCGATCCCTCCGATCGAGAGCACGTCGAGCACCCCGGCGTCCATCCGTTCCTCGACGGCGTCCGCGAGCTGCTCGGGGGTGCCGACCGGGGCCCAGTGGCCGGTGTCCTGGGCGGCGATGATCAGCTCCCGCAGGGTGAGCCCCTCGGCGACCTGCCGACCGAACACCTCGACCCGCCCACGGCGCCGGTTCACGCTGCCCAGTTCCGGCACCCGTTCGATCGGCACCGGCCGGTCCAGCGGCAGGTCGGAAAGGTCGATGCCGCCGAGCATGTCCTCCAGCACGGCGCGCCCGGCGACAAGGTCGATCGCTTCCTGCTTCTCGCTGCGCAACCGCAGCGCCTCGGCCTCGGTGGCGCCGAACGTCGCGTGGAACGAACTCATGATCAGCGGCAACACCTCCGGGCGGCCCAGCTCCGTGGCCCGGGCGCGCAGCCGGGACACGAAGTCGAGTGCCACGTCGAGGGTGGGCAGGGACGTGAACACGACCTCCGCGTACCGGGCGGCCAGCTCGAGGCCGGCCGCGGACTGGCCGGCCACGAACTGCACCGGCCGCCGCTGCGGCAGCGGCGGGATGTTCAGCGGTCCCGCCACCGTGAAGAAGGCGCCCTTGTGGTCGATCGGGCGGACCCTGGTCGGGTCGAACCGGACGTGGCCCTCCTCGTCGTGACCGAGGGCCCCTTCGCCCCAGCTGTCGTAGAGGGCATTGATCACGTCGAGGGACTCCGCGGCCCGGGCGTACCGCTGCTCGGGGCTGGGCAGGTCCTCGCTGGAGTAGTTCTCCTCGCCGATGGAGGACGTGACCAGGTTCCAGGCCGCGCGGCCGTTGCTGATGTGGTCGAGGGTGCCGAACTGGCGGGCCAGGTTGAACGGGTGGTTGAAGGTCGTGCTGACCGTGGAGATCAGCCCGACGTGGGAGGTGACCAGGCTCAGCGCCGCCATCACCGTCAGCGAGTCCTGGCTGCCGATGGTTCCCTGCGCGTTGAAGCTGAGCAGGTCCGGGGTGAAGAGGGCGTCGAAGCCGGCTCGTTCGGCGAGCCCGGCGACCTCGACCGCGGTCTCGAGGGTGTGCCGCTTCGGATCGAGGGCCAGCTCGTAGGCGCCGGGTCGGCCACCGGCGCCGGTGACGGTCTTCAGGTAGCGGCCCATCAGGCGGCCCCGCCGACGAGGAAGGCGTCCACCAGGGAGGTGAGTCTGGAGTCGGCACCGAGCGCCACGCCGTGCACGTCCTCGGTGGTGCCGAGCACGGACGTGAGCTCGAACGTCGGGATGTGGAACGCGATCTCGAGGATCCGCTCCTGCGCCCGGGCCAGGACCTCGTTGCGGGCAGCGACGTCGGTGATCCCCCGCTGCTCCTCCAGCAGGGCGTTCAGGTCCTCGTCGGCCACCTGGAACGGGTCCTCGTCGCCGAACGCGAAGCTCGTGCGCAGGATGTCCCCGTCCGCACGGCTCAGGTTGCCGTAGGTGAGGTCGAACTCGCCGGCCGCACCCTTCGCCGTGCGCTCGGAGACGTCACCGGTCCACAGCTCGACCTCGATGCCGACCTCCTTGGCCTGCTGCTGGAGCAGTTCGAGCGCCGATTGGTTCGCGACGAAGTTGTTGCTCCAGGCGATGACCAGCGCGAGCCGCTCACCGTCACGCTCGCGGATGCCGTCGGCGCCGGGCACCCACCCGGACTCCTCCAGCAGCCGGGCCGCCTCGTCGACGTCCTGCTCGAGGTACTCGCTCAGGTCCACCCAGCCCGGCGTGGTCGCTGCCAGCGGGCTCGTGGAGACCGCGTACGACTCGTTCAGGGTCGCGTCCCTCAGATCCGTGCGGTTCAGTGCCAGGGAGAGCGCCCGCCGCACGTTCACGTCCGAGATGATCGGCTTGGCGTTGTAGGGCGTCAGTCCGAAGGTCGTGCCCGGGTTGCCACGGGCCACGATCGTGTAGCCCGAGCCCTCGAGGGTGGCCTGGTCCTGCGGCGGGACGCCACCGATCACGTCGACCTGACCCGAGGAGAGGGAACCGGTGCGCACGCTCGCCTCGGGCACGATCTGGAACACCACTTCGTCCAGGTGGGCCTCGCCGGTGTTCTGGCTCAGCGACGAGGGCCAGGCATACCCCTCGCGCCGGGTGAGGACCACCTCGGTGTCCTTGGTGTAGCGGTCCAGCACGAACGGTCCGGTGCCGATCACGCCGCCGGAGACGCGTTCCTCCCACGGCAGCGCCAGGGTGGATGCCGCGAGCGGACCGAAGATCGGCTCGGTCAGGGCCTGCAGGAACGGGGCGCTGGGGACGTCGAACCGGACGATCGCCGTCTGCTCGTCGACGACCTCGGTGTCGAGGTACCCCGCCAGGTGCTCGATGGCGTAGCTCGCCTGGGCGCCCTGGGCGAGCACGTCCGCGAAGTTGTCCTTGATCGACTGCGCCGTCAGCGGTGTCCCGTCGGAGAAGGTGACGCCCTCCCGGAGGTGGAAGGTGAACTCGGTCGCGTCCTCGTTGATCTCCCACTCCTGGGCGAGCCAGGGCGCGAGCTCACCAGTCTCGGGATCCTGGTCGAGGAGGGAGTCGACGAGCTGGCGGGTGACGTAGCGCGCGTCGTTGCCGGAGCCACCGCCCTGCGGCGTGAGGCTGGCGGGGTCGTTGGCGACGGCGAAGCGCAGGGTTCCACCCGCCGTCGGCTCCGCGTCGGTGCCGCTCGGACCGGTCGAGGCGCCGGTGCCGGCATCACCCGCGCCGCAGGCGGCCAGGCCGAGGGCGCCGGCGGAGAGGCCGCCGATGAGGACGGCACGGCGGGAGATCGGGGGAAGGGACATCGGGTACTCCTTGAGCATGAAGGGGGCGACGCCGGGTGGCGTCGGTGGGTGAGGGCGG
>NZ_CACRYJ010000015.1 GCF_902703175.1 Occultella aeris | reverse complement strand
GGTTCGCCGCGGGGGTGGCGGTCGACGGCGGGCCGGGTTGGGCCGCGGGCTGGTTCAGCGGCATCGCCGCGGGCTGGGTAGCGTCGGAGCCGTCGTCCGGCGCGCTCGCGGCGGGGGCCGTGCCACGACCGCGGTGGCCGCCGAGGAAGTTGGACCGGGCCCGCGGGGACGGACGGCTGGGTGGTCGGGTCGGCGCGACGCCGGTCTCGATCCCGTCGCTGCCGACCGCCCGTGCGACCGGGAGCTCCTCAGCGCCGACCGCGGTCCGGGACACGACCGTACCGCCGACCGGGGTGGGCGACGCCCAGTCCTCTGACGCCGGATCCCAGTCCGGTACGACGGGCGTCGTAGCTACCCGGCCGCCGGGAGCCTGAGCCTGGCCGGGAGCCTGTGGACCGGAGGCTGCCATGCCGTCGGCTGCGGTCCGGGTGAGCATGGCCAACGGACCGCGACCGCTGTCCCCGATCAGGCCGATCGGCCGCGGTGGCGCTGCGGGGCTCGGCATGGCCAGGACCGTCCCGCCCGCCGGCGCACCGGAGCGGACCGTGCCGGAGGCGACAGCCCGGGCGACCACCGGGGGCACCGACCCGGGCGCTCCCGCCGACACTATGGTCCGTACCGGCGCAGACGTCCCCGCCGACGATTGGGTACCAGCCGACGCCTGTGCACCCACCGGCGACCGGGCACCCACCGACGTCTGTTGGGACGCGGCACCGGCGACGACCGCCGCCCCACCGACCGACGCGACGGGGAACTCCATCCTCGGCCCAGCCGGACCGGGGATGGCGATCGAGCCCGGCGGGGGGTCCGCAGGAGCCGTATCCGTCGCGACCGAACCGGCCATGGCCCGCTGCGCGAGGATCCCGGTGTCGGTGGCGACGCTGCTCGGGTCGCCGAGTACCGCCGCATCCGAGCGGGTGCCGTCGCTCGATTCCTCGCCGGACGGATGCGCCGTGCGGGGGGTAGCCGGCGCCGAGGCCGGGTCCGCGCCCGTTCGAGTGTCCGTGACCCCGTCGGGACCGGTCGGGTGGACCGGTGACGCGCGGTGCTGGTCCTCCGAGGCTGCGGAGTCCGGTGATCCGGCCGACCGCTGGACCAGCGGGTGTTGCTGCTGCGCGACGGAGTCCGGCACCCGGTCTCCCTGCGGCGGTGCAGCGGCCCCGGCTGCGGCCGGGGTCCGGTTCCACTTGTCGGCCACGCGCTGCAGCGGCGCGAGCGTCGATCGCTCCGCCGCAGGGTCGGACCCGACAGGGGTCCCGGACCGGTCGACCGCTGTCGGCCCGGCGCCAACTGTCGGCCTGGCGCCAACTGTCGGCCCGGCGCCAACTGTCGGCTCGACGCCCGTCGTGGCCGTGGCTTCCGCACTCTGCGCCGACGTGGCATCCGAACCCGCGGCGATCCGCTGTACGGCCGCATTCGCCACGCCCCCGCGCGCCTTCCGACCCTCGGATTCGTCAGCTCGGGAGCCTACGCCTCCCAGCGCGCCCGGCAACGTCCCCGGCGCTTCCGGCACCGCCGACTGCGCGAGCAGCAAGGGGGCGTGCGGTGGATCGACCGAGGGGACGATCGGCGGATCCACCGCACGCGGCTCGGGACCGACGCTGCCCACGATGGGGACCTCCGTCGGCAGGGCGACGATGCCCGGTGTCACGGCCGACGTTGGTTCGCCGCGGGCCGCCGAACCCACTTGCTCCGCGCCTGACTCACTCGACTCGACGCGGATCGATGCACCTGTCGGCCCCGGACTCGGTGTCCCGGTCACCGCTTCACCTGTCGATGTGGACCGTTGGAGTGGCAACGGCGCCGTGGCTGGACCGGGAGATGCGGCGGGACCGGCAGAGCCCACGATCGGTCCGCCCGCGGCACCACCCGGTGGCGGCCCGAGCGTTCCCGGCGTCGGCCCGAGGACACCCGCAGACGCCGGCGACGACACCGCGTCCGCAGGCGATGCCGGGCTGAACCCGGAGGCCGACCCGGGCGACGCCGCACCTGTCGATGTGGACCGTTGAAGTGGCAGCAGCGCCGCGGCCGGACCGGCAACAGTGGCCGAGTCGGGAAGGCCGGCGGGACCGGGACGGGCGGCGGGACCGGCAGAACCCACGATCGGCGCCCCCGCGGCAGCACCCGGTGGCGGCCTGAGCGTTCCCGGCGTCGGCCCGAGGCCAGCCGCAGTCGCCGGCGACGAGCCAGTCGAGGCCCGGGCGGCGGTGGGCCCTACCACGGTCGATGGGCTCAAGGCCCGGGCCGCGTCGGCCTGCGGGGCCAGCGGCGCGGTCACCGGCGATGGCCCCGCGCCCGGTGACGTGGCCGGAGTGGGCCCGGCGGTCGGCCCGACCGGAGCCGAAGACGCGACGACGGCGTCCCGCGCGTCCGCCGTCGGCAGCGGTGCACCGAGCCCGAGGCGCGGGGGCACCCCCTCCGACGCCGATCGCGCGAGCGGCGCGGGCGCCGTCGGGCCGGTCCGCTGCAGGGGCGTGCCCGCGGCACCGATCCCCTCGTGGCTCGACGGCTGCTGTGGCTCGGCGACGATCGGCACGAACGTGGCATTCCCTTCGGTATACCCGACCGGGTCGTCGGCGACCGGCTCGGGCTCCTCGGGTCCGGCTGCGGGCCCCGCCGGGTCACTGGCGCCGTCATCGCGGAGCCCGTGCTCCGGCCCTGGATCGACCGGGGCGGGCGTATCGGGAACGACGGAGGGGCGGGACACCGGCAGTCCGCGCACGTCCGCGCCGGCGCGGGTCAGCGCGCCCGCGGCGCCGAGGGCGGCCCGCTGGACGCGCGGCGAGGGCGGTGGCGGCGGCAGCAACGGGAGTTCCCGGGCTTCGCCGCGTTGCGTCGGCACGCCGGTGGTCCCAAGACCACGGCGATCGCCGTCGACGAGCCCCGACGGTGCGGACGCGTCCACGAGGTGGGTCATCGGCCCCGTGAACGCCGGCGACGACCAGGAACTCAGGGAGTGCTGGAACGCCGTCGGGCCGTGCACCAGCTGGACCGGCTCGATGGTGCGCTGCAGCGGCGGGAGGAACGCCCACCCTGCCGGCCCGGGCTCAGCTGCCGCCTCGCTGGCCGGCCCGGGCGAGGGGGACGGCGCAGCTGGCGATGCCGGTGCTGCCTTCTCCTTCGCTCGTTGCCAGGGCCATCGCATGGCTCACCTGTCCTCGGAGAGACGCCGGTTGATGTCCGCGATCTCGGACACGAAGCGCAGCCGTTGCGGGTGCTCCAGATCGAGGATCTCGTCACGGGACCAGTGGAAGTGGTAGGCGACGTACGCGACCTCCTGGTAGATGCGATCGGCCGCGTACGTCACGATTCCCCCAGGCGGCCACCCGAGAGGTCGAGGGTGAACCGGTGCGAACACGACGGACAGGTGACCGCCGCCCGGGTGTGCCCCTCGGCGTTGATCCGCCGGTAGAAGTCCTGCAGGAACGCCACGTCGGAGGCGAACATGTTCTCGACCACGTTCGCATTGACGACCCCGAGGGTGCCGAGCGAGGTGATCACCCGGCCCAGCAGCACCACCGTGGTGAACGCCGGGTTCTCCTGCACCCGCGCGTCATAGAGCGGCAGGAGCTCATCACGCGCCGTCGCGAGGCGCATCGTGCCCCGACGATGCACCGTTCCGTCGCCGTCCATGAAACCGCGTGGCAACTCGAAGTCGAACTCGGTGCGCAGCGCCGAGCGATCCGGAGCAGCAGGCTGGAGGGCCTCCTGGTCCGGATCGGCCGGCGCCGACGTCGCGTGTGTGCGCTGCATCAGGCGATCGCGACCTCGTCGTAGCAGACGGTGGCCTTCTCGGTCGCCTGCTCCGTGGCTCCGGCCTTGAGGGAGGTCACCTCGAGGCTCCGGACCCAGCAGTTGGTGAAGTTATAGGTCATGAGCAGCCCGTCCTGGTAGTCGAGCAGCTCGACCGCGGCGGTCTTGCGTGACCCGGCCATGTCGCCCTGCATCACGGTCTTCAGCCAGTCGCTGATCGTCTTGGAGTCGGTAAGGCCCCGGGTGACGGTGAACTCCCCCGGCTTGGGACGGCCGACCATCTGACGGACGACGTACTTGCCGTCCTTCATCTGCTGTTTCATCTCGATCTTGTCCACCTCGGACTTCAGGCCGCCGACCTCGATCACCTTGGGGATCTCGATGCCGTCGATGGTGACCCTGAAGGCGTAGGCGGAGGACGAGTCGAGTGGGTCTGCGAGTGGCATTGTTCGGCTCCTTCTATTCGCTCACGAGTGATGTGCCGCCGGAGAACTGCGACAGCTGGAAGATCACGAACTCGGCCGGCTTCACCGGCGCGATCCCGATCTGGCAGACGACCTGGCCGGCATCGATGCCCTCCGCCGGGTTCGTCTCGTCGTCACACTTGACGAAGTACGCCTCGTCGGGGGTGCTGCCGAACAGGGCGCCCTTGCGCCACTCGTTCACCAGGAACGCCGAGATCGTGCGCCGGATCCGGGCCCAGAGGGCTCGGTCGTTCGGCTCGAAGACCACCCATTGGGTGCCACCGAGGATCGACTCCTCCAGGTAGTTGAAGAGCCGCCGCACGTTGATGTAGCGCCACGCCGGGTCGGAGGAGAGCGTCCGCGCACCCCAGACCCGTACGCCCCGGCCCGGGAAGGTCCGAATCGCGTTCACGCCGACCGGGTTGAGCAGGTCGTGCTCGGCCTTCGTGATCTGCGTCTGCAGGGTGATGGCACCGCGCACGACCTCGTTCGCCGGGGCCTTGTGCACGCCACGTTCACCGTCGCTGCGGGCCCAGATGCCGGCCATGTGGCCCGACGGCGGCACGAACCTGGTCGAACCGTCACCTGGGTCGAAGATCTTGACGTACGGCCAGTACAGCGCCGCGTACTTGGAGTCGTAGCCGGCGCCACCGACCCGCCAGTCCTTGACCTGCTGCGCGTTGAGGTTCGGTGGTGGGTCCAGGATCGCCATCCGGTCGCCCATCAGCTCGCAGTGGGCGATCATCGCCAGCTGCACCGCCTGGAACGTCTCCAGGTCGATGGCCTCCTGCTCCAGCGCGGCGACAAGGTCCGGGACGGCCACGATGGTCACCTCGTCGATGGCCTCGAGGCCGCTGAACCCGGTGCGGTCGGCAGCGTCACCGATGTAGTCATCGGCGCCGAGGTCGGTGGTCGACGGCGGCTCCGGCTCGGGCTCGGGGGCGACGAGGGCAGCAGTGCCCTTGTCCGGCTTGGCGAGTGCGCTACCGGAGGCCACCTCCTCGATCGTGATGAGCTTGGAGTGCTGGTTCACCTTCGTCGCGACGTTGTCCGCACCGCGCTTGGTCGTGACGTTGTCGAAGGTCTCCGTCTCCTTGCCCTCGACGTTGATGACCAGCTTGAACTGGTCGTCCGGCGGGTTCTCCCCGCCGGCGTCGGCGACCTCGACGCTGACCTTCTTGCCCTTCGGCGCGTCATCCTTGGCCACCACGCGGTAGCCGCCGATCTGGGCGTTGGCCGGCCCTGCGGGCAGCGCCTTCGGCGCCCGCGACCGACCCGACTTGGCGCCGTCGGCACCGTTCGCGCCGATCCGGACGACGTAGCAGTTGCCGCCGCCGTTCAGGAAGTACCCGTACACGGAGTGGGCCAGGTACGACCCGGAGATGAAGTCCCCGAAGGTCTCGGAGAACTGGGTCCAGTTGGATACGAGCGTCGGCTCGTTCACCGGGCCCTTCGCAGCCAGGCCGACGAATGCTGCGACTGAGGTACCGACCCCTTCGATCGGTCGTGACCCAGCCTCAACCTCCTCGACATATACGCCTGGCGAGAGATACGTCGGCATGTCGCCTCCTCGGGCGCTTCGATGGTGGAAAGGCCAGCCTGCCGGGCACCGGGGGCGGGCACAGTGTCCGCGCGGACGAGCAGTCGGGAAGCAGCGGGTGCGCGAACGGGCACCCGCGGCTCACGCCTCGAGCTGGTCCTGGTCCGCTTCGCGCTGCACGAAGGCTCCTTGGAGCTCCTCCTCCTCGGCCTCGCGCTGCACGAACGCCCCTTGGAGCTCCTCCTCCTCGGCCTCGCGCTGCACGAACGCCCCCTGGAGCTCCTCCTCCTCGGCGCCCTCTCGCTGCACCGGCGCCGGTCCGGACATGACCCGTTCCGCATTCGCCGCCGCCTCCCGCTCGAACCGGTCGGACGGGTCGCTGACACGCACCCCGTCACCGGTGGACGTGCCGTCCACCGGACCGTTGCGCTGCTGCACCACGTGGGTGAGTTCGTGCGCGAGCATCGTGCGTCCGGCCTGGGAGCCCGGGTCGTACCGGTCCCGCTGGAACACCACGTTCGAGCCGACCGTGTAGGCGTGCGCGTTGACGGCAGCGGGCGAGTCGCTGGCGGCCCCGTCGGTGTGTACCCGGACGTCGCTGAAGTCCTGCCCGAGGCGCGCCTCCATGTCGGTGCGGACGCCGTCATCGAGGGCGCTCCCGCCACCCGACCCGACCACGTCGAGGACCGGGGACCGCTCCTGCTCGACCAGCTCGGACACGCCCGCGTTGCCGATCGCGCGCTGCAGGCGGAGGAGCCCCACGGAACCGAGCAGGTCCGGCCGGCCGGGTCGCGCGGACCCCGCGGACGCGCCGGAATCGTCACTGGTGCGCCTGGTCGAGCCCGGCCGGACCGGGCCGATCTCGTCGGCGTGGTCGTGGCTGTGCATCACACACCCCTCTTCTTCACGCGGAGTCCCGGGTCGGTGGACAGCGATGCTGCCACCTCCCGGCCCTGCGGCACATGCTCGCCGGTGCGCCCGATCGGGCACCGCGAGGGGACCGTCCGGGCAGCCCGGCCGGGTCCCTCAGCGCCGTCGGCGGCCCGCTGGGGCACCGGGTCCCGAGCGCACGCCGGGCGCGGCCCGGTCAACCGATGAGATCCCAGTACCTGCCGAACTCGGCGGGCAGGCTGAGGCGCCCCATCTTGCGGTACTCACGCTGCACGGCCGTGACGAGGTGGCCCATCCCCAGCGGGGCGCCGTCGGCGGCGGCGAGGTAGGCGGCGGTGACCGCCGAGGAGCGGATCGCCCCGCCCGCGAGCGCGAACGCGTCCGCGCAGAACTCGAGGTCGAGGTCACTCGACCGGGGCACCACGGTGCCGAGGCAGCGGTCCCAGAGCGCGAGCCGGTGGCCGGGGTCGGGGAGCGGGAAGTCCACCAGCACGTCGAGCCGTCGGGTGAACGCGTCGTCGATGTTGGCGCGCAGGTTCGTGGTCAGGATGAGCAGACCGTCGAAGCTCTCGATGCGCTGGAGCAGGTAGGCGCTCTCGACGTTCGCGTACCGGTCGTGGGCGTCCTTGACCTCGGAGCGCTTGCCGAAGACGGCGTCCGCCTCGTCGAAGAGCAGCACGGCGTTCATCCGGGCCGCACCGGCGAAGATCCGCTCGAGGTTCTTCTCCGTCTCGCCGATGTACTTGTCCACCACGGTGGCCAGGTCCACGACGTACAGCTCCAGGCCGAGGTCCCCGGCGACGACCTCCGCGGACATCGTCTTCCCGGTGCCGGAGTCCCCGGCGAACAAGGCGGCCACACCGTGCCCGCGGCCACCGCCGGGTCGCATCCGCCAGTCGCCGAGCACACGTTCGCGGTGCCGCGCGCGCAGGCTCAGCTCCCGCAGACCGGTCAGCGTGGCCGGCGGGAGCACCAGGTCCTCCCAGCCGACGGCCGGTTCGATCCGGCGGGCCAGCCGGTCCAGGGCGGTGCCGTTCTCCGCCCGGGCACCGCGGCGCAGGTGCTCGGCCGCGATCCGGCCGCCGTCGAGCCGCGCCTGGACCTGGGCCGCCCGCGCGGCCCGGACCACCTGTTCGGGGTTCAGGCGGTACTGCGAGGTGGCCGCCGCGACATCCAGCGTCTGTGCGTCGAACGGCGCGCCGTCGTCCGGCTCCCCCTCGCCCGCGCTCGGGGGTGCCCCGTCGGTGCCCGGGGTACCCGGTTCGGAGAGGGCGAGCGCCCAGAGCCGGGCCCGTTCGGCGTCCGTGCTGGCCGGCGCGTCGACCAGCAGCGGCGTCCGGGGCGCCCATGCCGGATCCCACGGGGCGGCACCGACGAGGAGCACCGGCAGACCGGGGCATCCGGCAAGGCCGGCAAGTCCGGTTCGCGCCGCGGGCGCCTCGCCGAGCGCCTCCACGGGACCGGCCACCAGGCCCGCCCCACCGAGCATCGCCTCCCGCACCGCCAGGTCCACGAGTTCGGCCGGCTCCGCCCCCGCGGCCAAGTGCTGCAGGTCGAGCACGACGGCGTCCCGACCGAGCGCACGGAGCGCACCGATGGCGAGCAGCCGGCCCGAACCGGTGGCCGCCTCGCGCACGTGGATGAGGTCAACCCCGGCGTCGAGCGCGCGGGCCAGCGGGGCCACGTCGCCCCACACGGCGTCCGAGGCCGGCACCAGGGCACCGGCAAGTGCCGGGTCCGGGTTGTCGTCGCCGAGCAGATGAGCGGCCACCCGGTCCGGTATCCGCAGGGTCCGTACCGGCAGCGGCTGGTCGGCGTCGTCCACCCGCACCAGGCGCCCGGTGATCAGCGGACCGTGCACGAGATGGGCCCGGGCCGCGCCCGAGCCGAGCGGCCGGCCACACAGTGTCAGCGCCGTCGCGACGGTCGGCCGCCGCCGGGTCACGTCATCGTTGAGGTAGCCGAAGAGCTGCCCGAACCGGGGATCGACGTCGGCGGCCAGCGCGAGCAGGAGCAGGTCGACGTCGAGCGCGTCGAGACCGAACCGGTCCGCGACCTCCCGCAGCCGCAGCCGTGCTCCGGACCGCAGCGCGGCGTCCGCCGCGCGCTCGCACTCCGTCAGGCGCGCGGACGCCCTGGTCTGGACCGGTGGTTCCGGGCGGCGCTCGAGGATCGTCTCGACCGCCTCGTCGCTGAGGTAGAGGCCTCGGAAGGGATCATCGGGCTGCGGGTCATGGGCCCGCCGCTCGGCGACGAGGCCACGGATCCGCTCCTCGATCACGCCGAGGCGCCCGAGCAGATGCGTGATGCTCGGCTCCTCCCCGGCTCTCCTGCCCGGCGCGACCCGTCCCACCGCCGGAGTCCGCTCAGGATCGGTCGTCAGGCGCTCGGCCTGCGACGGCTCGACCCGGGCCGGGTCCTGGGTCGTCGTCACCGGCGCCGCCGCGCGCGGGCCTTCGGCGACGCCGGAGCCGACGGTTCCTCCGCGCCGGCAGGCGCGGTCACCTCGGTGCGCGGCGGCGGACTGTGCTTGCGCCGCCCGACGTCCGCTCCGCCGTCGGGCACCACGTCCCGTGCATCGAGGACCAGCGGTTCGCGCACGGGCGGGCCGGTCGCCGGGCCCGGCCGCACCGCGAGCGGCGCCACCACGACCACGTCGATCGACGGCTTCAGCTCCCCGCCGAGCGCGCTCCACACATCGGCGAAGCCACGGTCCTCCGGGGGCGGCAGCCCGACGAGCAGCTGCACGAGCGGGTCCGCGCCCGGCGGAAGCACCAGGTCATGGTCCGGGAGGACCTCGTGCTGGACGAGATGGGCGAGCACCACCTCGAGCAGCCGGTGCTCGTCCTCGGGCCGTTGCGTCCACGCCGTGACGAGGTAGGACATGCGGAAGTACCGCGGCGGGTGGGAGCGGGTGACCCCGTCCGGCGTCCGCGTCTCGATGGTTCCCCGGGTCCGCCGGCGCAGGTCCTCGCGCAGGTCGTAGAGGTAGAGGTTGACGGTCGGGGCGTTGCGCCGCGCGGCCCACTCGGTCGTCGGCGCGTCGAGGACCACGTCCGCCTCGGCGCCGCCAAGCGCCGCACGCACCATTGCCCGGAGGGCGGCGTCCACCTCGGTGATCATCGAGTCAGCTCCTGCCGAGGAAGTTGGGTGCCTGGATGGACCTGGGGACCACCAGCAGGGGGCCGCGGACCTCACCGAACGCGCCGGCCAAGGAAATCGCGATGACGTCCCGCTCCCCGAGCAGATCACGGGAGACGAGCACCAGCGGGACGACCAGCCGGCCCTCCGCACTGACCACATACGGCCCCGGATTGACCGTGATGCCCTGGCTCCAGGTCAGCATCACCGCCTGCCCGGGTGGGAAGTTCTCGCCGTAGGCCAGGACCGCGTCGCCAGGGCGGGCCACCGACGGCAGCAGCCGGATCTCCGGCTGGAGGACCGTGACGACGGCGCGCGCGGCGTCGTTCGTCGGGTCGACGTCCACACCGGCGCCTGCGCCCGGCCCCACCGCGACGGCCGCGGTGACCTCCCCGGGCTGCGCCGGCCCGGTCGGGAGCAGGCCTGCGACCAGCACTGCGGACTCGCCCGGCGCGAGCGGGCCGACGGTACACACCCCGGCCCCGGTCAGGCAGGCCACCGCCGCAGGGTCGGCGATCGGTGGCGGCGTCGCCGACGGCACCCCCGAGACCGATGGGGCGACGGCGGCCGGGTAGCCGGTCGTGACCGTCGCCTCCGTCACGGGCGCGGTTCCGGAGTTGGTGACCGTGTAGGTGGCGAGCACGCTCTGGCCGCCGACCCACGCCGTCGGGGTGCTCAGGGTGAGCGTGACGGCCAGGTCCACCTGGCCGTCCGTCGTACCAGGCACGCCCGAGATGTTGATCGTGGTCGCGACGGAGTTGTTGTCGACGTCCCGGTCGGGCCCACCGGGCAGGACCACGGCGGTGACCTCCGGGTTCGTGCCCGGCACCCGGCCCAGGACGGTGATGGTCAGGATGCTCACGCCGAGCGGGCCGAGCGGCTCGGTGGGCAGACACGTGAAGACCAGGTCATCGAGGGTGCAGCCCGGTGGCGGCTCCCCGAACTGCAGCTCCGCCGGTACTTCCAACAGCACCCGGTAGGTGGCCACCGGGCGCTGCCCCTCGTTGCGGACCGTGAGAGTGAGCTCGCTGGCGCCACCGACCGGGACCACGTTGGGGCTGGCGGTCATCGTCAGGGACAGGTCCACGTCCGGCTGGACGGTGGGTTCGGTCTCGGGCCCGGACTCCTGGGTGACGACGCGCAGTCCGGTGCCATCGGGGGCGATGGCATAGATGCCCCAGTCGTTCGCAAGACCCGCCGGTTGCCCTGCGAGGTAGATTTGGGACCCGTCCGGCGACCACGCCGGATCCGTCGCCGCCGATAGGAGCGCCCGGCTCGGCGTCGCAACCTCGCCGGGCCCGAACCCGACGAGCGGAGTGACCGTCGAGACCGGCCCGGTCCGGTCGTCCGGGTTGAGCGCGATCAGGCCGATCCCGCCGCGAAGGTCGAAGGCGTCCTCGGACATGCCGAACGAGGGAAGGTTCGCATCGGCGAGCGCGATGACGGTGCCGTCCGGGGACCACGCCGGGGAGCGTCCGGCGACAGGCACCGGGAAGCACCCGGTTCCTTCGCAGTCCTCGGCGAGATGACTGATCGGAGTCAGGACCGGCGACCCGGGATCGGAGAGGTCGATCAGGGTGAGTTGCTGGTCGATCCCGCCCACGGCCGCGGTCGAGAAGTCCGTCCAGCCGGTTACCGCAAGAGTGCGGCCGTCCGGTGCCCAGCTGGGCTCGGCGAAGTTGCCGTCGTCGAAGGGATCGGTGATCTGCACGGTCTCGCCCACGGAGCCGTCCGTCACGAACTGCGCCGTCATGATCTGCTCGGTGACCCCCTCGCCCGCGTAACGGCGCTCGAACGCGATCCGGGTCCCGTCCGGGGACCAGGCGGGGTTGACGTCCACGGCAGGCAGTCCGGACCCTTCACCGGTGCCGGGGTCCCAGGCGTAGCCGAGCGGGGCGACGGCGCTGCCGTCGGCGGCGGCGAGCATCAGGCGGCGGCCCACCTGCTCGTCCTCGGTGACGACCTCGCTGCTGAACACGAGCCAGGCACCGTCCGGCGAGTAGGCGGCGGCGCCGTCATCCTGCTCCGTGGAGCCTGGGAACACCCGCGCTCTCTCTCCGGTGGCCGCCTCGACGTCCCCGACATCGTCCGGGACGGGCCCGGCGGTTGCTCGCAGGATCGTGTCGATCTCACCCTGGTCGGGAAACCCGGACGGCGGGTCGATCCAGGCGGCGTGGGACTCGGCGACACCGGGTGTGGCGAACACGGGGTAGGACTCACCGGCGGACGCCTCGAAGTCTTCGAACTCGAAGACGTCGATCGAGAGCTCGGTCGCGAAGACGTCACCGTACGGGTCGTACTCGGCGCTGGTGAAGGTCAGGACCGCCTCACCGCCCTGGAAGCCTCCCTCCGTCTCCACGGTGACCGGCTCGCTGCCCTGTGGGGCCGTCAGTTCCGAGTTCGCCCAGGGATCCTCGACGGAGTCCTCCCACATCTCGGGCGACCCGACGAGGTAGATCAGGGCGATCGACCCGTCGGGACGGTAGCGGGTGGTCCCGAATGCGAGGACCGGAACCTGTGTCTGCCCGGCCCACGTCACCTCGGTCGCGCTGGGCTGCACGTCCGCGCCGGGATCGTCGGTGATCCGGATCGGCTCCGCGTCGATCTCCGCAGTGTTCACGATGTAGAGATCCCCGAGCGGGTCCTCCCGTGTCGAGGAGAACGCGAGATCCCAGGAGAACCCGAAGCCCACCGGCAACCAGGTCGGCCACACGTCGTCGCCAGGGCCGCGAGGCACGGTATCGACGATCCCGCCGGTGCAGGGCGGATCCCCGATCGTGGCGATATCGATGCGCCAGGTCTCGTCGTCGCTTCTGGTGGCGTACGCGACCCGGATGCCGTCCGGCGAGACAACGGGGTGGGAGACTCGCGCGTCGTCGCAGGTGATCCGGATCGGGTCGCCCTGGTCGTACCGCACGTACACGTCCCCGACCGTGGACTCCGTGGTGCCCACCCAGGAGGAGGCGGACGTCGCGGCGGAGCTCACCGTGAACGTCGTCGAGAGTTCGCGATCGCCTTCGGACCCGGGGACGGGTTCCACGTCGGGGCCGGCGAGATACTCGACCCCGCCGGCCGAACCGATGCTGTAAGCGGCCTCCACGAGCCCCCCGGGCCCCTGCGTGAACGCGACCCGCGTCGCGACCGCGTCCGGGGCCGGCAGTTCCGCCGTGACCGGCGGCATCGGCACGCCGGCGACCGCGGCCGGGGCGAGCAGCCCCAGCGCCGCAGTCACCGCCAACGTCCGTGCCATGTCCCTCTTTCCTGAATCCGGCTCGTCCTACTCGGGGGACAGGCCGATCGCCGCATCGAACCCCACGGTGCCCAATCGGAGCGCCCACGTCAGCGGCACCGGGCCCGCCCCGCGCGCACCGGTGCCTGCCCGATCGGGCAGGCGTCCGCGCCCACCGGGTCCCGCCTAGATCAGGCCTTCACGCAGCGCATACGCGACGGCGTGCGACCGGTTCCGTAACTGGAGCCGCGTCGTGACGTCGTGCAGCACGTTCTTCACGGTGCGTTCGGAGTAGGCCAGGTGCTGGGCGATCTCGGCCGTGTCCAGACCGTCCGCGATCAACCGCAGCACCTCGATCTCCCGGGTCGCCAGACCGGTGAAGGTCAGCCCCCGGGGACGCAGCACCTGCCGCTGCAGCGTCCCCACCTGGTCGAGCAGCCGCCCGAGCAGATCCGGCGGCACGCTGCCCTCCCCGACAGCGGCGCCGGTGATCACCTGCACCAGCCGGTCCGGCGTCGCCTCGCTGCGACGCACCAGACCGACGGCCCCGGCCTCCACCGACGTGACCACGTCCGAGCCGTCCAGGGTGCCGGCCACCAGGACCGGCCTGCTCAGTCCCCGGCGATGCACCACCCGGATCGTCCGGAGCGCATCCTCATCGACCGAATCCGTGACGACCACGACCACCCGCGCCTCATCCGCCTCATCCGACCGAAGGACCCGAACCTCGGGTCGTGGCCGGAGCGCACTGACCACGCCCGCCTCCGAGATCGGGTCGCGGGCACTCACCCACACTTCTACGCGTTCCATGTCCAGTTGTCCCATCCCCCACCCGATCTCTGATACCGAGTGCTCGAGTACCAGTGTGCTCAGCGCACTGATCGTGCAATCAACGCTGACTCACCGGGCAGCAGCGTTGCCCGCATGGCCCGCCTCCCGGGCGGCCCGGGAGGACCGCGCGGGAATACGGTCGAGGCCATGACGACCTTGGCGAAACTCGACTCCACGAGCCTGCGGCTGGCCGCCGGCTCTGAGGCCGTGGTGCCGCTGAGCATCCGCAACACCGGCACGATCGTGGAGGGCTACCGGATCGAGGTGCTCGGCACCCCCGGCGCCTGGGCGACCGTCGAGCCGGCCCAGATCGACGGCCTCTACCCGGACACCTCCACCACGGCCTCCATCACGTTCCGGCCACCGAAGGACGGAACGGTCCCTGCCGGTTCCTTCGACTTCGGCGTGCGCGTGGTGCCGATGGAGCACCCCGAGGAGGCCGTGATCCCCGAGGGGGTCGTCGAGGTACTGCCGTACCTGGACACGACCGCAGAGCTCGTGCCCCGCTCCTCACACGGGCGTCGCGGTGCGACGCACCAGGTCGCCGTCGACAACCGCGGAAACGTACCGGTCACGGTGAACCTGGCCGGCACCGACGACAAGTCCCAGCTCGTGTTCAGGATCCAGCCGCCGCAGCTGGTCGTAGAGCCGGGTCAGGCCGCCTTCGCGAAGGTGCACGTCAAGCCGGTGAAGTCGTTCTGGCGTGGCCCGGACGTGACCCACCCGTTCGTGGTGTCCGCCGCCGCGGATGCGACCAGCCCGGTGGCCCTGGACGGCTCACACGTGCAGACGGCGATGCTGCCGAAGTGGTTCTTCAAGGCCCTGCTCGCCCTGCTTGCGCTGCTCGCCCTGCTGGCGCTGCTCTGGTTCACGGTGCTGCGCCCGACCATCGAGTCCGCCGCGCAGGCCGCCGTCGCCGAGGAGCGCCAGGAGGCCGTCGAGGCGGCCGAGCAGGCCCAGCAGGCAGCGGCACAGGCTCAGGAGGCCGCCGCCGGCGCGCAGACCGCAGCGGAGACGGCCGGGAACTCCGCCGCCGCTGCCGAGGAGCGCGTCGTCGAGGTCGAGGAGGCGGTGACGAACATTCTCGGCGGCTCCGAGATCGTGGTCCCGGCGAGCCTGCGCCTCCAGGTGGACACCGGGCAGGGCGCCACGGCCACGACCTCGCACACCGTGCCGGAGAACACCACGCTCCGGGTCACCGACTGGGTGTTCTCGAACCCACAGGGCGACTTCGGCCGGGTGGTCGTGCGGCACGGGGAGACGATCGTGTTCGACCTCGCCCTGGAGAACTTCCGCACGGTCGACTTCCACTTCCAGTCCCCGCTCGTGGTGGCCGACGGCGAAACCCTGGATGTCACGGTCACGTGCAGTCAGGTGGGGGCGCCGCCCGCCGTCGATCCGCCGACGACCTGCGACACGGCGGTCCTGATCGGCGGCACGAACGCCACGCCCGCGCCGCCGGCCACACCCTAGGCGGCGGCGCCATGCCCATGGGACCCGCGCTGCGCGCCGGCGACGTGGCACTCTGCTCCCTGTTCGACGGGCCGAAGCCGCATGTGGGCGGCCCGATCACGCCCGCGGCCACGGTCCCGACGGTGCTCATCGGAGGGATGCCCGCGGCCGTGGCGAACAACATTCCCGGCGGGGTCGCCTGCGTCTCGCCGGCCCCGAACGGGATTGCCATGGGCTCGGTCACCGTGATGATCGGGAACTTCCCAGCCGCTCGGCTGGGCGACCTGACCATGCACGGACAACCCATCGCCCCCGGGCCCGGCTGCCCCACCGTCATCATCGGCGGCTGAGCACCCTGCGCCGACTCGACCCGCCTCACCAACGGGACCCTCCGCCGTCGGGCGTGGTGGAACACGCGAGGGCCCGGCGTCGCAACGCCGGGCCCTCGCGGGTACTGCTGGGTACTACGTCAGGCCGGGACGACCTGGATGTCCACCGTCGCGGAGACGTCCGTGTGCAGACGGACCTTGACGGAGTGGGTGCCGAGGGACTTGATCGGGTTGCCGATCTCGACCTTGCGGCGGTCCACGGACGGACCACCGGCGGCCGCGATGGCCTCGGTGATGTCCGTGGTGGTGACCGCACCGAAGAGCCGGTCGCCCTTGCCGGCGCGGACCTTCACGACCACGGGCTTGGACTGCAGCGAGTCACGAACCGAACGGGCGTCCTCGATGGTCGAGATCTCGCGCTTGCGCCGAGCCGCCTGGATCTGGTCGATCTGCTTCTGGGCGCCCTTGGTCCAGCCGGTGGCCAGGCCACGCGGGAGGAGGAAGTTGCGGGCGTACCCGTCCTTGACCTCGATCACGTCGCCGGGAGTGCCGAGGCCGGTGACCTCGTGGGTGAGAATGAGCTTCATGGTGTGCTCCTCCAGCCTCAGCGAGCAGAGCTCGAGTAGGGCAGCAGAGCCATCTCACGGGCGTTCTTCACGGCCCGGGCGATCTCACGCTGCTGCTGGACGTTGACACCGGTCACGCGGCGCGCACGGATCTTGCCGCGGTCCGAGATGAACTTCCGCAGCAGCACGGTGTCCTTGTAGTCGATCGGCCCCTCGAGCTTGACGGCCTTGAGGGGGTTCGCCTTCTTCTTGATGATGGGCTTGCGCGACTCACGCTTCGCCATGGTGGTACTCCTTCGCTACTCGCGCGTCAGGCCCGTGGGCCGCGCGCGATCAGATGATGATCTAGAAAGGGGGCTCGTCGCCGAAGCTCGAGCCGCCCGTTGCCCACGGGTCGTCCGCGGGAGCGTTGCCGCCGCCGCTGGTACCGCCGCCGTTGCCACCGCCGCTGTTGCCGCTGTAGCCACCGCCACCGCCGCCGCCCTGGAAACCGCCGCCACCGCCACCGAAGTTGCCGCCGCCACCGCCGCCACCACGCTGGGTGCGGGTGACCTTGGCACTGGCGTACCGCAGCGACGGGCCGACCTCGTCGACCTGAAGCTCGACGACCGTGCGCTTCTCGCCCTCGCGGGTCTCGTAGGAGCGCTGGACGAGCCGGCCCTGAGCGACGACGCGCATCCCCTTGGTGAGGGACTCCGCGACGTTCTCCGCGGCCTCACGCCAGATGGAGCAGCGCATGAACAGGGTGTCGCCGTCCTTCCACTCGTTCGACTGGCGGTCGAACTGGCGGGGGGTCGAGGCGATCGTGAAGTTCGCCACGGCCGCACCGGACGGCGTGAACCGCAGCTCGGGGTCGGCCGTGAGGTTTCCGATCACTGTGATGACGGTGTCGCCTGCCATGAACGCTCCTTCTTCGGTTGGCGGTCAGTCGCGCTCAGTGCGCGTCGGGACGGATGAGCTTGGTGCGAAGCACGGACTCGTTGAGCCCGAGCTGACGATCGAGCTCCTGAGCGAGCTCGGAGGTCGCGGTCAGATTCACCACGGCGTAGATGCCCTCGGACCGCTTCGCGATCTCGAAAGCCAGGCGGCGCTTGCCCCAGATGTCGATCTTGTCGACACTGCCACCACCAGTGGTGATGACGCCCAGGAACTTGTCCAGGGACGGAGCAACGGTGCGCTCGTCGATCTCGGGGTCGAGGATCACCATCAGTTCGTATTGACGCATGCTTGAACCCACCTCCTTCGGACTTTACGGTCACGGTCTCTCCGTGACAGGAGGGTGCTGCGTGCTCCCCGGGTCCGCCCGAACACATGGATGACCATGGCTGCGGACGAGGGGGAATACCCGACCAGCCTACCGGACCGTCACGACCCCGACCGACGCGCGGTCGCAGGTGTGGACAACGTCACGGTGCCGCCAGGGCGGGATCAGGGGTCGGTGCGGCCCGGCGGCGTGAACAGGTCACCCCAACCGGGCAGCCCGGTGCCGTCCGCCGGGGGGTCGGTCGGATCGGTCGGTTCGTCCGTGGGCTCCTCGGTCGGCGTCTCGGTCGGCTCCTCGGTGGTCGGTTCCTCCGTGGGCTCCTCGGTCGGCGTCTCGGTCGGCTCCGGCGTGGTCGGCTCCTGCGTGGGCTCCTGCGTGGTCGGCTCCTCGGTCGGCTCCGGCGTGGTCGGCTCCTGGGTCGGCTGCCAGGTCGGCCGCTCCGGCTCGGTGCGTTCCGGGAACTCCTCGACCGGCAGGTCCGCGACCGCCGTGGTCATGTACTCGGTCCAGATGTCGGTGGGGAACGACCCGCCGGAGATCGGACTGACGCCACCGAACCCGTCCACCATCGAGACCTCCTCACCGTTCTCGCCGACCTGGTACATGGCCACGGAGGTGGTGATCTGGGGGACGAAGCCGACGAACCAGGCGGACCTGTAGTCGTTCGAGCTGCCTGTCTTGCCTGCCGCGGGGCGACCGATCTCGCTGGCGGTCTCCCCGGTGCCGCTGTCCACGACCTGCTGCATGGCGTAGGTCGCGTCCGCGATCACGTCCGCCTCGAACTCCTGCTCGCCCTCCGACCCGCCGGTGTAGAGGACCTGACCGTCACCGGTCGCTGCGGAGGCGACGATGAAACGGTCCCGATGCACGCCGCCGGAGGCGATCGTGGAGTAGGCCTCGGCCATGTCCGCCGGGTGCGCTGCCGCCGGGCCGAGCACGTTGGCTGGCACCGGGTCGATCACGGTCTCCTCCGGGATACCCAGCCGGTGCGCGACGTCGACAAGCCGGTCGGGGCCGACGTCCGAGTTCAACTGCACGTAGACGGTGTTGACCGAGTTCTCGGTGGCCTCGACCAGGTCGATGTTGCCGCGGTTGACCCGGTCGAAGTTGCGCACCTCGTAACCGTCGACGTCCATCGGCGAGTAGCTGGCATACCGCTCCTCCAGTGAGACGCCGCTCTCGAGGGCGGCGATGAGGCCGAACACCTTGAAGGTCGAGCCACCCTGGGCCACGTCCTGGGTTGCCGCGTTGCGCTGGATGGTCAGATAGTCCGCGCCGCCGTAGAGCGCGACGATCGCGCCCGTCTCGTTGTCGATCGAGGTCAGCGCCACCCGGACCCCCTCGGGGGTGTCCTCGGGCACGTTCTGCGAGGCCGTGATGGCCGCCTGCTGCAGCTCGGGATCGATCGTGGACACGATGTCCAGGCCACCGCCGTCGATCTGGTCCGCGGTCAGGCCGGCTTCGAGCAGTTCGGCCCGGATCATCTCCAGCAGGTACCCGGTGGGTCCGGCGTAGGTGTCGGTGCGGGTCGGCTCGATCGTGGCCGGGAACTCCTGGGCGTTGCGCTCGGCCTCGGTGATGAAGCCGCCGTCGACCATGTAGTCGAGCGTCCGGTTCCAGCGCACCTCCGCCTGCTCCGGACTGACGGCCGGGTCCCAGTTGGACGGCGACGGGATGATCCCGGCGATCAGCGCGGACTCGGACAGGGTCAGTTCTGCGGCGGAGTGACCGAAGTACTCCTGCGCGGCTCGCTCGATCCCATAGGCACCCCGGCCGAAGTAGATCGTGTTCATGTAGTTGCCGAGGATCTCGTCCTTGCTCTGCTCACGGTCGATCTTGATCGCGAGGATCGCCTCCCGGAACTTGTCCGCGTAGCTCGAGGTCTGACCGGTGTAGTACCGCTCGACGTACTGCTGGGTCAGGGTCGAGCCGCCCTGGGTCGGGTTGCCGCGGAGGTTGTTCCACAGTGCCCGGGCGATCCCGATCGGGTCCACCCCTGCGTTGGAGTAGAAGCGCCGATCCTCGGAGGCGACGATGGCCTGGCCGACGTGGTCCGGCAGCGCGGAGGGATCGTCGATGATCTCCCGGTTCACCTCGGCGAAGGTGCCCATCGGCGTGGTCCCGTCCGCGAAGTAGACGGTGCTGCCCTCGGCCAGTGCGACATCCTCCGGCTCGGGCACGTCGGTCATCTGGTAGGCGTACACGAACAGACCGACGCCGAGCAGGAGGAACGTCACAAACGTGCCGAGCACGAACCGCCAGCTCGGCAGCCAGCGGTGGATGGGGCCCTTGTTCGGGCGCGGGTAGTTCCAGAACCGGCGGGGCTGCTGGTACGGGCGGCCCTTGTAGCCCTTCTTGGCCGCGGCCTTCCGGCTGCCATTCGCGGAACGGCCCGACGGCGCAGCGGCGCTCCTCGTGGTCGTGGTCCTTCTCGTGGTCTGCTCCGGGCGCGCCGTGGCGGTCTTCTTCCACTGGGCTCCGGAGCCGGCACCGGAGGCCGGCGGGATCACGGGCGGCCGCTTGCCGCTCGAGGAGGTCGCGGCGGGTTCGGCGGGGCTGGATCCCTGGCGGCCACGCACGCTCCGACGGGTCGGCGGCGTCGCCGGGTCGCGGGGGTCTGGAGCGCCGGGACGTCGTCCTTCTGCCACGTTCGAACCTCTCTGATGGGTCACGCCGGTACCCATCCGGCGGGCACAAGCGCCTCCCAGTATGCGTCCGAAGTCTGGGAGAACGCCGGATCCAGGCCAGTTTCACCGGCCCCACACAGGATCCGCCCCTCGCCGGTGACCGCCGCCACAGCCGACGCCGAGGACCCGCCCATGGCCCTGGCACCACTCGGGTCCCTTGACGCCGAGCTTGGATTCGATGTATCAATTCGATACATCGGAGGTGTATGTGGCGTCACGTGGTGAGGTGCTGGAGCTGGCCATCCTCGGCCAACTGCGTGGTTCACCGCTGCACGGATACGAGTTGCGCAAGCGCCTCAACGCCACGCTCGGGATGTTCCGGGCGTTGTCCTACGGGTCGCTCTATCCGTGCCTGCGCGCGCTGCAGACCGGGGGTTGGATCCAACCCGTCGACACGGCGGCGCTACCGCACGCCCTGGCCGGCAAGCGAACCCGGATCGTCTACGAGCTGACCGACTCCGGGCGGGACCGGTTGGGCCACTCGCTCGCCCGGGCCGAGCCCGCCGCCTGGGATGACGAGACCTTCGATGTCCGGTTCAGCCTGTTCTCCGACACGGACGCCGAGACCCGGCTGCGCATTCTCGAGGGGCGCCGGATGCGCATGGTCGAGCGGCACGAGGTGATGCGTCAGCACGCCCAACGCAGCCGCGAGCGCCGGGACCGCTACACCCTGGCTCTGCAGCAGCACGGCCTCGACCAGATCGAGCGTGAGGTCCGCTGGCTCGAGGACCTCATCCACGCCGAACGGCACCCGGACGCACCGACCGCGCCCACGCCGTCGGACGCCACCGGCCCACCGCCCACCCGGCCCGGACAGCCCGGCGCCGAACCACTCACCACGACTTCAACCACCCACAGCAAGGAGCAAGGATGAGCACCATCCGCGTGGCCATCGCCGGCGTCGGGAACTGCGCCGCCTCCCTCGTCCAGGGCGTGCACTTCTACGCCGGTGCGGACCCGTCCGCCAGCGTGCCGGGCCTCATGCACGTCGAGTTCGGTCCGTACCACGTCCGCGATATCGAGTTCGTCGCCGCGTTCGACGTCGACGCGAAGAAGGTCGGCTTCGACCTCTCCGAGGCGATCGGAGCGAGCGAGAACAACACCATCAAGATCTGCGACGTGCCGCCGCTGGACGTCCCGGTACAGCGCGGGCACACCCTCGACGGCCTCGGCAAGTACTACCGCGAGACCATCGAGGAGTCCGGCGCGCAGCCCGTGGACGTGGTCGCTGCGCTGCGCGAGTCCGGCGCGGACGTGCTGATCTGCTACCTGCCGGTCGGGTCGGAGGACGCCGCCAAGTTCTACGCCCAGGCTGCGATCGATGCCGGCGTGGCCTTCGTGAACGCGCTGCCGGTCTTCATCGCGGGCACCAAGGAGTGGGCGGACAAGTTCACCGCCGCCGGGGTGCCGATCATCGGCGACGACATCAAGTCCCAGGTCGGTGCGACCATCACCCACCGGGTGATGGCGAAGCTGTTCCAGGACCGCGGCGTCGTCCTGGACCGCACGTACCAGCTCAACGTCGGCGGCAACATGGACTTCAAGAACATGCTGGAGCGGGACCGGCTCGAGTCGAAGAAGATCTCCAAGACCCAGGCCGTCACGTCCAACGTGGATCACGACCTCGGCGCCCGGAACGTGCACATCGGCCCCTCGGACTACATCCAGTGGCTCGACGACCGCAAGTGGGCGTACGTGCGCCTCGAAGGCCGGGCGTTCGGCGAGGTGCCCCTGAACCTCGAGTACAAGCTGGAGGTCTGGGACTCTCCCAACTCGGCCGGCATCATCATCGACGCGCTCCGGGCCGCGAAGATCGCCAAGGATCGCGGCATCGGCGGCCCGATCCTGTCTGCCGCGAGCTATTTCATGAAATCCCCGCCGGAGCAGTACGACGACGAGACCGCCCGGGGGAAGGTGGAGGCCTTCATCCGAGGCGAGATCGAGCGCTGACCCGGCGCCCCACGCCCCACCCGAACGCCCACCGCCGCAGCCCTCCGGCGGTGGGCGTTCGCACGTGCGCCCGCCGGGCCGCCTGATGTGATGTCCACGTCGCCGCGCACGGAGCCCACTGGCGATCAGTCGTCGAACAGCTCCGACAGCCAGTGCTCCCGACGCTTGCGCGGCCGACGGCGGTCCTCGCGGTAGGGCTCCTGGTAGCCGTCGTACCCGGGGCGCGGCGGAATCGGGTCCAGCCGTGGGGCCGGGAACGGCTCGGGCCTGGACCCTTGACCCCATGGGGCCGCGGGCGTCGACGGTCCCGCCGGGAGTTCCGCGGCCGCCCGGTCGAGGATCTTGTCGAGCTCACCCCGGTCCAGCCAGATCCCGCGGCACTCGGGGCAGTAATCGATCTCGACACCGGCACGGTCACTCATCACGAGCGTCGCCTCGTCGTTCGGGCATTTCATCTCGGTCTCCTCATCTTGCCTCCGTGGTCCAACGAGCGCCGCGGCCAACAGGTTCCCGCCGGGGAGTCCGGGCCATCTTCGGGCCACCTTCGGTCGGTGAGCCCTCGCCGTCGCGCGACGCGGACGGGTGGCAGGATGCAGGCCATGGACGGACCCTTCACCCGGGGCGCGTGGGGCATGCGTACCAACGTGCTACGGCGCGGCCAGGGGCACGACTCGAACCGGGTCGGATACATCGAGCTGTTCTTCGACCTGGTGTTCGTCTTCGCGGTGACCCAGCTCTCGCACTCACTCATCACCCACCCGGACCTGACCACCCTCGCGCACACCCTGATCCTCGCGGCCGCCGTCTGGTACATGTGGATCGACACCACCTGGGTGACCAACTGGCTCGACCCCGAGCGGCTCCCGGTGCGGGCCCTGCTCATCACGATGATGCTGTTCGGCCTGGTGATGTCCGGCGCGATCCCCGAGGCGTTCGGGCCCAAGGCGCTGCTGTTCGCGGTCACGTTCGTGACGATCCAGGTGGGCCGCTCACTGTTCACGGTCTACGCGCTGGCCCGTCACTGGCCCGTCAACGCGGTCAACTTCGCGCGGATCACGATCTGGCTGGCCGTGTCCGGGATCTTCTGGATCGCCGGCGCCCTGGTCGGCGACGACCGGCTGCAGCTGGCCCTGTGGGCACTGGCGGTCGTGATCGACTACTGCGGACCGCGGGCGATGTTCCGGGTGCCGGTGCTTGGCGCGACGGACCCTGCCACCTGGACCGTGCGTGGCGAGCACATGGCCGAGCGGGTCGGGCTGTTCATGATCATCACGCTCGGCGAGTCGATCATCATCACCGGCTCGGCGTTCGCGGAACTGGAGCTCACCCCGGTCACCGTCGCCGCGTTCCTCGCGGCCTTCGCGAGCACGGTGCTCATGTGGCTGCTCTACTTCGACCGCGCGGAGGGCCGGGCCACGGCTTTCTTCGCAGGCTCCGAGCGGACCGGGATGATCGCGCAGACCGGTTACACCTACGTGCCCCTGCTGATGGTCCTCGGCATCGTGGGTACCGCCGTCGCGGACGAGCTGGTTTTGCTGCACCCGACGGGGCACGACGACGTCGGGCACGCCGATCCGTGGACGGCCGGCCTGATCTGTGGTGCCGCGGCGATCTTCCTGATCGGCAACGTGCTGTTCCGCCGCGCTACCGGCCGGGCATGGTCACGCCCGCACCTCGCGGGAGTGGCGGCCCTCGCAGTGCTGTACGCCGCGCACGCGGTGCTCGCGCCACTCGCGATCAACTGGATCTCCAACGCGGTCCTCCTCGGCGTCATCTGTTGGGACCTGGCCGGCACGGGCGAGCCGGCCGGGTCAGCCCCGGAACCGGCATCGGATCGGTGAGGAACGGCGTTCACCTGCCTGCCACCGCCGGTTCAGCAGCGTCCAATAGGGTGCTCGCGTCAACCATTCCACCTGGTCAGGAGCATCATGCACGTCTATGCACACCGCGGCGCGTCGATCGAACTGCCGGAGAATACTCTGGCCGCGTTCGCGAAGGCGCTCGAATACGGCGCCGAGGGAATCGAACTCGATTGCTACAAGGCGAAGGACGGCCGCATCGTCGTCATTCACGACGACACTCTCGACCGCACCACGAACGCCACCGGTCCGGTGAAGGACCGGACGTCGGGGGAATTGCACCAGGTGGATGCGGGTCAGGGTGAATACGTGCCGACCCTGGACGAAGTTCTCGCCCTGGTCACCGGGAAGATGCGCGTCAATATCGAGATCAAGGACCCCGAGGCGGTGGACGGTGTGCTCGAGGCCGTCCAGGCGTTCCCCGACCTCGACTGGTTCGCGTCGTCCGGGCACTGGGACGCCCTCACGCAGATCCACGAGCGGACCGGTGCGCAGGTGTACCCGCTCACGATCGGGACGAAGGAGAACGCCGAGGCGATGCTGGAGCGATACCGCGACCAGGTCACTCCCGAGCAGGCCGCCGCCCTGGAGCGGATCGCGCGGGACTGGACCGACGCCGTCGAGTTCGGCAGGAGCGTGAACGCGCCCGGGATCTCGATCTACGAACAGAACCTCACGCCGGAGATCATCGAGGGCATCCACGCGGCCGGGATGGAGGCGTGGGTATGGACCGTCAACGACCCGCGGCGCGCCATGGAGGTTGCCGCGATGGGTGCCGACGCCATCTGCACCGACGCCCCGCGCGAGATCCTGGCCGCCCGGGACGCCGCACCGGCGACTGCCTGACCTGATTCGTCGCCAGTCGGCTTGCTGATCTCGAGGCTGCGGCTGGGTCGTCCCGCCGGCGAGTCCGCGAGCAGCGGGACCGGCGCTTCCTGGTGGACGGGTCGACCCCGGAACCGACGTCGAGGCGAGCGACGCCGTCGACCGTCATCTGCGGGTCGACCTCGGCCAGTGGGCGCCACGGAGTTCTCCGGCGCCACCGACGAGTTCCCGCGGTGGGCGACGACGAGCGGTGTCACAGGTGCGGTTCGACGTTCTGCTCGAAGGCGCGCTGCAACTCGTTCGTGAGGTCGGCGAAGACGGGCTCGGCGTCCTCGCCGCTGAGGATGATCCGCTCGAAGTGCTCGGAGATGAGCAGGTCACCGCCCGGGAGCAGGGCACGCGCGTAGTCCTGGACCTTCGTGATCGCGAGCTGGTCGATCGGGAGCTGGCGGTCCGGGACCTCGGCGATCGCCGCCTGCATGGTCTCGGTCTCGATCGCGGCCTTGCGGGTCGGCATGTAGCCGGTGGACACGGCCCACCGGGCCGAGTTCTCAGGGGTGGTGAGGTGGCGCAGGAGCATCCCGCCGGCGAGCTGCTTCTCGGGGGTCGGGGCGGAGATCGTGAGCCCGTTCCCACCGGTCGGCACGCGGGGTGCGTCGGCCGGGATGGTGCCCCCGGGCATGAACGCGACGCCGAGGGTGGGCAGCATCTCCCGGTAGGAGACGATGCCACCGGTCGAGCCCGTGATCGCGCCGTACAGGCCGGCGGCGAACTCGGCGGCCGGGTCCACGGCCACCTTGGACCAGGCGTCCGGGCCGTGGAACGCGTCCCGGTAGAAGTTGCCGACCCAGAGCGCCTCGTCGGTGTCCAGGGACCACGCCCACTCGTGGGAGAACGCCGCATCGTGCGCCCACATGATGCTCTGCCCGGTCCAGGCGGTGTTGGACGGCCCGGGGGCACTCCAGCCCATCGCGGCGCCGTCGGCCGGGAGCACGGACTGGATCTGCGGCGACCACTCCTGGAACTCGGTCCAGGTGTCGGGGCCCCGGTCCGGCAGGCCCGCGGCCTCCCATACGGCCTTGTTGTAGTAGAACATCGGCGTCGAGCGCCCGTACGGCACGGCCCAGTGCTGGCCCTCGAACTCGTAGTCGCCGTAGAGCGCCTCCTGGAAGTCGTCCACCTCGACCTCGAGGTGCTCCAGCAGCCTGTCGACCGGGATCGTGTTACCTGAGGTCAGGTACTGGAACCAGAACACGTCCGAGGCCTGTGCGACGTCCGGCTGCTCGCCCGTCCCGGCCGAGGCGCGGAAGTTCTGCGCCAGCTCCTCGTACGAGCCGCCGCCGGAGATGTGGTTGATGACGATGCCGGTCTCGGCGGTGAACTCCGCGACCAGCTCCTGCTCGAGCTCGGTGCCCTGCTGCAGGGACATGAACGTGATCTGCTCGGCCGGCTCGGTCGTGGACCAGTCGGTCTCCGCAGCCGTCTCGGCGTTGCCGCCACCGTCGCTTGAGCCGACGGACGGACCGGAGCAGGCCGCGAGGAACCCGGCCCCGAGACCGAGCCCACCCAGTTGCAGGAGGCTTCGGCGGGACGGCTGGCGGAGGGACTCGGGCAGGATGAGGCCGCTACGAGAACGCATGGGGGAGTACTCCTTG
>NZ_CACRYJ010000014.1 GCF_902703175.1 Occultella aeris | reverse complement strand
CGGGCCGCCGTTGTCAGTCCCGACGGTGGCGTCGGTGGCGGCCGTGCTGTCAGTGCCGTCGGCGGTGGTGGGGGTGGCGGGGTATTGGAGGCCGTCGACCGCGGCTTGGGTGGTGGTGGCCTTGAGCAGGATCTGGGCCTGGTCGACGCCGATCTGCCCGGTCCGTAGCCAGGTGCGGGTCGCGGGCAGGCTGTTGCGTAGACCGGTGGCCAGGGTGGCCATCCGGCGGGCGTTGGCACCGCTGATGCCGTAGGTCTTGGCCACGTAGTGCGGATAGGTACGAAACCCCTTACTGGTGTCCCAGGTCCCGGCCTCGGCCTCGGCGCCCATCCAGTCCAGCTGGGCACCGGTCAACGCCTGCGTGATCAGATGGGTCCGCAACGCCGCCTGGCCCAGGAACCGGGACCCGTACCGCTCGGACTCGCTGACCGGATCAGCGGTGGCGATGCCCTGGGTGAGGGCCTCGATCGCGATGAGCTGGTCATCCAAGGACCCGGCCATCAGATCCGCCAGAGACAGATGCATCCGCGAGGCGAGCGCCACCCCCACCCCCGACGGACCGCCGCCGCCGGGGCCGCTGCTGCCGGGGCCGCTGGTGGTGGTGGTTGTGGTGTCGTCCATGTGTGCTCACCTCCCCATCGAAGTTCCAGGTCCGAAATGCTGACCGTTTCATACGTGCGTTTGACTGCTTGAGCTCCACTCTAGGACGTCCCACCGACAGCGCAAGAACCCCGATTTCCGTTGTGGATACACGGACATCAGCCCATCCGAGCAACCCAAAACCGGGCCCCGAGACACCCCGATGACCCTCCATCCACAAGGCGCACGGACGACATGCCGGGATGACGGTGGGAGGGCTTACGGCGGAGCAGCCGGTAGCTCGAAGAGAGGTCTGCGCTGGTGTTGAACGCGGCGGATCAGCGAGTGCGGCAGCGCCCACTTATAGCGGTGGTGTCGGCCCGTCCGGCCGCGAGAATGTGCGCCGTGGCGGTGGTCCCAGGTGTCGAGACCATCGTGATCTCGCCCGAGCGGGCTGAGGAGCCCGAGAGAGGACCGTGACTTCTCGGTCCGTGACTTCTCAGAGCGTGACCGTCACCAGGAGAGTCGGCAGATCGGGTGTCAACGTCCGCTGTCAGGCGCAGGCATCAGGTGTCGACGCTCGCGAGGGCGCGTGTGCGCAGCGGCGCCGGTCTCAGAGAAGCGGTCGAACACTGCGGCGCAGGCCGCCGATCGGGCAGGGTAGGCACATGAGATACGTGGTGATCGGAGCGGGCGCGATCGGGGCGGGCGTCGGCGGGCTGCTGGATGACTCAGGATCCGAGGTGCTCTTGGTGGCACGCGGCGACCACCTGACGGTGATGCGCGAGCATGGGCTGACCGTGCGAATGCCCGACGGCGTCATCACCCGCCGACCCGACGTCGCGGCCTCGCCCGAGGAGGTCGAGCTCCGCACCGACGATGTGCTCGTGCTCGCCACGAAGACCCACCAGGCGGCCGCAGCGCTCGCTACCTGGGCGGACGCGCCGGTGCACGATGGCGGCCATGTGGTCGGCACGGCGGGAGAACGGCTGCCTCTGCTCACCGCCCTCAACGGCGTCGCGAGCGAGGAGATCGCGCTTCGGTGGTTCGCGCGCGTCTACGGCGTCTGCGTGTGGATGCCCGCCGTGCTCGCCCAGCCCGGCGAAATCATCGTGCGCTGCGCCCCGGTCCGCGCCATCCTCCACGCAGCCCGCTACCCGGCCGCCCTCGCGGACGACGACGACGCCGCCTTCTTGAGGCAGCTCGCCGAGGACTGGGGCCGGGCCGGCATCCAGGTTCCGACACCCGACGACGTCATGCCTTGGAAGTACCGCAAGCTGGTCGGCAATCTCGGCAACGCCGTCCAGGCGCTCCTCGGCGACGGCAGCCTGGGCCAGGACATCACCGAGGCCGCCCGTGCCGAGGCCGCCGCGATCTACGAGGCCGCGGGCATCACCATGAACTCGGACGAGTCCGAACGACACTCGCGCGACCAGCTCACGGCGGCCCCCGTGGCAGGAGCGCCCGAACGCATGGGTGGTTCGACCTGGCAGTCGCTCGATCGTGGCAGCGGATCCGCCGAGACCGACTACCTCAACGGTGAGATCGTGGCGATCGCCCACCGCCTCGGCCGGACCGCGCCGGTGAACGCTGGCCTTGCGGCCCTGGTGCGTCATGCCGCTGCCCAGCGCACGAAGCCGGGAGCCATGACGCCCGGCGAGCTCGCGCAGCGGGTGCTGGGCCAGCGCGGGGAGTCGGTTGGCTGACGCCCAAGGCGGCCGCACGGACATCAGCGCGAGTCGCCACAACGGCGATGCGGGAGAGTGTTCCTCGTGAACCTCTTCAGTGGACTCGGCGCATTTCCGCTCACTCCGGTCGGGCCGGCCGGGATCGACGAGGACGCGTTCGTGGGCTTGGTGCGCCGGCTCGTGGCGGCAGGCGTCGACATGGTCTGCCCGTTGGGTTCGACCGGTGGGTACCCGTACCTGACGCGAGCCGAGCGGGCCCGGGTCGCGCGGCTGGCCGTCGATGCCGCGGCCGGGATCCCGGTGGTCATCGGGATCGGTGCCCTGGCCACACGGGAGGTGCTCGACCTGAGCGCGGACGCGCAGGCGGCGGGGGCGTCCGCGGTGCTGCTGGCGCCGGTGTCCTACCAGCCGCTGACCGAGGACGAGGTGTTCGGTCTCTACGAGGACGTCACCGCCGAACTCTCGGTACCGCTCTGCGTCTACGACAACCCGAGGACCACCCAGTTCACGTTCAGCGTCGACCTCTATGCGCGCGTGTCGCTGTTGCCACGGGTGCGGTCGATCAAGATCCCTGGGGTGCCTGACGGGAGCGACGCTGCCATGCATCACGTGCAGCGGCTGCGTGCGGCGGTGCCCGAGCACGTGACCATCGGCATCAGCGGCGACCCGGTGGCCGCCACCGGTCTGAAGGCCGGCTGTGACGCGTGGTACTCGGTGCTCGGCGGGGTTCTTCCGGAGCAGGCCATGGCGATCACCAGAGCTGCGCAGTCCGGGGACCACAACGGCGCACTGGCGTTGTCGGGGGCGCTGGAGACGGTGTGGGAGCTGATGCGTCGGCACGGCAGCATGCGGGTGGCGTCAGCGCTCGCCGAGGAGCTTGGCCTGATCGGTACGCCGAGCCTGCCGAGGCCCCTGCGAGAGCTCGACGCCGACGCTCGCGTCGAGCTTGGCGACTGGGCGAGGGCCGCCGGCCTCGTCGGTTGAACGCACGCGGCGTTGACCGCCGGCGGCACCGACCGCACGAGGCACTGCACGCGTAGGCGGCATTGGACGCACGAGGCGCACGCGGCGGCTCTGAACTCAGGCGGCACCGAGATGCCGGGCACTGAACTCACGAAGTCCGAACCCACCGTTCCATCGGCCCGTCGTCCGCCTCGTGATCCCGCCCGGGGCCTACGCGATGCCCGCCTCCCGCGCGAGGATCGCGGCCTGCACCCGTGAGGAACAGCCGAGCTTCGCCAGCAGGTGCGAGACGTGCGTCTTCGTGGTCGCCTCGGTGATGTGCAGGCCGGCCGAGATCTGCCCGTTGGACAGCCCCCGCGCCAGGGCCGCGAGCACCTCCAGTTCACGTGCGGTCAGCCCGGCGCGCTCGACGGTCTCCGCCGCGGCGCCGTCGGCCCCGACCGGTGTGTGCCCCTGCTCCGGGGACCCCGACCCGCCGGGCCGCGACGTCGCGAAGGCGTCGAGCAGGGTCCGGGTGACCTCCGGCGCGACGACGCCCTCGCCGGCGGCCACCCGCCGCACCGCGTCGAGCAGGGCGGCCGCGCTGGTGGACTTCAGCAGGAAGCCCGCCGCGCCCGCACGCAGCGCCCCGAACACGTACTCGTCCAGGTCGAACGTGGTCAGCACGAGCACGTCCGCCAGACCCTCACCCACGATCGTCCGGGTCGCCTCGATGCCGTCCATCCGTGGCATCCGGATGTCCATCAGCACCACGTCCGGGCGCAGCGTCCGAGCGTTGCGCACGGCGACCTCCCCGTCCGCCGCCTCACCCACCACCTCGACGTCGGGGTCGCCGCCGAGCATCAGCCCCAGGCCGGCGCGGATCGCGGCGTGGTCGTCGGCGATCAGGACCCGGATCGTCATGGGTGCTCCCTGCTGGTGTGGTCACCGTTGCGAATGCCCGACGGCGTCGGCTCGCCCGGCGTGGTCGCGGCGAGCGGGCGGTCGGCCGGGTCGACCGCCACGGCGGGCAACCGTGCCTGCACGAGCCAGCGTCCGCCGTCGGGCCCGGCCCGGCACGAGCCGCCGACGGCGGTGGCGCGTTCGGCCATGATCTCGAGCCCGTAGCCGGGCGCGTCGCCTCGGCGAGCCGGCCCGACGGCGTTGCTCACCTCGATCACGAGCGTGCCATCGTCGTCGGTCAGCCGGGCCTCGACACGACCGGCGCCATGTTTGGTCGCATTCGTCAGGGCCTCCTGCAGGATCCGGAAGCCGGCCTGATCGACGGCGGCGGGCAGACCGTCGGCGCCGAACCGCGCCGGCAGCGTCAGATTCAGACCGTGCGCCACGCCGAGCCCGGCGAGCTCGACGGGGTCGCTCAGCCGTGCGGGCGCGAGCTCGGGCTCGTCGCCGGCCCGCAGGAGCGTGATCATCGAGCGCATCTCCGTCAGCGCCGCAACCGACGACCTTCGGGCGGCGAGCAGCGCGGCCCGGTCCGCTCCGCCGTCGGGCCTTGCCAGTGCCGCCTCGGTGGTGATCGCGATCGCGGACAGGTTCCCCGAGATCGCGTCATGCAGGTCGCGAGCCATCCGCTCGCGCTCGTCGCGCAGGCGCTCGGCCTGGCGTAGCAGCGCGAGACGCTCGGCGTCGGCCACCCGCTCGTGAGCGAGGTCGGCCAGCTCCTTCTGCTGGCGCACGGACGTGCCCCACCAGATCGGTGTCGCGAGCAATGCGAACGCCTGCAGACCAATGAAGAAGCCGAGCCGCGGGTCCCCGGAGGCCACCCACGCCGCGAGTGCCGAGCCGGCGATGATCGCCGCCGCCGTCGTCAGGAGCACCCGGACCGCGCGAGCCGACGCGAACAGGGCGGCGCTGTACAGCAGGTCGATGAAGACCAGCATCACCCCAAGGCTCAGGCCCATCACGGTGTCCACCGCCAGCACCGCGGCCCCCGCGATCAGGGCGGCGATCGGGTGTCGCCGCTTGCCGAGCATGATGGCGGCGCCGACCACCAGCGGGATGGCGTGCCAGGGCGCCGGCACCGGCGTGGTCGGCAGATCGGTGAGCGTCGGCATGAGGTCGGCGAGGATCAGTGACAGCCCGACGATCAGCACAGCGACGGCGTCGCTGACGTCCCGCCGGCGGGGCGTCGCCCGCAGCCAGCGCCAGAGTTCGATCAGGAGTGCCACCCGGCCATCCCAGCACACGCCGGCCGCGCGAGGATCAGTCGAAGGATGGAGCTAGTGGATGCCGGCCATCATCTTCGTGATCCACTTGTTCATCGCCGCCACGATCACCCCGATCAGGATCGACGCGCCACCGAGCACCAGGAAGTACGGGGTCTCGTTGTCCGTGTCGTAGAACGTGGCGAGCGCACCGGCGGCCGCGGAGCCGACCGCGATCGACATGAAGAACAGCGCGATCATCTGCGTGTGGAACGCGTCGGGCGCCAGCTTCGTGGACAGCGACTGGCCCACCGGCGACAAGCACAGCTCTGCGATCGTGAACAGGAACAGGATCAGCACCAGCCACAGCAGCGGCGTGCTGTTCGGGCCGCCGCCCGCGAACGGGATGAACAGCAGGAACGCGATCCCCATCACGACCGTGCCGATGGCGAACTTCCACGGGCTGGTCGGCTGCCGCGGTCCCATCCGCTGCCACATCGCCGCGAACACACCGGCGAAGATGATGATGAAGATCGGGTTGATCGACTGGATCCAGCTCGGCGGCATCACCCAGCCGAAGACCTCACGGTTCAGCCGCTCGTCGGAGTACACGGCCACCACGGTGAACTGCTGCTGGAACAGGGACCAGAACGCCGCGCTCGCGACGAACATCGGGATGAAGGAGATCACCCGGCTGCGTTCGACGTCGCTGAGCCGCGACGAGCTCAGGATGATCGCGAACAGCGCGATCGTCGCGGCCAGGGTCACCACGACCACGATCGTGGACAGGTTGCCGGCCGTGATCGCACCGGCCAGGGCGAGGATCGCGATGACGACGACCGCGCCGATCGCAATGCCGAGGTACCGGATCCGGCCCCGTCGGTCCAGGGGGTTCGTCACTACCTTGCCGGCATCACCGATCGTGGACCGGCGCAGCAACAGGTACTGGATCAGCCCGGCCGCCATGCCGAGCGCGGCGAGCCCGAACCCCCAGTGGAATCCCTGCATCTTCCAGACGAGCCCGGTCAGCAGCGGCCCGAGCAGGGCGCCCAGGTTCACGCCCATGTAGTAGATGGAGAACCCGGCGTCGCGGCGCGTGTCCTCCTTGGTGTACATGTCGCCGAGCACCGAGCTGGTGGTCGCCTTCAGCGTGCCGGAGCCGAGCGCGATGCAGATCAGGCCGATGCCCACGCCGATGAACTCCGGCACGACCGCCAACGCGATGTGCCCGCACATGATCAGCACGGCGGCGCTGAGCAGGGTGCGTTCGGCGCCGAGCAGCCGGTCCGCGACCCACGCGCCGAGGATCGAGGAGAGGTAGACCAGGCCGCCGTACGCACCCACGATCGAGGTCGCCTCGGCCTTCGTCAGCCCGAGACCGCCCTCGGTCGCGGAGTAGTACAGGTAGTAGACGAGGATGCCCTGCATCCCGTAGAAGCTGAACCGCTCCCACATCTCGACGCCGGCCAGGTTCGCCAGCCCCCAGGGGTGTCCGAAGAACGTACGCGTCGGTGCGGCAGCCGGCGCCGTGGCGGTGTCCTCATCCGTCATCAGACGAGCGTGGCACCGAAGGTGAAGGGTCGCACGCGGGAGAATCTCCATCGAAGGGCTGAGGCCACTGACCTGCCTTTGCCCGATGTGGCCGGGGTGGGCGGGCTCCAGGGTGATGGCATGTCACTCTCCTTGCTCGGCCCGCTCGCGGTCCTCGCGCTCATCGACTCCACGAGTTTCGGCACCCTGTTGATCCCGATCTGGCTGATGCTCGCGCCCGGCCGCCTGCGTGCGCAGCGGGTGATCGTGTTCGTCGCGACGGTCGCGGTGTTCTACTTCGGCGTCGGCCTGGCGCTGTTGGCCGGTGCGAGCGGGCTGGCCTCGATCATGGAGTCGGACTCGCCGGTGCTGCTCTGGGTGCAGCTCGCCGTGGGGGTGGCGCTGTTCGTGGGCTCGTTCTTCGTCGGGCGGAAGAAGAAGACGTCCGACGGCGGCGCTGCGGCCGGGGCGGGCGGTGTCGCCGTGAGTGGTCGGTCGGCAGGAGCCGCCGCCGAGGGCGGCGCTGGTGCGAGTGGGTCCGGAACGGGTATGGGTGCGCGTGCTGGTCGTGCGGGAGCCGGCGGCGCTGAGGGTGGAGTCTGGACCGCCGCCGCCGCCGCTGCCTCGGCCGGCACGGCGCCGGGTGTCGGCGCCGACCAGACGGCCCCGGCGCTGACCGGCCGGCTGGCCCGCTGGCGCGAACGCACCGTGGCCACCGAGGGCCGGGGCGGCTACCTGGCCCTGATGGGGCTCGCGCTCGGCGCCGCGGTCCTCGAGGTCGCGACGATGCTGCCCTACCTCGGCGCGATCGGCCTCATCACCGGGGCCGACCTCGCCGGGCCCGAGCGGGTCCTGGTGCTCGCGGGCTACTGCCTCGTGATGATCACACCGGCGCTGGTGCTCCTCGCCGGGCGGGTCCTGGCCCGCCGTGCGGTCGAGCCGGTGCTGCAGCGGCTCTCGGACTGGATGGCGAGGTCTGCGGGGGAGACCATGGCCTGGATCATGGGCATCCTCGGCTTCCTGATCGCCCGGGACGCCGCGTTCCAGCTCGACCTGTTCGCGTTGATCGACTCCTGGTCCGACTCCCTGGGCTGACGACGAGTGGTCCTGCGGTGACCGGGCCAGCGGCTCCTGCGGCCGCGACGGCTGTCCGCATGGTGAGATCTCGACTAGCCTGAGGGCTGGCGTCGAGGCGAGGAGGCGGGCGTGCCGGAGCTGGTCACCTGGGAGCTGCGGGCGGCGTTCGCACGCACTCTCTCCGACATGTACGGCCGCGAGGTCCCCGCCTACACGACGCTGCTGGACGTCGCCCACGAGGTGAACTCCGACGTGATGGCGGCGGATCCCGCCGCGGCGCAGCGGCTGGGCAGCATCGACCGGGTGACCGCGGAGCGGCACGGCGCGATCCGGCTCGGCACCCCCGTCGAGCTGAGCCAGGTGGCGCGGGTGTTCGGTGCCATCGGCATGTACCCGGTGGGGTTCTACGACCTGCGCGACGCCGGCTCCAGCGCCATCCCGGTGGTGTCGACGGCGTTCCGGCCGGTCGACGCCGAGGAGCTCGCGCGCAACCCGTTCCGGGTGTTCACCTCGGTGCTGACCCCGGGGGACCGGCGGTTCTTCTCGGCCGACCTGCAGGCCCGGATCGAGGAGTTCCTGGGCCGTCGCCGCATCTTCTCCCCGGACCTGCTCGCGCTCTCCGACCGCGCCGAGGCGAACGGTGGACTCGACTCCGCGGACGCCGAGGAGTTCCTGCACCTGGCCACCGCGACGTTCGAACTCTCGCCCGAACCGGTGGATCGCGCCTGGTACACCGAGCTGGAACGGGTCTCGGCCGTCGCCGCGGACATCGGTGGCGTCGCCAGTACCCACATCAACCACCTCACCCCGCGGGTGCTCGACATCGACGCGCTCTACGAGCGGATGTCGGAGCGCGGCATCACGATGATTGACGACATCCAGGGCCCGCCGCGGTGGGACGGCCCGGACCTGCTGCTGCGCCAGACCTCCTTCCGCGCGCTCGCGGAGCCGCGCGCGTTCCGGATGCCCGACGGCGAGATCGTCACCGACGCGCTGCGGGTCCGGTTCGGGGAGGTCGAGGCGCGCGGCATCGCGCTCACCCGCGCCGGGCGGGCACGCTACGACGCCGCGATCGTCGAGGCTCGCGAACGCGCCGAGGCGAGCGGTGAACCCGACGCGGTGGCCGGGGCGCCCCGCGTTGGCGGCACAGGGGGCAGGGGCGCGGGGGGCGGCGGTGCGGCGAGGATGCCCGGCGCGGCGGGCGGCCCCGTGGGCGCCGCCGGCAGCGCCGCGGCCGTCCGCCGACAGGAGATCCTCCGCGAGATCTGGGCGCGCGACTTCCCCCGCACCGAGGCCGAGCTCGACGAGGAGGGCCTCGCCCACTTCACCTACGACACCTACAACTCAGACGGCACTGTCGGCGCCCGCACCCCGATCGTCTACGAGGACTTCCTGCCCGCCTCGGCCGCGGGCATCTTCGCCTCCAACCTCACCGACCGCGGCGCGAAGGACAGCACCCAGGAGGCTGCGACACTCGACGCGGACTGGTTGGCCGGAGCGCTCGGCCGCGACCTCCTCGACCCGTTCGACCTGTACGCCGCACAGAGCGAGGCCTCCCGCGCCCGCCTCACCGAAGGACCACGATGACCACGAACGCCACCCCCGCCGTCGGGCACCTCGAGGACGCGGGCACCGACCTGCCGGACCCGCGCGACCAGGCCCTCGAGGCACTGCGCCGGCTCGGCGCGCAGCTGCCGTCGACGCCCGACGGCGCAGCCTCCTTCACGCCGACGTCACCGGTGTCCGGGCGGGCGCTGTTCCCCCTCCCGGTGACGTCGCCCGTGGACGTGGACGCCGCCGTCGAGGCCGCGCACGAGGCGTTCACGGCCTGGCGGATGGTGCCGGCCCCGGCACGGGGCGCGCTCGTACGCCGCTTCGGTGACCTGCTCCGTGAGCACAAGGCGGACCTGGCCACCCTGGTCACGCTCGAGGCTGGCAAGATCACCGCCGAGGCACTCGGCGAGGTGCAGGAGATGATCGACATCTGCGACCTCGCCGTCGGGCTGTCCCGCCAGCTCGAGGGTCGCACGATGCCGTCCGAACGCGCCGGGCACCGGCTGATGGAGACCTGGCACCCGCTCGGCGTGGTCGGCATCATCAGCGCGTTCAACTTCCCGGCGGCCGTGTGGGCGTGGAACACGGCGGTGGCGCTCGTGTGCGGTGACCCGGTGGTCTGGAAGCCGTCCGAGACCGCACCGCTGACCGCGCTCGGGGCGACCGCCCTGCTGCGCCGTGCCGCCGCCGAGCACGGCGCCCCGGAGGGCCTCGCCACGGTGATCCTCGGCGGGCGCGAGACCGGTGCGGCGTTGGTCGCGCACCCGAGGGTGGCGCTCCTCTCGGCGACCGGGTCGGAGCGGATGGGCACCGAGGTGGCGCCGGTCGTCGCGGCCCGGATGGGACGCACGCTGCTGGAACTCGGCGGCAACAACGCGGCGATCGTGACGCCGTCGGCGGACCTGGACCTGACCGTGCGCGGGGTGGTGTTCTCCGCCGTCGGGACCGCGGGGCAGCGGTGCACGTCGTTGCGGCGGCTGATCGTGCACGCCTCGGTCGTCGACGAGGTGCTCGAGCGGCTCGCGAGCGCCTACCGCGGCCTGCCGATCGGGGATCCACGCGAGGGTGGCACGCTCGTCGGGCCGCTGATCTCGGTGGCCGCGCGCGACCGCATGCTCGCGGCGCTGGAGCAGGCCCGGACCGAGGGCGGCACCGTCGTCACCGGTGGCGAGGCCCACGACGTGTCATCCGCGCCCGGCGCCGCGTACGTCACCCCCGCCCTGGTGCGGATGCCGGAGCAGTCGCCGATCGTGCACACCGAGACGTTCGCGCCGATCCTTTACGTGCTCACCTACGCCGACCTGGACGAGGCCATCGCGATGCACAACGCGGTGCCGCAGGGACTCTCGTCGTCGATCTTCACCCTCGATCAGCGCGAGGCCGAGCGGTTCCTCGGGCCCGACGGTTCGGACTGCGGCATCGCGAACGTCAACATCGGCACCTCCGGCGCGGAGATCGGCGGCGCGTTCGGCGGCGAGAAGAGCACGGGCGGCGGGCGGGAGTCCGGGTCCGACGCCTGGCGGGCCTACATGCGCCGCGCCACGAACACGATCAACTACTCGACCGAGCTGCCGCTGGCACAGGGCATCGACTTCGGGTGACCGGCCGGCCTGCCGACTCCTCGAGCGTGGAGGGCGGTCCCGCTACCATCGGGCGCCGAGGCGAGGGGGCGAGCATGGGTGAGGTCGGTCAGCGATCCGAGGTGTCCGGTTCGGAGGATCCGGACGAGCGCGTGGAGGTCATCGCGGTCGTCGCCGTGATCTCGATCATCGCCGTGCTCATCGCGGCCGTGCCGCTGCTCCTGCTCGAGCCGCAAGGGGGCGACGGCGCCGCGCCGATCGGCGCGATCTTCGGCGTCCCGATGGTGGCGTCGGCCCTCATCATCGAGGTCGTGGTCCGGGCGCACATGTCGAACCGGCCGCTGAACCGGATGATGCTCTGGTGGGTGCTCGGCGTGCTGCCGGTGGCCATCGTGGCCTGTGCCATCCCGGCGGTCCTGGACGATCCGGAGTACTTCGCCTACGAGACTCCCTTGGGAGCGGTCGGGACCCTCGGCGGGATGCTCGTCCTGGCCTACGTCGGGATCCTCATGGGTGCCCTGCTGTGGTTCTTCGTGGTGTTCCCGCTCGCGCACCTCGTGATGGCGCTCATCGCCCGGGCGCGGGGCGACAAGGAGGGCGGCAGGATCGGGGTCGGGTCCTTCTTCCTGTTGGCGCTGGCCGCGGTGATCATCATCGGGGCGCTCTCCCTCGACGGGCTGGCGGCCGGCCGCGCGGGCTTGGGCCAGATCATTGCGGCCCTGCTCGGGATTCCGGGTTCCTATGAGGTGGTCTGGCCGGCGGGCCTGTGGATCGTCCGCGGGATCGTGGTCGGGCTGGTGCTGACCTTCGGTGGCTGGCAGGCGATCATGCGGCGGGTGCGACGGCGCCCCTAGCCGGCCGGCTCCGGCGGGTCCGCCGGATCACGGAATGGTCAGGCGCCTGCTCCTGGCGTCCTCGCTCCACACCCCGAAGGCCCGCATCATGGTGCGGGCCATCGCGCGGTGGCCGTAGGCGTTCGGGTGGCAGCCGTGACCGAGCCAGTGGTACCAGGTGTTCGGATCGGTGGCTTGCCACTCGGCGTGATGGTCCACCAGAGGCGCAGCCAGGTCCCGAGCGACGGCGCGGATCTCCGCGGCGTAGGCGTCCAGGTGGGCCAGCACGTGCTCCGGCCCGGTGGGCAGGGTGCCGTTCGGGGTCGCCAGGACGACGACGGCGTCGCTCGCCAGGCGGATCCGCGTCACCAGCTGCCGGTAGGCGCGTCCGAACGCGCCGACGCCGTGGGCCAGGCCCTTCGTGCCGTTCAGCCCGACGCCGATGACGACGACGTCGGGCCGATAGCGCAGGCAGACGGCGTCCAGGTTCTCGGCGAGGTCGGTGACCCGCCAGCCGGACACGGCCGTGTTCACCACGCCGTCGGTGGTGCGGCCGAGCTCGCGCAGGCGTTCGTGGAAGAGCTCCACGAAGCCGCGCTCGCCCCAGGTGTGCCAGCTCGCCGCCGTCACCGAGTCACCGATGAATGACCACACCTGGGGCGTGGGCGCCGCCAGCACAGGCGCCAACGCGTCGGCCGGCCCTGCCTGCCCTGTCGGCCCGGCCGGACCTACGCTCATCGCGGCTTGACCGGCTCGCCCGTGCGCATCGACGTGTAGGCGGCCTCGATGAACGCGACGGCCGCGCGCGCCTCGACGGAGGTGACCAGCGGCCTGGTGCCGCTGCGGACGGCGGTGACGAAGTCGGTCAGCTGACCGAGCTGCTGATCGACCGCATCGAACTCCTCCGGCGCCGCCCCGGTACGCGACTCGTAGTGCGTGAACTTCTCCGACAGCGTGACCGCACTGCCGCCGTCGCCCATGATCGCCACCCGCAGGGGGAGGTTGTTGTACGCCGTGGTGGTCGCGAGGAACGTGAGCAGGGCGCCACCGGCGAACCGGGCCGTGATCGTGATGGTGTCCTCGACCTCGATGCGTTCGTGCGCGAGCAGCCCGCCGTGCGCGTACACCTCCTCGACGTCGCCGAGCAGCCACAGGATCAGGTCCACCAGGTGCACGCCCTGGTTCATCAGCGCGCCGCCGCCGTCGAGCGCCCAAGTGCCCCGCCACGCGCCGGAGTCGTAGTACTCCTGCGTGCGCCAGAGCGCGATCTCGATGTTCGCAGCGGTGACCTTGCCCAGGTGCCCGGCGGTGATCGCCTCCCGCAGGAACTGGTTCTCCGCCGCGAACCGGCGCTGGCTCACCACCGAGAGGGTCTTCCCGGAACGCTCCTCGGCGGCGATGATCCGATCCGCGGCATCGACCGTGACGTCGATCGGCTTCTCGAGGAGCACGTGCTTGCCGGCATCGAGGGCAGCGATGGTGGTATCCGCGTGAAGGCCGGACGGGATCGCGACGATCACAGCGTCCACGTCCGCCCGGGCGAACAGGGACTCGAGCGTCTCGGCCGTGGTGCCGAACTCCTGCGCCGCGGCGGCGGCCGCCTCGGCCGAGACGTCCGCGAGGGCGACCAGCTCGCCCGGGGACTCCGGGGAGCGGAGCCGCTTGAGGTGGGCCCGGCCGATGGTGCCGACGCCGATGACGCCGAACCGCAAGGGCGTGGTCATGATTCGTCCTTTCCGAGGGGCAGGGCCTCGGCGATGGCGCTGAGCACCACCACCGGGCTGAGCAGGTGCTCGTCGGTAACGGGGGAGCGGCCGGTCTCGACCGCGTCGATGAACGCGGCCAGGGCGGGTGCGTTGTAGTCGCGGTCCAGCACCAGCTCGCGGGCGACGACGCCGTTGGTCCGCACGGCGGTGGCGTGGAACGGTACCCGGGTCGCATCCCCGGGGACCACGAACGTGAACGTCACCTCGGTCTCGCCGAGGCGCACGACGGCGGTGGTCGTGTCGCCGTGCTGGCGCACCACGGGCGTGACCTCGCCGGGCGCGAGGACCGGGTTGCCGAGGATCTCCAGGGCGGCCTCCACGTGGTGGATCCCGTAGAAGGCCAGGCCCGAGTACGGGCTGTCCGGATCGGCCGGCCCCACCACATGCAGGTGACGGAACGGCCCGAGCTCGGCTCCGCCGTCGCGCAATTGTTCGACCTGCGGCACGTAGCGCAGCGCGGAACCGGAGAACACCGGCGCCCCGCCCGCGTGGGCGGCGGCCAGGATGGCGGCGGCGTCGGGGACGGTGGTGGCGAGCGGCTTGTCCACCAGAACCGGGATGCCGGCCGCCAGGAGCGGCTCCGCCTGCCGGCGGTGCAGTGCGCCGTCGCGGGTGGAGATGATCGCGGCGTCGACCTGACCGATCAGGTCCTCCGGGTCCTCGACGACGAGGTCGATCCCGCCGCTCGCGGCCAGCGCGGCGTTACGGTCGTTCCGTCCGCCGACCAGCGCCGCTGCGCGATGGCCGGGGTGGCGTTCCTCATCGTTGAGGAAGCGGATGAAGTGGTCGGTGTGGGAGTTCTCGGTGCCGATGAATCCGATTCTTTTCACGCGACGCATCCTGTCGTGCAATCGGTTGCAAGTCAAGAGTGCGACACCGTAGGATGGCGGGACACTCTCACGTCTTGGAAGGGATCCAAGTGAGCTCGCCCGAACTCGGTATCGGCATCATCGGGCTTGGCGCGATCGGGGTCACGCACGCGCGGGCGCTTCGTGCGCTGCCCGGCGTCAACCTGGTGGCGTTCAGTGGCGGGAGCCCTGGGCTGGCGGCCGAGAGTGGCTGGCCGGGGGCGGTCCGGCTCGACCCGGACGCGGTGATCGTGCACCCGGAGGTGGCCGCCGTCGCGGTGTGCGCCCCCACCGAATGGCATGCCCCGCTGGCCATCGCCGCCGCGGAGGCGGGCCGGCACGTCCTGGTGGAGAAGCCGATGGCCACGTCGGTCGCCGATGCGGAGCGGCTCGCCGTGCTGCAGGCCGAGCGGGGCGTGGTGATCGCCATGGTGGCGCAGCGGCGGTTCGAGGCCGAGTTCGCCTACGTCAAGACCCTGCTCGACGGCGGCCACCTGGGCCGGATGCGCCTGGCCACCACCCACGTGCACTGGCACCGCGACGACGACTACTACGCGGCCGCCGGGTGGCGCTCCTCGATGGCTGCGGGCGGCGGTTCGCTGATGAACCAGGGCGTGCACAACGTGGACCTGTTGCGCTGGCTGTGCGGCCCGGTGGCCGACGTGACCGCGCAGTACGGCACGCTCGGGCACGAGATGGACGCCGAGGACACCACGGTGGCCACGTTGCGGTTCACCTCGGGCGCGCTCGGCATGATCAGCACCTCCACGGCCACCCCGCCCGGCTCGCCCGCGACGCTCACGCTGCACACGTCCCTCGGCGTCGTCGAGCTCGGCCAGGGCGAGGTGATCCGCTGGGACCTGCCGGGGGTGCCGCCGCCGCCCGCTGACGACACGGTGATCAGCGGGGCATCGGACCCGGCCGCGATCGGGATCGCCGGGCACGTCGCGATGTGGCGGGAGGTCCTCGAGGCGATCGCGGGCGGGCGCCGGTCCGCGGCAGATGCCACCGACGCCGCGGGGACCGTCCGGCTGCTCTGCGGGATCTACGAGGCGGCCCGGACCGGGCGCCAGGTACGACTGGAGGACCTCTCATGACCCGGGTCGCCATCCTCGGGGCGGCGCACCCGCACGTGAGCTACGCCCTGGACGAGGTGGCGCATCGGCCCTCGTGCGAGCTGGTGGCGATCGCGGAGCCGGATCCGGCGATGCGCTCCGCGCACCTGGCCGGTGCGCCCGACGTGCCGATCTACGCCGACCCCGGCGAGCTGCTCGCCGAGCACGACGTCGACGTGGCCCTCGTCGCGGGCGTGTACGGCGAGCGGGCGGCGGCGGTGCTGGCCGCTCTCGAGGCCGGTGCGCACGTGCTCGCGGACAAGCCGTTGTGCACGTCGCTGACCCAGCTCGACGAGATCGAGCGGGCGGCTGAACGGGCGGACCGACACGTCTCGGTGGTGTTCGAGAAGCGGTTCTACCCGCCCACCTCCGCCGCCCGCCGGCTGCTCGCGGACGGCGTGCTGGGGGAGCTCGCCCTGGTCGCGAGCACCGGCCCGCACAAGCTCAACCTGCCGACCCGCCCGGCCTGGTTCCGCAGTCGCGCCGGCTACGGCGGGATCGCGGCCGATCTGCCGGTCCACGACATCGATCTCGTGCTGGACCTGACCGGCGCCACCTCGGGTTCGGTGGCGGCCGTGACCGGGAACGTGCGGGCCGCCGACCACCCGGAGTTCGACGACCATGTCGCGGTGCTGCTCCGGGCCGGATCGGTGACCGCGACGATCGAGGCGAACTGGCTCTCCCCCCAGGCCGCGGACGTGCACGGGCACTACCGGATGCGCCTGACCGGTTCGGAGGGAACGGCCGAGCTGGACTGGGCGTACAACACGCTCACGGTCGCCACCCACGATCGGGCCCCGTGGGTCCAGACGCTGCCGCCACCACGGCGCCCGGCCGCGTACTTCTTCGACGCGGTCGACGCCGGACGGGAGCCCGAGATCACCACGGCCGCCAGCCTGCTCGCGACCCGCGTCGCGCTGCTCGCGCAGGAGAGCGCGGACACCGATGTCGGTGCCCGGCGCTTCGGTAGCTGACGTCGTCGCCGGCAGTACCTGCGCGCCACCCGATCCCCGTCAGTCGTTGAGGCTGGCGAGGACCATCTCGCACGCCGACGACAGGTGTTCGTGCATCAACTCGCGCGCACCGGCGGCGTCTCCTGCCTCGACCCGCTCAAGGATGGCCAGATGTGCGGCAGCCGCGGTACGAAGGCCGTCCTCCACCACGGACTGTCGTCGCGCCAGGACGGTCTCGATCTGCCGAGTCGCCCTTTCGATGAGACCGGCCATCGCCGCATTGCCACCGAGGGCAGCCAGCTCCCGATGGAAATCGGCATCGACCGGGGCCGGGGGCACCTGACCTGCAGCTGCCATGTCACGCTGCTGCTGCGCGATCGCGCGGACCCGGCCCAATTCGGCAACCGTGAGCGCTCGGGCGGCTGCCTGCTGGACGGCGTGAGTCTCCAGCACGGTGCGAATCTCGTAGAGCTCGCGAACTTCGGACGCACTCATCGCGACCACCACGGCGCCACGCCGCGGGAAGAAGGTGACGAGCCCCTCGGCCTGCAGCTGCCGCAGGGCCTCACGCACAGGAGTGGTCGAAACACCGAAGTATTCCGCCAGTGGAATCTCGCGGAGGCGATAACCCGGTGCGAACGCCCCCGCAATGATCGCGCGGCGCAACGACTGCTGGATCCCCATCACGAGCGATGTGCCGGATACCGCATCGGCCGGATCCCCGAGGGCAGCAAGATCGCTCACAAGCCCAGTATCCCTCAGCGGCCGGTTCCTACTGGAGTGCTGGCGTGGAAGGTGACCATCAAGTCAGCGACGGCCTCGGCAATCACCGTCAGCGCCCGGTCGCCCAAGCCGGCGTGGGCACCGGCGGCACTATCGGTGCGGCCATCGCTGGCCATCCAGATGCCTGCGCGACTCACCACTGCCCCGCTGAGGCCGGCGTCAGCGAGTGGCTCACGGGCGGGCTCCGGATCCGGCAATCGGTCCAGTCGCACACTTGCCGGGTCGATCGCCAGCATGCACGAGGTCTCGAAGGTCCCGGCGTGCCCCGGCGTGGGGCCGAGGATGTCGCTGAACTCGGCCAACAAAGGTCCGGCGGCGGTCCAATAGGACGTCGCGGCGACACTCACCGGCAGCGCGCACTCGGTGACCAATCGGGCCCCGACGGTCTGGACGGCGGGATCATTGCCGCCATGGCCATTGAGGAACATCAGGCGACCGAAACCTGACCCGACGAGACTCTGGCCGAGCTCGGTGAGCATATCGAGATAGACCGCGTGACTGACACTGCCGGTGGCGCCGAAGGGAACGTGGTGCCCGGCCACGCCGAACGGCAGGGTGGGCAGCACCACCACGGGCACGCGATCGCCGACCAGCACCGTGGCGCGGTGGGCGATCTCGGTGATGATCCGGGTGTCGGTGCCGCTGGGTAGGTGCGGACCGTGCTGCTCCGTCGACCCCATCGGGATCACCGCGAGCGCGCGGGGTGCGAGATCGGCGAGCTCGGTCCGGGTCAGCCGGTCGAAATGCACCGGTGTCGTAGCGTGCGGAGGCGTGTTCATGTTCCTGCCGTTCGGATTGGGAAGGTGACCGCGGAGCGGTCGGTGACCATCGGCTGGGGCGCGGGTCAGGCCAGTTCGGCGATCGCCGCCCTCATAGCGGCGATGGTCGTCTCCACCTGGACCTGGGTGTGCTCGGTGGACAGGTACCAGCGTCCCCCTGGTAGGCAGAACACGTTGCGCCGCAACAGTTCCACCACCAATGCGTCGTAGAACGCCCAGTCCGCGCCGAAGTACGCGTCGACGGTCGCGGCGTTCGCGACGCCCGGAATCACCTGCAGCGCAGGACCTACATGATGAATCGTCGCCTCGAGACCAGCCGCGGCGAAGGCTTCCGTGAAGCCGTCCGTGAGTGCGCCGGTCAGTGCTTCGAACCTCGCGTACACCCCGGGTCGGTCCAGGATGTCAAGTGTGGCCCGGCCGCCGGCGATGGCCGTGAGGTTTCCGTTGTAGGTGCCGGCGTGCACCACGCCGCTGCGTACCTGATCGATGATCGCCGCCTGCCCGACGACGGCGGCCAGCGGGAGGCCTCCGGCGATCGCCTTGGCGAGGAGCACCAGGTCGGGTCGGACACCGAACCGCTCGACGGCGCCGCCGCGGGCGATCCGGAACCCGGTGATCACCTCGTCGAACACCAGCACGACCCCGTGCCGGTCGCACAGTTCTCGCAACCGCAGGAGGAAGCCGTCCGGTGGAGTCAGGACCCCGGTGTTGCAGAGCACCGGCTCGCAGAACACCGCAGCGACGTCGGATGTCGGGTCGGCCAGGATCGCGGCGAGCGCATCGGCGTCTCCCCATGGTGCCAGTGTGACGTCAGCGATCGAGCCTGGGTTGTGCCCGAGCGTGCCCGGCCCGCCCAGCGAGCCGTCCGGGCTGGGCCGGTAGCCGGTCAGGAAGGCGTCGGTCCATCCGTGATAGTGCCCACCGAACTTGACCACCCGGCGCCGCCCGGTCGCGGCGCGGGCAAGCCGCAGTGCGATCTGTGCGGCCTCGCTGCCGGTGTTGGTCCACAACACCCGCTCGGCGCCCGGGATGCGGTCCATCACCACGCGCCCGAGTTCGACCTCGTCGTCGGAGACGGCGCCGAAGCTCTGTCCCCTGGCCAGGGCGCGGGTCACTTCGCCGATCAACTGTGGATGTGCATGACCGACGATGTTGGGTCCCCACCCGAGCACGTAGTCCAGGTAGGTGTTGCCGTCGACGTCGGTCAGTCGGGCACCGCTGCCCGACTCGAAGAACAGGGGGTGCGGCCGGAACTGTGCTCGCAGGCCGGTACTGACGCCCCCGCCGAGCACGTCGGGCGCCCTGGCCCAACGACGCTCGGACTGCGGCCAGGACTCGATGACGGTCTTTTCCGTGGCGGTTCGCATCGGTTGCCTCCCAAGGGCGTGTCTGACGGTTCGGTGGTCCGCACGTCCCGGTCGGCCCCGGCGCCGATCGGTCAGGTTTCGCAGATGCGGACCGAATCCGGACTATTCTGCATAATACATGGAATGGAGTACAAGATGACCTCGTCCGCAGCGCCGGTGCCTCTGACCCCGCCCGGCGCGAACAGCGGCCTACCGCTCTCCTTCGGGATGCTGAGCCGGGATCGGTCCGGCGCGACCGTTCACGTCTCGGGGATGGTCGGCTACCAGCGCGGAACAGGCCAACTGGTTGGGCCGGGCCTCGAGGAACAGGCCCGCACCACCTTCGACAACGTCGTCGCAGTGTTGGCGGAGGCGGGCCTGGACCTAGATCACGTCGTCCAGGTGCGGATCTACCTCGCCGATATCGTGCGCGACTTCGCCGCCTTCAACGCGGTCTACCGTGAGTATTTCACCGGGCCTGTTTTTCCCGCGCGCACGGCCATCGGCGTCACCCTCGCCGATCCCGCACTGCTGGTCGAGGTCGACGCCGTGGCTCGACTCGGGGGGTAGTCCCGCCAGGCGCCGGCCGGAGTCGCAGGCTCCGGGTGCGCTGCTGGCCCGCCGCGAACCAGGTCTTGACCTAGGACCTCAGTTCGCGCATGATGAGCCCACTGCACTGGCATCGCAGCCATTGTCGTGTCAACCCGTACGGCCGGCCAGGAGGTCGCAATGATGATCGCTCGCTCGCCCGGGCTGCCGAGACACACCCCTCGCTCGCCCCGGGCTGCCAAGCGACTCGGTCGCACTGGTGGTGCGTGAGTTGCTCGGCTATCTCGCCCGCAGGCTGGTGCGGTTGGTGCTGTCACTGCTTGCCGTCTCGGTGATCACCTTCGGCCTCCTGCAACTCGTACCCGGCTCGTTCGCCCAACTCTCGGACGTCGGCACAACCACCCTTGGCAACTCCTCCGGCGGTGCGGACCCGAGCGGTCAAGAGGGTGCGGCCGGCTGGCTCGAGTACTTCCGGTTCATGGGGGGAGCCATCACCTGGGACATGGGCCCGACGTACAAGTACCCGCAGTCCACGGTGGAAGGGCTGATCGGCGAGGCATTTCCGGTCTCCCTCTCCCTCGCGGTACCTGCCACCCTGCTGACCCTGCTTGTGGCCATCCCGGTGGGAATGCTGGCGGCCATCAAGAAGGACAAGCCGGCCGATTACGGCTCGATCTTCGTCCTGACCACCTTGCAAGCTCTGCCCGGCTACCTCTTCGCGCTGCTGCTCATGCTGATCCTCGCGGTGGGCCTCGGTTGGCTACCGGTGCGCGGATGGGCCGGGCCGGAGTACATGATCATCCCGGTGATCGCACTGGCCGTGCAGCCGACGGCAATGCTCGCCCGATACGTCCGGTCCTCGATGCTGGAAGCGCTACGAGACGACTACGTCACTGCGGCGCTGGCCAAGGGTGGCAGCACCCGAACGGTTCTGATCCGTCACGTCCTGCGGAACTCACTGATCCCGCTGGTCACGGTGGTTGGCCCGGTCTTCGCCTCGCTGGCAACCGGAACAGTGTTCATCGAGGTGCTGCTCGGGATCCCCGGTCTCGGCAGGCTCTTCACCCTCGCCGCACGGACCAGGGACATGCCGCTGCTGATGGGCACAACACTGTTCTTTGCGTTGATCCTGATGCTGGTCAACCTGATCGTCGATGTCGTCTACGGTCTGCTCGACCCGAGGATCGCGCACCAGCGACGGCTCAGTGGCTGGCGTCGCCCGGCCAGGCCAGCCTTCTTGGTGGGCTCCATGCATCGGAAGCGGTCGGATGGCGGCTCGACCAGAGCGGGACCGAGAACGGCATCGAACCGCCCCGACGCGGTTCGCGTCGACTCCGCGAGCTCCGATGCGGAGGTCTCCGGATGAATCCGAGCGGGGTCCAGGACCGTCATGAGCCGGGCAGTAGGACTGTGGACGCCGACCACGACGGTCCAACACCGACCGTCCGCCGACTGGCGCGGCGCCAACGCTCCGACGCAGCGGCACCACGTGCGCAGAGCGAACTGAGTCGCGGCTGGACGCGTTTCAAGCGGAACCGGCTTGCGTTTGCCAGCCTGGCCTTCGTCGTTGTGCTGGTGGTCGTTGCCGCCGCAGCCCCGCTGCTCGCACCCCACTCCTACAGTGAGCAGGACCTGCTCAACGGTCTGCTGCCACCGCTGAGCGAGGGACATCTGCTCGGCACCGACCAACTGGGTAGGGACGTGTTCTCCCGGCTCCTCTACAGCCTCCGGACGGCCCTGATCATCGGCTTCACCGCAGAACTTGTGGCGCTGGTGATCGCCTTGGTGATCGGGTTGTGGGCGGGCTGGCTCGGCGGTCGGGCGGAGTCTGCGTTGATGTCCTTCACCGACGTCATGTACGCGTTCCCGAGCTACCTGTTCTCGGTGCTGCTCGTCGTGGTCATGGGTCGGTCGCCGTTGTCGATCATCCTGGCGATCGGAATCGCCGGCTGGGTCACACAAGCACGCCTGGTCCGAGCGCAGGTGTTGAAGATCAAGACGTTCGAGTACATCGAGGCGTCGCGATCGATCGGCACCGGCGGGTTCGCGATCGCAGTCCGACACATCCTGCCGAACGCAGCCGGGCCGCTGCTGGTCACGACGAGCTTCGGGATACCCGGCGCCATCATCGCCGAGTCTGGACTGGCTCTGGTGGGACTGGGCGTGGCGCCGCCCACTCCATCCTGGGGCGGAATGATCGTGGACGGCTACACCTTCGTGCTTTCTCACCCGTATCTGATCATCGCGCCCCTGGTCCTGTTCGGCCTCACCATGCTGGCGTTCACCTGGATGGGTGATGGTCTGCGAGATGCCTTCGATTCCAGCGAAGAGGACCACGCATGACGGCCTCGTTCGGTAGCAGCGCCACGCTGGATGGCGTACAGCCCACAGCGCATGATCCCCAGGCCCTGCTCTCGGTTCGTGATCTGCGGGTGAGCTTCGCCAAGCCGCGTGGTGGCCCAACGGCGACCGTGGTCGAAGGCGTGAGCTTCGACATCGAACCGGGCGCCTCCCTGGCGGTCGTCGGCGAGTCCGGATCCGGCAAGACGGTGACGATGCGCGCCCTGCTGCGGCTACTGCCAGAGACAGCGTCCGTGACCGGACAGGCCATGTTCGGCGGCCAGGACCTGATCAGCTTGCCGGACAAGCAGTTGAGGGCCGTGCGGGGCGCACAGATCGGCATGGTCTTCCAGAACGCCATGTCCGCTCTGAATCCGACGCGAACGTTGAAGGTCCAACTCACCGAACACCTTCGATGGCACGGGATCACCGACCGCGCCCACGCCCTGGAGCGCGCCATCGAGGCATTGGATCGCGTTGGGATTCCAGAACCGCGCAAGCGGATCCGGATGTACCCGTTCCAGTTGTCCGGCGGGCAGCGGCAGCGCGCGATGATTGCCATGGCGATCGTGGCCCGGCCCAAGCTGCTGATCGCTGATGAGCCGACGACAGCGTTGGATGTGACCATCCAACGCCAGGTCCTGGATCTGCTGGAAGTGCTGCGCGGCGACGGGATCTCGTTGGCGATGATCACCCACGACCTTGGGGTGGCACGCTACCTCTGTGATGACGTCGTGGTGATGCGTCACGGTGTCGTCGTCGAGGCGGCGACGGTGGATGCCTTCGTCAATAGTCCGTCCCATCCGTACTCGCGCCAGCTGCTACGGGCAGCTGAAACTGTCACCGCCCTGGATCCGGCCACGTCCAGAGGTCGGACCGTCACCTCCACCGGTGAAGCAGGTCACCACGCCGCGGCGCCGACGGGACACCCGCACCAGGCAGACGGGCCCGGCCGCGCCCGCCAGGAGCCGTTCGAACGGACGACAGACCTGGTCGCGGCGCGGGATCTCGTCAAGGTCTTCCAGGTTCCCGGTGGGGAGATCACAGCCGTTCGCGATGTCGACCTGACGATCGAGTCGGGCGAAACGGTGGGGATCGTCGGAGAATCGGGATCGGGCAAGTCGACCTTGGCCAGGCTCATCGCCCGGCTGATCGAACCGACAACCGGTGCCCTCGAGTTCGACGGTGACGATGCGTTGACCCTGAGCGGACAAGACCTGAAGGCTTGGCGCCGGCGGGTACAGCTGGTGTTCCAGAACCCGTATGCCTCGCTGCTGCCACACCTGACGGTGGCTTCAAATGTCGCCGAACCGCTCAAGGTGCACCGGGTCGGCACTCCGGCGAGCCGGCGGGCACGCGCGCTGGAGTTGTTGGAGCTCGTCGGCATCCCAGAGACTCGCGCCGACCAGTACCCACGACAGTTCTCCGGCGGGCAGCAACAACGCATCGCGATCGCTCGTGCGCTCGCGCTCGAACCGGACCTGCTGGTGTGCGATGAACCAACCTCGGCACTCGACGTGTCGATCCAAGGACAGATCCTCGACCTGCTGCAGAGGCTCAAGGCGGAGATGGGTCTGTCGATGCTCTTCATCACCCACAATCTGGCGGTGGCGCAACGCATCTGCGATCGCATCATCGTGATGGCCAACGGCACGATTGTGGAGTCAGCCACGGCGGCCGATCTGTTCGGCGCACCACAGCATCCGTACACCCGCGAACTGCTCGCCTCCGTGCTCCCGATCCACGGGAGCCGTGCCGTCGCCGGCGAGCCCATCGGCACCGCCGCCCTGCGGGACGAACCGGAGCTCGACCTGACCGGGGAGCTGGTTGAGACCGCCCCAGGGCACTGGGTACGCAGTCCCGGCTGATGCCGGCCGCGGTGCGCCGGTCCACCACCACAACTGGATCACCTTCCCTCTCGATCAGCCCCCCAACCACGCCCCATCCCCAAGGAGCCCCGATGCCGCACTCCGCACGCCCCGTCAACTCCAGTTCTCCAGCACTTCTCCTCGGTCGCCGCTCGTTCCTCGCGGCGACCATGGCAACGGCCACCGGTGTGTTGGCCGGCTGCGGCTTCTCCGACGACGGCGGCAACGATGCCACCACTGCACCCGACCAGGACGCCGACCCACAACGAACTGGCACCTTGCGCCAGTCGATGCTCCCGGTCGCCGCCCTCGACCCGGCGGTGAATGGCAACTCCTCCTTCGGACAGATCATGATGATCGGCCTGTGGGAAGGTTTGGTCGCGATCGACGCGGACCAGCCCGACCAGGTGGTACCGGGGGCCGCAGAGTCGTGGACGGTCTCGGAAGACGGGCTGGTCTACACATTCACGATCCGGGCCGATGCGGTCTGGTCGAACGGAGACCCGGTCACGGCAAACGACTTCGAGTGGAACTGGAAGCGCATCCTCACCCCCGGTATCGCAGGAGAGGGATCGCCCTCATACGTCCACACCGTTGTCGGTGTCCAGGGCGCCGACGCCTACATGGCCGGTGTGACCGAAGACTTCGCAACCGTCGGCGCGAAGGCGGTCGATGATTCGACGTTCGAGCTCACCCTCGTTCACTCCAACGCCGACCTGCTGGTCCACCTGGCGGGCTTCTGGGCCCTGCCGCTGCACCCGGCGACGGTCGAGGAACTGGGCGACGCGTGGCTGGTGCCCGAGGGCTGGGTGAGCAATGGACCATTCCTGCTGGACAGCTTCCGCGTCAACCAAGGCGCCGTGCTGGTCCCCAACGACACCTACTGGGACAAGGACAGCTACTTCCTGGAGCGGTGGGAGGTCACCTTCAACGACGGCGGCACCACCGCGGATCTGCTGGCCTTCCAACAGGGCGAGATTGACATCACCGGTCGGATCGAGGACAACCTCGAGGCCGTGACGGCCTCCGACGTGGCCGATCAGCTCGTCAGCTCGCCGACCAATCAGGTCCGCCGGCTGGTCGTGATGAACAGCGAGCACCCGGCGCTGCACGACGTCCGGGTCCGGCAGGCGTTGGCGTTGGCGATCGACCGGGACGCACTGGCCGGGATCGCGGAACCCGCGGTCGCGGGGACCTCGTTGCTGCCCTCCGCCGTGCCGGGCGGCGATGAAGTGCCCGGGATCTCCTTCGATGTCGACCAGGCCAAGGAGTTGCTGAGCGAGGCCGGCTATCCGGACGGCGTGGGCATGCCGACCATTCAGCTGCTGGACTTCCAGGCGAGCCCGTGGGTTGAAGCCATCGGGCAGATGTGGCGCGACAACATCGGTGTCACCGCGACGCTCGACGTGGTGGAGGTCGGTGTCTACTCGAGCAAGCGTGCCCTGGTCCATCCGGCGGACTACACAGGGTTCTACGTCCAGAACGGCGCGATCAATCCGCCCACCATGCTGGCGGCCGTCCAAGGCATCTTCCCGACGGCTCCCCAGATCTACGGCGCGAACCTGATCCCGGCCGCCGAGGCGGCCCAGGTGCTCGCATCCATCGAGAGTGAGGCCCCGCTCGCGGAACAGATGGCGATCATCGACGGGAGCCGCCCCGCCGAGCTCCAGCAGACCTCGGAACTTGTCGCCGCGGCGCTGACCGAGACCGATGTGGACAAGCAGCGGGACATGCTCACTGAGGCCGCGACAGCCTGGGTGGACGCTTTCGCCATGATCCCGGTGCTTTGGGGTGGCTACAACCTGCTGGTGAAGCCGCACGTGGAGAATCTGCGTCCGTGGTACTACGGCACCGTGTTCACCACGAAGGGCGTCACGATCACCAGCTGACCCCTCGCCGTCGGGCGTGGCGAAGCCCTGCCCGCCCGACGGCGAACAGGTGCGCGAACGGAAGGAGCGGGACTCGTGGGCGTGTTCGGCGGGGGGAACATCAGTGATTCGCATTGAGCCGAACGATGAACGGATCGTCTGGGCGGGCGCCGCCGAGGTCGAGCACGGGCGGGCAGGGTCGCGGGGTTGGCGACTACCCTTGAGTCGACTGCCGCTGTTTCCCGGCGAAGGGCTGCGCAGCCGGGCGGCCATGCAGGCAGGGATCCGACTGGTGTTCCGCACCGACGCCACCGTGATCGGAGTCGCGGTCGCGGCCCTGGACGACCTGCTGACGGACCGCATCGATCTGTTCGTCGACGGAAGCACTGCGGGATCGGCGGTGCTCGACGCGGATGGCCACGTCGCGTTCCGCGGCCTACCACCCGCCATGAAGTCCGTCGAGGTGTGGCTACCGCAGTACGGCGAGCTCCGGATCACCGGCCTGTTCCTGAGTCCCGGCGCGCGGATGGTCGCCGCACCGGCGACGGAGCGACGCGAGCTGATCGCCTACGGGAGCTCGATCACGCAGTGCCGGTCGGCGGCATCGCCGTCAACCACCTGGCCGGCCATGGTCGCGAAGTCCTTGGACATGGAACTGACCTGCCTCGGTTTCGGCAGTGAGTGCCACCTTGACCCGATGATCGCTCGATGGATCCGCGACCACCCCGCCGATCTCGTCATCACCTGCCTCGGGATCAATGTGTACGGATCCGGAACGTTCAGCCAGAGGTCCTTCCTTCCGACAGCTCTGGGATTCCTGAGCACCATCAGGGACGGCCACCCCGATGCGCCCCTGGTGGTGATCTCGCCGATCGTCAGCCCCGATCGGGAGAATCTCGTCGGTCCCACCGGCATGACCCTCGCTCGGCTGCGCTCAGAGGTGGAGATGGCCGCGATGCTCCTGGCTGACACCGATAATGCGATCCATCTGATCTCGGGCCCGGAGATCTTCGGTCCGGAGCAGGCCGACCTGCTGCATGACGGGCTGCACCCCTCCGCGGCAGGCTACGCGCACCTGGCTGCGGCGTTGCTGACCAAGCTCGAGACCGGCGGCATCGCCGCTCGCTGACAGACCTACGTGGCCGCGGCTCCCGCTTCCATACTCCATTCGGGGGAGCGGTGGTCGAAGAGCATGGCGCTGGTGCCGGCGTCCGCCCAGACCTCGCTGCCGGTCATTGACAAGGCGTCGTCCGAGAGCAGGAAGCCGACGACCTTGCCGATGTCGGCGGGAGTGACGGGTCTCGGCATCATCTGCCGCTCGGCGAGGAAGCGGCGGTGGCTGGGGGTGGCACCCGTCCGGTAATCCTCGGCCAGTTGTTCCGGACTCACCACCGCACCGGGATGGACGATATTGCACCGCACGAACTGCCGACCATAGTCACACGCGATTCCGCGAGTCAGTCCGACGAGCGCCGCCTTGCTCGCGGCATACGCCGAGTACCCCTGGCTCGCCCCCGCCTTGTGGACGGATCCGATGTTCACGATGCTACCCCCGCCGGCGTCGATCATTCCCGGTAGCACCGCTCGTGCGCACAACCAGGATCCACGGACGTTCACCGCCATGATCCGGTCGAACTGCGGCGTGGAGACGTCAGCAGCAGGCAGTTCCAGGCCTGTTCCCGCACTGTTGACCAGCGAACGAACGGTTCCGATCCGGCCGCGGATCTCCGATAGTGCCCGCTCGATCGAGTCGGGGTCGCAGACGTCCAGGTCGACGGCGTCGGCTCGGTGGCCCGACGCCCTGAGCCGCGTGGCGAGCTGCTGGGTGGCGCCACCGTCGGTGTCGCCGATGACCACATGGAGCCCGCGGGCAGCCACCATCGTGCTCACCCCATGGCCGATCCGTGCGCCAGCGCCACCGGTCACCAGGCAGACGCCTTCTTCATTCCGCATCGTTCGTCCTTTCGCGAATTTGCGGTGTGCTACGCCGACCTCTTTCGCACGCTGGTTTACACCGAAGCCGGCTGCCTATCCGCTGAGCTGGGTCAGCACCACGGTGTCGATCATGACGGGTGCCCTCACCTGAGCGTTGAGCGCGATGCGAACCGAGGTGGTCGCGTCAGGCAGAAGGTCTGCGACCGTTACGGCGCTCCAGGCCTGCGCATCGGCAACAGCGGCCCACGGCGACCAGAACTGGCGAATCATCGAACCGTCGGCGTCGAGTGCCTGGGCTTGGGCAACGAGGTAGTACCCACCCGCCTGCGCTGTGTCAGCTGCGCGGATCTGTGCGGTGAGGTGAAAAACGCCGGGCGATGCTGCGACCTCTTGGTGGATGGTGCCTTGGAACCCTGCGGGCAGCCGGAGGTGAGTGCTGTTCGCCTCCGTCACCACCCGGGCCTGGTCAGCAGTCTTCCACTCGTTGTCGATCACCCACGGCTCGAGCCCTCCGGACTCGAAGCCGGCGTTCTCCAGACGCGTGACGATCCGGTCGTCGGACACGGCGAGCGCGTGCCGGGCGAAGGCGCCAATGCGCCCGGGTTCGCCGGCCAGGGTGGCCAGTCTTCGCCGGACCATCTCCGACTCCTGGTTGCCCTTGAGGAAGGAGGCGAGCGCCCATATCGCGTAGACGTTCCAACCCGACCACCCGATTGCGTACCACCGCTCAAGGTCGATCGAGTGCCGCATCACGGGGCTGGCGTTGAATTCCGACAGCAAGGTGGTACGCCGGGTCGCAAGGTCCACATTGCGGTCGAGGGAACTCTCGATCGACCGAATCAGCTGCAGCGCGTCTCTCGTTCCGGCCGGTTCATCCACCATCCGTGGGTAGCTCCGGGCAGATGACTCGTAGAACTCGAACTGCCTGCGGAGCACCTCGACACGGGCTGCCTGCTCCGGTTGGCCGGCCAGTCGCGCAGCCTTGTCGAGCAGGTTCCGAGAGGTGGCGATGTCCTCCTCCGTGACGACCTGGAGGTAGGCCTGATCGGCGAAGTAGTAGTACATGCGAGGGGTGCGGAACCACGTGGTCTGGGGGACCCGTTCCCGCCAGAATGACTCCCACAGCCGGTAGTAGGAACGGATCGCCGGCGTTGCGGCTGAGCCGACTGCGAGGTCGTACCAACGGTCTTCGAGTGCACGGACGTCCTGGTGTGGGTCCCACGTCAGTTCGGAGAGCACCCACGGCTTGGGGCCCTCGCCCCAGTTCGGGTAGAGCTCGGCGTAGTGGTGTGTGACGCCGGCCGTCGCTGCCCAGGCCATCGCACGGCCAACCACGACGGAGTCCACTCTGGGGACGGCGTATGGAGCCCCGTAGCGGTAGTCGTACCAACCGACCTCAGTCGCCAGAGCCTTCCAGGCGAGGGTGGCCCGCTTGTCCTCCGCCTCGATTGCGGGATCGACCCATCCGTAGCGATCACGGGTCAGGAACGGCACCACGTTGGCGTGGAGCGGGAACGTGGGCGGATCGGAGACGTTGGTGTAGGCAAGGAGTCCGAGCTTGATCTCGGGGCGTTGCGCAGCCACGATCTCGGCGACCTCGTTGACGAACCGGTAGTACGGCTCGGAGGCGTCCGCGTAACCCATGGAGTTCAATTTCGCGAGATCGACTTCATCCTCACTGAAACCGCCGGAGTCGTTGACGCCGAGCGAGTAGCTCTCCAGGTGCGGCCGGGGTGCGAGGTAGGCGAGGATCTCCGCAGCTGCGGCCGCCGCTATTCCGGGGGCGCTGAAGCGCGGCTGCCACTGGATGGTGGTGCCGGTCGGCGGAATGTACGTCTGCCCATCATGGATGGGATAGAAGTCAGGCCGATAGGTGGGCAGCGCGGGATCTCCATACTTCTCAACCGGGAAGAGCCTCCACAGATTGTGGTGGAACTCGATCCGCCAGTGCATGCGTTGATGTGCGGCCCATTGTTTCAGTGGATCCGGATCGGTCAGGGTGTCGGTGTGGCCGGCGTTGAACAACGGGCTCAGCGCGCGGGAACGGAACGTTGGCGTGCCTTGCACCATCTGAGCAGGCGCATACAGCGCCGTTGCGGACGGCACGTAAGCGCCGACGTCGTCGGGCATCAGCCAGACGGCGCCGAAACGACGGCACATCTCGATCGCCCCGAACTGCGATCCCCATGCGCTGTTGCCGATCACCGTCAGACTGCGGTCGCCCGGCGCCAGGACGAAGCCATCCCGATCGAGGCCCGAGATCATGTCGTCAAGCCCCTGCGCGCTCCACGCACCTCGAGTGTCGACATAGATCCGGTTCAGTTCACTCTCGGTGGGTGAGATCGAGTCCTCGGTGGTGACGGTCAGTACCACGCCGGTCGCCCTCTGCACGGTATCCACGAGGAGCTGCGCGGCAGCGGTCACCTGAGCCGCACGACTCCGGGCCAGCACCACGACGGCCGCCGCCCGTCCATCCGAGACCAGTGCCACCCCTTCGGCGGCCAGGGCTCGAGGTGTGCCCACGGAGGTGGTCAGCAGTGCACCTCCCGCGCAGGCAAGGGCAGCCAGGACCTGGCGGCGACTGATGGATTGCGCAGCATTCTCCGGTCGGGTGGAACGCCTGAGATTCAGCGGATTCGCGGGTTCGACGGCGCAGTTCTCGTTCACTTCTACTCCTCCATCGATGGTTCGGTGCGGAAGGCGGCGTTCTTGGTGACGCCGTGCCCCATGTGCGCAGGCACCACGTTCAGCTCAGGGCGCGCCACGTCCCCGGCTGGCCGGCGGTGATACAGATCCAGGCGAGCGGGCCGTCAGCCGCCGGGTCCGTTCGCCAGCAGATGTCGCCCACCGCGTACAAGGACGAGGCAGGCAACGTCTCGGGCGAGGCTGCTGCATGGAACTCGCGGTGCCCCCGTCCCGAGACGACCGAGTCCCCCCGGGTCTCGGCACCGATCGATGCCTGCGGGGAGTAGCGAGTGTCCGAGTGCCGGATCGTGCCGTCGACCCGCAGTGGCGCGGCGGTCAGGTTGATGTTGTCCGACCAGACCGTGGTCACCGGCGAACTGATTCGGACCAAGGCAGTCAGCGTGTCCGGCTCACCCGAGGGAGCGGAGTGCACATTGTCGGTCAGCACGGCTACCGGCTCTGGCGTGCGAGGCTCGGCCGGGGTGCCGAGGTATACGTGGTGAGACCACTCCGTGCGGCCGAGATCGCCGGGTTGGGTTCGTGGCGCGATTGCATTGTCGACGAAGACGTTGCCGCGAATGGTTGTGAGTTCGTCCACCTGGGCCCACAGGCCTGTCCAACCGGTTCTGCGGATGCTGTTGTCCGTGATGTCGCCCGAGACGAATCTCAGGTAGATGCCGTAGTTGCCCGTGTCGTCGATGTGGTTGTCGGCGATCCGCGAGTCGACGCCCGCGGTGTGGTAGATACCGCTCTCGCGCGCGCCACGGATAATGTTGCCGACGATCGACACGTTCGTCAGGTGCCGGCTCTGGGCGACGCCACTGGTGGTGGCGATCACGATGGCAGTCTGATTCTCCACGAGCAGGTTGTGACTCACGTCCACCTCGGAGACATCGCCGGGATAGGACTCCGCGACCTGATTCTTGATGCCGAGTCCGTACGTCCGCGTGATCACGTTGTCAGTGACCGTCACGCGTGAAGTCGCCGAGAGGTAGATGCCGTGCTGACCGGGGATGTCGTGGATCCGATTCCCGGAGATGACGACCCGGTCGCCACCGGACACACCGATGCCGAAGCACGACGCGGAGATGTCGTTCCCGGTGATCGTGATGTCAACGTTGCGCGTCGCCGCGAACCCGCCGATCGCGAAGTCGCTGTTGTTGGCCAGCGGCTCGATCGATGGCACCCCGATCCCGACGAACGTGTTCTCGACGAACCACGCACTCTCCAGCGCGCCGCTCCAACGCAGGCCACCGCCCGCATGGTTGCGGACGGTGCAGTGTTCGATCAACACCCCGGTGACGTCGAAGAGGAAGATCGCAGCGACACCGTTGAAGGACGTGGCGGTCGGCTCATTGCTGTGTTCGGTGCCGCAGCCCACAAACGTCAGGTCACGAACGGACAGTCCGGTGCACGAGCGGAACTCGAAGGTCTTGGTCAGTTCCTGGACCTGGGTGATCGCGACCCCGCCGGCACCGCGCACGGTGAGGTCGGTGAATCCGTCGAACACGATCGAGCCACTGACCGAGTACGACCCTGCCGACCACAGCAATGTGCCGCCACTTGGCGGCAGGGCCGCAACGGCCGAGCGGATGGCGTCGGTGTCGTCCGTGGTGCCGTCGCCGATGGCACCGTACGCACGAACATCGACCCAGGGCACCGGTCCCTTGACGATCAGGTCATCGGCGATGACCGTTCGGGGGTGGCGGGGTGGGTCAGGCTCGGCGCGTGCCGGGACGGCCAGCCCCGCGAGGCCGAGAGCCCCGGCGCCGATGAGGATGGCGCGGCGGGAGGACCTGGTTGCGTCTCGATCGGTCATTCCTAGCTCCTTGGTCGATGTGGGACGACTCCGTGGTCATGCCGGGGAGGGAGGACGTACTCCGGACGCACGCGCCCGGGCAATGAGTTCAAGCTGGAGACGGATGTCCGCGAACGAGACCGGCGGTTCCCCCGAGCCGGTCAGCGCGCCGTGCAGACTGCGGTAGTAGTCCGCCGCACGCTGATCACCGGGCGGCAGTCGAATCGTCTCGGTCGACCAACCGGGGGGTTCCTCGCTCGTGTAGAGCCGACCGGGAGCCGCACCCGGCTCGGGCACCAGAGCCCCGAACGTGTCCGGGTCGAGCCAACGGACCTCGAGTCGGTCCCCGGAGACCGACAGACCGCCGGCGGTACCGGCCACCCACCACGTCGGCTGTGGCAGCGCGATGGTCGCGCTCGCCTCGATCTCGTAGAGAGGACCGTCCTTGATCTGCAGCATCAGTTTGATGTGGTCCTCCGCGTCGCCGACCGTGATGGTGCGTCGGAGGTCAGCGCTCAGCTCGATCTCGCGTCCGGGATACATCCGCAGCATCTGGTCGATCGCGTGCGACCCCGTGTTGGCAAGCTCCCCGCCGCCGTGTACGCGCAGCGACTGCCAGTCCGCGCGGCGCCCGTAGCGGTGGTAGGTCCGGCGGATCAACACCGGGTCACCGATTCGACCACTCGCGATGGTGTCGCAGACGGCTTGGAAGGACGGCTCGAATCGGTTGTTGTGAAAGCAGGTGACCACAGTCGACGCTGCCTCTGCAGCCGCCTGTAGCTCGTCGAGCTCCGCGACGTCGCGGACCATCGGTTTCTCCAACAGCAGATGCTTGCCGGCGCGCACCGCCGCCAAGCCGAGTGGCAGGTGTGTGTTAGTCGGTGTCGACACCACGACCAGGTCGACGTCCGGATCGGCGATCAGCGCCTCGGCCTGTTCATAGCCGCCGGCTCCGAACCTTCTGCGCCCCTCGTCGAGCCGTTCGGCGACCGGGTCGGCTACCGCGACCACCCGGTACAGATCGGGCAGCCCGGACAGTGCGTGGGCGTGGATGTTCCACCCGCTGCGCCCGAGGCCGATGATCCCGACCCGGACCGTCTGTGCAGTCGCCGGGATCATGCGATCGTGCCGAATCCCTTCCAGGTGCCCGGGTCCCCAGCCTGGGTGCACACCCAGCCGACCGGCGTGCCGGTCGTCGGAGCAGTGTTCCAGACCATGGAGCCGCTGGTAAACGCGCCGGTCGACGGAGCTTGGGCTCCGTATCCTTCGCTGACCCATTGACCCGGTGCGGCGACCTTGAAGACTCTGCCGTCCGCATGTACGGCACGGGACCCGTTCGCCCCGCGGGTCGGAAGTTGCTTCAGCGCGCCGGACAACGCGCTGCCGAACACCACGCTCATTCCGGCGTAGGCCGACACGTAGCTCGTCAAGCTGTCCGACGTCGCGGACTGCACATCGACGGCACTGTCGAAGAACAGTGTCTTGGGACTCGTGCTGCGATCGCGGTAGTAGACGACGGTCGGTGTTGTTGTCGCCTGATGGAAGCTGATCTTCCCGCCACGCACCACGGGCGCATCCAGGAACGTGGAGTCGAGAAAGACCACCGATGCGCGCCCGGTGGACGGCGAGGAGAGGGAGTTGATGCAGCAGTCCAGCAGATTGTTGTCGGAGATGTGAGCGGCCCGGACCACTCCGCTGGACACCACGACAGCTGCGAACGGCGCATTCATCACCGTGTTGCCGGAGATCTCCAGCTGGTCGACCGGCGCACTCGGGTTGCCTGTGTTGGCGATGGAGATGGCCGCCATGTACGACGGAACCTCGGTCCGCAGGGCCGGGACGTCCGTTCCATTGCCGTACACGAGGTTGTTGCCGCACACAGACAACGCTCCGATGCGGTTGTTGAGGCTGCCGGCGTACAGGCTGATGGCCGCACCGCGCGGCTGCGCCCACGCCGTCGGGTACTTGTCCATGCGCATCGTGATGGAGTTCTGGCCCACGTTCACGCCGATGGCGCCGCCCTGGTCGTGGTCCGTGTCGCCGTTGAACGCCTGTGACCAGACCGCGATCCCGAAACGGCTCGCCGAGATGGCGTTCCCCGTGGCGTTGATGGCGTAGTCGGTGCTGGGACGGGAGATTCCGGTGAGGTTCATGCCCACCTGGAATCGGGTGACGACGCAGCCGCTCACCGACAGCTGCGTTGCGTGCACTTCCATCGCGGTGCGAGGGGCTTGCTCCCAACGCGCACCTTCGAAGGCGCAACCGTTGACGATCACGTTCTCACCGGCCAGGTTCAGCAGCGACTGGTCGTAGTCGCCGGCCGCCTGGCTGTCCGCAGCGAGCCATCGGCTGTTGACGACGGAGATGTTCTTGCCCGGGGTGAACCCCTGCGGGAAATACATGCTCACAACGCTGTCGCAGTTGATGACGTCGACGGTGTCGATCGTGACCGCCGAGGAGAATCCGCCCGAGGGCGGTCCCGGATAGGACGAGACCGAGAACCGCAGCCGGGCGGTGTACTCGCTGAGTGCGCCGAGCGGATTCCCCTGCTGGTTGTGGTCGAAGGCAATGTCGCGGACCTCCCAGTGCTCGGCATTGAGCACCTTGCTGCCGAGGATTCCCCAGTAGTTGCCGGCGTTGTCCGCGATCGCGATGGTCGTGGTGTCCCTGGACTCGCCGAAGATTGAGATCCGGTTGGTCTTGATCTCCAGAATGAACTCCGCAGGATCCGTGGGGGCCACGAGGTAGGTCCCGGCCGGGAAGTACAGCCCAGTGCCGTCGCTCAACGATTCCAGCGCCTGGACGATCGCGGCGGTGTCGTCGGTCACCCCATCGCCGGTTGCGCCGAACGTACGGACGTTCACCGAGAGATCAGCGATCCTCGCCGGACGGTTGCGGGTCGGACCTGCCGCCACGGGCGGGCTGTCCGCTGCGGCGGCGGCGGGGATGAGTGCGGCGGTCAAACCGGCCGCGCCGACGAGCATCGCGCGGCGTGAGGTCATCTTGGGCTTGTTGTCCTGGTTCTCGTGCACCGGTGCCTCCGTTGGCATTGGGGACATGCATCTGGCATAGGGACGTACGTCGGGACCTGCGATCAGGGATGTCGGTTCGCCACCGAGGTGTGACCTATGACCTAGGCTGGAAGGTATCGCGCGCCATCGGCGCGGTCAAGGGTCGCGGTTGCGACCAGTTCGTACCTAGGACCTAGGCTGCTAGTCTCTGTCCGACATGGAGGGAAGGCCAGCATGCGGATCACCGGCGTCAAGAAGTGGGTCGCGGAGTTCGGGTACTACAACGCCATCTATGTGCGCATCGAGACCGACGAGGGTGTGGTCGGAGAGTCGGAGGTGGCGATGCGGCGTCGAACCCGCACTGTCTGCTCGCTGATCGACGAGCTCGGCGAGTACCTGATCGGCAAGGATCCGACCCGTATCGAGCAGCACTTCGAGCGGATGTACCGGGACTCGTTCCTCGGTGGCACTCTGCTGACCATCGGCATCTCAGCTCTGGATGTAGCGCTGTGGGATCTCAACGCCCGAGCTCTCGGCGTGCCCGTGCACCGACTACTGGGGGGGAAGTTCCGCGACAGCGTGCCGGTGTACACGCATGCCAGGGCCACGGAGACGCCCGAGCTGTTCGCTGCCGAGGTCGCGGACCGGTTGGCCAAAGGGTTCACCGCGATCAAGACCACGCTGCCCGGCTTCTACACCAAGGTCTCCAGCGTTCACCACGAGGCGCCGGCCGCGATCCCCGCGCGCCACACCGAGACAGAACTGCTGCCCAACTGGATCTGGGGCCTGGTCGGCGAGTACTTCCAGGCTGCCAGGGACGTCGCCGGCCCCGATGTGCAACTGATGCTGGACTGTCATGGCCGACTCAACGTCGCGAACTCGATCCGGCTGGCCGAAGCGCTGGAGCCGTTCAACCTGACCTTCATCGAGGAGCCGACGCCGCCCGAGCGACCCGACTGGCTGGTCGAGGTCTCGCGGCGCTCGACCACACCGATCGCCGCGGGCGAACGCTGGGCGAGCCATTACGGCGCCGCGCCGTTCCTGGAGCAGCCGGCGGTCGCGATCGCCCAGCCGGACGTCCTGTTCTGTGGCGGCATTACCGCCGCGAGGCGCATAGCCAACCTCGCCGAGACCCACGGGGTGTCCATCGCCTTCCACAACCCATTCGGACCCTTGGCCAGTGCCGCGACCTGGCAGCTCGCCGCTACATTGCCGAACTTCATGATCTCGGAAGCGATGCTCACCCCGCAGCAGATCAAGTACTGGGACATGTACACCGAGAACCCGCCGGTGGTCTCCGGGGGCGAATGGCTGGTGACCGACGATCCTGGTCTCGGTCCGCGTCTGCGGGTGGACGAGATCGTCAAGCACCCGTTCCGTGTCGAGTACGACCAGGGGGGAACCCGGTGACACCGACCTGGGGTGGCGTGTGGCCGGCTCCCTTGACCATGTTCGACGCCGCCGGTGCCGTGGACGAGGAGGCCACGGCCGGGCATTTCGAGTGGCTCATCAGCCAAGGCGTCGACGGTCTGGTGATCGGCGGTACCAGTGCCGAGTTCGTGGGGATGACGGACGCCGAACGGCGCCGGATCACCGAGCTGGCCGTCGGGAGCGCTGCCGGCCGGGTCCCGATCCTGGCCGGAACCGGTAGCTACGGCACTGCGGCGACCATCGGGCTCACCGAGCACGCGGCGGCCGCGGGCGCCGACGGCGCCCTGGTGGTACTGCCCTTCTTCCAGCGACCGTCAAGAGCCGAGGTGCTCGCGCACTATCGCGCAGTGGGCTCAGCAGTGGACCTCCCGCTGTTCGTGTACAACATCCCGGCCAACGCCGCGGCCCCGGCGGTATCGGTTGCCGACCTCGGCGAGCTGTATCGCGACGGTGTGATCTCCGGCGTGAAGAACACCGGGCCGCTCGTGCAGCAGGTGAACGAGCTCCGCGCGACGGTGGACGAGGGGTTCCGGGTCTTCTACGGCGGCTTGGCCGCTCCGCTGGAAGCCGCCGCCGGTGGTGCACACGGCTGGGTCAGTGGGCTGCTCAACGTGATCGCGTCGGACGCCGTGACGTTGTGGGCTGCGGCAACGGACGGCGACTTCGCCTCAGCGCGGGACATCTGGACCCGACAGCTCGTCTACCGTCAGCTGGTCGCGGCGCCCGTGGTCCCCGGGGCGAGCGACCTTGCGATCTACCGTGGCCTGCTCCGGTTGTCGGGCCGGCCGGCCGGCTACTGCCGCGCACCTCTGCGGGACTTGGACGATCAGGGCATGCGCGCGCTCGAGAAGGTCGTAGCCTGTGCCGGCACCGACGGTGCAGCCCGCACCGTCGGCCGTCCGGTACTGGAGGGACAGGTCTCATGACGTTGAAGGTCACCGATGTCGAGCGCTTCTGGATCAACGTGCCGTTCCGGGAGCGGGTGCGGACCTGGAACGAGCTGCTTGTCGCGAAGTGGGGCGTTATCGAGATCGTCAGGGTGACCACGGACGCTGACGGTGTTGTCGGCTTCGGCGAGACGCTGGTGCACTACACCTGGCAACAGGTCACGGATGAGGCGATCGCCAGGGTCATCGGCACCAACCCGGCCCAGCACCTGGCCGACGACTCGCTCGGCGCGGGCCTTCAGATGGCGCTCTACGACGCGGTCGGCCAGGCTCTCGGAGTGCCGATGCACGCATTGCTGGGCGATCCTCAGGTGCGCGATTGGTGTCCCATCTCGTGGTGGAACACCAAGATGCCGCCGGCACTACTGGCCGACGAGGCGCGCGACGCGGTCGCCGAGGGCTACCGCGCCCACAAGATCAAGGCCAGGCCGTGGTTCGATGTGCGCGAGCAGGTCGCCGCGATCAGCGCGGCCACGCCGGACAACTACCTGATCGACATCGACTGGAACGGCATGCTCAGGACGCCGTCCGAGGCCCTGCCGGTGCTGCGCGATCTGGACCGATGGCCGAAGGTCGGGCTGTTCGAGAGCCCGATCCGGCAGGACGACGTGATCGGCCATGCCCGTCTTCGACCGCACTCTCCGCGGCCGCTGGCCGAGCACTTCCGCAAGGATCTGTTCCCGCTCTGGATGCGCGACGACTCCATCGACAGCTTCGTCGTGTTCGGCGCGGGTGTCAGCGGGATGATGCAGCAGGGACACCTGGCGGCCGGCTTCAACAAGACCTTCTGGCTTCAGGTGGTTGGCTCTGGCATCACCACCGCGTTCACGCTGCACCTGGGCGCAGTGCTGACCAACGCCACCTGGCCGATGGTCACCGGGATGAACACTCTGGCCGATGACCTGATCGTCGATCCGATCGAGATCCGCGACGGACTGGCCCGCACTCCGCAGGGGCCTGGCCTCGGCGTCACCATCGATGAGGACGCGCTCGAGCGCTATCGCGTCGACACGTCCGCGGTTCCGCCCCTGCCACGCCGGATCCTGAGGTTCGACCTCGGGGACGGACGTCGTCGCTACTTCACCGACATGACCCAGCTCTGGCGTGACTGCCGGGAGGACAGGAACACTCCGGTTCAGCCCGTGAACGCGCAGCTATCGGTGTTCGACGATGACGGATCCGCCGACTTCGACGCGGTGCACGAACAGGTGACGGTGACGCCGGCCTGGTCACAGGATCTGCCCTCCCGGTCGCGGCTGCGTTCGGCAGACTCGTCCCCGACGGCGTGAGCCGACCAGGGCCCTATGTCTTTACTGGGTGGGTAGGCTGATAGGACCTGATGGAGGGGTGGGAATTCAGTGGCAATGAGTCCAGGGTCTGGCAGCGGCGAGAAGGTCCTGCTGGGTGCCGGCGTCGCCGAGCGGATCGCCGAGCATATCCGCAGCGAGTCGCTTGTCGAGGGCGACCCGCTGCCATCGGAAGGTGCCCTTGCCGAAACGTACGGAGTCAGCCAGCGAGTGGTCCGCGACGCACTGCGCCTGCTCAGCCAGCAGGGCGTGATCTGGACCAGGCAGGGCAAGCGTGCCGTCGTCAGTACGCTGCGTCCGGTCGCGGTTCTCGGCTACTTCCAGCATGCCGTGGCGGGTGACGCTGCCGCGATCCATGAGTTGCTCGAACTGCGTCAGGCCATCGAGACCCAGGCGGCAGGCGCCGCTGCCCAGCGGATGCAGGCCGACGACCTTGTGTCGCTGTCGGAGCTGCTCGACCGCGCCGAGGCCGAAGCCGTGACGTCGTCCGCGCGCGTCGAATCGGACCTCGCGTTCCACCGCGCGATCGTTCGGTTCTCCGGCAACCGGTTCTTCGACGGCATCCTCGACGTGCTGACCACCACTCTCACCGAAGAGCGGCGCCGTGGGCAGGAGATCACCGAGCAGGCTGGTGGCACTCACGACACCAGTGATCGCGAGCATCGCGCCATTCTGCTCGCCCTGCAGGCGCGGGACAGTGCTCTGGTCGAGCAGGCCATGCGGACCCATCTCGATCGCGTGCGCCAGGCATTCCTCGACACGCAACCCTAGCCCGGACCTAGGTCTTTAGTTTAGGGTCAAGTCATGACTGACCATGGGCTGCGTGTGGGTTGGATCGGGACCGGACTGATGGGTCTGCCGATGGCACAACGGGTGCTGGCGGCCGGTCACAGCGTCACGGTTCACACTCGGCGTCCGAACGGCGCCGCCGCGCTGATCGGTCGCGGCGCGGTGGCCGCCGGCACCGTCAGCGAGTGCGTCCGGGACGTCGATGTGGTTGTCACCATCGTCTCGGCACCCGCCGATGTGGAGCAGCTCTATCGCGGCACCGACGGCATCCTGGCTCACGTGGCGTCCGGCACCGTCGCCGTGGACTTGACCACATCGGCGCCCGACCTGGCCCGGAACCTTGCCGAGACCGGCGCCCGGCGCGGTGTCACGGTCCTGGACGGTCCGGTCAGCGGCGGGCCGGCCGGCGCCGAGGCGGGCACCCTGTCGGTGATGCTGGGCGGTGATGCGGTGGGCATCGAACGGGTGCGCCCGGTGTTGGACGCCTTCGCTGCCTCGATCGTCCACCAGGGTGCGGCCGGATCCGGACAGTTGGCCAAACTGGTGAACCAGACCCTCGTCGCAGGCGTGACCCTGGCAGCCTGCGAGGCCTACTCCCTGGCCAGCCGGAGCGGCCTCGACCTGGACAGGTTGGTCCAGTCCGTTCGTCCCGGTATTGCCGGGTCGCGCCTGGTCGACTTCATCTGGGGACGGTTGCGTGAGGAGGACATCGAGCCCGGGTTCAAGCTCGACCATCTCCGGAAGGACCTCGGTCTGGTCGCCGAAGCGGTGAGCGCGACCGGAGGTGTCGACCTCCCCGGCACCTCGCTGGTCGCCGAACTGGTGGACAAGGTCAGCGCGGAGCGTGGTGGGGACCGCGGCACCCAGGCACTGGTCACCGCGTTGACGGACTGGCGCTCGTGATCATCGACTCCCACGTGCACGTCGGGGCCTGGAAATACCCACCGGTCGAGGAGTACCAGGCAGCGATGTCCGGTGCCGACGTCGGATTCGCCGTCCTCGCACAGTTCGTCGGCGCCGCGGACAATCGCTATCTCGCTCGTTGCGTCGAGCGCTCCCCGGACCGGTTCGCTGCCATTGCGATGGTGGAACACGAGACTCCCGGTGCGGCCCAGCAGATCGCCCGGATCGCCGCGACCGGATCGTTCGTCGGCATCCGGCTGCCTGCCGCAGCGCGCACGCCCGGTGCGGATCCACTGGCCGTCTGGCGCGCGATAGCGGCGCACGGCCTGGTCGCCAGCGTGCGCGGCCCGCTGGCCGACATCGCCGCTCCGGAGTTCGCCGAGATCGTCGACGAGGTACCCGACCTGAAGATGCGCCTGGAGCACGTCGGATTCACCCAGTTCCCGGCGGCTGGCGCCGACCGGAGCCACTTCGACCGCTTCCTGCAGCTCGCCACTCGTCCGCAGATCCACAGCATGTGGGCAGGCTTCTACGCGAACAGCGGCGCCGGGTATCCCTACCCGGACGCCGACCCGTTCCTGCGCGACCTGATCGCGGCCTTCGGTGCACAGCGGATCACCTGGGGCGGCGATTGGAACCAGCCAGACGCTGCACCGGGCGCTTACCAGGCCGCCGTCCGGCATGTGCTGGAGCGGCCGTACCTGACCTCGGACGACACTCGCTGGATCCTCGGCGGCGCTGCGGCGGCGCTGTTCCACCTGCCCGGCGGTGCGCAGTGATCAGCGTCGGTCTGGTCGGTGCGGGTGCGATCGCCGAACGCCACGCGGCCGCGCTGCGTGACGTCGGCGCCCGGGTGGCAGCGGTCGCCGACCCCGAAGCGGCGCGAGCGGCCGCCCTGGCCGGTGGTTCAGCCGCAGTGTTCAGCACGGCCGACGAACTGTTCGCCCACCCTGGGCTCGATGCCGCCGTCATAGCCTCTCCGAACGATCTGCACGCCACGCAGACCATCGCTGCGCTTCGCGCCGGTCTGCACGTGCTGACCGAGATCCCTGTCGGAGTCTGCCTGGCCGAGGCGAACGCGGTCGCCGTTGCTGCGACGCAGGCAGGCAGGTATGCCGCCGTCGCTCACACCCTGCGCTTCTGCCGGCCGTATCTGGCCCTCAAGGCACGGATCGATGCGGGTGAGCTCGACGCCCGACATCTGATCGCGAGAACCCTGATCCATCGTCAGCACAACACGGGGATGGATGGCCGGATCCGCGCCTGGACCGACGACGTCCGTTGGCATCACGGCGCGCACACGGTCGACGCCGCTCTCTGGCTGCTGTCGGCGGAGACGGCGACGGCGCATGGTCTGCTCGGCGCGCCCTGGCCGACGAGTGGCCGGCCGATGGACGCTGGTCTGGTGCTCGAGACGCCGGACGGGGTCCTGGTGACGATCGCGTTGTCCTACCACTCGCGGCTGAGTTCCCGCGAGCTGATCGCCATCGGCGAGAACGACACGTTGCGCATCGATGGCGGTGTGCTTGCTTCGACTGACCACGTCGTGGTGGACGCCGGAGGCGAAGCGCTGATGGAGCAGCAGGCCCTGGTGCGTCAGGACGAGGATTTCGTGCGCGCACTCGCGGATGGGCGACGTCCGGCGTGTGTGATCGATGACGTGTTGCCGGCAATGCGGGTACTGGACGCGTTCGGTTCCCAGGATCGGGCAGGGGCCACGCGGTGAGGGTCCTGGTGATCGGAGGATGCGGCGATGTCGGTCGGCTGATCCTGCCTGCCCTCGCCGAACGCCACCGGGTCAGGGTGTTCGATCTCGCGGAACCGACGCCGGCAATGGCGGAGGACTTCTGCCAGGGCAGCGTCACCGACCCCGATGCGGTCGCCGCCGCGATGCATGGACAGGACGCCGTGGTCTTCCTGGCGATGGGCCCGAAGGCAGACTGGGGGACGCCACGCTGGGCGGCCGCAAACTTCGACGTCAGCGTCACGGGCCTGCATCTGACGCTGAATGCCGCCGGCGCCGCGGGGGTCAAGCGGTTCGTGCACACCAGCTCCGCCTCGGTGTTCACCGACTACAAGCTCCAGGACCATACCCGTGATCCTGCGCCCGACGCCGACGATACGTACGGGCTTTCGAAGCGTCTCGGTGAACAGGTCTGCGCGGCTGCCTCGCGACAGTTCGACATGTCCGTCACCTCACTACGGCTGGTCGGCCCGATGAGCGATGACGACTGGCAAACCGACATCAGCGAACATCGCGATGTGGTGACTGCCGGCAGTGACGTGGCACGTGCCTACCTCGCCGCGCTGGACCTGCACCACAGCGGATTCCGTGCGCTGATCATCTCGGGCGACACCGACCGTGCCGTGATCGACTGGTCGGGCTCCAGAACCGCCCTTGGTTGGAGTCCACAAGCGCGGCGAGACGGTTCCGGCACGTCGTAGCGCGAACCCGCGTACTGCACGTCAGAAGGATCATGGAGGAGTCATGACCAAGGCAGGTCCCCGCGTCGCAGTAGGAGGCATCTACCACGAGACGAATACGTTCGCCGTGGGAACCACGGGCCTGTCCGGTTTCGAGGCCTATCAGTACTTCGTCGGCGACGAGTTGAGGGGCCTGAGCGCCACCCGCTCCGAGACCGGCGGGTTCCTCGGTGCATTGGAGCGCGCAGGCGCCGTGGTGGTCCCGACCGCCTACGCGGCTGCGGTGCCGAGTGCGACGGTCGCCCATGCCGACTACGCGACGCTGCGCGACTTGATCCTGTCCGCGATCTCTGCCGAGCCTGTGGACGGCGTGCTCCTGACGCTGCATGGCGCCATGGTCACCGATGGCAGCGCCGACCCGGATGGTGACCTGGTGTCCGCCGTTAAGGAACTCGTCGGACCCGACGTGCCTATCGCAGTCACCATCGACCTGCACGCCAACGTCTCGGACGCGATGGCCACCGGAGTGCAGGCGCTGGTCGCCTACGACACCTATCCGCACGTAGACATGCACGAGCGGGGGTATGAGGCCGCCGAGCTGCTGTTGCAGGTGTTGGAGGAACGGCGCGAACGGCACATCGTCCACCGCAAGCTGCCGTTCATGACGGCCCCTGGCATGCAGTCCACCGACGGCGATCCGATGCGCGACCTGATCGCGATCGCCCACCGGCTGGAACGCGATGCGGACGTGCAGGTCTCACTCGCCCCTGGCTTCTCGTACGCCGACGTCTCCAGCGCCGGGTTCTCGGTGGTGGTCAGCGGCTGGGACGCCTCCGCCGTCGCCGAGGCAACGGACGCGATGGCACATGCGGTGGACAACGCCAAGGAACGCTTCTCCTACGAGGCGCTGAGCGTGGCAGACGCCTGCGAACAGGCACGAACGGATCAGAACCGGCCGGTCATCCTCGTGGACTCCGCCGACAACATCGGCGGTGGAGCGCCAGGAGACGGGACCGCGATCCTGCGCGAATGGCTCAGCACGGGAGGGACGGGTTTGGTCATGACCATCGCCGATCCCCAGAGCGTCGCCGCCGCCGTCGCGGTGGGTGAGGGACAGCGGGTCCAGCTCGAACTCGGTGCGAAGACCGACCGCGCCCATGGCTCGCCCGTCCGCGTCGACGCCGTAGTTCTCAGACTGACGGACGGCCGCTATACGCACCTGGGGACCTACAACCGTGGCTATGAGGTGTCGATGGGCCGCACCGCCGTGCTCGATGTTGCAGGCAACACCATCGTGGTGAGCGAGACCAAGGCGATGCCCTTCGACGCGCAGCAGCTCCTCTCGCAAGGCGTACAGCCGGCCGAGGCCGACGCGATCGTGGTCAAGTCGGCGATCGCTTGGCGCGCAGCATACGGCGACGTGGCCGGTACCGTGCTCGAAGTGGACGGCCCGGGCATCTGCACCAGCAGGCTCGACCGTCTCGCCTGGTCCCCGGCGAGAGCCGCGATGTTGCCCGGTCGAACGGTCCCCGACTACCCAAGCCAGTCCGGACGGTTCGCGGGCGACGGCGTTGCGGAGCGCTGAGGTCGGGGGTTCCGGCAGTGTCCGGGCGCGCCGTGGTTCCCAGCGCGCACCTGGCGTCGTATGGACCTGCCGAAACGCGACGTGACCGGGCGGCACCGTGACAACGGGCTACGAGCGATTCTCGTGCTCCGGTGTGCGAGCGTCGCCTGGTCAGTGGTCACGCCGAATGTCGTGACCGCCTGGCCTTGGCGGCCGGGACCGGCACCAGCGCCGTCCAGTGGCGTGGCAGCCATGGACCCAATGCGTGGTCCGGTCCGAGGCGATTGCTCCCAGTGCACACACGCATTCTCGCTCGACGACTCCTGACATTCCTGCCACCGGTTGCAAACTGATCCCTCGAATGTGTTGACGGCGCTCGGGCGCTACCGGTACGGTTGCAGCATAAGTCCTAGGTCACAACAAGGTGATCTCCCAGGTTCTGCCCGATCGGGCGGGCCATCGCTCCGGGCGCCCAGGCACGTGGCGCACTTTCGGACAATCGCGTCGCGCATCGCTTTCGTGCGACGTCAGGAACGTATCCAGGCCTGATCACAGGAGGTATCGATGTCTCCCAAGCCATCATCTGCGCCGCGTCAGCTCTCACGTAGGCGTGCCCTCGCCCTCGGCGGCGTGGGCGTGGTCGCTGCCGCAGGCGGAGTCGCCTGGGGCTCCCCGCCCGCAACTGCCGCGCCCGAGGCCGGTGTTTCCGTTGTGGACGCCGGGGCTGCACGAGCCGTCGTCGTGACGGCAGACAACGCGAGCGCAACGGTCCGGCACGCCGCCGACGAACTCATCACGTTCGTGGCCAAGTCGACCGGAGTCACGCTGCCCAATGCCACCCTGCCGTCCGGTCACCTTCCGGTTGGCCTGGCTCCCATCTATGTCGGATTCGCCGGTCCAGGTTCCCACTCAGCACTGCGGGGGGCCATGCGCAGGTTGTCCGATGATGGATTCGTCATCGCGCCGGACATCCAGCCCGCGAGCATCACCATCCAGGGGCCAACCGACTGGGGCACGCTCAATGGTGTCTACGACTTTTTGGAGCGTTACCTCGGTGTCGCCTGGCTCATGCCGACGACCGTCGGTGAAGACGTACCCCAGCGAGCTGAGATCAGAGTGCCGCCCAGGATCGTACGTAGCGCGCCAGCATTCGGTCAGCGCGCTGTCAGCCCACTACTCCTTGAGCCGGGAACGGGCGGACCGTATCCGTCACAGTACGAGTGGGCGCAACGCAACAGGCTGCAGGGCAACTACAACCGACCTGTCGAGTTCCATCACAACCTCCACACGTTCTTCCCGGTGGCGACGTACGGTGACCGACCTGACCTGTACGCGAACGGCATCGTGCCCGCATCCGGCGTCGTCGTCGGATGGCAGCCGGCGTTCAGCAACCCCGAGACGGTGGACATCGTCGTCGGCGACATCTTGGCGATGCTCGCCGAGGACTCCTCCCTCACATCGGTGTCCCTGGGCGTGAACGACGGAAGTTTCACCAGTTACGAGTCCGGGCGGCCGATCCCCGAGACGTACTACGGCTGGGTCAATGAGGTTGCTGCCCGTGTCACCGCCGTCCACTCGGACATGCGGTTCGGACTTCTCGCCTACCACGACCTCGAGGTCCCCCCGCCGTTCGAGCTGCACCCATCCGTGATCCCCTTCCTCACCGAGGACCGCTACGCCTGGATCGATCCTGAGACGCGCCAGTACCGCGAGGACCAACTGCTCGAGTGGTCCCAGCGCGCCACCGAGCTCGGCACGTACGACTATCTGTACGGTTCCCCCTATGCGGTACCGCGCATGTACCTGCCGCTGCTGGCCGACGTGTACCGGACGACCTATGACCTCGGTGTGCGCTACCACTACGCCGAGTTGTACCCGAACTGGGGCGAGGGTCCGAAACCGTGGGTTGTCCCGCGACTGCTCTGGGATCCGAACGCAGACGTCTCGGGCCTGGTCGCCGACTGGTGTCGTCGAGCGGTGGGCGATTCTGCCGCCGTCGAGCTGGCAGCCTATTACCAAATCTGGGAGGACGTTTGGTCCAATGAGATCGCCCAGAGCCCGTGGTTCATCGGTCGCCGGACATATCAGCCGTTCGACTCGCCGAGCTATCTGGCCGCTGTCGCGCCATCCACCCTGGACCAGGCCAAGGCGCTGATGGAGGACGTGGTCGCGACCGCAGCGACTGCGACGCCGCAGCAACGAGAACGTGCCCGCACTCTCGCGAGCGCTCACGAGTACTACGACCTCACGGCACGACTGTTTCCCCGTACGGTCCCGATTCCTGCGACGACTGCCGCCGCGCTCGAGCTGGCGCAAGCCACTCTTGGCGACCTGCCGACGCGCGAGGCGCTCGTGGCCCGCCGTACAGACTGGCTCGCAGAGGCAGCGACCGACCCGTTGCTCGTTCAAGCGCTCGACCCCAGCCGTGGTGGCCTCAGCGGGCTGTCCGCCAACAACCACTACCCGATCTGGACACTGATCCAGTTCCTCCGCTCCCACGAGCCGTCCGGTGGTGAGGTCAGCCGGTGGCTCGCCGATCACCGGGCCGATCACCCCTCCTTCACGCGCATCGCGGACATCATTGCGACGGCGCTCGACCCAGGCGCCAACGTCTTCACGAACCCCGGCTACGAGGAGGGCATGGAGGGCTGGGAGAGCTGGGCGACCACCACGGGCGAGCACACCATCTCCACCGCGGAGACGCGTTCCGGTAGCCATTCCCTCGAGGCGTGGTCCGTCGACCGAGGAGGCCCCATCCAGGTGCTGGGTATCGGACCAGGGATCCTGGCGTCGCAGTTCTGGTTAAAGGCCGGGCCGGATATCGGCGAGGCGACGATCCAGTTTGCGTTCAACCTCTTCAACAGCGCCGCCCAGCGCGTCGGAACGGTACGCGGCGAGGCGCTGCCGTTGAAGCAATTCGTGGGCGAATGGCGGTCGCTGACAAGCGTGGAGGAGTTCGCGATTCCCGCTGATCCGAGGCGAACCGTGGCGACGGCTCAGTTCTGTCCCATCCTGACCGGGATGCCGGATGGCAGCAGTGTGTGGTTCGACGACGCCGAGGCGTACTTCGTCCCGTCAACCTGACGTAGGAGCCCTGAGGAGCGGTGAACCGGTCGTTCATCCCGGGTGTCGGGCCACGCTGCCGTGGCTCCACGGTTCAGTGCCCGACGGCATAGGTCGCCCCCGGGAGCGAGGTCTCGAGAGCGCGGGACGCAGGCTCCGGGCGGCCGGGAACCTCGGGCCAGGTGGCCCGAGCCGGATCTGGCGAAACTTTGTGGTGGTGCGCTGCGAGACGCCTCACCGGCATCGGGGGGACGCGTTGTGCGTCATGATGGGGCAGTCGCCACCAGTCGACCTGGCGTGCGCGGAGTATGCAGCTGCGGGAGACGTCCGAGGGCAGTCGTGGGCGGGATGGCGCATCGGTCCGGACGGTACCCGCAAAGAACGGTCGGAGGGACTCGTGAAGGCAGCCACCATCTACTCGCTCGCGGCCGAACTCGGCATCTCCGGCTCGACGGTCTCCCGAGCGTTCTCCCGGCCCGACCTGGTCAAGGACGATGTCCGGGAACGAATCCTCGCAACTGCTGCGGCTCGTGGTTACGCTCCCAACCGCGCGGCCCGCGGGCTCGCCACCGGCCGAACCGGACTGATCGGGCTCGTGGTCCTGGACATCACGAACCCGTTCTTCCCGCCGCTCGTGCGATCCATCGAGCACGCCGCGGCGGGGATCGATGCGTCGGTGCTGCTGGTCGACGCCGCGGCAGTCGGCCCGGAGGATCCTGGCCTCGTGCAGCGACTGAGCCCGCAGGTGGACGGCCTGATCGTCGCGTCCTCGCGGCTGCCCACGGCGGACCTCAAGGCTGCGATCGGCGCCACCCCCGCGGTCCTGGTGAACAGGACTGCGGCCGGCCTGTCCTCGGTGGTGTGTGACAACTCGGAGGCGCTGCGGGGCGCCGCCGACCACCTCGTCGAACTGGGTCACCGGCGCCTGGTCCTGCTTCGCGGCCCGGCCGCGTCCTGGGCGGCGCAGCGGCGCACGGCGGCGATCCGGACCTGGGCGAAGTTGGCACCGGCCGACGTGCAGGTGTTCGAGCTCGGACCGTTCGAGGCAGTGTTCGAGTCCGGTCGTGACGCCGTCCCGGACATCCTCGAGTCGGGTGCGACGGGGATCCTCGCCTTCGACGACTTCATGGCGTGCGGCGTGATCGCCGGACTCGCCGAGCGGGGGATCGCGGTCCCGGCCGACCGCAGCATCGTGGGATGTGACGACGTCCTCCTGGCTCGAACGCTCACCCCGCCGCTGACCACCGTCACGGCACCGTTCGAGGATCTCGGTCGACACGCCGTCGAGCTCCTCGGTGAGGTGATCGCTCGCGGCCCACGGCCCGCGAACGTGAAGGTCGCCGGATCACTGACCGTGCGGGGGTCGACGGCACCGGTGCGCTGACCGTCGCCGCCTTTCGGGGCCGGCGCCGGCCGGCTCTGCGCCGTCGAGGATTGACCCTGAGGCGCGTCCCGGCTACTGTCACTTGCAACCGATTGCAAACGCTACAAGGGTGAGTGTCATGACGGAGACCGGTGTGCAGCAGTCCAGGATTGGGGTCGGGTCCAGGGTGGATGAGGTCGCGGCCGAGGCCGCCCTGGTGGCGGCGACCGCGATCATCGCCGGGATCGAGGCTCGAGGCACCGCCCACGTGCTCTTCGCGAGCGCGCCCTCCCAGGAGGCGATGCTCGCGCACCTGGCACGGGATCCGCGCATCGACTGGTCCAACGTCCGGTCCCTGCACATGGACGAATATGTCGGTATCTCACCGGACGCGCCGCAGTCGTTCGGCCGGTGGCTCGAGGACCGACTGCCCGACGCTGCGCTCGCCGGCTTCTCCCGCCTGCGCACGGACGGCGACGTGAAGGCGGAGGTCCTACGGTACGCGGCCCTGATCGCCGGCGCCCGGCTCGACGTCACGTGCCTCGGGGTCGGAGTCAACGGCCACGTCGCCTTCAACGAACCGGATGCCGCCGCGTTCGACGATCCGGACGCACTGCGCCTGGTGGAGTTGGACCTCGCCTCGCGGCAACAGCAGGTCGACGAAGGGCTGTTCGCGGACCTTGCGGCAGTTCCGTCATCCGCCGTGACCCTGACCGTCCCGGTTCTGATGAGTGCGCGCACGATGGTTTCGACCGTGCTCGGTTCGCACAAGGCCGCCGCCGTTGCCCAGGCCCTGCAGGGCCCGGTGAGTGTCGGCTGTCCCGCCAGCGCCCTGCAGGTGCACCCGGCCGTCCACTGGTTCCTTGACCGCCCAGCTGCGTCCTTGCTGTCCGACGCGTAGCCGACCGAGCGCCTGGAGGGTGCCGACGAGGCGTGAGCCGCGCACCTGAGCGGCGATCGGCCTCCGGGTGACGATCGAGGTCGCAGTCGACGGTCGAACGTGTACCGCCAGAGCAGTCCCTGTCCACTGATCGCGCTGCTGTCCGCAGCGCGCCTGCGTCACGGTCTCGTGGCCGGTCCGGCAGGGGGCTCGATACGTGAGGTGACGCGGCGCCTCCGGAGGCTGACCACGGCGGACGTGACCCCGAGTGGCAGGAACCGTCCGGCGGGCCCGGCAAGCCCGACGGCGATGGTGCCGGTCATGGCGAGCCCCGGCACCCGGTCGACGGTCGTCAGGAGCCCGATCGCTGGTGCTGTTGGCGTCGGCGCAGGAGCAGCGCGGCGGTTCCGAGGAGCAGCATCGCCACACTGGCAGCCAGGGCGGGCAGCGCGTCCGATCCGGTGTCCGGCAGGCTCTGGCCGGCGCCGCTCGGCGGTGCACCCGCGTCGGTCGGCAGCACGTTCGGGTCGGGGCTGCTCGGCGGGTCGGTCGGTGCGGTGGTCGGCGGGTCCGTCGGCGCGGTGGGTGCGGCCGCCACGCTGATCGTGAACACCTTCGTGATGGGGTCGCCCACGAACACCGTGAACGTCACGTCGCCGGCGACCTCGGGAGTTCCCGAGATCTCACCTGACTCGGTGTCGAGCTCGAGACCGGCCGGAAGGTCTCCGTCGAACACGCCCCAGGTGTAGGGGCCGCCGTTGCCGCCGGTCGCCTCGAGCGTGACCGAGTACTCCTCGCCGACCTCTGCGTCCGGCAGCGAGTCGGTCACGATCACCAGCGGGTCGAGCACGGTCAGGGTGCCGTCGACGTACACGAACGTGTAGAAGTCATCCGCGCCGCCGCTGCAGAACGTGGTGCCCGCCGCGATGTCGTAGCCGCACGTGGGCAGCGTGTCCAGGTCGTCGACGGTGTCGCCGGCCACGAAGCCGGTGTAGTCGGCGGTCACCTCCGGCTCGAACGCGCCCTCGTAGGTGGTCGCGTCGCTCGCGGTCACGGTGACCACCCCGCCGGAGCGTTCGACCGCTCCGGCGTCACATGCGTCACCCACGAGTCGGGGGAATCCCCCGCCGCGCTGATCGAACTGGCCGGGGCACAGGTCGATCGTGGCCGCGCCCCAAGGCACCGAGGTGCCGGTGGGGACCAGGTTCACCGCCGGGCTCGTCGGTCCCGGGAGCGCGGTGCGCGACGGGCCGCCGTTGTCGCCGAGGGCGTCGAGCAGTGGGTCCCCGACGATTGTGCCGGCGTCGAGCGCGCACGTGTCGTCGGAGGCGAGGTTGAAGCCGGCGTCGGTCAGACTGGACGTCTCACCGGTACAGACGGGTACGCCGTCGGGGCTATCCACGATCGACCCGATCACGGTCACCTCGGCGTCCTCGCCCAGGGCGAGCACCCCCTCGGCATTCTGCGCGACCGTGCTGCCGGCGAGCAGCAGCGGCTCCACGGGGTACTCGTCGGTCAGTTCGCCGATCCCCCAGCCGATGCCGGCGCCACCGTTGCCGGCGACGGTGCTTGCCTGGATGAGGCCGCCGGCCCGATAACTCAACAGGAGGCCGTTGGACTCGTTGCCGGAGACCTCGGTACGGACCAGTTGGACGTCCCCGGGCCAGAACGCGCCGGCCTCGGTCGCAAGGATGCCGTGGCCCGTGAACGGCACCCCGGCGGGATTGTCGAACGGCGTCCTCACGCTGTCCGTGATCGTGCTGTCCGTGAGTGAGAGCGCACCGCCCTGCACCATGGCGCCGACGGAGTTGCCGGCGATCGTCAGATCGCTCCCGGTGACGGTCGCAGCGAATCGGATGGCGATGCCCCCGAAACCGTAAACTGCGCCACCGTTGTTCAGACCGTTCCCGGTGATCGACGTGCCCGTCACGTCCACCGTGGTCCTCAGCGTCGCGTAAGGCTCCTCAGCCGCGAAGATCCCGGCCCAGTCGTTGTCGGACACCTCGCCGCCGGTCACCGTGACGTCGGCAGCGGTCACGTACATCCCGATCAGGTTGGCGCTGATCTCGGTGTTGGTCACGACGGCATCGACAGGACCCCCGATGAACACGCCTGCCGGGACCATCGAGCCCGGCGCGCCGATGTCGACGGGGGCGTTGCCCGTCACGACGCTGTCGGTGAGTTCCAAGCTCGCTCCGGCTTCCCCGGCTGTGGAAGAGATCCCGGCGAGGTTGTCGGCGATGGTGCTGTCGCTGATCTGCGTCTGAGCGCCCTCCAGGGTCAGCCCGACCCCATTGCCGGAGACCTCGGTCCCGGTGAGCGAGACGGTGAGCGGGATGGGATCGCCGCCCGCCGACTCACCTGCCCGGCCGAAGATCCCCTGACCCGACTCCTCGCCGAGGTTGCCGGTCACGGCGCTGTCGGTCAACGTGACGGTGCCGCCCTCGGGCAGCATCAGGCCGTTGTCGTTGCCCGAGATCGTGACGTCCTCGCCGAGGAACGTGCCGCCCTGGTAGAGCACCACGCCACCACGAAACGTCCCGCCCTCGGGCGCACCGCTGTCGGTGATCGACGTACCGGTCACGTCGAACACCGCACCGCTGGTGTAGCCGGTGAGTCCGGCACCGAGGGTGCCGGACACCGATCCACCGGTGATCGTCGCCTCGCCCGCCAGCAGACCGACCCCCGTGCCGGTGGCAGCGATGGTGGATCCGCTGATCGACACGGTGGCCGGCGCCGGGTCCCCGGGCTCTGTCGAGAGGCCGCCGGCCGCGACGCCGTTGAAGGTTCCGCTGATGGATGCGTCCTCGATGGTGACCGTGCTGCCACCATCCGTCAGCACGCCAACGGTCGCGCCGATCAGGCCCGACGGCCCGGCACTGATGACGATGCCCGAGAGGGTCGCGGTCCGGTCCCCGGCGAGATGGATCACCGGCTTGACCGCGCCGCTGGTGTTCTCGGCGACGAAAGTCAGGTCGGCGATCGTCACGGCGCCGTCGGCATCGACGAGCACGGTTGCCGTGTCGTCGACGGCGGGGTTGGTCAGCACCACCTCGCCCGCGCTGACGCCGTGCAGCGTGACCGGGGTGGTGATCGTCAGCGTCTCGGCGTAACTGCCGGCCGCGATCTCCACGACGTCATCGGCGGTGACCTGCGCCAGCGCCGCACCGATCGTGGCGCACGCGCCCGCGCCGGCGGTCTCGCCACAGTCCGGCGCGTCGGCTCCGACGCCCTGGTCGACGTACCAGGTGAAGCCCGCGGCGACCGCCGGCGGTGCCCCAGACAGCGACAGCGCCACGGCGGCCACCGCCACCGAACCGAACGCCACCAGGCGTCGTCGCGGGAGGAGTCGATGGTCGCCCATCCGGTCGTCGAGCATGGCGTTGCGGCCCCCGGCGCTGCGCATCGCAGTTCCCCTGCTTATGTTGTGTGTTCAAGCAACCGGTGAGACTTTATCGCTCATTCCGTGATACGGGAACCCCCGACTGTGCCATTCGATTCGAATCCGTGACTATCGGTTCCGTTTCTACGGCGTGGCTGCCGCTGGAGGTTGGTCCGGTCAGGTGAATAGGGGTCGGATCGGGCTCCACGTGCCCGAATCAGCCCTCGGGGGCCTCGTCGGTGGAGTGGTAGATCCGGAACACATTGCCGTCCGGGTCCTTGAAGGCTGCGTACCGGATCGGCGGCAGGTCCATCGGTTGCACGACGAAGTCCACGGAGTCCTTCTTCTCGGCGAAGTACGCGTCCACGTCGGCGACCTCGTAGAACCCGGACTGGCCGTGCGGGTCGTCGGTGGGGATATCGAGCATCACCTCGATCTCGGAGTCCGGGATCTTGAAGGCAGCGGTGGTGTCACCCATCCGCCACGCCTCGTCCCACCCGAGGGTGTCCCGGTAGAAGGTGACCGCTCGATCGAGATCGGCCACGGGCTGGTAGATCATCGTGAGTTTGAGTGCCATGATCAGCACCGTAAATGGATTACGTTTGTCCGTCAATGGATTATGGTGTCGTGATGACGGACTGGATCCCGCTCCCGGGCAGCGCGAAGGCGCGACTGCTGGACGCGGCGATCGACCACCTCCAGCGTCAGGGGTACGAGGCGCTGAGCGTCCAGGCGGTCGCCCGCGCCGCGGGCGTGACCACCGGGTCGCTCTATCACCACTTCGGCAACAAGCTCGGCCTGTTCACGGTGGTCCGCGACGAGATGGACAAGCGTATGGTCGAGCGGATCGAGACTGCTCTCGACACGCTCGCGGCGGCCGGTGGCGCACGACGCAAGGGCGTCGACGGCGAGGCCCCGCCCGGTCGGGCCGATGCGCCCGACGGTGGTGGTCCGGTGGGAGGGAACGGCGGGCCCGACCGCGGTGGTCGGCCGGTCGGGAACGGCGGGCGCGACGGCGGTGGTCGGCCGGGCGGGAACGGCGGGCGCGACGGCGGTGGTCCGGTAGGCGCGGATGGTACGGGCGAGGCGGCGGACCGATCCGCCCTCGCGACGGCGCTCGAGGTGGCGTTCGACGCGGCGGTGCGGTTTCGCGTGACCCGCGTACTGGCGGAGCCGCGGCCCGACGGCGGCGCCGACGTGATCGCGGCCGCGCTGGTGCCGGCGGTGCCCGGGCGGTCCGAGGCCACGGCCTCGGTCCTCGCGGCGGCGTGGCGGCAGGCGCTGCGGGCGGTCGCCGACGGCGGGGACCCCGCCGAGGCGCGCGCCGGTCTGCGCTGGCTGTTGGCGGGGTGAGGTGCCGAGCCGCGGGTGGCTGCGGCCTGGCCGAAGTGCCAAGGTGGCCGACGTGAGCGAACGGCGGCAGCGGGTGAGCGCAACGGTTCTCATCGCCTTCGGGGCGAACCTGTTGATCGCGGTCGCGAAGTCGGTGGCGGGGGCGATCACGGGATCGGCGTCGATGGTGGCCGAGGCTGCGCACTCCTGGGCAGACACCGGGAACGAGATCTTCCTGATGATCGCCGAGCGTCGTGCCCGCCGTCCGCAGGACGCCGGGCACCCGCTCGGGTACGGCCGCGAGGCCTACGTCTGGTCCATGTTCGCCGCACTCGGACTGTTCGTCGCCGGGTCCGCGGTCTCGATCATGCATGGCATCCAGAGCCTCGTCGACCCCGAGCCCGCCTCGAACTTCGCCGTCGCCTACGTGGTGTTCGCGATCGCACTCGTGCTCGAGGGCACCTCGTTCCTGCAGGCATACCGACAGGTGAACCGAGCGGCCAAGGAGAGCGGTCGGGACCTGTTCGAGCAGGCGATCGAGACCTCCGACCCGACCCTGCGCGCGGTCTTCGCCGAGGACTTCGCTGCAGTCATGGGCATCCTGATCGCGTTCGGTGGCGTGCTCGCGCATCAGCTCACCGGCTCACCGATCCCGGACGCGGTCGGCTCGATCCTGGTCGGGATCCTGCTCGGTGTGGTCGCGATCGTGCTGGTGGACCGGAACCGGCGCTTCCTGGTGGGGGTGGAACTGCCGCCCGCGGCGCGTGCCCGTGTGCTGGTGAGCCTGACCTCCGTGCCGGAGATCAGCCGTGTCACGCAACTGCACGTCGAGTTCGTCGGTCCCCGGCAGGTGTACCTGGTCGCCGCGGTGGATCTGCTCGGCGACGACACCGAGTCGCACCTCGGAAGCCGCCTGCGGGCGCTGGAACGCAGGATCGAGGCGAGTCCCGGGGTGGTTCAGGCGGTCCTGACGATCGCCGAGCCGTCCGCGCCCGACCTCAGGCCCGATCACGCGCCGGACCCGCCCAGTAATGAGCGCCAGACGGGGCCCGAGGTCGGTGCCGCCTGATTAGGTTCCGCGCGAGCGGTTGAATACGCTTCCCGCATGTCAGTCGACCCCGCTGCCAGCACACCGGACTCGAGCGCGGTTGACGGCCGCGAGCAGGAGTCGCGCGCGGACGCGCCCACAGCACCCCAGCCGGCGGACGCTTCGGCGCAAGCGCGGGTCGACGCATCCGCCGACGGCGACGCGCCCGCCGACGGCGACGCGCCCGCCGACGGTGACGCGCCCGCCGACGGTGACGCGCCCGCCGAGAGCGGGGCGGCCGACGGGGGATCGGACGCACAGAGCGAGGGTGCCGCGACCGACGAGGTGACTTCCGCCGTCGGGACCGTCGAGCCGGAGCCGGAACCGGAGGCGACGCCGGACGCCTGGCCGATCGCGCTGACCGGCATGGGCTTCGGCGGCGACTACAACCCGGAGCAGTGGCCGATGGCCACGCGTCTCGAGGACATCCAGCTGATGCGCGAGTCCGGGGTGAACATCGTCAGCCTGGCGATCTTCTCCTGGGCCACCATCGAGCCGCGCGAGGGCAAGTACGACTGGGCCTGGCTGGACAACATGATGGACCGGCTCTCGGCCGCCGGGATCCGGGTCGCGTTGGCCACCGCGACCGCGTCGCCGCCGCCGTGGCTGACCGTCGCGCACCCGGAGATCCTGCCCGTGCTCGCCGACGGCACGGTCCTGGGCCAGGGCGGGCGGCAGTCCTACGCGATCTCCTCGAAGGTCTACCGCGACTACGCGGTGAAGATGGCCTCCGCCGTCGCCGAGCGCTACGCGGGGCACCCGGCGCTGGCTCTGTGGCACGTCGACAACGAGATCGGGTGCCACGTCCCGCACGACTACTCCGAGTCGGCCGAGAAGTCCTTCCGGGCCTGGCTGATCAAGCGCTACAAGTCGATCAACTCCCTGAACGACGCTTGGGGCACCGCGTTCTGGTCGCAGAAGTACAACTCGTTCAAGGACATCCTGCCGCCGCGGTCCGCGCCGACCTACGCGAACCCGACCCAGCAGCTGGACTTCGCGCGGTACTCCTCGGACACCCTGCTCAGTTACTACACGCTGCTTCGGGACGCCGTCCGCAAGATCACCCCGAGCGTGCCGATCACCACGAACTTCATGGTGGGCCCGGGCACCAAGTGGATGGACTACTACCGCTGGGGCGACGAGGTGGACGTGGTCGCGACCGACCACTACACCGTCTCCGCCGACGCCGAACGGGAGGTCGAGCTCGCGCTCGCCGCGGACATGACGCGAGGCACCGCCAAGGGCAAGCCGTGGATCCTCATGGAGCACTCCACCGGCGCCGTCAACTGGCAGCCGCGCAACCGGGCCAAGGGGCCGGGGGAGATGCTGCGGAACTCGTTGCAGCACGTCGCCCGTGGGGCGGACTCGGTGATGTTCTTCCAGTGGCGCCAGTCCAAGGCCGGCGCGGAGAAGTTCCACTCCTCGCTGGTGCCGCACGCCGGCCGGGACTCGCAGATCTGGTCCGACTCGGTGCGCCTCGGCGAGACGCTGCGGGCCATCGCACCGGTGCGCGGCTCGCGGGTGCAGGCGCGCGCGGCGATCGTGTTCGACTACGTGAACTGGTGGGCCGTCGAGCTGGACTCGCACCCGAGCGAGGACGTCACCGCGTTCGACCGGCTGCGCGCGCTCTACCGAGAGCTCTGGCGCCGCGGCGTGACCGTGGATGTCGTGAACCCGACCGCCGACCTGTCCGGTTACGACCTGGTCCTGGTGCCGACGCTCTACCTGGTCACGGATGAGGGCGCCGCGAACATCGCCGATGCCGCCGAGCGTGGCGCGAGCGTGCTGATCACGTACTTCTCCGGGATCGTCAACGAGAACGACCACATCCGCCTCGGCGGCTACCCCGGTGCCTTCCGGGACCTGCTCGGTGTCAACACCGACGAGTTCTTCCCGCTGCTCGCGGGCGAGCGCGTCGCGCTCGACGACGGGTCGACGGCGGACGTCTGGACCGAGCGGGTCCGCGTCACCTCCGCCGAGGTGCTCCGGTCGTTCGTGGACGGCCCGCTGCCAGGTGGGCCGGCGGTCACCCGCAACGTCGTCGGGGAGGGCGCCGCCTGGTACGCCGCGACCCGTCAGGACGAGGCTGGGATCGCCTGGCTGGTCGGCGAACTCCTGGCCGAGTCCGGCGTGGCTCCCGCGGCCGACGCGGCGCCCGGTGTCGAGGTCGTCCGGCGGGCCGACTCCGACGGCGTGAACTACCTGTTCGTGCTCAACCACACCGACAGCGACGTGAGCGTTCCCGCGAACGGGACCGACCTCGTCACCGGTGCCGCGCACTTCGGTGACGTGACCGTGCCCGGCTGGGGCTACGCCGTCGTGCGGGAGGCCTGAGCGGCGGGGAACCGAAGCGCGTGGCGCCGCTGGTACGGGTGGGGCGGCTCCGCACCGCTAGGCGCGAACGCGGATGATCGTCCTGCCCCGGACCCGCTCGGTCGGGTTGAACGCGGCGACGGCGAGATCGAGGGTCGCAGTGTTGCCGACGTTCGGCCGGAGCCGGCCGTCCCGGACCCGCTGGACGAGCTCACCCAGCTGTGCGCGGTCGGCCTCGACGACGAAATCCACCGCGAGCCCGGCTGCCGGCACCACCTCGGGTGGGCCGGCAATGGTGACGAGCATTCCTCCGGGGCGAACCAGCCGTGCGGACCGCGTGCCGATGTCCCCGCCGATGACGTCGAAGACCAGGTCGACGCCGCCGACGTCCTCCAGCGAGTCGTTGTCGAGGTCGACGAACTCCTGCGCGCCGAGATCGAGCGCTGCCTGCCGGTCCGCGGAGCGCCCGGTGCCGATCACATATCCGCCCGCCTCCCGGGCGAGCTGGGTCACCATCGAGCCGACCCCGCCGGCTGCGCCATGGACCAGGACGGCCTGCCCCATCTGGAGGCGGCCGTGCACGAACAGTCCCTGCCAGGCCGTCAGGCCGGAGACCGGCAGGCTCGCGCCGATCGTGAAGTCGACATCGCCCGGCAGCGGTGCGAGGTTACGTGCCTCGACGGCCACGTACTCCGCCAGCGTGCCGTCGCGGGTCCAGTCCGCGAGCCCGAACACCCGCTGGCCCACGGTCAGCCCTCTCGTGCCGTAGCCGAGCGCACTGACCACCCCGGCCAACTCATGGCCAGGGATCGACGGCGTTCGGTCCCGCCCGAGGCGATCGGTCCACGTGCCCGGCCACGTCAGTTCGCCCGGCGTGAATCCCGAGGCGTGGACCTCCACGACGACGTCGTTGCTCGCCGCCTCGGGGTCGGGCCGCTCCGCCAGCATCATCCCGGCCGTGCCTGCGGCTTGATCCGTCACCACGATCGCCTTCATCACGCACCTCCATGTCATGTCCTCATCGCCACCGTAGTTCCAGTCGGTGAGCGGCGGCGAGATCCGAGGTGCCACAACGATCGGATCGGGTTCGCAGAGCCCGGGACCAAAACGACGCGCTGCGTTGTTCTGATCAATGACGCCGCAGCCAGCGACGCCAGAAGAGGAGAGATCGTGCCACACGACTACCGCAAGACCCCCGAGGCGCTGAGCCGCCTGAGCCGCAGCCAGTTCAAGGTGACGCAGAAGAACGGCACCGAACCCGCGTTCCGCAACGAGTACTGGAACAACCACGAGCCCGGAATCTATGTGGACGTGGTCTCCGGCGAACCCCTGTTCTCGTCGACCGACAAGTTCGACAGTGGCACCGGGTGGCCGAGCTTCACGAGGCCGATCGGAGCGGAGGCAGTCCGGTCCGAGACCGACCGGACGTTCGGAATGACTCGCACGGAGGTGCGGTCCGCGATCGCCGACAGCCACCTCGGGCACCTGTTCGATGATGGTCCGACCGCCGCCGGCGGGCAGCGGTACTGCATGAACTCGGCCGCCCTGAGATTCGTCCCGGCCGCCGAACTCGACGCGCAGGGCTACGGCGAGTACGGCTCGCTGTTCGACTCCGCCGACCCCGACAGCAACCAGGAGCGTGCATCATGACCAGCGGAATCAACGACACCGGAGCGGTCACCCGCGAGCCCGGAGCGGAGACGGCCGTCCTGGCCGGCGGTTGCTTCTGGGGCATGGAGGACCTCATCCGACGCCAGCCCGGAGTCCTGGCCACCCGGGTCGGATACACCGGCGGGGAGAACGACCACGCCACGTACCGCAACCACCCCGGGCACGCCGAAGCGGTCGAGATCGTCTTCGACCCGGCGCAGACCAGCTATCGGGACATCCTGGCGTTCTTCTTCCAGATCCACGACCCGTCGACCCTGAACCGCCAGGGCAACGACATCGGCGCGAGCTACCGCTCAGCGATCTTCCCCGTCACGCCCGAACAGGACACGGTCGCTCGCGACACGATCGCCGACGTTGATGCATCGCGCTTGTGGCCTGGCAAGGCCGTGACCACGATCGAACCCGCGGGACCGTTCTGGGAGGCCGAGCCCGAGCATCAGGACTACCTGATCGCGTTCCCGAACGGCTACACCTGCCACTTCCCGCGTTCGGGCTGGGTGCTACCCAGGCGCACCGCCACGACCGCCTGACTCTGCGCTGACGTGGGCGCGTCCGACGCTTCGGGCGAAGGGCGCGCCCACACACCGCCACCTTCGGGCCGGCGACGCAAGAGTCGGACCAACTAATCCGCCGCCAACCGTTGGCGAATGACGTCCGCGCGGTCCTGCGGCATACCCGGTCCGGGGTACGCCTCCACCTGGGTGGGGTCGGCGAGCGGGCCACAGGTCGTGCAGGTGAGGTGTGGGGCGACCGTGTCACCGCACCCGATGTGGTGGTAGATGATCGGCGGGCCGTCCGGGGCCGCCCAGCGGTCGCCCCAGGCGGTCAGGGCGACGAGCGCGGGCACGAGGTCGCGCCCCTTGTCCGTGAGCACGTACTCGCTCGCGGCGGGCTGCTCGCGTGCTGGGCGACGCTCCATCAGGCCCGCCTCGACGAAGCCGTCGAGGCGTGACTGCAGCACGTTCGTCGCGATGCCGAGGCTGCGGCGGAACTGGCCGAACCGGGTCATGCCCGCGAACGCCGCATTGCGGATGATCAGCAGGCTCCAGCGCTCCCCGACCATCTCGAGGGTCCGGGAGATGGAGCACACCTGGGTGTCGTAGGAGTTGCCGAGCATGAACAGGATTCTAGTCAAGGGCTTGCGTGATGCAAGCGCGCGGGTCTAGCGTCGGTTGCGTGATGCAAGCGCATCGGGCGCGGGCATCGACCAACGGAGGTAACGATGACCGACCAGGACTACACGACGACCATCGCCGTCGCCCGCGCGGCCGAGGACGTGTTCGCCGACATCAGTGACGTGGGCGCGTGGTGGGGCGTGATCGAGGGACGAGCCGACGCCGTCGGCGCGGAGTTCGTCTACGAGGTCCCTGACATCCACTACTCGAAGTTCCGCGTCACCGAACTGGTAGCAGGTGAGCGGATCGTCTGGCGGGTGCTGGACAGCCGGCTGACCTTCGTCGCGGACGAGCGGGAGTGGGACGGCACCGAGATCCACTTCGACCTGGCCGCCCGCAGTGACGGCACCGACGTGACGTTCACCCACGTCGGCCTGAACCCCGGCGGGGAGTGCTACGACGTCTGCTCCACGGCCTGGCAGCACTTCATCGAGCGGAGCCTTCGCACCCTGCTCGTCACCGGGACCGGGATGCCCGGCACGAACCCCGATGGCGAGCCGGAGGCACACGAGGAGTGGCTGGAGCGGTTCCGGGCCGGGTGACCGGGGTGCGTGTCCGGCCACTGGGGTGGCCAGTACGCTCATCACTGTGCCAGCCGACCAACGCATCGCCGCGATCGAGACAGCCGAGCTCGTCACCCGCTACCCACGCACGATCGGGCGCAACGCCCGCCTCGGCAGCCACGGTTCCGGGCCGACCGCCCCTGCGGTCGTGGTTCGGACGGCCGATGGCGCGAGTGGGTGGGGCGTCGTCGGGAGGGGAAGCCTCGACGAGGTCGCCGCGCTGGTGGGCGCCGAGGTGGGGACCGTGTTCGACCCGAGCATCGGCGTCATCGATCCTCGGGCGTCGGCGCTCGACTTCGCACTCCATGACCTGGCGGCGAAGGACGCGGGCGTGCCCGCGTACGAACTCCTCGGCGGTCGCGGCGAGACCGCGGTGCCGTGCTACTCCGGTGCCATCTACTTCGACGACCTCGATCCCGACGACGCCCCGCGCGGCGTGAGGGCGGTTCTCGCGAACTGCGCGTCGGACCGGGAGGCGGGCTACCGGGCGTTCAAGCTCAAGATCGGTCGCGGTCACCGCTGGATGGACGCCGAGGCCGGCTTCGCGCGTGACGTCGAGGTCACGCACGCGGTCCGCGAGGCCTACCCGGACGCGCGGATCCTGGTCGACGCGAACAACGGCTTCAGCCCGCACGAGACGGTCCGGTACCTACGGGCCGTCGCCGACTGCGAGCTCTACTGGCTCGAGGAGCCCTTCCACGAGGACGCGATGAGTCTGCGGGTCGTCCATGACTTCCTGCGGGAGAGCGGCTCCTCGACCCTGATCGCGGACGGCGAGTTCGAGCCCGACGAGGCCCAGGTGCTCGAGCTCGCGCAAGCCGGGCTCATCGACGTCCTGCTCATGGACGTCGTCTCGTTCGGCCTCACGGACTGGCGGCGGGTGATGCCGGCCGTCCGTGAGTCTGGCGCAGACGCCTCCCCGCACGCGTGGGGCCTGCCGATCAAGACGTACTACGCCGCCCAGATGGCGGCGGGCCTGGGGTCGGTACGCACGGTCGAGGGCGTGCCCGGAGTGACCGACGGCGTCGACGCGAGCGGCTACGACCTCCTCGACGGCGTGCTCAGCGTCCCGGACGCGCCGGGATTCGGCCTCGAGCTCACCGCACCCACGCGGCCGCTCCAGCCGACGCGCTAACCGGACGCGCCGCCGTCGGGCGTGTCGAGCCCGACGAGCCGCGCGCTGTCGGCCCACAGCGCGTCGGCGAGGTCGTCCCGCACGGCCAGCGTCGAGGGGTCGGTCCAGGTGAGGCGCCCCGAGCGCAGCGCGGCGTAACCGCGCTCGTCGGGGGCGCGCCGACTGCCGTCGGCGAGATCGGTCAGTGCCCGCCCGGCGGCCTTCGCCGTGTTGAGGGTCGGTTGGAACCGGCGCAACGGGGCACCCGCCCCGGTGCCGAGCACCGCCCACGCCGCCCGCATCGGTGCCGGGAGGTCGCGGACGAGTCCGGTACCGAACACCTGGCCCGGGTCATAGGCGATCACGGTCGCGTCACGCTCGCGGACCTCGGGTCGGGATCGCAATGCCCGGGCGTTCAGGATCGCGCAGAGCTTGGCCGCGGTGTAGGCGTGCTGACCGGCCCTGCGTGGCTTCGGGTCCCGGTCCGGGTCCCGATCGGGGTGGGCGAGCAGCTCGGCATCGGCATGGCGCGGGACGGCGAGACTGGCCTTCGTGGCGGGGTCGTGCGTGCCGCTCGTGGTCAGCACGATGCGGGCGCCCGGGGCCAGGACCGGGAGCAGGAGCCGGGTGAGCAGGTAGTGCCCGAGATGGTTCAGGACGAACGTGGGCTCGTATCCGTCGGCGGTGCGACCGCCGGCGTCCGACCGGATCCCGCCGGCATTGAGCAGCAGGCCGTCGATGCAGGTGTCGCCCAGGCGCTCGCGCACCGAGGCCGCGAACCTGCGCACCGAATCCAGGCTGGTCAGGTCAAGGCAGTCGGTCGGGTCCGCTGGTACGCGCGCACCGACGATCACCCGGGCCAGCGGTTCATCTGCCAACGATGCCGCGGTCAGGGCGCCGAAGCCGGAACTGCCGCCGGTCATCACGAAGGTCGCCACGGTATCCGCTCCTTCGCAGGCTGACTCGACCGGCGCGGGGTTTGGGACCCGGGCCTCGGCGCGCGCCTCAGCGCGGCGGCTCGACCGGGGGCGGTCCCTCGCGACGCTCGACGACCGTGTGGGAGGTGTTGGTGCGCTGACGGTTCATGACCAGCGCAATGATCAGAGCGATCACTCCGGCAGCCATGCAGATGTACCCGATCATGGTCAGGTCCACGACGTCCCAACTGTCCCGCACCGCGAAACTGAGGATCGCGCCGAGCACGATCAGGAAGATGCCTCCACCGATGCCCATAGTCTGACCTCCATCCGGCACGGCCGGAGTGGCCGGCGCCTGTCCTCCATGGTGCCGGTGGACGGCTTGCACCGCATGTCGACGGCGGCGGTCGCTGCTCAGCCTGAGGTTGAGGCTTTGCGCGGTGCCGGCGCGCAAGATGGTGGTGTTCGTTCCCGTCGCGTCGTGACAGTGCGCAGGTGCACGTCCGCGCCCCAATGGCCTCACCGATGGCCGGAACCGGGCCTAGCAGCTCCTGCCACCTTGCACGCCTGCCCGCGCAGAACGCGCCTTGGCGCCGGCCGCTGGTGCCCTAGCATCCCCGTATGCCTGAGCGATTCGCCACCGTCGACGAGTTCCTCGCCGCCCAGTCACCCGAGCGGCGAGCCGACGTCGAGTCGCTGCGTGCGCTCGTGCACGAGGCGGCGCCGGCGCTTGCCGAGATCGTGAAGTGGAACTCTCCCGACTACGTTCTCGACGGCGTCGACCGGCTCACGATCAATGCCGCGGGCAAGGGTCGGTGCGGCTCATCCTGCACTTCGGAACCGAACGCGCCGAAGACAAGGACGCTCGACCGACATTCTCGGACGACCCTGAGCGGCTCCTCACGTGGCACTCCGATATCCGGGCCAGCCTCGCACTACCGGAGGCCACCGAACGGGCCGGGAAGCGCGACGTGATCATCGCGGTCATCCGCGCCTGGCTGGCCGAGGGGTAGCGGAAGGCCCGTGCCGGTAGATCGTCGTCCGACCACGGCGACGCCATCCCCGAGCCCGCCGCAGCCCAGCTGACGCAGGTGCCGGAGGTCGGAGTCGCCGATGTCGACTGGGATCCGGTGCGCGAGGCTCATGCCGAGATCGCTGCATCGGTGCCGGCGCCGGCGGGGGGCGGGGCACTCGAGGCGCGCACCACCAGTTCGGGGCGCAGCAGGACCGACCGGCCGGCTTCGGTGTCGGACCGGGTCTCGCTCGCGATGATCTCCTCGACGGCCAGGCGTGCCATCTCGGCGATGGGCTGGCGGATCGTGGTCAGCGGCGGGTCGTAGAGGTCCGCCAGGACGATGTCATCGAAGCCGACCACGGAGACGTCCTTGCCGACTCGCAGATCCAGGTCGCGCAGTCCCCGGCAGACCCCCAGCGCGGTCATGTCGTTGATCGCGACCACGGCGGTCGGTCGGTCCGCGCGGGAGAACAGCTCGTGCGCCGCGCGCCGGCCCACTTCAGCGGCTTCGACGTCGCCGAACGGCACGGCGTCCATCCCGGGCCACGAGGGCATGTCGTCGACGTCGATCCCGGCCGCCTCAAGGGCGGAGCAGAACCCGCGATACCGGGCGGTGCGGTTGACGCTTCGCAGCGATCCGGAGATGAATGCCAGGCGCCGGTGGCCCAGCTCGATCAGATGCGATGCGGCCAGATAACCGCCCATCGGGTTGTTGATGCTGATACTGACGACGGAGGCCGGGTCGTCCGGCTGGGCCGGCCGGTCGAACGTGACCAGGTGCAGCCCGCGCTCGATCGTCGGGGCGAGGTGGGCCAGCGACGGCAGCGACGTGCACAGCACCATGCCCCGTACGCCGTCCTCCCAGAGTTCCTCGACGTAACGGCGCTCGCGCTCGGGGTCGCGCTCGCTGTTGCACAGGAGCAGGTTGTACCCCCGCGCCAGCGCAGCGGACTCGAGCTCACGTGCGAATGCTCCCCAGAACGGGTTGCCCACCGAGGGCACCACCAGGCCCAGCGTGCGGGTCCGCCCCGTGCGCAGCTGGCGCGCCGCCCGGTTCGGCCGGTAGCCGAGCTCGGCGATGGCCGCGTCGATGCGATCCTTCGTGGCGGGCAGCATGCGTTCGATCCGCCCGTTGAGCAGGTTCGAGACAGTGCTGGGCGACACCCCGGCGGCTCGTGCCACCTGCTGAATCGTGACTTGTCCCATGGTCCCCATCCTCAAGGTTCTCGCGTACTGCGCGGCCGGGGAAGAGGGCCCATATCGGTCCTCCTCCACCGGCGGATGCCGCGGTGTGCCGTCGGTGGCACTCCGATGCATCGGTGCACCATCCTGCCACGGATCAAGGACGTGCGGGGCAACATGCAGTCGATGCGCTAGCCGTGAACGGCTTGCAAATTGTCACTTGACTCTCTGGCGAACTTGTATCTAGTGTCAGTGCATCGATACACCGGAGGAATCGGATACCGAAGTCCGATACTCCCGATGGAGAACCCCGACGCCGTTGTCGAACGCCTGCCGACGACGTCCGCACCGATCGAGTTCCACCCCGATGTCACATGCACCCTCGAAGGGAAACCACGCATGAGTTCCAGAACGAGCCGCACGCGGCGCGGCGCTGCCGGCCTGACCGCTGCCCTTGCCCTGACCCTCGGCGCCTGCTCCGGCGGCAGCGACGCCGGTGGCGGTGGCGACGCCGCCCCCGGCGAGGTGAGCGGCGACATCACGCTGCTCACCCCGATCTACGAGGGCACCGAGGGGCAGCGCCTCCTCGAGGACGAGTTGCTCCCGCAGTTCTACGAGCAGTACCCGGATGTCACCGTGACCGTGGACTACACCACGTACGGGCAGCTCAACGAGAAGCTCACCACTGCCGTTGCCTCCGGCCTGATCCCGGACGTCATGATGATGGGCGTCGGCTGGATCGAAGGGTTCGCCGACCGCGGGATCCTCGCGAACCTGTCCGAGGACGCCGGGTACACCCAGGCCGACCTCGAGGCGGACTACGCCCCCCAGATCGTCGAGGCAGGCATGTGGGAGGACAGCGTGTACGCGCTGCCGATCATGCTCGACACCCGGGTCGGCGTGGCCCGGATGGACCTGCTCGCCGAGGCGGGCTACGACCACACCCCGACCTCCTGGGAGGAGCTACGGGAGATGGCCATCGCGCTCACGGAGCGTGACGCCGCCGGTACCCTGCAGCGGACCGGGTTCGACATCATGTCCACGGACCTGCGCCAGGGCTTCGAGACGATGTTCTTCTCCTCCGGCGGCTCCCTGTTCAACGAGGACTTCACCGAGCCCACCTTCAACTCGCCCGAGGGCGTCGAGACCCTGCAGTTCCTCGTCGATCTCGTCAACACCGACGGCGTCGAGGACATCGGATTCTCGAGCACCGACGCCGAGGTGAACCCGCTCCTCAACGGTCGGGCGGCCATGGGCATCACCCACAACAGCCTCTGGACCCAGGCCGAGGAGGCCGCGCCGGACGTGATGGAGCACCTGCAGCCGTTCACGATCCCCGGTGAGGTGCCCGGGATGTTCTTCGGCGGCACCATGGCCTCGGTCGCGGCCGGTTCCGACCACCCGCAGGCCGCGCAGGCCCTCACCGAGTTCCTCGCCAGCCCCGACGCCGCCCTCGCCGCGAACGAGCAGCGCGGCAACGTGCCGGCTCTGACCGAGCTGCTCGACAGCGACTACGTGCAGGGCAACGTGATGGTCCAGTTCGCCATGGAGAACCTGGACGTCGCCCAGCGCGAGGGCGGCCCGCCCGCCTGGTTGGAGATCCGCGGCGACATCACGCCTGCGATCGAGGCCGCCCTGCTCCAGCAGCAGACGCCACAGGAGGCGCTGGACGCCCTGGCCGCCGGCGCGCAGGCGGCGATCGACCGATAGCGCCGGCTCGGCCCGGCCCGCCGCATGGCGGCGGCCGGGCCGGCTGGACCGCACTGCGTCAGGGCAGGGCGCGGCCGATCGACTTCTCGCCCGGGTGCGGGCGAAGCGACATTCGACAAGGACGTGATGATGAGCGCACCACAGCACAACCCGGCGGGAGGAGCCGCGGTGCTCGCCGCCGCGGACGGCCCCGCGACCGCACCGGCGATCGCGGCGACGCCCGCGGCGACCGGCCCGATGGCCGTACTGACCGGCCGCCTGCGAGGCAGCCGGCGCCGCCCTCCCCGGGTCGCGCCGTCGAGGTCCGGGCGCAAGACCCGGCGCGCCGGGTGGCTGATGGTCGCCCCGACGATCGCCCACATCGGACTGTGGACCCTGATCCCGGTGATTGCGACCTTCGCGCTGAGCCTGACCGACTACAGCGTGTTCGACGCCCCGGCCTGGATCGGCCTGGACAACTACATCGAGATCATCAACGACGCCGCGTTCCGCAAGGCCACCTGGAACACGATCGTCTACACGTTCTGGACCGTGCCGGTCTCGATGGCGATCGCTGTCGTCATCGCGGTCATGCTGAATCAGAGGCTCCGGCTCCAGAACTGGTACCGAGCCGCCTTCTTCCTGCCGCAGGTCACCGCGACCGTCGCGATCGCGATGGTCTGGCTCTGGATGTTCAACCCGCAGACGGGCCTGGTCAACGGGATCCTCTCGGTCGTCGGCATCCCCGGGCAGGCCTGGCTGGTCGACCCCGAGTGGGCCCTGTGGGCGGTGATCGTCGTGGGCGTCTGGCAGGGCATCGGAATGAAGATGCTCATCTACATCGCCGCGTTGCAGAACATCGACGAGAGCCTCTACGAGGCGGCCTCCATCGACGGTGCCTCCGCGGTCCGCAAGTTCTTCGCGATCACGCTGCCGATGTTGAAGCCGGCCACGTTCTTCGTGTTCGTCATCTCGATCATCGGCGCCTTCCAGGTCTTCGACCAGGTCTACGTCCTGACCGACGGCGGACCGGCGAACGCCACCACGATGATGACCTACGAGGTGTACCGGGCCGCGTTCCAGGACTTCCGGATGGGTCTGGCCTGCGCACAATCCGTCCTGCTGTTCGCGTTCCTGCTCGTGATGACCCTGATCAGCCGCCGCGCCACTCGAGGTGATGAGGAATGAGCACGTCCACCCCCGCCGCACCGCCCGCCACGTCGGCTGCGGAGGTCCGAGCGACCCGCCCTTCTGCGAGCAACCGCCGCGATCGCAGGGCCCGCGACCGTCGACGTTTCGCGACCCGGAGCCTGCTGAACCTGTTCCTGCTCGTTGGGGCGTTCACGATGATCGTCCCATTCCTGTGGATGATCTTCACGTCGCTGAAGAGCCCGGCCGAGCTGGCGCTCTTCCCGCCGACGTTCTGGCCGCAGGAGTGGCGCTGGGAGAACTATCCGGAGGCCCTCGCGGCGGCGCCGTTCCACATCTACTTCCGGAACAGCTTCATCATCGCCTTCAGCCACACCGCGATCACGCTCGTGTTCGCCTCCATGGCCGGATACGCGCTCGCCCGGATCCCGTTCCGGGGTCGGGAGTGGATCTTCATGGGCATAGTCGCGATGCTCATGATCCCGACCTACTCCAAGATCGTGCCGCAGTTCCTGATCGTGCGGTTCATGCCGCTGTTCGGCGGCAACGACATCCTCGGTCAGGGTGGCACCGGTTGGCTGAACAGCTGGTGGGCGCTGATCATCCCGGGTGGCCTGAGCGCCTCGGCGATCTTCCTGTTCCGGCAGTTCTATCTGTCCCTGCCCAAGGAGCTCGAGGAGGCCGCCCGACTCGACGGGCTCGGCGAGTACCGGATCTTCGCGCAGATCTACACGCCCCTGGTCAAGCCTGCGCTCGCCACGGTCGGCCTGCTCACCTTCCAGGACAGCTGGAACAACTTCCTCTGGCCACTGCTGGTGACCACGAGCGACAACCTACGTGTCATCCAGGTCGGCCTCGCCGTGTTCCAGCAGCTCGACGGCACCGCCTGGGGCTATCTGATGGCCGGCACCACGTTGGCAACCGTCCCGATGGTCCTGCTGTTCCTGTTCTGTCAGAAGTACTTCGTCCAGGGATTCGCGAACGCGGGCATCAAGTAGCGGCGCAGGCCCGGCGCCACCACGACCGAGCAACGACGGGCCACAATCGGGCCCACCGAAGGAGAAGGAACCAGCATGCAGATCGACCTCACCGGACGCCGTGCCCTCGTCACCGGGGGTGGGGCCGGGATCGGCGCCGCCATCGCCCACGCGCTCGGAGTGGCCGGTGCCGACGTCGCCGTCCACTACGCACACAGCAAGGAGGGAGCCGAGCGCGTCGCGGAGAGCCTCACCCAACTGGGGCGCCGCTCCGTCGCCATCGCTGGCGACCTCACCGAGGCGGTCCAGGCCAAGGCGGTCGTGGAGCAGGCCGCCGGCGAACTCGGCGGCCTGGACATCCTGGTCAACAACGCCGGCCACCTCGTGGCCAGGTCCCCGATCGCGGACATGAGCGATGAACTCTGGGAGCAGGTGGGTGCCGTCAACGTGAGCAGCACCTTCTTCACCACCCGCGCCGCGATCGGCTATCTGAGGGACTCGGCGGCCGGCCGGGTCATCCTGATGTCCTCCCTCGCGGCCGAGAACGGCGGCGGTGCCGGATCGGTGGCCTACGCGGCCTCGAAGGGCGCCGTCATCGGCTTCGGTCGAGGACTGGCGAAGGAGCTCGCACCGGACGCCATCACCGTGAACACGCTCGCTCCCGGATTCATCGGAGACACCGCCTTCCACAACACGTTCAGCCCCCCTGAGGCCCAGGCCGCGATCGTCGCCGGGGTGCCGCTGAAGCGGGCCGGCACGGTGGACGACGTCGCCGGGGTCGCGGTGTTCCTCGCCTCGGACCTCTCGTCCTACGTGACCGGCCAGGTCATGGACATCAACGGAGGAACGAACTTCCGGTGACGGACATCCTCGGCGCCCGCGGTGGGTGGTGGCACAACTACGTGTGCCCCACCCACGGCACGGAGCTGCTACCGGCCGACGGCGAGACCTGCCCCTGCCCGCACGGCTGCCGCCTGCAGGGCGAGCCCTACATCTCCGCGTGGACCGTGCTCGACCACCAGGGCAAGGCTCGGGCGGCGCGACTCGCGGCCCGCCGCTATCACGCGGGCCGTCAGGATGCCGACCGTGACGAGGCCACCCGGATCATTCGAGGGTTCGCCCGGGTCCATCGTGACCTGGCGGGGGAGTGGAGCGAGCAGGCAGAGCCGTGGATGCTGCGCGGGCGGCTGTTCGCCCAGGCCCTGACCGAGGCCATCTGGGCCGTGCAGCTCGCCGACGCGATCGTCACCCTCGGACCTGATGCACCCATGAGCACGGACGTCGTGGACCTGGTGGAGGGTCTGCTGGCGACCGTCGGTGCGGCGCGCGAGATCCTGGTGGTCGATCGAGGCGAGCCGGGCAGCAACTACACCGCCTGGCTCGACGCGGCCGGCGGCATGCTGAACCGGGCCCTCGAGGTGCTCGGCCGGCCCGCCGACGTCGGCACCTGGGTGGCGCGCACGTTCGAGCATCTGGAGCTGGCGGTCGCGGCGGACGGTTGGGAGTGGGAGGGCTCCACCTACTACCACCTGTTCGTGCTGCGTGCCTATCTCCTCAACCTGCGCGGCACGCGGCCCACCGACCTGCCGACGGCCGCGGTCGCGAGGCTCGCCGCCATGGTCGCCGTGCTCAGTTCTCTCGCCACCGGCGACGGCACGCTTCCGATGCTCCACGACGGTCCGTACGACCGTGACGGCGTCCACCTCGAGGTTCTCGAGATCGTGGCGCTCGCCGGTGGCCTGTGGCGTGGCACCGGCCTTGACCGCGTCGCGGAGCACGCCCGACGGCGGTTGGCCGGTAGGTATGACGGGCTCGAGGACATGCTCGGGTCCTGGTTCGACGGTGACCCGCTGCCGGCGCTGACCGCCGACCGGGCGTCGGTGCACTTCGCGGACGCCGGGTACCTGGTCCTGCGGGACCCGACGGACTCCATCCAGGCGGTCGTCGACGCCGGTCCGCACGGCGGCTCGCACGGGCACCTGGACAAGCTCGCCCTGTACCTCTACGGCGCCGACGGCGCGTGGCAGCCGGCGCCCGGGGTGCCGCCGTACGGCAGCGCCCTACGCCGCGGGCACTATGCCCGGACGCTCGCGCACCCCACCGTCCGGGTGGACGACGCAGACCAGAACGAGAGCTCCGCCGTCGTGACGGCCTGGGAGGTGAGCGGGGACCGCACCCGCGCCGCCGCGCAGACCGACACGGCGATCGACGGCGTCCGGCTGCGACGCGAGGTGATCCTCGCCGGCGGCTGTCTCGTCGACGTGATGCGGGTCGAGACCCGCGACGGCGCGGCCCGGGACGTGACCCTCGCGTTGCGTCCCGCGGTGGCCCTGACGGTGTGGGCCGCCGACGGCGGCTGGCGGTCGCGGTGGGCCGCGGACACCGGCGCCGAACCGGACGAGCCGGTGGCGTCCGGCTCGTCGGAACCGGCGGTGCTGCACGGCCTGCACGCCGCGACCGTGCCGGCGGACCTCGTGCTCGGCCCGGGCCGTGGGCCGTCCGACGACCCGTCCCGGCTGGTCCACGTCGCGGACTGGAGCGCCCACGGCGCGGACGTCACGTTCGTGTCCGTGTACTCGGCCGGGGATGCCCCGGACACGCTCACGATCGACCAGACCGACGGGCAACTCACGGTCGAAGTGGGCGCGGCCGACGGTACTCGAACGACCTACGAGGTGATGAGATGACGACCCCCACCCTGCTCCTCGACGGCCACGAGGACCGACTGTGCGCCGAGGCACACGGCGTGCGGGCGCGCCAGTTCCGCCGGCTGCTCGAGGAGTGCGAGCGCTATCGCAGCGAGGGGCTGCCCACGGAGCATCCCAGCGCCTCGATCACCTACCTCGGTGCGGCGGCCGCGAACCTCGCGCTCGCGTACCGGATCACCGGGCAGGGCCACTACCTCTCCGAGCTGCGCCGCTGGCTCGCGGTTCCGGTGGGGTTCGCGCACTGGGGCAGGGCACACATGCCCGATCACGACCTGGACGCGGGCTGGCTGCTGCACGGGCTCGGGCTCGCGTACTCCTGGGCCGGGTCCGCACTGCCCGCCGACGAACGGACGGCCCTGCGGGACAAGCTGATCCTGCAGGGTGCGCGGATGTACGAGTTCGCCGTCTCCACCGAGGGGCAGTGGTGGTCCTCGTCGTACTGGCAGAACCACAACTGGATCTGTTACGCCGGACTCGCGACGGCCGGCTATGCCGTCACCGCCGAGCACCCGGCGGCCCGGGACTGGACCGAGCGGGCGAAGGCGAACTTCGACACGGTCCTGGACATGCTGCCCGCGGACGGCTCCAATTCCGAGGGCGTCGTCTACTGGCGCTACGGCGAACCCTGGCTGGTCAGCTACCTCGACGTCCTGCGGTCCGCGGAAGGGCTCGACTGGTTCGGCCGCAGCGACCACCTGCGCGAGACGTTCTGGTACCGCCTCTACCAGGCGGCGCCGGACCTGGAACGGATCGTCGACCACGGCGACTGCCACGACCGGCGCAGTGGGCACCCGGTGGCCATGTACTACAAGCTCGCGTCGGAGTACGGGATCGGCCAGGCGCAGTGGCTGGCCGAGCAGGTCACCGAAAGCTTCCTGTGGCGGGAGGCGTACGAGAGCGGGGTGCGCCCCGGGATCAGGGCCGAGGCCTACCAGGAGTTCCTCTGGTACGACCCGAACGTCGAGCCGGTGCCGCCCGACGATCTGCCGACCAGCCGGCACTTCCCCGACCTCGGTCTCGTGGTGGGCCGGACCTCGTGGGCCGAGGACGCGACGCTGGTCTCGTTCAAGGCCTCCCCGGGTGGCGGCCACAAGGCCTGGGACACCTCACATGACCTGCTCGAGCAGCGCGGCTGGGTGACCCTGAACGCCGGGCATCATCACCCGGACTCGGGCACGTTCGTGCTGCTCGGCGAGGGGTCCTACCTGGCCGTGGACGAGGGGTATTCCTCCCGCAAACGCACCGAGCACCACAATGCCGTCCTCGTGGACGGCAACGGCTACGTCAATGAGGATCGCTACCACGTCTACAAGGACCTGGACCGCGAGTACACCGCCCGGATCGTGACCACGACACTCGGAGCGGGCTGGACCCACGCGGTCAGCGAGGTCGCCGCCATGTACGACCGGGCGCTGGGGGTGCGGCGGGTCCGCCGGCACCTCGTGCTCACCCCGGGTGGGGTCCTCGTGCTGGTGGACGACCTGGCGGCGGATGCCCCACGCGAGTGGACCTGGCTGCTCCAGACCGACAACCCGGCGTGGGCACGTGAGGACGGACTCTGGCAGGCGGATGCCGGCCGCGGCGTGCTGCGCGTCCACGCCTGCGCCCCCGACGATGTCCGAACGGACGTGGTGGCGACCCCGATCCACGCGAACCCGACGTCCTCGACGCCCTCGCTCGCGATCGAGAAGGTGCAGCACACCCTGCGGCGGACCACCGGCCTGGCTCGCGCGGCCACGTTCGTCAGTGTCCTCGAGCCGCGGCCGTGGGCGGAAGCCGACGGCGGCGCGCGGGTCCGGGCGCACACCGAGGGCCGGGTGGTCCGTGTGGAGATGATCGCCGACGGCGTCACCGATACTGTGCTGCTCGACCTCGACGGCGCGGCGGTGCCCGGCGCCGGTGCGGCCGTCGTGGGCGAGGGGTTCGCCGGGTGGCACACCGAGCGTGGCGGATCGGATGCCGCGGGGATCGCCGGTGCGGCATTCGCTCGGGCGGCGAGGCAGGAATGATGAGTGCGGTGACCACACGTCGGCGCCGCGGCTGGGAGCAGCGCCTCCTCGCAGCCATGGCATACCCAGCCAACCTCGCCCTCGGCGGGGTGGCCGCGTTCCTGCTGGCCCTGCCGCTGGTCACCGCGGTGCCTGCGGTCATCGCGCTCGGTCGCGCCTACGGGACCTGGCTGCGCGAGGGCGACGACGCAGTGTTCACCGGCACGTTCACCGAGTTCGCCCGCACCTGGCGCCGCACCCTGCCGCTGGGCGTCGTCGGGGCGGTGGCCGCCGCCGTGCTCATCGTGAACGCGCAGTTCCTGCTCGCCCGGCTCCAGGCCGGCCCCGACCCGTTCGCACTCGTCCTGGTGCCGGCGACCGTGGTGGTGGGCTCCGCAATCCTGCTCCTGCTGCTCGGACTGCCGGTGGCGGCGGCCCGGTCCCGTGACGCAGGGCCGAAACGGTGGCTGGTCGAAGCCGGGTACCTGGTCGCCCGCCGGCCGGTGCGGGCCCTGGCGTTGCTGCTGATCGTGGCTGCGTTCGCCTTCACGTGCGGGCTACTGCCCACCATCGTGCCCTTCCTGGGCCTGTCCGTGCCGGTCTACCTGGCGCACGTCTCCCTCGGACACGGGGACCGGACCGGCGTGACCGACGGCGCTGGCACGCCTGACGCCCCCGACGGCGAGGCGAGGCGACCGCGATGACGCTCACCGCCGTCGGGCACGACCCTGCGAGCGCCTCGGCGCTCGTGAAGGGTCTGCGCGTGCTCGAGGCGGTCGGCACGAACCATCGGGTCACGGACATCGCGGCCTCGACCGGGCTCAGCTATGGGACGGTGCACCGCATCCTGAGCGAGCTCGTCGCCGGCGGGTGGGTGGTCCGGGATGCGCAGCGGCACTACCACCCCGGCCCACGCCAGGACGGCATGGTCAACCTCCGTGGCCGGACCGGGCTGACCGGGCTGACCGGGCCGGCCGGGCTGACCGAGGCCACGGCGCCAGCGTTCGACCTGGCGCCGGTGCTGATGCGACTGCGCGACACCACCGGGCTCACCGTGCACCTGGCCACCCTGACCGACGCGGACCTGGTCTACGCGGCCAAGGTGGAGGGGCCGGGCTCGTACCTGCTCGGCTCCCACGTGGGCCGCGAACTCCCGCTGCACGCCACGGCCATCGGCAAGGCGTACCTCGCCACCCTCGATCCCGAGCGGGCGATGCGCCTGCTCGCCGGGCGCACGGTGCGGCGCCTCACCGCGCACACGTTGATCTCACGGGCCCGGCTCCTGGTGGATCTCTCGCAGATCCGAGATCGGGGCTGGGCGTTCGACAACGGCGAGAACGAGGACGGCGTCCGTTGTGTGGGTGTCGCGCTCACCGATCCCGACGGCGTGGTGCGGGGTGGGCTGAGTGTCTCGGGTCCCGATGCGGCGCTGTCGCGTGAGCGGATCCCCGCTCACGCCCGGGCGGTGACGGCCGCCGGCGCCGAGATCGAGGCGGGGCTCGCCGGCTCGCCCACCTGATCGGCGCCTCGCCCGATCGTCGCGGCCAGCGCCTCGAGCTTGCCGGGCGTCCCGTACGCTCCGCCGCCCTCGTGCCCGTTGTAGTGGTACACGGTGATCTCGGCCGGTCCGGCGTAGCGGTGGTAGGCCGCGTACACCGTCGACGGTGGGCAGACGTTGTCCATCAGCGCCACCGAGAACCAGGCCGGGCAGTGCGCTCGGGCGGCGAAGTTCACGCCATCGACGTAGGAGAGGGTGCGCATCGCCGTCTCGGCCGCGTCCCGGTGCCCGCTCAGCCAGCGCCGGATCTCCGCGTACGGGCCGTTGTCGGTGATGGTGGACGCCCGCCGGTAGTGACACATGAACGGCACGTCCACGAGCGCGGCGGACAGATCGTCGCGGAGTCCGGCCACCCCCAGCGCGAGCCCGCCGCCCTGGCTCCCGCCGAGCACGGCGACCCGGTCGCCGTCGACCCCCGGTGCGCCCTTGAGCGCGTCGACGGCCCGGACGGCGTCGGTGATCAGCCGCCGGTAGAAGTGCCGCTCGGGATCCTCGATGCCGCTGGTGAGGAAGCCCGGCGCGGCCGAGCCGTGGCCCTGCGGGTGGACGTCCGGGGTATGCGCGACGGTCTTGCCGCCGCCGCCCTGCCCGCGGTTGTCCATGACCAGGTGCGCGTAGCCGGCGGCGCTCCAGGTGAGCCACTCGTACGGGATGCCGCGCCCGCCGTTGTACCCGATGTACTGCACCACCCCGGGCAGCGGCCCGGTGCGATGCCGGGGCAGCAGCAGCCAGCCCTTGATCGGCTGGCCCGCGTACCCGGGAAACGTCACGTCGAAGACGTCCACGGTGCTCAGTCCGACGTCGATACGCTCGTAGCTGGCCGCGCCGGGCGGGGAGTCGGCGAGCGTGCGCTGCCAGAACGCGTCGAAGTCCGCGGGTTCCTCCGGCTGCGGGTGGTAGGCGTTCAGTCGGTCCAATGGCATGTCGACGTACATGGGGCAGGTGCCTCCTCGGGTTCGGTCCGCCGGCGGTCGGGTCAGCGCAGCTCGCGCAGCGGCACCGCGTCGGCGAGTGCCTGAGCGCCGGCGTCGTTGGGGTGCAGCCCGTCGCCGCTGTCGAACTCCGGCGCAAGCCGGGTGGGCCGGGCCGGGTCACGGACCGCCGCGTCGAAGTCGACCACCGCGTCGAAGATGCCACCGGCGATCAGGACGTCGTTCACCTGCTCGCGCACCTGCTCCAGTTCCGGGGTGTACCGCTGCCAGCCCTCGAACGGCGTGACGGTCGCGCCGAGGACGCGCAGTCCCTGGTCACGGGCCCGGCGCACGATCTGGTCGAGCCCGGCGAGGATCACCCCGGGATCGAGCTCGCTCGGTGGCTGCTGGATGTCGTTGATACCGAGGTGCACCAGAAGGGTGGCCAGGCAGGGCAGTCCGAACACGTCCCGGTCCAGGCGCGCCTGGCCGCTGGCGCCGAACCGTGCGTCGTCGAGCAGCACCCGGTTGCCGCTGATGCCGAGGTTCGCGATCGCAGGCGTGCGGCGCCGGTCCCCCGCGCGGCCGGCGCCGGCCCGCGCGGCGAGCAGGTCCGGCCAGCGGGAGTTCGTGTCCGTCGTGGTGCCGACCCCCTCGGCGATCGAGTCGCCGAGGATCGCCACGGCGGCACGGCCCCGCACGGGCACGTCGAGCCCGGCCACCAGGTAGGACGAGGTGCCGGTCGGGCTGAACCGGGCCCCGGCATCGGCCACCTGTATCCCGGGCGCCGCGTAGCCGGTCGCGTGCACATTGCGGTGGAAGCTGACCGGTCCGGTGGGCCCGGGCAGATACACGCTGACCACCACGTCGGAGTTGTCATCGGCCTGCCACGGGCGGGGACCGCTCCCTGTGCTCCGGACCACCGGATCGCTGACGAGTGTCGCACCGGCCGCGAGCCGGCCGGTCGGTTCCCCGCCGAAGGTGACGGACGCCGTCGTCGCGGTATCGACGTCGGCACCGCCGGAGCCGACGGCGACCGACACCGGACCGATCCGCACCGGCTCGGTCCCGAACGGATTGCCGAACCTGAGCCGGACCTGGCCGCCGGCGCTGACCCGTAGCACCTGTCGCAGCGTGGTGTCAGTGAACCCGGCGTAGGCGACGGCGTCGGCCTCGGTGGGTGCGACCGGCGCAGTCGCCCAGCTCGTGGCCCAACGAGTGGTGTCGGAGCCGGCCGCGGCGTCGAGGGCCTCTGGCCCGGTGGACGGATCGGCCGCTGCATCCGCCGGGCGCGCGGTCACGCCGACCACGGCGCCGGCCAGGGCGGTCGAGGCGAGCGCGCCGACCCCGCCGAGCAGGGCCCGCCTGCTCGGCGCCCACGGGTGGGATCCGATCGGGACCGGTCCGGAACCGGGGTTCGTTCGCTCGTCCATCGCGTCTCCCATCGCCGTTGACACCTGGGCCGCGGGGATCCGCGCCGGCACCTCCCACGGGACGCTACGACCGGGTTCGGGTGTGGCCAAGACGTTTCCACCCGGCGGAAATCTGCGACTTTTCCGTCAGCGGGGAAACCGTTGACACCGGTGTCCGGTGCGGGATTGCGTCGTGCACCATGGACACCACCCGAATGGCCCGACGACGTCGTCCGGCACTGATCCGCGCACTCGCGACCGCGCTGGCCGCGACCCTGGCCGGCACCCTCGCCGCCGCGCTCCCGGCAGCGGCTGCGGAAGGCCCCGCCCACCACGAGGTCATCGCCGTGGCCGCCTCCGGGAGCGACGGCAACCTCCCCGAGAACGCCGTGGACGGCGACCCGACCACCCGCTGGTCCGCGCAGACCATCGACGGTGCTGAGGCGCAGTGGCTCACCCTCGACCTCGGGGAGGTGTCCCAGGTCGGTTACCTGGGTATCGCCTGGCACCAGGGGGACCAGCGGCAGTCCTACTTCGACCTCGAGGCATCCGCCGACGGTGAGACCTGGGCACCCGTGGTGACCGGTGGCGCGAGCTCGGGCGCCTCACTGAACTTCGAGCCGGTGCAGCTGGGGGTGCCGCCGGAAACGGGGCTGGCTGCCCGGTACCTGCGTTACGTCGGGTACGGCAACGCGGTGAGCGGCTGGAACAGCGTGACCGAGATCCGGGCGTATCTGCCGAACCCGGACGGCGCCGTGGTCGACGACCTCTCCGACCTGCTGCCCGGCCCGGACCCGGATGCGGTCCCCTGGACCGAGCCTGGTCTGGTGGAACCGGACGGCACGGCGCACGTGATCACGGAGCCCGCGCCGGCGGCCGGCGCCACGCTCGACGTGCGCGACTACGGAGCGGACCCGGCCCCCGACACCGGTGATGACGCCGTCGGCCTCCGTGCCGCGATCGCGGCTGCGGACGCAGGGGACCGGGTGCTCCTGCCGCCGGGGACCTATGACCTGATCAGCACCGACCCCGCTGACCCGACCACGCATGTGGTGCTGCGCTCCGGGGTGCACCTGATCGGCTCCGGCGCGGATGTCACCATCCTGCGCTCGGCGCTGACCGAGGAGACCTCCGCCGGCAAGGTGCTGCGCGGCTACGGCGTCCACGACGTGGTGATCGCGGACCTGACGGTCACCTCCACGTTCGACGGACCGTTCAGCGACGACCCGAACGACAACACCATCGGCGGCGGACCCACCTATGGGATCTACCTCGCCCACCAGGGACCCAACGGCAGCGAACGGGTGCTCGTCGAGAACGTCACCGTGGAGCGGTTCCAGCGGATCGCGATCCGGATCGAGCGGAGCCGGGACGTGATCGTGCGGGGCAGCCACTTCGCGAACGCGACCTCCGTGGGCGGTGGCGGTGCGGGCTACGGGATCGCGATCCAGGGTGCTCCGGGCGAGGACCGGTACGCCTACGACGACGACTCCCGGTACAGCCTGATCACCGGCAACACCTTCGACGGCACCTATCTGCGGCACGCGATCCTGCTGCAGTACTACACGCACAACAACCTGATCACCGGCAACACGATCACCGGTGGCGTGCTCGACGCGATCGACCTGCACGGTGAGGACGAGTACCAGAACGAGATCAGTTGGAACGCGGTCACCGGTGGGCGGGCCGCGGGGATCGCCCTCGGCAACACCGGTGGCGGCGCCACCCAGCACGACGCTTCCGGGCCGGGCAACTGGGTGCACCACAACACCCTGCGGGGCAACCGGGAGGCGGTGATCGTGATGCTCGGCTCGCCCGCGACCCTGATCGAGCACAACGTCATCGTCGCCGGGCAGTTCGCGCCGGCACGCTCCGGCATCGAACTGCGCAACGCACCGGGGACCGTGGTCCGGGCGAACGTCGTCACCGGGAACCGGGCCGAAGGATTCTGGGGGATCCGGCTCGTCACCGACCCGGGCGATGACGGTCACGCAGCCGGTGACCCGACCGACGTGCTGATCGAGGCCAATGTCGTGACCGGGAACGCGAACGGCGTGCGCATCGACGCAGGCACCGGGATCGAGCTGCGGGCCAACGTGATCGCCGGCAACCGTGGCGAGGACCTGCTCATCGCCGACGGCGCGGAGGTGATCGGCGGCTGAGTGTCGCGGCGGGTGGTCGGCGAGACCGGCCCGGTCACCCGACCTGGGTGGTCGGTGGGACCGGCCGGACCGACCACCCGCCGTCAGGCGGCGACCGCGACGGTCAGCAGCGTGAACGCGGCGACGATGATGGCGACGCGCACGTAGTGCAGGGCGTCCCAGCGCCCTACGTGTTCGCGCCAGTCTGCCGGCGCCGTCTCGGGCGTCCAGTTCTTCGACCGGTTGTTGATGGGTACCAGCAGGGTGATCGAGATGATCACACTCAGCGTCAGCAGGGCCACGGCGATCCAGGCCGCGATGGCTGCCTCGGGAAGCAGCAGAGCCGTCGCGGCGGTGAGCAGGAGTGAACCGAAGTACCAGAACGGCATCAGCCGTCCGAGCATCCGACCACCGTCGGCGCGCGCGAGCAGCCCGGCGTTCTCCGGCAGCCGGTCGACTATCGGATTGATGACGAACGCCACCGATGCCTCGACCCCGACCATCAGTCCCGTGACCACCACTGCGACGACTGGCAACCAGTCCATGTCCATCTCCTCCGTACGCATGAAATCTAGCAGTGCTAGAAAACGTAGCAGAAGAAATCTAGCGGCGCTAGCATGGAGTCATGACCACACCGGCAGCAGCTCACAAGGCACGTCGGCTCGCGGAGCGGGAGGCTCGGATCGTCGCCGCGGCCCGTGCGCTCGCCGAGGATCAGGGCTGGGAGGCCGTGACGACGCGTCGGCTCTCGGACGCGATCGGGTACAGCCAACCCGTGCTCTACTCCCACTTTCCCGAGGGGATGTCCCAGATCGTCACCGCGGTGGCGCTGGACGGCATGGTCGAGCTCGCGGCTGCGATGACCTCGGCGACCGAACCCGGTGCCGGCCGGGCCCGGGCCGGCGCAGAGCGTGTCCGCGCGCTCGTCACGTCCTACCTCGACTTCGCCGAGCGGTATCCGGCGACGTACGAGGCGATGTTCCGCCTGCCGATCGGCGTGCCGTTCGCGTCCGCGCAGACACCCCTCCCGTTGCGCGAGGCGTTCGAGGCGATCGTCACCGCCCTCCGTGGCCTCGACCGGCCGCCGGCCGACCTGGAGACGGCCGCCGAGGTGCTCTGGGGTGCCGTGCACGGCGTGGCCACCCTCCAACGGGCCGCGCGCTTCTCGCCCGGGAACCAGGGGCGACGCGTCGACGAGCTCGTTCGCCACTTCGCGAACTAACGCTCGCGGACCGCCCGGAGGTGCGTTTTGCAGTGAGGAAGTACCTCGTGCCTGAGGCAGTCGACTGTCGTGCTCTGTCTCAGGCGGGAGGTACTTCCTCGCCGGGACCGGCGCCGGGTCCAGGATGCGACGTCACGCCTCAGCCCTTGATCCCGCTCGCGAACCCGATGATGAAGTACTTCTGCAGGAAGAAGTAGACGATCAGCAGCGGGATGATCGCGATCGCCATGCCGGCGAACAGGACTCCCCAGTCCGTGGCGAACTCGCCGCGGAAGGCGTAGATCGCCACCGGCAGGGTCTGCTGGCTGCTGCCGCCCACGTACAGCAGCGGGGTGAGGAAGTCGTTCCAGGTGGTGATCCCGGTGAGGATCACCACGGTGCCGGTGATCGGACGCAGCAGCGGGAACACGATCTTGCGGAACATCGTGACCGGACCGGCGCCGTCGACCCGCGCGGCCTCCTCGTACTCGCGGGGTAGGGCCCTGATGAACCCCGCATACAGGAAGATCGTGAACGGAAGCTGGTGCCCGGCCTCGAACAGGATCAGGGCGGTCCAGGTGCCGAGCAGGTTCGCCGAGTTCATGAACTGGTACAGCGGCACCATGCCCAGCTGCAGCGGGATCATCAGCCCGACCAGGAACACCAGGTACGCCACGGTGCTGAGCCGGCTCAGCCGCCGGGCCAGCGTGTAGGCGGCCATGGAGCCGAAGCCGACCAGGATGAGCACGCTGAGGGCGACCACGACGATCGAGTTGAGGTACGCCTCGCCCAGGTCGCCCCGGTCCCAAGCGGTGGCGAAGTTGTCCAGGTTCAGCGTGGTCGGCAGCCCGAGCGGGTTCGACGCGACCTCGGCCTGCGTCTTCATCGAGACGGTGAAGAACACGTAGAACGGGAAGATGAACGCACACGCCACGAGCAGCATGAGCGCCTCGCGGCCCAGCCGCGCCGCCCCGAACCGCCGGCTCATCGGTCCACGTCGAATCGTCGTAGGGCGCCGAGCTGGACCATGGTGAAGGCGAACACGATCATCGTCAGCACCAGGGCGATCGCGGTGGAGTAGCCGAACCGGCCGGACACGAAGGCCTCCTTGTACATGATCACGGACAGCGTCTCGGTGGCGTAGCCGGGCCCGCCGCCGGTCATGGCGAACACCTGGTCGAACAGCTTCAGGCTGCTGATCAGGGTCAGCGACATCGCGACCGTGGTCGCAGGGATGAGCAGTGGCACCGTGACCAGGCGGGTGCGCTGCCACCATGACGCCCCGTCCAGCGCGGCGGACTCGTTGAGCTCGGTGGGGATCCCCTGCAGCCCGGCCAGGTAGATCACCATGGTCAGCCCGGCGCTCTGCCAGATCACCACGCCGATCACGGTCCACAGCGCCAGCGAGGAGTCGCCGAGCCAGTTCTGCGCGAGGAGGTCCAGCCCGAGCCCGCGCAGGACCGTGTTCAGGGGCCCCTGTGGGGTGAGGATGAACGTCCAAAGGAACGCGATGATCACCGGCGGCAGCAGGGCGGGTGCGAAGAACAGCGTGCGGAGCACGTTCCTGGTCACCAGCGACGTGTGCAGCGCCAGGGCCAACGCGAGCCCGACGAGCGTCTGCACCACGGTGACCGACACGGCGATGATCAGCGAGTTCCGCAGCGCCGACCGGGCCGCCACGTCGGAGAAGATCTCCCCGAAGTTCGCCCATCCGACGAAGTTCGTGCCGTCCGCCCGCCCGGTCCAGTCGGTGAACGCGTACACCGCCCCGGACAGGGTCGGATAGAGCACCACCATGGCGTAGAGGACGAACGCGGGCAGCAGCAGCGCGTACGGCACGCCGCCCGGAGTCAGGCGCCCGCTCCTGCCCGACGGCGTCGGTCCGGTCGTGCGCGGTGACGTCGCCGTGGTCACGGCTGAGGTCACGGCGTGCCCTTCGCGTACTCGGCGTCCATCTGGGTGAGCAGGTCGGCGATGGTGATCTCGTCGGCGTAGAGCTGCTGCCCGGACTGCAGCATGGTCTGCTGCACGTCACCGTTGGGCCACAGGTAGTTCGCGTAGGAGACGGTCCGGCCGGCGTCGACGAGCGGCAGCACCGGCTCGAGCGCCGGGTTGTCGACCTGGGCACCGACGTCCAGGCCGGGCAGCACCGCGAGCGCGCTCGCGTAGGTCTCCACGTTCGCGGGCTCGGCGAGGAACTCCAGGAGGGCGCGAGCGCCGTCGGGGTTGGCGGCCGCCGCGTTGACGGCCAGGAAGTCCGGCGCGGTCGGCATCAGGGTTGCATCGGCGTCGTCGCCGGCGGGCATCGCGAGGATGGAGAATGCCTCGGCGCCGGTCTCGGAGTACTCGTACAGGGCCGGCAGGCCCGAGTTGCTCAGCACGGTCATGCCGGCGGCACCGGTGGCCAGGTCCTGCATGGCCTGGTCCGGCGAGACGCCCAGTGCGCCATCGGTGAAGTAGCCCTTGTCACGCAGCTCGAGGTACTTCGTGAACACCTCGGTCCAGCCGGGCTCGTCGGTGAAGCTGGTCTCCCCGGCGCGCATCTGCGCGTCGAGGTCGGGGTTCGGCCCGTACAGCAGGGTGCCGGCCAGGATGTACACGTAGAACTGCAGGTAGATCGCCCCGCCGGACAACCCGTGCGAGATCGCGGTTCGGCCGGAGTCGGTCAGGGCCTGGCACACCTCGAGCAGTTCGGTCCAGGTGGTCGGCGGCTCGAGGCCGAGCTCGTCGAAGACCGCGAGGTTGTAGGCCATCACGAGCGAGTTGCGCGCGACCGGGAACGCGAACGTCTTGCCGTCCACGTCGGACAGGGCCCGGGTGCCGTCGTCGATGCTGGCGGCCCAGGCGGCGTCGGAGAGGTCGAGCAGGTCCCCGCCGCTGCCGAGCACGCCGGCGGCCACGTTGGAGGAGTACCCGGGGGAGACCCGGAAGATGTCCGCCGCGGTGCCGGACGAGAGCTGCACGGCCAGCTGCTGGTTCATGTCCGGCACGGCCACGGACGTGATGTCGAGCTCGACTCCGCTGTCGGCGGTGAACGGCTCCACGAGCGGCTCGATGCCGGTGTTCTGCTCGGTGGACAGGTACGCCGTGACGGTGCCACCGCCGTCCCCGGACCCGGACTCGTCACCCGACCCGCCGCCGTCGTCGTCGTTCACGAAGCCGCCGCACGCGGCGAGTGTGAGGGCGCCGAACCCGGCGCCCCCGAGGAGCAGGGCGCGGCGGGACGGGGTGAAGCGCGATTGCGAGGTGATGGGGGACATGATGGGCCTCTCCTTCGAGGGTCGGGCGTGGGGGGCGGGGGTTGTCGGGTCAGGCGTTGCGTTGATGACCGGTCGCGGCCGGTTCGGACGGGTGGTGCGTCGAGCGCGTCGGGTCCGGCTCGGGCTCGGTACGGGGTGCGTCGGGGTCGCCGGGCACGATGGCGCCGTGGGTGCGCAGCGCCGCGCGGACGTCCTCGATGGGCACGTCCGCCGCGGCTGATCCGGTGCGCGCCGCGAGCGCGGTGATGGCGCCGGCGGCCTGACCCATCGCCATGCAGGAGGCCTGCACCCGGTAGGCGGAGTTGGCTTCCTGATCGCCGGCGATGGCCCGGCCGGCGACGACCAGGTTCGTGCTGCCGCGCGGGATCATCGCGCCCCGGGGGATCGTCGGGAAGGTGCCGAACGTCAACGGCCGGATGTCGATACCGTCTCCGTCGTGAGAGTGCACGTCGATCGGGTAGAAGCTGAAGCTCACCGCGTCGTCCCAGACCCGGCCGCTCGTGTAGTCGACCGCGGTGACCCGGGTCAGCCCGTCGATCGTGTACGTCTCACGGACCCCGGTCTCGATCGCCCACCGGTCCACGGTGAGGCCCTCGAGCCCGGGCAGCGCCCGAAGGAAGTTGTGGACGCGCATCAAGGTGCGGCGCCCGGCGAGCTCGGCGGCCGTCTTCGCGGCGGACGTACCACCCTCGATCCCGGGCACGTGGATCGCGTTCTCGCCGTGGTTGCGCAGGAACTTGCGCATCGGCTTCGTGAAGAGCTGGAGATCGCCGGGCACCAGTTCGCCGGCGGCCACCGCACGCTCGTAGGCCGCGTCCAACACCTCGTAGTCGAGGGTGGCCGGGTCGTAGCCGCCGAAGCGCACCATGATGGTGCCCGGCTGCCGGTCGGCGTTCGCGTGCCGGGCCAGGCCGGCGTGGGCGACCACGTCCGCGTCACCGGTCGCGTCCACGAGCATGGTGGTGCTGAGGTCGATCAGCCCTTCCTTGGTGCACAGGGTCACGTCCCAGCCGGCCGAGCTCGGGCGCACCGCGGCGACCATGGTGTGCAGCAGCAGTTCCGCGCCGGAGGCCACTACGGTCTCGTCGATCACCGACGCGTAGATCGCCGGGCTGACCGGGACCTGGAGCTTGTAGTGGGGCAGCTGCCACTGGGTGAAGTCCGGGAGGTCGCGCCCGGTGAGCTCGACGGAGCGGCGCACCATGTCCCAGCCGATTCCCGCGATGATCTGCCGGCCCCACGCGTGGAACAGCCCCGGCAGCGCCACGCCGGCCACCGTGGTGGTGCCGCCGAGCGCGCCGTTCTTCTCGACCAGCAGGGTGCGGGCACCCAGGCGCGCGGCCTGGATCGCGGCGGGGCAGCCCGCGGGCCCGCCTCCGACGACGACGACGTCGTAGTGCTCGGTCATGATGCCTGCTCCCCAGTAATCGGTGCGGCGCCCAGGAGCGCCGAGAGTGCGGTCGCGGACTCGACGACGGCGGTGCGCAGCGCCTCTGCGTGCAGCGGCGAGTGCCGTACGGAGGGGTAGCCGACGCACAGGGCGGCGACCGTGCGCCCGGTGTGGTCACGGACCGGTGCAGCGACGCCGCACACGCCCGGTTCCTCCTCCTCGTAGTTGGTCGCATACCCCTGGGCCAGCACCTGCTCGACGAGCTCGTCCAGCTCCGCGGGTGTCCGGTCCACGGCCGCCCGCCACGGAGCCCCGTCGAGCATCGCCGCCCGCCTCGGGGCGCTCTGCCCGGCGAACAGGATCTTCCCGGCGGCGGTGCGGAACGGGGGGACGGCGTTGTCGTCGGTGAAGCGGGCGACGGTGGGGTTGATGTTCAGCAACTGCTGGCTGACCAGCACCGAGAGGTCGACGCGCCTGGCGTCCTTGAGCACGGACAGGTGCACGGTCTCGTCCGTGGCGAGCCACAGCTCCCGGAGCACCGGCGCGGCCACGGAGGCCAGGTCGGACTGCTCCACGTAGGACCGGTTCAGCTCGAAGAACGTCGGGCCGAGCAGGTAGCGCCGCTCCGGCTCGGACTGGCGTGCCAGGCCGTGGGTGACGAGGGCGCTGAGCAGGGTGCGTCCCGTCGAGGGACGGAGCCCGACGGCGGCCGTCAGGTCCTTGAGGGCGAGTCCGCCCGGTCCGGCGCCGGCCAGGGCGTGCAACAGCGCGACCGTGCGGTCGATGACCTGGATCGAGCTGCGTTGGGCGCCGGCGCCGGGCGCGGTCGCGGTGTCGTCGGTGGTCATCTCCGGACCTCCTCGTCGAAGTTGGTGCGTTCGACATTATCGAAGCATGTGCGACACTGTGGCGCATCCTGACGGTAGCGGCTACGTTTGAATCGTGTCAACGCCGATGCGCCGACGCATTTCCCATTCATGCCGTTCCCGGAAGGACAGTCGATGTCGACCTTTCCCCTCGCCCACCCGCCACGCCGTGCCGTGCTGCTCGGCGGCCTCGCCACGATCGGTGCGGCCGCAGGCTCGGCGCTAGCAGGGATCCCCTTCGCGTTGCCCGCCCACGGCGCACCGTCCTCGGTCGGACCGCTCGCGCCGGTGCCACCACTGGAGGCAGGCCGGCCCGACCGGAGTGCGTTCGAGCCCGCCGAACAGCGCTTCGCGACGTTCCTGGTCACGCTCGCGGACATCGCCAACGATGTCGACGACTCCGACACGCAGCTGCGCGGCTTCATCCGCGGGGGCTGGTGGCGCAGCCCGGCCGAGCCGTTCAACGCTCGCATCAGCGAGCTCGTCTACGTGCTCGCCTGGTTCGTCACCACCGAGCGGACCTGGAACCCCTACCGCGGGGATCCGGCGCTGCTGGCCCGCCTGGACGCGTCGCTGGACTACTACCTGCGGCTCCAGCACGACGACGGGTCCTGGCCCGAGTACGAACCGCAGGAACGCTCCCGGGCGGCCACGGCGTTCGCCCTCGGCTACCTGAGCAAGACGCTCGAGCACCTGCGGTCCGCGGACCTGCTCCCGCAGCGACGGGCCTCGATCACCGCGGCGCTGCATGCCGCGATGACCTGGTTCCTCGACCCGGCCAACACCGGCATCTGGCAGCCGGAACGGGTGGAGTTCGTGAACCAGCCGATGGCCGGGCTGGCCGGCTCGGCGAAGGCCCTCGCGCTCGACCCGGACCCGCGGCTCTCGGAACTGCTGAGCGATCGGGTCACCTACCTCGCCGACCACGGGCAGAGCCCCGCCGGATTCCTCTACGAGCCACGTGGGATGGACATCGCCTACAACCTCAACGTGACGCTCAGCGAGGTCATCGAGATCCATGAGGCTCTCGGGTATCCGGTGCTGCTGCCCCTGGTGCGCCGGCTCGCGGACTGGCTCGGCTACGCGAACGTGCCCGAGCCCGACGGCTCCGGACTGGTCTCGTTCGCGTCCGGTGCGGCCCGGACGCCGATGTACTTCCTGGACGACGCCACCACCGACTTCCAGCAGCGGGACCTTGGTTCGGTGCTCTCCGAGCGGGTGCCGGCGCTGCGGCCGTTCTACACCACGGCGCAGGACCGGGACCGGATCCGGGCCGACTGGGCGGCGGCGGACGAACCGGTGCCCGCACTCGTACCGGGAGCCGTCAACCCGCGGATCCCGGCGAACATCGGCTACGGCGAGCACTACCCGAGCCGGCGCGCCAAGGACCTCGCGCTCGCGCAGATGCCGCCGGTGCGGCGCCGCCGGTTCACCGAGCTGCGTACCGATCCCCAGGAGCAGTACTACCTGTTCGTACGCCGCCCGAGCCACTACGTGCAGGCGTTCTTCGGCACCCGCCCGAACGAGGTGGTCCGGGCCGGGTTCGGGCTGCTCTGGCACCCGCGGGGCGGCGTGTTCGTGCACGGCGGTCAGAGCTCGAACACCGAGTGCTGGGCGAGCGTGCTCCCGAACGGTGGCACCGATGGCGCCTCAAATCTCGCCCCGACGTTCTATGACGGCCCCGTCGCAGACGGTCACGTCGTCACCGACGTCTCCGACGTCGGGGACCTCGGCATCGCCTGGACCACCACCGGCGGCAACATCAGCGGCGCCGCCCTGCTCACCGACGACGGCCTGGTCCGCGAGATCACCGCCACGATGGACGCCGTCGAGCAGATCCCGCTCGTTCTGATGGCGTCGGACGACCTGCGCTGGTCGGACGGGACCCGCGCCGAGTACGGGACCGCAGCCACCGCCGTCGCCACGTCGGCCACCCTGACCCGCGGCGAGGTGAGCCTCGTGATCGACTGGGGCACCGCCGTCGAGGTGAGCCTCACCCCGACGCAGCGGACCTACTTCGCCGACGGCCGCCGTCGGGCCCACATGCTCCGAGTACCCCACGGCACCGCGGGGCGGATCGCATACACCTTCGCCGGCTGAGGTCGCCGGCCAGCGGTCCGGGGGGCGGACCCGCCTCACGGGCCGACGATCGGTTCTGGGACGCTGGCCGCATGACCGAAGACCATGTCCTCGTCGTGGGCATCGACGGCGTGCGCTACGACACCCTCGGAGAGGTCGCGACCCCGCATCTGGACGCGCTCGAAGCGGCCGGGTTCCTTCGGCCGCTGCGCGTCAACGACGCCGGGCCGACGATCTCCGGACCGGGGTGGTCGACCATCTTCACCGGTGTCCTCACCCCGGACCACGGCGTGGTCGACAACGACTTCAGCAGCAACCGCTACGCCGAACCCCCCGACGTCGTGAGCCTCGTGCACCGCCAGCGCCCCGACGTCGCCACGTGGGTCGGCGCCGGCTGGTCACCGCTGGTCACGAACGACTCCGGCGGCCCACTGTTCGCCGACGGCGGCTGGTCGCCGGCCAGCCCGCCCGCGCACACCTGCGAGGCGTGGCTCGCCGTCGACGCCGAGATGACCGGCCAGGCCGTCGCCCACCTCACGGCTCACGCCGCCGACGGCGGGTCTCTGGTGGTCGCGTACCTGGGCGCGCCCGACGAGGTCGCGCACCTGCGCGGGGTCGGACCGGAGTATCGCGATGCCATCGCCGCGGCCGACCTCCACCTGGGCCGCCTACTCGCCGCCTGCGCCGGCCGTGCCGGCGAGGACTGGACCGTCATCGTCGTCACCGACCACGGCCACGTCGACGACGGCGGCCATGGCGGCGACACCGAGGTCGAACGCACCGCCTGGATCGCGGCCTCCGGTCCCGGGCTGTCGACGGCGGGCCCGCGCCCTTTGGAGCACGCCGACGTCGCGGCCCACACGTTGGCGGTGCTCGGGGCCACGCCCACCTCGCCGGCATTCATCGGCCGGCCGTTCGGGACCCGGTGACGGCGCCGACGATGTTCTCATGACGAACAGCAGCACGGTCCTGCTGGTGGTGCTGGCGACCGCGGCCCTGCACGCGGTGTGGAACGCCGTCGCCAAGTCGATCGGCGACCGGTGGGTGGCGACCTTCCTCTTCGGCTCGGCGATCGCCGTCAGCGGCGTGGTCGGCGCGGTGGTCGCGACCGCGACACTCGGGCTCCCCGATCCGGCGAGCTGGCCGTTCCTGGTGTTCTCCGCGGTGCTGCAGTGCGTCTACATGGTGCTGCTGACCCGGGCGTACTCGCTCGGGCAGATGAGCCGGCTCTATCCGATCGCGCGCGGGACCTCCCCGGTCGTGGTGACGGCCGTCGCGGTGCTGTTCCTGCACGAGCGCCTGTCGACCGTGGCGTGGCTGGGCCTGGCACTGTTGGTGTTCGCCCTTGCCACGCTGGCGCTCTCGCGCGGGTTGCCGCGGCCTGGCACCGGCCTCGGGCTGGCGCTGCTCACCGGACTCGTCATCGCCGCCTACAGCCTGCTCGACGGCGTGGGCGTGCGGATGACGGCCGAGCCACTTCCCTACATCTGCTGGATGTTCGCGGTGCTAGGGCCGCTCCTCGCCGGCCTGTCGGCGTGGCAGATGGGGCCGGGCCGGCGCGAGCGGCTCCGCGGCAACGTGCGGATGGGTCTGTTCGGCGGTCTGATGTCGGTGACCTCCTACGGCATCGTGGTCTGGGCACAGGCGTACGCCCCGCTCGCCCTGGTCTCGGCCGTCCGCGAGACCAGCGTGGTCTGGGGTGTGCTCATTGCGCGGTTCATGCTGGGTGAACATCTCTGGAGGCGGGAGGTCGTCGCGATCGTATGCGCAGCCGCCGGGGCGGTCCTGCTCCAGCTCGGCGGCTGACTGGCCGTCCGCAGCGTAGTGCGAACGGGTCTCATTACCGACTAGGGTGTCGGTCGTGTCCCGACTTCTCCAACACCCAGCCGCGACTGCGGCTGGACCAACTTCCGTCAAGGCCGCACACCCGGACACCGCTTCCGCGCGGCCAGCAGCCGGCATCGCGGCCCCGCGCCGCGTGCCGCGGGTCGCGGTGGTGGCCGGCCTCGCGGGGCTGGTCCTGCTCACGGTCCTGGTCGCGGCGTCGCTCGGGCCGGTCGCGACGTCGCCGGGCACCGTGCTGCTCGTCCTGCTCGAGCCCGCGCGCCCCGCCTTCGACGCGATCGGTCTCGGCCTACCCGTGGCCGAACCCGTGCACGCCAGCCTGGTTGCCACGATCCGGCTGCCCCGGGTGCTGCTGGCGGCCCTGACCGGTGCCGCGCTCGCGTGCGCCGGGGCCGTGATGCAGGCTGTGTTCCGCAACCCGCTCGCCGAGCCCGGCATCACCGGCGTGTCCTCGGGGGCGGCATGCGCGGCGGTGCTGCTGATCGTCACCGGCGTCGCGCAGGCCACCCCGTGGGCGTTGCCGGTCGGCGCGTTCGCCGGGGCACTGGCGGCCGTCGCCGTGGTGCAGGGTGTCGCCGGGATCACCCGCCCAGGTTCGGCCGGCACCCTGCTCCTGGTCGGCATCGCGCTGAACGCCCTCCTCGGCGCCGTAATCGCCGCCGCGATCGCGAACGCCCCCGACGCCGAGGACGTCCAGCGCGCCACGTTCTGGCTCAACGGGGACCTCACCGCTGCGACCTGGGCGGACGTGCTGCTCATCGTGGTCCCAGTGCTGCTCGGCCTGGCCGCCCTGCTCTGCCTGACCCGCGAGCTCAACCTCATGGTCCTCTCCGAGGAGGCCGCAGCTGCGACCGGGGTGAACACGACCATGGTGAGGCACGTCGGGCTGGGCATCGCGGCCCTGATCACCGCCGCCTGCGTGAGTGTCACCGGCGTGATCTCGTTCGTCGGGCTCGTGGTGCCGCACCTGGTGCGCCTGGTGATCGGGCCCGACCACCGCCGGCTGCTGCCGGTCTCGATCGCCGTGGGAGCGGTGTTCCTCGCTCTGGCCGACCTCGGTGCCCGGCTGCTGTTCAGTCCGGTGGTCCTGCAGACCGGCGTGGTCACCGCCGTCATCGGGGCGCCGGTGCTCCTCGCGCTCGTGATGCGGCGGTCCGCGGCGGTGCCCCGATGACGGGCAGCCTGACGGCCCGCGGGATCGCCGTCCGGCTCGGCGGTTCGCCGATCCTGCACGGCGTGGACCTGGATGTGGAACCGGGTCGGGTGCACGCCCTTATCGGCCCGAACGGGGCGGGCAAGTCCACGCTGCTGCGCGTTCTCGCGCAGTTGATCACGCCCGACGGCGGATCGGTCACCTCTAACGGCACCCCGCTCGCCGGTCTGGGCGCCCGCCGCCGCGCGCAGCTGGTCGGTTTCCTCCCGCAGGACACCGGCGTCGACCAGGACTTCACGGTCAGGGACGTGGTGGCGATGGGCCGGTACGCGCACCTGCAGCGCTGGCGCGCGCCCGGCCCACTCGATGCCGACGCGGTGACGCGTGCGTTGGACCGGGCCGGCGTCGCCGACCTCGCCCACCGCAGCGCGCCCACCCTCTCCGGTGGGCAGCGCCAACTGGTACTGATCGCCAAGCAGCTCGCCCAGGCACCCGGCGCCTACCTGCTCGACGAGCCGGTCTCCGCCCTCGATGTCGCCTATCAGCTCCAGGTCCTGAACCTGCTCCGGGATCTGGCCGGCGACGGCTCGGCCGTGGTCGCGGTGCTGCACGACCTCAACCTCGCCGCTCGGTGCGCCGACACCATCACCGTGCTGCACGCCGGGCGGGTGCGCGCCTCCGGGTCACCCGCGGAGGTCCTCACCCCCGACCTGATGACCGAGGTCTACGGCGTCCGCGCCGTGATCGACACCGACCCGGCGACCGGTACCCCGAGGGTCAGTGCACTCGGCCCGGCGGCCTGACCGGGGCACTGCAGCCAGCAGCCACCAACCGACCCAGCACAGCCACCAACCAACACAGCACAGCCAGCACAGAGAGAGTTCCTGATGACCCATCGCCGTATCCGCGTCGCCACCCTCGCCGCCTCGCTCGCAGCGGGACTCCTGCTCGCCTCCTGCGCCGCCGGCACTGAGCCGGACGTCGACCTGGACCCGACCACCGGCGCGCCGCTGGCCGACGCTCCGGCCGATGCCGACGCCGTCTGGCCACGCACCGTGACCGTCGGCGGGGCGGACGTGTCGATCGCGGCCGAGCCGCAGCGGATCGTGGCCCTGTCCACCGAGACCGGGGACCTCGTGCTGCAGTTGGTGGGGCACGAGCGCGTCGCCGCCGTGGCCTCCGGCTCGGTGACCGAGGGAGCGGGCAACCAGATCGCCGAGGCCGAGCTGGTCGAGACCGTGCTGCCGCCGGGCACCACCCCCGACCCTGAACAGATCCTCACCCTCGAGCCCGACCTGGTGCTCATGACCGGGCGACACGACGGCGAGGAGGATGCCGCCGGCCTGCTTGCCGGTTCCGGGGTGCCGGCTCTGGTGTTCACCGCGGCGGACTTCGCCAGCCCGGACGCCGTCGCCGCGTCGCTGCGCACCATCGGGACCGCCGTCGGTGCCGATGAGGCCGCCGAGACGGCCGCATCCGCGTTCGAGGCAGAGGTCGCCGAGGTGACCGACGCCGTCGCCGGCACGACCGAACGCCCCCGGGTGCTCGCCCTGATGGCGCGCGGGGACCAGGTGCTCATCACCGGCGTCGGCTCCACGCCGACCACGCTCGCCGAGCTCGCCGGCGGCGACCCGATCGCGGCCGAGCAGGGCTGGCACGGTACGGTGCCCGCGGATGCCGAGATGATCCTCGCCACCGCACCGGACGTGATCCTCGTCGAGGACTTCCGCGGCGCCGGGCTCGACCCGTTCACCGCGATCCTCGAGGCCGACGCGCTCGCGGGCGTCCCGGCGATCGCCGAAGGCCAGGTCCACCTGGTGCCCTCCAGCGAGATCTCCGGGAGCGCCGGGATCCGGATGGCCGACGGCCTGCGCACGCTCGCCGGGATCCTCCAGCCCGCCCTGACCGGGAACTGACCGGCGGTGTCCTTGCTGGGGAGTCTGCTCCGCGACCTCGACGCCCGCGGTTGGTGGACGGTGGCACTCACGTGGGCACGCACCGGGTTCCTCGCCGGTCTCGCGCTCACCCTGGGTGCGGTGCTGGACGCGATCGTCGGTAGTCGCGCGACGATGCCCGACGGCGCCGCCCCGCCCCAGGTGCTCGGCCTCCTCGTCCTCGCGCTGGGTCTGGCCGCGATGGCAGCGGCGTGTGCGGCTCTGGCGGCCGCGCAGCCGCCGATCATCCAGGGCGAGCAGGAGGTCGCCTGGCGGGGCCGGGCGGTGCGGGCGGTGCTTCGTGCGACCCCGGCTGACGGCGTGGAGCCGGTGGCGCCGACCGGCGGGGCCGGGCCGGGCCGCCCGGCCACGGGCGCTGGGGTGTCCCGCCTGACCGACGCAGTGGAACGGGTGGCTGGGTACCGGGCGTCGTTCCTGCCACCGACGCTCGCGTCCTTCACCGCGCCGATCGGCGTACTGGTGGTGATCGCGGTGGCGGTGGACCTCCGGATCGCGCTCATCCTGGGGACGCTCGTCGCGCTCGTGCCGGTCGTGGTGGCGTTCTTCATGCGGCGGTTCCGGCGTCCGAACGCCCGCTACCGCCGCACCGCCGCGGCGGTGGCAGGCAGGTTCCACGAGATGCTGCGGGCGCTCGGCACGCTACGACTGATGGGAGCCACGGGGCGGGGGCGCGACGAACTCGCCGGTGCCTCGGCGCGCCTGGAGCGCGAGATCGGCGCGATGCTGCGCCGTAGCCAGCTCATGATCGGAGTCAACGACGCACTGTTCTCCCTGGTCATGATCACTGCGGCGCTCGGCCTGGCGCTGGCCGGGTTCGCCGCCGGGTCCCTAGGCCTCGGCGATGTGCTGGCCACGTTCGGGCTGGCGTTGCTGCTCCACGAACCGATCGACCTGATGGGTCGCTCGTTCTACATCGGCATGGGCGGACGGGCCGCCCAGCGTGACCTCGAGGACCTGTTGGGCCGCGCCGGCCCGAGCCAGGCCGGCGACGAGCAGGACGGCGCCGTCCCGGCAGCCGCGCGGTCCGGGGTCTCGTTGACCCTGCGCGGACTCGGCGCCGACCGTGCCGGCACGCCCGTGCTGCGTGGGCTGGACGCGGCCGTGCCAGCCGGTGGCGTGCTCGCCGTGGTGGGGTCGACGGGTGCCGGCAAGACCACGCTTGCGATGGTGTTGCAAGGACTGCTGCCCGCCACCGTCGGCGGCATCGACCTCGACGGCACGCCGGCGGACACCGCCCAACTGCGCGCCCAGGTGCGGACCGTTCCGCAGCAGCCGTTCCTGTTCACCGGCACGATCGCGCAGAACCTGCGCCTGGCCCGACCGGACGCAGGCGACGACGACCTGTGGCACGCACTGGCCGTCGCCCATCTCGACGCCGAGGTGGCCGCGCTCGAGGGAGGACTGGCCCACCGGATCGGCGAGGCCGGACCGGGACTGTCCGGTGGCCAGGTCCGCCGGGTCGGGCTGGCCCGCGCACTCCTGGCCGACGTGCCCGTGCTCGTCCTGGACGAGCCCACCGCGGACCTGGACCGACGGACGGAGGCGCTCGTGACCCGGAGCCTGCAGGACCTGCGCGGCCGGCGCACTCTCGTCATCATCGCCCACCGGCTCGCCACGACCGCGGAAGCGGACCTGGTCCTGGTGCTCGCCGAGGGCCGGGCACTCGAGGTGGCAACGCCGGCGGATCTGCTCGCCCGAGACGGGTACTACGCCGCCGCGACCGCACGCGAGGACCTGGCGGCCCGCCCATGAGCGCCGGACACCTCGGGAACCTGCCCGCGGCAGCGACGGCGGACGGCGCCGGCCCGGCCCACGCGCCGGAGCGTGACGGTGAGCACGCGTCGACGCCGGCCGTGGTGCTGGAGTTGCTGCGCGGTGCGCGGCCAGCCGCCGGCCTGCTCGGAACCTCGGTCATCGCGCGGATGATCGGCCACGCCGCGGGCGCCGCACTGCTCCTGGTGCCGGCCTGGAACCTCGGTCGGCTGGCCGTCGGGGTCGCCGAGCCCGGCCCGCTCGTCGCCGTCACCGTCGCGCTCATGGTGGGCGCCGCGTTCGTCAAGGCGCTGTGCCGCTACCTCGAGCAGCTCACCGGCCACATCGCCGCATTCCGGCTGCTCGGCCGCATGCGCACCGAACTCTTCGACCGGCTCGTGCCGCTCGCCCCGGCGATCACCGACACCCACGGCACCGGCCGGCTGATGTCCGCGGCGACCCGGGACATCGACCGCCTGGAGGTGTTCTACGCCCACACGATCGCCCCGGTCGTGACGGCGGTGTGGATGCCGCTCGCCGGGGTGGCCGTGGCCGCGGTGGTCGCCGGCCCACTGCCCGCTCTCGTCCTACTCGTCGGCGTCGGGGTCGGTGCGATCGCGGTACCCGTCGTGGGGGCCGGGCGGGCACGTCGGGCCGCGCGCGAGGTGGTCGACCGCCGTACCGTGCTCGCCCAGGAGGTCAGCGACGACCTGCGTGGGCACACCGAGATCCTCTCCTTCGACGCGGTGGAGCACCGGGCCGGGGTGGTCGACGCCCACGGTCGCGCGGTCGCGGCGGCGATGCGCGGCACCGCGGGCGTGCTCGGGCGACGTGCGGCGATGACCCTCGCGTGGCAGGCCATGACCACGATCGCGCTCCTAGCGCTCGCGGCATTCGGGCCCGAAGGGGCGTTCGGCGTCGCGGACGCCACCGACATCCCCGCGGGCTCCCTCGGGGCGGCAGCGGCGGGGTGGGCGGCACTGCCAGCGCTCCTGCTGACGATCGCACTCGTCCCTGCGATCGCCCCGGCGCTCGGCTCCGTGGAGGCGTTCGCACGATCCTTGCCTGCCGCGCTGGCCAGTGCCCGCAGGCTGCGCGAGCTGACCACGACGTCACCCGCCGTCGCCGACCCGGCCCGGCCCCACGCCGTCGGGCGGGTACGCGGAACGCTCGACCTCGAGAACGTGACCTTTGCCTACCCGAGCCGGCCGGATCCCGCGCTACGGGACGTGGACCTGCACGTGCCGGCCGGGTCGTTCGTGGCCGTCGTCGGCGCCACCGGATCCGGGAAGTCCACCCTTGCCCGGCTCCTTACGCGGGTCTGGGACCCCGACGTCGGCGCGGTCCGCCTGGACGGCGTCGACCTGAGCGACCTCGCGCTCGCGGACCTGTGGCGGGAGGTCACGGTCTTCGAGCAGCGGCCGGTGCTGCTGGCCGGCACCATCCGCGAGAACCTTGTCCTCGGCCGCCCGGACGCGAGCGCCGAGCAGCTCGCCGCCGCCTGCGCCGCGGCGGGCCTGACGACGGACCTGGACGCGATGCCGGACGGCCTGGCGACGCGCCTCGGCGAACACGGCCAGCGGCTCTCCGGCGGACAGGCCCAGCGACTCGCGCTGGCCAGGGCGCTGCTGCGGCGCAGCCCGGTCCTGGTCCTGGACGAGGCGACCTCGCACCAGGACGCGCTCACCCAGGAGGGCATCATCGACCGGCTCCGCGGCGCCGCAGGCGGGACCGTCGTGCTGATCACGCACCGGCTCGCCACCGCGCGGGCAGCAGACCTGATCGTCGTGCTCGAGGAGGGACGCGTGGTGGAGACGGGCACCTACGTCGACCTGATCCGCGCGGGCGGCGCGTTCGCGCGACTGGCTGCGCAGTGACTCGGGCTGTTGACGAGGAGGCGGATGTGTCCCGCCCGCGGTGGGTGTTGTTCCAGGCGCAACCCGCATAATGGGAGTCCACCCACGTGAGGAGCCCGATGTTCGGCGGAATCTTCGGACGTCAGAAGCCGAGCCCAGCGCCGGAGGTCACCCCCGAGGTCGCCGAGGCGCTCGTCCGGGCCGACGAGACCGTGCGGCGTGGCAACGACGAACTCGGCTACGCGACGGCGGAGTTCGGCGAGGTCGACACGCGCGAGCTCGCGGCGGCGCTCACCCAGGCGCGCACGCAGCTGCGGGAAGCGTTCCGACTCAACGGCCTGCTGCTGGACGACGAGCCGGAGACACCCCAGCAACGTCAGCAGCTCGAGGCCGGGGTACTGGCCACGACCGCGGAGGTGGACCGGCTCGTCCGCGCCCCCGCCTCGGCGTTCGCCACCCGCCGAGCTGCCCTGCGCGACGCGCCGACCGCCATCGCGCGGCTGCGGGCAGAGTCGGTGGACGTCGCGAGCCGGGTCGCGGAGGCACGCGCCGCACTCGCGACCCTCTCGACCCGCTACAGCGAGGAGGCGATCGTCGCCGTCGCGAACAACCCCGACCAGGCGGAGGCGCTCCTGCAGTTCACCGAGCGCAGTGTGGGTCTCGCCGAACGTCGGCACACGGCCGGCCGCGGCGAGGAGGCGACCAAGGCGATCCGGGTCGCTTCCGACAGCGTCCGGCGCGCTGACGAACTGCTCGACGCCGTCACGGACTACGAGGTGGAGGCGGTCCACGCCGAGTCCATCCTGACTGCCGTGCTGGCGGACTCGCGCTCGGACCTCGCCGAGGCCCGGCACCTGCTCGCGGCGTCTGGGGACCCAGAGGTCGAGGCGGCCGCGGCCGCGCTCGACGCGGCCGTGACGGCCGCCGCGACCGGCGAGGCATCGCGCGACCCGTTCACCACACTGAGTCGGCTCCGCGCCTCCAACGAGTCGCTGGACCGGCTCGTCCAGGAACGCCGGAACCGGCCCGAGAGGGAGCGGCGGCGCGCTCATCTGGAGGCGGCGCACGCCGACGCCGACCGTCAGATCGCCCTGGCGCGCACCCTCATCGCCGACTACCCCGGATTCATCGGTCCGGATTCCAGGACCCGGCTCGCCCAGGCGGAACGACTGCTCGGCGGCGTCGGGCTCGTCGAGGATCCGCCGGCTGCCCTTGCCCAGGCCAGGCAGGCAGCGGACCTCGCCGCGGACGCGGCAGCGATCGCACGACGCGACCTCGAGGTGGCGCAGATGCGCGAGCACGAGCAGCGGGCGGGCTGGGGCGACCGTGGTTCTGGCTGGGGCGACGACTGGGGTGGTCCCGGCCGCGGCGGCCGGCGCGGCGGGTCCGGGGCCGGAGGGCTGCTGGGTGGTGTCATCGGCGGGATGGTGCTCGGCGGCCTCCTGGACGGTATGGACGACTTCGACTTCGACTTCGACTGACGAGCCGGCGTTCGCCGGCGGCGGAACGGTTGACCTGAACGGCGGTTGAGGTCGCATGCTCTGGGGATGAGCATGAACTTCAGCCACTGGCGCGCGCTCGAGTCGGCGATGCGCACGGACCAGCCCAAGCGAACCTTCACCCGTGCGACGCTCGGCCGGATCGGTGGCTTCGCCCGCCCCCACAAGCGCAAGCTGATCGGCTTCATCGCGCTGTCGGTGGTCGGCGCGGTCCTGACGGTCATGACGCCCGTCCTCGCCGGGCGGGTGGTCGACGCCATCATCGCGGACGGCCCGGCGGGCACCGTGGTGCTGCTGGCCGTCGCGATCGCCGGAGTGGCGCTGGTGAGCGCGGCGGTGGGCCTGGTCTCCCGCTGGCTGTCGTCGACGATCGGCGAGGGGCTGATCCTTGACCTACGCCGGGCCGTGTACTCGCACGTGCAGCGGATGCCGATCGCCTTCTTCACCCGCACCCGCACCGGTGCGCTGGTGAGCCGGCTCAACAATGACGTGATCGGTGCCCAGCGGGCGTTCACGTTCACGCTCTCCGGTGTGGTCACGAACGTGATCGCCCTGATCCTCACGCTCGCCGTGATGCTGCGGCTGTCCTGGCAGATCACCCTGCTCGCGCTGGTGCTGCTCCCGATCTTCCTGATCCCGGCCCGGCGGATGGGCGGGCGGCTGGCGCAGCTCGAGAAGGAACGGGCGAACCTGAACTCCTCGATGACCACCCAGATGACCGAGCGGTTCTCCGCCCCCGGAGCCACCCTGGTGAAACTGTTCGGCCGACCCGAGGCGGAGGAGGCGGAGTTCGGCGCCCGGGCCGGGCGGGTCGCCACGATCGGGGTCCGCACGGCGATGGGACAGGGCGTGTTCATGCTCGCGCTGACCCTCGTCTCCGCGCTCGCGCTCGCCCTCGTCTACGGGCTCGGCGGCTGGATGGCTGTCGCAGGATCCCTCGAGGCCGGCACCGTGGTCACGCTTGCCCTGCTGCTCGGCCAGCTGTACGGGCCGCTGACCGCGTTGGCGAGTGCCCGGGTCGATGCGATGACGGCGCTGGTCAGCTTCGAGCGGGTCTTCGAGGTGCTCGACCTGCCGCCGCTGATCGAGGAGCCCGCCGAGCCCGCACCGCTGCCGGTCGGGCCACTGGCCGTCGAGTTCGACGACGTACGGTTCGCGTACCCGAGCCCGGACAAGGTGTCCCTGGCCTCCCTGGAGGAGGTCGCCACCCTGGACCGCCGCGGCGGCGTCGAGGTGCTCCACGGGATCTCGTTCCGGGCTGAGCCCGGGCAGGTGGTGGCCCTCGTCGGGTCCTCCGGCAGCGGGAAGTCGACCATCGCCTCGCTGCTGCCGCGGCTCTACGACGTCGACTCCGGCGCGGTCCGGCTCGGCGGCGTGGACGTGCGGGACCTCGCCTTCGCGGACCTGCGCGGCGCGCTCGGGATGGTCACCCAGGACGGGCACCTGTTCCACGCCTCGGTCGCGGAGAATCTGCGCTACGCGGCGCCGGAGGCCACTGACGCCGACCTGTGGCAGGCGCTCGAGCGGGCCCGGCTGGCGGACCTGGTGACCAGCCTTCCGGACGGGCTCGAGACCGTGATCGGTGAACGCGGCTACCGCTTCTCCGGCGGCGAGCGGCAGCGGCTGACGATCGCCCGGCTGCTGCTCGCCCGGCCACGGGTGGTGATCCTGGACGAGGCGACCTCGAGCCTGGACGCCACGTCCGAGGCCGACGTCAGCGCCGCCCTCGGGGCAGCTCTGGAGGGCAGGACCGCGCTCGTGATCGCGCACCGGCTCTCGACGGTGGTCGGCGCCGACCAGATCCTCGTGGTCGAGTCCGGCCGGATCGTCGAGCGTGGCACGCACGCCGAACTACTCGCCGACGGCGGCCGGTACGCGCAGCTGTACCGCACCCAGTTCGCGGGTGGTCGGGAGGGGGACGCCGCGGTGCCGGCCCGATCCTGACCGCGGCTGCGGCGCGCGGAAAATCGACGCGTGTGTTCTCGGCCGTGACGTGTACGGTCAGTGGTGGCAGGAGGGGGCATCCCCATCCGTCGGCCGTCAGGCCGGCGACACTTCCCGGAGGTTTCTCATCACCGTGCCCGGCCCCGACCAGTCAGCGCCCCTGGACCTCCGCCTCGAGCGAACCGAGCAGGCCGGGTGCCTGGGCACCCCAACACCCCGCGTGGGGTGGCGTCACGCGGCCGGCACCGGGCCGCAGGACGGCTACGAGGTGGAACTCGTGCGGGGCTCGGCTGCCCCGGTGACGGTCGCGGTGACCGGCGCCGGCGGTGCCGAACAGGTCGCGGTCGCGTGGCCGCACGAGCCGCTCGCCGCCGGTGAGGTCGGCTCGGTGCGCGTGCGCACCAGCCATGGCGACGGCGGGTGGTCGCCCTGGAGCGAATCGCTCACCTTCCACGTCGCGCCCCTCGCGCCCGAGGACTGGGTGGCTCGGTTCATCTCTCCGCGGCAGCTGGCCGGCCTCGGTGACCCGGCCCCGATCCTGGCCGGCACCGTGGCCGTGGGACCGGGGCTCGTCGGAGCGCGGCTGCTGCTCTCGGCGCTCGGTGTGGTCCGGGCCCGGATCAACGGCGTCCGGGTCGGCGCCGACGAGCTCACACCGGGCTGGACGAGTTACCACAAACGGCTGCGCTTCCACGGCTATGACGTCACCGACCTCCTGCGTGAGGGCAGCAACGACATCGACGCGCTCCTCGGCAACGGGTGGTACCGCGGTGCGCTCACCTGGGACATGCGCCGCGACCTGTACGGGGACCGGCTGGCCCTGCTCGCCCAGGTCGAGCTGCGCTACGCCGACGGCCGAGTCGAGACCGTCGGCACCGACGGCAGCTGGCGGGCCCACTCCTCGCACGTGCTCGCCGACGACCTGTACGGCGGCCAGCACACGGACCTGCGCCTGCGTGGGGTGCTCGGTGCGGCCGACGAGGTCGACGAGCTCGACGTGGACCCGCGGATCCTGGTCGCGCCCGAGGGCCCGCCGGTACGGATCACCCAGGTGGTGCCGGCCGTCGACATCGTCCGCAGCCCGACAGGCAAGCAGATCGTCGACTTCGGCCAGAACCTCGTCGGCTGGGTCAACCTCACCGTCCGCGGCCACGCCACCGGGGACCGCATCACCGTCCGGCACGCCGAGGTCCTCGAACACGGGGAACTCGGCACCCGGCCATTGCGGAAGGCGGAGGCGACGGACACCTACGACCTCGCCGGCCCGGAGGAGACCGAGCTCGCACCGCAGCTGACCTTCCACGGCTTCCGCTACGCCGAGATCACGGGCGTCGACGAGCTCCGGCTCGAGGACGTCAGCGCCGCCGTCGTGGGCTCGCAGCTGACCCGCACCGGCTGGTTCACCTGCTCCGAACCGATGCTCGAGCAGCTCCACGAGAACGTGGTGTGGGGCACCCGCGGCAACTTCCTGGACGTCCCCACCGACTGCCCGCAGCGTGACGAGCGGCTCGGCTGGACCGGGGACATCCAGGTCTTCGCGCGCACCGCCGCGTTCCTGTTCGACGTGGACGGGTTCCTGTCATCCTGGCTCCGCGACCTCGCCGCTGACCAGCGGCCCGACGGTGGGGTGCCGGTCGTCGTCCCGGACGTGCTCCGCGACGACAACGTCATCGCCACCGCCTGGGGGGACGCGGCGACCATGGTGCCATGGGTGCTGTACCGGCGGTACGGGGATCTGGACCTGCTCCGGCGGCAGCTGCCCTCCATGCGTGCCTGGGTCGACCGGCTCTGGGCCGAGGTCGATGACGCCGCGCTCTGGCGCACCGGGTTCCAGTACGGCGACTGGCTCGACCCCACGGCCCCGCCGGATGATGCCGCGGCCGCCCAGGCCGACCCGCACGTGATCCAGCAGGCGTACCTGGTGCGCTCCACCGAGATGGTCGCGTGGGCCGCCCGGGCGCTCGGCCAGGGCGCCCTGGCCGAGGAGTACGAGGACCTGGCGGACACGGCCCGGGCGGCGTTCCAGAACGCGTACGTGGCACCGGACGGCCGGGTCACCTCGGACTGCCAGACCGTGTACGCGCTTGCCCTGTGCTGGGCGCTGCTCGGCAGCGGCGAGCAGGTCGAGGGGGCCGGGGAGCGGCTGGCGGCCCTGGTCCGGGAGGCGGACGCCACCGTCGCGACCGGGTTCGTCGGAACACCGCTGATCCTGGACGCGCTGGTGATCGCCGGGCACACCGGACTGGCCTACGCGATGCTCCTGCAGACGCAGAACCCGTCCTGGCTCTACCCGGTGACGATGGGCGCCACCACGATCTGGGAGCGGTGGGACTCGATGCTGCCGGACGGCTCCATCAACCTCGGCGAGATGACGTCGTTCAACCACTACGCGCTCGGGGCGGTCGCGAACTTCCTGCACCGCCGGGTGGCCGGACTCGTCGCGATCGCTCCCGGTTACCGGGAGGTCGAGGTCGACCCGCTCACCGAGGGACCGCTGACCCACGCCGGTGCGCGGCACCTGAGTCCATACGGCGAGATCGCTGTCTCATGGCAGAAGCAGCCCGACGGCGTGGTGCGCCTCGACGTGAGCGTCCCACCCGGCGTGGTGGCACGGGTGTACCCGCCCGGGATGAAGCGGGGTGCGGTCAAGGTGGGCGCGGGGGAGCATACGTTCAGCGGGTGAGCAGACCCGGGTGGGCTCACCCGGGTCGGTGACCGAGGGAGGAAGCCGTGGCCACGCTGCGGGAGATCGTCATCGACTGCCGGGACGCGCCGGCGCTGGCCCGGTTCTGGGCCGCGGCCCTGGACGGCTACGAGGTGCGCGCGTACGACGACGCCGAGGTGGCCCGGCTCGCGGGCCTCGGGCTCACGCCCGAGACCGACCCGACCGTGGCGGTCGACGGACCGGGTCCCACGCTGTTCCTCCAACAGGTCCCGGAGGCCAAGACGGTCAAGAACCGGGTGCACGTCGATCTGTCCGCGAGCGACCGGAGCGCCGAGGTGGTCCGGCTCGTGGACCTCGGCGCGCGCGTGGTGGCGCAGCAGGACGGCTGGACGGTACTGGGGGATCCGGAGGGAAACGAGTTCTGCGTCGCCGACGAGCACTGACCCGGGCGCACGGTGCGGGATCGGATCAGCGGTGTATGTGATCGCGCCAGTCCGCTGGGACGCGGCCGGCCGGCCCGGGCGTCGGCTGGTCGACCGGGTGCGAGTTCGGTGGGGCCAGTTCCGGACCGGTGACCGTGGACCCGGTGCGGAAGTTCCAGTACCAGTCCTCGCCCGGCTCGAACGAGCGCATCAGTTCGTGCCCGGTCTCGCGGAAGTGGCCGGTGGCGTGCTGGCCGGGGGAGGTGTCGCAGCAGCCGATGTGGCCGCAGGCTGCGCATCGGCGCAGGTGCACCCACCAGCCGTCGACCGTGTCGCACTCGACGCAGCCGGACCCGCTCGGGGCGGCCCCGGTGTCGATGTAGGTGTCCTCGGTCATTGGTGTGCCTCTCCTGGAAATGCCGGTGCGGATCAGCCGGTCGTGACCCGGTCGCGGACCACGTCGATCCACCCCGAGTGCACCGGGGTGCGCGCGAGGTAGTCGTGCAACGGCTCGTCGTGCTCACGCGCCGTCACCCCGAGCAGGAGCAACGCCTGCCCGCCGCGGGTCACCTCCATGAGGGTGCGCAGGTCCGCCGGCCATGTCAGTACCGGGCCGCGCTTGGCGTGGGTCAGTGCGAGCGCCTCGGCGTCCGGCTCCGCCGGCAGGGCCTCGATCCGGAACCGGGGTTTGACCGTGCGTGCGAACACGGGCGGCCGCTCGGCCTCGAACCGGTCCGCCTCGGGCAGCCCGAGCGCCTCGGCCAGGTCGGCGATCACATCCGGGTCGTCGGTCGGCGTCAGCACGAGGTAGGGCAACCGGCCCGTGATCGTCGACACGGACCCGGTGCCGAGGTCGATCGAGGTGTGTGCGACTCTCCGCAGGACGTTCTTCGTGGCGCCCATGCGCGACCGGGCCCCTTCCGAACCGACGGCGGCAGCGATGACTACTGCACAACCTACCCGGCGGGCGCCGTTTTGTGACCCCCTCTGACGGCGTGGATCCTCGGGGTGCTCGTGGCGGCTGGGCGGACATCCCCGGTGTGCCGTCCGTCGGAGTCCTCCCGCTCGATGGGACCATCGTCCGCCGCGAGCGACCGCCGGAGTTTCTCGCGCGCTCGCTGGTACCGACTCGTCGCCGTGGACGGAGGGAGGTCGAGAAGGCGGGCCGCCTCGGCGACGGTGAAACCGTCCCAGTGCACCGTTCGGATCAGTTCGGCGAGCTCAGGCTCCAGACGGTTGATGGCGTCACGGACCTCGATGCCGGCGTCGGCGGACTCCGCGTCGGTCTCGGTCGTGTGCCGGCGCAGATGCTCGGTCAGGTTCGACCGCCGCCGGCTGGTGCGGCGAGCATTCAGGACGGTGTTGCGGGCGATGCCGAAGAGCCACAGCCTGGCCTCTGGACCGTCGTCCGGTAGATCCTCGGCGCGTCGCCAGGCGGTCAGGAGGACGTCGCTCAGGGCGTCCGGTGCGTCGTCGGAACCGATCCGGTACTCGAGGTAGCGCAACAGGTCCCGTGCCGAGGTGGTCAGTGCGTACTGGAGTACGGCTTCGGCACGCTCGTGAGCGGTCACCAGTCCGCGCCCGGGCACGAGGCCTGTCCGCCCCAACCGACCTCGGCGGCGTCGAGGTCGAAACCTTGCCGTTCGAGTTCGGCGGAGACCAGGCCTCCGACCGCACGCTGCAACGCGAGCGAGTACTCCAGGTCGGCAGGCATCGGCTGCTCGTCCGGGTAGGCCGCCGGCAGTTCGACGCCGTCGGCACCCGCGGGTGTGTCGTCCTCGGTGCGCATCTGGGCGATCATGGCGTCGACGTCGACCAGCGCGAGGACGTCGTTGTTACGGAAGTACTCGCGGGTCGCCTCGGTGATCCGCGCATCCGCGGCGCTGACCTCTCCGATGCGCTCCTCACACACCGCACCGCTGGGAAGCGTGTACGTGAAGATCGCATCCGGATCCTCGGCCCAAGGAAGCCAGTCGACCCCGCTGACGGTCGCCGCGGCCGTGCCGGCGCCCGCCAGTCCGAACAGGATCGCCGCGCTCGCCGCCACGACATGTCGCTTCGTCCGTCTGCTCCGGCCCGGTCGTGCGGCCCTGCGGGCGTCGGCGACGAGTTCAGCGAGCTCGCGGTCCGTCCGGGCGTCGACCCCAGGTGTTGGGGGTGCCGATGCTCGCAGCACGGTGTCGAGGAGGTCGTCGTCGGGGTGGCGGGTGGGGCTCATGTCGGCTCCGATCGTAGGGTGCGTTCACCCCTACATGTCCGGCTCCTCGACCGGATGCCGACGGGATCGGTCGTCGCTTCACACGGCGCCGACCACGGGTTCAAGGCGTGCGGCGTCACTGCGGAAGTGGCCCGACGACGTGGTCTCCAGCCGGACCTGCGCGGTCTCCGGGGCGAGGTCGAAGAAGCCGAGCTGTCGCCACGCGCCGGCATCGGCCTGCTGGTCGACGACCACCAGCACGTCGCCTCCGCCCGTCACCACCGTGTACGGGGCGGCCCTGGTCGTGGTCGCGTTGCCCGGGAACCAGACACTCACCCGGTACCGCCCCGCGGGGACGTTCGCGGTCCAGGTGCACGCGGCCCCGGTGAGCCCGCCGGCGTAGCGGCTGGCGCTGCCGTCGTGCCCGGGCAGGCTGCTCGGGCTCCAGGTCCCCGACTCGGCGTAGCCCGGATCCTCGTTGTCGATCAGGAACATGCCGGCCGCGTCCGGTGCGGTGATCGCGACGGCCGTGGCCGCGGTGGCGTCTGCGATGCTCAGCACGATCTCGTGCTGGGAGCCGACCACCGCATCTGCGGGTGCGGTCAGGGTGAACTCCACGTCCACGGAGCTCGCGGCCGCGAGGTCGATCGGAACCGTCTCGGGCACCACGGTCCAGCCGGGCGGCGTCCGCAATGTCGCGTCACCCCGGACCGGGGCATCGCTCTGACTGCGGACCGTCGCGGTCAGCGTCGTCGCGGCACCCGGCGCCGGAACCGCCGGTGCCTGCATGGCTTCGATGGCCGGACGCAGCGAGGCCGCGTCGACCGGAAGGAAGCGGGTGGCGTCGATCCGGTGGTAGCCGGGGTTGCGCACCTCCACCTGCACGAATCCCTCGGAACCGGCCTCGAACTCGAAGCGGCCCAGCGTGAACCAGCCGTTAGCGCCGGCCTGCTGGTCGACCTCGAACTCGTCCACGCCGCCCAGGTGGTGCACGCTGTAGATCGCCGCTCGGGTGGTCTCCGGGTTCGTGGGGTACCAGATGGCGACGTCGTACAGGCCTGCGGTCCGTAGCTCCGGCCGCCAGGTGGCCGTGCCGCCGAGTTTGCCCTCCTCGCTGAACCGGGTGGCCGTGCCGTTCCAGCCGGCGAGGGTGCTGGGCAGCCAGAACCCGGCCTCCGTGTACCGCGGCCAGAGGTCGGCGTTGTCGATGATGACCTCGGTCCCGGCGATCTGGATGGTCAGGGCGCGCTCCGTGCCGTTCTCCAGGGTCGCCACCAGTCGGTGGCCGGTGCCGGGGCGGGCCGTCGCCGCGGAGGTGAGCGTGACGCTGTACTCGCGTTCCTCCCGGCCTGGCACCTCGTACGCGACCGTGGTGGCCGAGGCGGTCCAGCCCGCGGGCACGCTCAAGGTGAGCGCACCGTTGCGCGCGAGGGGGCCGACATTCAGCACGGCGAACGTCACCTCGGTGGACTCACCGGGCAGGGTGAGCCGAGCCGGCAGTGCCACCAGGGCCGAGATCCGCAACGGCTCGAGGACGTTCACCTCGGCGCCGTCGAGGTCCGCCGTGCCACCGGCCCAGGAGGCGACGGCGGTCAGGGTCACCGGCCCGGCGGGCTGGGCGTCGGGGACGGTGACGTCGAAGGTCCAGTCGGCGTGGCCGGTGGCCGGCACCAGCGCCGGTGCGTCCACGGGCTCCGCGGTCCAGCCGTCCGGCACGCCCAGCTGGACCTGCGCAGCGGCCAGCTCGGCAGCGGTGCCGTTGCGGATCCGCGCGCGGGCCCGGAGGGTGTCACCCGGGGTGGTGTCCGGGCTGATCTCGATCTCGCCGCACGCATCCACGCCGGGCGGGCAGATCCCGGTGACCGAGGGCGGGAGGTGGAGGGTGTGCTCGGCCGTGGACACGTCGCCGTTCGTGAGCCGGTAGCTGAACGTGGCCGTCGGGTCGTCCACGCCGATGGACCACTCATAGGGGAACACCTTCTCCGGTGCGTCCTGCCAGGTCCCTTCACCCACCCGATAGCTGAGGTCGGTGGGCGTCTCGGTATCGATCTGGACGTACGCGTCGTACCCGTCGCGGGCCGGCCGCGGCAGCAGCAGTGCGCGGACCAGGCCGAAGTTCGACGTCGGGTCGGTGTCCTCCTCGTGGAAGCTGGCTCCGGAGCGGTCGGTCGCCGTCGGCTCCCAGTGCCACGGCACGTCCATGGTCACGCCTCGCACGACCACGGCGCGCAGTCCCTTCGCGGGGACGAGTACGCGCAGCCGCCCACCACGGATCGTGGCGCTCTCCCGGGTCCCGTCCGCGTTGATCAGCTCGGCGTCGTACTGGTTGCGCGTCTGGATCCCGGTCAGCTCCGGCGAGAACGTGACGATGGCCATGGTGGGGGTGGTCGTCTCGCTCGTCAGGCTGAGGTAGAGGCTGTCGTTGCCGACGGCGGTGATCCAGTTGAGCTGGTGGTCCGAGACGTCCACGATGCCGGGCGGGAAGTACGGCCAGACGCCTTCCTCGCCGTAGAACGAGCCGGGTGCATGGCCGTACGTGGAGTATTTGAAGAACACGTAGTTCGACTCGAACTGACGCGGGAAACTGATCTGCCCGGCCGAGCGGGTGAGGTGCTCGGTGATCAGGTAGTCCAGCGCGAGACCGAGCTGGGCCGGGATGTGGTGGAAGTAGATGCAGGTGGTCCCGGGCGGACCGGTGAGCGGGAAGTCCGGCTTCATGTTCGCGGCGACGAACTGTCGGTTGTAGTAGCCCGGGTAGTTGGTGAACCGGCCGACCACCAGGTTGTGCGCCACCTCGTGGATCAGCGTGTCACCGGTGTGTTGCGCGAGCCGCAGCAGGAACGGCGCCCAGACCGGGATCATCGAGAACCCACCGCCCGGGTTCTCGATGCCGCGGCCGATCTTGTACGTGCTGAGCTGTTCGAACGTGACGCCGCTGGTCGAGACGACCCAGGCCGGCACCGATTCGGCGGGAATGTCGTCGAGTGGGTAGTCGGGAAGGACTGGGCTGTCCGACCACCGGTCGAGCTGAGCATCGATGAACGGCTGGTTCGGGACGCTGACGTTCGCGCGCGGGATCGGGCGCACCTGGGTCTGGGTGATGTAGCGGCGCGCCTCGGCGAGGGAGGCGTCGAGGAAGTCGGAGTCCCCGGTGAGCTCGAACAGGACCAGGAGCTCGGTCCAGGCCTTCGAGTAGTTGTAGCCGAAGTCGTTCTCGCCCCGGTTCGTCGTGTACGCCGTGACGATGTTGTCCCGAAGGTAGCGCCGGCCCTCGGCCGTGGCTTCGGCGAGGTAGGCCGGGTTCCCGGTGAGCTCGTACGCCTGCAGCGGCGTACTCATCGGGGTCCGAGCGTCCTTCGCCGGGCGCTGCGCGATCACCCGCATGGCGAGACGGTGCAACGCGCCGCTCTGCCCACGCGTCTGTCGGTAGAGCGGGACGAGGGTGGAGGCATCCCCGGTGATCTGCCCGACGCGGTACTTCTCGAGGCTGCCGTAGACCGGCTTGCCCTTGATGGGGCTGTGCCCGACGTCGGCCCGGGAGAGTTGGTACTCGATCAGCGGTCGGGCGCGCCGGTCGTAGAGGTCCGGGGTGCCGGTGAGGTGGAAGGCGGAGAGCAGCACGCCCGCGATCGGGGTCCGAACCGCCTGGTCGTTCTCGATGTCGACGAAACCCTTGGCCCGGTTCCACCAGCCGCTGAAGGACGGGACGAACGCCTCGCTGTCGTCCTCAGCGGGCTCGATCATGGTGAGGTCGATCAGGTTGAACACCGTCTGGGTCAGCGACGTGTCGAACACGTTCTCCCGGTAGTCGGTGTAGCCGTACTCGTCGTGGACCACGTCGGCGTAGGCCTGGTGCAGCGGCCCCGGCGCAGCGTAGATCCCGAATGCGTACCCGAAGGCCTCGCCTGCGGCGAGGGACGAGCGGCGTCCGGCCTGCGGTGCGTACGCGACGGGCTGGACGTCGCGGGTGTCGTTGCGCAGGCTCATCCCGAACGGCTGACCGTCGGGTCCGAGTTCGCGCTCGTGCTCGAACTCCAGGACGTCGGCCGGGGTGTACAGCCCGAGCGTGACGGGGCCGCCGTCGATCTGGTGCTCGGCCAGCGTCATGGGCGCCATCAGTTCCCAGGCGCCAAGGGACTGGGCGTCCTCGATGACTCGTGCGTGCTGGCGGCTGCCGCACAGCACCTCGTCCACCTCGTCGGGCCGGCGGGTGTCGAAGGACTGGTAGCCGACCACGTAGTGCTGGGCCTGTGCCGCGGTGACGGTCCACTGCACCTCGGGGTTGTCCCCGTCCAGGTTCCAGCGCACCACGAGGTCGTACGCGCCGGGCACGCTGCTGCGCAGTTCGACGGTGCGCCGCCCGACCTGCTCCATCGAGTCGAAGGCCACCCAGTTCGGGTGCATCGACGCGTAGTAGTCGTTGGGGCTGCCCTCCGCGCCGGTGAGCACCACCCACTGTTCGTCGAAGCGCCGCTCCGGTGCGGTGACCGGCAACCAACCGGACGAGGTGCGCACCTCCAGATCCCGCACATAGGTGCCGCCGCCGGTCCAGGTGGCCCGGTGCATGGTGAGGCGGTGGCGTGGCCCGGTCACCTGGAGCAGTTCGGTCACGTCCAGGTCGGGCATCTCGATACGCCTCAACGCGTCCGGTAGCGGTGCGTTCGTCACGGTGTCCGCGGCGGCCGCGGTGGGGTTCAGGGCACCCAGTACCGGGGGCAGGACGGCCGCGCCCACGAGGAGGCGGATCGCCGACCGGCGAGAGATTGCCCCAACACTATTTGGGGCAGCGATCGAATCTATGGCTTCATCGCGCATGTCGTAGATAGTGCATGCACCGATGCGAGGACGTCAAGGATGAACGACACCTCGCTCGTTCTCTCCGGATGCGGGCGGTCGTTCAGTGCATGCCGGGAGGCAGGGTCGTCAGCGCACCAGCGAGCGCAGGTTGCGCAACGCGACCGACAGCGGTGCGACGTCGGCCCCCTCGAGCGCCGTGATGGTGGCCACCGAGTCCTGGACCCGGGTCAGTGTCGTGCCCGCGGCAGCGGTCCATCTCGCCAACCGCTGCTCGGGGTCGGTCTCGCCAGGGGTGGCCGTCTGCACCGTGCGGGTGAGCGCGGCGAGGGTCCCGTAGAGATCGTCGCGCATGGCTGCGCGCGCGAGGGAGTCCCACCGGTCGTCCAGGGGTAGCCCGGCCACCTGGATGAGCAGGTCGTCCACCTGGAACCGGTCGGAGACGGCGAAATACAGGCCCGCGACGGCGGTCAGGTCCTCACCGGAGGCGCTCGCGAGCTCGACCACGTCCAGAAGGGACAGTGCGGGCAGCAGCCCAGCCGCGCGCTCGGCCTGTTCGGTCGGCACACCGGCCTCGGTGAGAGCGGCGGCACGGGCATGGAACCGGTCCAGCTCCGCGCCGCGCAGCAGAGCAGGCAGTTGCGGCGTCAACTCTCCCACCGGCCCCGCGAACTCCTCGACGGCCTCGGCCACGTCCACCGCCTCGGGGCGGTGCTGGACGAACCATCGTGAGCCCCGGTCAAGGAGTCGCCGGTAGTCGAGGTACAGCTGGGTCTGCACGGCAGCGTCCACGGTGTTGTCCAGAGCCTCGACGGCCGCGACGAAGCGCTCCATGGCGAAGATCTCCCGGCACGCGACGAACGCCCGGGTGACCTGTTCGCTGGAGGCGCCGGTCTCGTCGCCGGCGCGGAACGCGAAGGTGATGCCACCTCGGTTCACCATGGAGTTCACCACCGAGTTCACGATGATCTCCCGGCGCAGCGGGTGCTCGGGGAGCCGGTCGCCGTAGGCCTCCCGCAGCGGCGCCGGGAAGTACTCGGCCAGGGTTCGGGTGAACCAAGGCCCGTCGGCGAGGGAGGTGGACGCAAGGTCGGCCTTGAGCGCGAGCTTCGCGTAGGCGACCAGTACCGCGAACTCCGGCCTGGTCAGGCCCTGGCCAGCGGCGTCCCGCTCGGCGATCTGCCTGTCGGTGGGCAGGAACTCCAGGGCGCGGTCCAACTCGCCGCGCCCCTCCAGCCACTGGATGAGGCGGTGGTGCACGGCCAGCATCTCGTGCGCGTGCGCGCGGGAGTTGCCCAGGAGCACGTTCTGCACGTAGTTGTCGCGGAGCACCTGCTCGGCCACTTCGTCGGTCATCGACGCGAGCAGTTCGTTGCGCTGATCGAGGGTCAGCTCCCCTTCCCGGGTGAGGGCGGTGAGCAGGATCTTGATGTTCACCTCGCGGTCGGAGGTACCGACCCCGGCGGAGTTGTCGATGGCGTCGGTGTTGATCCGCACCCCGTGCATGGCCGCCTCGATCCGGCCGAGCTGACTCACGCCGAGGTTGCCGCCCTCGACGAGCACCTGGCAGCGCAGTTCATGCCCGTCCACCCGGATCGCGTCGTTAGCACGGTCGCCGATCTCGGCGTTGGCCTCGGCGGATGCCTTCACATAGGTGCCGATGCCGCCGTTGTAGACGAGGTCGACCGGGGCGAGCAGGATCGTGCGGATCAGCTCGGCAGGGGTCAGGCCGGTGACGTCTTCCGGCAGTCCGAGCACCTGCCGGGTCTCCGGGCTGATCGGCACCCTCTTCGCCGACCGCGAGAACACGCCACCGCCGGCGCTGATCACCTCGGGGGAGTAGTCGGCCCAGCTCGAGCGCGGCAGGTCGAAGAGGCGACGCCGCTCCGCGAAGGAGGCTGCGGCGTCGGGCGTGGGGTCGATGAAGATGTCCCGGTGGTCGAAGGCCGCGACGAGCCGGATGTGCTCCGACAGCAGCATCCCGTTGCCGAACACGTCTCCGCTCATGTCTCCGATGCCGACCACGGTGAAGTCCTCGGTCTGGCTGTCCACACCCATCTCACGGAAGTGGCGCTTGGTCGACTCCCAGGCACCGCGGGCCGTGATGCCCATCTCCTTGTGGTCGTACCCGGCGGACCCGCCGGAGGCGAACGCGTCGTCGAGCCAGAAGCCGTACTCCGCGGAGATCGAGTTCGCCAGGTCGCTGAACGCGGCGGTGCCCTTGTCCGCGGCCACCACCAGGTACGGGTCGTCACCGTCGTGGCGGACCACCCGCTCGGGCGGGACCACCTCGGAGCCGACCCGGTTGTCCGTGATGTCGAGCAGTCCGCGGATGAACGCCGAGTAGGCGGACCGACCCTCCGCGAGCCATGCGGCACGGTCGGCCGCCGGATCCGGCAGACGCTTCGCGAAGAAGCCACCCTTGGACCCGGTCGGCACGATCACGGCGTTCTTGACCATCTGTGCCTTCACCAGGCCGAGCACCTCGGTGCGGAAGTCCTCGCGACGGTCGCTCCAGCGCAGCCCGCCGCGTGCGACGGCGCCGAAGCGCAGGTGCACGCCCTCCACCTGCGGCGAGTACACCCAGATCTCGAACCGTGGCTTCGGGGACGGCAGGCCGGGAACCAGGCGGCAGTCCAACTTGAGGCTGACCCGGTCGGTGGGCTCGCCGTCGTCGCCGACTGCGTCGGACCTGAAGAAGTTGGTGCGCAGGGTCGCGCCGATCACGCCCACGAACGAACGCACGATGCGGTCCTGGTCCAGGCTGGCCACCTGCTCCAGGTCGGCGTCGATCTCGGCGGTGATCCGGGCCTGGGCGGCGTCCCGGTCGCCGGCCCCGACGGTGCTGTCGGGATCGAAGCGTGTCTCGAACAGGGCAACCACCCGTGCGGCCAGATGGGGGTTCGCCACCAGGGCCGCCTCGAGGTACTCGACGCTGAACGTCGAGCCGATCTGGCGCAGGTAGCGCGCGATGGTGCGCAGGATGACCACCTGCCGCCAGGCCAGTCCGGAACTCAGCACGAGCGCGTTCAGGCCGTCGCTCTCCGCCCGGCCGCCGTCCACGGCGAGGAACGCGGCCTCGAACGCGGTTGCCGTGTCCGTGCCCGCGTCCCAGAGGTCCGCGCTCGGCGCGCGCAGCCCGAAGTCGTAGACCCGCACGGTGTCCTCGGCGTCGCCGGTGATCAGGTAGGGACGCTCGTCCGCAACCACGACGCCGAGGTGGCTGAAGATGGGCAGCATGGCGGTCAGGCTCAGCGGTTCGCGGCGATAGACCTTCAGGCGTCGCTCGGTCGGCTCGCCACGATCCGGGTCGTACAGGTGCACCCTGGTGTCGCCCGGCGCGAGCGCCTGCAGCTGGGCCAGGTCGTAGGTGGCGGCGTCGGCGCCGAAGTCCTCCTTGTACGCCTCCGGGAAGCCGTGCACGTAGCCCCGGCCGGCGCCTGGGTCATCGGTGGTGGAGACGTGCAGCGCGTCGAGGAGGTCCTCCTCCCAGGTACGCGTCGCCCGCAGCAGCCGCTCCTGGACGGCGCCCGTGTCGACGTCCGGGATGTCGGAGCCGCGCGGGACCCGGACCACGAAGTGCAGCTGGGCCAGCGGCGACTCGCTCACCCTGGTGGTGAAGTCCACGTGCTCGGCGCCGTAGGCCTCCCGCAGGATGGCCTCCATCCGCAACCGGACCACTGTGTTGTACCGATCCCGGGGGATGTAGACGAGCGCCGAGACGAACCGGCCGAACTCGTCCTTGCGCAGGAAGAGCTTCGCCTTGCGGCGCTCCTGCAGGTACAGGACGTCGGAGGCGACCTCCCAGAGTGTGTCCACGTCGGTCTGGAACAACTCGTCGCGCGGGTAGGCCTCGAGCACTCCGAGCAGGTCCTTGGCCGAGTGCGAGTGGGCGGCGAATCCGCTGCGCGCGAGGACGGCGCGGACCTTCTCGGCAGCGATCGGAAGGCGCAGGACCGAGTCCGCGTACGCCGTCGACGTGAACATCCCGAGGAACCGGCGCTCGCCGATGACGTTGCCGTCCGCGTCGAACGTGCGGATGCCGATGTAGTCCAGGTACACGGGGCGGTGCACGGTGGCCCGCGAGTTCGCCTTCGTGATCGTCAGCAACCGCGGTTCGCGGGCATTCTCCTGAGCCTCGGGGCGCAGCCGCGAGAACTCGTGGTCGGCGTCTGGTTCGCCGCGGAGGATCCCGAGCCCGCTGCCGGTCACCGGGCGCAGCACATCCTCGCCCTCGACGGTGTCGAGGGTGTACTCGCGATACCCGAGGAACGTGAAGTGATCGTCGGCGAGCCAGCGCAGGAACTGCTCGGTCGGCTCCACCTCGTCCTGGTCGACGGTGGGTGGGGCGCCGGCCTCGAGCTGGCGGGCGAGCCCTTCGCACGCGTGCCGCATGGCCGCCCAGTCGACGACGGTGCGGCGCACGTCCGAGAGGACGGACTCCAGCCGCGCCGTGAGCTCGACGCGGGCGGCCTCGGTGGGGATACGGTCGATGGCGATGTGCATCCACGACTCGACGGTGCCGGCAGCGGTCGGCGGACGCTCCTCGCGGACCGCGGTGAGCGCGCCGGCGTCGTCCCGGCGGACCACGATCTGGGGGTGCACGATCAGGTAGACCACCCGCCCGTGGTCGGAGAGCGCGGCGGTCACGGAGTCCACCAGGAACGGCATGTCATCGGTGCAGATCTGCACGATCGTGTGCTTGCTCTGCCAGTCATCCCCCGGCAGCGTCGGGTTGAACACGCGCACCAGCGTCTCGTCGGCGCCGCGGTGCTGCGCCAGCGTCGACATCGACCGGACCATGCCGAGGACGTCACGGGGCTCGCGTTCGGCCAGGTCCTCGGTCGCGACGTGCTCAAGGATCCGATCCACGAGCGGGGTCAGGTGGTGTTCGCCGGCTTGTTCCGCGAGGTCGGTGACCGCCCGGAGGATGGCCCCCCGCGTCGATCCGGTCGGGACGGTCGCTGCCGAGTTCATTGCCCACCCATTTGAGTCGCTCTCACGCCTGTGTACGCGATTCGCGAGTCTATCCAGATTGTGAGACGCGGGCAGGTCGAGTCTCGCCCTCGCTCCGATGCCGACGGGGCCGCCCCGATGAGGCCGGTCACGCTCGCGACGTGACGGGCGCGCGGATCCGTAGCGTCCGCGACCGGGATCGCGCACGACGGACACCGTCGGCGGCAGCGGCAACCTCGCGGTCGGGCGCACCGCCCGGGCATGGATCATCCCGCCTGAATCGTTGTCCGGGTGGTTGTCATCGGCCGGTAGTGTGCACCCACGTGCCCGCTACCTGTGTGGGCGTCCCCCAACGAGGAGAACGATGTCCGTACTCGATGCGTCCATGAGCGGCGAGTGGGTGTTCGATCCGTCCCACAGCCGCGTTGGCTTCTCGGCCAGGCACGCGATGGTGACCAAGGTGCGTGGCGCCTTCAATGAGGTCGACGGCCGCATGTACGTGGACCCCGATGGCCCTCAGAACTCCACGGTTGAGGTCCGGCTCGCGGTGGCGAGCGTGGACACGCGCAACGGTCAGCGCGACGACCACCTGCGCAGTGCCGACTTCTTCGACGTCGAGACCTACCCCGAGATCGTGTTCCGGAGTACCTCCGTAGACGAGGTCGAGGACGACACCTACATGGTGGTGGGAGACCTGTCCATCCGGGACGTCACCAAGCAGGTGGCGATCCCGATCACGTTGGTCGGCGTCGAGCGGGACCCGATGGGCAACCTCCGGGCCGGCTTCGAAGGCACCCGCAGGGTGGACCGCCGCGACTTCGGACTCGAGTGGAACGTCCCGCTGGACACCGGCGGCGTGCTCGTCTCGGAGAAGATCACTCTGGAGTTCGACATCTCCGCCGTGCGGACCGAGGACGCGGCCGCCGACGGTGCCGTCGCGTCCGAGGATGCCGACCAGGTCGAAGGTGCCGAGCAGGCCGACGGTGCCCAGCAGGCCGAGGGTGCCGAGCAGGCCGAAGGTGCCGAGCAGGCCGGATCCGACGCGGAGACCGCCGCCGATCCGACAGGCGCCGAGAACGCCCATGCCCAGGGCGCCGAAGCCAACGCCCATGCCCAGGGCGCCGAAGCCTCCGATCCGGCGACGCCCGCGACCGGCGTGGAGGCTCTCGCGCAGTACGAGCGCTCCGCGCAGCACGAGGGCTCCGCGCAGGTCGAGAGTGACGCCCCGGTCGCGCCCCAGTACGACCAGCGACAGCCGCAGCCCGTCCCCGCTCAGCAGCCGTCACCGTGGGAGCCCCCGCCGGGGCACCAGTACTGATCCGCGGCGGCTACTGATCCGCGGCGGCCCGCCGTCCCTGACGGGGCGGCAGGCCGCGCTGGGTCGGGTCAGGCTCGACCGGCGTCAGGCCGGACTCAGGCCGAGCGCAGCCAGGGTGGGCTGAGGATGCCGGCCGGGTCGTGGGCGGCGCGCACCCGCGTGAGGCGCTGGTAGGCCTCGGCTGGCCACATGGCCCGGTAGGACTCGGCCGTGCGGGCGTCCCCGAACGAGACGTTCTCGTGCTCCGCGAGCCAGGCTCCCGCGGCCGCCTTGAACGCCTCGAACGCGGCCGGACCCTGCGCACGCACGGGCTCGGGCCCTGCGGCGACGGTGGACACGGCTGCGATCGCGCCGCGACCGGCTGCGGCCGATCCTTCCGGCACGTCCGTGCTGGCGGCAGCGCCGAGGTGACGCAGTTCCACGACGGCGAGCGGACTGCTCGGGGAGGCAGCGGTGCCGAGCAGCACGTCGACGAAACCCTGGTCGAGACTCTGGAGCAGAGTTCCGGCCGACCATGACTCGCCCGGGTCCTCCGGGTCACCGTGGATCCGCGCCACCTCCGCCAGTGGCAGCTCACCGAGGTCGTCGGTGAGCGCCGGGGCCAGCGCGCGCAGCGGCGCGGCGAGCCGTTCGCCGTCGGCGACCGACCCGGGCCGCGCGAACCGCAGCGCGAGCACACGCTGACCACGCAGCGGCTCGGGGATGAAGGGCAGCGGCGGCATGGTGATCAGGGCGAGGGACGTGCTCACGTCTGCCGGCGCCGTCGGGAGCCAGTCCACCCACCCGCGCAGGACCTGTTCGCGGTGCTCCGTGGCGAACATCAGGTTGCCGGCGTACAGGGACGGGATCGGCGCGAGCTCGATGGTGATCTCGGTGACGACGCCGAGGCCGTACTTGCCCCCGCGCAGCGCCCAGAACAGGTCCTGGTTCTCGGTGGCGGAGGCCGTGACCGCCGCTCCGTCCCCCGTGACCACGCGCACGGACCGGACCCAGTCGGACGTGAGCCCGTGGCTGCGCACGAGCGGGCCGAGGCCGCCGGCCAGGGTGTAGCCGACCACGCCGACGTGGGTCGAGGAACCGGTGACGGGCGCCAGACCCAGCGGCGCGGTCTTCTCGATCACGGCGGACCAGCGGGCTCCGGCGCCGATCGTGGCGAGCCGGGCGGCCGCGTCGACGCTCACCTCGTCGAGGTCTCCGGTGAGCAGTTGCAGGCCGGTCCTGACCGGCGCGTGTGAGCCGTGCCCCGTGGCGAGCACGTCGACCGTGAGGTTGTGCGCGGCGGCGAAGACGACGGCGGCGCTCACGTCCGCCTCGCTGGCGGCACCGACCGCCAGCTCGGGTTCGTGCGTGACGGCCAGGTTCTGGCCGCGGACGGCGTCCGCGAACCCCGGCTCGCCGCGCAGCAGTACGGGGCCGGAGATCGTGGAGCGGAGGCTGGAGAGATCGGATTCGCTGAAAGTGGTCACGCACACAGACGCTAGGCGGAGGTACCGACATCCGGACAGGCGATTTCGCGCTCGGCGATGACGTGGTGCCGGGTGGCTCGTGGGATGTCGTTCGACCGACCGCCGGTGGATCGGAATAGCCCGGCCGGGGCCCGCGTTGCCGCCAAGGACGCGGTGTGGTCCCCCCGCGCCCTCTCGCGAAAGGTCACCATGTCCCTCCCGCTGTCCTTGCTCGATCTGGCCACCGTCGGAAAGGGCGAGACCGCCCGGGAGGCACTCGAGGGCAGCGTGGCGCTGGCCCGCACCGCCGAGCGCACGGGCTTTCGCCGGGTCTGGTACGCCGAGCACCACAACAGCCCGGGCATCGCGTCCTCGGCCACTGCGGTGCTGATCGCCCACGTCGCCGCGAACACCCGGTCCATCCGCCTCGGCTCCGGCGGGATCATGCTCCCGAACCACTCCCCGCTGACCATCGCGGAGCAGTTCGGCACCCTCGCCTCGCTGCACCCCGGCCGGATCGACCTCGGCCTCGGCCGCGCCCCCGGCACCGACCAGGTCACCATGCGCGCCCTGCGGCGGGACGCCACCTCCTCCGACACCTTCCCCCGGGATGTCCAGGAACTGCAGGGCTACCTCTCCGGCGAGAGCCTGCTGCCCGGCGTCGAGGCCTACCCGGGCAGCGGCACGAACGTGCCGCTGTACATCCTCGGCTCGTCCCTGTTCGGCGCCCAGCTCGCCGCCGCGCTCGGCCTGCCGTACGCGTTCGCCTCGCACTTCGCCCCGGCCGCGCTCGAGCAGGCGGTCGCGGTCTACCGACGTGAGTTCACCCCGTCGGACCAGCTCGCCGAGCCGTACGTGATCGCCGGCGTCGGCGTCGCGACCGGCGAGACGGACGCCGAGGCCCAGGCCCAGCTGCTCGCGACCCAGCGCAGCCGGGTCGCGCTGATCCTCGGTGGCAAGCGCGACTTCACCGACGACGAGGCGGACATGGTGCTCGCCTCGCCGCAGGGCCAGCACCTGCTCGAGATGATGCGCTACACGGCCGTCGGTACCGCGGCGACGGTCGGGGAGTACCTGACCACGTTCGCCAAGCACGCCGACGCCGACGAGCTCATCGTCGCACTGCACGCCACCACTGTGACCGAGCGGTTGCGCGCAGCGGAACTGGTGGCGCAGGCAGGTGCCCTGACCGGGAACTGATCCGCCGCCGTCGGCGTCCGACCCACCCAGCCCTACCCGTTGCGGTGTGGTTGCGACGCACCGGGCACGTCGGGATCGCCCCCTTGACGCTCGGCGGAGCTCTCACCCCGGGTAGTGCTCGAGCGCTCGGCGGGCGGCTAGGCGGATCTGGTCGACCATCGACGCCGGTTCCAGCACCGTCACCTCCGGCGCGAAGAGGACCGCCACGGCCGCCATCACCTCACTCTGACGTACCGTGACCCGCCAGGTCTCCGCGCCGCCGGGCGCCGCGGGCGGATCGACCTCGATGGCGCTGCCGGACGCCACCTGCATTTCCACCAGCCGCCGCAGGACCCCGACCCGGTCCTGCGACACCAGCAGCGTCACAGCCACCGGACGCAATCGGTCGGAGAACCGGGCGCGCAACTCCTCCCAGATCACGGTCAGCGGTCGGTCGTCCACCGGGGTGCTCGGCGCGTCCAGGACCGTCACCCCACCGATCCGGGACACCCGGTAGCTGCGGACCTGACGCCGATGCTCGGCGACCAGGTACCAGCGACTCGCGTGGTCGACGATCCCGATCGGGTCGACCGTACGAGTCCCAGGGCTGGTCGCGGTGGCCGAGGTGTACGTCATCCGCACCCGGCGGCCTCCGATCACCGCCTCGCGCAGCTGCGGCAGCAGTGGCACCGCTTCCGCCGCGGCGAACCAGGTCCGGCGATCGGCGAGCACCACACCTCCCAGGGACTCGGCGCGGGCGACCGCCTGGCTCGGCGCCGTTGCGGCGATCTTGGCCAGCGCCGACGACAGCGCCCCACCGAGCCCGAGCTGATCGGACGCCTCCCGGGCGGTCCAGGCGAACAGGGCCTGTGCCTCCGCCGGCGTCAGCCCTGAGGCGCTGGTGGTGAAGCCGTCCATGAGCACGCAGCCGCCGCCCCTGCCCTGCTCGGTGTACACCGGCACGCCGGCCGCCGACAGTGCGTCCATGTCGCGCAGCACGGTCCGCTCGCTCACCTCGAGTTGTTCGGCCAGCCAGGACGCCTTCGCTCGTCGGTGCCGCTGCAGCAGCATGAGCAGGTGCATCAACCGGTCCGCGCGCATGAGTTCGAGACTCCCACGCAAACCCGACACTACGTGTCAGGTTTCCACGATGAACTGGATTCGACGGACCACACCGGCCCGAACAGTCCACCAAGGAGAACGACCATGACAACCACCGAATCCGCGCTGCGGGCCGACCCCCGACCGCTGCTCGCCCGCGTCCTCGACCAGACCGGTGCTCTGATCGCCGACACCGACGAGTCGCAGTCAAGGCTGCCGACGCCGTGCGCCGAGTTCGATGTCGGAGCCCTGGTTGGTCACCTGCAGGGCGTGGTCCGTCGGGTCGGCGTGGTGCTGGAGGGCCGCCCGTTCTTCGAAGCGCCGAGCCACCTCGACAGCACCGACTGGGCAGCGGACTGGGCCGACGGCCGGGCCGGCACCGACGCGGTGCTCGCCGACGACGAGTCGTTGACCCGCGCCGTGACGGTGCCCTGGGGGCAGGTCTCCGGCGCCGCGGCGATCGGCTCGTACGTCGGCGAGCTCGCGGTGCACTCGTGGGACCTCGCCGCCGCCACCGACCGCACCGACGCACTCGACAGCGAGCTGGCCGTCATCGCGCTGGCCGCCTACCAGCAGATGCTGCCGGAAGAGCCGCGCGGCGGGCAGATCCCCTTCGCCGCACCGGTGCCCGTTCCCGACGATGCCGATGCGTACGCGCGTCTGGTCGCGTGGACCGGCCGCGATCCGCACTGGACGACGGCGGCCTGACGCGGAGCCGGCCGGCAGGTCGCCAGGGCGGGAGGTCCGCGGGCGACCCCGGCGGTCGGGAGATCGGTGTCCCGGCGCCGGCCCACGCGGCGGCCGGGCCGCGGGACTCCTGCCATGCTGGGGGCATGCCGGCCTCCGAGACCGCCCTGCCCGCCACGGACCGACCGGCACGTTCGCTCGCGCTCGTACCCGCCGTCGGCGTCAGTATCTCGGCCTTCCTGCTGTTCGGCCTGCAACTGCCGGGGTGGGGCCATGCGCTCCTGGTGGCCAGCCTGGCCGGGGCGTTCCTGGTCGGACGGGAGCTCGGCAAGGACCTGACCCTGATCGGGGTCGGCGTCGCGATCGTCTCGACGACCTCCGTCGAGGCGGACGTGAGCTGGGATCGGTTCTTCACGATCGGGATCGTGCTGGCGCTCGCCGTGACCGTGCCGTTCCTGATCGACAGGTTCCTCTACAAACGCCGCGCGATCCGGTTCCCGTGGCGCACCGGGCAGCCGTGGACGCGCCTCGAGAAGGCCTACATCATCGCCGTGCCGGTGCTCGGGTGGCTGATCCTGCCGTTCTACTTCATCGACTCCGGCGCATACCTGAACTGGCCGCACATCACCGACGTCAGTGAGCTCGGCCGGTTCTTCGTGGGTGTCAACGCGGTCGGAACCTGGGACGAACTCTTCTTCATCTGCACCTGCTTCGCCCTGCTGCGCCGGCACTTCCCGATGTGGCAGGCGAACCTGCTCCAGGCCACGATCTTCGTCTCCTTCCTGTGGGAGCTCGGCTACCGGGAGTGGGGGCCGCTGCTGACCGCCCCGTTCGCGCTGCTGCAGGGCTACATCTTCTCCAAGACCGGGTCGCTGACCTACGTGCTGATCGTGCACCTGCTGTTCGACCTGATGGTGTTCCTCGCGATCGTGCACGCCCACAACCCGGGCGCCATCCCGATCTTCCTCGTCTGAGCCGGGAATAACGCAGGACCGTCCCGCCTTGACCTCCACAGGTACATGCAAACGCATAGAGTGGAGTGGTGATGGCAGAGATCGAGCTCGGTTTGGACACCTTCGGCGACGTCACGACCGGTGGCGACGGGCAGTTGCTGAGCCACGCCGAGGTGATCCGGAACGTGGTCGCCGAAGGGGTGCTCGCCGATCAGGTGGGCGTCGACTTCATCGGCATCGGTGAACACCACCGCGACGATTTCGCGGTCTCCGCCCCGGATGTGGTGCTCGCTGCGATCGCGTCCCGTACCGAGCGGATCCGGCTCGGGTCCGCCGTCACCGTGCTCAGCTCCGACGACCCGGTGCGCGTGTTCGAGCGGTTCTCCACGTTGGACGCGATCTCAGACGGGCGCGCCGAGGTGATCCTCGGCCGCGGCTCGTTCATCGAGTCCTTCCCACTCTTCGGGTACGACCTGAAGGACTACGACACCCTCTTCGAGGAGAAGTTCGACCTGTTCACGCACCTTCTCGAGGAGGAGCAGGTCACCTGGAGCGGGACGGTGCGGGCCGCGCTCACGGAACAGTCGGTGTATCCGCCGACGGCGTCCGGCCGCCTCCGTACCTGGCTGGGGGTCGGTGGTTCGCCCCAGTCCGTGGTGCGGGCCGCGCAGTACGGGATCCCGCTGATGCTCGCCATCATCGGGGGCGCGCCCGAGCGGTTCGCGCCCTACACCGACCTCTACCACCGCGCACTCGCGGAGTTCGGTCGCGAGACCCTGCCGATCGGCGCCCATTCACCCGGCCACGTGGCACCCACAGACGCCCAGGCCCGGGACGAGTTCTTCCCGCACTACGCGGCCGGGATGGCTCGCATCGGCGCCGAGCGGGGCTGGGCGCCGATGACCCGGGAGCGGTTCGAGGAGGAGGTCGGCGACGACGGTGCCCTGTTCGTGGGCTCCCCGGAGACGGTCGCGGCGAAGATCGTACGGGCCGTGCAAGCACTTGGGCTGTCCCGGTTCGACCTCAAGTACAGCGCCGGCACCCTGCCACACGAGCTCGCGGTGCGGCATATCGAACTCTACGGTCGCGAGGTCATCCCCGCGGTGCGCGCGGCGCTCGCACAGGACTGACATCCGTGCGGCTGGAGAACTGACCGCCCGCCGTCGGGCATTCTCCGGGCCGGTCAGCCCAGGCCGTCACGCGCCAGCGCCGCCCGCAGCTGGTCGAGCCACTCCTCGCCGAGCCGGCGGCCGTCCGGGAACTGGTCCGCGCGGTCCCAGCGCCATGCCGTGATCATCGCCAGCATCAGGATCCGGCACTGACGCAGCAGGACCGGGTCGATGCCCGGGTAGTTCTCGGCGACGTCGTCCGGCGCGTGGGCGAGATCGAACTCGATCGGGCCACGGCAGGCGGTCTCGAGGTCGATGAACAACGGCCCGTGCTCCGTGGCGAGCAGATTGCCGGGGTGTGGTTCACCGTGCAGCGACTGGTCGCCGCCACGGTCGCCGATCGCTCTTCGCAGGCCGCTCAGGGCGTCGCCGAGCAGGTCCCGATCCGGATCGCGGAGCTCCGGTGACCGGGCGCGGTCCGCGACGAGCTGTCGGGCCTCCTCGACCCGGTCCGTGAAGTGAGGCGTCGGAACGTCGACGGTACGCATCCCGGCATGGAGCCGCCGCAGCGCCAGCGCGTAGTCGGCTGGTGCGATCTCCGCGGTCACCGGTTCGTAGTACGTCCAGAAGGTGAACACGAAGCCGTCGAGCCGGTGGACGCGTGGCTCCACCCGGGGCTCGAGAGCCCGCACCGGGCAGTCGGCACCGATGAGCCGCTGCGCCAGATCGATCTCGAACTGTGCGCCCTGCTGCGTCTGGGGTGCCACCCGGACAAGGACGTCGCAGGGCAGCAGCCGAACCGAGAGCTTGTTCGAGTTGTGCAGGACGATCGCGTCGTCGGCCGCCAGACCGCAGGACGTCGCGATCGATCGGGCGGCGGCGATCGCACGCGTCATCTCGGATGGCAGCATCTCCACGCCCCAGTCTGCGTTGCCGTACGGCTGCCTGGTGCAGCCGTGGTCACGATACGGAGGCCGACCGATGCGGGCCGCTTCTTTTTCAGTCGCATCGAAGCCGCGGACACGGCTACGGTGCGCCGATGACCTCGACCGTGGAACTCGCTACCCTGCTGGCCGGCCAGGACCACCGGCAGGCGCACGCGCACCTGGTCCGCAACGGGTGGAACGTCTGCGGGGTGGGGGACTGGGCCGTGACGCTGCGTTCCCCGGACGGTCTCCTGGCCGCGCGGGTCTCGCCGTTCGACCCGGCCTACCCGGTGTTCGTGGACCTGTGCCGAAGACTGCCGGACTCGGCCCACCTGCCCCGGGTGGAGAGCGATGTCGCGCTCGAAGGTGGTGGGCAGCTGACGATCATGGAGTTCCTCCTCCCTGCACCCGACGGTGTGGCGGAGCAGGTCCGGACCTCCTGGGATGCGCGCGAAGATCTGGAACTCGACGCGGTTCGGCAGGCGGCAGAGGATCTGGACGCCACGGCTCGGCGGACCGTTCCCTGGTGGGACGGCCTCGACACGAACCCCGGCAACATCATGCAGGCCCTCGACGGTCGGACGGTCCTCGTCGACGTCTTCTGCATGGATGGCGCGGCACTCTATGCTGCCCTGCTGGCCGACCCCACCGGCTTCGCCGAGCGGATCCCCGCCGAGCGGCGCCAACACCTCAACGAGATCGCGTTCATCGCCCGCAGCAGTACCCCGGCGGAGATCGCCGACCTACGGGCGGCCCACGCGCTGACCCAACGGACTGGCACCGGGCGCGATGCGGCTGGCATCCTCGGGGCGTGAGTTCCGCAGAGGCCCTCGTCAGGCACCACGTCGACTCCTTCAACGCCGGGGACGCCGAGGCGCTGCTCACCGACTTCACGGCCGATGCCAGCTGGGTCACCGGCGACTACTCGGTGCCGGGCGAGGAGCTCCGGGAGTTCTTCCAGACGGCGATGGCGTCGCTCACGCCGCATCTCGACGTCGTCCGAGTCGTTGATGGCGGCAGTGTGGTCGTGGCCGAGATGACCGAGGCGTGGACCCACGACGGCGAGGCCAGGCAGGCCGCGCTCGTCGCGGTGTTCGACCTCGTCGAGGGCAGGATCTCCAGGGCGAAGATCTACCGTGAGGGTTCGGCGGACGCGTGAGCCCGGTGCGCGGGCAGCGCTCGTGCGCCACTCACTCGGACGCGTCGTGTGTTCGGGCGTACTCCGATCCCGAACGGGTGCGCTCCAGGATCTCCTCGTCCACCAGGGCCCGGCGCAGCGCGGCGGCATCCGGACCGAACGCTGCGAGCCGCTCGTTGAGCTCGGGCTCGGACACCACCTCGTCGACGGCGAGCGCTCGGTCCGCGACCAGCCGCAGCAGCGCATGTCGCTCGGTGGCGTCGTAGGGGTAACGGTCGATCTCGCCGCGTTCGTTCAGGAACCGCTCGGGGCCACTGGCGCGCGGCTCGGTGGCCGCAGCCAGAACCCGGCCGAACACCTCCGGCTGCTGGACGAGGCGTCCCTCGACCTCACGGACCAGGCCCGCCCGCACCAGCATGGCGGTCGCCTGGCGCTGTTTCGACGGGCTCAGGCCGATCGAGCCCGTGGACTCGTCCAGCACGATCGCGGCGAAGAGGCGGCGCGCGTTCGGGTTCGCCATTGCGGCCAGGATGGGCCGCCAGTCCGCCTGGTCGAGGTGCTCCGCCACCCGGACATGCTAGCCATCGCGGCCTGGCAGGTCCCGCGTCGTCACTGCCGTGGGCGATCCCAGGGCTGGGGCGCCTGGGGCGCCTGCGTGGGCTGGCCCCACGGGTTCGCCTGGCCCTGCTGCGCACCCGGCTGAGCCTGGCCCTGTTGCGGCGATCCCGCGCCCCCCTGCGGCGCGAGCCCGGCGTACAGGTAGTTGCCCGGCTGGTGCGGGTCGCTCACCAGCAGCACATCGTCCCCGGTGCGCGGGATCTCCAGCTTGGACACCAACGACTGCAGCTGCAGCTGCTGCCCGTTCACCTCCAGGACGAGCAGGATCACCGGGTCGTGGTTGATCAGCTGGCCGGTGTCCTGCAGGCCGAGCACCCGGGCCGGGGTGGTCGGGTAGCCGGCGGCGCGCAGCTGCGCGGCTGTCTGGCCCTGGTTCATCGCCCCGGTGGCCTGCTGCATCGCCTCGGTGAACTCACGGCCCATGAACGCCTGGGTGAGCTTGCCGGTGAGGCCGCGGCCCTCGGCGATGTCGTTCGCCATCTGCAGGCCCTCGGCCTGACGTTCGGCCATGGTCTTGCGCTTGAACAGTCCCATCGTGGTGCTCCTCGCTTCTCTGGGCGGCTCGTGGCGCCCTGGCCGATGCCGCTGCTTCCTTGTGACAGCACCGACGCTAGGAGGCCGTGGCGGCAACCGGTCCCAGGTTCGGCGACTGCTCACCGCGCGTTCCGGCGCCGTTCACGCAGGCGGCCGAGCGTTCACCTGTCGCGCGGCGCGCCGGGCCGGTCGAAGCCGTTGCACGGGCCGAAGAGACTGCACCGGCCGACGCCGCCGAACTGGGATCGGTAGCCGCCAGTGCCCGCCCAGGATCCGATGGTCAGCGCGATCCCATCGCCACCGCACCGCAACCAACCGCAACCAGCCAGGGGGCACACCGTGGGCGCATGCCCCGCATCGATCGAGGATCCGCCCGCGCACACCCGGCCCAAGCGCACGCGACGCAGCGGCTGCCTGCCGGACGGAGGCCGAGAGCGACCCCCTCGGCACCCGCGTCCGCACCTGCGGCTGGTGTCTCCTAGACTCGGGCGGGTGAGCACCGAGGGGGAGCGCATCGCAGCGCCGTTGCCGCGTGCCCTCGTGCTGGACCGAGCGTGGCGCGCCACCGCCACCGATCACACGCCCGGCCTGGACCCGCTGAGCAACTCCACCGGCGGTCCGCTGTCCCGGACGGTCAAGCTGATCCTCGACCCGCTGGTGATCCGGCCCGGCCAGCGACCCGAGCTTGCGGCCACCGCGCTCAGCCCCGCCGCCGCCGCCGAACTGACCGACACCGTCGCCGGCGCGGGCATGGTCCTGTCGCACACGGCGGCCTGGTTCATGGTGCTCAAGCGGGCCCGCCGCGCCGCCGGCATCACCGAGGGCCACCCGCAGGACCTCTACTTCCAGCGCGCGTTCGAACTCGCCACCGTCCACGGCGAACCGACCGAGCCCGACGGCGCCCGGCTCGCCGGCGAGGTCCTCGCCGAGGTGCATCACGCGGGCCCGAGCGTCGCACGCCTGCGCGAGCACCTCGCCGACCCGACCACGCGCGCCGAGCATGCCGACCGACTGCGCCGTAGGTGGTCGGGCCGCTTCAACGACACCACCTCAGCGGAGGCGCCCGGCCAGGACCCAGCGTGCACCGAGTCGGTGGGTGCCCCCCACCCGGCGGGCACCGGCCCGGCCGGCGCCGTCCGGGTGCGGCCCGCGCACCGGCTGGCCGCCGCCCCCGTCCTGGATGAGGCCGCCGCGGCCGCCGCGCACTGGCAGGACCTCGTCGACTCAGACGTGGGTGCCCGCCTCGGCCGGTACTGGTGGTTCGCCGACGGGGCCGCCCGCGACGACGGCACCTCGACGCACGACCTGCCGCCCGCCCCCGAGCTCGGCGAGCACGCCTCCACCTCCGACCTGGCGCTCCCGCTGGACCGCAGCATCTATGAGCGGGTGTTCACCCTGGTCCGCTCGGCCTCGGGCCGAGACGAGCTCGGCGACATCGCCGAAGTCGTGACCGACGAGGTGGACCGCGCCGCCTCTCCATGCGGTTACACCGACCCCACGCTGCGTGCCGGGCTCCTGGTCGGCGTGGAACTGGCCCACCGGCTGCGCCCCATCGAGAGCATCGGCGGCCCCGGCCCCGGCTCCGGCTCCGGCTCCGAGCTGGAGCGGCGCATCAACCGCCGCTGGCAGCGCGAGGCCTACGTGTGGCAGGCGCGCAGGCTCCCGATCGACGGCGACCCCGACGCCGGTGGAGTCCTCGGCGACGTCGCCCGCGAGGTGGCCGCCCCCGCCCCGAGGTACGTGCGCCGGCTCTGGTCGAGACTGCACGGCCGGGACGCCCGGTCCCGGCCGCTGTCCGACCACGAGGAGGCCGTCGACGTGCTCGAGGGCGTCGCGCTGTCCGTGATCCGCGATCACCGTGACCGGGTCCGGGGCGCACTGTCCCGACTCGGTGACGCCGCTGCACCCCAGCCCGAGGCCCAGGCGGTGCCCCAGTGACCGACGTCAGCATCGCCGTCGACTCCCTCGGTGCGATCACCATCGACCCCGCTGGCACCACCCCACCCCCGCCGTGGCGGGCGGGCGTGGTGGACGCCGTCGGCGGTGCGCTCACCTCGCCGGTCGGCAGCCCGCGCACGTCGCCACCCCACGCCGTCCTCGACGACCCCGACGCCGCCCAGCAATGGCTCTGGCAGGTCTACGGGACCGAGGTGGCGCTCGCCGTGGCCGCCCTCGCCGCGGACGTGACACCGATCGAGCCGGGCGTGCCCGTGCTGGCGGCCGCCGAGGCCGGCCCGCTGACCGGTGTCGCGCACCGCCTCGGCCACGTCTGCTGGGCGCAGGCTTGGTGGCCCGCGTCGGTCCTCGACGGCGTGCCTCCCCTCGACGCGGACCTGCTGCTCCTGGAGCGGGTCGGGTTGGAGCACGAGGCCGACGGCCTCGTCGACGACGCGCTCGGCGCGGCTGCCGTGACCGGCGTCGCTCGCGCCCTCGCCACCCTGGACGCCCTCAACGGCAGCCTCGAGCCGCAGTCGCCGGAGTCGGTGACCGTCGTCCAGGCGCGGGCCGCGGCCCTGGACTGGGCCGACGCCCTCGACCTGGAACTGACTGCCGAGGCCACGCCGCGCGTGGAGGCGTTCGCACTCGCCGCCGGCGCGAGCCCCGCGCCCGGGATCGAACTCGCCCGCGGCCGCACCGGAGCCACCTGGGCCGGTCTACCCGCCGGCCTCGTCGACGCAGCCGAGACCGCCGTCGTGTGGAGCCTGCGCCGCACCGCGACCGGCCGCGAACTGATCGTCGAGGTCGCGGGCCTGCCCGGCCGGCCGGCCGGCCTCACGCTCACGGCGACCATCACGGACGAGGCGGGTTCCGCCGTCGTCCTCGACCTGCTTCCGGACGAGAGCGGGTGGCGCGGCCAGGCGCCGGTACCCGCGCAGACCGGGACCACCCTGACGGTCGCGGTGACCCTGCCTGGCTATGCGGTGCCCAGGTCCGGGCCGGACGCGGCCGACCGGGACCGGGTGCGCAGCGCGGCGCGGTCGCTGTTGGCCTCGCCTGCGATCCTCGCGCAGGGTGCGGCGAGGATCGTCGATGAGGATTTCTGACACCATCCGCCGCCAGATCCACACCGGCATCGAGTTCCAGATGGCCGGCCGGTGGAAGGAGGCCGAGCGGACGCTGAGGTCGGTGGAACGGCCGATCCGGGCGCTGCCCGCCGGATCCGAACGCACCCACCTGGAGCTGGCGCTGCTCGAGGCCCGGGCCACGTTGCACATGTACCGGCAGGAGTGGGCGGCGGCCGAGGAACGGCTGCGCGAGATGCTGCGGCAGCTCGCGGCGGAGCCGGACGAGTCCATGAAGCAGTGGCAGGGCAGTGCGCTGACGAACCTGTCCTCGGTGTGCGCGCAGAGTGGTCGCGACCTCGAGGCCGCCGAGCTGTCCCAGCGGGCCGTGGCCGTGTTCGAGTCGATGACCGCGCCGCGTCCGGAGGACGTGGAGATGCTCGCGACCACGCGCAACAACCTCGCGGCCCAGGCGGCCCGGGAGTCCCGGTTCGACGACGCGAAGATGCACGCCAACCACGCCCTGATGGCGGCCACCGGGCAGGGCTCGATGCTGCCGGAGGGGCAGGCGCTGCGGCTGCTCGGCACGATCGCCTCGTTGGAGGACGATCTCCCCGCCGCGGCCGACTACCTCGGCCGTGCCCAGGACGTGCTGACCCGCTTCGGCGCGCACCTGGAGAGCGCCCAGGTGGGCCTGGTGCTGGCCCGGCTGGCCGCCCAGCGTGGTGACGGACGTGAGTTCGCGGCGCACATGGAGGAGGTCCGGGAGGCGTTCCGCAGCCGCGGGGAGCTCCGGGCGATTGCCGAGATCGACTACATGCAGGCCGAGTTCCTGCTCGCCTGGGTGCCCGAGGAACATGACCGGGCGGCGTTGAACCTGGACTGGAGCGGGGTCGATGCGGACACCGACCCGTACACGCTGTCCCAGGACCATCAGAACGACCTGCTGCTCGGCGGCGCCGTCGACTACGCCATCCCGGCCGCGTTGGCACTGGACGCGATGCGCACCCAGTTCCCGTCCGGCTACCAGCGGGAGCGGTTCGTCACGCAGGTGGCCGACCCGGCCCGGGACGCCGCGTTCCGGGCCGCGCTGCAGTCCTCGAACGGGATGGCCACCTTCGCGCTGATCGAGTGGCAGGCCGCCAGCGGTACCCCCACCGTGGTGCTCCCGGCAGGGGCTGCGGCGCGGCCCGTCGAGGGCACCGCGGGTGCCGGCGCGAGCGCCGACGAAGCCGTCGAGCTCATGCTCCCGAGCGGCCCGGCGGTCGCCGTGGAGCCGGTGCCGAGGATGCTCCTCGCCCCGGGCCAGGGGGAGGTCCTCGGCGAGGAGTACGCCACGGCTCGAACGAGGTACGGGCAGGAGCTGCGCTCTCCCGAGCTCGTCCAACGCTGGGCCGAGCCGGGCGACCGGCCAACGGTCGTGCTCACCTACGTGGACACCGGGCACGGCACGTTCTGCAACTGGCGCGTCGACGGTGCGCCCGGGGGCGTCGGCCGGGTGGCGCACGAGGAGATGGAGCGGGCGCTCGGTCGGCTCGCGCAGGGACTGCCCTCGGTCGCGGCCGGTGTGGACAAGGTCGCCACCTACACGGACCTGCTCACGTCCGGGCCGCTCGTGGACTACGCCGCGGAGTGGGAGGTTGCGGTCGGGCTCGCCGAGGCATTCCTGGCCACCCCGCTCGTCGACCAGCTCGCGGCGTATCACGAGGCCGGGGTCCGCCCGCACGTTCGGGTGCAGCCGTCGCCGCGCACTGCGGCCGTCCCGTGGGAGCTGCTCGCGGTGGACACCACGGACGTTCGGCTGGTGGAGATCGCCGACGTGACCGTGGTCGCGCCGGGCCATGTGCCCGGAGCCGGGATCGATGCCGCCGACGGCGGGGCTCGCTCCGTGTGGTCCGGCGGCGGCCGGTTCCGGGGCCGGGATGGCGCCGGGGCGACGGCGTCCGGTGCGTCCGCGGCCGACGCCCGGCCGCCGCGAGGTGGCCTGCTCGGGCGTCTGCGGCGGTCCGGTGCCGGGCCGGTCCCTGGCGGTGCTGGGCAGGTCTCCGACGGTGCGGGTGGTGCCGTGCCCGTCGCGGGCGGTGGGGCGGGTGCCGCCGAGGTGGCCGCCGCCGGCGCTCCGGGGGTTGCGGCGACCTCCTCGACGGCGGACACCGTCATGGCCCTCGACCCGCGGATCCCCGGCTGGCCCGCCGCGTCCGCGCTCGGCTCCGTGCTCGGCCGGGTCACACCCGGCAACGCCCGGTACGCCGGACTCCTCGAGCGGCTCGACTCCTACGCCCGCGCCGGCCGCGTCGACGTGCCCGGCGGCGACCTGACCGGCCTGTTCCGCCGCACCGACGCCGACCGGGACTGGCTCGCCGCCGCGCTGCAGGCCGGACCGAAGCGGTTCGTCTATGTCGGGCACGTCAGCGCCGCCGCGACCGAGCGCGGCCAGGCGGATGACAGCCAACTGCACCTGTCCTGCACCGTCGACGTGCCGGGCCTTGCCGAGCCGATGCGTGAGCACCGTCCGCTCTCGGCGCGGGACCTGCTGGCCGACCCGCAGCGCTGGCCGATGCCGCCCCGGGTCGCTCTGATCGGGTGTGAGTCCGGCGCGGACGCCCGGTTCCGTGATCCCTACGGCCTGGTCGGCGCCGTGGTGCGCGCCGGCGCCACGCTGGTCACCGGAACCCGCTGGCCGTTGCTCACCGAGCACGCGCTGTCCTCGTTGGCGGACGTGGCCGGCAACCCGATCACGGACGCCGTGCTCGCGGTGGACGCCGCGCACGACGCACCGGACGCCGTCGCCGCCTTCAGCGCCTGGCAGCGTGAGCGCCTCGCCGCCTGGCGATCAAGCCGGGCAGTCGCGGACTCCCCGCTGCTGTGGGCCGGGTTGGTGACGTTCACGACCGCTTGATGCCACCCTCCGGTCGATCGACCTCGGCGACCAGGTCCTCGACCCCGGCCGCTCGAACGTGGCGGGGCGCCGGGTCAGCGCTGGAGCGCGACGCCGGCGGCGGGCATTCGCGGTCAGCGGTGTGGTTGCGAGGCGTCAGGGACATCGGAACCACACCGCAACGCAGTGCGTCGTCCCTGCGCAGCTCAGCCTGCTGCGGCCACCACCACCGGATCGGCGCAGCCGGCCGCGAAGCCCGCGATACGCCTGTCGATGTCGCGCTGCAGGACCCACGCGCCGACCCGCTCCGCGAGCGGGGCGAGCCATGCCGGCCGGCACGAGAAGTTGTACCGCCAGATCGCCCGGGTACCTCCGCCGTCGGCCGCCTCGAACCGCCACCCACCGCCGAGGCGAGCGAAGAACCACGGTCCTGTGACCATCTTCATCCCGACGTTGCGCGGTGGGTTGTAGGAGACGTACTCGCTGACCATCCGCAGCCCGCTGCGGTGCCGCGTCATGGTGCGGACGCCCTTCGCGGGCACGGTGGCGCCATCGAGGAAGTGCTGACGGCGGATGAACGGGTCCCAGCGCAGCCGCACCTGCCCTGTGGTCTGGGACACCGCGAACGCCGTCGCGGGATCGAGGTCCACCACGACGCTTGACTCGACGACCGGCATGGCAGCGATGATCCCATGCCCGGGCGGATACGCTGCCGCAGTGTCGAGAGCGAGTGACCCGGTCAGCGTGCTGCTGCGTCGTGTCCGCCGGCCGGGCGGGGGCGAGCCGTTCGACGTGTTGATCCGCGGTGGTCGGGTCGCGTCGATGCACGACGGCGGCAGCGGGCCGGGCGTCGTCGGCACCGATGGCGGGGTCGAGCCGGTCGACGCCGACGGTGCCTATCTGGTGCCTGGCCTGTGGGACGCGCACGTGCACATGCAGCAGTGGGCGCTGCTGCGGGAGCGCCTCGACGTCAGCGCCGCGTCGTCCGCCGCGCAGGTCCTGCGACTGGTCGCCGACCACCTCGCCGCCCGCGATGCCGGCGACCGAGGGCCGCTGAACGTCTTCGGGTTCCGGGACGGGCTCTGGCCCGACGAGCCGAGCCTGGCCGCGCTCGACGCCGTCGCCGGCGAGGTGCCGGTGGTGATCGTCAGCGGCGACGTGCACAGCGCCTGGGTCAACGGCGCCGGCGCGCGGCTGCTCGGCGTGGCGGTCGGGGCTGACGGCATGGTCCGCGAGGGACCCTGGTTCGAGGCGTCCCGTGACTACGAGGAAGCTCCCGAAGCCCTGCGCGAGCAACTCGTGGCGCGAGCCGCCCGGGCCGCCGCGGGGCGGGGCGTGACCGGGATCGTGGACCTGGAGCTGGCGGACAACGTCTTCGCCTGGCAGGACCGGATCGCCGCCGGGGTGGACCAGCTGCGGGTTCGGGCCGGCTGCTACCCGGACCGTCTCGAGCAGGCCATCGCCGCTGGGTTGCCGACCGGTGCCGTGGTGGACGGCACCGGCGGGCTGCTCACGGTCGGACCGCTCAAGATCATCTCCGACGGGGCACTGAACACGCGCACCGCGCACTGCCGGCACGCCTATCCCGACGGCGGGCACGGCGTGCAGGAGTGGAGCCGGGAGCAGATGCTCGACCTGGTCACGCGGGCCCACAGGGCGGGCCTGGCCACGTCCATCCACGCGATCGGGGACCGGGCGAACACGATCGCTCTCGACGTGTTCGCCGCGGCCGGCGTCGGCGGGAGTATCGAGCACGCCCAGCTGATCGATGCAGCCGACGTGCCCAGGTTCGCCGAACTCGGGGTCACGGCGAGCGTGCAGCCCGAGCATCTCCTCGATGACCGCGACGTCGCCGACGTGTACTGGCCGGGCCGGACCATGGACGCCTTCCCGCTCGCGTCCCTGGCCGCGTCGGGCGCGCGGATCCGGTTCGGGTCGGACGCGCCGGTCTCCCCGCTGGATCCCTGGCTGGGCATCTCCGCCGCGGTGGCCCGCACCAAGGACGAGCGCGAGCCGTGGCACCCCGAGCAGCGGATCGGTGCCGCCCTCGCGCTCGCGTGCGCTGCAGACGGCCGCGACGCAGTCCGGGTCGGGGACGTTGCCGACCTCGTGCTCGTCGGCGCGGACCCGCTCGGCACGGACCCGGTCCGTGGGCTGCGGGAGATGCCGGTACTGGCCACGATGGTCGGTGGCCGGTTCACGCACCGCGACGGGATCTGAGACCTTGTGCTAGGAGCAATGCGGACTCCCGCCGCATCCGCTACCGCCCCGCTCCGACCGAAGCCGGAGGGCCTCGCCGCATAGGTCGGGGCTACTGGGCGGCTCCTGCAGCCTGACGTTCCGCGTCGAGCAGCATCGCGATGGCGTCGCGCGCGACCTCGAGGCGTTCCGCCACTGTTCGGCTCGGCGGACCGGCAGTGACCTTCAGGCCCCGGTAGCTCGGTGCCGACGAACCGGCGGCGGCGAACGTGCGACGCATCTCCTCGGGTCCGAGCAGGCTCTCCGACCAGGCGCCGTCGCCACCCGCGCCACGGGGCGCGATGTGCCCGTCCTGCCAGCCCACTCCCGAGGTCCCGGGCGCGGGGGTGGCGCCGGAGAAGATGAGCCCGGCCAGTCGACCCCGCTCGGCTGCCATCCGGACGTGCTCCTCGGGGGTCTCCGCGGAGCGGCCCTCGATGGCGCTCCGGCCCCAGTTCACGGTGACGCCGAGCCGGGGGTCTGCGAGGGCATCGATCACGGTGAGCTCGGCGTGGAGCTCGAGGAAGCCCTTCTCCGGGCGCCGGCCGGGCCGCGGTGCGTCGCAGTGCTCGACGGCGAGAGTCGTGCCGGTCGGGTCCGACTCGAGCAGCTGGGTCAGGGACCGCTCGAACTCACCAACAGACGCGGTCCCGGTCGGAGCGCTGTTGATCTCGATGGCGCGGATGCGCTGCCGACCGGCCAGGTCCGCGGCGCGCTGCGCGAGCGTGAGGGCGCGACGCACGTCCTCGACCGCTGCCGCACGTCCGTCAGCGTCCGTCGACGCGAGTCCGTAGTTCGCATCGGCCGACAGTCGCCCCACAACCGTGGGGATGCAGGTGATCACGAGATCCCAGCCCTCGGGCACGAGCGTCGGCAGTCCGTCAGTGCCCGCCTCCCAGCCGGGCGTCGCACCGACGGCGTTCTCGAGGGGGATCTCGAGCGCATCCACGTCAGAGAGGGCGTCGAGGGCACGGTAGGCGTCGGGTAGTTCGTCCGGCTCGCGGCCGGCGAACAGCGCGTATGCCCCGAGCACCAGCCCGGCGCCGGTCATCGTCCAGCCTCGCGATTCGGGAGGTGGTGGTCAGGGTCGGACGCGGTCGGCGCGTGGTGTCGTTGCACGCCGACACGCTACCGTCGCGGCCGCATCCGGGGGCCCTTCCTGGGCGCGTGCCGCCCCACAATCGCCTGCCGCGGTGGCCAGATCCGTCGTCCGCGATGTGAGCCGTCTCGACCCGGGTCGCGGGAGCGGGCAGTGCGGGTGCAGGATCCACACATGACGCTGCCGTTGTCCCCGGATGAACTGCTCAGCACGACCCGCTCGGTGCGCAAGCGCCTCGACCTCGACCGACCGGTCCCCTTCGAACTGATCCGGGAGTGCATCGAAGTGGCTCTGCAGGCCCCGAGCGGTGGCAACCGGCAGACGTGGCACTGGATCGTGGTGACCGACGAGGCCAAACGCGCCGCCATCGGCGAGTACTACGCCCGCTCCTACGGCGCCTACCGGAGCGAACGGGCGAGCCGCCCGGTCCAGTCCGGCCGGGTTGCGGCCCAGGCCCGAGTCGCATCCTCCTCCGACCACCTCGCCGAGGTCATGGGCAGGGTTCCGGTGCTGACGATCGCCGCTATCGAGGCTCCCGAACTGCCCGAGGGGAACCAGGCGGGGCTGTGGGGCTCGCTGCTCCCGGCGGCGTGGAGCTACGCACTCGCGGCCCGTGCCCGCGGGCTGGGTACGGCGTGGACCACCCTGCATCTGCCGTACGAGCACGAGGTTGCCGACCTGCTCGGGGTGCCGGCCCACGTGCGCCAGGGGGTGCTGCTCCCGACCGCGTACTTCACCGGGGAGACGTTCCGACCGGCGCCGCGTGAAGGCGTGGACTCGGTGCTGCACCACGACTCCTGGTAGACGGAGGAGTCACGGGTCTGGCTGCGCCATCGAGGAGATGGGTCCGGCCGAACGCGGTGGCAGGTACGGTCCTGAGCCAGCGCGCCAGCCGGATCACCCGTCGTCGCGACCACACTGGACAGCCCGGTCGGCCCGCCTTGGGGCGTGCGTGGCGACCAAGCCGGACAGCCCCGTCGGCACGCCGCGGGGGCGTGCGTCTGGTCATGGTCCGGGGTCTTGGATCTGTTCTCCGTCCTTGGTGAAGAACTGCCATTCTCCGCCGTTCCAGATCATGGTGATCTGGTGGGTGTCGACGAAGCGGTGGTGGTAGAAGCACAGCAGGGCACCGTTGTGCAGGTCGGTGTTGCCGCCGTCGGCCCAGTGGATGACGGAGTGGTGTCCTTCGCACAGCGGCGGCGGTGCCTTGCAGCCGGGGTAGGTGCAGTGCCGGTCGCGGGCGACCATAGCGCGGCGTCGGGCGTTGGTGAAGCGGCGGTGCGCCCTGCCGACGTTGATGACTTCGGAGTCGGGACCGAAGATGATCCGGTAGATCTCGCCGCCGCAGGCGATCCGGCGCAGTACCGAGGGTGGGACGGGGCCGGTGCCGTCGGCCCAGGTGGCTGGGGGTTGGGACAAGATCGCGGCCCAGTCGACCTGTTCGAGGGCCTTGAGGTTGGTCAGCCCGCCGGTGCCGGGCTGCAGGAGTGGGAGGTCTCGGCCGAACACGGGCCGCGCGTCGCAGACGTCGATCGGGTCGGTGTCGGGGCTCGTGCGGGCCCAGTCGGGGATGTCCGCTCCGGGGTCCTCGGCCCTGGTCTCGGCGCCGCTGGTCTCGGCGCCGCTGGGGTCGGCTTCGGCGGGCCTGGCCTCGGCGCGGGTGGGGTCGGCCGCGGTGTCGGGGGTGTCGGTGCCCCAGCCGTGGTGGGCGCTGGTGGCGATGATGTGTTCGAGTTCGGGTGCGCTGATCAGCACACCCATGTGGGGTCGCACGGTCTGGCCGGTGCCGGCGAGGCCTTGGTTGAGGATCAGTTGGGCTGCGTCGGCGAGGGCCTGGGCACGGCGCTGGCTCGTGGTGCGGGTATCACCGGCAGCTGGGACCGGGGTCAGGGCGGTGAGGGCTTCCTTGACGAGTTGGCCGTGTTCGTCGGTGATGAATCCGGACAGGTGGAAGCCGCCGGTGGTGGCGGCGAGGTCGAAGAACTCCCGTTCGCAGGCTTCCCGGTAGCCGCGTTCGTCGGACTCGGCGTCGGCGAGGGCGGCGAAGTACTTGCAGACCACGCGCAGGTCTTCGAACGACCCGGCACCGGCGAGTGTGAGGATCACCGACTCCGCGGTCGCGTCATCATCGAACGGACCCACGCTCACCGCCGTGGCCGCCGTGGCCGCCGTGGCCGCCGTGTCCGCCGTGGCCGCCGTGTCCGCCGTGCCATCGGCCGGGCCGGCTGCACCGCCGGCCTCCCTGGCGGCCTCGCCCTTGTGCGTGGCCTCGCCGGTCTCCGGCCCGTCGCCCGTTTCCGGTGCGTCGCTCGTTTCCGGTCCGGCGCCAGCCTGCGGTGCTTGGTCGGCTTGCGCCACGTCGTTGGTCGGTGTGGTCTCGCCGGGTTGGGGCGCCTCGGTCGGGGTGCTGTTGTTCATGCCGCGGGCGGGTAGCCGTAGTGCGGCCCGGCGGGCCGCGCTCGAGGCCGCGACCGTCGCGATCAGGCCGGCCTGCTCCACTCCGAGCTGCCCGGTGCGCAGGGCTTGACGGACTTCGGGCAGGTCGTTGGCGAGCCGGTCGGCCAGGCGGACCTCGCGTGAGGCCCGGGCGAAGGACATCCGGTGCGTGCGGGCGACGTGCTGGGGGTAGGTGCGGACCTTGCCGGACAGGTCCCACATGCCCTCGGCCCGCTCGGCCGCGAGCCAGTCCAGGCGCCGACCGGTCAGGATCTCGATATCACGGTGGGCCCGCACACTCGCCGCACCCAACGCCCGCCCGGTGTGCTCGTGCTGCTCCTCGAACGGATCGGTGGCAGCCAACGCGGCGGTGACGCAGTCGAGGACGAAGAGCCGGTCATCCAGGGACCCGCCCAACAACGCGGCCAGGTCGGCCGCGCGCCGTGGGTCCGAGGCAAGATCGACCGGACCGGTGCCCCGCTCGGGTGTGCCCTCGCCCGGCGTGTGACCCGTGGTCCAGTCCATCATCCTCACCCCCCGCCCCTTCGTACGTGCGTCCTAGTGCGAACCACGCTACGGGAGTCGGCCCACGAGGCAAGGAGGGTGTCAACCCATTGTGGACAACGAGGCACCAGACCACAGAACAGTGGGTCCAAGGCGGTCGAACCAGCCCCGGATGCCCCACCATCCACAGGCCCAGCCACCCACCCAGGAGATGTCACAGGCGACGTGTAACCCATCAGGCCCGTTCGCAGGAGCGGGCGGCAGTGGTACATCGCAGGGGAGTGCCCGCATCAGTCCTTCGTGGCGCCGGACTTCCCGGCTGCGGCGAGCCGAACGCTGATGCCGTCGAAATGCTCGACGAGGGACTGGGCGACGCGCTCGGGCTCGCCGGACGCGAGCGCGTCGCAGATCTCCCGGTGCCAGCTCACAGCATCCTTGGGCGTGTAGCGCGGGCCCGGCAGCTTGTCGTCGACGTGCTGGAAGGTCCGCCAGAAGACGCGGAGCAGGTCGAGGATCAGTCCGTTGTTCAAGGGCTCATACATGGTGGCGTGGAATCGCCAGTCCTCATCTGGGAAGTACCGGCCCTCGGCCGCGGCCGCATCCATCTCCGCCACGACGGCCTCCAGGGGCGCCCGAGAGCCCTGGGACCAGTACGCGGTGACCTCGCGAGCGAGACCGACCTCGAGGGCGCGCCGCAGTTGCAGCAGTTCCCGGACGTCGGCGAGGTCCCCGCTCGCGGACAGTGTGAGCCGGAAGCCGAGCCCTTCCTCCAGGGACTTCAGGCCGGCCGAGCCGACGAACGTCCCGTAGCCGTGCCGCACGTCGATGATGCCGACGGCCTGCATGGCCTTGATCGCCTCGCGGAGCGAGTTGCGGGAGACACCGAGCTCGGCCATCAACTCCGGTTCGGTGGGCAGCGGGTCGCCGGCCTTCAGCCTGCGCTCGACGATCAGGTCGCGGATCCTGGTCCGGGTCACGGCCTGGCTGGCCAAGGCCCGTCCTGCTCCGCTCTGCGCCGTCATTGCCCCGCGGGCTCCTCGCTTCCCGATCCGATCGTTCCAGCCCCTACTATCGCATCGATCCGCGGTCCGAACTCGGCGATGAGTGCGCTGACCCCTGCCCGCTCCGCGTCGTCGAGGGGTATGCCGGGTCGCGCCAGCGTCGCTCCGGCGATCACTCCCAGGTCCACCAGGGCGGCCTTGAACGCGCCGAGAGCGGCCGAGGTGGCCGAGCGCCGGGTCCTGTTGGCGACGGCGGTGATCCCGAAGAGTTCGAAGAGCCGGTCCTGTTCGGAGCGTGCCTGTTCGACCTGGCCCGCGCGGGCCAGATCGAACAGGCGCCGATAGCCGGCCGGGTCCACGTTCCCCAGTCCCGGCACCACACCGTCGCAGCCCAGTCCGATCGCGTAGTCGACGGTGAGCTCGGACCCTGTGAAGATGGACAGGTCGAGGCCGCGTGCGAACCGCCGCGACAACAGTGCGCGCAAGGACACGTCCGAGCCGCTGGAGTCCTTGACGGCGACGATCGCACCTTCGGCGGCGAGCTCGATGACAGTGTCCGGTGACAGTTTTGTGCCCACCTTGGACGGGATGTCGTAGGCCACCACCGGCACGTCCACGCGCGCCGCGACCTCGGCGAAGTGCCGGCGGATCTCCTCGGGATGCGTCGCCGCGTAGAACGGCGCGGTCACCACCACGGCATCCGCACCCGCCGCCGCGGCGCGCCGTGCCTGGTCCACCACCCGGTCCGTACCCGTGTCGATCGCGCCGGCAAGCACGGGCAGCCGCCCGCCCGCCCGTGCCACCGTGGCAACCACCACCTGTTCGCGCTGGGCGTCGGTGAGCGCGCTCACCTCACCGGTGGTTCCGAGTACGAAGAGCCCGTGCACGCCGCCCTCGATGAGGTGGTCGACGAGCCGATCCAGTGAAGCTTCGTCGACCTCCCCGTCGGGCGTGAGTGGGGTGCACAGGGGTGGGATGACGCCGGCGAGGCGGCCGTGGCTCGTCACGAGATTCCTTCCGTCGGGCTGAACTGGATGAAGCGTATGGATTCGTACGCGGATCGCGACCCGCACTCGACGAGGGCTGCGAGCGACCCGTCCGACAGGAGCGTCAGGTCGCTGTAGGCCCCGGGGCCGTCGTGCAGCACTGGTCCGCGGGACCAGGTGGCGCCGGCGTCGGCGCTGCGCCAGAGGGTGACGTCGCGGCGTTCGGTTCGATGCCCCGGGGTGCTCAGCCAGAGTTCGCCGGCTCCGCTGGCCAGCATGCTGCCCTGGACGGCGGGGAGCGCCAGTTCCGGGTGCGTACGGAAGGGTGCCCGAAAGCCCTCCCCGCCGTCCTCGGACCACGCGCCCAGGCGACCGCCTACGCGAGCCTGGTTGCGTGCGTTGACGTACACGACGCCGTCGGGCAGTTCCGCAGCCGTGGCCTCGTTCGGGTTCAGAGCCGCACCCATCGGGCGCGGTGCGGAGTCGACGGCGCCGACCCGCCAGGTGTGACCGTCGTCGTCGCTGAGGAGCAGGTGGCCGCCGTAGGCGTGATCACCGGGCGCGTCGGAGAGGACCGAGTGGGTGCACGCCGCGACCAGACGGCCGTGGTGCGCACCGTTCGCGAGTGTGAGTCCGTGACCGGGACCGGTGGCGAACCAGCCCCAGTCCGGGCGCCGGACCTGGTCGGTGATCTCGATCGGGTTGCCGAACGGTTCACCAGGGATCGGTGCGCGCTGGACCCAGACGCGGCGCCGATCGCCCTCGGTGACCCCCGGGCGCATCAGGTCCGACTCGGAGACCGACGCCCCATTGGTGACCGTCAGCAGGACGACCTCGCCTGCCGCCGTGAGGAACGGCATCGGGTTGCCGGTCGTGTGGTCCGGGCGCCGGGCCACCACGGTCATCGGTGCCCAGGTGGCGCCGGAGTCGGGGGAGTGTCGCACCACCACGTCGATCCGACCGGTGTCGCCGGCGGAGTCGCGGCGTCCCTCGCAGAATGCCAGCAGGTGTGGGCCCGACGCGATCAGGGCCGGGATCCGGAACGAGGCATAACCGAGCGTGCCCGCTGCGAAGAGCTCCTGCTCGCTCGCGGCAACCCGGGGGCCTGAGATCTGGGCTCTTGAGGACATGGGACGTACTATGTCATAGTGACTCGGTCTTGTACCAGTCCAGGTCCGAAGGAGAACCGGATGTCGCGATCATTGAAGTTCCTAGAGACAGACCGACGCACCGTGCTCAAGGGCGGGGTTGCCGCAGCCGTCGCAGCCCTCGGCGGCGGCGTGCTCGCCAGCTGTTCCAGCGAGGGATCCCCGAGCGGCGGCGGAGGCGGGGGTGGCGGTGCGACCGTCGAACTGCCGACCTATCAGCGGTTCGAGGGTGCCACCCCGGACTTCCCGGCCGCCGCGGAAGGCATGAACGAGGGGTTCCGCGCCTACCCCTCGAACCCCGAGCGTGTGATCTCCGAAGCCCTCGGGGACGGTGAGGTCATCAGTTTCATGACCAACATCCCGGGGGCCATCCCACCCACCCGGGACTCCAACTCGTTCTGGCAGGCGGTCGAGGAGCGGATCGGCTCGCCGCTCGAGATCTCGATGTCCTCCAACGACGAGTACTCGAGCAAGTTCGCCACCCGCATCGCCGGCGGGGACATCCCGGACATCCTGAACATCCCGAAGGACGTGGCCCAGCTACCGGACCTGCTCGAAGCCACCTGTCTCGACCTGACCGAGTACCTCTCGGGCGACGCCGTTCTGGACTACCCGTTCCTGGCGAACCTTCCGTCGCAGTCCTGGCCGGACACCCGCTTCAACGGCAAGATCTTCGCGGTCCCGGTGCCCCGTGGCATGTCGCGCACGTCGGCCCCGATCTACCGCCAGGACCTGACCGAGGCGGCGGGCATCAGCGAGGCTAACCCGGGCAGCTTCGACGAGTTCATGGACCTCTGCGCCGAGATGACGGCGCCGGGCGCGAATCGGTGGGCGTGGGCCTCGATGCCGTCCCAGTACATCCAGCAGATGTGGGGCACGCCCTACCTCTGGGCCGAGGACGGTGGCGCTTTCACCCACATGTACGAGACGGAGGAGATGCTCGGCGCGATCGAGGACATGATCGCGGTCTGGGCCGCCGGGGTCGTGAACCCCGACGCGTACACGGCCACCGGTGGTGCCAAGAAGCAGTGGCTCGCCGCAGGGACGGCGACCTTCATCCACGACAGCTTCGTCGCGTGGAACCAGTTCTACACGGACAACCCGACGATCACCGAGATGCAGCTCAACATGCTCGACGTGCCCGGCCGGGACGGCGGTCAAGGGTCTCCCTGGATGGGTGCGGCGAACAACAACATCACCGCATTCAACGCCGAGAGCACGCACGATCCCGAGGTCCTGCTCGCGATCGCGAACTGGATGGCCGCGCCGTTCGGCACCGAGGAGTACCTGTTCCGCAAGTTCGGTGTAGAGGGCGAGCACTACGAGCTGACCGGGACGGACCCGGTGCCCACCGCACTCGGCAGCTCCGAGGTCGGGATCGGTCTGCAGTACATCAGCGACGCTCCCATGGCGCTCTACCTGCCCGGCCGCCCCGACGTCCCCGAGACGCAGGCCGCCGTGCAGGCCGCGATGGTCGATCGCCTCGTGGACGACGCGTCCTACGGCCTGTACTCGGAGACAAAGTCCCGCATGAACGCTCAGCTTGAGGGCGCTGTCAACGACGCGATGAACCAGGTGGTGCAGGGGAACGCGGGCATCGAGACGTTCACCGACGCCGTCGAGACCTGGCGCGTCAACGGCGGCGACGCCATCCGGGGTGAGTTGGAGGAGGCGTATGCCGCCGAGCACGGCTGAGCGGCTCGCGCCACCGGTCGAGGCGGCGCCGAGCGAGCCTGTCGGCGCCGCGCACCGGCGGCCGCGGTTGCCGTGGTGGCGCAGGCTGAGCCGGGACCGCATGCTGGTGCTGTTCGCGCTGCCCGGCATGTTGGCCGTGCTGTTGTTCCAGTACGTGCCGCTGCTCGGCAACGTCATCGCGTTCAAGGCCTACCAGCCATTCCTCGGGATCGGCGAGAGCCCATGGGTGGGGCTGGAGAACTTCCGGATCATCTTCAACGGCGACCCTGCGTTCCTGGCCGCGCTGCGCAACACCCTGATCCTCACCGGGCTTCAGGCGCTGCTGGTGTTCCCCGCACCCATCGTGCTCGCGCTCCTGCTGAACAGCCTGTTCTCGGACCGGATCAAGAGGCTCGTGCAGAACGTGCTGTACCTGCCGCACTTCCTGTCCTGGGTGATCGTGGTCGCGGTCTTCCAGCAGATGCTCGGAGGCAGCGGACTGCTGAACAACTTCCTGCGCACCCATGACATGGCGGCCCTGGAGATCATCGGCAACCCGGACGTGTTCCACCTGCTGCTGACCGCCCAGATCATCTGGAAGGACACCGGCTGGGCGACCATCATCTTCCTCGCGGCGCTCTCCACGGTCGATCCCCAGCTCTACGAGGCCGCCGCCGTCGACGGCGCGGGCCGGCTACGGCAGATGTGGCACATCACGCTGCCCGCGCTAAAGGGCGTGATCATCCTGCTGTTCATCCTGCGCCTCGGCGACTCGCTCTCGGTCGGCTTCGAGCAGATCATCCTGCAGCAGGCCGCCGTCGGACGCGGCGTCAGCGAGGTCCTCGACACATACGTCTACAACAACGGCATCGTCGGTGGGCAGTGGGGGGTCTCGGCCGCCGTGGGCCTGGTCAAGGGCGTGGTCGGGGTGATCCTCGTGCTCGGTGCTAACAAGGTCGCCCACATCTTCGGAGAACAGGGGGTCTACAAGTCATGAGCGCGACCCGGACCGTTGAACGTCCGTCGAACCGGACCGTGACACCGCCCACCCGGCAGCGACGGGGCAGGCGGCTCGTCCTCGGCACCCCGCTGCCGCCGTGGTACGTGCAGGCGGCCAAGGCACTGGTCCTCGGAGTCTTCTGCGCCCTTGTGATCGCGCCGTTCGTGGCGATCATCTCCACGTCCATCGCTCCCCGCGACCAGATCTCGAGGGCCGGCGGGCTGGTGCTCTGGCCGGATGCGGTGAACCTCGACGCCTATCGTTCGATCCTCTCCGGCGGCGTCGTCACCCAGGCGGCGCTGATCAGCGTCGGCGTCACGGTGGTGGGCACGGCGCTGAGCCTGTTCACCTCATGCCTGCTCGCGTACGGGCTGTCCCGGCCCGGCTCCTTCGCCAGCCGGCCCATGCTGCTGATCATCCTGTTCTCGATGCTGTTCTCCGCAGGCATCATTCCCACTTACCTGCTGGTGCGGGGCGTCGGCCTGATCGACACCCTGTGGGCGCTGATCCTGCCGACCATGATCAGCGGCTTCAATGTGGTGGTACTGCGCTCGTTCTTCATGAACATCCCCGGCGAGCTGCTCGAGAGCGCCCGGATCGACGGCGCCGGCGAGTGGCGGATCTTCTCGGGCATCGTGATCCCCTCTCGAAGGCGGTGCTGGCGGTGATCGGCCTGTTCTACGCGGTGAGCTACTGGAACGCGTACTTCAATGCCCTCATCTACCTCAACGACTCCGGGCTGTGGCCGCTGCAGCTCGTGCTGCGTACCTACGTGATCAACGAGACGGCGCTGTCCAACACCGATCTCAGCGTCGCGGAGAACCTACCCGCCCAACCGTCGCTGCAGATGGCGATCCTCGTCGTCTCGCTGGTCCCGATCCTGATCGTCTACCCGTTCCTGCAGCGGCACTTCGCCAAGGGAATGATGATCGGTGCCGTCAAGGGCTGACTCCTGAGCGACCCGCCATCACCACAAACCACCACCCAGTCACAGGAGTTCGCATATGCCTGCCCCGATCACGGTCTTCGAACGCGATACCCACGGCTACCAGTGCTTCCGCATCCCGGCCCTGGTCCGAACGCCTGCGGGCACCCTGCTCGCGTTCGCCGAGGGCCGGATGCCGGCGGTCCACACCGATGCCTGGTGTCACGACGCCGCACCGATCGACCTGGTGCTGCGCCGCTCCACCGACGACGGTGCCACCTGGGGGCCGCTGCAGGTTCTCCTGCGCGGAGCCGGGCAGGACGACTCCGGGCTCACCGGTCCTGACGGCCAGGCCACCCGGGGCAACCCGGCGCCGGTGGTCGTCACCCGGGGACCGCACGCCGGCCGGGTGGCTCTGCTCAGTTGCCACAATCCAGCGGGGGTGCGCGAGCGCACCCCGTTCGCCCAGGTGAGCGACGACGACGGCCGCACCTTCTCGCCGGCCCGGAACCTCTCGCACCTCATGCCCGACGGCGTCGGCTGGTTCGCGACGGGCCCGCAGCATGGCCTGGAGCTCGGTGAGGGCCCGCGTGCCGGCCGATTGGTGGTGGGCATCAACTACGACGTCGACGGCGCCCGCTACGGCGGGCTCCTCTGCAGCGACGATGCCGGCCAGTCCTGGTTCCGCGGCGGCACCGTGACGGGCGCAGACCCCGCCGACATCCCGCAGGAACTCGGCCTCGTGGAGACGGCGGGCGGGCGCCTGCACGCGTTCGCCCGGCAGAACTCCTACGCGTCGCTCACCCGGCAGCACGCCGTCTCCACCGATGGCGGCGACAGCTTCGAGGCGCCGTTCGTCGGTGTCCCCGACCTGATCACCACGCCGAGGATCCAGGGCTCGGTGGTGCGGGTGGCCCCCGCGGGTGCACCGGCGCCACCCGGGACCACGGTGCTGTTCAGTTCGCCGTCGGATCCGGACACGCGGCGCACCATGACGGTCTGGCGCAGTGACGACGATGCCGCGACCTGGTCCGAGGTGGGACCGCTCAGCGATGACCGGGCCGGCTACTCGGATCTGGCCGTGCTGGCGCCGGGCGTCGTCGGGATCCTGTACGAGACCGGCGCCTATCCGGACGGCGACTCCCGTGACACGATCCGGTTCGCCACGCTCGAGACGCCGTAGGGACCATCGAGGCGGTCACCTGAGTCGCTGGGACCGTCCAGCGCTATGCGCCCCGCGCCGTTCGATCGGTGTGATGCCGCTGGAGGAACTCGAGCACAGGCGGCCAGACACGGTCCGGGTCGCTGATGGGAGCGGCGTGCCCAAGTCCGGGCAGCTCCATGAAGTCGGCATCGGGGATCGCTTCGGCTACTTCGCGGGCGCGCCTGGCGAAGGTGTCGGCGTCGAGTGCGAAGGCCATGACAAGGGTCGGAACACGGACCCGGGTGAGTGCCTCCAGGCGGTCCTGATAGGTCGCGATGAACTGCGCAGACCGCCGGCGCCGAGCCGGGTCCGGGCGACCCGCTGATTCGGACCCGGTCTGGCGCATCCGCGCAACGAAGGTGTCGTCGGCAAGGCGGGCCGGCGGGAAGGCGGTCAGCAGCGACATCGCGAGCCGCAGGGGTGCGAGTTCATCGCCTCCCTGCGCGAGGAGGTCCCAGCACTCCTGGAAGGTCTTGTCGACCTCGTTCTGACGCCCGTAGGTGGCCAGCAGCGCCGCGCAGGTGACGTGCTCCGGTAGGGCCAGGGCGACCTCCTGGGCCACCGCGCCGCCCTGCGACCAGCCGACGACAGCAACCGGATCCGGCTGGGATCGCACGAACTCGGTGGCGCAGGCGACGGCGCTACGCCAGTCGAGGCCGACGCAGCGGTGCTCGAACGTGGTGACCCGATACCCGAGCGCCTGCAGGCGAGGACGGACCGGTTCCGACCACCTGACCGGATCGGCGAGCGGATTGCTGAGGAACACGACCTCGGGGCCGTCCCCCCCCATGACCGGGTCGCCCCGTACCGTTGCATCGATCCGGCGTCACTCATGATCGGAGTGTGTCAGCGGCCGCGGACAGAGCCGCGATCTGCGTGGCGCGCTCACGTCATGCGGGTGGGATCTGCGGCCAAGACCGACTTGATGAACTCGCTCTTGCCCTTGGTGTAGGCCTCGCGATCCTGGCCAAGTGTCTCCGCGAGATGCTGTTTGAGGTCAGCGTAGGAGCGCGCCGTCTCCGGCGAGGCCCGAAGGGCATCGCGAAAACGAAGTTGGTCCGACTCCCAAACCGACCCGACTTCGCAAACGTGCACGTGCACGGTTCGAGGTTCGCCGGCTGGCGGACGGAAGAAGCGGTGGCCGGGTTCGCGCGCGCGAAGGATCAGGCCCAAGGACTCCAAAGCCGGCCGGTATCTCGCTTCGTCCGCGAGGTCGGGAACGCAGACCTGGACGTCGAGGACAGGTTTCGCTGGCACGCCGGGAACGGCGGTCGAACCGATGTGTTCCAGACGAACACTCGGATCGCCGATAGCGGCTCGTATTCGATTCAACCAGCGGGTTGCCTCGGCGGCCCACTGCGTCGATGGAGCAACGATCACGGCCGGTTCGCCGCCGGGTCGATCGAACCACTCGATGGCTTCTCGCTCCACCGCTCCATTGTCGTCATGGCGGAGGGCTTGTCGAGGGCCACAGCCGCTCGGAATCGATCGTTTCCGGGGCGAGACCGGCGTAACTCCGGCGATGGTCGGGCCAACCCGAACTGAGCGCCGGTGGCCGCTGGGCCCTTTCAGCCGCCCGGGTGTGGCTTTGGCCTTTCATTCGCAGGGTTCCCCATGGCGCTTCGTGGCGTGGTCCAAGTCGCTCACGCCTGTTGTGGCACCTTCCGCTAGCGGCCAAGTTCGCGCCCCTCGAGGATCGCCGCTCAGTGGACCTTGGGCCGCCATGGGCCGTCTCGGCGCAGCGAAGGCAGCCGGCGTGGCGGCGCGGAAGTTGAGGTTTGCAATCGAATCGGAGAACGAGGACTCGCCGGAGCTAATCTCTTGACGCGACTAGCGTCGGGAGGTGCCTGAGCATCAACCGACGCCCGGGCGACTTCACGAGAGGGGAAGTCGGTGTCGGCTGGCGAATGCCGACCCGACCTCCTTGCCGTGCGGCCCTGCGTCAGAGGGCGAGCTGCGGGTACACGACCTCGAGCGGTGCCGAGAGCCCGGCCTTGGCCTGCATCGACGTCTCGTCGGCGAGGACTTCGTGCTTCCCTGCCTCGGTCGCGTCGAACACCGCGGTGACGAGTACGGCGGGGTCGAGCTTGTCGTCGGTGGCGTGCGCGGCCATGGCGGTGTCCACCCAGCCCACGTGTACGCCGACCACCTGGACGCCGGCGGGCTGCAGTTCGAGGCGCAGCGAGTTCGTCGAGGACCAAAGGGCGGCCTTGGTGGCCGAGTAGATCCCCGCGACGGCGTACCAGGAGAGCGCCGAGTGCAGGTTGATGATCGCGGTGTTCCCCTGCTTCGCGGCGAGCAGCGGGGCGAAGGCGCGGGTGAGGAACAGCGGGCCGAGGAAGTTGGTCTCGACGCTGCCGCGGATCTCCTCCTCGGTGTGGGTGAGCAGGCCCGCGCTGGCCACGGAGATGCCGGCGTTGTTGATCAGCACGGTCACGTCGGGTGCGGCCTCTGCCACGGCCCGGATGGACGAGGCGTCGGTGACGTCGAGAGTGAGGGGCACGATTCGCTCGTCGTCCCACGTGCGTGGGGTTCTGGCGGTGGCGTACACCTTCGCCGCGCCGCGGGCGAGGGCCTCGCGGACGAAGTGGGTGCCGATGCCGCCGTTCGCACCGGTGACGAGGACGATGGATCCGTTCAGTGAGGTCATGAGGGGTTCTCTCTATCGATCTGCAGTGGTTGGGGGGGGTCAGGCGCGGGCGAGGGCCGGATAGTCGATGTACCCGCTAACTCCGCCGACGTAGAGGGTCGCGGGGTCGACGTCATTTAACGGTGCATCGGAGCGCAGTCGTTCGACGACGTCGGGGTTGGCCAGGGCGAACCGACCCAGCGGCGCCATATCGGCGAGGCCGGCCTCGATGTCCGCGCCGATGGCGTCGCGGCCACGTCCGTAGCGGACGACGAGCAGCGCGGTGCTCCACACCTCGCGGAAGGAGCGCAGCAGTTCGTCATCTCCGAGGTGGTGGACGTGCAGGTAGGCGAGGTTCAGCGGGGCGAGCTCGCCAACCAGGTAGCGGTACTGGGCGCGCACGGTCTCGGTTCCGCCCTCGTCGAGCCCGCCGAGCGGGAAGGCCGGAGAGATGCGGATGCCGGTGCGGTCCGCGCCGATCTCGTCGGCGACGGCCTGGGCGACCTCGAGGACGAACCGCGCCCGGTTCTCGAGAGATCCGCCGTACTGGTCGGCGCGCTGGTTCGCGTTCGGCGCGAGGAACTGGTGCAGGAGGTAGCCGTTGGCGGCGTGGATCTCGACGCCGTCCGCCCCGGCGGTGATCGCGGAGGCAGCGGCGTGCCGGAACTCGCCGATTACGCCCGCGATCTCCTCGGTGCCGAGCTCACGGGGGACGGGGGTCTTCTCGAGCCCGTGGGCGGTGTGCATGTCCTGCTCGGCCGAGATGGCCGACGGGGCGACAGGGCGACGGTGGTGCGGGGTGTTGTCCGGGTGGGAGATCCGGCCGGCGTGCATCAGCTGGATGAACAGGTGCCCGCCCTCCTCATGGACAGCATCGGCGACCTCCCGCCATCCCTCGACCTGCTCGGGCGTGTAGAGCCCGGGAGTGGAGAAGTACCCCTGACCGTCCTCCGACGGCTGCGTCCCCTCGCTGATCAGCAGACCGAGCGAGGCGCGCTGACGGTAGTAGGTCGCGGCGTGCTCGCCGGGGGTGCCATCGGGGTTGGCCCGGTTGCGGGTCATGGGCGACAGCGCGAGGCGGTGCGGGAGCTCGAGACGGCCGACGGTGAGCGGCTGCCAGAGAGAAGCGGTGGTTATGACTGAGGGGACTCCTTGACATCGAACGGGTCGTCACCGGCGGCCGGTGCGCGGGCGGCGGCCGGGCCCGGAGGTGGGAGGATGAGCCTGCGTCTCTTCCGAGTCCACGCAATAGTGACTACACTCAGAACTGAGATCAGTCGGAATCTATTCCAGGAGAGATGATGTCAGGGGTGACCCCGCCGCTCGGGCGGCGCGAGCGCAGCAAGCAGGCCAAGCTCGAGCGCATCACCGCCGCCGCGAGCGTGCTGTTCGCCGAGCACGGTGTCGACGAGGTCACCACCCAGCAGATCGCCGACGCGGCGGACATCGGCACCGGCACCCTGTTCCTCTACGCGCGGACCAAGGGTGAGCTGCTGCTCCTGGTGCAGAACGCCCACTACGCGTCGGCGCTGGAACGTGGGCGTGCCGCGGCCGTGGCTGAGTCGACGGCGCTGGACGGCGTGATGGCCCTGCTTACCCCTGTCGTGCTCTGCAACCGGGTTCAGGTCGACAACGGCCGCACATACCTGCGGGAGATGGCTTTCGGCGACCCCACCGAACCGCACCACGCGGAGGCGCTGTCCATCGTCGCGCAGACGGAGGCAGCGACCGCCGACGTCTTGGTCGACCAGGCGGAGCTCCCTGTCGACGAGGCGGCGATGCTCGCCCACGTGGTCTCGGCCATTCTGCTTCTGGAGCTCGGCGCCACCCTCAACGCCGGATCCAGCATCGAGGAGCTCCTCGAGAGCATCCGGGCGCAGGTCGCCGCGATCCTTCCCCAATGAGCCGGTGAGTACCCGCCGCCGGTCCGACAGGTCAGGCCTCGGGATGCGGCAGGATCTCGCCGTCCTTCACGTACGTCAGGGCCCCCTCCACGTCATAGGCGTGGATCGCGGAGACGTGAGCGGTGAGGGGCGTCGTGAGTTGGCCGGCGTGCTCGGTGTGGAAGGCGTCGCGCGCAGCTTCGTCGGCGAAGCCGAGGATGACGGAGGCGTGCAGGTGCTGCTCCTCGGGGTTGTCGTGCGCGACGTTCGGGGTGTCCCAGGTCTTCTCGTTCCAGGGCAGGAACACCTGCGTGCGCAGTTCCTTGAGCAGTCCGGTGCCGATCAGCGTCGGGGTGAGCTGCTTCTTGAGGAAGCTGTGGAAGGCGATCGACCCGGTGTCCGTGCTCCGGCGCAGGTAGATGATCGCCCGCGACCCAGGCTTCTCCCCGGGTGCGACGTCGTACCAGCGCGAGGTTCCCGGAGGGCCCGCGTGCAACAGAGTGCGGCGGAAGATGTTCACCTCGTCCTCGAAGGCGAAGGCGGTCTGCTTGCGCCCGGCGAACGGGGACAGGGCGCTCTTGAAGGGTGACCTCGGCGATGCCGTCGATCCTGCGGTCCTGGGGGGCCGTCGTCTCCACTCCGCCGACGGCGGGCCGCGCCTGCTTTCGACTCGGCTGGGGCCCGCGTGGGATCACGGGGCGAGGAACTCGGCGGCGACGGGGGCGAACCTCTGCCAGTACTGGAAGATGCCGCCGTGCCCGGAGTTGGTGTAGATGATCAGCTCAGAGCCCTTGATGCGCTGGTGCAGATCCGCGGAGAGGATCGAGGGGACCATGCGGTCGTTGTCGCCGTTCGCGATCAAAGTCGGCTGCGTGAACACCGACAGGTCCGACGGCTGGGAGCGGCCAAACTTCTGGATGGCCTTCAGCTGGGTGCTGAACGCCGCGTTGCTGATCGGCTCGTCGCGATCGGTGGTGCGCTCCTGCAGTCGCTCGATGAACGCCTTCCCGGCGCGCTTGCCGACCCTGTCGCGGTTGAAGAACAAGAACTCCTTGGGATCCGAGCGGGCGACTGTGGCGCGGAGGATGTCCCAGTAGGTCATCCCCACGACCTTGTCGATGTTCCGGCCGCCCCGGGGACCGGTGCCGGTCAGGACGAGTCGGCGGACCAGCTCGGGGTGCTTGAGGACCAGGTCCTGGGCGATGAAGCCGCCCATGGAGAAGGAGAAGATGTCGATCTTCTCGTAGCCGAGCGCGGTGATGAAGGTGTACGCGTCGTCGGCCGCCGCGTCGAGGGTGTCCGGGACGGCGCCGGAAGAGGCCCCGACGCCGCGCTGGTCGAAGGTGATCACGTGGCGGTTCGCCGCGATGGCGTCCACGATGCGCGGATCCCAGTTGTCCAAGGTCGCGGCGAGGTGCACGAAGAACACCACCGGGATGTCGCCCCGCGGTCCGAGCTCGCGGTAGGCGAAGGTCACACCCTCGGCGGTGATGGTCTTGGTGGGCGCCTGCGCGTACGACGTGATGATGGGTTCCTCGGGGCCGGTCATGAGCGTCTCTCCTTCGGGGGCGTGCTGGGGTGGTGTTCGACGAGCGGTCAGGGGACGGTGACGACCGTCTTCCCGCGCGATCCGCCCTTCGTGAGGGAATCGACGGCCTGCGGGGTCTCGTCGAAGGGGAACGTCCTGCCCACGACGGGCCGCAGGGTCCCGTTGTCGACGAGGGCGGCGATCTTCCGGAGCTGCTCGCCGCTGGCCTCCATGAAGAGGAACTCGTAGCTGATACCGAGCTTCTTCGCCTGCCTGCGGATCTTCCCGCTCAGGCCTGCGACGGCGAGGCGCACGACGGGGTTCAGGCCGGCCTTCTTCGCGAAGGCGGGGTCGGGCGGCCCGGAGATGCCGACGACTTTCCCTCCCGAACGCAGCACCTGCAGGGACTTCTCGAGGTTCTCCCCGCCGAGGCTGTCAAGCACCAGGTCGTACCCGGAGAGCTCAGCCGCGAAGTCCTGGGTGCGGTAGTCGATCACGACGTCGGCCCCGAGGTCGCGCACGAAATCCGCATTCTTCCCCGAGGCGGTCGTAGCGACGTGGGCACCGAGGTGCTTGGCGAGCTGGATCGCGATCGACCCAACGCCGCCGGCCCCGGCGTGAATGAGGACCTTCTGGCCTGGCTGGACGTTCCCGCGGACCACGAGCACCTGCCAGGCGGTCAGCGCGACCAGCGGCAGGGAGGCCGCCTCGGCGAGGGTGATTGAGGTGGGCGCCGGGGCGACGTCGGCCTGGTCGACGGCGATCCGCTCCGCGAAGGTGCCGATCCGGTGATCGCGGGGGCGAGAGAACACCAGATCACCAGCGGCGAAGCCCTGCACCTGCGAGCCGGTGCGGACCACGGTGCCGGCGACGTCATGCCCAAGGACCAACGGCGCCTTGTACGGGAGGATGGCCTTGAACTCGCCCTCTCGGATCTTGTCGTCGAGTTGGTTCACCGCGGTGGCGGCGATCTCGATCAGCACGTCCTGCGTGCCGACGACGGGCTCGGGCACGTCGACCTCATGTAGGGGCTGCTTGTAAGCGTCGAATGCGAAGGCTCGCATGGTCCTCTTCTCCTCGGGGAGTCGGTGGTGTTGTGAGGTGCCGTCGCTGCTCAGCGGCGGAGGAATCTGTCGATGATGTCGGTGATGGCCTGTCGGTTCTGGGAGACGACGCCATGGCCGGAGTCGGGGAAGATCTGCGTCTGCGCGTCCGGGAAGGCCTTCCGCAGGGCGTCGACGTTGCCGGGTGGAACCATGCGGTCGCTGTCGCCGTGCAGGATCAGCACCGGCCCGATGTGCTCCATCAGCGGAGCGGGTAGCTCGTGCCCCCAACGGTTCACGGCGCGCAGCTGGGCCGGGAGCACAGCGGGCGACACGGCCCGATCGCGATCGGCACGTCGGCGTCGTAGGCGGGCCTGGTAGTCGCTCGCGGCCTGCGTGCCCTGGGGGGTGCGGGTGAAGAACAGCAGTGAAGTCGGGTTCGTGAACGTCACCGCACCCCGTGCGACCCCGCGGAGGAAGACGCCGGTCATCCGAGTGAGGCCCGGGCCGCCCTGCGGGCCAGTGCCAGCGAGGATCACGCGATCCACCACCTCCGGGGCGAGGCGGAGGATCTCCTGAACGACCATGCCGCCCATTGACAACCCGAACACATCCACCCGGGACAGGCCCAGGCCGCGGATCGCGGCGATCGCGTCCATCGCCATATCCGCGAACCGGTCCCGCACGCCGCCGCTGGAGGCGCCGACCCCGCGGTAGCCGAGGAGGATCACCCGGCGCCCGGCAGCGAGCGGATCGACCAGCTCCGGGTCCCAGCTGTCCAGGTTCGCGCCGAGATGCGTCAGCGCGACTAAGGGCAGTTGCGCGTCATGACCCACCCCGAGGTTGCGCACGACGAGCTGCGAGCCGTCGATCGTCAGCGGCCGCGTCGGCGCATCGACGAACTTCCTCGGGGCGGGGCCCGCCCCCTCGGATGACTTGGTCATGGCACTTCTGGCTCCCCTCCCTGGCACCAGGAGAGACCGTCTCACCAACACTTGCCCGAGTGTACTCAATAATGAGTGCGCTCACCCTTGTTGTCAAGGGCTTCCGTGGGCGGCCAGCTGGCGTGGAGTGTCTCGTGAAGTCGTCGCACCGCGTTCCGTCTCAGATCTACCGGGTAGGCGGTCTTTGACGCATCATCACGTGATGAGGCTTCTGGGTACACGCGGGTGTGAACGGCGGGCAGGATCCGACGCTGCAGCTCGATGCTCTCCTTGATCTGCCAACTCGACACCATCACGGACGACGTCATCGAAGCAGCCGCCAGCACTCTCGTCATCGGCTAACGGCAGATACGCCCATCAAGAGCACGCCACTTACCGCTCAACTCCACAGCCCGGGTCCCTACAAGCGGTCAGTTCGGGTCCCTACAAGCGGTCAATACGGTGAATCTCGACGAACGGCTCCCGCCGCGCACCCCGGAGACGACCGTTACTGGCTCGCTGCCCCTGTCGCGCTAACGTGGCCGCAGCCCGGCTTCGGGCCGGGAATACTCCGCGTGGATGTCGCCGTCGACCAGGCGCCAGCAGAAGTCGTTCATCTCGGCCGCGGCGGGAGCGTGCCGGGCGAGGATGCCGGAAACTGCGGCCGGCAGGTCCGGCGGGATGTCGCCGCTCGCGCACCGGCGCACGTAGGCGTTGCGTGCGGCGGGACCAGCGCTGACGTCGGCCGGCACCGGCACCCCACCCACCGTGGTGACCAGCCAGTTCACCAGTCGCATCGCGGCATAGTCGGCATCATGGTCGACGTTGCGCGCGACGAAGTGGCGCTCGGCGTCGGACAGCTCGAACCGGGGCGACGTGGCGAGCCCCAGATCGACGAGGTAGATCTGATCGTCGTCGGCCCGCATGTTGCCGAAGTGTCCATCCATGTGCAGCACCTCACGGCTGCGCAGGAACGCGACAGCCTCGAAGAGTTGCCGCTCGACCGTCTCGGCACTGGCCACCGGGTCGCTCAGCATGTCGACCAGCCGATCGGGGAGGTACTCGAGGAAGAGCACGAGGCTGGAGCCCGCGCCGGCCAGTTCCTCGAAGCGGGAGCGCACCGCCGGATCGCCCCCGAACTGAGCGACGACCGCCTCGATGTCCCGGTGCTCGGACGCGACCGGTGGCCGGCCCGGGAGAACCCGCCAGTGGTGCAGCAGGGCGAAGGCCTCGGACTCACCACCGAGGACTCCCTCGGTGACGGTGAGGTTCGCGGCCAGTTCGCGCCACGCGCCGAAGCCCGGGCCGGCGAGGCGGTGCATGCCGTACTGACACGAGGTGGGCAGGTCGAACAGGTTCGCTGTGCTGTGCGGATGCGCCAGTTCCCGGTCGGTGATCGGAATCCGCTTGGCGAACACCGCGATCCCGTCGACGTCGAGCACCGAGGAGCCACCGCCCACCCCTACGACGCCGGTGGGTGCAGCGTCGAGGAGCGCCGCCAGCTCGTCGTCGTCGCGGGCGGCCAGCGACGCTGACACGAGGTCGTGACGAACACGTCGGGCACTGAGCATCACGCCATTCTGCCCGCCAGAGCGGATCCGGGTCATGCGGCGCCGGTCGAGCCGCCGCGACGCCGCCTGCTGATGCCGGGAAACGGTCGTTGGTGCAACGAGGCGGGGCTCGGACCCCGGTTGACAGGCGTGAGGATCGCGAGCAGCATCATGGGCAGGCGTCGACCAGCGCCCAGCCCGTGAGGACTCGTCCCAGCCGATCCTCATCTGGGCGAAGGGGATCTCCGCCCTCAGGTCAGTCAAGTCGAGTCGAGCCTGTATCGAGTGCCGTGCAGCTGGGGCGAAGGCACGTCGAGGAGGGCTTGTCATGACGAAGAGCGGCAGTTTCAAGCGGGCGGTGCGCGATCACGCACGCAGGACCGGGCAGCGCTACACCCAGGCGCGGGCAGACCTGGAGGACATCAGTCGGCCGTTCGCCGACACGCGGCCCTTCGACCCGGACGCGGTGAGGGTCCACCTGGAGTCGAGGTACGGGATCCGCATCACCTCGATGCTGCCGATCGACGATGACCCAAGGACGCGGCCGCGGGGCTCCTGGCCCGGCCACTACCCCTCGACACTGCTCGTCGAGCGCGAGCAGGGAGCGCCCTGGATCGCCCGGGTGTTCTCGTCGCCGGCGGACCGGGTCAGCCGCGTACAGGAGGATGCCGAGATCCTCCGCTTCCTCGCGGATCACGGCTTCCCCGCTGAGCGGCCCGCGGTCGACGACGCCGTCTCTGTCGTCGACGACAGCGGAGTGCTGCTGACCGAGTTCATCGCCGGCGGGCGGCCGACCGACGCCCACGGTCGAGTGACCTCGCCAGAGGTGCTGCACGAGCTTGCGAGCCTGCTGGGCCGCCTGCATACCCTGCCCTCGATGAGCGGCGCAGCGGCCCGCGACGGCGGTTCGGAGGAACACGACGGCGGCTTCCACATCGGACGGCCTCGGCAGGACCTCGTGGCTGCCATGCGGTTCCTCGTGAGCGTCGAGGACAGGGTCGCACCGGCGGGGAGGGCGACGTTCGAGCGGCTGCGCGATGACGTCGAGTCCGCGGACGACGCGGAGGGACTGCCCGAAGCACTCACGCACGGCAACTTCCACGCGTGGGCCGCCGTCGGTGCACCGGGCGAACTCGCCATCGTCGGGTGGGCGGGATCCGGTCGTGGTCCGAGACTGCCGGCGTTGGCGTGGCTACTGCGCACGGCATCGGAAGGCCGGCCCGAGTTCGTCGATGCCGTGATGCGCGGCTACCGCGAGCACGTCTCATTGACCGGCGAGGAGATTGCCCGGCTGCCCGCGGTGCTCAACCTCCGACCGCTGTGGTTGGCGTGCCTGGAGTACCGGGAGGCGGTGCGTGCCGGGCAGACACCCCTGTTGGACGACGACGGAGGCTACGGGTTCCACCATCCGGAGCGATCCGAGCACCTGGCGCAGCAAGCGGTCGCTGCATTGAGCGGCTCGCCACACCGGTCAACCGAGCTCTGACGGACGGCCCGTCCACGCGCGCCAGAGCGTCGCGTACGCGCCGTCGGTCGCCGAGAGCTCATCATGTGTGCCGAGCTCGGTGATGCGGCCGGCGTCCATCACGGCGATGCGGTCGGCATCGCGAGCCGTGTGCAGCCGGTGTGCCACGGCGATCACCGTCCGCCCCTGTGCGGTGGCAGCGAGCGCGCGCTCGGTGTGCCGGGCCGCGCGGGGATCGAGGAGGGCGGTGGCCTCGTCCAGAACGATGGTGTGGGGATCCGCGAGAAGCACGCGGGCCAGCGCGACGTGCTGGGCCTGAGCACCGCTGAGCTCGTGGCTGCCCAGGTCGGCGTCGAGCGCTTCCGGGAGCTCGTCCACCCAGTCGGCGCCGACTGCGTGGAGCGCGGCGATCAGCTCGCCGTCGCTGGCATGGGGAGCCGCGATCGTGAGGTTGTCGCGCAGGGAATCTGCGAAGACATGGTGCTCCTGCGTGATGAGCACGACATGGTTGCGGAGTTCCTCGGGTGGGAGGTCCACTGTCTCGACGCCGCCGACGGTGACCGACCCCTGGCGTGGTCGGTCGATCCCGGCGATGAGGCGCCCAAGGGTGGTCTTGCCGGCCCCGGACGTGCCCACGATCGCGAGATGCTCACCCGCCTGCACGTCCAGGCTCACGCCCTCGAGCACGTCGCCGGTCTCGCCGTAGGCGTAGTAGACGTCGGTGATCACGATGCGCTCGTCGACCGGTGACGGCGCGCGCGGCGCGGTGGTCCGCTCAGTTTCGGCGCCGAGACCTTCCACGCGGGCGAACGAGGCGAGGCTGCTCTGCAGCGTCTCGATCCAGATCATGAGCGTGTCGACCGGTCCGCTCAACTGGCGCAGGTAGAGGGTGGCGGCGACGACGGCGCCGAGGCTGATGACCTGATCGAGGTAGAGCAGACCGCCGACGCAGAACACGGCACCGACGGCGAGCGCCGTCGAGATGTCGATGGTCGGGAAGAACACCGTGCGCAGTCGCAGCGTCCGGAGCTGGGCGGTGGTGGCCGTGGCCACACTGTCCGCGGACGCCGCCCGACGACGCTCCTGCAGCCCGAGAAGTTCGACGGTGCGAGCGCCGGCAGCCGTGGTGGCCAAGGCATCGGCTACCTCAGCATGCGATGCGCTCTGGGCCAGGTACGCCGGCCGTGCTCGCCGCAGGTACCAACGCACCACGAGCGGGATCGCAAGCAGCGCGACCAGTGCCACCCCGCCCAGCACCGGCGACAGCAGGAACAGCGCGGTCAGCACGATCAACGCTTGGATCAGTGCGAACAGCACCTCCGGCGCGGCATCACGCAGAACCGTGGCGACCAGTCCGGCGTCGGTGGTGGCCCGCGAGGTCAGGTCCCCGGCTCCGGCCCGCTCCACCGTGCGCGCAGGCAGCCGCATCAGCCTGTCGGTCAGCTGTTCGCGCAGGCGCGAGGCCGTTCGTTCACCGAAGCGGTACCCCAGATAGCGGGCGAGGTAACCGAGAGCGAACTGCCCGACGGCGGCCAGCACCACGAGCAGGCCGAGCCGGTCGATCTCGGCGAGCCCATGCCCGGCCTGCACGCCGTTGACGATCTGCCCGACCAGCCACGGGGCGAGGAGCCCCGCCGCGGCCGCGGCACAGTTCGTACCGATGACGGCGGCGAACGTGGCTCGATCCGCGCGGACCAGCCTGGCCGCTGCGCGGCGGACCTCGGTGGGCTTCGCGATCGGGAGCGGGGCACTCATGAGGCTTCGCCTTCGTCGGGACTGCCTGGGTCGGTGGTCTCGCCACGTAGGACGAGAGCCGCATAGGCGGGCTCGTCACGGATCAAGCCGGCGTGAGTGCCGCTGGCGACCAGCCGGTCGCCGACCACGAAGTGGACGTGATCGGCTTCGGCCAGCATCAGGATCGAGGTCGACGTGACCACCGTGGTGCGGCCCTGACGCGCTCGGACCAGGCGCTCGACGACGTTCGCCTCGGTGGCGGCGTCGACGGCGGAGGTCGGATCGACCGCCAGCAGCACCTTGGGCGTGGACACGACCGCCCGGGCAAGCCGCAGTCGTTGCCGTTGGCCACCGGACAGGTTGCTTCCGTGGGAGTCGATCCTCGACGCCAGACCATCCGGGAGTGCGCGCACGAGATCGTCGGCTGCGGCGACGTGCAGCGCATGCGACACCACGTCCTCATCGACGTCGTCACGGCCGGCCACCACCTCGCCGACCGTCCCCGCGAACAGCGCTGCGTCGTTGTCGGCGACCAGGAGCTGGCGACGGAGCTCGCCGGGGTCCATCTCGGCCACCGGCTCACCGTTCCAGGTCGCACCTGGACGCAGGCCGCCGAGCCGGTCGACCAGCGCCACCGCGTCGGCCTGCCGGGAGGTGGCGATCACGGTGAAGGCACCCGCTGCGACCTCGAGCCCCGTGACCGAGTCGATGAGATCGCCGTCCGCCGGCACGGCCCTGGCCCGAACGCCGTCGCCACGCTGCAACGAGAGGAAGTCCGTCACCCGGCGGCCCGCGACCAGGGCGCGACTGAGATCGACGGCGCCCTCGATGAAGGACGACACCGGGACGACCAGGACGGCGGCATACCCGAAGACCGCGACCAGCTCGCCGATGGAGATCTCGCCCTCGACGGTCAGCCGCGCCGCCAACCACACGACCACGGCCACGAACAGGGTCGGCACGCCCAGGGCGGTCGCTTGGATCAGGCTGGTGACCCGCCCGACCTGGTAGCCCTGACGCTGCAGCTCTTGGGACGCCTGCCGGAACCGGTCGGCATAGACCTCCTTGCCGCCAAGACCGTTGAGCACGGTCAGACCGCCGATGATGTCGACGATCCGGCCGGTCAGGGCGCCCTGCTGAGCGCGGTACTGCGCACCGACCGCCTGCAACGGGCCGAGCGCGGGCCCCAGGATCAGTGCCAGGACCGGCACACCGCAGAGAACCACGACGGCCAGGAGCGTCGAGATCTGGAACAGCAGCACCGCGATCACCACGTAGGCGACGGCGGCTCCCACGCCGGGCCCGGTCACGGTGAGGCTGCGGCCGAGCGTCCATGCGTCGACGGTCCCGATGGCCACCACCTCGCCGGCTCGGCCTCGCCGCTGCTGAGCGGCACCGAGTCGGATCGACTGTGCTGCGAGCGTCGACACCGTCCGGAACGCGGCGTCCATGCGTACCTTCGTCATCGTCCGGTGACGCCAGATGCCCAACCATGCGAGCACCGCACCCGAGCCGACCAGGATCGCCGACCACGCGACCACCGCGCCTCGGTCGGCGTCGGCGAGATCGTCGACGGCTCGGGAGAGCAGGTACGGCGGGAACACCAGACCCACCATCCAGACGGTGCCGAGGAACGCCCCTAGCGCGACCCGCCGCCGCTGCTGGAGCACCAGCCATCCGAGGTAGGACCACGGGCCCCGAAACGTCGGAACCCGGTGCTCGGCGTCGGCGGGGCTCGTCATGCCACTACCCAATCACAAGCGACACCCCGTGATTCTCCCCAGTGTCGGTGGCGTGTGCCACGCTCGAGGATGGCCACCATCCAACGAATCCGCCCCGCCGGGCTCGTCTCCAGCCCCGCGTTCAGCCACGTCGCCGTCGTCCCGCCCGGCGCAACCACGATCTATGTCGGCGGTCAGAACGCCGTCGACGCCGATGGCGCACTCGTCGCAGCCGACGACGTCGCGGCGCAGTCCGTCCGCGCGCTCCAGAACGCCAGGACGGCCCTCGCCGCCGTCGGTGCCACCACGGACGACGTGGTGCAGTGGACTGTGCTGTTCGTCGAGGGCGTCGACCTCACGGCCGCCTACGGTGCGATCGCCGGCGAACTCGCCTCCGACGAACCTCCGCTCGTGACGGGCGCGCGGGTATCCGGGCTCGGGGTGCCCGGGGCGCTCGTGGAGATCGGCGCGATCGCTGCCGTGCTGCGATGAGCCGGTCGTACCCGCCGACCTGCCGGCGGGCCGGATGACATCGTTCGTGGCGCTGTTGCGCGGGATCAACGTGGGTGGCAGGAACCTGGTCGCGATGGGTGACCTCGTGGAGTCCTTCCGAGCGGCCGGCCACCGGAACGTACGGACGCACGGTCAGAGCGGCAATGTGCTGTTCGAGGCGGATCACGTCGGCGGGACCGCACTCGAGACCGCGGTGGAACGGATGCTGGCGGATCGCCTCGGCGTGCCGATCCTGGTCGTGATCCGGACCCGTGACGAACTGGCCGCCACAATAGCGGCAGCGCCCGCGGACCACGGGTCGGAGCCGCTGCGCAGTGAGGTGTTCTTCCTGAAGGAGCCGGCCACGGCCGCAGCCGTGTTCGCCGAGCTGCCGGAACTGCGCGAGGGGGTCGACTCGATGGCGCTCGGCCCCGGAGCCCTCTACTTCTCCCGGATCGCGGCGGTCGCGACCAAGACCCGGATCCAACGGCTCATGGCGATGCCCGTCTTCCAGCAGATGACGGTGCGGAGCTGGCGCACGACCACCCGCCTGCTCGAACTGACCGACGGCGACTGAGCCCTCGGCTGCCCGCCCACCGCCATAACGATCGGATCAAAGTTCGGCGTCAGGGATCGCATCCGCCCGAACCCTGACCTAGGTTGCCGGATATGGGGAGTGTTCGAGGGGTCTGGCCGGTGGGGGCCGCGATTGCGACGATCGCGCTGGCCGCGACGGCACTGACCGGCTGCAGCTGGTTCGGCCTGGAGCCGCCCGAACCCGTGACGTGTGCGCAGTCCGGCACTCCGGCGACGGCGGCCGGCGAGACGGCGCCGGTGCTCACCATCGCGCAGGGCTCGACCAGCGACCTCGTGCTGGTCGTCTACGCGGACGGCAACGTAGCCATGCACGCCGATGCCGACGCCGCCGCCGTTCCTGCAACGGCTGCCGTCGCGCTGCCGCGCTACGCCGGCGGACCCTATCAGGGCGGCGCCGTCGGCTCGTGGGAGGGCGGGTACCTGAACGCGTGTGCCCTCGACAGGCTCCACGAGCTGGCCCAGGACGGCCTCTGGGGCGACCCCGAGCCCGGCGTCGTGCAGGTTACCGATCAGCCGGAGACCCACTTCCACTACACCGACGGCGGGTCGGTCGCGGACGTCTCGGTCTATGCGCACGACTCCGGATACACCTCTGGCCTGTCCTGGGCCGAGCGCAGGGCCCGCGACAAGATCGTCGCGCTGACCGACTTCCTCGACGTCAACGTCGTGGCAGCCGGCGGGACCCTCCCGGTCACCGAACTCCAGATCGACGGCGACGGCGCCGTGGCCGGGGACTTCACGTGGCCGTTGGCCGCCGCCCCCGCGGACCTGCTCGGTGATGCGGGCTGCGCGGTGGTCGTCGAGGCGGACGCGGTCACCCTGTACACCTACGCACTCGAGAACGACCTCGGCGTGCTCGAGCACAACCTCGCGATCCGAGCGCTTCCGCCCGGTGTCGCCGGGTGTCAGCGGTGACCGGGGCGAGCCGTCGCAGCACTGCTGCGCTCGCGGCGCTCGTGCTGCTCGCGGTGGTCTGCGGGTGCGCCGGCGCGCAGTCGCCGGACCCGGTGCAGGCATGCGCAGAGGGCGAAGTGCCGGACCCGTCGGGTGAACCCGGTGACGCCGAGATCCTGCTGGAGGTGGCGAGCGGGTTCGGACCCCAGGATGTGCACACCGTCGTCTACGACGACGGGCACGTGGCCACGCTGACCGACGAGGACGAACGTGCGCTCGCGATGCTGACCCTGCCCCGGCACATCGCCACCCCCTATGACGCCGGTCCGGGAGCTTGGCAGGCCGGCTACCTCCCGGACTGTGCGCTGACCCAGATCCGGGACCGGGCCGAGGAGATCGTCGTCGGTGACCACGAGTTCGGCGAGCCCACCATCAGCGACTCGGCCCGCACCTTCGTCACCTACATCGACGCAGCCGGCACCGGGCACCAGGTCAACGCGTACGCGCTGGGCAGCGAGGACGGCGTCGGCGGCATCTCCGACGCCGAGCGCCTGGCCCGGCAGCGCCTCCTGGCGCTGATCTCCGTCGTCACCGAGAACGCCACGGCCACCGAGATCCTCCCGATCGACGAGCTCCAGCTCGACGGCGTCGTGGAGGCGCTCGAGGAGGACCCCGCTGGCCCCGCGTGGCCACTCGCGGAGAGCCTGGCGCAGACCCTCGACGAGCGCGACTGCGTCGTGTTCACGGGGCAGGACGCCCGGGACGTCTACCGGTTCCACCTCGACGGCGGTTTCGCGGAGGTCGAGGGATCCCTCGCCGTGAGGACGCTGCCGCCGGGATTCGAGGGTTGCGTCGAGTAGCCCGCCCAGCCGTGGCTCGTCCCAGCGGCGGCTTGCTCAGCGTCGCCGTAGGGCCGCGCGGCGCCGCTGCGAGAAGGCGACGAACGCCCCGGCGCTGACCAGCAGGTATCCGACGATCACGGCGACGGAGCCGAGCCCGGGCAGCCCCACCCCGGTGGCGAGATCGACGCCCTCCGTCCCCCCGCCGTCGCGCCAGAGCGTGATGACCACGTGCGCCGTCCAGATGGCGCCGACGAGCGCGAGCAGTCCGACCAGTCCCGCGACCGGCCACACCTTGTCCGCGAAGATGGCCAGCGCCGTCACCAGCATGCCGGCGGCCAGCACCAACAGTCCGGTCTGGGTCCAGGCAGGCCCGAGCGCCAGATGCTGATCGAGACCCGACCAGGCACCGGTCGCCGACGCCACCGCGACCGCCGCCGCGGCGATGTACGCGATCCCCGTCACGACCCGGACCAGCCGGGACCGCGCCGGCAGACCCACCGCGAAGAGGGTGGTCAGCACGAGCGGGAACACGAAGCCGAACTGCAGGTAGGCCAGCGGGTCGGGGAACGTGGACCCGAGCACGTCGGGAAGCCGCGAGAGCAGATCGCCGATGTCGGCCAGCGTGCTCACGTCATCGACCGACTCCCGTCCCCAGGGCAGCACGACCACCCCGAGCCACAGCAGCGCCAGGCCGGGCCAGATCAACAGCAACGCCAACAGTGGCATGGTCCTCCTTCGGGTCGAAGTCGGCATGCAACCACACGGCCCTGGGAGCGACCGTCCGGCGCGCCGGTCAGGCCTCCCGCAGCCAGACCGCCATCGTGGAGCGGCCCCGGTTGTTCCACGAGTAGTACGGCACCGCCGTCAGCGGCAGCTCGGCACGGGCGGCCCGCTCGGGGAAGTACAGCGAGTCCTGGTCGGCCTGGCCGCGGCTCTCGCCCCAGGCCGGTCCGGTCAGGTCGGGCACCACGCCCGACGGCGTCGCTCCCGGCTGCGGGTTCGCCTCACCCAGGAGCACGGCGTGGGCAGGCACGTCGACGTCGACGCCCTCGACGCAGTACACGAACGGGCCACGGGCCAGGGCCACCCGCCCGGCGTCCGCGGCGACGAGCGTGCTCGCGTGCACCCGCCGCACGTCGACGTCGAAGGCCACCTCGACCGTGTCCCCGTCCGCCCACTCGCGCCGCAGCACGACGTAACCGTTCTCGTCGACCGCACCACCGCCGTCGGGCACTTCGCCGTTCACGCGAACGGCGACCGAACGCGACCACGACGGCGCCCGGACGAGCAGCGACCACGTGGCCGGTGCGGCAGCGGCGACGGTCAGGTCGACCCGGTCGCCACTCGGTCCGGAGGTGTCCTGACGCAGCACGACCCGGCTGCCGGCGACGTCGGTGGTGACGGTGGAGCCGATGAACAGGTCGACGGCGATCGCGTCGGCCGCGGTCGCGTAGATGTAGGACCCGAGGGACGCCTCGAGCCGGGCCAGGTTCGGCGGGCAGCACGCGCAGTCGAACCAGTCGGCCCGCTCGACGGTGCCGTCGCTCGCGAGCGGGTTCTCGTAGAAGAACCGTTGCCCGTCCGCGCTGACCCCCGCGATGACGCCGTTGTGCAGGGCGCGCTCGAGGACCTCGATGTAGGCGGCGTGCCCGGTCAGGCTCGCCATCCGCCGGGCCCAGAAGACGAGTCCGATCGCGGCGCAGGTCTCCGCGTAGGCGGTCTCGTTCGGCAGCGCGTGGTCGCGGGTGAAGCCCTCGTTGTGGCGGGAGTCCCCGATGCCGCCGGTGACGTACATGCGCCTGGTGGTCAGGTGGGTCCAGAGCCGCTCGCAGGCGGCCCGCAGGCCCTCGTCGCCGGTCTCCGCCGCGAGGTCGGCCATCGCGCAGTACAGGTACATCGCGCGCACCGCGTGGCCGACCGCCTCGGTCTGCTCCCGTACCGGCGCGTGCGACTGGTTGTACTCGAAGAACTCCCGACGGCGGTGCTCACGTTGCGGAAACATCTCGCCGAAGAAGCCTGGGGTGCCGCGCCGGCCCTGCTCGAGGTCGAAGTAGTGCGGCTCGGTGCCGCGAGCGTCGACGAACGTCAGGGAGAGGTCGAGGTAGCGGCGCTCGCCGGTGGCCCGGTAAAGGCGCACCAGCGCGAGCTCGACCTCCTCATGCCCGCAGTACCCGCCGTGGTGTGCGCCGCCCGGTCCGAACTCGTCGCAGAGCAGGTCCGCGAGGCGGGTGACCACGTCGAGCAGCGTGGTCCTGCCGGTCGAGGAGTAGTGGGCCACCCCGGCCTCGATGAGGTGCCCGGCCGAGTACAGCTCGTGGGCGTCGCGCAGGTCGGTGAACCGCTGCCCCGGCGCGACCACCGTGAAGTACACGTTCAGGTAGCCGTCCTCTCGCTGCGCGCCGGCGAGCGCGGCGATGACGCCGTCCACCTTCGCCTCGAGCGCAGGGTCCGGGTGGGTGCCGAGGACGTAACTGGCAGCCTCCAGCCACTTGGCGATGTCGGACTCCCAGAACGGGTGCGGCTTCGGCTCGTCGGACTCCGGCGTCCAGGTCAGCGCGAGCGCGCCGAGCCGGCCGGTCGCGACGAGCTGCTCGTACTGCGCGTCCAGCGTCCGCGCGCGCAGCTGTTCCTGCCGCGGGGCCCAGAACGGGTCGTGGACGACGACGTCACGGACGTTGACGGGCATCCGACGGGCCGGTGTGGATCGGGGTTCCATCGCCCCAGTCCATCACGAACCTGCGTCGCGATTGCAGACGCCGGGCGTGGCGGCCCGTCACCGTCACGCCCGGCAGTCTGCTTCACCGGCGCCGAAGCGCCGAACCCGCTCCCGTAGGGAACGGACATCCAGGAGGAGGCCGGGACGGGGGTCGTGATACATCCCCCGATGAACCCGAACCGGCCTCCTGAAAACTAGCCGTCGGCTGTGTCCGGTGGCGATGGGGCGTTCTCCCCATGCCTCCCGGACCGGGGCAGTCAGACGCGGATCACGAGCTTGCCGCGGGTATGTCCCCGTTGGTTCTCCACGAGCGCGGCCGCGGCCTCCTCGAGCGGGTAGACCCGGGCGACCTCCACCCGGAGCGCGCCGGAATCGGCGAGCTCGGCGAGCTCGCGCAGGTCGGTGGTGTCCGGCCGGGCCCAGACGTACTGGCCGCCGTAGGTGTCCCGGGCGGCGGCGTCGGTGATCGATCCGATCGTGCCGCCGGTGCGCAGCAGCGCCGGTGTGTCGTCAAGGGTGCCGCCGACAAGGTCGAGGATCACGTCCACGCCCTCGGGCGCCAGGGCGCGCACGCGCTCGACCAGGCCGTCGCCGTAGGCCACCGGCTCGGCCCCCAAGGAACGCAGGAAGTCATGGTTCGCGGGTGAGGCCGTGCCGATCACGCGGGCCCCGCGCGCGAGCGCGATCTGAACGGCGAACGCCCCGACGCCGCCTGCGGCGGCGTGCACCAGGACGCTTCGGCCCGGCCCGACGGCGGTGCGTCGGATCAGCTGCAGGGCGGTGAGCCCGGCGAGGGGTACTCCAGCCGCCTCCTCCCAGGTCAGGGCGGTCGGCTTGGGGGCGAGGGTCCGCACCGGTGCGGCCACGTACTCGGCGAACGTGCCGCCGGAGATGACGTCCGTGCGCACGTAGCCGTACACCTCGTCGCCGACCGCGTAGTCGGGAGTGTCCAGCCCGAGCCGCTCCACCACGCCGGCCACATCCCAACCGGGGACGACCGGGAAGTGAGCGGCGACGAACGAGTCGAGGTAGCCCTCGCGGGCCTTCCAGTCGACCGGGTTCACGGCCGCCGCCCGGACCCGGATCAGTACGGAATCCGGCCCCACCAGCGGCATCGGGTGGTCCTCGGTGAGCTCGAGGACGTCGGGTCCGCCGTAGCGGGAGTAGGTGATCGCTCGCATACTTCGTCAAGGTAGTACCCCCGCAGAACTCCGGCACCGCAACAGCCGGAGCGCGGCTCCCGAGTGACCGGAGCGCGGGCGCCCGTGACGGCCCGGACCGAGGGAACCCTCCGCCGTCGGGTAGCGTGAACTCGACCGGAGTGACCATGGCGAGGGACCCACGCGGCCCGCACGGACGCCACAACGGGGGAGGGGCGCGGAGTGCGAGAGCCCGCCGGCCGGAAGCGGGCCAGGAAGAACAGACCCGGCGATGACAGCCCGCTCAAGCCGCAACGGCCGTGGCAGGTCCTGAGCCGGTCGGTCTTCCGGATCGAGACCGGACCTCCGGGCGAGGCTCATGAGTACGCCGTGGACGTGGACCACTTCGATCTCGACGAGGAGGTGGCGCTCTACCGCGACGGCCACCAGTATCTCGTCGCAGGCACGCCTGCCACGTTCGTCGTCCCGGGCGGCGCGATCGAGGTCGCGCGGTCGACCTTCGGGGTCAGCCGGATGCACCTGGTCGCCGACTCCGGCGAGGAGCGCGTGCTGGCACCGGACCGGCACAGCGCGGAGTACTGGCGACTGGTCCTCGACCGCCGCCACCCCCGGTTGAGCAGATGGATCGGACGAGTGGCCATCGGCATCCTCGTCGTCGGACTCGTGCTGTTCGTGCCGCAGCTGCTCGAACTCCTCAGCGGCCTCGACGTCGTCGCCGAGAACGTCGGGACCTTCACCTCGCCCATCTCGCTGCCGGCCTGGCTGAACGTCACCCTCCTCGTCGCCGGGATCCTCGCGTCGATCGAGCGGGCGCTCACCCTGCGCAACCATTGGCTGCTCGACCTCGATACGTGGTGGCTCGGCTGAGTCGACGACCCATGGGGCGTGACGTCAGTCCTCAGCCGGATCCTTCTCGGCGTCCTCATGAGTGGGGTGCTCGGTGCCCGGCTCGTGATCGGGGGGCCCGTAGAGGGCATAGAGCTTCAGGGGCTCGTCGCCGGTGTTGATGACATTGTGCCAGGTGCCGGCCGGCACCAGGATCACGTCGTCATCCTTGACGTCCCGCACGAACGGGAGATCGTCCTCGGCGGGCCCCATCTCGGTGCGCCCGGTGCCCCTTTCGACCCTCAGGAACTGGTCGTTCTCCTCGTGCACCTCGAGGCCCACGTCATCGCCCACGTCGATGCTCATCACGGTGAGCTGGAGGTGCTTGCCGGTCCACAGGGTGCGGCGGAACTCGGTGTTCCCGACGGTCTGGGTCTCGATGTCGACGACGTAGGGCTCGCCGCCATGGTCCGTGGCGGTGGTGTAGGGCTCGTCCTTCTCCCGGTTCTCGTTCATGCCGGCCTCCTCGGTGCCCGTGAGCCGAGAGGGTCCCGGCATCATCAGCGTAGGCAAGCAATGCGAAGGTCGCCTGCGGGAGCCGGATGTGGACGATCCTCCCGACGGACGGAACGACCGGACGACTGGTACTCGCCGAAGCGCTCAGAGCCAGCCGCGGTCCTCGGCGATCCGGACCGCCTCGGCGCGGTTGGCGGCACCGGTCTTGCCGATCGCGGCCGAGAGATGGTTGCGGACCGTGCCCTGGGAGAGGAACAGGCGGCCCGCGATCACGGCCACCGAGGCGCCGTCCCTGGCGGCTCGGAGCACGTCGGTCTCCCGCGCCGTCAGGGGCGAGCGGCCCTCGATCAGGCTGTCCGTGGCCAGCGTCGGGTCCACCACACGCAGACCCGCGGCCACACGCCGGACCGCGTCGGCGAGCTGGGCGGCGGGGGTGTCCTTGACCACGAAGCCGTGCGCCCCGGCGGCCAGTGCCCGGCTCAGGAAGCCCGGCCTGCCGAACGTGGTGACGATCAGCACGCGCACCTGCGGCAGCTCACGGCGCAGCTGCTCGGTGACCGTGATGCCATCCAGGACGGGCATCTCCACGTCCAGGAGCGCCACATCGGGGTGGTGCAGGCGCGCGGCCGGCAGCACCTCGTCCCCGGAGCCGACCTCGGCGACGACCTCCAGGTCCGACTCCAGCCCGAGGAGAGCGGCGAGGGCGCCGCGCACGAGCGACTGGTCGTCGGCGAGCAGCAGCCTGATCGGCGTCACCGGCCCACCACCCGGAGCCGGAACCCGGACGCCGTCGACTCGGTGATCACCCGGGCGCCCACGGCAGCGGCCCGCTCCCGCAGCCCGCTGAGCCCGTGGCCGCCGGAACCGGCGCCTTCCGGTGCGCCGCGACCGTCGTCGCCGATCTCGACGGTGTCCGCGGTCAAGGTCACCGTGCAGGTGCCAGCCCGGCTGTGCCGGATCACGTTCGTGATCCCCTCGCGGACCGTCCAGGCGAACAGGTCCCGGAGCCTGGCCGGGACCTCCTCGACCGACGACGGCAGGTCGGCGTGGATGCCGGCGGCCCGCAGCGCGGTCCGGGCCTGGGCGATCTCGCCGGCCAGGGTCAGGTCCCGGTAGCCGGTCACGGTGCGGCGTACGTCCGCGAGGGCGTCCCGGGAGAGGCGCTCGACGTCCGCCATCTCCGCGCCGGCCCGCGCCTGGTCGATCGGCAGCAGACGCTGTGCCAGTTCTGCCTTCACGGTGATGACGGTGAGCGAGTGGCCGAGGATGTCGTGCAGGTCCCGGGCGAAGGCGTTGCGCTGCTCCTCCAGGGCAAGCCGGGCGTTCTCCTCGCGGATCCGCAGGAGCTCGATGTTGCGGTTGATCGCCATCGTCAGCCCCCACACCGCGAGCGCGGCGACCCCGGTGCCGAACAGCAGGCCGCGGTCCACCTCCCAGCCCGGCACCAGGATCGTGGCGAGGTATGTCGCGACGAGGATCGCGCCCACGCCGGCCCAGGCCCACCAGCCGGGCAGGCACATGACGGCGATCACCGCCAGGTACACCGCGGTGGTCGTGCCGACCTGGCCAAGGCTGAGGCAGATGACGATCGCCAGGGCGACCTCCACGGCGAGGGCCGCGACCGCCGTCGACCGGCGTGCGAAGGGCCGGAACGGCCCACCGGGCCGGCGCCGGAACCGCAGCGCGAGGAACACGCCCATGTAGACGGCCGCGAATGCCACGGTGGCCACGAGAGCGACCCACCCGGCCACGGTGTCCCGCCGGCTCCAGGCCACCTCCAGCGGGTTGAGGAGGTAGAACAACCACACCGCGGCGAACACGACGCCCCACCGGCGTGGGCCGGTCGGGGCGTCGTTGCTCGGTCGGTCGGCGGTCACGACCGTCACCGTAGTCCTACCGTCGGGGTCAGACCCGCGCCGTGTCGCGGCTCATCCGCCACGCGGCGCCGGCCACGAAGATCGCGAGCCAGACCATGGCGTTCAGGACGGCGTACCAGGGCAGGTCGTCGGTCAGGACCGACCGGGAGATCTCCGCCACGCCGAACATCGGGGTGAAGGACGCGATGTGCCACATCAGGGTGCCCTGTGTGATCGGGATGAACACGTTGCCCAGGAACGCGAACAGCGCCAGCCCGGGCCCGAGGATCTGCATCGCGTTCTCGCTCGGCACCAGGTAGCCGACGAAGACCCCGAGCGCCGCGAACACGAGGGTGCAGACCAGGGTCAGGAGTGCGCTCGCCACCCAGACACCGGCGTCCATCGACGCCCTACCCTGGATCACGCCGGCGAGGTTGACGACCACGATCGCCAGGGCGCCGAGGGTGAGCGCGAGCAGAGCCTTGGTGGCGATGTACGCCGTCGGGCTCAACGGCGTGAGCCGCAGTTGCCGCGACCAGCCCTGGGCGCGCTCCACCGCGACCATGGCGCCGGCGGCCGCAGCCGTGAGCGCGGCCCCGTAGAAGGCCATCGAGACCATCACGTACGCAGCCACGTTCCCGCGGCCCACCGAGGTGTCCCAGCCGTCCTGGCTGCCGAACGCGAGGAACAGGGCGATCGGGAACACGAGCGTGAAGATGATGGTGCGCCGGTTCCGCAGCATCCGGCGCAGCTCGATGCCGAGCATGGTCGCGTTGAAGCCACCCATCGGCGGCACCCGACGGGTGTCGGGGTCGAAGTGGTCGGCCGGTCGTTCGGTCGTGGTGGTCATCGCAGGTTCCCATCGGTCTTGTCGTTGCTGCCGGTCAGGCGCAGGAACGCCTCTTCGATGCCCTTCGTGACGATCTCCAGGTCCGCCGCGTCGGTCTGGTTGAGCAGGTAGCGGGCGACGGCGTCACTGTCGCCGGCGTGGACGGTCAGCTGGTCGCCGGCCAGGTTGACGGAGTCGACGCCGGCGATCGACGCGATCGCCGCCGTGTCGACGTCGTGCACGCAGGCGCGGATGGTGCGCCCAGAGGCGAGCGCCTTGATCTGCGCGCCGCTGCCGTCCGCCACGATGCGCCCCTGGCTGATGAGCACGATCCGATCGGCGTAGGCGTCCGCCTCCTCGAGGTAGTGGGTGGCGAACAGCACGGTGCGTCCGGTGGCGGCGTCGCGGCGGATCGAGCTCCAGAACGCGCGGCGGCCCTCGACGTCCATGCCGGTGGTCGGCTCGTCGAGCAGGAGAAGGGCCGGGTTGGACAGCAGCGCCATCGCGAACCGAAGCCGTTGCTGCTCCCCGCCCGAGCACTTGGCGACCTTGCGGTTCGCGATGGCCGTGATGCCGGCGGTGTCGAGGACCTCGGCGACGGGCCGGGTGTCCGCGAACAGGCTTGCGGTGTAGGCGATGGTCTCGGCGACCGTCAGGTCCTTGAGAAGGCCGCCGGTCTGCATGACCGCGGAGACCAGACCACGCGCGATGGCGTGCCGCGGCGTCAGGCCGAGCACCCGGACCTCGCCCGAGGTGGGCTGGCTCAGCCCGAGGATCATGTCGATGGTGGTGGTCTTGCCGGCCCCGTTCGGGCCGAGGAAGGCGACCACCTCGCCGGGGTGGATCTCCAGGTCGATGCCGCGTACGGCGGGGACGGAGCCGAAGTTCTTGGTCACCCCGGCGAGGCTGACGGCGGCCCGCCGGGTCGGAAGGAGTGTTGTCGAGGTCATGCCTCAAGCGTGCGGCGACGCCCTCCCGCGTGCCTGCGCCGGTCGTCACGATCGAGGCATGACATTTGTCAGGCGTCTACTTGCGGATGACCTTCTCGATCGACATCACGAGGATCACCCGGTCCGCGGAGTCCGGCGGGGCCGGGGTGTCCGCGTCCCCGTAGCGCGCGCCGAGGACCTGGTAGAACGCACCGGTCGGGTCCGGGACGACCTCGGTGAGCCGGCCGCGCACGGAGATGAACCGGTACGGATTCGCCGGGTCGGGGACCGAGAGGGCCATGCCCGGGTTCGCCTGCAGGTTGCGGTACTTCGCGCGCTTGGTCGTGTGCGTGAACTTCAGGACGCCGTCCTCATGAAGGAACCACATCGGCTCCACCTGCGGGAAGCCGTCCGGGCGCACGGTGGCCAGGTGGCCGACGTTCGGGTTCTCGATGAGGTCGGTCAGGTCTTCGGGGATCGGTGCCATGGCCGCCAGCCTAACGACCGGCGACCGATGGCATGCCCGTGCTCAGACGGGGCTTCGCCACGCGACCTCGAACGTGTGCCGACCCGGACCGACCTGTGCCGGAACGTCGTCGTCGGTGGGCAGCGCGATCGTCGCGGTGCTGCCGGTCGGCACCGTGACGCCCACGGCTAGGCGCTCCTCGCGCAGCACCCACGACACGGCCGCCTCGCCGTACGGTGTCAGCAGCCGAGCCGACGCTCGGGTGAGGTCGCCCGTCACCAGCGGTGCGATGGAGATCGTCCGGTACCCGGGCGCCGTCGGTGCCAGTCCGGCGACCGAACGGTAGAGCCAGTCGGCCACCGCCCCGTAGGCGTAGTGGTTGAACGACGTCATCCCGCTGGGGTTGATCGTGCCGTCCTCCAGCAGCGAGTCCCACCGCTCCCAGATCGTGGTGGCACCCATCGAGACCGAGTACAGCCACGATGGGTTGCCGCGCTGCAGCAGCATCCGGTGCGCGAGGTCGGGGCGACCGGCGTGGCAGAGGGCGTCGAGGATCACGGGCGTGCCGAGGAATCCGGTCGAGACGTGCGCATCGGCCTCCTCGACCAGCTCGGCGAGTCGGCGCCCGGCTCCCGAGCGCTCCTCGTCGCTGCCGAGCAGGTCGTAGGCGAGCGCGAGGGAGTAGACGGTCTGGCAGTCGCTGAGAATGTGACCGTCGGCGCGCACGTACGCCACCCGGAAGGCCGCGCGGACGGCGTCGGCGCGCTCCGCGTGCGAGGCGGCGTCGTCGTCCTTGCCGAGCACCCGTGCGGTCCGCGCTACGAGGTCAAGGGTCCGCACGAGGTAGGCGGTCGCGACCACGCCCTTGTCGGCCTTGGCCGCGGCGGCGTCGTCCGGCGGCGCGGTCGGGTCGAGCCAGTCGCCGTACTGGAAGCCGGTGTCCCACAGCCGGGACTCACCCGCCGCTGTGTACTCGGCGTCGGCCCAGGCCGTCATCGAGGGGTACTGCCTCTCGAGCACCGCAAGATCGCCGTAGCGCTCGTACAGGACCCAGGGCACCACCACGGCCGCGTCGCTCCACCCGGCGGCGAACTGGCTGTCGACATCCGGCACGAGCACGTCGGGGATGACGACCGGCACGGTTCCGTCGGCACGCTGGTCGGCGGCGAGGTCCCGTAGCCAGGAGGTGAGGAAGCCACGGACGTCGCAGAGCGTGGCCGCCGTCGGTGCGAACACCTGCAGGTCCCCGGTCCAGCCCAGCCGCTCGTCACGCTGCGGGCAGTCGGTAGGGACGTCCACGAAGTTACCCCGCATGCCCCACACGACGTTCTCGTGGAGGCGGTTGATCTCGGGATCGCTGCACTCGAACCAGCCGATGCGGCTGAGGTCAGAACTGATGACCACCGCCTCCAACTCGATGTCCTCGAGCGCGATGCCCTCGATCTCGGCGTACCGGAAGCCGTGGAAGGTGAGCGTCGGCTCGAGGACGAGCGGCTCCTCGGGTCCGACGGCAGGTAGGGTCCACACGTCCTCGGCGCGAGCCTTGCGCAACGGCCGGGTGCCGAGCTCGCCGTGCTCGATCACCTCCGCGTGCCGCACCTTCAGCAGCTGACCGTCGGCGGCCCGCAGCACCCGGATCCGCAGCCAGCCCACGAGGTTCTGTCCGAAGTCGACCAGTTGCGCGCCGCTGGGTGAGCGCCAGTTGCCGAGCGGGGAGAGCGTGCCGATCTCGCGCACGTCCGGACCGAGCGCCGGCTCGAGCGTGGGTACGTCATCGAGGACATCGACCGCGCCGCCGGCCTGCGCTGCCGTTTCGAGCGCACCGGGCCGTCGCAGATCGGTGGTCTGGCCGCCGTACAGGTCGTCGGCGAGCACCCCGGTCGCAGCGGCACGCCAGTCCGGGCCGGTGCCGTACACGATCCGTTCGCCGCCTGCGGTCTCGATCTCCAACTGCGCCTGCACCCCGATCCGGTCGCCGTAGCAGAGCCGCAGGTCCCAGGTGAGCTCGCCGCGGTACCAGCCGTTGCCCACGACGGCGGCGACCTGGGTCCGTGGTCCGGCGGCCAGCAGGTGGTCGGTGACGTCGTGGACGCGGTGCTCGAGGCGGTGCCGGTAGGCGTTCCACCCGGGTGCGAGGTAGTCCTCGCCGACGCGCCGATCTCCGATCCAGACGGTCGCGGTGCCCAGCGCGGTCAGGTAGAGCCGCGCGCTGACGACGTCATCGGGGAGGTCGATCTCGGTGGCGAGGACCGGCGCCGGGTCGCCCGCGGCGTGACCCTCGCGCGGGGAGATCATGCGTGCCTGCCAGTCCGACGCGTGCAGCAGTGAGGCCTCGGCGATGACCGGCTCGGACCAGTCGCCCCAGCCGTCGGTCGCGCGCGTCCGCACCCGGACCTCGACCTGCTCGCGCGAGGCGAGTGGCTCGAACGGCCACGCGACGAGGACCGACTCGTCGCCGTCGTGCTCGCTACGACGCACGGTCCCGTCGACGGCCGTGACCTCGACGGCGTAGCCGGTCTGGGCCGGCGAGCCCGGCGGGGTCGTCCAGGACAGCCGGGGGCTGCCGGTCGGCAGCGCGGGTGCGGTCAGGTCGTGCTCGAGCGTGAGGGAAGGGTAGGACATGCTTCTCCGGTCGGGGTGGGGTCGTCTGCTGGGC
>NZ_CACRYJ010000013.1 GCF_902703175.1 Occultella aeris | reverse complement strand
GTCCAGACCAGCCCGCCGGCCCCTACTCCCACGTCGGCACCGCCGCCGGGCTGGTCTGGACCGCGGGCTTCGGACCTCAGGACCCGGCCACCGGCGCCGTCCCGGACGGGGTCGAGGCACAGACCGCGGCGACCCTCGACAACGTCGAGCGAGCCCTCGCCGTCGTCGGCCTCGACCTGAGCGACGTCATCAAGGCCACCGTGCACCTGGAGCACCTCAAGCGCGACTTCGCAGCCTTCAACGGTGTCTATGCCGAGCGGTTCGGTGACCACCGCCCGGTCCGGACCACCGTCGGCTCCGACCTGATGGACATCCTCGTCGAGATCGACGTCGTCGCGGCGCAGCGCGGATGAGCACACCCGCCGACCGGGAGGCGCCAGCGGACGGCTTGGCCAGGGTGGTCCTGATCACCGGCGCCGCGGGCGGGATCGGGCGCGCGCTCACCCGCCGGTTCGCGGACGTGCGCACCCGCCTCGTCCTCGTGGACCGCGACGGCGACGGCCTCGCCGCGCTCGCGCGGGCCCTCGGTGACCCGGCGACGATCCGCACCGAGGCGGTCGACATCACCGATGACGACGCGGTCGACGCCCTGGTGACCCGCGTGCAGGACCGGTGGGGCGCCGTCGACGTCCTCGTCAACAACGCCGCGTACGCCTACGACGACGACCTGCTCGGGACCACGCCCGCGCGCTGGGACGAGCAGGTCGCGATCGCGCTGCGGTCGGTCTTCCTGTGCAGCCGGGCGGTCCTGCCGGGGATGCGCCGCCGCGGCCGCGGCGTCATCGTGAACATGGCGTCGGTGAACGCCCACCAGTACTTCGGCAACGAGGCCTACAGCGCGGCCAAGGCGGGCGTCGAGTCGCTCACCCGCAGCATCGCGGTGCGCTACGGGCCCGACGGCGTTCGCGCGCTCGCGCTCGGGATCGGGACCGTGCTCACCCCGGGCGCCTGGGACGCGCGCATCGAGCGTGACCCGGACATCGTGGACCGGCTCAGGTCCTGGTATCCCATGCGCCGTCTCGGCACACCCGAGGACATCGCCGCCCTGACCGCGTTCGTCGCCTCCGACGAGGCGTCCTGGATCACCGGCACCACGATCATGGTCGACGGCGGTCTGACGGCGGGCAACCAGCGGCTCGCCGACGACGTGCTTGGCATCGAGCCGGGCGGCCCGCCCGGGCCGCAGGAGAAGCCGGGGAGGTCCGACGCGACGGCACCGGAGTTCTAGCGGTACTTCTTCATCGGGTCGAAGCCGTCCCCGGGCGACCGGTCATCCCGTGCCGCCGCGTTAGCCCGCCAGGCCCGCTTCTGCTCGGCCAGTATCCGCATCGTGACACCCATCTGGGCGATCGAGATCAGCACGACCGCACCGAGGAACAGCGGCAACCCGATCACCTCGGTCACCCAGAGCAGCACGGCTCCGACGATGAGCGCTCCGGAGAGCATGGCGGTGAGGACCAGGCCGCGGGTCATCGGATTCATCGCCCAAGTCTCGCAGGTCGATGTCCTTGCCGAGCAACGCCCGACGGCGGTCGCGCACCTGGGTGCGTGGCCGCCGTCGGGCGTGTGGTCGCGTCAGCCCTGGACCGGGGCTCCGAGCCGTTCCCGGACCGAGCGGGTCGCGGCGACGAGGTTCTCCAACGAGGCGACCGTCTCGGGGTAGCCGCGGGTCTTCAGGCCGCAGTCGGGGTTCACCCAGAGCTTGCGCTCCCCGACCGAGGCCAGTGCCGCCGTCAGCAGGTCGGTGATCTCGGCCGTGCTCGGCACCCGCGGGGAGTGGATGTCGTACACGCCGGGGCCGATGCCGCGGGCGAACCCCGAGGAGTTGATGTCCGGCAGGATCTCCATCTTCGACCGCGCGGCCTCGATGGACGTCACGTCCGCGTCGAGACCGTCGATCGCGCCGATGACCTCGCCGAACTCCGAGTAGCACAGGTGGGTGTGGATCTGGGTGGCGTCCGCAGCACCCGCGGTCGCGAGCCGGAACGAGGCCACCGACCAGTCCAGGTACGCGCTCTGGGCGGCGCGGCGCAGCGGCAGCAGCTCCCGCAGGGCGGGCTCGTCGACCTGGACCACGCCGATCCCGGCCGCCTCGAGGTCGGCGATCTCGTCCCGTAGGGCCAGCGCGACCTGGTTCGCGGTGTCCGCGAGCGGCTGGTCGTCGCGCACGAAGGACCACGCGAGGATCGTCACCGGCCCGGTGAGCATGCCCTTGACCGGGTGGCTCGTGAGCGAGGCAGCGTGCCGGGACCAGTCCACCGTGATCGGCGCGGGCCGGGAGACGTCGCCCCAGAGGATGGACGGGCGGGTGCAGCGCGACCCGTAGGACTGGACCCAGCCGTTCTGCGTGACGGCGAACCCGTCGAGGTTCTCCGCGAAGTACTGGACCATGTCGTTGCGCTCGGGCTCGCCGTGCACGAGCACGTCCAGGCCGAGCTTCTCCTGCAGCTCGATCACGTGGGCGATCTCGGCGCGCATCGCCTCCGCGTACTGCTCGGCTGTGATCTCGCCCTTGCGCAGGCTGGCCCGAGCGACGCGGAGCTCGGACGTCTGCGGGAAGGACCCGATCGTGGTCGTGGGCAGCGGCGGCAGGTCCAGCACGGCGTCCTGGGCGGCGACCCGTGCGTCGTAGGCGCTGCGGTGGAAGTCGGCCTCGGTGAGGCCGGCGGCGCGGCTCCGGACCTCCGGCACCACTACCCCGGGTGCGCCGGCCCGGTCCGCGGCGACCTCGCGGGAGCGGGCGAACGCCTCGCCCGCCGCGTCCGGCCCGGCGGCCAGTGCGAGCACCTCGCCGACCTTCTCGTCGGCGAACGCGAGCCAGGACAGCAGTCGCTGCGGCAGGTCGGGCTCGTCGGAGGTGGTGTGCGGCACGTGGAACAGCGAGGTGGAGGTGGACACGGCGACGTCGACGTCCCCTCCGAGGGCCGCGCGCAACGCGGCCACGGACGCGGTCGCGGCGTCAAGGTCGGTGCGCCAGATGTTGTGACCGTCGACGACACCCGCCACGACGGTCCGGCCCGCGAGGGCGGTACGGACCGCGTCGTCGATCGCGGGTGCCTCGCCGCGCACGAGGTCGAGCCCGATGGCTTCGACGCCGGTGGCTGCGAGGTCCGCGAACCGCTCGCCGAGCGGGCCGTAGGGCGTGGCCACGAACAAGGCCGGCCGGTCCGGGCGCGCCAGGTCCACCGAAAGTGCCTGGTAGGCACGCCCGACGGCGGCGCTCACCTGCGCGGACGGCTCCGCCCAGGTGTCGCTCACCAGGGCAGGCTCGTCGAGCTGCACCCAGGTGGCGCCCGCCTCCGCGAACGCGCGGAGCCACTCGGCGTACGCGACGAGCAGGTCGTCGAGCCGGGACAGCGGTGAGAATCCCTCGGGCGCCGACTCGCTCGGCTTTGCCAGCAGCAGGAACGTCACCGGGCCGACGATCACGGGCCGGGTCACCACGCCGTCCGCCAGGGCGGTTGCGAACGCCTCCACGCTCGGGGTCTCGACGAGACGGAACTCGGTGTCCGGTCCGATCTCCGGGACGAGGTAGTGGTAGTTGGAGTCGAACCACTTGGTCATCTCCAGGGGTGCCCGGTCACCCTCGCCGCGCGCGACGGTGAACAGGCCGGCGAGGTCGAGTGCGCCGTCCGGGCCACGCAGGTGCGCGAACCGCTCCGGGATCGCGCCCAGGTGCGCGGCCACGGAGAGCACCTGGTCGTAGAAGGTGAAGTCTGACGGGATGGACGCATCATCGGTGCCCAGGCCGAGTCCGGCCAGGTTCGTCCGAGTGCGCTCGCGCAGGTCCCCGGCCACCGCACTGAGCTCCGGCGCCGTGCTGCGGCCGGCCCAGAACGACTCGACGGCACGCTTGAGCTCGCGGCGCGGCCCGATCCGGGGGTAGCCGAGGATGGTTGCGGCCGGGAACGCGGGGACGCCTTCGTGCACTGACATGGTGGTGCTCCTTCTGTCCAGGGATGTGGTTCGAGCAGGGTGAAGCGACCCCCGTCGGCCGCGTGGGCCGATCGGTTGTCTCGATTGCCGGACCCGGACCGGTGCGCCCGCCATCGCGGAGCACACCCGGGTCAGGCCGGTGCGGTCACTGGGGGGCGGTGCCCCCCAGGGCAACTGTTGGGGCGAGTCCGGCCCGGTCGAGGAGGTCGAGCGCGGCCTTCGACGAGTTGAACGTGTACAGGTGCAGTCCGGGAGCACCGGCCGCGAGGACGCCGTCGATCAGGTCCACGCTCGCGGTCAGACCCCGCTGGTATGCCTCGTCGGGGCTCTCAGCGGAGTCGAGGGAGTCCAGGAGCTGTTCCGGGACCCGGACCCCGGTGAGCTCCTCGAGGCGGCGCAGCCGCTTCGGGTCGGTGAGCGGGATGAGCCCGGGGATGATCGGGATCCGGACGCCACCGGCCCGCGCTGCGGACACCAGTTCGGCGTAGTGCGCCGGGTCGAAGAAGACCTGGGTGATCGCGAAGTCGGCGCCGGCATCCTGCTTCTCCAGCAGCGCAGCCACGTCACTCGGGTCCACCACGGCCTGCCCGTCCGGCCCGTAGTCGCCACCGGGGTAGGCGGCCACCGAGATGCTGACCGGGTCCGCCGGCCCGAGACGTGCTGCGACGACAGTCCGGAGCAGGGCGACGAGCTGGCTCGCCCGGGTCAGGCCCTCGGGGTGCGGCTGCCAGTCCTCCTGGCCGGCCGGCGGATCCCCGCGCAGGGCCAGGAAGTCCCGGACGCCCTCGTCGAGCAGTTCGCTGACGTACTCGGTCAGGTCCGCCTCGGACGCGCCGACGCAGGTCAGGTGCGCTATCGGGGTGACGGGCGTGTCCCGCAGGATGCTGCAGATCAGGTCACGCGACGTCTGCCGGGTCGCCCCGGAGGCGCCGTATGTCACGGAGAAGTAGTCCGGCCCGATCTGGGCCAGGTCCAACACCGTCCGCTGCAGCGAGACCTCACCCTTGGGCGTACGGGGCGGGTACAGCTCGAACGAGATCGTGGGGCGCTCGCCCGGTGCCCGGTACAGGCTCGCCGTGCTCATTGCAACGCCCCGTGCGCTGATGATGCCTTCATGTGAACTCCATCGACCCTGGCTTTAGCACCCTTCCCCTCGGGAGGCTTCCGTTGGGGGGTTGCTGCGGCGTCGACGAGCCAGGACTCTCGACCGCTCTGGATGGTGATTGGCTTTCGATGGTACCCGGCCGACCGGCAATGCCGCGAGCGTTTCACCGACTGAGATTCTCCGGCTGAAGGTTCCACCCACCCAGGGCGTGCCACACCGACCCGCCTCGCCGTGCCGGCCCACGTGGAGGAGGATGCTCGGGCATGAGCGCGAACGGTGCCTCGACCGGCTACGGCACGGTCACGAAGGTGTTGCACTGGACGATGGCCGCTGCCATGGGCATCCAGTTCGTCCTCGGCTACTCGATCGACCGGTTCGACGACCTGCTCGAGTGGGCCGCCGACCTGTTCTTCGGTGGTGAGGACGAGTGGTGGATCGTGCCGCACGCGGTGCTCGGTACGGTCATCCTCGTGCTCGCGTGCGTGCGCGTGTGGTGGCGCCGCGTGGGCGGCCTGCCGGACTGGGCGCCCGGGCTCTCCGCAGCCGAGCGCCGCGTCGCGACCGCGGTCGAGCGCACCCTGTACGTGTTGATGTTCGCGATCCCGCTCACCGGTCTCGCACTGCTGTTCGGGACCGACTCCGAGTGGGATGTCGGACCGTACGAGTGGCCTGCACCGCTGCCCATCGTCGACGACGACGTCGGGCTGGTGGTGCACCTCACGACACACATCGTGTTCCTCCTGGCCCTGGTCGCCCACGTCGGCCTGGTGCTCAAGCACCAGCTCCTGGACCGGGACCGGCTGCTCAACCGGATGCTGTGATCGCGGCGCGCCCGCGTACCTCGACCGCGATGTCCGCGGATGGGTGCATAGTCGGGAACAACGCCGAGCCATGGCCGGGTCAGCCGAGTCAGCCGGGTCAACGCCGCCGGGTCACCGGCGGCCCGGCCTCGAGTAGGCGGCGGGAGGGAGCGCGAGGATGAACGGACGAATCGCCCAGTTGCGTGAAGAACTGAGCCTGGCCGCCGCCCGGGCCGAGCGGGACGCCGTGCTCGGCTGCATCGCCGCGACCTGCGAGGAGGACGACCTGCGGATGCGTGCCGGTGCCGGCGGCCTGGACGCGCGGGAGATGGCAATGCTGGACGACCTCGACGCACTGGAGGATCTGATCGGCGCCTGAGTACCGCCGTGGCGTTCCAGGGAGGATCCTGCACGTCATGGTGAACAGCACCGGGGCCGCCGTGGTGGTGCGCGGACTGCGGGTCATCCGCGGCGCCGTCACTGCCCTGGACGGCGTGGACCTGGACGTCGCCGAGGGCCTCATCACCGGACTGCTCGCGCTCGGGTCCGCCACCCTGCGGCGACGGACTCCCTGAGGTCCGCCCAACCAGGCTGGCCGCTGGTTAGGCTGGCCGCGAACCCCCGAACCCGAACCCTGAGGATCAACCGTGCCCCAGAAGGTCCAGGGCGTCATCGCCCGCGCCAAGGATGCCCCCGTCGAACTGACGACGATCGTGATCCCCGATCCCGGCGCCGGAGAGGCGGTCGTTCGGATCCAGGCGTGCGGCGTCTGCCACACCGACCTGCACTACCGCAACGGCGGCATCAACGACGAGTTCCCGTTCCTGCTCGGCCACGAGGCGGCCGGGATCGTCGAGCAGGTCGGCCCCGGGGTCACCGAGGTGGCGCCCGGCGACTACGTGATCCTGAACTGGCGGGCCGTGTGCGGCCAGTGCCGGGCCTGCCTGCGTGGCCGGCCGTGGTACTGCTTCGCGACCCATAACGCCACCCAGCGGATGACCCTCGAGGACGGGACCGAGCTCTCCCCCGCGCTCGGCATCGGCGCGTTCGCGGAGAAGACCCTGGTAGCCGCCGGGCAGTGCACCAAGGTGGACCGCGCCGCTGCCCCCGAGGCGGCCGGGCTGCTCGGCTGCGGCGTGATGGCAGGCATCGGGGCCGCCATCAACACCGGCGGCGTGACCCGCGGCGACACGGTCGCGGTGTTCGGCTGCGGCGGCGTCGGGGACGCCGCGATCATGGGCGCCGCGCTGGCCGGCGCGGGCACGATCATCGCCGTCGACGTCGAGGACACCAAGCTCGAGTGGGCCAAGGGTGCCGGTGCCACCCACACGGTGAACTCCTCGAGCACCGACCCGGTCGAGGCGATCCGCGAGCTGACCGGCGGCTTCGGCGCGGATGTGGTGATCGACGCCGTCGGCCGCCCGGAGACGTACAAGCAGGCGTTCTACGCGCGCGACCTGGCCGGCGTCGTGGTGCTGGTCGGCGTGCCGAACCCGACGATGACCCTCGAGCTGCCACTCGCCGACGTGTTCGGCCGCGGCGGCGCCCTGAAGTCCTCCTGGTACGGCGACTGTCTGCCGAGCAGGGATTTCCCGCTGCTGATCGACCTGTACCTGCAGGGCCGGCTCGACCTCGACGCGTTCGTGTCCGAACGGATCGGGCTGGGCGACATCGAGGCCGCATTCACGAAGATGCACGACGGCGCCGTGCTGCGCAGCGTCGTGGTGCTGGAAGGAACGACCGCATGAGCCCGACGAACGACGACCCCACCGGCACGCGCGTCGACAAGGTGGTCACCTCTGGCACGTTCTCGCTCGACGGCGGCACCTGGGCGGTCGACAACAACGTCTGGGTGGTCGGCGACGACACCGAGTGCGTCCTGATCGACGCGGCCCATGACGCCGACGCCATCATCGACGCCGTGGCCGGGCGCCAGGTGCGGGGCATCCTGCTCACCCACGCCCACGACGACCACATCGGGGTGGCCTGCCAGCTCGCCGGGGACTTCGGCACCCACACCTACCTGCATCCGGCGGACCGCGAGCTCTGGGACCGGACCCACCCGGGCGTCGGCCCCGACTCCGACCTGACCGACGGCGACACGTTCACCATCGGCGACATCAGCCTCGAGGTGCTGCACACGCCGGGGCACTCCCCTGGCTCGTGCAGTTTCCACAGCCCGGACCTTGGCGCGGTGTTCACCGGAGACACGCTGTTCCAGGGCGGTCCCGGCGCGACCGGGCGGTCCTTCTCGCACTTCCCGACGATCATCGACTCGATCACCGACCAACTCCTGACCCTGCCGCCCACCACGGTCGTGCACACGGGCCACGGCGATGACACGACGATCGGCGCCGAGGCCCCGCATCGGCAGGAGTGGGTCGACCGGGGGCACTGAGCCGGTCAGACCCGGTCCGGCACCGGTTGCGGCGCCGGCGGGCCGACGTAGCGGGCGGACGGGCGGATGATCTTGGAGTCCTCGCTCTGCTCCAGGATGTTGGCGGTCCAGCCGAGCACCCGCGCGGCGGCGAAGGTCGGGGTGAACAGGGCGCGCTCGAACCCGAGGTGTTCCATCACGGCGGCCGCGTACCACTCGAGGTTGGTGTGCAGGGCGCGACCCGGCTTGTGCCGTTCGAGAAGTTCGGGGATCCGCTCCTCGACGGCGACCGCGAAGTCGATGCGTGGCCCTCCGAGGCCCTGGGCGACCCGCTTCAGCAGGGCCGAGCGCGGGTCCTCGGTGCGATATACCGGGTGCCCGAATCCCATGATCCTCCTCCCGGCCCGTAGCTGCTCGCTCACCCAGGCGTCGATGTGCTCAGGTGTGCCGATCTCGTCGAGGCTGTCCAGGGCCCGGCTGGGCGCACCGCCGTGCAGCGGTCCGGACAGCGCGCCGAGTGCTCCGACCAGGCAGGACGCGGCGTCGGCACCGGTCGAGGCGATCACCCGGGCGGTGAACGTGGAGGCGTTGAAACCGTGGTCGATGGCCGCCACCAGATAGGCGGACAGCGCCGCGACGTGCGCGTCCTCGGCCTCCTCGCCGCGCAGCATGTACAGGTAGTTCGCCACCAGGCCTAGGTCCGGTCGGGGCTCGATCGACCGGTCCCCGGCCCGGAGCCTGGCGAGCGCCGCGATGATCGTGGGAACCCGCGCCGCGAGGCAGATCAGGTCATCGCGGCGCTGCTCACGGGTGAGGTCGTAGAGCGGTCGCAGGCCACGCTGGGATCCCTCGAGGGCGAGGGCCGCCCGCAGACCCGCGAGCGGGTCCGCCGGTCCGGCCGCCCGCCCGATGGCGGGAAGCAGGTTCGCAAGGTCCGGTGCCAGCGACGCCTGGGCGGCCACCTCGGCGGCGAACTCGTCACCCGCCGCGGCGTCGGGAAGTTCGCCGTCGAGCAGAAGCTTCCAGACGTCCTCGACCGGACGGGACTCGGCGAGCTCCGTGGCCGAGTACTGGCGGTAGTGATAGAAGCCCTCGTGGCCACGCACGTCACTGAGTCCGGTCTCGGTGACGACGACGTTCGCGAGCCCACGCGGGACGGTGATCGGGGCATTGTCCATGCGCGACGGTGACTGCATCGGTTCCTCCTGTGGCGGTCGGGTAGCCTCACGAGACCACACGCATTGATCCCTGACCAATCAATGTTGATCGCATCAATATCGCGGGAGGCGCCGTGTCCGAGCCATTGCCGCGCCTGACCACGGCGCAGGCCGCCGCGCGTCTGGGCGTGAAGCCGACGACCCTCTACGCCTACGTCTCGCGCGGGCTCATCGGGAGCGCCCGCGCGGAGACCGGCGGCGGCTCGACGTTCGATGCCCTCGACGTGGAGCAGTTGGCCGCGACGAGGCGGCGCGGACGGGCGGGTGCGGCTCCCGATCACAGCCGTGGCCGCCCGCTGATGGTCCTCGACTCACCGCTCACCCTCATCGAGGACGACGAGCTCTACTACCGCGGCCGCAGGGCCACGGACCTCGCCCGGACCGGCGGCCTCGAGGCCGCGATCGACCTCCTCTGGGCGCAGACGGCGGTCGCCGGCGGCCGGAGCTGCCACGCCTTGCCCGAGGTGGTCGGCCCGGCCCGCGCCGCTGGCGACCTCCTCGGGCCGGCGGCCCGGCTGATCGACCGGATGCAACTGAGCGTGGTGGTCGCGGGCTCGCATGACCCGCTCCGCACCGACCTCGCACCGGACGCCGTCCACTCCGCCGGGCGGCGCCTCATCGCCACCATGGTCGACGCCCTTCCCGACCTCGGACCGGCCGCCCCCGGTTCGGCGTCAGTGGCGCAGCGACTGTGGCCCAAGCTGACTGCCTCGCCCAGCACCCCGGCCGATCTGGCGCTTCTGGACGCGACGCTCGTGCTGTGCCTGGACCACGACCTGGCGACCGCGACCCTCGCCGCGCGCGTCGCCGCCTCCGCCCGCGCCCACCCGTACGCCGCGGTTGCCTCCGCCCTCTCCGCGTTCGACAGCGCCATGCACGGCTCGGCTCCGTCGGCGGCAACCCAGATGCTCCGCGACGGCCTCGACCGCGCGCCCGAGCGAGCGATCGCCGCAGTGGCCGCCCGTGGCCAGGGGATCCCCGGCTTCGGGCATGTGCTGTACCGCCGCACCGATCCGCGGGCGGCCTTCCTGTTGGGCCGGATGTCGAGCATGGACCGATACGCGGCCGCGATCCGCGTGACCCGGGAACTGGTCGCGATGGTCGGACCGCGCACCGGCCGGCCCGTCAACGTCGACCTGGCGCTGGCGGTCCTGGCCGTGGGAGCCGAGATGGGCGACGACGCCGGGCAGGTGATCTTCGCCGTCGCCCGGACGGCCGGGTGGCTCGCGCACGTGGTCGACGAGTACGGCCAGAAGCCGCTGCGACTGCGACCGGAGTCGGCCTACGTCGGCCCGCGGCCCGGGTGAGCCGGGGCCCGCCTGACGACGATGCCCGCGAGGGTGGACCGCGCGAGCACCAGTAGCATCGGAGCGCGGCAGGACGAGGGGTGGAGCATCGTGGAGTTTCGTGCAGCGAGTGACGATTCCGACGAGGTACTAGTCGCCGTGCAGGGATCCCTCGGCAGGCTCCGCCTGAACCGCCCGCGCGCGATCAACGCCCTGACGCCGGGCATGATCGGCACCCTCACGACCCTGCTCGAGGAGTGGGCCGCCGACGAGCGGATCACCGCCGTCGCCCTCGACGGCGCTGGGGACCGCGGACTGTGCTCCGGCGCGGATGTCCGCGCGATCCGCACCGGTCTGCTCGACGGCACCGGCGACGCGGCCGGGTTCTTCCGGGCGGAGTACGCCCTCAACGCGCTGATCGCCGACTACCCCAAGCCGTACGTGGCGTTCATGGACGGGATCGTGATGGGCGGCGGCATCGGGCTGTCGGCACACGGCTCGCTGCGGCTGGTCACCGAACGCACCCGGGTCGCGATGCCCGAGACCGGGATCGGCCTGTTCCCGGACGTCGGTGCGTTGTTCGTCCTGTCCCGGGCGCCGGGCGAGCTCGGCACCCACCTCGCGCTCACCGGTAGAGCGGCCGGCGAGGCGGACGCGATCGCGGTCGGGCTCGCCGACACCCTCGTCGACTCCGGGTCCTGGCCGACGATCGTCGCCCGGCTGGCCTCCGGTGAGGACCTCGACGCCGCCGTCGGCCAGACCGCGCCGGCCGCACCCTCGACGGCCGAGCGCGGATGGATCGACCGCTGCTACGCCGGAAATGACGCGGCTGCGATCCTCGAGGCACTCCGCCGGGCTCCCGAGTCCGCCGCCCGCGTGGCCGGTGACCTCCTGGCGGCGCGGTCCCCGCTGTCCGTCGTGGTGACGCTGGCGGCGATCAGACGGGCAGCCGAACTCGGCTCGGTCACCGAGGTGCTCGCCCAGGACCTCCGCGTCGCGACGGCGTTGATCGCCGCTCCGGACTTCGTCGAGGGCGTCCGGGCCGCGCTGGTGGACAAGGACCACCGGCCGCGCTGGCAGCACGCGTCGCTCTCCGAGGTGGACGGCACCGAGGTGCGCGCGCTGGTCGCCGGAGCCTGAGCCACATCGACGCCGATGGCGATGCCGATGCCCCGGACGGCTTCACCGTCGGCTCCGCACCGTAGGCTCTACGTCCATGGCCACCCTCCTCCTCGTTCGACACGGCCGCACCACCGCGAACGCGAGCGGTGTGCTCGCGGGCAGGACGCCCGGTGTCGAACTGGACGAGATCGGCCGCGCCCAGGCCCGCAGCACCGGGGAGCGTCTGGCTCCGGTGCCACTCGTCGGCGTCGTCACCAGCCCGATGCTGCGCTGCGAGCAGACCACCCAGGCGATCCTCGACGCCCGGTCGTCGAACCCGGGGGTGTGGACCGACGCGGCCCTGACCGAGTGCGACTACGGGCAGTGGCAGGGTCTGACGCTGAATGACCTCGTCAAGGACGACCTGTGGCCGATCGTGCAGCGGCAGCCGTCCGCGGTGACCTTCCCCGGCGGGGAGTCCATGGCAGCCATGCAGGCACGCGCCGTCACCGCCGTCCGGCAGCGCGATGCCGCGTTCGAGGCGGAGCACGGCCCAGGGGCGGTCTGGGTGGCCGTGAGCCACGGGGACCTCATCAAATCCGTCCTCGCCGATGCCCTCGGCATGCACCTCGACCTGTTCCAGCGGATCAACGTCGGGCCCGCCTCCGTGTCGATCGTGCAGTACACCTCGACCCGTCCGAACGTCGTCGCCGTCAACACCGACGGCGGCGATCTGACCTGGCTCGCGAAGTCCAGCACCACGACCGCGGCCGTGGCTGCGGTCGGTGGTGGCGCGGGCACGGCGGCGGGCTCGAGCCACTCGAGCTCGACACGCTCGTAGCATGGAGTCATGACTCCCCTCGTCCACGGATTCGACTGGCCCGACCGCTTCGTCGTGGGCACCGTAGGCCAGCCCGGCGCGCGCACGTTCTATCTCCAGGCCCGCGCAGGGTCGCAACTGGTCAGCGTGGCGCTCGAGAAGGAACAGTCCGCCGCGCTCGCCCTCAAGATCGACGAGGTACTGGACCGGCTGATGGCCGAGGACGGTAACCCGTTCAGCGTGCCCGAGAAGGCCCCGGAGGGCCTCCTCGACCACGAGCCCCTGGACGAGCCGGTCGAGGAGCGGTTCCGCGTCGGCACGATGAGCCTCGGCTGGGACCCGACGACCGCCCAGATCGTGATCGAGGCGCTCCCGCTGGCCGGCTCCGAGGACGAGGAGGCCCTCGAGGAGTTCGACCCGGAGGATTTCGAGCCCGAAGAGGTCCTCCAGGTCCGGATCCCGGTCGGCTCGGCTCGGGTGTTCGCCCGCCGGGCCCGGGAGCTGGTCGGTGCGGGCCGGCCGATCTGCCCCCTCTGCGGCGCCCCGATCGAGGGCGACGAGCACGTCTGCACGCTGCCCGACTCCTTCAGATGAGCGAGGTGTCCACCGGCGCGGCCGACGCCGGCACGCTGGCCGAAGGTGAGCTGGAACTGGTCGGCCGGATCAGGGAGGCCTCGAACGCCACGTTCGTCGGCCGGATCGACGGCGTGAGCGTCGTCTACAAGCCCGTCGCCGGCGAGCGCCCGCTCTGGGACTTCCCCGACGGCACGCTGGCCCGGCGCGAGGCGGCCGCCCACGCGCTGTCGGAGTCGTTCGGATGGGACGTGGTGCCCAGGACCTGGCTGCGCGACGGGCCGCTCGGGCACGGGATGGTGCAGGTGTGGTGCGAGCCAGACCCGGCCCAGGACCCGGTGGACCTGGTCCCGGCCGACGCGGTCCCCGAGGGATGGCTCCACGTCTTCGACGGCCTTGACGAGGATGACCGCATCGTGTCCCTGATCCACGAGGACTCGGCGGCACTGCGCCGGATGGCGGTCTTCGACATCGTCGCGAACAACGCCGACCGCAAGGGCGGTCACATCCTCCCGACGGCGGCCGGCCACCGGTACGGCGTGGACCACGGACTCGCGTTCCACACCGAGCACAAGCTCCGGACCGTCCTGTGGGGCTGGCTCGGCAAGGACCTCGATGCCGACGAGGTGGCCGGCGTCGAGCGCGTCCGGGCGAGCCTGGCCGGCGACCTCGGCGCCCTCCTCGGCGAGCTGCTCACCCCCGACGAGGTGGAGGCGACGGCGCAGCGTTGCGACGCACTGCTGGCGCGGGCCCGCTTCCCCGCACCGGCTGGGCAGATGCCAGCGGTCCCGTGGCCGCCGTTCTGACCCTGGCCCCGCTTCCCGGTGCGGTTGCCGGTCGAGGTCGGTCCCGAATGCTTCGACACGGGCGTGTCCGTCCTGGCGCTCGCGTCGGGCGAGACTAGGGCGTGTCTCCTAAGTCACACCAGTCTTAGTTCTCTTGGGCTGCCCAACAACAGGAGGCCGTGCTGCAGCAGGCGGAACGTGACTTGCAGAGATGGCGACTCCACGGTCGAAGGTGTACTTGGTAGCGCCTTTGCGTGGGCGTCGTCGGGGACTCTGGTTCTGCCGGGGCTGCACCACACGGACGCTTGTGTCGTCGAAGGTGGTCGTGCGCCGTCTCGTAGGGCCCGGTAGGTTTCGCTCGGGCCTCGCCGAACGGGTGGGATGCACAGGACTGTGGGGAACAGGCATGGCGGGTGCGGCGAAGGCGTCTCTGGGGTGCGCCTCGTGATCGAGCTGGAGAACGTCACGAAGCGGTACGGCGACAAGCTCGCGGTCGACGACCTCAGTCTTACCGTCCGCACGGGGCGGGTCACGGGGCTGCTCGGCCCCAACGGCGCGGGCAAGTCGACGACCATGCGCATGATCCTCGGCCTGCACCGGCCGACCAGCGGCACGGTCCGCGTCGACGGGCGTCCGTTCGCCGACGACCCGGCCCCGCTGACGGCGATCGGGGCGATGCTCGACGCGCACGCCGTCCACCCGGGTCGCAACGCGCGCGCCCACCTCCGGTCGATCGCCCTGACGCACCGGCTGCCGGCGCGGCGGGTCGACGAGGTGCTCGAGCTCACCGGCCTGAGCGCCGTGGCGAACCGGAGGATCGGCACCTACTCCCTGGGGATGGGCCAGCGTCTGGGGATCGCCGCAGCGCTGATCGGCCGGCCGCGCACACTCGTGCTCGACGAGCCGGTGAACGGGCTGGACCCCGACGGCGTGCACTGGGTGCGCGAGCTCGTGCGCTCGCTCGCCGCCTCCGGCACGACGGTGCTCGTCTCGAGCCATTTGATGAGCGAGATGGCGCAGACCGCGGACGACCTCGTCGTCCTGGGGCGCGGCCGACTCGTCGCGGCCGGGCCGCTGGACCAAGTCGTCGCGAACGCGACGACGGGGAGCGTTCGGGCCCGGGTCGCGGGCGACCCGGACGCCCTGGCTGCGGCGCTCGCCGAGGCGGGCGCGGGCGTCGACCGCGCCGACGACGGCGTGCTCACCGTGACCGGCCTGGCGAGCGAGCACGTCGGCGCCCTCGCACTGAGCACGGGGACCGTGCTCGCCGAGCTCGTCCCGCAGCAGGCGTCGCTGGAGGAGGCGTTCTTCGCCCTGACCAAGGATGCCGTCGAGTACACCGCACCGGAGGCGTCATGACCGCCCAGACCGACCCCGTCCCCGCCACCGGCGACGCGGGCGTCCGCCTCGTGTTCGGCGGCCTCCTGGCGTCCGAGGCGCTCAAGGCCTGGAGCCTGCGCTCGACCCGGTGGCTCGTCGCTCTCGCGCTCCTGCTGCCGATCGGCATCGCGGTCGTCACCGTGCTCACCGGACGATCTGCCGTCTCGAGCCACGCCGAGGCGCTGGGCGCGGTGCTCGGCGCGGTGGCGGACACCAACTACGTCCCGCTGCTGCTCCTCGTGTCGTTCGGCACGCTCCTCGGCACCGCCGAGTACGAGCGGGGAGCGGCCACCACGACCTTCGCGGTCGTGCCGCGCCGGACGCCGGTCGTGCTCGCGAAGGTCGTCGTGGTCGTCGTGACCGCGTTCCTCGCGTCGCTCGTCTCGGGTCTGGTCTCGTTCCTGCTCTGCTCGGCCCTGGTGGACCCACCCGTCGGGCTGTCCGACCCCGACGTGGCTCGGGTGCTCGCCGGGACGTCTCTGTTCCAGGCGGCGGCCGCCGCGATCGCGCTCTCCGCCGGGCTCCTGCTGCGCTCGAGCATCGCCGGGGTCGCGGCGGCACTCGGCTTCATCTTCGTCGTCCCCGCTCTGCTGCAGGCGATCCCGGTGGCGGCGGGCGTCTGGTTCGCCCGCACGCTGCCGGGGCCCGAGTCGACCGTGCTGGAGGTTCCCTCGGTCTCCAGCGGTCCCGGAGCGCTCACGTGGAGCATCGTCGCTGTCGTGCTCTGGACCGCCGCGACGGTCGCCATAGCGTGCGTCGTCGTGCGGCGCCGAGACGTGTGAGGCGACCGGTACACCGGGTCAGGCCGGTGCGGCCTCCGGTGCGCGGTCGCCCGTACCCTCGCGCGCGTCTCGGGCGGCGAACCAGAACGTGGCCAGTGTGAACACACCACCGAGGAGCACGAGGATCGTCAGCGGGTTGGAGCCGTCGGACACGTCGAGCGTGAACACCGAGAAGTCCCAGGCCCCGTGGAGGGCGATCGCAGCGAACAGCGAACCGGTGACGCGGCGCAGGACGTAGAACGTCAGCCCCTGCAGGAACGCCTGGCCGATCTGAGGGATCGTCTCGGCGACGGACTGGCCGAGGAAGATGTTGATGCCGTGCATGAGCCCGAAGGCCGCGCTCGACACCAGCGCGACCCAGATCTCGCGCGTACTCCCGCGCAGGCCAACGAGCAGGAGCCCGCGACTGGTGAGCTCCTCGTTGAAGCCGACGACGATCCCGAGCGCGAGCGCGGCGAGGATGAAATCGGCCCCGACGGCCGACCAGTCCGTCCCGACCAGGTTCCCGACCAGGGCCACGAGGAGCAGCGCGGGCGCGATGATCGTCCACTTCGCCCGGGTGGTCCGGCGCTCACGCAGGGCCGGACGCCACCAGCCGAGCCAGCTCGTGACGATCGCGACGACGACGGCGCCCAGGACCAGCGAGACGACAGCCCCGCGCCAGAGGTTGCTCGCCGAGTCGCCCCATTCTGTGTACGGGACGCCGCTGGCCGCCTGGACGACGACGACGACCACCAGGTAGAGGGCCCAGGCCGCCAGGCCGATCCACGCTCGAGGCTGCACGCGCACGGGCATCTCCTTCTCCTACAGCGTCATGACCGCACTGGTCTGCGCCGATACTGGCACGAGCCCGACGCGACAGCGAGAGGACTGCAGCTGAGAGTCAGGTCGCTCAGGAACTGCGCAGCCAGGTGACGATGGCCGCTAAGACGGCTCCGGCGCGGTAGATCACCGCATTCTTGTCGTAGCGCGTCGCCAGGGCGCGCCACTGCTTGAGCAGGTTGAGGGAGCGCTCGACCACGTTGCGCCGCTTGTAGCTATCGCGATCGAGCTTCGGCGGTCGCCCGCCCATGGAGCCGCGTCGTTTCCGGTTGGCCTGCTGGTCGGACGGTTCGGGGATCACCATCTTGATGCCGCGCCGGCGCAGCATTGCCCGGTTGGCGCGCGAAGAGTACGCCTTGTCTCCGAGCACCGCGTCTGGCCTGGTTCGTGGGCGTCCCGCGCCCACGCGCGGCACCCAGATGTCCGCCAGCACGAGTTCGAGCGCGCGCCCGTCGTGCGACTGCCCGGGCGTGACCACCACGGAGAGAGGGCGCCCGCGCCCATCGACTGCATGGTGGATCTTGCTCGTCAGTCCGCCGCGAGAACGGCCGACGCCGTGACCTGCGGGTTCACTGTTGACGGCCCGTGCGGCTCTGCTTGTGATTCGATGTCGCCCCCTGTGTCCTGCTTCGGGCGGGTCGTGTTCGTCGCGTGCTGGTGGACCCGGTTGATCGTCGAGTCCGCCGACACGGTCCAGTCGATCTCACCGGCGGCGTCAGCCTCCGCCATCAACTGGGCCAGGACCCGGTCCCATGTGCCGTCCCCGGCAAACGTCTTGTGCCGCTTCCACGCCGTCTGCCACGGCCCGAACGCCTCCCGAGGCAGGTCACGCCACGGGATCCCGGTCCGATACCGGTGCGATGCCCTCGACCACGGTGCGGTGATCACCGAACGGGCGACCGACCTTGCCCGCGTTCGACGGCAGCAACGGTTCGATCCGCTCCCACTGCTCGTCCGTCAGGATCTGGAACCGACTCACGGCCGCGAGTCGGCCGCCCAGCTCACCGCGGAGTTGGGAGACACGCCCTAGTCCGCCGCCGGCACGAACCCCGAGGTGAACGCGACGACTACGGCCTGCGTGCGGTCCCGGACCCCGAGCTTGGCGAGCACGTTGCCCACGTGGGTCTTAACCGTCTCGACCCCGAGGTAGAGCTCGCCGGCGATCTCCGCGTTGGACCTGCCGGCGGCCATCAGCCGCAACACTTCACCCTCACGGTCGGTGAGGCCCGCTCCGGACAGGCCGTCCGCCGTCGGGCTCTGCCGGCCGCGTGCCAGCCGGCGCAGCGCCCGCGGGAACAGCACCGACTCCCCGCGCGCGACCACCCGGATCGCATCCAGGACCTCCTCCGGCCGGGCCCGCTTGAGCAGGAAGCCACTCGCCCCGGCGAGGAGTGCGTCGAAGACGTAGTCGTCGTTCTCGAACGTGGTCACGACGATCACCCGCGGCCCGCTGCCCGCGCGCTCACTGCGTTCGACGACCGCCCGGGTCGCGTCGATGCCGTTCACGCGCGGCATCCGCACGTCCATCAGGACCACGTCCGGGGCATGGCGGGCGACGGCGTCCGGCACGTCGGCGCCGTCGCCCACCTCGGCGACGACGGTCAGGTCGTCCTCGCCGTCGACGATGATGCGCAGCCCGGTGCGCACGAGGGCCTCGTCGTCGACGATCAGGACGCGGGTCGGTGCCGGCAGTTCAGTCATCGGCGTGCTCCAGAGGTGGGTCGGTCAACGGCAGTGCTGCGATGAGGCGCCAGGTTCCGTGGGCAGCGACCTCGTCGCCCGTGCGGTCGGGCCGGGGCGGGGCAGGGCCGGCGCGCAGGGTGCCGCCGACGAGGGTGAGGCCCTCGCGCAGGCCGGCGAGCCCGCGACCACCGGCGCGGTCGCCCGGGTCCGGGGCGGTGCTGGCCACGCGGTTCGTGATCTCGACCCGGACCGCCTCGCCCGGGCGGGTGACGGCGATCGTCACCGGGTCCGCGCCGTGCCGCAGGGCGTTCGTGAGTCCTTCGCGGATGACGGCGTACGCCTCCCGGCCGACCACGAGCGGTATGCCGTCGAGCGCCTGGGGCAGTTCCAGGTGGACGTCCCGCCCGGTCAGCCGCGCCCGCTCGACGAGTTCCGCGGCCCCGGCGAGGGTGGGTACCGGTGCTCGGTCGGGAACGTCGTCGGCATCCGTGCGGAGCAGGCCGAGCACCCGGTCCAGGTCGGCGACGGCGGCCCGGCCGGTCTCCTCGATCGCGGCGAGCGCCGTGCGCGCGACCTCGGTGCCGCCGACCGGGTCCCGGTCGAGCGCCCGGGCCGCGGCGGCTGCCTGGAGCGTGGTGATGGTCAGCGCGTGCCCGACCGAGTCGTGCAGGTCGCGCGCCAGCCGGTTACGTTCGGCCAGGGTCCGCGCCTCGAGCTCGAGGGTCGCGATCCGCTCCGCGGCGGACGGGCCCAGCAGCCGGGGTGCCAGGATGCGCAGCACCGCGCCGCCGAGGTAGTAGGCCGCGCCGGTGGCCGCCAGCATGAGCACCCCGATGACGATGGCGAACGGCCAGGGCACGTCGGCGAAGATGCCGAGCAGCTGGCCCATCACGAGGCCATCGGCGGAAGTCCGCAGGATCAGGACGATGCCCACGGGCACGGCGGACAGCAGCACCATGGTCGCGGCGGCCCCCACGAGCAGGTGGGCCGTGTACCAGAGCGCGCCCCGCCAGCGCGCCTCGTTGGAGACCGGGCCGACCGGCAGCGGCACGTCCACATCGAGGAACGCGCGCACGGCCTGGATCTCCAGGGTCCGGACGCCGAGCAGCACAGGTGGGCTCAGCGCGATCACGGCCGCCACGGCCACGAGGATCCAGATGATCACGGGCGGCAGGCTCGGGTCGCCGAGCATCTGCATGAAACCCGTGACGAGCACCGCGTAGGCGCCGAACATCAGGCCGCCGATGACGCAGAACACGGCCCGCCGGGCGGTCGTCTCCGCCAGCAGTCGCACGTGTCCCATGGACCCGAGTCTGGCAGGGCCAACCCGTGCGGCGCCTCCCCCGCGGGAGTGGTCCGAGTCAGTCCAACGGGAGCAGCCGGATCAGCACCCCCCTGTGGTCGGTGCCCGGGACCTCCACGACGGCGCCCGCCGTCACCTCGAAGTCGGCCGGATCGATCAGGACGTGATCGATCGTGGTGCCCAGCAGGGCCGGCATCCGCACCGGGTACGTGGCCACGCCACCGATCCCGGCGAGCACCGAGGCGTCCACGCAGGGTGCGATGGTCCGCATCGAGGCATGGTCGAGGGTGGCGTTGAAGTCACCCGCGACGATGCCACCGGGCGTCTGCGCACACAACGGTGCGACGTCGGCCACCTCGTCGCGCCACGTCTGCAGCGATTGCGGCCGGGCGAACGCGGAGCGGATCCCCGGCGGAGACCGCGGGTGCACGGCCGTGATGGGCGGGCCGTCACCGTTCACCGGGACGATCCGCACCACGCTGCGCTCCGCGGAGGCGACCTCCTCGTACTCGCCCATCCGCTCGCTGACGAGGATGCCCGTACCGTCCGGCTGGGACAGGTCGCGGGTGCCCGCGAACACCTCGAACCGGTCCCCCTCGGCCGCGAGCGCCGCCGCGATCTCCTCGAGCACGTCCGCCCCGGACTCCGGCAGGACCAGGACGTCCACGCCCGCCTCGCGGACGAGTGCCACGAGGTCGGTCGTGTTCGCGGCTCCGCCACGGACGTTCAGGTTCAGGATCGTGATCTCGCCCGCGGCCTCGGTCGCGGCCGCCGGGACCTCCCCGGCGCTCAGCCCGCGCGAGGCCAGCACCGCTCCATGCCCCACCGCCGCCAGCGCGAAGATGACGACGGCGCTGATCAGCCTCGGTGCGCCCCCGCGCCAGCGGTGGACCCCGGCCGCGAGCAGGCCGGTCAGGACCGCGGCGACCGCGAACCCCAAGACGAGCCACGGTCGCAGGGCGATGAACTGGGTCGCACCGTTCACCGTGGACAGGTTCATCCCGGCCGCGCCGAGCCGCGCCGGGTCAAGGGTCGCGGCGACGGCGACCGTGAGGAGGGCGACGGCGATCCACCCGAGTATGCGCATGGCTCGATGATCGGCCACGGCGAGGCGCCCATGGGCGCGAATGGCTCGATGGCCCGCGGACCTTCACGCGACCCGACCATTCACTGCGCGATCAGCGCGTCCGGCGACTGCCGCGCAGGAGCGCTCGGCCGCACTCGGAGCGGAGCGGAGGCGACCATCCGGCTCAGGGTCGCGCGGGCTCCACCTGCTCGTCGAGCTCGGCGAGGACCGGCGCCGGCACGGCGTCACTGCTCGTGCTCGCCCACCCGCGCCGGACCGCGAGCAGCAGCACCCCGGAGATGGTGATGACGCCGAACATCACCCCGGCCATCGCCGTCGGGCCTCCTCCGAAGAGGCTGCTCACGGGCGAGATCAGCGCACCCATGACGAAGCCCATCGCGCCGTTCAGGGCGGCCGCGGAGCCGGCCCGGTGACCGTTGTGCTCGAGCACGATCGCGGGCACGGACGGCATCACGAAGCCGACGGTGCCCAGCGTCGGGACGAGCAGCGCCACGAGCGGGAGCAGGCCGGAACCGTGTGCGGAGACGGTCGACGCCACCACGAACAGGGCGATCGAGAGCACCCAACCGACAGCGATCGCCGTCGTCACGATCCGTTCCGGGCGGAACCGGGAGACCAGGGCGCCGTTGATCTGCGACCCGATCGTCACGGCGAGCGCGCCGGCGCCGAAGATGTACCCGAACTCGCTCGCGCTCAGCTGGAAACCCTCCTGGAACACGAACGTCGAGGACGCCACGTAGGCGAACATCGCACCCATGTAGAACGCACCCATCAGCACCACGCCGATGAAGGACCAGTCGGTGACGAGGGACCGGTAGGACGCCAGGGCGGCACGGGTCCCACCCGTGCGGCGGGCCGCGCGGGGCAGGGTCTCCTTCAGGAAGAACGCGGCCAGCACGAAGAGCATGACCCCGAACAGGGCGAGCACGCCGAACATCGTGCGCCAGGACCCGAACCGCAGGATCTGGGCGCCGATCGTGGGCGCGAGGATCGGCGCCACGCCCACCACGAGCATCAGCCGGGAGATCACCCGGCTCATCCCGATCCCGGAGTAGGAGTCACGCACCACGGCCATCGCGAGCACCATGCCCGCGGCGCCGCTGAGCCCCTGCACCACGCGTGCCACGGTGAGCAGCTCGATCGAGTCCACGCCGATGATGGCGACCGACGTCACGACGTACACCGCCAGTGCGATCAGCAGCGGCCGCCGTCGCCCATAGGCGTCCGAGAGCGAGCCGAGCAGCAACTGACCGACCGCGAGGCCTGCGAGGGTCGCGGTCATGGTCAACTGCACCCGGGCGTCGGTGGTGCCCAGGTCGGTCACGATCTGGGGGAACGCAGCGAGGTAGAGATCGATGGTGAGCGGGCCGATGGCCGTCAGCGCGGCCAGCAGCAGCACGAACGAAGCACTGATCCGCTCGCGGGTCGGCGCGGGGAGGGTCATGGAGGAGCCAACGGAGCCGCGCAGGGTGTTTGTTCCCGCTCCCGGCGCCGTCCCACGATCCGGACGCGTCGATCAGGCGGTGGACTGGCGCTCGATCACCCGGGGCAGCGGCGCTGTGATCGTGCGCGACTCCACGGGCTCGCCGGTCAGCGCGGCGTGCATGAGTTCGACCCCGACCCGGCCGAGCTCGTAGAGCGGCATCTCCAGCGTGGTCAGGCTCGGCCGCAGGTCTGCGGCGATCGCGATCTCGTGGTAGCCGATCATGGCCAGGTCGTCCGGCATCCTGAGCCCGGCGTCGCTCACCGCGGCGAGGACCCCGACGGCGGTGGTCGAGTTGTTCACGAGCACTGCGGTCGGGCGCTGGTCGAGCGCGAGCAAGGTCGGGAACGCCTCGTACCCGTCGTGTGTGCCCTGCTGGCTGTGGATGACGTAGGCGTCGGGCGTCGGCAGTCCCGCCTCCCGCAGCGCCCTTCGGTATCCGTCGACCCGCTCCTGCTGGTAGCGCGTCTGGCCGAGGTATGCGATCCGCTCGTGGCCCTTGTCGATGAGGTGCCTGGTCGCCACGTACGCGCCGAGCTCGTCCTGGACCGCGACCCAGTGGTCCCGTTCCGAGGTCCCGTCCAGGATGACGATCGGTGCGCCGCCCGCGCGGATCTCCGCGAGCAGCCCCGGGCTCATCGTGCTTGCCGGCCGGATCAGCGTGCCGTCCACCTGTCCTCCGCCGACGAGTCGCTGCAGCATCAAGGAACCGGAGGTCACCCGGATCCCGTCGCCGAGGAGCACGCTGTACCCGTGCGCGTCCGCGGCGTCGTAGATGCCGTCGACGAGGCGGTGGTAGACGGGATTCTCCAGTTTCGGCAGGACCATCGCGAGCACGCCCGTGCGCTGCAGGCGCAGCGCACGGGCGGCGTGATTGGGTACGTACCCGGCCTCGTCGACCGCCCGCTGCACCCGCTCGCGGGTGGACTCGGAGACCCGCACGTGCTTGCTGCCGTGCAGGACCGCGGAGACCACGGACGGGGACACGCCCACGGCCGCCGCGATCGACTTCACCGTTGCCATCTTCGGATCCTAGGCCGCCGGTCAGGCCTGCGCCGCGAACGCCGCCTCGTACTCGTCCTTGAGGTTGTTGCCCACCTCGAGCATGTAGTCCTCCACGGCGGTGGCCCAGGAGCTGACGGGCTGCCGGCCGGCCAGGATCTCGTCACGGGCGTCACCGAGGGCGGTGCCGGCGGAGGCTCCGGCGGTGACCGCGGTCTCCGAGTACAGCCCGGTGGTCGGGTCCGGGACGATCAGCGGCGAGGCCTTCGCCATGAACTCGAACTGCTGGTCGACGGCGTCCGGGTTGCCCGGCTCGTACAGCACCGACGGCGGCTCGGAGAGGTAGCGGAGCGGGAGTGTGGTCTCGGCGGCGCCGAGGCTGGTCAGGACCGGGTCCGATCCCTCGAGCGTGTAGTTGACGCCCTCCACACCGAACTTGCGGGCCAGGAACTCGGTGCTGCCGAACGGGGATGCGAGCCAGTTCAGGATCCGCAGGAGCTCGGCGATCCGCTCCGGGTCGTCGGTCGGCTTGAACGCCATGAACCCGGCCGAGAAGCCGCTGCCGCCACGGACGCTGTCGCCCCCGTCCCGGCCCGGGGCGACCTGACCGGTCATCTGGAAGCCCTCGATGCCGGCGCCGGCAACGAAGAACTTCGACCAGCCGGCGTACCCGCCGTACGCGAAGCAGGTGGTGCCGTTGTTGACCCACTCGTTGCGTTCGGTGTTCTGAACGGCGGCCGAGTCGGGGTGGAACAGCCCGGCCTCGATCATGGCGACGGTGTCCGCGAGGGCCTGCTCGTAGGCCGGCGAGGCCTGGGCGTAGGAGAACTCGCCGTTCTCCTCGACCCACGCGTTCCCGACGCCGTTCATCTGGGCGACGTGGGAGAGCAGGCCGCCGGGGTCGCCGAACGCCCACTGGCTCTTGCTCGCGTCCGTGAGCGTGGTCGCCATCTCGACGAATTCCTCGTAGCTCTTGGGGTCGGTGTTCGCGCCCCGCTCGATGAGGAGGTCGTTGCGGGTGTAGAGCACGCCGCCGATGGGTGAGCGTGGGATCGGCACGCCCCAGATCGCGTTGTCGAAGATCGCGGTGCGCCAGGTGCCCTCGGGGATGGCAGCGAGCGCCGGGTAGTCCAGCACCGCGTCCCCGGAGAGGTGTTCGGTGAGGTCCGCGAAGGTGGCCGCGAGCATCGCCGGCATCTGCTGCTGCACCGTGCGGATGTTGATCATGTCCGGCAGGTCACCGCCGGCGATCGTGGTGGCGAACTTCGCGTCGTAGTCGGCGGAGGGGCTGTAGGTGATGCCGAGGTCCGTGCCGAGCAGGGAGTTGATGTTCTGCCAGTGCTGGTTGTTCGACAGCTCCGGGGCGATCGGGTCGTAGGTGTAGGTCATCGCCGTGATCGATCCGCCGGACCCAGGGGTCTCGGTGGTCGCCGCGGTCGGGCTGGCCGGGTAGGTGTAGTAACCCGGCAGGGAGAACTCCGAGTCCGCGGGCAGGTCCGGTGCGGCCACCTCGAACGCCTGGTAGGTGGGGAGCACGGTCGAGGCGTCGGGGGTGGCCCCGTCGCCGGTGCCGCCGCCTTGCGGCGGAGCCGAGCCGTCGGGACCGCAGGCGCTCAGGGCGCCGACGCCGGCGAGTGCGGTAAGTCCGAGGAAACTCCGTCGATCGATCTTCATTGTCGTTTCACCTCTCTGTGACAACGGTGCTGCAGGTTGGTTGGGGGTTTGGTGGAGCTGGGGGGTAGGTGGAGCAGGTCAGCCCTTCACGCCGCCGATGAGCAGGCCCTTGGTGAAGTGCTTCTGGATGAACGGGTAGACGATGAGCATCGGGAGCACCGAGATGAGCAGGATCGCCATCTGGATCGCGACCTGTGGCGGCAGACTCGAACCCTCCATGGCGAGGTCGTCCACCCCCATCGGGGTCTCGTTGACCACGTAGGTGCGCAGCACCAGCTGGAGCGGCCACTTCTCCGGCGAGTTGATGTAGAGCAGTGCATTGAAGAAGCTGTTCCAGTAGGCGACCGCGTAGAACAATGCGATGACGGCGATCACGGCCTTGGACAGCGGCAGCACGATCCGCGTCAGCACCAGGAACTCGCCGGCGCCGTCGATCTTCGCGCTCTCCATCAGTTCCGCGGGCAGGTCGAGGAAGAACTCCCGCATCACGATCACGTTGAACGCGTTGATCAGCACCGGCAGGATCAGCGCCCAGTAGCTGTCGATCAGCCCGAGCTGCTTGACCACCAGGTACATCGGGATCATGCCGGGGCTGAACAGCAGCGTGAACAGCACGGCGAGCAGCATCGGCTTCTGGGCGTACATCGAGGTGCGGCTGAGCGCGTAGGCGAGCCCGATGGTGCACAGCACCGACAGTGCGGTGCCCACCCCGGCGATGCCGAGACTGACGATCACGGAGCGGGTCACGACGCCCCCGGAGAGCACGGCCCGGTATGCGTCGAGGGTCGGGTCGGTCACCCAGAATACGAAGCCACCGGCCCGGGAGATCTCCGCCTGGCTGGCCAGGGACGTCGAGATGACCGCGATGAACGGCAGGATCACCGCCAGGCAGGCCGCGCCGAGGACCACCGCCCGGCCGCCGCGGGCGAGCAGGCTCGGCCGGCCGAAGACCAGGTTCGAGCGGGTCACTGTGATGTCGCTCATCTCGAGTACACCCCCCGCTCCCCGAACACATGGGCGAGTTTGTTGGCGCCGAGCACAAGGACCACGCCCACCACCCCCTTCACGAGGCCGACGGCGGCCGAGGTGCCCCAGTTCCCGCCGACGATGCCGTTGTTGTAGACGTAGGTGTCGAGCACCTCACTGGCCGCCTTACCGACCGCGCCCTGCTGCAGGATGATCTGCTCGAAGCCGACCGTGAGGGCGTCGCCGAGGCGCAGGATGAGCAGCAGGATGAAGACGCTGCGCACCGCCGGCAGGGTGATGTGCCAGGTCCGGCGCCAGGCACCGGCGCCGTCCATCGCAGCTGCCTCGTAGAGGTTCATGTCCACGCGGGACAGCGCGGCGAGGAAGATGATCGTGCCCCAGCCGGTGTCCTTCCAGATGACCTGGGAGGTGATCAGGAGCTTGAACAGTTCCGGCACCCCGATGATCGAGAACGTCGCCATGTCATGTTCCCGGAAGAACGTGTTCAGCATCCCGGCATTGCCGAGGACCTGCTGGAACAGCGCCACCACGATCACCCAGGACAGGAAGTGCGGCAGGTAGAGCACCGACTGGACGCCCCGCTTGACCCGCTCGCTGAGCACGGAGTTCAGCAGCAACGCCAGGGCAAGGGGCAGCGGGAACACGAACAGGACCTGGATCAGCGTGATGATGAGCGTGTTCGCGAGCGCGTTCAGGAACCTCGGATCGCCGTTGAAGATGACCGCGAAGTTGTCGAGTCCGACCCACTCACTCTGGGAGATCCCGAGGAACGGTTGGAAGTTCTGGAACGCGATGACATTGCCGAGCAGCGGGAAGTAGTGGAACAGCGCCACCACCGCCATTCCCGGCAGCGCGAGCAGGAGCAGCATCCGGTCCCGCTTGATCCGGGCCAGGGCGGTCCGGTTCGCGTTGGGCGACGGCCGCTTGGGCTTGCCCTTCGCGGACTCTGGCGAGCGCGTCCGCGCCCGGTTCGGTCCGGGCGTCTTCGCCCGATCCTTGATGGTCTCGGTCATCTACACACCTCCGACGGGTACTTCGGACATCGCCTCGCCGATGTCGGCAGCCGCGCCGCCGTCGGTCTCAACACGCCCGACGGCGGTGCGCGCCATCTGCGCGAGGCGTTCGGTGGCCGCGGCGTGGGTGGCCACGACCCGCTCGGCCGGGCGACTGCCGCGGGTTGCGGCGACCTCGTCGAGCAGCCCGGTCAGCCGCGCCGGGGTGTCCTTGGCCTCGATCTCGACGACCGTCTCACCCACCCCGAGGTCGGCATACATCCGGCCCTTGATCGTCTCGGTGGGCTGGCGAAGGTAGATCGATGGGGTTCCGACCGTGGTGGCAAGGATCGGGGAGTGGCAGTCCATGGTGAGCACGCCCGCGGCCCGGGCGTAGACGGCCGTGGCGGTGGGTAGGTCCCAGTAGTCGGCCAGCACCCGCACGTGCGGGGCCACGTCGTCCGGGAGGATCCGGGGGAAGTAGTCCGCGGCCAGGTCGACGGCGTAGCTCATCTCGGGCCCGACGAGCACCGGGGTGCCGGTGCTGCGCACCCAGTGCGTGATCGCCCCAGCCAGCACTTCCAGATCCGCGGGGTCGTGTGCGGCGTTGACCGCGTCCCGGTAGTGGTGCGACCGGGTGGGCGGGATGCCGTGGATCCGGTGGTAGGGCGCGAACCGGGACCTCGGCACGGCCACCAGGAACTCCCCGTGGGTCAGCCGGTGCTCGGTGAGCAGGGCGTCCGCCGCGACTTCGTCGAGGAGGTCGTGGGCGAAGGTGGCGTCCGGTCCCCACTCCAGGAGCGGGCCGGTGACCTGCTGGCGGGTGAGGTAGGCAAGGGTGAGGCTGTCCCGGCAGTAGAGGAACTCGGCGCCGGCGAACAGGTCCCGATCCTTCTCGGACAGGTAGTCGGCCGGCAGCGCCTCGATCTGGGCCGCGGCCTGGGCGAGTGTGCTCGGGGTCTCCGGGCCGAACGGGTCGTAGGTGATCCCGAAGAACCCGTACGGGCGACCGGTCTCCTGCCACGCGCGCATGTCGTCCCCGGCCACCAGACCCGCCGCGGAGCCGTGCACCAGGATGTCCGCCGACGCCCAGGCCTCCGCGAGCTCCGGGGTGGTCGGGTTCCCGGCGGCATCCAGGTCGCCGTCGACGATCCGCACCCACGGCTGCCGCTCGGCGAACATCCGGCGTTCCCGCTCCTCGAGACGACGCGGCCACAGAGTCACCTGCACGTCCTCGCCCAGGGCGCGCAGGACGCCGATGGCGCCGGGCGAGTGGGCCACGTCGCCGATGTTGGCGGTGGCCCAGGAGGAGCGGAGCAGGATCCGGCGGGGTCGGCCGGGTGAGGGGTGGGGCACGGGTTCTCCAGGTGTCGGGGAAGTGGGTCGGCTCGGCGGAGGGTATCCGCGGGGCCGGCGGTCAGGAAACTGTCGCGGTTTGGCTCAGTCGGGTGGTGTTCAGTCAGGCGGTGTCCTGGGTGGTTGCGGATCTGGACTCAGCCGGGCCGCAGGCGTCATGCGGAGTCGACCCGGTGGACGTGGACGCGCGGCGGGCCGCCGTCGCGGGTGGTGGCGATGACGCTCACGGCACGCACGCGCCGGGCCGCCGAGAAGAGCTCGTAGGCGCTCGCGCCCGGCGGGACATCGCGGACCAGTCGGGTGCCGGCCGAGGTGACGATGCGCAGGTCGACCGGCGCGGTGTCGAGGTTGACGGCGTGCACCGCTGCGTGATGCGTGCCGTCGGTCGTCCAGGTCTGGGCGGTCCCGGAGAAGGCGACCGGGCCGGCGACCTGGGCGACCTCGATCGTCGTGATCGCCATGGCGAGGTCGCCTTCGTGGGCGACCCGGAGCAGCGTGTGGGTGTGGGTGCCGCCCGGGAAGTAGGCCCGCTGCGTGGTCTCGACTCCTGCGGCGCGCTCGGTGCCCCAGGAGAACAGGAACCGCAGGTCGCCGCGGGTGAGCGAGAACCAGGACGCCGTGACGTCCGCGGCCCCGCCTGCCTCGACCACCGTGCCGTCGGAGAACTCCAGCACGTCGCCGGCCTGCACCAGCAGGGGCACCACCTCGGTGGCGGCGCCGCCGGCGGCAACCGTGCGCACGATGCCGTCGTGGCGATGCAGCACGTCGGTGGTCACGGCGCCGCCGGCGCTGACGTACCGGGCCGTGAACGGCCCGAGTACCTCGGCGAGGCCCGCGGGGTCGAGCTGTGGTGCGCCCGCGTCCACGCCGTCGTGGAACGTGGCCACGAGGTCGGTCAGGGCGGAGTCGGTGCCCGACGCCGTCATCGTGGTCCAGTGGTCATCGGCCACGTTGTTCAGCGACAGCACCACCGTGCCGGCGGTCGGGTGCCAGAGCAGTCCGGTACCGGACCGGATCCGGTCGTTGAAGCGTCGGCCGAGCAGGCTCGCGAGGTAGTAGCCGGGCCGGCGCACGAACAGCAGCTGCTGTTCGACGGTGCCCTCGCGGCACTCGGTGAAAGTCTCCTCGGCGACCGGTCGCAGGTCAGCCGTCAGCGCCTCGAGCTCGGTCCGGCCAAGGTTCTCCGGCGCGATCGGCACGTGCATGTACAGGCGCGGCGAAGCGTTCGGCTTGACGAGCGGCGGGATCGGCTCGGTGCTCGCTGCCCACTCCGCACGCGAGGCTGCCTTGTCCTCCCGGGATGAGGCGTACAGGCCGAGGTTCGGCACCTCCGGCAGGAAGGCGCGGGCCAGGGCGTAGCGGTCGCGGGAGTCGTCCGGGTAGAGCGTGCGGGTGCTCGTGGAGTTGCGGGCCGAGGCGGCGGCGAAGTTCACCCAGCCGGGCGCCCCCGGCTCCGGCAACATCACGTACTGGGCGAAGTCGGCCCACCTGCGAGCCATGTCGACCAGTTGGGGGTTGCCGGTGAGCAGGTGGAGGTCGGCCAGGTCCGGCATCATCACGTCGAGGTTGTAGCCGTTGTCGTAGATGAGTGGGTCGTGGAAGTAGCCGGCCGGTGCCTGCCCCTGCGCGGCGAGCAGCGCGATCCGGTCATCGAGGTCGGCCGCCAGCTGTGGGTCGCCGATGACGACCGACGCGTGCCCGACCCCGGCGAGCCCGCCGACGAGTTGGTTGGTGACCCGCAGCGGCGTGTCCCAGTGGCTCAACGAGGTGTCCATCAGCCACTGGGCGGCGTGCCGCATGGAGGCCTCGAGCTCGATCTGACGATCCGGGAGCAGACTCTCGGACTTGAGGTCGCGCTGCAGGTTCCCGAGGGACACCAGTCCGAACCCTGTGGTCGCGAGGCTCTCCTCCTCGTAGGTGACCGGCCACGCGCCGCGCGGCCCCTGCAGGCCGAGGTAGTAGCCGATCGCCGCGTCGAGCCGCGCCTCGAGGTTGGGGTCGAGGTAGTAGGGGTTCCAGGGGCGTTCGTTCACGAGGAACCAGGACAGGGTCGACACGTGCTCCATGATGCGGGAGTTGCGCGGGTGGTTCGGGGTGCGCCACCAGCCGTCCTCCATCCAGCCGAACAGTTCGGGGTCGTCATCGACCACGCTGTTCGCGAGCGGCGCGAGGATGAGCAAGTACTGGCCGAACACCTGCTCGTTCGGCGCGAACGCGGTCCGGTCCGGGGCGCCGTCCGGTAATGCGTCGACGAGCGGCAGCACGGTCCCTTCCGAGGTGGCCAGGGCGCCGGGGGCGGCCAGGGAGTCCGCGCCGAGGGCCGCGATGGTGGCGGCGCCGATGCCGAGGAAGCCGCGACGGGACAGCGGCGGGAGCGCTGTGGGGCCGAACGACTGACGCTGGGACATGGAGACCTCTCCTCTGCGGCATTGCACGAAAGGGACCGACCGGCTGATGCAACGTTGCCATCAGCCCATCGGATGCAAGGTTGCATCACTGGGACGGGGCTGTCAAGGCCCAACTTGGCAGAGTGTTCTCCCCCGCCCCCCCGAC
>NZ_CACRYJ010000012.1 GCF_902703175.1 Occultella aeris | reverse complement strand
ACCCCCGCCCGTAGTTCCGCCCGCCCCCACCGCACGGGCAGAACGGCCCATCGCGGGGGCGACCACCGCCGTCGGGCATCTTCTAGGCTCAGCCCGAGATGTCTTCCGCCCGATCGAACCCACCGCGCCGCAAGCGGCCCGTCACGCGCGCCCGTAAGCGGGTGAGCCGGACCATCGGCACCGTCGTGACCGCGATCGGCGTGCTGTCGACAGCCGTCACCTGCGGCGTCGGCGAGGTGTACTCCGGAGGGATCCAGGCGGTCGACGCGGTGCTCGGGATCTTCCTCGTGGTTATGCTCCTGAGCTGGGCGGTCGGCGCGATCTGGGCGTCCGTGGCGCTGATCGGCCAGGGGGTCGTGCGGATCCCGCGCCGGCGGCGGCTGCGGGCGTGGGCCAAAGGTGTGGGATGGGCGTGGTTCGCCAACGGCAAGCAGATCCCCGCCCAGCAGGCGTCCGCGGCGAGGGCGTGCCAGCCGGTCCGGGAGCTGAACTCGGACAAGCGCGCCAGGTTCTCCGAGCTGCTCACCGGGCAGTACCGCGACCGGACGGCACTGGCCTTCCACTTCGAACGGGGCAGCGGGTACCTGCTCGAGGTGGAGCAGATCATCGCCCTTCGGCTACGGAACGCGCTGCCGCCGGTGAGCATCGTGGACCGCGCCGAGGACGACGTGTTCACCGGTCAGCGGGTGCGGTTCGAGTCCGCGACGTTCAACCACCACTGGCGGGTCGACGCCGAAGACCCGCGGTACGCGTCGGCGTTCACCCATCCCCGCGTGATGGAACTGCTCAACCACACCGACGACTCTGTCACCGAGATCCACCTGCGTGGGGACCATCTGGTCTCGCACGCCCCGACGAACCTGACCCCGCAGCTGCTCGAGACGCACCTGCGGGTCCTGGCCGAGATCGACGACGGCATTCCCGAGTGGGTGTGGCGCGAGTACGCGGGCACCACCAGTGCCAGGGCGAGGCGGACCTGACCCGTGCACATGCCGGCTGGCCCTGCTACGCGTATGAGCCGGGTCACCCTGCGCCCGGTTCGGGTGGCGGTGTCAGCGCCGTATGCTCGAACGGTGCAGATGACAATCACGATCGGTCAGCGGCGCAACCGTCGTGCAGCGGGTTCCCTGATCGTGGGGATCGGGTGACGGCGGAGCGCTGGGTAGGGGTCAACGAGGGCTCGGTCGCCTGGGCGGACGCCGCCCACGACATCCTCACCGAAGTGGCCGGCCATCACCTCGCCGTGATCACGCGCGCCGATCTCGCCGAGCAGGTCCAATCCCGTACCGGGTTGCGCACCCGTTCCCCGTACCGCACGTGGATCGGGAGCGTCCTCGCGATCGTGGTCACCCGCGCGCACGCGGAAGCGTTGCCACCGCTGACGTCGCTGGTGGTCCACCGGGCCGGTGGTGACGTCGAGACCGAGGAGGGCGTCACCCAGGCCCGCTTCGCCTGCTACCGCCGCTACGCCGACGACATCCCTGCCGAGGTCATCGCCCTCGCGGACGCCGAGGTGCGTGCCAAGGAGGCCGAGGCCGCGGAGGCCACCCGCGCGCGCCGCACCAGGTCCAGCAGCGCCGGAACTCGTGCACCTCGGACGCGCAAGCCGGTAGTGCCCGAGGAAGCTCCCAAGATCTGCCCGACCTGCTTCGTCCAGCTCCCCGCGTCCGGGATCTGCGACGACTGCGGCTGATTCCGGCCCGGACCCGATGTCCACCGACCGACTGCTCTCCTGGGGCGCGGAACTGCGCGCGGTGCACGCCCGGCTGCGCGAGGCTTTGGCGGTGGCGCGGGACAACGTCGAGGACGCCGAACCCGCCGGGCCCGCCCCGCGGGACCTGCTCCTGTACTGCTGGGGCTTCTGTTCCGCGCTGACCGGGCATCACCGCAGCGAGGACGCCGCCCTGTTCCCGCAGATCGAGGCGGCCCACCCGGACCTGGCGCCGGTGCTGCGGGGCCTCACCCAGGACCACTCGATGCTCGACCATCTCATCGGGAACCTCAGCCGCACCCTTGAGGCCGGGGCACCGCGCGAGGACACGCTGCGCCACCTCGACGGCATCGAGGCGGTCATGGAGACCCACTTCCGGTTCGAGGAGAAGCAGCTGATCTCGGTGCTGGACGCCCTCGAACTACCCGGCCCGGACCGTTCCGCGGCCGGTTCCCCAATCGGGGCGGACGAGCCCGACGAAGCCGCCGGCGATCGGCGGCACTACCTCGGCCCGCTCGCCTGAAGAGCGATGCGGGCCGCGGCTGACAGGATGACCGGATGACCATCCCGCCCGCCGACTCCAGCCCGCTCAAGGGCTCGCTGGCCTCGTTCCTTGCCGACTTCCACGCACTGGCGAACCTCGCCGCCGAGCACTCGACGCCGGAGACCTCCGGGGCGCCGCTGCTGCCGGTGCTCACCGCGCACCTCGGTGTGGACCCACGCACCCCCGCCACGCTCACCGAGGAGATAAGTCCGCTGCGCACGGCGGACGCGGACGTCGCCCTGGAGCATGTGATCACGGCGCACGGCGGCGGCGAACAGCTCGGCATCGGGGGCGGGGACCAGCGCTGGCACAACTCGCTCAGCGAGATCGTGCAGTACGCCGGCCAGCACGGCATGTTCCCGATCGGGCCGGTCGAGTTCCGCACCGTCCCGGTCGGCCCGGCGAACGAGCGGTCCGTGGTCGCCTTCGGCCTGCACCTGTTCGCCTTCGACGGCAGTCCGGTCGCGGTCCTGCAGCGAGGCAGCAACCCGCAGTTCGGCGCGGCCGCCAAGTTGGAGGTGCTCACGCCCGACCGGGAGGTGGCGGCGGCCTTCCTGACCCAGATCCGCGCCGCGATGAACAGCCACAGCGTGCTGCGAGGGCAGGTCGTCACGTTCACCAGCTCCGAGTACGGGCCGAGCGCCGGCGGGGTCACGTTCCACGCCCGCCCCGAAGTCGGAGCGGGTGACATCGTGCTGCCCGAGGGCACCCTGCACCGGATCGAGCGGCACGTGCTCGGCATCGGCGCCCACGCCGAGGCGCTCGCCCGCGCCGGCCAGCATCTCAAGCGCGGGGTGCTGCTGTACGGGCCGCCGGGTACCGGGAAGACCCTGACCGTGCGCTACCTGGTGGGCGCCGCGAGCGACGCCACCGTGATCCTGCTCTCGGGGCAGACCCTCGCACTGGTGTCCCTGGCCGCCGAGACCGCCCGCACCCTGGCACCGGCGATCGTGGTCCTGGAGGACTGCGACCTGGTGGCCGGTGCCCGCAACCCGCACACGTCCTCCCCGTTGCTGTTCGAGGTCCTCGACGCCCTGGACGGCCTGGCCGCCGACTCCGACGTCACGTTCCTCCTCACCACCAATCGGGTGGACGTGCTGGAGCCCGCGCTCGCGCAGCGGCCCGGCCGGGTGGACCTCGCCGTCGAGATCCCGCTGCCGGACGCACCCGCCCGGCGTGCCCTGCTCGACCTGTACGCCGGGGACCTGCCCTTCTCCGCGCAGGCCCGCGAGGAGGTCGCGGAGGCCGCATCCGGTGCCACCGCGAGCTTCGTCAAGGAACTCGTGCGGCGCGCGGTGCTGCTCGCCGCCGAGGCCGGCACCCCGGAACGGGTCGGCGACGACGAGCTGCGTTCCGCCGTCGCCGAGATGATGTCCGACGGCGACGCGATCACCCGGGCGACCCTCGGCGCTTCGGGACCGGACGGGGCACCCGGCGGCTTCGACGAGGACGGCTCGGACGACGGGACCGGAGAGGGCGGCGTGGGCTGGTTCGCGTACGCTCCCCTCGCCGGTGAGGTGTACCGGCCCGGGCTGCAGGGCCCGCACCCGAGCGCCTCCTTCTCCTCGGACCTCCACTTCGAGCCCGATGCCGGGGGCGGCACCGAGGCGGTCCTGGATCCCGGTTCGGGCCGCCGTCCCGACGGCGGTCCCGACAGCGGACCGGACGCGGGTCCCGACGGCGGTGGTGCGCCCGCGTAGGTCGGTGCGCCTCCTCGTCGGACGGGGCAGCCGCCGACGACATTCCCCTTGACGCCGCAGGGGCGGTCCACGGCATCCTGGGGCGTCCCGTCCGTTCGATCACCCTGAGAGGCCGTCCGATGGCACTGCGCTGGAGCACCCTGGACAACGATGCAGTGCCCGCCTGGGCCGAGCTGACGAACCTGCTCGCGAAGGTCGACCGCACCGAGGAGTACTACGAGCCGGAGGACCTGGCCGAGGAACTCGGCGAGCCCGGCTTCGACCCCGCTCTGGACTCGATCGCGGTGTGGGACGGTGACACCCTGGTCGCCTACAGCCAGCTCCGGGTCTCGCTCGCGCTCACCTACGAGGGCACGGCCCGGGCGATGATCGGCGGCGGCGTGCACCCGGACTGGCGCGGGCAGGGCATCGCCACCCGGATGTTCGACGAGATGGAGCCACGCGGGCGGGCACTGGCCGCCGAGCGTCACCCTGGCGAGCCGTTCGAGCTCCGCGCGTCCGGCGGCCTGGAGACGGATCCGGTCCGCCCGCTGCTGACCGAGCGAGGCTACGAGATCGTCCGGTACTTCACCGCGATGCAGCGCCCGCTTCCCGGGGACCCGCTGCCCGAGGTCACGGACCCGCGGGTCGGGCCGGTCACGCCCGAGCTGGCGGAGCCGCTGCGGCTCGCGCACAACGAGGCGTTCGCCAGCCACTGGGGTTCCGCGCCGCAGGAACCCGAGCAGTGGGCCAAGGGTATGGAGGCCCGGTCGCTGCGGGTCGCGACGTCCCGGGTCGCCGTGCAGGACGGCGTGGTGCTCGCCTATGTGATCACCGCCCAGTGGGTGGACCGGGAGCTCTACATCAGCATCGTCGGCACCCGCCCGTCCGCGCGTGGCCAGGGCCTGGCCCGCCAAGTGCTGACCGCGAGCCTGACCGCCGCGGCGGCGACAGGCGAGTACGACCTGGTCGAACTCGACGTCGACTCCATCAACCCGACCGGCGCCGGCCGTCTGTACGAGTCGGTCGGCTTCACGCCGGTGCGCACCACCGCGACGTTCGCGAAGCTCGACGGCGCCGGCTGACGCTCCGACGGCTGGAGACTCAGCCCGACCTGGTCCGGTGTGCTCCAGGCATGGTGCGACAGGTCAACGTTCACGAGGCGATGTCCAGCCTCTCGAACTGCTGGACTCGTGGAAGCGTCGAGTCGGTGGTGATCGCGCGCGCCGGGCGTCCGGTGGCCGACCCCTGCTCGTCGTGCAGGCGCTGAACGAGGGCGTACCGCTCAGGACTGCCGATGCCGGGCTACTCGGGGCGCTGCGCGACGTAGACCCACTCGCGGCCGGGCCTGTCCGGTGCGTCGCGCACGTCGCGGACGACATAGCCGGTCTCGACGAGTGACGCCTCGACCTCCTCGCGAGTACGGAACCGCAGACTCGATGTCGACTCGATGCGGACGCCGTCGGCGTGGAACACCGTCGGCGATGAGAACGTGAGCACGCCGTCGGAGTAGGAGATGATCTCGGTCCAGTCCTCGACCAGGCCGGCCGGGCCGCAGTCCACGATCTGGTGCGTGGCCTCCGGCGTCCAGCCCTCCCAGGCACGCACCTCCGGCCGGCGGGCCTCGAACACCAGGTGCCCGCCCGGCCGCAGCGCCCGGTGGATGCCGGCGAGCGTGGCGACCCAGTCGGCCTCGCTCGTGAACACCTGCGCGACGTTCGCCGTCATGGTGGCGACGTCCACGCTCAGTTCCGGTAGCGAGGTGGCGTCGCCGTCGAGCCAGCGGACCCGATCGGCTCCCGGCTTGCCGCGGGCGACCTCGACGCTCGCCCGGGCGGGGTCGACGCCCACGACGTCGAGGCCCCGGTGGGCGAGCATGATCGCGAAGGTGCCGGTGCCGCACCCGACGTCGAGGACGGTGCGGGCGGCGAGCTCGTCGACCACGAGGGCGACGTAGACGTCGAGGTCGCTGCGGTCGGGGTCGAGGGCGTCGTAGACGGCAGCGAGCCGGGGCTCGTCGAAGATCGGATCGGGCATGCCCGTCACGCTAACGGGCACGCCCAACCGATTTACCCAGGCGTCAGGCCTGGATGATCACTGGTTCACCGCCTGCGACCAGGCGCCAGTCGGTCGCGGCGAAGGCCGAGGAGTCGATCTGGCCGACGGCCGTGACCCAGTCGATGATGAGTTGGCGGATCTCCACCTGGGCGTTGTAGACCACCGGGGCAGCAACCACGCCCGGGAAGTTGCCGCCGCCGGACTGCCGGTAGTTGTTGATCGCGATGACGAACCGCTGCGCGGGGTCGATCGGGGCGCCGTCGTAGCTCAGGCCGACGATCCGGGATCCGGGGGCCCGCGCGATGTCGATGTCGTAGGTGAGCGGCGCGGTGAAGCCGCCCATGATGTCGTAGTTGTAGTCGGGCGTGCCGTTCGGCGCCGTCGGGGTGACGGCGTTGGTGACGTCGTCCGGGGTGAACGGTCCGGTACCGGTGACCTGCTTGAAGTAGGCCGCGGACTGCTCCAGGTAGGCGAGCACCTCGGCCCCGGTCAGCGTGATCGCCAACAGGGTGTTGTCGAAGATGTACATGCCGGCCACGTCCCGCACCGTCACGTCGCCCGCGGGAATGGCCGCGTCCCGGTTGAACGGGGCCGCGATGGACAGCACCGGAAGGTCGGCCTCGGGCGTGCCGGCCAGGGCCTGGGTGACGGCGTCCGACTGGACGTGGTTGATGAAGTCCATGGCCGCGGTGTCCTCGTAGCGGGAGGTCTGCGCGGACATCGCGGTCAGGTTCGTGCCGATCACCGAGTTCACGTAGCCGCGGACCGTCTCGTGGTCGGCGGTGAGGATCTCCACGATCGCCGGGTCCTGCGGCACAGAGTTCGCGTTCAGCAGGTGGGAGTGCGCGGACTCCACGTGCCAGCGGCCGCGTTCGGACACCAGGTCGAGGTCCATGACGCTGAGCCGCATGCCCCAGCGCAACGGTTCGGTGAGCAGTACCTGCTTACCGGTGGCGGTGTTGGTGACGAAGCGCTCGACGATCTCGGAGTGTGCGTGGCCGACGAGGATCGCGTCGATGTCCGGCACCTGCTCGGCGACCAGGGTGGCGGCGTTCTCCGGGTAGGGCAGGGCGTCGCCGTAGGAGCTGGACGTGTCCGCGCCGGAGTGGGCCGAGACGATGATGATGTCCGCACCGCGGCTCTTCATCCGCGGCACGAACACCTGCGCCTGCTCGACGAGGCCCGGGAAGTGCAGGATGCCCTCCACGTTCGCCTTGTCCCAGATCGCCACGCCCGGGGTGACCAGGCCGAGGATGCCGACCTTGATCGGGCGGGCGCCGCGCGACCGGACCGTGTGGATGACATAGGGCTCGTAGGCGGGTTCACCGGTGAAGTCGTCGACGGCGTTCGCGCACAGCAGCGGGAAGTCCAGTTGGTCGACGAACGTGGCCAGGGTGTCGAGGCCGTAGTTGAACTCGTGGTTGCCCATCGCGGCGGCGTCGTATCCGATCGCGTTCATGGCGGCGGCCATCGGGTGCACGTGCCCGCCGGTGATCGGGTCGATCCTGGCGTAGTAGTACGCGAGCGGGGTGCCCTGGATCGTGTCGCCGGCGTCCAGCAGCAGGGTCGTGCGCTCACCACGCTCGGCCCGCATCGCGCTGACAAGCGTGGAGATCTTGGCCAGGCCGATGTCGTTGCCGGCCGAGTCGGTGTATTCGCCGTCCTTGAAGTAGTCCCAGTTGAACACGTTGCCGTGCAGGTCCGTGGTGCCGAGCACGGTCAGGCGGCGGCGGTGCGCGTCATTGCGGCCGGGACCCGCGTTCCCGTTGCTGCCGGCATGCGCGGCATCGGCGCCGACGATGCCCGCGGCCGCGGCGCCGGCGGTGCCGACGGCGGCCATCCCGAGCAGCCGACGTCGGGACACCTCCGAATCGAGGAGGGCGGCGTGCGCGGACTTCGCGTCGGAGGTGGGGG
>NZ_CACRYJ010000011.1 GCF_902703175.1 Occultella aeris | reverse complement strand
GGGTGAGGGCGGGGCGCGGGGGCGCTACAGCTGCGAACCGGATCGCGTGGATCGGGTGACGCGACCGGTCAGAACGGGTCAGACCGTGACGGCGACGCCCAGGCCACGACCGGCACTGCGGCGGCCACGCTGGTCCGGGGCGGTGAAGCCGCGGGCGCGGCCGGCGTCCGCGGCGCTCCAGAGGTCCGTACCGAGTTCGGCGTTCACAAGCGGGATGACCTCCTCGGCGAACTGGCGCAGCACGTCGTGCTGGGCCTCGTGGGGTAGCAGGTGGTTGGCGGAGATCGCCTGGACGTGGTGGCCGAGCGCGTCGTGGAACCGGACGATCTTCTCGGCCACCCGTTCGGGGGTGCCGACCAGGGCCGTGCCGGTGTCCGCGGCCTCCTCGACTGTGGCGAACGCCGAGACCTTGCCGAGGGTGTTCGCGCCGTGGTCACGCAGGCTGGCGCGGGCCCGGTTCGCCTCGAACACCGGCCGGTACTGCTCGACGGCGGCCTCGTTCGTCTCGGCGAGGTACAGCCCGCCGGAACCGGCGCCCACCCAGGCGAGGGCGGGATCGCGCCCGTAGAACTCCCACCGCTCGCGGTAGTGGTCCAGCAGCCGCTTGTAGTTCACGGTCGGCTGCAGCGTGTGCGAGGAGAACACCGGGTCGCCCCACTTCGCGGCGAGCTCGACGGCGTCGGTGGAGGTCGCCGACCCGTGCCAGATGCGCCAGCGGCCGTCGAACGGGCGCGGCGACGTGGTGACGTGCTCCAGTGGTGCCCGGTGGGCACCGGACCAGGTGACGTCCTCCTCGCTCAGCAGCCGGCGCAGGAGCTCGTAGTTCTCAACCAGGTACTCGTACTGCAGCGCGCCGTCCTTGCCGAAGATCGGGAAGTGCTCAACCTCGTTGCCCTTGCCGATGACGATCTCCAGGCGGCCACCGGAGAGCACGTCCACGGTCGCGTAGTCTTCGGCGGCACGCACCGGGTCCAGCAGGGACAGCACGGTCACCCCGGTGGAGAGCAGGATCCGGCTCGTGGCCGCTGCGATCGCGCCGAGCAGCACGGTCGGCGCCGAGGACAGGAAGTCGCCGTAGTGCCGCTCCCCCACGGCGAAGGAGTCATAGCCGAGTTCCTCGGCGAGGACGGCGGCGGCGACCACCCGCTCGAGCCGTTCGGTGGGGCTGATGGGGACGCCGTTCACGTCCTGTGGCTGGTACGGGACGATGTCCTGGATCCGGAATCGCATGCTGCTCCTTGTGGGTCTCGTGGCTCGAGTGCTGTCTGGTGGTTCTGGTGTGTTTGCGACCGGGAGGTCATTGCGCAGGCGCCACGTCCCGGCCCGGGATGGCGGCCAGGAGTTCGCGGGTGTACGCGTGGCCGGGACGCAGCAGTACCTGTGCCGCCGGTCCCGTCTCGAGGACCCGGCCGTGCCGCATCACCGCGATGGTGTGCGAGACCTGCCGAACGACGGCGAGGTCGTGGGAGATGAACAGGTAGCTCACCCCGAGGTCGACCTGAAGGCCTGCGAGCAGGTCCAGGATCTGCGCCTGGACACGCACGTCCAGCGCGGAGACGGGCTCGTCGAGGACCACGAGCTCGGGGTTGACCGCGAGCGCCCTGGCGATCGCGACGCGCTGGCGCTGCCCGCCGGAGAGTTCCAGCGGTCGGCGTGCTGCGAACGACGTGGGTAGGCCCACGTGGTCGAGCAGTTCGACCGCACGGGCGCGACGCTCGGCGCGGGTGCCGATCCGCAGGGAGTGCAGTGGCTCGGCGATCAGCTGCCCGACGGACAGGCGCGGGTTCAGCGACGCGTAGGGATTCTGCTGGACCACCTGCAACCGGTGCCGCAGGGCACGCAGCGCTGACCCGCGAAGGTGCGTGATGTCGGCGCCGTCGAAGCTGATCGTGCCGTCGTCCGGCTCGAGGAGCCGCAGGATGAGCCGGGCCGTCGTCGACTTGCCGGAGCCGGACTCGCCGACCAGCGCGAGGGTGCGCCCGCGCCGGATCGTGAGGCTGACGTCGTCGACGGCGCGGAATACTCCACTCGGTTCGACGGCACGCGGCACGCTGAAGTCCTTGACCAGACCCTGCGCCCGGACCACCACGTCCGCGTGATCGGAACCAGCACCGGCGCCGACTTCGGGCGGTGCCGCCTCGCCGCTCGCCGGCCCGACGGCGCTGTGCAGGCTGATCAGCGTGGGGGTCGCGGTCTGCAGGCTCGGTGCGGCGGCGATCAGCGATCGGGTGTACGGGTGGTGCGGGTCGGTGAGGATCTGTTCGGGCGTTCCGATCTCGACGATCCGCCCCTCGGACATCACGGCGATGCGCGCGGCCCGGTCGGCGGCCACCCCGAGGTCGTGGGTGACCAGCAGCACGCCGGTGTCGGCGTCCGCGGTGAGCGCCTCGATGTGGTCGAGGATCTGCTTCTGCACCGTGACGTCGAGTGCGCTGGTGGGCTCGTCGGCGATGACCAGTGCGGGCCGGGCGACCGTGGCGATGGCGATCAGGACGCGCTGCCGGAGCCCGCCGGAGAGCTCGTGCGGGTACTGGCGCGCGCGGAGGTCCGGGTTGTCGAGTCCGGCATCGGCAAGGGCGTCCAGGGCGCGGTACCGGGCGCTCCTGGCGTCGGCGAGCCCATGGATGCGGAGCACCTCGGCCACCTGGTCGCCGATCCGGGTGACCGGGTTCAGGGAGACGGACGGGTCCTGCGGGATGAGCCCGATCCGCGCACCCCGCACCCGCTCCAGCTCGCGCCGGCTCGCGCCGCGCAGGTCCCTGCCCTCAAAGAGGATGGTGCCCTCGGTCACCTCGGCGGCGACCGGCAGCAGCCGCACCACGGCATGGGCCGTGGTCGACTTCCCGGACCCGGACTCGCCGACCAGGGCGACCGTCTCCCCGGCGTGGATGTCCAGCGACAGCCCGTCGACGGCGGTCACCACCTGGCGACGGGTGCGGTAGCGCACGTGCAGGTCACGGATGCTCAGCAGCGGCGCGTCCGCTCGGTCGGTGCTCATCGGGCGTACTTCCGTTCCGAGTCGAGGGACCGGGCGATGTGGTTGGCGGCGAGCACGGTCGCCACCACGGTCAGGCCGGGCAGCGCGGTCAGCCACCACGCCGTGGCCAGGTAGTCGCGCCCCTGGGCCACCAGTGCGCCCCACTCCGGGGTGGGCGGTTGCACGCCGAACCCGAGGAAGCTGAGCGAGGAGACGGCGAGGATGGCCCCGCCGAGGTCAAGGGCGGCGAGCACGAGCACGGGCGCGGCGGAGTTCGGCAGGATGTGCCGGACGAGCACCCGCCACCTGGTCGCGCCGCCGGCGATCGCGGCCTCGACATAGTCACTGGTCCGCACCGAGAGCACCTGGGAGCGCATGATGCGTGCGCAGGAGGCGACCGACCCGACGCCGACCGCGATCGCCACGTTGATCGTGCCGAAGCCGAGCGCGGTGATCATGGCCAGGGAGAGCAGGATGCCAGGGATCGCCAGGAGCACGTCGACGAAGCGCATCAGGGCCGAGTCCGCCCACCCGCCGAAGAAGCCCGCGACCAGGCCCACCAGCGAGCCGGTGCTGAGTCCGAAGACCACCGCAAGGGCAGCCGAGGACAGTGACAGCGCGGACCCGTGGACGACCCGGGTGTAGAGATCGCGGCCGAGCTGGTCGGTGCCGAACAGGTGCTGTGCCGACGGCGCCTGCATCCGCTCGGCCGGGACGGCCGCGTAGGGATCGCCCGAGGTGAGGATCGTGGGCCAGAGCGCCGCGACGAGAGCGACGGCGAGCACGGCGAAGGCCAGCAGCAGGCCGGGTCGGCGCACGAGCGAGCGTGCGCCGTCGCCGAGCCGGTTGGCCACGCGCCGCTCCTGCACGCGCGCCGGTGCGCTCGTCTGGGTGGCGGCGTCCGGTAGCAGGACCGCCGTGGTGGTGTCGGTCATGTCGATGCTCCCTCTGGGGTCGGGATGGCGGCGGTGGCACGGCCGATCGGAGTGCGGCGCCGGGCGGTGACGACGCGGGGATCCACGAGTGGATAGACGAGGTCGACGATCAGGTTGACGACGACGTACAAGGCGGCCGCGATCACCACGATGCCGAGCACGGTCGGCACGTCCCGGGCGCTCACGGACGTGGCGGTCAGCCGGCCGAGGCCGGCCCGGGAGAACACGGTCTCGGTGACCACCGAGCCACCCAGCACACCCCCGACCATCAGTCCGGCCAGGGTGAGCGTGGGCAGCGCCGCATTGCGCAACGCGTGGCGCAGGTGGACGCGCCGACGGGAAGCACCCTTGGCCCTGGCGGTCTCGATGTAGGGCTGGCCGAGCGTGGACTCCAGGCCCTTGTTGAGCAGTTGCGCCACCGTGGCCGCGTTCGGGATGGCGAGCGTGACCGCGGGCAGCACCACACTCGCGAGACCCTCATTGCCCATCGCCGGGAGCAGCCCGTACCGGAACGAGACCACCTGCAGGAGCATCAGCCCGAGCCAGAACGAGGGCACCGCGACCCCGAGCGGCGGGATCGCCGTCAACAGCCGGCTCAGCCAGGCGAACCGGGTGTAGGTCGCCGCGATCGCGATCGCGGCGCCGAGGGTCACCCCGAGCGCGAGCCCCGCGAACGCGATCTGGGCCGTCTGTGGGATCGCCTCGGCGATGAGGTCGGCGACCGGGCGGTTGCTCGCATAGGACATGCCGAGGTCCCCGGTGAGCAGCCCGCCGAGCCGGTTCAGGTACTGCTGGTACAGCGGCAGGTCGAGTCCGTACTGCACCCGGACCGCGTCGAGCTGCTCGGCGGTCAGGTTGTTCTCCCCGTCCTCACCGAGCAGCAGGGACACGGCGTCGCCCGGCAGGGCGTACAGGATCAGGAACGTGATGGTGAAGGCCGCCCAGAGGACGAGAACGGCCTGCCCCACGCGGGCAAGGAGGTATCGGGGCATGGAGGGGTCCACTCGGTCGGCCGGCGGCGTAGCCGGGTACCGGCGCGTAGCCGGGTCGGGTGCGGGCAGGTGCGTGCGCAGGCGCGCTCGGCGGCGCCGGATCGGGTGCGTCCCGAGCGGGCCCGCCGCGATGCCGGGTCGGGCGCGAGGGTGTGCTCGGCGGCGCCGGATCGGAGTCCTGACCGCCGGATCGGAGTCCTGGAGGAGTTGCCGCGGCCGGGCCGAGCCCGGCGCGGTCAGCTCGTCAGGATCGGGTCAGCGACAGCTCGGGGCGGCGGTGCGGCGACGGCTGCGCACGAACGGCGCGGCCATCGCGCGGGTGCGGCCAGGGTGCTGGGTGTCCCTGCGGTCCATCGGGTTCTCCTCGATTGCGGGTTGCGCGTCTCGCGCCGGGTCGTCACCTGGGGCACCCCCGCCAGGGTTGCCGTCCAGTCAGCCAGGGCAGTCATGACTGGAACTCGTGACCTGCGGACCATGCTGCCGTGGTTGAGCGCGGACGGAAACGGACCCACCCGCGTGTCTCAGAGGCTGAGATGGCAGGTGGGTCCGAAGCGCGGGGACGGCGGGTCCAGGGGTTGGCCGGACCGTCGCTCAGGCCGGTCGATCGCTACGGCGACGGGTGGAGTCCTCAGGCGGCGTCGGCGAACGACTCCGGCACCATCCGAGTGGTCACGCCGATCCGGTTCCAGGCGTTGATCATCGTGATCAGCATGATCAGGGCGGCGAGGTCCTCGTCACCGAACTGTGCCCTGGCGGCCTCCCACACGCCGTCGGCCACCCGGTCGCCCCCTTCGCTCAGCCGGGTCATCGACTCCGTCAGGTCGAGGGCGGCCCGTTCGGCGTCATCGAAGCACGGCGCCTCGCGCCAGGTCGCCACTGCCCAGAGCCGGCTGTCCGCGACGCCCGCCTTCTTGGCGTCGGCGCTGTGCTGGTCCACGCAGTAGGCGCATCCGTTGATCTGACTCGCGCGCACGCGCACCAGTTCCTGCAACGGCTGGGGCAGGTCGCTCGACCCGGTCACGGTGTCGAGCCGAACCATCGCCTTGTAGGCGGCCGGGGTCAGCTCGGAGACGATCAGTCGTGCGGTCATGGATTCTCCTTCCGTCGGCGCCTCCCGATGAGGCCCCGAATGCGACCGTAGGCCGGGTATTGGCTCCTGGTAAGGTCCAAATGTCAGGATCTCGATTGGGCCAATCGGAGCCTCTCCCATGGAACTCCACATCAGCCTCGACGGGCACCCCACGGTCGTCGGCGCGATCTACCGTGGCGTCCTCGAGGCGATCCGGGACGGCCGGATCCCTGGCGGGCGGCGGCTCCCGCCCACGCGCGACCTCGCCGTCAACCTGGGTGTCTCCCGCAACTCGGTGGCGAGCGCGTACGAGCGGCTGACCGCGGAGGGCTACCTGGAGGCGCGGGTGGGATCCGGGACGTACGTGCGCGCGGCGCCCCCGCCGCGCACGACCGTCACACCCAGACGCCCCGTGCACGGGTTGCGTCCGCTGGCGGTCTGGTCCCGGATCCCGGCGGGGATGCCTCCGATGGGCTCGAACCCGCGGTTCGACTTCTCCGTCGGGATGCCCGACGGCGAGCTGTTCCCGCTCGCGACCTGGCGGCGCCTGCTCTCCCGCGAACTCCGGGTGACGAACCTCGACCTCGGTCGCTACGCCGCGCCGTCGGGCGTTCGACCCCTGCGGGTCGCGATCGCGCGGCATGCGGGTGCCTCCCGCGCCGTCCGCGCCGTGGCGGACGACATCATCGTCACGAACGGCGCCCAGCAGGCGCTCGACCTGATCGGCCGGGTGATGGTGGGCCCGGGCGACGTGGTCGCCGTGGAGGAGCCGGGCTACCCGCCCGCGCGGCGCGTCTTCGAGTCCCTCGGCGCCCGCGTGATCGGCGTCGGGGTCGACGGCGAGGGCCTGATGGTGGACGCGCTTCCGGCCCGCGCCCGGCTGGTGTACGTGACGCCGTCGCACCAGTTCCCACTCGGCGCGGTGATGTCGCTGGCCCGCCGGCGGGCGCTGCTGCGCTGGGCGCAGGAGGCCGGCGCGACCATCGTCGAGGACGACTACGACTCCGAGTACCGGTATGCCGCCCGCCCGCTCGACCCGTTGCAGAGCCTGGACCCGGACGGGCACACCGTCTACGTCGGCTCGTTCTCCAAGACCCTCTCCCCCGCGCTGCGGCTGGGCTTCGTCGTCGCCCCGGAGGCGCTGCGCGGACCGCTCCAGGTAGCACGGTCGCTGAACGACTGGCACGGGAACCCGATCACCGAACTCGCGTTGGCCCGCTTCATCGAGGACGGGGACCTGGCCGCGCACCTGCGGCGGACCACCCGTGTCTACGCGGCCCGCCGGGCGGCGCTCCTGGACGCCCTCTCGGCCTGGCCACCGGAGCGGCTGGCTGTGATCCCGTCCATGGCGGGCCTGCACGTGGCTGCGCGGCTCGGCGCCGGCGTGGATGCTCCGACGATCGCCGCCCGAGCACAGGCGGCCGGGATCGCGGTGCGCCCGATCTCGCACTTCGCCGCCAACCCGGCGACGCCGGACGGACTCGTGCTCGGCTTCGGCGTGATCGACGTGGAGCGGATCGGCCCGGGGCTGCAACGGCTCGCCCGACTCATCGACGATTCCGTAGGCGACTGAGGGCCCGAGCGGCCACTCCAGACCTCTTCGAGCACGCTCGGGCAGTGCCCGACGGCGATCCCCGCGGTGTGTGGTGATCCGGCGCCACCCGTGACAGCCCGCCCTATGCGGACCGAATGCTCCTCGCTGAGATTCCCGCGGCACCGAGCGACTCCTCGGCGATCTTCCTCTTCAACTCGAGCGACTCACCGATCTCGGCCGCGAGCCGCGGTCGGGTGCGGATCAGCGCATCGACGGTGTCGAGCGGTAGAACGAGGACGGTGAGGATCTCGGCCGCGACCGTGACCGCCTGAGTGCGTTCACGAGTCAGCGCAGTCTGGCCGATGAGCTCTGCCGGTTCAGCGCGTCCGACATCGATCCTGCCGCCGTCGACCTCCACGGCGAGGGTGGCGCTCCCCGAGACGACGATCAGCACCTGGTTCGGGACGACCCCTGCGGGCAGCACCACCTCGCCGGCGCCGTAGCGCTCCAGGTGCGCGGACGCCAGCACCCGGTCACGGTCCTCGTCGCGCAGATGCAAGCTCGGTGCCACCGTCCGGACCGCGGCGGCCAGGCGTTCCGGATCCGCGACGGGATCCGTGTCATCGTCGTCGAGCGCGAATCCATGACGCCGCGCGGCATACCAGAGCCAGGAGAGGTACATCGACAGCGTGCGTGAGGCCTCGGAGGGGCCGGACACCGGAATCGACACGCTGAACGCGGCCGCGCCGGTGTACTCGGCACGGGCCCGCACACCCGGGAGCCGCATCGGCAAGGCATCCGCGACCGCTACCAGCAGTGCCATGACCTCGTGGGGCGGGTCGTCCGTCGAGAACTTGATCGACGCGTTCGCCGAGTACGGTCCGGGCGGTTCCGACAGATTCGTGAACGAGGCTCCGGACAGTGAGGAGTTCGGAACGATCTGGATGCCCGATCCGGTGTCGATGTGCACGGCGCGCCAGTTCACTTCGACGACGCGTCCCCTGACGCTGCCGATGTCGAGCCAGTCCCCGATCTTGAAGGGCTGTTCGAACAGTAGAAGGAGGCCGGAGATGACGCCGCCGACGGCGTTCTGGAGCGCGAGGCCGATGACGATCGACCCCACGCCGAGAGCGGTGAGGAGGCCGCCGACGTCGGCTCCCCACACCCACGAGAACAACATTGCCAAGCCGACGACGACCAGTGCGAGGCGGGCGATCTCGACGAAGATCGTCGGGATCCGCTCGCGCCATGAACCAGGGGCCGCGTTGGCGAACAGTGCGACGTTGAACGACGACAGTACGAGCAGGATTACGAGGAAACCGAACACGGTCGCCACGACCCGCACCCACACCTGGTCCGCCGGAGACTGGATCGCGAATGCCAGAAGGGCGAACAGGGCGCCGGTAGGCAGCACCCAGTTGCGCAACAGCCCGATCGGACCCGCGAGCGGACTGTTGCGGCGGCTCAGCGCCGCAAGAAGTTCGGTGAGGAGCACGAGCAGGACGGGCACGCCGATCGCGAGGGCGATGACCCACCATGCCGACCCGTCCCGGAAGGCATCCTCCATGATCAGCTCACCCGCCAGACGGTCTCGGTCTTCCCGCGGATCTCGACCGTTCCGGCCTCGACGTAGTTGACCATCTCCTGGGTCCGGTCGTGGACGGTCTGACTGACGTAGATACCCGGCTCGCCCGTGACCGAGCGGACGCGGTACGCGAGGTTCACGGCATCCCCCCACAGGTCGTAGGCAAGGCTGGCACGGCCGACGAGCCCGCTCGTGACGGTGCCGGTGTCGACACCGGCACGCAGGGCTATCGACGTGCCGTTCTGGGCGTTGAAGCGCTCCAGCACGCCCAGGAGCTGCTGCGCGAAATCGACGCTTCGTCGCACGTTGTCGACGCGTGGCACGACCATCCCGGACGAGGCAAGATACCCGCCGCGCAGAGTGCGAACCTTCTCGACCCCGGCCTTGGCGGCCGCTTCGTCGAATCCGCGCATGAGGGTGTTGAGCTGGCCGATCTCCTCCTCACCCGTGAGTCCACGCGCATACTCGTCGAAGCCCACCAGTTCGGCGAAGACCACGGAGACGTTCTCATGGGCTTCGGTGATGGCCTCATCCCCCTGCTTGTAACGTGCGGCGACGCTCTCCGGCATCAAGGTCAACAGGAGCTTCTCGTTCTCCGCCTGCTGCTCATCGATGAGTTGCTGCTTGATGCGCAGACTGGATGCCATGTCGTTGAATGCGCTGCCCAGATCTCCGAACTCGTCGCGAGAGCCCTGTGGCACCGTGACGTCGAGATCGCCTTCGGCGACTCGGTGGACGGCGCCGACGAGCCGGTGGATGGGGCGCGTGAACACCTGCGCGAGCAGGAGCGAAAGGAGGGAGACGGCGAGGAGGATGCCCATCAGTGACAGCAGCACGGTGCGGGTGAAGTCGGTGACCGGTGCGAAGGCCTCGGCCGAGTCGATCCGCGCGATGACGACCCAGTCCAGCCCTTCGAGCTCCAACGGCGCATACGCGGTGACGCTCGCTCGACCGAGGTAGCCCGGCCCTACGATCGTGCCGCTTCGACCCGCCTGCGCCTCGTCGACCGCGAATGTGTTGACCGGCAGGAGGAGCACCGTGCCTCCCACCTCCGCGACCCGCTCGGCGGTGGTTGGAGCAATGCCACCTTCGATCGCCAGCTGCGCAAAGGTGTCAGGGCTCTCGGCGAGCGCCCTCGACGTGGAGCGCATGAGGTCGTCCCTTCCGACGAGGTAGACCTCGCCGGTGTTACCGAGCCCTTGGTCGCTCCACCGCTGCCCGCCGGTCATCACGTCGTTGATCGAGTCAAGGGAAACCTGGACGGCGAGGGCACCGGTGATACCCGCGTCGTTTCCGATCGGCGAGATCGCCCACATCGTCGGCATGTTCAGTGACGGGACCCAACGTTCGAAGTCGGTGAGGACGATCGTTCCGACGGAGTTCGTGGCGATCGCGTCTCGGTAGGCCTGGGCGAAGGCCGAGTCTCCGTAGGGCCCTGTGTCGACATTCGTGCCGAGCTCGACTCCTTTGTAGGCCGAGTACACGACGTCACCGTCGAGATTCAGCAGCAGCGCATCCTCGTAGCCCGCCTCCGTGACCAGCCGCTCGAAGTAATCCCCATAGCGATCCGCGGCGGCCGAGTACGACGTGCCATCTCCGGAGTCGTCGAGCGTGAGCAGCGTGTCATAGTCGGCATCGAAGTCCAGGTTCCGAGTCGTGTACTGGGACTGCAGGTACTGACCGGCGGGCGAGGACGGGATGAAGGCCGAGTCGCCGAACTCGGTCCCGGAACGCGCTTCCAGTTCCGGGACGAAGATGTCGGCGTAATACGCCTCGAGCAGCGCCCTCTGGTCGGCGGTGACCTCCCGGGCCTGAAGCTCGTCGAACGCCTGGTTGAGCGCCGTGGACATCGTCTGCGCACTCAGATTGCGGGACTGCAGCGATGCATCCCGGCGGATGGCCTCGATCTGGGTGGTGACCTCCGCGGCGCGCATCGCCCGGATGGTGATCAGCTGGTCGACCGCCGAGTCATGCAGCGACTGGCGGCCGTTGACGAACCCGAGGGCTCCGACGATGACCGATGAGACCAGACTCACCCCCAGCAGCATGATGAGGAGCTTGGACTGGATACTCAGTCCACCGCGCCGAAAACGCGATCTCGCCGAGACCTGCCCCTTTGTCGCTTCCGCATTCATCGCTTCCGACACCGTTGCTCCCCCGCCTCGCACCATCATGGTCGACCGGCACATGCCCCGACTCGGCGCTTCCCCCACGCAGAAAGGTCGCCCCACTCCCGTCTGTGACGCACAACCTATCGTGGTCCGTCAAGGCCGCGACAAGAGGCAACCCGTCGAACTCATGGGGATTGAGAAATCTCCCTTACCGCATGGGCGCCGAGGCGGAGCCGATGCCGATGCCGATGCCGATGCCGATGCCGATGCCGATGCCGATGCCGAACCATCGCGCCCCCTAGCGCTTTAGGCAATCTCTCTTATACCTTGCGGGTGTGACTCGAGCGAGCAGGATGTGGAACGTCGTCGTGGTGACCCTTCTCGCCATTGTCCTGGCTGTGCTGCCGACGGCGGCCGTCGCGGCGACGACGGCAGGGTGGGCCACGTGGCAGCCGCTGACCGGTACGGCAGGTGGGTTCAGCTCCACGATGCAACTGCCCGCCGGAGGATTCCCGGCCGCGAGCGTCACGACCGACTCTCGAGGCGGACAGGTCGGTGTGCAGACCGGAGCGAGCGCCTGGCTGAGCGCAGCCACACCCCCTGGCGCGGTGTACGGGTCGAGCCGCGATCAGCAGTACCTCAACCTGCGACCGCGAGCCGACAACGCCACCTCGCCCTCGACGACGACCTACACGTTCGAGCGCCCCACCCCGGCGGGCGGCTGGGCATTCGTGCTCGGCGACATCGACGCCGACCGGGCCGTCGTGATCGCGCGGGGCGAGAACGGCCAGCTCCTGACCGGCGCCGAGCTCGGCTGGCAGGGTGGCTTCAACTACTGCGCAGTCACTCCGAGTCCGTCGTGCTCGGGCGACGCAGCCGACATCGCGCGTTGGGATCCGATCACCGGTCAGGTGACCGGCAACGACGCTGGGCTCGACACGTCCGGGGCTGCCGGGTGGTTCGAGCCCACCGTTCCGATCACGAGCCTGACGATCTTCTTCTTCCAGCGGTCCGGTTTCCCGGTGTACCAGACCTGGTTCGCCTCGCTGGCGAGGGACATCACGGGGGTCGTGACGCACGATGCCGACGGGCCGCTCGGCGGAGCCACGCTCACACTCCTCGGAGCCGACGGCACGCCGTTGGCCACCACGACGTCGGCCGCGGACGGCACCTACTCGTTCCCGGGGTACACCGCGTCGGACGGCTACACGGTCGAGATGCGAGTGCCTGCCGATCCCGACGGCCCGGGGTACATCGCAGTCGGCCCGACGGTGCTGGCCGCAGACCTGTCCGAGACCGACGCGACCGACGTGGACTTCACGGTCCGCGACATCGTGCCGGTGCCCGTCAGTGGCACCGTCACCGACGAGGACGGCAACCCCGTCCCGGGAGCGACGATCACCCTGACGCCGACCGGCGGTGGCACACCCGTCTCCGTCGTCAGCGACTCCACCGGGGCCTACCTCTTCGACACGGTGCAGCCCGGCGACCACGAGCTCACGATCGATGCCCCTCCGGGGTACACGGTGATCGAGAGCCCGGCACCGGTCACGGTTCCGACCGGTTCCGAGGAACCGATCACGGACCAGGACTTCGTCGTCCAGGCACCGGCCTCGGTGTCCGGGACGGTCACCGGTGGTGGCCAGGGCGTCGCCGGTGCCGTCGTGACGATCACCGGACCCGGGGGCACGTTCACGACCCCGACGGCGGCCGACGGCGGCTACTCCTTCCCCGGCCTGCCGCCCGGGCAGTACACCGTCACCCTCGAGGTGCCGTTCGGGTACACGGCCGACGGACCGACGAGCCAGCAGGTGACGGTCACGACCGGGGACGTGACGAACGTCGACTTCGCCGTGGCGAAGCCGGGTGCGATCGGCGGCGTCGTGACCGACGACGAGGGAACTCCCATCCCGGCAGCAACCCTCGTCATCAGTGGGCCGGGCGGGGATATCACCCTCACGACCGACGATGCCGGCGGGTACTTCGCCGACCAGCTCCCGGCGGGTGACTACGCGATCACGCTCACCGTGCCCGACGGCTACACGACCGACGCCACCGAACGCGTCACGACCATCACCGGCGCGGGCGAGAGCCGCCTCGACCAGGACTTCGAACTCACCGCCGAGGCACCGGTCCTGCCGATCCAGGTGGGTGGCACCGTCACCGACACCGACGGCCGGCCGGTACCCGGCGCACAGGTGACCGTCAGGGACACCGACGGCGCCATCCTGGCAACCGTGACGACACTCGACGACGGCACTTGGTCGGCCGAGCTGCCGCCCGGCGCCGGATACACGGCCGAGATCACGCCGCCCGACGGGCACGCGGTCGACGGCGAGACGGTACTCACGTTCGACGTGGTGGACGTCGCCGTCGTCGGGCTCGACTTCGTGCTCCAGGTCGTGACCACACCGACGCCGCCTGAGCCGGGCGGTCCCGTGCCCGATCCCGGTACCCCCGGGCCGGGCACGGCGCCGAACCGGCTTCCCGCGACGGGCGCCGACACCGACACCCTCATCGTCGGAGCGGCGCTACTCACCGCGGCCGGCCTGGCGCTCGTGGCCGCCGGCAGGCGGCCGGCCAGAACCACCCGACGGGACTGACGGCCAGGGATTCCGTCCGGTCGGGACGGCCGCTACCGTGGCCGTCATGCACCGAAGCAGGATCGGCGTCGTCCTCATCGACCACCCGGCGGACCTCTACCCGGACGCGGCCCGGTTCTGGGCGGCCGCCACCGGCGGGCCCGCGACGGGTGCGCCGCCGCCGGAGAATCCCTACGAGCACCTGGCGTCCCTCGGGGGCGACGTCAGCCTCGTCCTGCAGCGCACCGGCAGGGGCACGCCGTCGCGGGTGCATCTGGACATCGAGACCGACGACGTCCCGGCCGAGACCTCCCGCCTGCTCGCACTCGGCGCACAGGTGGTCGTCGAGCACGAGGAGTACCGCATCCTGGCGGACCCCGGCGGGCTGGTGTTCTGCATCGTGCCCGTGCAGACGAAGGACTTCGCCGAGCGCGCGACGATCTGGCAGTAGCGGCCGAGCGGACCATCCGCGCGCCGATAGCGTGCGCGGGCTCAGCCACCAACAGCCGGGGGCAGTGGCGGCCGCCCCCGGCTGTGGTGTCCGGCGGCCGTAGGGCCGCCGAGGTTCCTTCGGTCCGGGGGCCCTAGTCCCCGGACCGAAGGGTCCGGCGCGGGTCGCCCACCGCCCCCACGGCGGCGGCGACCCGCAGTCTCATCCGGCCGGCCACCGCCGACCGGTCAGCCGGGCCCCGCGGCGGTTCACCCGACCGCTCCCGCGGTCGCCGGTTGGAACTCGGCGGCGTCGAACGGGCGCACGCCGGGCCGGGCGCCGGGGGCCTCCGGAGGCAGGCCGAGGTTCTCACGGAAGGTGGCGCCGGTGGTGTACTCGGTGCGGAGCACGCCCCACTCCTGGAGGAACGGCACCACCTTGTCCACGAACTCGTCCAGGCCGTAGGGCACCAGGTGGGAGCCGATGACGAACCCGTCCGCGGCGTCGGTCTGGACGGCGTCGTTGATCCGCTGGGCAACCTGCAGCGGCGTCCCCGCGAACGCCGCCCGGTGCGCCCGCGCGATCACCAGCTCTCGGATCGAGAGGCGATACTCGCGGGCGTGGGCGTACCACTCCCGGGCCTTCTCGAGCGGGTCACCGGTGCTCGTGGTGCGGCCGCGGGAGATGCCGACCTCGACGCCGTCGGCATCCACCGGCGGGACCGGGCCGTCGGGGTCGTGATCGCTGAGGTCCCGCAGCCAGGTCTGCTCAAGGAGTGCCAGCGCCGTGGCCGGCGTGACCTGGGCCAGGGCGACCTCACGGGCCCGCTCCGCGGCCTCGCCAGGCGTGTCCCCGAGCACGAAGCTCGCGCCGGGCAGGATCTTCAGCGTGTCCGGGTCCCGGCCCGCGCGGCGGGCCCGGCCCTTCACGTCGGCGTAGAACTCCCGGCCCGGGCCCGGTTCGCCGAACGGGGAGAAGATCGCGTCCACGGTGCGGGCCGCGAACTCCCGACCCTCGTCGGAGACGCCGGCCTGGACGAGCACGGGGTGGCGCTGCGGCGCCGTCGGGATGGGGAAGGTGCCCTCGATGTCGAAGTGCTTGCCGCGATGTGCGAACCGACCCGCACCCGGGTCGGTGACGAACTCGCCCCCGGCGGTTCCGAGAGATTCGGCCGGCCAGCTGTCCCAGAGCTCCAGAGCCGTCCGGACGAACTCGGCCGCCCGCTCGTACCGCTCGTCGCGGGGGAGATAGCCGCCCCGGCGGAAGTTCTCGCCGTGGAACGCGTCCGAGGTCGTGACGATGTTCCAGCCGGTGCGCCCGTCGGAGAGATGGTTCAAGGTGGCGAGCTGGCGGGCCAGGTCATACGGCTCGTTGAACGTGGTGTTGATCGTCGCGAGGAAGCCCAGGTGCCGGGTGACACCGGCCAGGGCCGCCTGGACGACGGCGATGTGCGGCCGCCCGGCGATGTCCAGTTCGTAGAACCGGCCCTTGTGCTCGCGCACGCGCAGCCCTTCGGCCTGGAAGAAGAAGTCGAAGCGACCGCGCTCGGCCGTCTTGGCCAGGTGCACGAAGGAATCGATGGCGATCTGGCTGCCGGCCCTCGGGTCACCCCAGACGGTGTGATGGTTCACCCCCGGGAAGCTGGCGCCGAGGATGACCTGCTTGCCGTTCGCCGGCGCTCGCGCGGTCATCGGGCGCCCGCCGCGGTCTCGAGCGTGCGGCGGGTGGCCAGCGGCGCCAGATCGTCGTGGTACCGGTTCGGTGGCCGGTCCAGACCGAACCGCGCCCGTAGCAGCACGGGGCCGTCGGCGGGCCGGGACTCGCCGGACCAGCCCGGGCCGAGCGGCACCTGGCCGTCGGGGTCGAACAGGTCGCGGCGGATCAGTTCGGGGACCAGCAGCCCGGTGATGGCAGGGAGGTCCTGGAGGTTCTCGGCGGGGCGCAGACGGAAACCGTCGACGCCGGCCGCGGCCCAGCTCTCCAGCAGCCGGGCCACCTCGTCGGCAGAGCCCGCGACCAGCGTGGCATCACTGGACCGCACCCGATGTCCCTGCAGTTCCGCCAGTCGCAGCAGCGCGGCCGCGCTGGTGATGTCGATGACCACCTCGACGTCGGCGATGATCCGTAGGGGCGTGCCGATCCGGCCGACCGCCCGCTCCGCGGCCCGGACCTCGGCGATGATGTCGCGGGCGTGCTCGCCGTCGCGGGGTGTCACGAACACCACGTCGGCGCCGAGCGCGGCGAGCCGGTAGGCGACGTCGCCGTGGGCGAGTGCAGTCACCAGGACCTGGCCCTGCGGGGGCCGCGGCACGATCGACGGGCCGGCCACGGTGAACCACTCGCTGCTCGCGTCCACGTGGTGCAGTTTGTCCGCGTCGAGGAACCGACCGGTCGCCAGGTCGCGGATGACCGCGTCGTCCTCCCAGCTGTCCCACAGCGCCCGCGCCGTCTCGATGACGGCGGCGGCCTCGTCGAACAGGCCCTGCACGAAGGAGTCGTCCAGGTCGAGCAGGGGCACGTCGGGCACGGTGCGCCTGCCGGTCAGTTGCGCCTCGGGGTGCCGGGGGGAGACTCGCACCTGCCATCCGGCCCGGCCCCTGCTCGTGTGGTCCAGCGTGGCCAGCGCCGTGGCCAGGTGGTACGGCTCGGTGTGCGTGACCGTGGCCGTCGGGATCAGACCGATCCTTGACGTGACCGCGGACAGGCGGGCGGCCAGCAGGAGCGCGTCGAGCCGGCCACGGACGGCGTGGGTGCCGAGGGCCGGATCTGTGCTGGCGGCGCTGGGTGAGGTGCCGGAGAACGCGTCCTCGAACGTGACGAAGTCGAGGCCGGCACGCTCGAGGGCGCTCACCTGATCGACCCAGTACCGGGCGGAGAAGAGCGTGCCCGGTTCGAGCCCGGAGCGACGCCAGGCGGCGGGGTGCCAGCCTGCGTTGTCGAGGGCGACGCCGAGACGGGGAACACGGTGGGACATCAGGACTCCGGTGTGAGGGGGCGGCGCGGGGCAACGCCCCCACGTCTGGTTCGCTCGATCCAGTGATCGGTGCGTCGCCGACCGTTGCCTCGGCGAGGGTGCCAGCGTGGGGCCGCGCCGGAGCCGGCGCCATGACCTCGGGAACGCGTCTCAGTGCGTGAGATCGGGCGCCCAACCGGCCACGTGGGCCGCCTGCCCATCGAACGCGGATCTCATCGTGTGGGCACTCGCTGTCTCATTCGGCGAGACATCGGAGCCCGTTCGGTCGGTCCGTCCCATGCGCTCCTAACGTCCGAACTCCAGGGTCGCCGGTTGTCACCGGACCCCGCTCGTCGCGCCGCACCGTCCACTCCGACAGTGCCGGCCGTCACTTCGCCCACGCTCCGCCAGCCGGAAGGTTCTCGACCGATGACCGATGCACCCACGTTCACCCTCGCGCTCGAGGTGGACGCCGACGGGGTCCACCCGAACGCGTGGCGCCGGGCCCACCACGCACCCGGCGAACTGCTCAGTGCGGCGCGACTCCTTCAGGTCCTGCGCGGCGCCGAGAACGCCGGGTTCGCGCTCGTGACCATCGACGACTCCCTGCTCCCGGTGGACGGCGGGGTGCCCGGCCGGATCGACGCAGTCACCCGGGCCGCGTTCGCGTCGGGCCGGACCACCCGGCTCGGCCTGGCCCCACGGGTGCATCCGCGAGCCGTCGAGCCGTTCCATCTGGCCGCCCAGTTGGCGTCCCTCGACCACGTCAGCCGCGGTCGGGGCGCCTGGCTCGTCGGCGATGACGAGTTGCCCGGGCTGGCCCGGGCGCTCGACCGGACCGTGCCCGCCGGCGCCGCGGAGCGCACGGCCGAGGTCCGGGCAGTGGTCGCCACGGTGCGTGATCTCTGGGACTCCTGGGACGACGACGCGGTCATCCGGGACTCCACCACGGGCCGCTACATCGACGCCGACCGGGTCCGGTACGTCAACGCCCGGACCCCCACGTTCTCCGTCAAGGGTCCGCTGATCACGCCACGGCCACCGCAGGGCCAGCTCGTCGTGATCGCACCCCTCGGCCTGGTGCCGGCGCACGACGTGGACGTGACACTGATCCGTGCTGCCACCACGGAAGACGGCCTCAGGGCGGCCGCCACGGCCGGCACGCCCCGGTCCCTGCTCGACCTCCAGGTCACGCTGGACACCGAGGACGCCACCGGCACCCAGCGCCTGGATGCTCTCGGCGCCGATCCGGAGGGTACCGACCGGCCGCACTTCGTCGGTTCGGGCGCGGGCCTGGTGCTGCTGCTTCAGGACCTGGCCCAGGCCGTCGGGCCGACGGGTGGCGTCCGGATCCTGCCGACCGTGATCGACGAGGACCTCCCCCAGCTGTCCCGGCACGTCCTGCCTTCCTTGCGGGCCTCGGGGCTGCTGCGCGGCCCGCGACCTGCAGCCACGCTGCGCGACACCCTCGGCCTGGACCGCCCGGCCAACCGGTTCACCCGGCCCAAGACCCCAGCCCCCACCCGGCAAGAAACTGCACAGGAGTTGTCCGCATGAGCCACCCGATCACCCGACCCGACGCGCAGGTCCACCTCGGGGTGTTCTTCCAGGGCGTCAACCATCACACGGTCTGGTCCGATGCCGAGTCCGGTTCGCAGATCGACCCGGACAGCTTCCTGCGGGTCGCCCAGGTGGCCGAGCGCGGCCTCTTCGACGCGTTCTTCCTCGGCGAGGGGCTGCGGCTGCGCGAGTCGCACGGCCGCGTGCACGACCTCGATGTGGTGGGCCGTCCGGACGCCCTCACCCAGCTCGCGGCACTCGCCTCGGTCACCACCCATCTGGGTCTGGTGGCGACCCAGAACACGACCTACAACGACCCCGCCGACCTGGCCCGGCGCCTGGCCGGCCTCGACGTGCTCAGCGGCGGCCGCGCCGCCTGGAACGTGGTCACCACGGACAACGCCTGGACCGGGGAGAACTTCCGCCGCGGCGGCTACCTCGACCACGCCGACCGGTACGTGCGCGCCGAGGAGTTCGTCCGGGCCGCGCAGGCCATCTGGGACTCCTGGGACGACGACGCGATCGCCCCGGACTCGGGCGCCGAGAACTGGGCGGACCCGGGCGCGATCGAGACAGTGGTCCGCGACGGCGCCAGCGTCCGGATCCAGGTGCGCCCCACCGTGCCGCGCAGCCCGCAGGTGCACCCGGTCCTGTTCCAGGCCGGTGACTCCCCCGCCGGGCGGGACTTCGCCGCACGCAACGCCGATGTGATCTTCTCCGCGCACGGGTCCGATCTCGACGACGCGCTCGCGTTCGCGGCCGACGTCCGCACCCGGGTCCGGGCCGCCGGGCGGCCCGCGGATGACCTCCTGATCCTGCCCGGCACGTTCTTCGTGCTCGGGGACACCGACGCCGAGGCCGAGGAGAAGTACGCCTGGCTCAAGCGCGCCCAGGTCACCGGGGCCACCGCACTCTCACTGCTCGGCTACATCTGGGGCCATGACCTGTCCCACCTCGATCCGGACGGCCCACTGCCGGACCTCGAGGCCACGACGGTCGAGTTCGACGGCACCCGTGGAGCCGCCCTGAAGGAGGGTGGCCGCCGCAAGCTCGCCGAGCAGTGGCGCGCCCGGGCCGAGGCCGAGAACCTGTCCATCCGGGAGCTCGTGATCGCGCAGGAGGCGCGCCGCGGCTTCGTGGGAACGCCGGGCAGGGTCGCCGACCGGCTCGTCGAGTTCGTCCGCACCGGCGCCGTCGACGGCTTCAACATCTCGCCGTGGATCGTGCCGGACGGCCTCGACGACATCGTGGACACGCTCGTGCCGGCGCTGCAGGAGCGTGGCGCCTACCGCACGGCCTACACCTCGACGACCCTGCGTGGTCACCTCGGGCTGCGCGTGCCGCTGAGCCACCGCGCGGCGGCCGACGACGTCGTCGGCACAGAGCAGATCGCCGGGTGAGCGCCGTCACGGCACCGAGCCAGGTGCCCTCAGCGAACCGGGTACCGCCAGTGAACAAGGTGCCCCCACCGAGCCGCGCCTACCTCGACGCGCTCGCCGAGACCACCCGGCGTCGCACCGAGGCGTTCGTGCCGCTCGCCTCGCCGTACCAGGGTGCCCCGCGCTCCGCCGTCGAGAGCGTGCGGGCCAGCCTGACGCAGCGCTCCGGCGCCGTGCTCGACCTGGCCCACGCCGTCTTCGGCTTCGCCGAGGAGGCGTTCGAGGAGGTTCACAGCGTCGAGGCGATCGCCGCCACGCTGCGCGCCCACGGCGTGACGCCCGAGGTGGGCACCCACGGTCTGGCGACGTCCTTGCGCGCCTCGCTCGGGCCGGACGACGGCCCGACCATCGCGATCCTCGCCGAGTACGACGCCCTGCCGGAGATCGGGCACGCCTGCGGGCACCACCTGATCGCGGCCGCCGCGACCGGCGCCTTCCTCGGCCTGGCCGGCGAGGACCTGCCGGGCCGCGTGCTGCTGCTCGGCACCCCGGCGGAGGAGGGCAACAGCGGCAAGGAGCTGCTCGCCCGCGAGGGCTTCTTCGACGGCGTGGACGCAGCGCTCATGGTGCACCCGTTCGGCTACGACGTGGTGGACCAACCCTTCCTGGGCCGCCGCCAGCTCGTGGTCCGCTACCGCGGCGTCGCGGCGCACGCCTCGGCGCAGCCCTACATGGGCCGCAACGCCCTGGACGCGGTGGCCCTGAACTACCAGGCCGTCGCTCTGCTGCGTCAGCACCTGCCGCCGAGCGACCGGGTGCACGGAGTGATCCGCGAGGGCGGCACCCGGCCCTCGATCGTGCCGGAGACGGCAGTCGTGGAGTACTACGTGCGGTCCGCGCAGGCGAGCACGCTGAAGGACCTCTCCGCGCGGCTCGAGGACATCGCCAACGGCATCGCCCGGGCGACGGGCACGGTCGCCGAGCTGACGTGGGACCCGAAGCCGTTCACGCTGCCGCTGCGGACGAACTCGCCCCTCGCGGCACGGTGGGCCGGGCACCAGGCGGCCCGCGGCCGTACCGTGCTCGCCGGCGGCGTGGTCCCCGAGGAGCTGGCCGCGTCCACCGACTTCGGGAACGTGAGCGTCCGGATCCCGTCGATCCACCCGATGATCGCCGTCTCCGATCCGGACGTCGCGCTGCACACCCGCGAGTTCGCGACCGCGGCCGGTTCCCCGGCCGGTGATGCCGCCGCCCTCGACGGCGCGGACAGCCTCGCCCTGACGGTCCTCGACTGGCTCCACGACGCCGATCTGCGCGCCGCCGTCCGCGCCGACTTCGAGGCCGCCGGCGGCGAGCTCGACGTGCCGGGCTACTTCGACTGAACCACTACGCCGACCGACGCAGCCCACCGACCCACTGAGCAGGAGCAGCACCGTGACCGAACCCGTCGTCCACGTCATCCACGAGAACCCGGACTGGTTCGCGCCGTTCGCCGCCGCCTTCGACGCCAACGGCGTGCCGTACCGGGAGTGGCTCCTCACCGGCGGCGCCCTCGACCTCGGTGATGAGCCGCCGCCCGGCGTGTACTGGTCCCGGTTCAGCGCCTCCGCGCACACCCGCGATCACGGGCACTCCAAGGAGCACACGCGGGCCGTGCTGGCGTGGGCCGAGGCCGCCGGGCGGCGGGTCGTGAACGGCCGGGGCGTGCTCGAGTTCGAGGTGTCCAAGGTGGTCCAGCTCGCGTCCCTGCGGGCCGCCGGGATCGACACCCCGCTCACCCGGGTGGTCATCGGCACCGGCAACCTGCTCGCCGCGGCCGCCGACTTCCCGACGCCGTTCGTCACCAAACACAACCAGGGCGGCAAGGGGCTGGGGGTGCGCCGGTACGACGCGGTCGCGGACCTGGCCGCCGACCTCGCCTCGGGCGTCCACGAGGAGCCGGTCGACGGCGTCACGCTCCTGCAGGAGTACGTCGCCCCGGGGGACGGCTCGATCACCCGGGTGGAGATCGTCGGCGGAGAGTTCGTGTACGCGATCCGCGCGGACACGGTGCACGGCGGGTTCCAACTCTGCCCGGCGGACGCGTGCGCGCTCGACCCGGAGACCGGCCGACCGATCCTCCCGCCGGGGGCCACGCTCGCCCCGGTGCCCGGCCAGTCGCTGTTTTCACTGCGGGAGCACGTCGACCCGGCACTCCTCGAGTCCTACCTCGCGTTCACCGCGCGGCACGGCATCGAGATCGCGGGCATCGAGTTCCTCGAGTCCGCGGACGGGCGGGTGCTGACCTACGACGTGAACACGAACACCAACTACAACGCCGAGATCGAGGCGTTGGCCCCGCGCAGCGGACCCGGGCAGATCGCCCGCTACCTGGGCGCGCTGCTCGAGTTGGAGAGGTCGACCGGGCCGGAACTCGAAGCGATGCGCGCCGGGTGATCGAGGACGCGACCGCCGGCGACGACCTGCACTCTAGGCTGGGGCGGGATCAGGCGGAGGAGCTGGACGATGTTCGATGGTTGGCGGGCGAGCCGACGTGCGAAGGCCACCGCGCAGCGCGGGCGGGAGGAACGGCGACGAGTCATCGACGACATGCGGGACGCCGTCGACGCCGCCGATCCCGGCCGGGTGGAACCGGTGACCGTGCGCGCGCTGTCCGACGCCCTCGCGGGCGCCGCCGGGCACTCTCTGACGGAGGCCCTGGACGAGCACGCGCGGGCCGCGCTCACCGACTTCCGGACGACGCTCGCCGCCGACATGGACGCCGACGCGGCGCAGGGGCTCGCCGAGGCGATCGACGCGGGCTGGGACGCGAACTCGAACCCGAACGACCTGCTCGAGGCGATCGAGAACTGGGCCGCCTACCTGGCCGACCCGGCGCGCGACCGCGCACACATGGAGAGCGTTCTGTGGCTCACGGTCCTGGCGCACGATGACACCGAGGCCGCACTCGAGACGGTGCGTCAGCGGCTCGGCGTCGCCTGACGGACCGAGGGTCGGCTCAGCCGGCCCACCTCACCGCTCACCCCTGGCCAGCTTGGAGGGCCACCAGATCGTGCGCCCGATCGAGTAGGACAGTGCCGGGACGAGCAGTGAGCGCACCACGATCGTGTCCAGCAGGACACCGAATGCGACGATGAACGCCAGCTGCGCGAGGAACAGGATGGGGATGATGGCCAGCGCCGCGAACGTGGCGGCCAGCACCACGCCCGCGGACGTGATCACACCGCCCGTCAGGGCCAGCCCGCGCAGGATTCCCTCCCTGGTGCCGTGCATCAGGGACTCCTCCCGCACCCGGCTCATCAGGAAGATGTTGTAGTCGATCCCGAGCGCCACCAGGAACACGAATCCGAACAGGGGCACGGCTGGGTCCGCACCCGGGAAGCCGAGCACCTGGTTGAACACCAGCGCCGAGATCCCCATCGCACTCCCGAAGGACAGCACGACCGTGGCGACGAGCAGCAGCGGGGCCAGCACCGAGCGCAGCAGCACCATGAGGATCAGCGCGATGACGCCGAGGATCAGCGGGATGAGGAGCGTCCGGTCCCGGGTCGAGGCGTCGTTGGAGTCCACCGCGGTGGCAGTGACCCCACCGACGAGCACGTCCTCGCCGAGGCGCTCGCGCAGTTCGCGCACGGTGCTCTCGGCCGCTGCGGAGTCCGGCGGGTCCGTGAGCGTCGCCTGCAGCATCACCTGGCCGTCGACCTCGGTCGGCGCCGGCGCCGGGGTGCCCGGCGGGCCCAGGGGCTGGACGCCGTCGGCCGTGACCGGTGCGGTGCCGCTGGGCGAGTCCGCGCTGACGACGGCGAGCGAGGCGACGCCCGGGGACTCGAGCACGGTGGCCGCCACGGTGTCGAGGTCATCGGCGTCCGTCACGACGAGCGTCGGGCTGCCCGACCCGCCCGGGAAGTGCTCGCCGAGTGCCTCCTGGCCGTCGCGGGCATCCGAGGCGGTCAGCACGAGGTCGCTGCTCGCGACGCCAGAGGCCTTGAGCTGGGGCACGAACGCGCAGGCGATGAGCAGCACGACGGTGGTGACGATCCAGATCTGATTGGGCCGGCGGGCGATCGCCCGGCCGAGGCGGGCCCAGAGTCCGGTGGTGGGCAGCTCGTCCGCGGCGCCGATCGCCGGGTCGTAGGCCGGCCGGCGCGGCCAGAAGACGCCGCGCCCGGTGAGCAGCATCAGCGCGGGCAACAGCGTCAGCGCAGCCAGGAGCGCGAACGCGATCCCGATGGCGGCGACCGGGCCGAGTGACTTGTTCGAGTTCAGGTCCGACAACAGCAGGCACAGCAGGGCTGCGATCACCGTGCCGCCCGAGGCGAGGATGGGCTCGACGGAGCCGCGCAGCGCCCCCTTGGTCGCCGCCCAGGCGGTGGGCGTCCGGCGCAGCGCCTCGCGGTATCGCGCCACGTACAGCAGCGCGTAGTCCGTGGCCGCGCCGATGACCAGGATGAACAGGATCCCCTGGGTCTGGCCGCTGAGCAGCACGATGCCGGCCTTGGCGAGCCACCAGACGGTCAACAGCGCCGCGCACAGCGCGCTCAGGCTCGTGGTCAGCACCACGAGAGGCAGGAACGGGGACCGGTAGACGATGACCAGGATCACGAACACCGCGCCGAGCGCGACCATGAGCAGGAGCCCGTCGATGCCCCCGAACGCCTCGGTCAGGTCGGCGGTGAAGCCGGCCGGCCCCGTGACGTGGACCTCCACCCCGTCGGGCGCGCTCCCGCGGACCTCGGTGCGTAGCTCGGCCACCACCTCGCCGACGTCCGCGTCCGGACCGATGGTGAGGAACACCTGCGCGGCCAGCCCGTCCTCCGACGACACCGGCGGCGACACCTCGCCGTCGACGCCCGGCACCTCGGCGAGCGCCGCCGTCGTCGTCGCGATCTGGGCGAGCGCGTCCTCGGTGAGGGTCTCGTCGGAGGTGTAGACGATGAACGCGGGGATGGCCTCGCTCCCGCTGAACTCCGCCCGCAGTTCCTGAACCGCGGTCGCGTCCGCACTGGCCGGCAGGTAGGAGGTCTGGTCGTTCGTCGAGACCTCCTCGACCCGGCCGAAGTACGGTCCACCGACCGCCGCTGCGGTCAGCCACGCCCCGACGAGCAGCAGCGGGATCAGGATCCGCAGCCAGCGGGCGGGTTGGCCGGGCGTGGTCGGCCGGCTCTGTGTCGATGTCGTGGGCATCGCGCTCCTCGAGATGTGCGTGTTCGGGTTCGGGTTCGGGGGTCAGCGGATCAGGGCAGTGCGGTCCAGATCAGCAGGAGGGTGATCAGGAATCCCGCCACGTAGTTGATCAGGAGGAACTTCTTCCAGCCGGCGTTCGCCCGGGCGGAGTCGCGGTCGTCGATCCGAGCGTAGGGCCGGACAGCGAGCAGGTAGGGGATCACGAGCGGCGCGACGAGCGGTCCCGGCCATGGCGTGGTCAGCATCAGGACCCCGGCGAGGACCCACATCGCCATGGCGAACCGGACCGTGCGCGCGGCCCCGAGCACGGTGGCGATCGACGCGATCCCGCCGGCCCGGTCGGGCACCACGTCCTGCACCGCGCCGAACGCGTGGGAGGCGATGCCCCAGGCGCCGAACGCGCACAGCACGGTCACGATGGCCGGCGTGAACGTCGCGTCGGCGAGCACGAACCCGTAGATCGCCGGGCTGACGAAGTGGGTCGAGGAGGTCACGGAGTCCAGGAACGGGCGTTCCTTGAACCGCAGCCCGGGCACCGAGTACGCGGCGACGGCGAACAGGCTGATGCCCAGGACCACCCAGGAAGCCGGGTCGCCGAGCGCGAGGAGGACCACCACGAACGGGATGGTCAGCCCGACGGCCGCGATCAGTGTGGTGCGGTGCACCGCAGGCCCCAGCAGGGCACCCTCGGCGCCGCCCTTGCGGGGGTTCGCCGCGTCGGAGGCGTAATCGAACACGTCGTTGATGCCGTACATCGCGAGGTTGTACGGGATCAGGAAGAACAGCGTGCCGACCACGAACGCCAGGTCCACCTCACCGACCGTGAGCAGGTAGGCGGCCGCGAACGGGTACGCGGTGTTGATCCAGCTGAGCGGGCGGGAGGCCAGCACGAGTTGGCCGAGCACGCCCGGCCGTGCCGTCGCCCTCACGAGTTCTCACCTCGCGCGCCCAGGTTCCAGCCGGCGGTCAGCAGCAGCAGGCCGGCGATCGGGTAGGCGAAGTCCTCGATCGGCGCTTGACCGATCCTCAGCCCGGAGATCTGCTCGTCCGAGTACGCGAACAGCCCGGCGGCGATCATCAGGTTGTCGAACACCGCGGTGAGCACCACGAGCACGGCGGCGGTCAGCACCAGGGCGCGCAGGTGGCCCGGGGGCCGGCGCCGCCAGGTGAGGGCGGCCGCGAGTGCCGCGAGCGCGACGAAGAGCGCGCACAGGAGCGGGTACGTCACCGGCGTGCCTCCCCGCGGGCACCGAGTCGCAGGACTCCCGCATAGGTCACCATCGTGACGTAGCAGAGGAACGCGAGGAAGAAGACCTCCTCGATCGGCAGTTCGGGCGCAAGCAGGATCCCGGTCATCAGGTCATTCTCCGCCCGGAAGAAGATGCCGAGCGCGATACCGGCCAGGTCCCAGAGGAGGAAGAAGACCACGCCCGCGGCCAGCACCACCGCGGCGCGGCGGGGGCTGCGCCAGAACACCAGTCCGAACCGGCGGTCGAGGAGCGCCATGCACGCGATCAGCGCGCAGAGCACGCCCAGGTAGACCACGCTCATCCGGCACCGCTGCGGGTGCGGGGATCGGTAGGACCGGACGCCCGCGCGGGCTCGGGCAGGCGGCCGCCGCCGCGTACGCCACGGACCCGCTTGGCCACGAGCTCGGCGCTGATCAGGCACATCGGCAGTCCGATCCCCGGCAGGGTCGTGGCGCCCGCGTGGTACACGTCGCGGACCCGGGCCGAGTCGACGCGCCCGCGCAGGAAGGCGCTCTGCCGCAGCACGTGCGCGGGGCCCAGCGCGGAGCCGCGCCACGAGTTCAGGTCGTTCGCGAAGTCCGCCGGGCCCACGGTGCGTCGCACCACGACCCGTTCGGCGAGGTCATGCTCGCCGGACCAGTCGGCGATGCGGGCGATGGCGGCGTCTGCGATGGCCTCCACACGCTCGTCACCGGCGCCATCGGTGCCGCCGGCGCCGATGAGCACGTCGGCGGGGAGCGGGACGAGCACGAACAGGTTCTCGTGCCCGGGCGGGGCCACGCTCGGGTCGGTCTCGCTCGGCTTGCACACGTAGACCGAGGCCGGGTCGGGGACGCGCCCCTCCTCGATCGCGGCGAAGTTCGCCTGCCAGTCGCTCGTGAACAGCAGGTTGTGGTGGGTCAGCCGCGGGAGGGTGCCGCGCACGCCGAGCATCACCAGCACCGCGGAGGGGCCCGGGTCGGTGCGCCGCCAGGACACCGCGGACCGGCTGCGCTGCGTGGGCTCGAGCAGGCTCTGTTCCGTGTGGTACAGGTCGGCGGTCGAGACCACGATGTCGGTGCGGGCGTGCTTGATCATGCCCTCGCCGTCGGTGTATTCCACCCCGGTGGCCGCACCGTCCTCGACGGTGATCCGGGTGACCGTCGCGCCCGTGTGGAGCACGGCTCCGCGGGCACGGGCGAGGTGAGCGATGCCGTCGATCAGGGTGGTGAAGCCGCCACGCGGGTAGTACACGCCGTCCTCGAGGTCGAGGTGGCTCATCAGGTGGTACAGGCTTGGAGCCCGGTAGGGGGAGGTGCCGAGGAACACGGCCGGGTAGCCGAGCACCTGCCGCAGCCGCGGATCGGTCACGGCCCGGGCGGCGAAGGCATCGAGCGGCTGCAGCAGGAGCCGGGCGAGCCGTGGCGCCCGGCGGAGCACTGGCGCCGCGACGAGGCTGCGCGGGGACGCGAAGTCGTCATAGAGGAAGTGGTCGAGCGCGAGCCGATAGGTCTCCCGCGCGGAGGCCAGGTAGCGCTCCATCCGCGCGCGAGCTCCAACCTCGAGCCGCTCGAACGTCGCCAGGACCTGCTCACGGTCCGCGCTCACGTCGAAAGGGGCCGCTCCGGACTCGAAGAAGACCCGGTAGCCGGGGTCGAGGCGGATGAGGTCGAGCTGTTCCTGCGCCGAGGTACCCAGGAGCCGGTAGAAGTGCTCGAACACCTCGGGCATCAGGTACCAGGAGGGGCCGGTGTCGAACCGGAACCCGCCGGCGCTCCACGAGCCTGCCCGGCCGCCGAGGTCGTCACGCGCCTCGAACAGCTCCACCTCGTGGCCGTCCGCCGCGAGCAGCGCCGCGGTGGCCAGGCCAGAGATGCCACCACCGACGATCGCGACCCGCCGGGTCATCTGCGCATCCCCGCCGCCACGGGATGACCGGGCCGGGATCCGGCGAGGGCGGCGGCGCGCAGGAGGATGGCGGCCTTCCACGGCGCGGGTACGCTCACCCTGGTACGCAGGAGCAGGACGGCAGGCGTCTTGCGCAGCCGCCGGGCCAGTTCTGCGAACAGCGCGTGGGCGGCGGCCACCGCCCGCCGGCTACCGTCGGGCAGCTCCGGGATGGTCGCCGCGGCGATGGACAGATCCCGCTCGATGTCCGCAAGGAGCCGGTCCCGGTCCGCGTCCGTGAACCCGGCGGGGTCACAGTCCGGGAAGTAGCGTCGACCGCGGGTGAGGTAGTCCTCGCCCAGGTCCCGGAGGAAGTTGATCTTCTGGAACGCGGCCCCGAGGTGCCGAGCGCCACGAGCGAGACGTTCTGCGAGCGCGTCATCGACGTCGGCCCCCACCGTGAACGCCCTCAGGCACATCAGCCCGACCACTTCCGCAGATCCGTACACGTAGGTCCGGAACTCGGACTCCGTCAGCTCGACGGGGTCCAGGTCACGTCGCATCGACGCGAAGAACGGCGCGATGAGCTCGGGCCCGACCCCGGTTCGCCGAGCGGTCCACGCGAAGGCGTGCACCACCAGGTTCGCGCTGAACCCACTGACGATGGCGTCCTCGACCTCGCTCTCGAGCCGGTCGAGGGCAACGCGTCGCGCCGCTACCCCCAAGCCGGCCTCCTCGGCGGTCCCGTCGACGATCTCGTCGGCGACCCGCACGAGCGCGTAGACGTTGACGATGTGGGGACGAACCTCGGGCTCCAGCAGGCGGCTGGCCAGCCCGAAGGACGTCGAGTAGGCGGAGATGACCCGGGCGGCACTGGAGTGGGCGACCTCGCTGTAGAGGGAGAGCGGGGTCCGGGCCCTACTCATCGGTTCCTCCCCGCGACCGAGAGCGCGGTCGCGGCGATGGCCTTGCGGAGCCCCTCCGGTACGTCCAGCTGCTGGAGCAGGTCCTGCACGGCGGCAATCTCGTCGGCGATCCGTTGCTCCACGTACGCCAGCGCACCACTGCGGCGGAGCACCTCACGCAGCTGTTGCACCTGCGCCTCGTTGAGATCGCGGCGGCCGAACGCGGAGGCGACGGCTGCCCAGCTCGGGTCGCGCCGCGCGTAGGAGACGAGCATCGTCTCCTTGCCCTCGCGCAGGTCCCCCAGCGCACTCTTGCCGGTGGCCTCCTCGCGCCCGAAGACACCGAGGACATCGTCGCGCAACTGGAAGGCAATGCCGAGGTGCCGGCCCACGCGTCCGAGACCGGCCAACACGGCGGTCGGTGCGCCGGCCAGCAACGCCCCAGCCTGCAGCGGGGCGCGGAATGAGTAGGCGGCGGTCTTGTTCTCCATGACGGCGAGGACTTCGGTCTCGGTCGGGCTGCCGCTCACCGAGGCCCAGACGTCGGCGTGCTCACCCGCGGCCGTGCGGAAGACGCACCCCTCGAGGAGGTCGAGCAGCGCGCGCCGGCGGTCTGCGGGCGCGGCCAGGCCGGCGATCAGCACGTGCGCGGCACTGATGAGCAGGTCACCCGCGAGGATCGCTGCGGCCTCGCCGTAGTCGGCGGCACGGTCGCGACTCGCGCCCCGGTCGATCGCTGCCACGACGGCTCGACCCTGCACGTTCGGTCGACCACGACGCACCAGGTCATGGTCGATGACGTCGTCATGGATGACGAACGCGGTATGCAGGAGTTCGAATGCGGCGGCCAGTTCGACGACGTCCGCACGCTGGTTGACGCGAGGATCCCGGGCCAGGTGACCGTGGACAAGCAGCAGTAGCGCCGGTCGCAGGCGCTTCCCGCCGCTCGCAGCGTCCCTGGCGGATTCCCACAGCTCGCGGTAGTGCTCGCCGTACCCGGCAGCGCGCGCGATCTGGCGGGCGAAATAGTGGTCGAGGTATGAGGAGACGGTGGTCTCGTCGTCCTCGGCGATCAGTGCCGTCCGGGCTGCGGTACTCATGGCGATACAGCGAGCCGGGACCATTTGCCCGCCGGATCCGACATCGCGAACATCTCTCTCCTATCTAGATACTTGCTTGTGCGAATGCAAACCTAGCATGATTAAGCCTAGAGCGGCTAGCATGTATCTCGTGAAGAGAACACGTGACGAGGTCGCAGCAGCCATGCACGACCCGCGCGTGGGCGATCCGGTCGGCGACCTGGTCGATCGCTCCGGTATGACCGACCACGACGTCGAACAGGTCGTCAGGCTGATGAACGCGCTGCGGAACTGGCACGAGGCCGCGGAACGGATGAGCGAGTCATCGCGCCGGTACATGCGGCTGAACGAGACCGACATGCGCGCGCTCCGGTACCTGATCGCGGCGCACAACCAGAAGCGCCTGGTGACGCCCGGCGCGCTCACGGAATATCTGGGCATCTCCAGTGCCTCGACCACGAAGTTGCTCGATCGACTGGAGAAGGGCGGCCACGTCCGGAGGGGGCCGCACCCCACCGATCGCCGTGCCCTGACCGTGTCCGTCACCGACACCACCCGGGTGGATGCTCGCCAGAGCGTGGGACGCCAGCACGCCCGACGCTTCGCAGTGGCAGCCGACCTGCCGCCTGCCGAGCGTGAGGTCGTCATCTCCTTCCTCGACTCCCTCAGCGCAACCGAGGTCGTCGAGGGCAACCGGGTCAGCGACTGAGGTCCGGCGCCGAACGCTCCCAGTCCGCCACCGGGCCGGGGACCGTCATGAACGACGGATGCGGCTCCGGTTCCGGCTCGTGCGCCCAGTGCCGTGCGAGGTCGGGGGTACGCACCTCGAGTTTGGCCATCAGATGCAGCCACTCCAGACGCAGCTGCCCGTCGGTCACCGGAATGCGGTCGCCGGCGCCGCCGGCCTCCCGGATCCGGGACCGGTCGAAGCGGTAGCCCCGGGCACTCGCCTCCGTGGCCACCCCGTCGAGGTATCCACCGACCGCCGTCAACGGCTCGGCGCAACTGCGGAATCGCTCCAACTGGGGGTGGCGTGTGTATCCGCGCGTGGCGCCGGCGAGCACGGCCTGGGCCAGGAGCGCCTCCCGCCAGCATGCCGTGAGGCCCTGCCGGTCGAGGTATCGGGGGTGGAGGGACCACAGGCGCACCGGCTCAGCCTACGGTCGGGAACCGGACGGGTGTCATCCGGCGATCTCGCGTGGGGCCCGCACCCGGGCGACGACCGCTGTGAGCGCGACGACACCCGCCGCGGCGCCGGCCGCGATGGCGACAACCGTCGAGGACGGCTCCGAGACCGTCCTGGCGATGGCGATCCAGGCGAGCCCCCATGCCAACGAGGCCGCGACCGCGAGCCGGCCACGGCTGAAGCGGGCCAGCGCCACGCCCACGACGGTCGCCACGGCAAGGACCCCGACGGACCACCACTGCGGCGAGCCGAAGCCGTCGAAACCGGCGCCCGCGAGCGCCGCAGCGATGTTCGCGCAGATCGCCACGCACACCCAGCCCAGGTAGAGCCCGAACACGCCGTCGGTCACGACCGCTTCGATGGCACTCGACGGGCGACGCCTCAAGCATCGGACGAACAGCAACGCCAGGACGCCGAGGAGGACCGCGATCACCAGCACGCTGCCGAAGACCCACCCCGCCTGCACCACCAGGATCCACGCGGCGTTCAACAGCATCGAGGTGATCGCCGGCCACGCCAGGGCACGCGTGTCGTCATCCCACCACTGCCACACGGTGTAGCAGCCGAGTCCGATATAGATCGCCGTCCAGATGGAGAACGCGCCCGAGGCCGGCGCGAGATGGGTGCTGTCGGCGGCGAGCAGCCCACCGGCGGCCTCTGCGATCGGGGTACCCCCGAACACGCCCACCCCGACCATCGACCCCAGCACGCAGACCACGAAGGAGACGGTGACCGCGATACGGCGGGGCCACCGACGCACGAAGCGCTGCGACCCCGAACCGGCCCGCTCGGCGCGCACATCGGCTGGCGTCATGACTCTGGCTCCGTGGGATCTGGGCTCTCAGGAGTATTCCCGCCGGCACCCGTGCCCGCATCCCGAGCATCTGCACCAGTGCCGACACTCGAAGCCTCGGCGGCCAACGCGATGTTCCGCTGCATGCCTCCGAAGACGAGGCCGTGGAACGGCGTGATCACCCACCAGTAGATCTGCCCGAGCAGACCCTTGGGGTGATAGGTGGCCCGTTGTCGGAACACGGTACGACCCTGGTCATCGCGGGCCACGACGAGATCGAGCCAGGCCAGCCCGGGCAGTCGCATCTCGGCCCGGAGGCGAAGCAGCGAGCCGGGTTCGATGGCCTCGACCCGCCACCAGTCGAGGGCGTCTCCAACCGTGAGCCGGTGGGGGTGGCGGCGGCCACGACGCAGCCCGGGTCCACCGAAGACCCGGTCCATCAGTCCGCGGGCGACCCAGCCGAGCCGCCAGGAGTACCAGCCGTGCGCACCACCGATCCCTTCGATCACCTCCCAGAGCTCCTCTGGTGCGGCGTCGACGACCCGCTCGCGTGAGTCCACGAGCAGGCTGCCGCCGGACCACTCCGGGTCCGCGGGCAGCGGATCGCTCGGCGCCCCCGGTGTGGACGCGGACGCCCACGACGTGCTCACATCCATGTCCTTGATGCGCTGCAACGCCAGCTCCACCGCGCGAGGGAAGGTCGTCGGCCCGCCCGGCGGCCCTGGTACGTACTCGTCCAGGTCGTGCTCCTTGACGACGACCTCGTGGATCAGGGACTCGACGAGCGGCTTCGCGAGGCCGGCCGGCACCGGCGTCACCAGCCCGACCCAGTGACTGGCCAGCCACGGCGTCAGAACAGGGACCGTTCGCACCACCCGCGGCGGCAGCCCGGCCGCGCGCGCGTATCCCTGCATCATCTGCCGGTAGGTGAGCACGTCGGGGCCACCGATGTCGAACGTGCGGTTCAGGCCCGGGGGCAGACCGACCGCGGCGACGAGGTAGTGCAGCACGTCACGCACGGCGATCGGTTGGATCCTGTTGTCCAACCACTTGGGGGCAACCATGACCGGAAGACGTTCGGTGAGGTGGCGCATCATCTCGAACGAGGCGCTTCCGGATCCGAGGATGACGGCGGCCTGGAGCACGGCCGTCGGCACGCCGGACGCGAGCAGGATCTCGCCCACCTCCCGCCTGGACCCGAGGTGCGGGGAGAGTTCCTCCGTGTCGGGGTGCATGCCGCCCAGGTAGATGATGCGCTGCACACCGGCGTCGCGCGCGGCGGCGCCGAACCTCAGGGCATTCGCTCGGTCGCGCTGCTCGTAGGTCGGGCCCGAGCCGAGCGAGTGGATCAGGTAGTACGCCACGTCCACCTCGGTGAGCGCGGTGGCGACCTGGTCGTCGTCCCGCGCGTCGGCCTGGACGATCTCGGTCCGGTCCGCCCAGGGCCGGCTCTGCAGGCGGTCTGGATGCCGCGCCATGACCCGCACGTGGTGGCCCGCATCCAATAGTTCGGGGACCAGGCGGCCACCGATGTACCCGGTGGCGCCGGTGACCAGGATCCGCTTCGCTGTCGACATCCACCCAGTCTCCGACGCGGCGACCGCGCCCGCGAGCGAAGTCGCCGCCGGTGATCCCGTCAGGTCGCTGGTCGGCGCTCGTCCAACGACGGCGGGCGCGGCCTCGGCTCCCCCCGCTCCGCTCCGCCGTCACCGAATCGGCTGGACAGGGAGCGTAATGTGGGCGGGACGGCTCGGACTGCGGGCCGAGACCGGAAGAGGAGCGAGCAGATGCGGGATCTCACCGCGGAATGCGGGGTGGCCGCCCTGGCCTGCTCAGGCCCAGCCCGGACCTGCGTCATCCTTCTCTGACGAGAGCCGGCAACGGACCGGCCCTGCGCGTGGGGTGCGATGGCGTGGGCTTCGTTCTGCCCTGACCCAGACCATCCGGAAGACACCGTAACCATGAACCCCTTGACCGAGAAGCAGATCCGCAAGTCCTTCGTCAACGCCACCCGTGGCGAAGCCAACCGGGCCGTCCTGCCCGACCTGGACGGGGTCGCCTGGGATGACCTCGACTATCTCGGCTGGCAGGACCCGAAGTCACCGCTGTCCGCGTACGCCGTGCTCGAACTCGACGGTGAGCCCACGGGCATCCTCCTGCGGTCCGGCGACGCCCGGACCGGTCGCGTGCGGCGAGAGGCGATGTGTGCCTGGTGCGAGGACGTCATCGATACCAGCGACGTCGTGCTCTACGTGGCCCGTCGCGGTGGCGACTCCGGCCGCCGCGGCAACACCGTCGGCACGCTCATCTGCCGGCAGTTCGCCTGCTCGGCCAACGTACGCAGGATCCCGACCGCCGTGGAGGCGAGCGACGCGGCCGGACGCGAACTGATCGTGCGCCGTCGGATCGCCGGGCTGCGCGAGCGGTCCGCGAAGTTCGTCCGCGAGATCGGCAGCACCCGCTGAGGTAGGACCTCCGGCCCGAATCAGGATCTGACGAGGTCCTGATTCGGGCGGCGGGTCCTGCGTGACGCGCGGAGGTTCTGCGTGACGCCGGGAGGTCCTGCGTGACGGTGGGAGAGGCCGACCAGACGGTCATCCGCGCCGGCGGTCGACGAAGGTGAGCCGGTGTTCGGCTCCGCGCTGCGTCGCCACGTCCACGGTCACCCGCAGCGGTGACTCATTGACCACGGTGACCGAGGGGTCGCCGCCGAGCACGGTGCCGGGTGCGTCGAACGGGAACTCCACGGTCAGCGTGCCCCCGGTCTTGGTCGGCTGGGAGATCACCAGCTCCGTGCGGATCTCGGCCGCTCCGGCCCGACCCGGACCGGCGGTGACCTGGCGGTGGCCCACCGCGCACGGCCCGCTGACGCTGTACCCGGCCCAAGCGCCGGCGGCGAAGAAGTGCCCCATCCGGGCGCCGTCGAGCGCCTCGATCAGATGGGCCTGATCCTCGGCGAGGATCACGCTGACCCGGGGCCGCCGCATCGTCTCCCCGACTGACGCGAGCGGAAGCACCTCGTAGGCGTACCAGCCGCCGCCGGCCCCGTGGGTGTGTTCGATCCGGACGAAATCGCGGGTGACCTCGTCCGTGGATCCGGCGGTGTCGCCACCGGAGTTGATCGCGTACCAGGTGCCGGTGCGCCGTTCGGAACGGACCCCGAACTGCTGTTCCTCGCGCCCCGGTGCAGGCAGCGCCACGAACCCGGCGTGCCCCGCGACGTGCACGTTCCGCGCCGGCTTCGGCTCGTCGGTGAGCATGGCGGGCCGGCCGTCGATCCGTACGAGCGGCACGGTGTCGACGGCGAACGACCGGTTCTCCGCGATCGTGCGCACCGGCGTGCCGGACGTGTCGGCGATGTTCGACCCCACGCAGACGACGGAGTCGGTCAGGAAGTACCAGGACTTGTTCGCCGTCAGGGTACCGGTGGCGTTGGTCAGATCCATCGCCGTGGTGCCGATCTCCCCGTCGATGGTCAACCCGCCGGCGTACTGGTTGTTCGCCCGCGGGATGCCGGTGCCGGCCGCTTCCCCACTGGTCCTCCTCTCGCCGTTGACCGTGATGCCGGGCAGCGCGTACGGGTCCACGGTCGGCCAGAAATCGGCCGAGAACTGGGCCGGGTCCTCCCGGTGATAGACGAACAGCACACCGTCGCCCTGGTACCAGCCGAGGTTGTTCTCGTTGTTGCCCCACTCGTAGCGGCCGATCCGCCTCGAGGAGGTGTTCACGACGGCGGCCCAGCCACCACGGTGCTGGACGATCCGTTCCTGGTTGTAGGTGTTGGTGATGCCCACTCGGGGCGGAGCCGGCGTCACGCCCGCGTCCTCCACGACGGCCAGGCTGCGAGCGGAGGCGGCGAGGGTCTGGTTGTTCGCCGCCACCGTCTGGTCGGTGGTGCGCTCCAGCCACCCCTTCACCAGCGCCCGGTACCGTGCGCGCTGCTCGGCCGGGGCGGAGTCGGCGAGCACCAGGATCGCGGACGCGATCGCGAAACCGGAGTCGTAGTCGTGCTCGCCCTGTCGCGACACGGCCCGGCCGCGCGTGCTCTCCATGGTGCGCACGTCCCACTGGAACGGTGCGAAGGTCGTGTCCACGGCACCCAGCAGGTTGGCCAGGTTCGGGTCCGTGACCGCCCACTGGCTGCCGGCCAGCATCGCCAGGACCTCGGCCACCCCGGTGATGGCCACGCCGCCGTAGGTGCCGGAGTAGGGCAGGTAGCCGTGCTGCACGAAGGAGCCGTCGGCGTAGAAGCCGTCACCGGAGGTGACGACCCGGAACAGGCTGTTGCGACCGCCGTCGGCCACGTCGGAGAGCGCGTCCCGGCCGAGCGCGACATCGGCCTCGGACGTGGTGAGCAGCCCCCGGACGATGCAGGAGAGCGCCTTGTCCACCCGGTTGGCGCCGGTCTCCTTCAGCGTGGAGCCGCGACGCACATTCGGGTTCGGGGCGTGGAAACGCACCGCCGCGATCAGCCGGTCGAAGGTCTCCGTCGGCACGTTCGGGCCGAGCAGGGTGAGGGTGTCCGCCACCTGCCGAGGGAGCCCGATCTCCCAGAACCACCAGTTGCCCGGACGCGTGCGGTCGGCCCGGTACTGGCCGGACAGGAACGCGAGCCCGCCCTGGAGATCGGCGAGCAGGCCGGCGTCGTTGTGGTACCGGCTGCCGGCGGACGCCCAGGCGGTCGCCAGGACGGTGAGCTGATTGGCGGTGACCCCCATGTTGCCCACCTCGGCGGTGTTGCCGGCGCCGTTCACCGGCAGCTCGGGCCACAGGTACGTGCGCCCGGACGCACGGTTGAAGGTGGCGAGCAGGCCGGCGACCGACTCGTCGATCGCCGCCCGTTTGGCGGCCAGCCCGGCGTGGGAGGCCGCCACCGCCCCGCCGGTGAGGAATTCACGCCGCCGGGCCAATACATCCTCGTAGGGATCGGCAGCCGAGGCAGGTAGGGCGAGGCCACCACTGGCGAAGAGCGCCGCGGCGGCCGACGCACCGAGCAGGAACTGACGACGAGAGGGCGTGAAAGACATGTTCAGGTCTCCGTTGACTCGCTGAAAATTGCTATCAGGCGTAGTCAAGCAGCATGCAGGGCACCGGTGTCAATCCCGTGCCCGGCGCACGGCCGGGAGATTCAGCCGAAGACGCGGGGCAGGGTTCCCTCGTGGGCCACGCGGAGCTCGTCCAGGCCGAGCTCGAAGGCGCCGTCGACGACCAGGCCCGCTCCGCCGTCGAGGGTCTCGCCCAGCCGCAGCAGCGGCACGAAGTGGGAGGCGGCGAGGGCCTCGAACGCGGCCACGTTCTCGGCCTCCACGGCCACGAGCGCGCGGGCGCCGGACTCCGAGAACAGCGCGGTGGCTGCATCGATGTCGTCCCGGGGCATCAGCTCGGCCAGTGAGACGCGGGCGCCGACGCCGTAACGCAGCACCGCGTCCGTCAGGGCCTGGGCGAGGCCGCCGGCGGACAGGTCGTGCGCGGCCGCGGCAAGGGACTGCCGGGCGGCGTCGATCAGTACCTGCGCGAGGGCACGCTCGGCGTCCAGGTCCACCACCGGCGGATGGCCGCCGAGGTGGCCGTGCACGACGCCGGCCCAGACCGACCCGGACAGTTCGGTGTGCGTGGCGCCGAGCAGGTAGACGTGCTGGCCGTGCGAGGACCAGCCGGACGGCGTGACGCGGGCGACGTCCTCGAGCACGCCGAGCACCCCGACCACCGGGGTCGGGTTGATCGAGGCGTCGATGTGCCCCTTGCCGACCTCGCCCGCGAGGGTCGAGTTGTACAGCGACACGTTCCCGCCGGTGACCGGCACCCCGAGCTCCACGCAGGCGTCGGCGAGGCCGGTGATGGCCTCCACCAGCTGCCACATCGCGTCCGGGTCCTCGGGCGAGCCGAAGTTCAGGCAGTCGGTGACCGCGAGCGGGGTGGCACCAACGGTGGCGACGTTCCGGTACGCCTCCGCCAGTGCCTGCTGGGCGCCGGTGTACGGGTCGAGCTTGGTGAAGCGCCCGTTCGCGTCGGTGCTCAGGGCGACCCCGAGCCCGCTCGCCTCGTCGACCCGGACCACGCCGGCGTCGTCGGGCTGGGCGAGTGCGGTGTTGCCCTGGACGTACCGGTCGTACTGGTCGGTGACCCACGCCTTGGACGCGAGATTCGGGGAGGCGATCAGGGCGAGCACCTGGGCGCGCAGCTCCTCGGGTGTCGTGGGACGCGGCAACGTCGCGGCGTCGTCGGCATTGAGGGCGTCCTGCCAGGCCGGACGGGCGTAGGGGCGGTCGTAGACGGGACCGTCGTGGGCGACGGTGCGCGGGTCGACGTCCACGATCCGGTGCCCGTTGTGGTCGATCGTGAGCCGTCCGGTGCCGGTGACCTCGCCGATGACCGAGGTCTCCACGTCCCACTTCGCCGTGATCGCGAGGAACTCGTCGAGCTTCTCCGGGGCCACCACGGCCATCATGCGCTCCTGGGACTCGCTCATCAGGATCTCGCCGGCCGTCAGCGTGGGATCGCGCAGCAGCACGCTCTCGAGGTCCACGTGCATCCCCCCGTCCCCGTTGGAGGCGAGCTCGGAGGTGGCGCAGGAGATCCCCGCGGCGCCGAGGTCCTGGATGCCCTCGACCACACGCGCGGCGTAGAGCTCGAGGCAGCACTCGATGAGGACCTTCTCCATGAACGGGTCCCCCACCTGCACGCTCGGGCGCTTGGAAGGCTTGTCCGCGTCGAAGGTCTCCGAGGCGAGGATCGACGCCCCGCCGATGCCGTCGCCGCCGGTGCGGGCGCCGAACAGGACCACCTTGTTGCCGACCCCCTCGGCGTTCGCCAGGTGGATGTCCTCGTGCCGCAGCACGCCGAGGCAGAGTGCGTTGACGAGCGGGTTGCGCTGATAGGAGGCGTCGAACTCGACCTCGCCGCCGATGTTCGGCAGGCCGAGGCTGTTGCCGTAGCCGCCGACGCCGGACACCACACCGTGCACCACGCGCTGGGTGTCCGGATGGTCGATCGCGCCGAACCTGAGCTGGTCCATCACCGCGACCGGCCGGGCGCCCATCGAGATGATGTCCCGGACGATCCCGCCGACACCGGTGGCGGCGCCCTGGTAGGGCTCCACGTAGCTCGGGTGGTTGTGGGATTCGACCTTGAACGTCACGGCCCAGCCGTCGCCGATGTCCACGACGCCGGCGTTCTGACCGATGCCCACGAGCAGGTGCTTGCGCATCTCCTCAGTGGTCTTGTCCCCGAACTGGGACAGGTGGCGCTTGGATGACTTGTAGGAGCAGTGCTCGGACCACATGACCGAGTACATCGCCAGCTCGGCGGCCGTGGGGCGCCGGCCGAGGATGTCGCGGATCCGCGCATACTCGTCGTCCTTCAGTCCGAGCTCGGCGTAGGGAAGCTCGACGTCTGGGGTGGCGGCGGCGTTCTCGACGGTGTCGGCGCTTGGCGCGTTGGTCACGGTGGTCCTCACGGAAGGCGCAGGGGGAACTGGAGGCAAATCTACCCGGCTCGGATCGATCGCCTCGCCGGCGGATCTCACGAGGCCCCTTGTCAGCATTAGGACATGTCTCCTAATCTCACCTACATCGGCCACGAGGGGGGCGGATGCACATGCTCATGGTTTCCCGCAGGAAGGTCAGCGTCGAAAGGGGCGCCGCGGCCACCGCGTCGGGCGGCGGCGGCGGGCGCGGCGCTGCCGTGCCCGCCGCCGGCGGGGACATCGGTCCCCGGGGTCGCAGCCATGCCCGGCGCTGCGCGAGTGGACGGTGACCGAGATGAGAAGAACATGACAGGGCCGTCGGTTCAGCAGCCCGCCGTCGGACCGTCCGAGGTCACGATGGGTGGCGCCATCGTGGGCCACACGGTGCCTCACCGAACCGACGATGGACCACCGACCCAGCCACTCGACCTGAGCGAGATGTTCCGCCGCGATGCCGAGGGACGCGGCGACCGCTGAGTCGGATCGGCCCCTTCGGCGTGAACGTCAACTCGTCAGGGTCACCGAGCCGAGCCGCACCGCCTGTTCGGCCAGGACCTCCAGGGGGACCGTGTCGAGATCCCGCCGCTCGACGTCGGCCTCCCAGGCGGCCATGGTGGCGTTGATGGAGCGGACGATCACCGCGACGCGCAGCCCGGCGTCCGGCTCCCGCCCGCCACACGCGACTGCACGCATCATGTCGAACAGATCCAGAGTGACGCTCAGGGGCACCTCGATGTCATTGAACCGCTTGACGTCCCGGCGCACCTCACCCATGAAGATCAGCGGACGGTTGGCTAGCGAGGCCACCGAGTACCGGGCCCAGAAGCTCGGGCGCAACGCGTCGAGCGCCGTGGCGTAGGGCTCCACGAACGCCCGCATCAAGGCCTCGGGATCGGTCTCCCGACCGTGCGCCACGAGATCGGCGACCATGGCACCCCGGTGCGCGCTGATCGGTGTGCTCCGCCAGTGGTAGATGGAGTCGAGCAGCCCCTGTCGGGACCCGAAGTAGTAGTTGATCGCCGAGTGGTTGCGGTGCCCGGCCGCCTGGGTGATCGCACGTGAGCTGGCGCCGTCGAAGCCGCGCAGGGCGACGAGTCGTTCCGCGGACTCCATCAGCCGCACCTGAGCCGGGGATGGCTCCATCACCGGGATCGAGACCTCACGCATCTACGCGATGATAGCGACGCGGGACCCTCGATGTGGTGCGCCCACCTGGTGCCGCACCGCTACCGCCTGCCGCGCGGATCAGGCCCCGGGCAGCAACGCGTCGATCCGGTCGAGCACATAGGTGGGGTGCTCCTGCGGCGGTAGCGCCGCCGCCTCGGCCGCCGTGGAGTCTCCGGTGAGCACCAACGCGGAGGCCATTCCGCCGTCGACCGCCATCTTGATGTCCGTGGCGAGCCTGTCGCCGACCATCAGCGCCCGCTCGGGACGCACGTCCAGGCCCGCCAGGGCAACCTCGACCATGGCCGGGTCGGGCTTGCCGAAGTGACGCTCGCAGGTCACCCCCGTGGTCGCCTCGATCGCGGCGACGATGCCGGCGGCATCCGGCTCGCCCCGACCGCCTGGGAACGGGCAGTACCGGTCCGGGTTGGTCGCCATCAGCCGGGCCCGCTTGTGGAACCAGATCGCATCGAAGGCGACCTGCAGCTTCGCGTAGTCGAACGTGCGGTCATAGCTGGCCAGCACGATGTCGATCGCGGCCGGATCGTCCGACGTCGTGATGCCGGCGGCGTGCAGCGCGTCCACGACCGGCCGCTCGGCGATCGGGAAGACGACGGCGTCCGGTGCGTTCGCGCGTAGCCACCGGGTGGTCGTGACGACCGTGTTCGCGATCTCCTCGACCGGGGTCGGCAGGCCGAGCCGCTCGAGCTTCTCCGCGTAGGCGCTCGGGTCCTTCGTCGGATTGTTGGACAGGAACCGCACGGGCAGGCCGCGCTCGCGCAGGCCCTCCACGAGCTCCTTCGCGCCGGGCAGGAGTTCATCGCCGAGGTAGATGGTGCCGTCCATGTCGAAGACGTACGCGTCGTAGTGCTCGATGGGACGGTCGTTACGGTCGGCCTGCGGCACGGGCGCTCCTCGGTGGCATGCGGTCGGTGGCGGAGACCATCATGCCCGCGTCGGCGCGCACCTCAGAACCTCTGAGTAGCACCGGTGATCACCGTTGGGTCGGTGCGGCGTGCGCTCGGTGTCCGGGAACCAGCGGTCAGCAGTCACCCGGCGGCGGTTCAGGCCTGGGCATCCTCGTCGGCGGAGTCCTGCCCATCGGCAGCCGCGTCCTCGACGGCGTCGGCCGGACTCTCGGCGTCGCCGTCGGCGTCCGCCGCGGCGTCCACGTCCTCACCCGACGGTGCGGACTCCTCGACCGGCTGGGCCTCGGGGGTGGCGTCCACCTCGACGCCCTCGCGCACATGACGTCCCATCGTGACCACTTCCCTCCCACACCCGGCCCACGTCGGACCGGTGGGAAACCATCATCCGCTGCGACGGGGTTTCCGCAACCAGACGGCTGTGACGGACACCACTACCTCTCGGCGGAGGGCACCTCACTCGGTTCGCCGGCGCCAGCCCTGCCCCGACGCAGGTGCAGCGCCGTCCCTGCGCCCTCGGCCCGCGCGATGATCCCGGCGCACGGACGGGCCCGCAGGAGCAGCGCGCGTAGAGTTGGCGCCCGGCGGGAGGTAGACAGATGAGCGCGTCACGACCATGGCCGGGACCGGCCCCCGAGTCCCCGTTGGTGCTGGGCGTCGAGCCGGACCAGGACCGTCACCTGGTGGTGCGCGCCGCGCGTATCGCCGCTCGGATGGGCACCGGGATCGTGTGCACCTGGGTGGACACCACCCACGTGCGGGCCGCGGAGAGTGCCGTCGGCATCGACGGAACGATCCCGACCGCCCCACTGGATCCGGACAGCGTCGACGAGGGCACGGACGCAGCCGAACTCGCCGGGATCCTGGTGGCCCGTCTGGCGGAGGTCCTCGACCCGCTGCACGTGGCGTGGTGCTTCTCCTACCGGGTCGGCGAGGCCACCCGGGGCCTGACCGCGGAGGCGCGGGAACGAGACGCGGCGATGATCGTGGTCGGGGCGCGTCGGCCAGGTTTCGGCGGCTGGATGAACGAGATGATCGGCGGCTCCGTTGCCGGCCGTCTCGCGCACACCCAGGCGGTGCCGGTGCTTGTGCTCCCGACGAAGCACGAGGGCGAGTTGATGGCCCGTTGAGCCGCCCGCTGCACGCCGAGCCAGGGTTCCTCGCAGTGGTGGCGCTCGGCGGCGCCGTCGGCACCCTGGCCCGCTACGGCCTGACCCAGCTCATCCCCCGCGACGGCGGACTTCCGGTCGCGACCGCCGTCGAGAATCTCGTCGGCGCGTTCGCGCTCGGCCTGCTGCTCGAGGCGCTGGTACGCCACGGTGCCGAGAACCGCGCTCGTCGGCTGGTGCGGCTCGGGCTCGGCACCGGGGTGCTCGGGGGCTTCACCACGTTCTCCTCCCTCGCGCTGGAGGTCGAGCAGCTGCTCGCCGACGGTGAGGTCGCACTCGGCCTCGGATACGGGATCGGCAGTGTGGTGCTCGGTTTCGCGACCTGCCTGCTCGGGGTGGCCCTGGCCGGCGCACGGCATCGACGCCAGACGCCCGGCTCGGGGGCGGCTCCGTGAGCCCGGTCCTGCTGGCCGCCCTGGTCGGCGTGCTCGGCGGCCTCGGCGCCGCGACCCGGTTCGCAGTGGACGGGATGATCCGCGGCCGATGGTCACGATTGCTGCCCGTCGCGACGATCACCATCAACGTCACCGGCTCGGCGCTGATCGGGGTGCTCGCCGGCGCCCTGACCACGGGCGCGATCTCCGCCGACGTGTACACGATCGCGGCCACCGGATTCTGTGGTGGCTACACCACCTTCTCGACGGCGATGGTGGAGTCGGTCCGGCTGGTCGCCTCGGGCGACCTTCGCCGCGGGCTGGTGAATGCGTTCGGGACGCTTGCGCTCACCGTGGTCGCGGCGACGTTGGGTCTCGTGCTGGGGTTGCAGTTCGGGTCATGATGGGCGGATGAACTCCCCCGACGAAGCGACCACAGAGCACGTTCACCCGGGACCCGACGGATCCGGCCCGAACCGGCGGGAGCCCCGGCCACCGCACGGAGACCCGCGGCTGCCGATCGAGGCAGCCCGCGACGCGCTCACCGTCAAGCGGGTCTTCGGCGACGCGTACGAGGCCGACGGCGTCCAGGTGATCCCGGTCGCGAAGGTATCCGGCGGGTCCGGCATGGGCTACGGGGACGGTACCGGCCAGGGCCCGGCCGGTGAGGGCGCCCCACACGCCGAGGGATCCGGAGGGGGCGGCGGCTTCGGCGTGATCGCCCGCCCGGCCGGCGCCTATGTGATCCGCGACGGCAAGGTGTCCTGGCAGCCCGCGGTCGATGTGAACCGGGCGATCCTGGGCGGACAGATCCTCGGGGCGGTGGTCGCGGTCTCGGTCGCCTGTGTGCTGCGGGCGCGGCTGCGTCGGCGCCGCTAGGAGGACACTCGAGCCGGAGCCTGCTCCGTTGCGTCGGCGATCACCGGGCCACCAGCCGACCGCAGTTGCAGGTATGGCGCACCGTCTCGGGAGATCACCAGTCCCTCGGTCAAGGATCCGGTGACCTCCCAGTGATCGAGGGCGTCCGCGTCGCCCAGGGTGAGGGCATGGACGGCGAGATAGTCGGTGGCGGCCCGGTCCGTGGCGAACGTGTAGATGCTGGCGGAGCCCTCACGGCCCTGGCCCACCTGGTTCGGTTCGGGGTGGTAGTAGTCGTGGACGTACCCCCACCGTCGTAGCGGGGTCTGCGCGAGGTCGGCGCCACCGTCGGTACTCGCGGCACGGACCAGCCGGGCACCGGCACCGTTGCGCCTCGCGGTCAGCGTGGCGGCTCGCTCCGGCGCCCGGAAGAGGTCGTGTTCGTCGACCCGCAGCGCACCGTCGCGGTTGTTCAGGACGAAGTGCGTCTCGACCTGCACCGGCTCGTCGGCGAGCACGTGGTCGATGATGAACACGGCGTGTGGCAGGCGGGTGACCCAGGTGCGCACCACGCTCCTGATCGGGTCCGGGTAGGCCGCGCCCGCGTCCGAGGTCACGATCGTGACGTCCCCGTCACGCTCGATGCTCGGTCGCGCACCGGGGTACTGCAAGGAGTGCACCGACTTCAACTGCTCGATGGGGCCGTCGGCGCCGACGAACGTCAGGGTGTTGTGCGATGTCGAGAGGGTCGCGATCCGCTGCGTCTCCAGCCGGTAGCAGCAGTGGCCGGGATCCACGAAGATCCGCTCGCCCTGGTGCACCAGGATGAAGCTGTTCTGATCGGCATGCCGGTGCGACGCGACCTTCATCGGGTCATGGCTGCCGTGCACGCCGAGGACGGTCTGCGTCGCCTCCCATCGATCCCGCACCACAGCGGTGCCCTCCGCGAACGATCGGGCCAGGTCCAGTCCGGCCGCGTTCGGGCTCAGTGGGGCAGCGGCCTCACGCAGCAACAGCAGGCTGCTCCATCGGAAGGAGTTCACGAAGCCGAAGCTCTCCCCCTCCCCCCGTCCCTGCTCCGGTCCGGCGTAGGTCTCCTCGAACAGCCACCGTGCCAGCCCTGCTTCGGCGGGGTGGCTCCGCGCCGCCCGCGCGGCAATGTGCAACAGCACGTCCGCGCTCGGCCGGAAGGTCGAGCCCGAGTCCCCGAAGTTGAGAGCCCGAGGCTGCGGCTGGTCCCCATGACCTGCGAGCGGCTTCATGTGCAGGTGGGAGGAGGCCACCCAGGGCACGCATCGCGTGTAACAGTCGAGATCGAGTCCGGCCGCGAGGGCCGGGTCGTACGCCCGGATCACGTCGTGCAGATGGGACAGCTGGCTGGCCGCGTAGTTCCAGTACTGGACCGACTCGCCGTAGCTGTCGGGCTCGAACAGTCCGGTGAGGATCCCGAACCGTTCGATCGTCTCGGCGATCCCGCCCCGGTCCGACAGGAACGCCGACGCCGTGCCGTACCCGTTCAGCAACACCATGGCCCAGTTGTTGAGCTCGCGGCGCGGGCCGGCCGGCGCGGCCGCCGCCGGGATCCCCTCGGAACGGTCCAGGAAGCGTCGGCACAGGACCTGGCCGCGGTCGCGCAGAACGGCGCTGATCTCGTCGTGCTCGCCGGCGTCGAAGACGTCCGGGCACAGGCCCGCCGCCGTGCTCACAGCGAGCGTCAGGTGCGCGGTCTCCAGGGCACCGACCGCCACCGGTCCACGTGCCCTGAAGAAGGGACCGATCCACGCATCCTCCGATGCCCGCACGATCCGCAGCGTCTCCTCGTGGAGCCAGGTCGCGTACTGTTCGCTCGGCTCCAGCCGCTGCATGGCGGCGACGTCGGCGATCCGCTCCCAGGACACGTGCCACCACGACATCGTGCCCCCTGGAGTCGTCAGGCCGGGGGTTCCGGACCACCGGTCCGCGCGCTCCCGGAGCGAGCGATACAGCGTCCCGTCCACCGCGTCGGAGTCTGCGGAGCGGCGCAGCTGGTGGACGTCTTCGTCGGTCAGCACGAGCATGGGTTCATCTCTCCCGGTGTTCGATACGTATGAGGCAACTCTGGTGTCCCGCAGCAACGCGCAGCAATGGACGCGCGAACGACCCCTTGCACGGATCGCCACCGAACACCGCCCCGGAGGCGGTGACTGCCACCCCGGCAGCTCCCGCCGCGCCGCATCGTCGAATCGGACAAACGATCACGGTTCCGTGCATTGACGGACGGCGGATGGTTCCACCAAGGTGCACGCATGGCAATGGCGCACGTCCGACCCGACGAACCGCGGCTGCTCCGACGTTTCCGGGTGCCGGACCGCTGGCTGGTCCACGCGTACTACACGGTGAGCCCCTACGCCCCCGATGGCACCGATCGAGTTCTGGTTGCCGGGGCGGATCTCGACCGGAACCTCTGTGAGGTGCTGATCCTCGGGCCGGACGGCGACGTGCTCGAGCGGTTCGGCACGAACCCGATCCGGACATCCTTCTTCCACACCGGACGGTGGCAGACCTGGAGCGCCGATGGGAGCGCCGTGTACTACGACAGCGGCACCGTGACCGAGCCGCGATTCGTCCGACGCGACCTCGCGACCGGACAGGAGACCGTCGTCCTCGGGAGCCTCGACGGGGCGACCCCGTCGGACGGACCGCTGATCTCGGGACTGCTCGCGATGCACGACGCCGCCTGCGACCCCGTCGCCGGGTACCGGCCCGAGGCCTCCCCTGTCCCGTTCCAGGCGCGCGAGGAGCACGGGCTCTTCGAATACACGCTCGACCCGCCGTCGTCGACCCTGCGGCTCAGCGTCGCCGACCTCCTGGCCGGTCACCCCGATCGCGACGTGCTGCACTCAGCGGACGAGGAGGTCCGCCGGCTACTCGGCGACGGCTCCGAAGGCCTGACGCTGCTGACGTTCTGCGTGCGGTGGAGCCCGGACGGGTCGCGGCTGCTCTTCTTCTTCGGCAACAACGGCGTGCCCGGGGACCGGGGGGAGCGTCGGGTCAAGTACGTGATGACGGCTCGAGCCGACCTGACCGACCTGCACGTCGCGATGGACCTCGGCTCGGCGCCCGGGGTGCACTGGTCATGGCAGCCCGACAATGTCACCCTGATCGGATACGGCCCGGATCCGGAGCAGCCGGGCCGGTTGTGTCTGGCGCAGGTCCGCTTCGACGGCACCGGCTACCGCAAGCTCGCCGAGCATTCCAGCGGCGGGCATCCGAGCGTGTCGCCGGTGGACCCGGATCTGCTGGTCACCGACCACTATCCACCGCACGGGCGGGTCACCTTCCTGAGCCGGGCGGCTGGTGAGGTCCTCGGCTCCCGGGCGCTGCCGCTGCACGACGGCGGGAGTCTGCGTGGCCGCAGCCCGCACCGGATCGACGCCCACCCGGTCTTCCACCCCTCGGGCGACCGGATCCTGTGCAACAGTCTTCCGGGCCGGCACGCCGAACTCGTCGAGCTCGAGGTGCCTCGATGACACTGTGGCAGTGGTTCGACCGCGGCCTGAGCATGCCGAGCGGGGATGGGCGCGGTCAGCGATTCGTCGAATGGTGGGGGCTCCGGCAGGCGCGGCGGCACCGGAACTTCAGCGCCCCTGATGACGTCCGGATCCACCCGGAGGCTCGAGTCAATCCCCGCGGCGGCGAACTCACCCTCGGCCACCGCTGTACGGTCGCCCCCGGTGCGGTGCTGCAGGGGAACATCCGGTTCGGCGACGACTGCTCCGTGCAGGCGTACTCCGTGCTCGTCGGCTACGGCAGCGCCGCGGATCGTACCGGGCTGATCCACATCGGCGACCGCGTGCGCATCGCCCCCCACGTCATGATCATCGCCGCGAACCATCGCTTCGCGCCGGGCCGGCCCATCCACGGGCAGGGGCTGGAGCCGGCCCCGGTGGTGATCGAGGACGACGTCTGGCTGGCGGGCCGGGTGAGCGTCATGGCGGGCGTCACGATCGGCCGGGGCAGCGTCATCGGCGCCGGCTCGGTGGTGACCCACGACATCCCCGCGGACAGTGTGGCGGTCGGCGTGCCGGCGCGCGTGCTGCGCTCGCGCAGCGACGTCGGGCCGAAGGCATGAGCGGCCACGAAAAAGGGCTCCGCATGCGCGAGGACGGTCGTCGATCCGTGCAAAAGGTTGGTAGAGCGTCTATGGAGCGAAGGCCCGCTGGATCGCCATACTCGGACCACCAGGGGCGCCGATCCGCGTCCCGTCCGGCAATCGGGCAGCACAAGCCAGGAATGACCCTGGATCCCCCTCCCGACCCGCCACGCCCTGTACTCGATGAAGAGAGAGGCCTGAGATGAATCGATCTGCGAAGCACCGTCGCAAGTTCCGGCATGGCCCTGCGCTACGAGGTCTCGCGCTCGTGTTGGCGGCCGGTCTGGTCGTCGCCGGCTGCACCGAGGCCGACCCCGAGGAGGGGCCGACGACCTCGGTGGACCTCGGCGGCGAGGCACCCGCGCTCGCGGCGCTCGTCGAGTCGGGCGACCTGCCCCCGGTCGAAGAGCGGCTGCCGGCGGAGCCGGTGGTGGTCACCCCGAACGAGAGCCTCGGCCAGTACGGCGGCACCTGGCGGACCGTCACCCAGGGGCCCGGGGACGAGGTCTGGTTCCAGCGCACGATCGGCTACGAGCCCATCGTCAGGTGGATCCCCGAGTGGACCGGTGCCCCCGGCGACGCCGAGGTGATCCCGAACATCGCCGAGTCCTACGACGTCAACGAGGACGGCACCGTCTACACCTTCCACCTACGTGAGGGCATGCGCTGGTCCGACGGCGAGCCCGTGACCACCGCGGACGTGCAGCTCTACTACGACCTCGTCAGCAACCCGGAGATCACCGGAACCGTCGACGGGATCTCGGACAGCATCGTGAAGGGTTCGACGGGCGAGCTTGCTGCCCTCGAGATCGGCGACGACTACACGTTCACGCTCACGTTCCCGGAGCCCAGTGGCGTGTTCCTGCCGAGTCTCGCCGAGGGCACGAGCCTCATGGTCCCGCGCCACTACCTGGAACAGTTCCTGCCCGACTACAACGCCGACCTCGACGCACTGGTGGAGTCCGAGGGCTTCACCACCTGGGCCGAACTGCTCGCCGCGAAGTACGACGCCTGGACGAACCCCGACCTCCCGGTCCTGAACCCGTGGATGGTGACCGAACCGCTCGGCACAAGCACCGCCGTCGTGGCGGAGCGGAACCCCTACTACTGGAAGGTCGACACCGAGGGCAACCAGCTCCCCTACATCGACACGGTGCGCTACACGGTCATGAACGAGCCGGAGGTCATGCTGGCCGCCGCGATCCAGGGTGACATCGACATGCACGTGCGGCACTTCAACACCGCGGTGAACAAGCCGGTACTCGCCCAGGCCCGCGAGGAGGCGAACTTCGACTTCTTCAATCTCATCCCGGGGCTCGCCAACGAGATGGTCATCATGCTGAACCTCACCCATCAGGACCCGGTGCAGCGGGAGATCTTCAACAACCTCGACTTCCGGATCGGCCTCTCCTATGCGATCAACCGTGAGGAGATCGTCAACACGGTCTATCAGCGGCAGGGGACGCCGTCGCAGGTCTCACCGCAACCCGAATCGCCGTTCTACTCGGAGGCGCTCTCGACGCAGTACACCGAGTACGACGTCGACCTGGCGAACGAGGCGCTCGACCGCGCGGGCTACTCCGAGCGAGACGCCCAGGGCCGCCGGCTCGGGCCCGACGGGCAGCCGATCACCTTCACGGTCGACAATCCGGGGCAGCCCGGCTTCGACGACTCACTCGCGCTCATCTCCGGTTACTGGGCCGAGGTCGGCATCACGATGACGCCGAACTCGATGGACCGCTCGCTGTATGAGGAACGCCGATCCGCGAACATCCCCGACGCCGGAGTCTGGTTGGCCGGGGGCGGCACCGATGTGGTCCAGAACCCGTACTGGTACCTTCCGGTCTCCAACCGGGCCGACTATGCGCAGCTGTGGGCGACCTGGTACACGACCAACGGTGCCGAGGGCGAAGCTCCGCCGGAGGCGACGCAGCAGCAGATGGAGCTGTACGACGAACTGCGAGCCACGTTCGACCCCGACCGTCAGGCCGAGCTGATGACGCAGATCCTGGAGATCTCGGCCGAGCAGTTCTACCACATCGGCACGGTACTGCCCGCCTCCGGGTACGGGATCGTGAGCAACGACTTCCACAACGTCCCCGAGCTCATCCCGGACAGCTACCGGGTGGCCACCCCGGCGCTCACGAACCCGGAGCAGTACTGGATGTCCCAGTAGGCCGGGCGGGGTGATGCAAGGCCCCGTGGCGTGATCGGTTCCGACGCCGGTCACGCCACGGGGAAGGTGGATCAGGGCAATCGACGGCGATGAGGAAGGACGGCCGGTGCTGACGTTCATGGGAAGACGGCTCCTGTACATGGTGCCGACGTTGTTCGCCATCTCGCTGGTGTCGTTCCTGATCATCCAGCTGCCCCCGGGTGACTACATCACCACGTTGGTCGCACAGATGGAGAACGACGGACAGTCGCTCGACGCGGCGACGATCGAGGCCCTGCGGGTCCGCTACGGGCTGGACGAGCCGTTCATCGTCCAGTACTGGTTGTGGATCTCGAACATCCTGTTCCACGGGGACTTCGGGCAGTCGTTCCAGTGGAACCAACCGGTCGCCGTGCTCCTCGAGCGCACGCTGCCGTTCACGATCCTGCTGACGTTCTCCACGCTGCTGTTCACCTGGGTGATCGCGTTCCCAATCGGGATCTACTCGGCGGTCCGGCAGTACTCGCCCGGTGACTACCTGGCGACCACGATCGGCTTCCTGGGTCTGGCCATCCCGAACTTCCTCCTGGCGCTCGGCCTGATGTACGTCGCGTTGTTCGTCTTCGGGCAGTCGGTCGGTGGCCTGTTCTCGCCCGAGTACGAGACCGCCCCCTGGAGTCTGGCGAAGATGGGTGATCTGCTGGGCCACCTGTGGATCCCGATGGTGGTCCTGGGCACCGCCGGCACCGCAGGCCTGATCAGGGTGCTGCGGGCGAACCTGCTCGACGAGCTGCGCAAGCCGTACGTCGTGGCCGCGCGTTCGCGCGGGTTGTCGGAACCTCGGATCCTGTTGAAGTACCCGCTGCGCGTGGCCGTGAACCCGTTCCTGTCCACGATCGGTTGGGTACTCCCGGCGCTGGTCTCGGGAGAGATCATCGTCTCCCAGGTGCTCTCCCTACCGACCACCGGGCCACTGCTGCTCGGTGCCCTGCGCAGCCAGGACATGTACCTCGCCGGGGCGGTCATCTTCATCGTCAGCGTCCTGACCGTCGTCGGGACCCTGCTGTCGGACATCCTGTTGGCCAAACTCGATCCGCGCGTGCGGCTGGGGGCGAAGTGAGCATCAACATCGCATCCGAGGAGGCGGTGGCCGAGGTGGCCACCGCCGAGCCCGGCGTGGAGCCGGAGGCTCCGGACGGCACCACGAAGGTCGACCGGGACCGGGCCGGCCAGTGGCGCCTGGTCTGGTGGCGATTCCGCGCGCACAAGCTCGCGATGGTGGGGCTGGTGACGATCATCGTCATCTACGTCATCGCGCTCCTGGCGCCGTTCCTCGCCCCGTTCAGCTCCACCACCTTCGACGCCGACTACATCTACGCGCCACCACAGCGGGTGCACGTCGTCGACGACGACGGCAACTGGGGCCTGCACGCGCTCGGGTTCACCCTCGAGCAGGATCCCGAGACGTTCGCCCTCACCCACACCGTGAACCCCGAGGACCGGATCGACCTGGGCTTCTTCGTCCGCGGCGACTCCTACACCGTGGTGGGTCCGATCACGTGGGACGTGCACCTGTTCGGCCCCACGGACCCGGACCGGGTGGTCTATCTGATGGGTGCCGACCGGATCGGGCGGGACATGTTCTCGATGCTCATCCACGGCACCCGGATCTCGATGACGATCGGTCTCGTGGGCGTCGCCCTCGCGTTCGGCCTCGGGGTCCTGCTCGGCGGGATCTCCGGCTACGTCGGTGGCGCCGTTGACACGATCATCCAGCGCATCGTGGAGTTCTTCATGTCGCTGCCGACGCTGCCACTGTGGCTCGGCCTCGCGGCCGCCCTCCCCCAGGACTGGAGTTCGACGAGGCGCTACTTCGCGATCACGATCATCCTCGCGATCATCGCCTGGACCGATCTGGCCCGGGTGGTCCGTGGAAAGTTCCTGTCGCTGCGCACGGAGGAGTTCGTGGTGTCCGCGCGACTGGACGGCTCACCGGGCCGACGGGTCATCTTCCGGCACATGCTGCCCTCGTTCTCCAGTCACCTGATCGCCTCGCTGACCCTCTCGATCCCGGCGATGATCCTGGCCGAGACGTCACTGTCGTTCCTCGGCCTGGGCCTGAAGGCACCGACCGTCTCGTGGGGGGTCCTGCTCGAGCAGGCGCAGAACTTCCGGGTGCTGCAGGACGCACCCTGGCTGCTGCTCCCCGGCGTCGCGGTCGTGATCGCGGTGCTCGCCCTGAACTTCGTCGGCGACGGCCTGCGCGACGCCGCCGACCCCTACCGAGCCTGAGGAGCGACATGCCCGAGCACACCACCCTGACCGGCCCGGAGCCACGATCGGCTCTCCTCGGCGAGGACGACACCATCCTTGAGATCTCGGGTCTGCGGACCCAGTTCACCACCCGCGACGGTGTGGTCCGTGCCGTGGACGGCGTGGACCTGCGGGTCCCGGCCGGCAAGACCGTCTGCGTCGTGGGCGAGTCCGGCTGCGGCAAGTCGGTCACCGCACGGTCAGTGCTCGGTCTGGTCGAACCGCCGGGCAAGGTCACCGACGGCCACCTGTGGTGGCGCAGCCCCACCCTCGGGCGGGTCGACCTCAACGCGCTCGACCCCAAGGGTTCGACGATGCGCCGGATCCGGGCCCGCGAGATCTCGATGGTGTTCCAGGAGCCGATCGCCTCGCTCTCACCGATGTACACGGTCGGAGCCCAACTGGTCGAGATGCTCCGCGAGCACAAGGGGCTCAGCAAGGAGGCCGCCCGCGACGCGTCGATCGCGCTCCTCGAACGGGTCGGCATCCCCCGCCCGGCCTCCCGCGTCGACAACTACCCGTGGCAGATGTCCGGTGGGATGTGTCAGCGGATCATGATCGCGATGGCCCTGGCGTGCGAGCCGGCGCTGCTGATCGCGGACGAGCCCACCACCGCGCTCGACGTGACCATCCAGGCCCGCATCCTCGACCTCTTCTCCAAACTGCAGGCCGAGACCGGCATGTCGCTGCTGTTCATCACGCACGACCTCGGCGTGGTCGCCGAGATCGCCGACGAGGTCGCCGTCATGTACCTCGGCCGTGTGGTCGAACAGGCACCGGTCGAGGAGTTGTTCGCGAACCCGAAGCACCCCTACACCCGGGCTCTGCTGCGGTCCGTGCCCCGCCTCGGGCGAGCACACGGGCGCAAGCTCGCCACCATCCGTGGCCAGGTGCCGCACGGGGCGCACCGGCCCAGCGGGTGCAGCTTCCGGACCCGCTGCGAGGTCGCCATCGAGGGTCTGTGCGACGTGATCGAACCGGTCGCACTGACCACGGCGGGGCACCTGGTGGAATGCCACCGCTGGGACGAGGACACGCTGCCGCAGGCGGTCGAGGCGGGACTGCCGCCCTTCGACGCCAACGCGACCGCCGAGCAGGTACGCACTCTGCAGGAGGACGTGCGTGCGGCGAGCGAGGTCGCGACCGCCGACCTCGCGGCGGGCACCTGGACGCCGGTGACCGTGGCCGACGCCGACGTCCCCACCGCGACCGACGGCCCGACGGCGGACGCCGAGCAGGCCGGGACCGGCGGCCCGGTCGCGGGGCCGGTCCGCGCGCGAGCGACGGAGCCGGCGCCGGCCCGCGCCGCGGACGAGCATCCGCGCGCACGCGTCACCGAACCGACCGCGACGGCGACCCACACGCCCGACGTCGCTGCGCCGTCGGGCATCGACGCGACGCGGCGCGCGGCGCCGCTGCTCGAGGTCCGGGACCTGTCCATGCGGTTCCCGGTGAAGTCGGGCTGGTTCGGCCGGCAACAGGCGAGCGTGCACGCGCTCACCGGCGTGAACCTGACGATCCGGCCGGGTGAGACCCTCGGCCTGGTCGGCGAGTCGGGCTGTGGCAAGACCACGCTCGGCCGGTGCATCGTCCGGTCGGAGACGCCGAGCGAGGGACAGATCTGGTACAGCCCGCACGAGCGCGACCGCCAGGATGTCGCACTGCTGCCCGAACGCCGCCTGCGCGACTACCAGCGCGACGTCCGGATGATCTTCCAGGACCCGTTCTCCTCGCTGAACCCGCGGATGACCCTGCGCCAGATCATCGGCGACCCCCTGATCGCGCACCGCATCGCCAAGGGGTCGGAACTGGAGGACCGCGTCGCCCAGATGATGCGCCGCGTGGGCCTGGCCCCGGAGTACATGGACCGGTACCCGCACGCGTTCTCCGGCGGTCAGCGCCAGCGGGTCAACATCGCACGCGCGCTGATCCTCCAGCCCCGCCTGGTCGTCGCCGACGAGGCGGTCTCCGCACTCGACGTCTCGGTCCGCGCGCAGATCCTGAACCTCCTTCGTGACCTCCAGGAGGAGCTCGACCTCACCTACCTGTTCATCTCGCACGACCTGTCCGTGGTCGAGTCCATCTGCGACCGGGTCGCCGTCATGTACCTCGGCAAGGTCGTCGAACTGGCCGACACCGAGGATGTCTTCCTCGACCCCCGACACCCGTACTCCGAGGCGCTGCTCTCCGCCGTCCCGGCCACAAGCCCCGAGCAGCGCGGCGGCGCCCGCCGGATCCGGCTCTCCGACGACCTGCCCGACCCGGTCGACCCGCCTCCCGGCTGCTACTTCCAGACCCGCTGCCGCTACGCGGTCGAGGGGCTGTGCGACCGCGCCGACGCACCACCGACCCTCGACCTGGTCTCCCCCGCGGACCGGGCGCCCCACCTGAGCGCCTGCCTGCGGCACGAGGAGTTGAACCTGGCCGGTATCCGCGAGCGGACCCCGCTGTGATCGCCCGGTCGACCGCTCGCACGACCGAACGAGCCGTGTTGGGGCAGTCTTGGCTGATGGCCGACGACATCTACGCGGACTACTACGACTTCCTCGTGACCGGCATCGACTTCGTGATCCACCGCGGGCCCGACCCGGCCTGGCACACCCCCACCCGGGACTACGTGGACCCGCTCTCACACCTGCTCGTCTACGCCCTGTCCGGCGCTGCGCACTACGAGTTCGACGGGCGCACGTACGAGGTGCGCAAGGGAGACATGATGTTCTTCCCGAAGGGCCTGCCACACACCGGGGCGAGCGACAGGCACGACCCCTGGACGTTCATCACGGTCGGCTTCGACGCGTCGTCCGCGCGCGGCGACGCCCAGGCCCAGCTCGAGTCGCTCCACCATCACTGGCGCGGCGCCTTCACCGATCAGGCATCCGCCCTGTTCCCGGAGATGTACGCGGCGTGGACGGACAAGAAGCCCGGTCACCTGGTGCGCTGCCGGGCCCTGACGATGACCGGCATCTACACCCTGATCCGCGAGCAGACCCAGCCGCGCCTGTACAGCCCGCACACCCAGAAGATCGTGAGCATCATCGAGACGATGCGGGAGAACTACGACCGCACCTACCCGGTGGAGGCCCTGGCCGAAGGGGCCGGGCTCAGCGCCTCCCACTTCCGAGCCCTGTTCAAGGCCTTCACGGGACTCACCGTGAAGGAGTACCACCACAAGATCAAGATCAGCAAGGCGAAGGAGTTCCTGCTCAGCGGGGAGTGCAACGTCACCGAGGCCGCAGCCCGCACCGGGTTCGCCGACATCTACTACTTCAGCAGGCTGTTCAAGAAGGTGACGGGCACCAATCCGTCGGAGTACACGAAGCGATGAACCACACCGGCGCAGTCCTCGGTTCGTGCAAATCCTCGGTGCGTGGTCCATGGCTCCCGGAGCCCGGGGACCGGCATCATGGCAACCAGTCAGTGATACGACGACGTACCCAACGGAGGTTGAGTTGACGTTACCTCAGACCAGTCCGGTCGAGTTGTTCGCCCGCTACGAGCGGGTCTCGACCGCCATCGTGAACGACGTCCTCCGCTCCGAGGGGCTCCTCGACCAGACGCTCCCGCACGAGATCGTTCCGCTCCAGGAAGGGATGAAGATCGCCGGGTTCGCCTTCACGATCAGCGGGGAACGCAGCCGCGACGGCGCGAACGACATGCCCGACCGCGCGGCCATGCTCGAGGCGATCCCCGACGGCGCCGTGTGTGTCTGGGCCACCGGTGGCGACAACGAGTCGGCGCAGTGGGGCGAAGTCATGACCATGGCCGCGATCCGACGCGGCTGCCGCGGCGCCGTCATCGACGGCGGTGTCCGCGATACGGATAAAGTCCTGCCTCAGAAGTTTCCGGTCTTCACCCGGTACCGGAGTTCGAACGGGATGATGGGCCGGTTCCGGCTCACCTCGTGGGGAACCGAGATCGCCATCGGCGGCGTCACGATCCGCCCCGGCGACCTGGTCCTCGGTGACCTCGACGGCGTGATCATCGTGCCGGCCGAACTGGCCGAACGGGTGCTCGGCGATGCCGAGGCGATCCTGCGCCACGAGGTCGAGATCAAGCAGATGGTCGACGAGGGCGCGACACCGGGCGAGATCGTCTCGCGCGGCGGGTACTTCTGAGAGGAACCGGGTAGACGTGACGAATCTGGACAAGGTGCGCGTGGTGGTGACCGGTGCCGCCGGTGGCATCGGATCCGCATTGGCCCGCCGCCTGCACGCGGCCGGCGCGCGGCTCGCGCTGACCAGCCGGGACCCCGAGCGGCTCGACGGACTCGTGCGGGAGCTGGGTGGACCGGGAGACGGGCTCTGGGCCCAGAGCGCCGACCTCGCGGACGAGCCATCCGTCGAGTCGTTCTTCGAGGGCGCCCGCGAGCACCTGGGTTCCCTCGACGCACTGGTCAACGTGGCCGGGCTGTCGCGGCCCGGGCAGATCGTCGAGACAAGCCTGGCGGACTTCGAACAGATCTGGCACGCGAACGTGACGTCCGCCTTCCTGGCGTCCAAGCACGCCGTGCCCCTGATCGACCCCGACGCCGGCGGAGCCGTGATCAACGTCAGCTCCGTCGCCGGGCTACGGCCGAATGCGACCGCTCCGTTGTACTGCACGGCGAAGGCGGCCCTGGACATGTTCACCCGCGCGTTCGCGCTGCAGGTCAAGCAGCGGCGCATCCGGGTCACCGCGCTCAACCCCGGCGGCACGGACACGCCGTTCTGGGGGGACCGGCCGGTGGACCGCAGCAAGCTCATGTCCGCCGAGGACGTCGTGGACGTGATCATGTTCGTCCTCAATGCCCCGTCGACCGTGCAGATCAGCGCCGTCGAGTTCGAACCGTTCCATCCCTGATCCGCCGACCACCGCAACCAGGAGAGATCCATGCCCGTCGACGTGCGCACCGCGCCTCTCGAGGCCGCCGTCCAGCTCTACGATCACTACGAGAGCATCGCCGAGGTCAAGGCCTACTACGGCCTGCTCGCCATCTACGGACTCGCCCGCACGGCCCAGGACGGAGATGATGAGGAGCTCTGGGACCGGGTCGAGCGGATCCTGCGCCGGTTCCCGGACGAGATCGACCACCCTCGCTACAACTTCCCGTCCTATCGGATCGGCGGCATCCCGCAGGCGTTCGCCGTGGCCCGTGGGCGGATGCCGGACCGGGCCGAGGCGGTGCGCGAGTACGCCGAGGAACTCCTGACCGCCCCGCGCGACGCCGCCGGGATCCTGGTCATGCCCCGCACCGCCGATCTGAACCAGATCTGGATCGACGCCGCGATGGCCGCCTCGATGTACCTCGTGTTCGCCGGCCAGGCCCTCGACGAGCGCCGCTACTTCGACGAGGCGGTGCACCAGACGGTGGCCATGTACGACGAGTTCCTCGACCCCTCGAACGGGCTGCTGCACCAGTGCAAGAACTTCGTCGGGCCGGGCCTGCTCTCCGAGGACCACTGGAGCCGTGGGAACGGCTGGGGCTACATCGCACTCACCGAGCTCGTGGCCGGGCTGCCCGAGGACCACCCGCGCCGACCGGACGTGTTGGAGCGCTTCGTCGCCCTCTCCGCTGCGATGCTGCCGCACCAGTCCGAGCGTGGTCTGTGGCGCCAGGAGATCAACGACCCGCACGCGTGGGAGGAGTCCTCCGGCACCGCCCTGATCCTGTACGGGTACGGGCTCGGCCTTCGTCTCGGGGTCCTCGACGAGGCGACCTACGGGGAGGCGTTCCGTCTCGGCATCGCCGGACTCGCCGCCCACGCGATCAACGAGGACGGCTCCACCGAACTGTCCTGCCCCGGTTGTCTGTGCCCGGGTGAGGGTGAGGCGAAGGGCACCGTCGCGGCCTACCTCGCCAAGGAGCCCTACCGGGACGAGCCGCACAGCTTCGGCCCCTTCATGCTCGCCCTGGTCGAGGCGCACCTGAACGGCGTGGACCGGGTCGCGCTCGGCGCCCGGGACCGGACGACCGGCGATCCCAGCTGACCACTCGATGCGAGAAGATGGCGTATGGCCACCTTCTACGACACCATCGAACCGCAACTCATCCGGTTCATCGAGCGCCAGCAGATGTTCTTCGTCGCGACCGCGGCGGCGGATGGTCGGGTGAACGTCTCCCCCAAGGGCCTGGACTCGTTCCGGATCCTCGGACCGAACCGGGTCGCGTGGCTGAACGGCACCGGGTCCGGGAACGAGACGGCCGCGCACACGGCGATCGACCCCCGCATCACGATCATGTTCTGCGCGTTCGAGGGCAAGCCGTGGATCCTCCGGCTGTTCGGCACCGCGCGCATGGTGCAGCCGGGCGACCAGGACTGGGACGACCTCATCGACCTGTTCCCGCCCATGCTCGGGGCCCGGCAGGTGTACGACGTCACGGTCGCCGAGTGCCAGACCTCCTGCGGCTTCGGCGTTCCTCTGTACGACTTCGTCGGTCAGCGGGACCTGATGCACTCGTGGGCGGACCGGCGGGGCCCGGAGGGCCTGGCGCGCTACCAGCGGGAGAAGAACGCCACCTCGATCGACGGTTACGACGCCCACCTTCCCGAATCGCTGCTCGAGGTCTGACAGCCCACCCGGGCCGGGAGCTCACTTCACGAGCGCTTCGTAGATCTCCTGGTACCGCTGGGCACGCTCGTCGTAGTAACGCCGGCGGGCCGGCACCGGAGCGAACGTGGCGCCGATGTCCGGTTCGGACCGCTCGACCCCCGGGGCGAGCGACTCCAGTGCGATCAGCGCGGTGCCGCGCAGGGTGGTGCGCTTGTTCGTCACGTGCTGCACGTCCGCGTCGAGCGCGTCGGCGACCACCTGCAGCCACGGGGTCAGGTCCGCCGCCACCCGGCCGGCGGCCCGGATCTGACGGGCGCGCCCGCCGGCGGCGCCGGCGAGGGCGTCCGCGACCCGCGCGTAGCTGAGCGCGACGCCCTCCATCGCACCCCGGTAGATCAGGTCCGCCGTGGCCGTGGCGCCCACATCGGTGATGGTCGCCCTGGCGCCCGCCGCCCACCCGGTGCTGCGTTCCCCGCTCAGGTAGGGCAGCACGCTCGGGGTGGCCGGGTCCGGCTCCGCGGTGAGCGTGGCCTCGAGGTCCTCGGGTACCCGCAGCGTGGCGTCGAGCCAGGTGACCACGCGGCCCACATCGTTCAGTGCGCCGCCGAGCAGGCTGCGGCGGGCGTCGACCCGATAGCACCAGAGCCCATCGGGGATCGTCTCGGGGAGGTGGTGCAGGAGCACCCGCATCGCTCCGCTCGTGGCGGCGGACAGCCCCACGGTGCCCTCCGCAGTCGCCCCGACGCCGACGTTCGCGGCGAGCCCGTCGCCGATCACCGGGTACCAGAGGGCCCCCGCGAGCGCCGGCCACCGCTTCGCGACGCCGCCTCTCACCTCGCGGACCGGATCGTCCGGGTCGTGCACCGGGGACAGTGTGCGGACGTCGATCCCGGACGCCTCGACCATCGCCACGTCCCAGGTGCCGGTGCGCCGGTCCAGCAAGCCGGTCCACGCCGCGGCCGCGGTACCCACCACCGCCGTGCCGATGATCCGCAGATGGAGGTACTCGCCGAGGGACATCCAGCGGTCGACGGCGTTGAACCTCGCCCGGTCGGTGGCGGCCAACCAGCGCAGCCGCGCCGGCAGGTAGCTGCTGTGGATCCGGGTCCCGGTTCGTTGGAGCACCTCGGCCTCGTCGAGCTCCTCGCGCAGCTCGCGCACCTGGGCGGTGCAGCGGGAGTCGGCGTAGGTGTAGCACGGCGTGACGGCGCGGCCCGCGGTGTCGACGCCGACCAGCGAGGCGGAGAACGTGTCGATGGCGACTCCGCCGATCCGCCCCTTCAGGTCCGGCGTCGCGAGCAGGTCGAGGATCTGCTCGATCTCATCGACGACGGCATCCGCATCGATCTCGCTGGTGCCGTCGCCTGCCGTGGTGAACGCGTGCGGGACCTTCGCCTTCGGTCCCTCGAGCGGGCGGGCGGCGGCGTCGTAGAGCCCGCCGCGGGATGCTGTGGAGCCGACGTCGAGCCCGAGGACGAGCGGGTCGATCGCGGCCGCTGGGCTGATCTTGTGCTGGCCGGACGCCATCGACCTTGTCCTCACCGTCCGGGGCCGGCGCTAGCGTGCCAGAGCCGGCTGCGGCAGTTGGGCGAGCACCGGTGCGAGCCGCTCGGCCATCAGCCGGTAGCCCTCGCCGTCGGGGTGCAGGTCGTCGGGTAGGAGGTGGACGTCGCCGGTACCGATGATGGTCGGCCCCTCGAGCAGGTGCAGGTTCGGGTCGGTGCGCGCCAGCGTGGCGACGACCTCGCCGATGGCCACACGCATCGACTCCAGGGTGAGGCCGACGGCGTTCGGGGTCCGCTCGCGCGGCGGGCTCACGATCGGTGTCATGACCAGGATCGGGGTGTCCGGGTGGGCCTGGCGCACTTGCTCCACGAACCCCGAGACGTGCGGCGCGAACGCGCGCGGGCTGAACGTGGCGCCACCCATCATGTTGATGCCCAGGCAGAGCGAGATCACGTCGGCGGGCACCGCGGCGATGGTGCGCGCGGCGATCGGGTCGAGGTGACACTGGCCCGAGAAGCCGAGGCAGGTCAGGTCCCAGCCGAGCCGACGGGCGACGAGTGCGGGCCAGGTCTCGCTCGGCCCGAACGCGGCACCGCACTGACTGATCGAGCTGCCGTATGTCGTCCACCGCGGGCGCGGCGTCGGCGGCTCGGCGAGGCTCGCGCCGACCAGGACGAGATCGCCGATGCGTGTGTTGGCGAGCTGCGGGAGCCAGAGTTCGACATCATGGACCCCGGCCGGGAGCGGGAGCCTCACCTCGGACCGGCCCTGGGGCAGCTCGACACGCCGCTCGAGGTCGCCGTCGACGACCAGGTCGATACGACCCTCGCCGTCGGTGTGCTCGACCGGCAGCAGGATCTCGGTGGCGTCCGTGCGCACCTGCGCGCGTACCCCGGCCGCCATCCTGGCGACCCTGATCAGGTCCGGCGCATGTGCGCGGTCGGCCTGCGCCGACAGCAGGCGCCACGGCTGCCAGAGATCCCCCTCCGCGACCCAGTCGGCGGCACCGCGCCAGATCGCACTCTCGACGGACGGACCCACCCTGACGTCTTCAGCAGTCACGGCGCCGAGCCTAGCCGGTCTACGCCGGTCGAGTGCGCTAGCACGTAGATCAGTCACCCATATAAGGTGATCATCACCCACCCGTGGCGTACGCCATGCAGGGTGTCCGTCGAAGGAGACGAGATGATCACGAACGTGAGGCCCGAGGATGGCGCGCACATCGACACGGTAGGCGGCGCAACGGCCACCCGCCGTGGTCTCCTGGCCGGACTCGCGGGCGCGGGCGCTCTCGCCGCAGTGCTCGCGGCGAGCCGCCCTGCCCATGCCGACCCACCGCCGTCGGGCCGGGTCCTGGTCGAGGACCACTATCCGGCGTCGACGACCACCGACCAGGAGGCGTGGCAGGCCGCCCTCAACGCCGCCGCTGCTCTCCCCGGGCCCTCCCACGTGATCGCGAGCGGCGCGTCGTACCACCTCACCCAGCCGCTCAACCTGACCGGGTTCCAGGACCTTACGATCGAAGGGCTAGGACCGACGTCCACGACGCTGCGCGTCGACCCGGCCCGGGCCACCGCGCTGAACAACCTGTTCGTGATCGGCGGCACAGCCGCGACTGCCCGCGTGACGCTGCGCAACCTCGGATTCCACGGGGGCATGCTGAGCCCGGAGCCGGAAGCCCATGCGCGCGACGGCGCGCAGCCACGGCCGTTCCCAGCCGGCGGCTACTTGCGGACCGCGATCTACGCGCTCGGCGCGGACGACCCCACCGCGTCCGGACATGCCGTAGTGGACGGGGTCACGATCGAGAACTGTCGCTTCTACGGAACGGACGGCCTGCCGATCCTGCTCAAGGGCGTGCGCAACGTCGTCGTGCGCGACTGCTACGCGCGGCGGTGCCTGGACATCGGCTTCACGTTCTGCACGTCGGTGCACTTCATCGGCAACCGGGTCGAGTGGTGCGCGGACAACGGCGTCTCGCTCTCGCGCGGATGCTCAGAGGTCGTCTGCGTCGGGAACACGATCATCGGGTCCTTCGCTGCGGGGATCTTCGCCGGCGGCTTCGGCGACGATCCTGGCCCGAGCCAGATCACGATCGTCGCGAACACGGTGCTGGACAGCGCGCTCTGCGGCATCCAGCTCACCAAGGGGACCACCGACGCCCTGGTCCAGGCCAATGTCATCGACGGCGTCCTACGGGGCTACGGCACCTGGGAGAGCGACGGGAACGGTCCCATCTACGGTGTCGGCGTGATGGTGGCCGGGATGCCGCTGACCCATTCGGAGGCGACGAGCTCGGGCAATCAGGCCGACTACGAGCGGCTCGCGCAGCGCATCCAGATCATCGGCAACACGATCAGCAATGCCGACCGCGCCGGCGTGCTGATGCATGGCACGGACCAGATCAGCATCATCGGCAACACTGTCCACAACCCGGGCTCAGCGACCTATGTGGACGGCGTCACCCCCATCCCGCCGGACGCGACCTACCGCAACACCGGCATCGGGCCGTTCGCGCCGGCCGCCGCCGGTTGCACGAACACCACGATCGCGCTCAACCAGATCGCGGACGATCGCGGCGGCGTGATGATCTACGGCGTGATCGGTGCCCAGGGTGTCAGCACCCTCGCGGTCGGCAACACCATCGTCGGCGCTGCCCAGACCTCAGGCGGGGCAGGGTTCCGGGCACCCGCACTCCCGACCGTGTCGCGCCCCACGGCCGCCAGCGTCGGGATTGGCGGGAACCTCTACGACACCACCTTGCACAAGCCGATCTGGTCCGATGGCTCGGCCTGGCGGGACGCTGCCGGGGCCGTCGTCTGACGCATCCACCCGAGCGCGCTCGGTCAGGACTTGGGGCGCGTGCCACCCGGATCGTGACTCGTGCCCTCGGCCAGGCGGCGGGCGAAGTTGCCGAGGGCGAAGTCGCGTAGTTCTGCGTCCCCGGCCAGTTGCGCCGCGGCGGCGACCTGGAGGGACAGCGTGGCGCGGTGGTGCATGGCCCGGTCCAGCTCCTCGGGCTCGACGATCTCGGCGACCTGCGCAGCGCCGAACTGTCCGATCAGGGTGGCCATGTCGATCGCCGGGTCCGCCCAGGCCGCGTGGTCGAAGTCGATCATGCCGGTGACCCGGGCACCGGACCAGAGCAGATTGTGCATGCCGAAGTCGCCGTGCACGAACACCGGCGGCACGCCGGCCTCTACCGCGACGACCCGCTCGGTGAGCGCGACCGCCTCGGCCGCGACCGCCGTCGGGAGCCGTGGCGCGAGGAACTCGGCCACGATCCGCGGCCACTGCGGGCCGCCGCACCAGGCGCGGACGCCCGGGAGTCCGACGTCGCCCGGTGCGACCCGGTGCAACCGGTCGAGCAGCGCCGCGAGCGGTTCGCGAACCTCGGGCCAGGGCGCCTCGGAAGCGGTCCCCGGGACGAACGTGGTCAGGATCCCGGCCGCGCCGTCCAGGCGCACGATCTGGCCGAGCGGGCACGGCGTGGTCACCGGCAGGCCGAGGTCCGCGACCACGTGCAGCGTGCGCACCTCGCGGTCGGTGCGTTCGATCGCGTCGGCGCCGAACGCCACCCGGGCCACCACGGTCTGCTCCAGGACGGCGATCCGGTGGAACGCGCCGTGCGCGAGGCGGGCCCGGGACCAGTCGTGCCCCGGCCAGGCGCGGGCCGCCCAGTCGCGGACGTCCGGCGGCGCGGCCACGGGCTCAGCCCTCCTGGAACGCCGCGATGCGCCGCACCGCCTCGGCGACTGCGTCCGGTCCGGCCGCGAAGGACAGGCGCACGTAGGAGTGGCCGTGGATCGGGTCGAAGTCGCTGCCCGGTACCGCGGCCACCCCGGCCTCCTCCAGCAGTGCGCGGCACCACGCCGTCGAGTCGGCGTGGGCGCCGAGTCTGCTCCCGAGCCCGGCGTAGAGGTAGAACGCGCCGTCGGCCGGGGCGATCGGCCCCCAGCCCAGCCTTGGGACCTCGCCGAGGAGCACCTCGCGGGTGCGGGCGAAGGACGCGACCCGCTCGTCCGCCTCCGCGTAGGAACGTTCGGTGAATGCACCTACGGCGGCCAGCTGGGCGGGCGTCGGCGGACACAGCGCGACGTTGCCGGCCAAGGCGTCGACGGCGGCGCGTAGGTCCTCGGGCACGAGGGCCCAGCCGAGTCGCCAGCCGGTCATGCCCCAGTACTTGGAGAACGAGGAGACGACGACGCCCGACCGATCCAGTTCCCAGGCGCTGACACCGCGGGCGTCGGCGTGGGTCGGATCGGCGGGGTAGGTGATGCCGTGGTAGATCTCGTCACTGATCAGCCGCACGCCGTTGACCCGGCACCATTGCGTCAATGCCGTGAGCTCCGCCCGGCTGACCATGGTGCCGGTCGGGTTCGCCGGCGAGGCGAGGATCAGACCATCGAGGCGCCCGTGCGTGCGGACGGTCTCCTCGAGGAGTTCGGGAGTCGGCTGGAAGCGCTGCTCGGGGCCGCACTCGACCTGGACGACCTCGCAGCCGAGGGCGGACAGGATGTTGCGGTAGGCGGGGTAGCCGGGGCTGGCTAGCGCGACCCGGTCGCTGGCGTCGAACGCGGCCAGGAACGCGAGCACGAACGCCCCCGAGGAGCCGGTGGTGATCGCGACATCGTCACCGGTGACGTCCAGGTCGTACCAGCGCCGGTAGTGCTCGGCGACGGCGTCCCGCAGCTCGCGTAGGCCGAGCGCGCTGGTGTAGCCGAGGTCGGAGCCGTTCGTGAAGGCGGCTGCGGCGCGGACGTTCACGTCCTGCGGTGCTCCCCCGCTCGGTTCCCCGGCGCAGAGCGAGATGACGGCCCGGCCCGATGCGCGCAGCTGGGCGACCCGGTCCAGGATGCTCATCACCTCGAACGGGGGGACTGCGGCGCGGTGGGCGACCTTCACCCGCTCAGGTTCCCACAACCGGCCGCTGCGCCTTCGAACGCACGGGCCCACCGGACCGGTGGACCTCAGAACAGCGCCAGCTGCTCCTGCCCCCCGCCCACCTGAAGCGTCGGGACCGGGGCGGCACCGCCGTCGGGCGTGGTCCCGCGCAGCGGGAACTGACGGTTCTCCCGCGCGACGAACCCGTGCCGCCGCCGAGCGGCCCGAAGCCGCCCGGTGAGCCACTCGCGGTACTCGACGGAGACGTACGAGCCGCCGTCGTAGAGGGCGCGGTACCGCGGCACGAGGTCCGGGTAGTCACGGCCGAGCCAGGCCAGGAACCACTCGCGGGCGCCGGGGCGCAGGTGCAGTGCGCCGGCCGTGATCCAGGTGGCGCCGGCCTCGGCGACGGCGCCGAACAGTGCGTCCAGATGGGCGTCGGAGTCGGTCAGCCAGGGCAGGATCGGCATCGCCATCACGGTGCAGTCGAGCCCGGCGCCGGTGATCGCGCGGACCAGGTCGAGCCGGGCCTTCGGAGTCGGGGTGCCGGGCTCGACGCGCTGCTGCAGGTCGGGGTCGATGAACGCCAGGGACACCCCGAGGCCCACCTCGACCCGCTCCGCGGCGGCGACCAGCAGCGGCAGGTCTCGCTTGAGCAGGGGGCCCTTGGTCAGCACCGAGAACGGGGTGCCCGAGCCGGCCAGCGCCTCGATCACGCCGGGCATCAGCCGGTAGCGGCCCTCGGCGCGCATGTACGGGTCGGAGTTGGTGCCCAAGGCCACGTGCTCACGGTTCCAGGAGGGCCGGGCCACCTCCTTGCGGAGTACCTCGACGAGGTTGGTCTTGACGATGATCTGGGTGTCGAAGTCGACACCGGAGTCCAGATCGAGGTACTCGTGGGTCTTGCGGGCGAAGCAGTACGTGCATCGGTGCAGACAGCCACGGGTGGGGTTGATCGTCCACCCGAACGGCATCTCGGAGTTGCCCGGCACCTTGTTCAGGGCGCTGCGGCAGAGCACCTCATGGAACGTGACGCCGGCGAACTCGGGCGTGCGGACGCTGCGCACCAGGCCCTTGAGCGGCAGCAGCGCCGCGTCGTCGGTGGTCGTGATTTCCCGCGCTTCCCATCGCATACCTCCATTCGAACATACATTCGAAGAGCCGGCGACGGCGCGACACGCTGGCTCACGGTTGAGCGGTCAGGACGATCTCGTGGAGGATCTCGCGGACCTGCTCGGGCTGCTCGACCCACGGCAGATGACCGGCACCGGAGACGATGCGCTTGCGCGGCAGGTGGGCGTAGGCGGCGAGAGCCACGACGTTCTCGGCGGGCCGCGGGTCGGCCGTGCCATGGACGAACGTGATCGGGCAGCCGGCGGTGGCCGCCCAGGCGATCTGGTCCGCGTCGCCGAAGGCCATCAGGCTCCGGTTCGCGACGCGGTTGATCTCGTGCGGCGCCTCGGCCATCCCCCGCGCCAGGTCATAGCCGGCGGCGGGGTCGGCGTAGTCGCTGGCCCACTGGATGCGGCGCCACTCGGTCTCCTCGGCGCGGGTGCGCTCACGCCCGTCGAGAGCGGCGAACCGCTCGGCCCACGGCATCCGGCGCCGCGCCTCCTCCGCTCGCGACGCCGTCCGCCAGTCGCCGATACCGGTGCCGTCGAGGTAACCGAGGCCCGCCACCCGGTCCGGGTGCGTGCCGGCGTAGGCGAGCGCGAGCGTGGCGCCGAACGAGTGCCCGATGACCACCACCCGCTCGTGCCCGAACGCGATCCGCAGCTCGTCCAGGTCGGCGACGAACCGCTCCATCGTCAGGACCTCCGACGCCGAGGAGCGCCCGCAGCCGCGCTGGTCGTAGCGGTGCACCGTGGTCAGGCCCGCGAGCAGAGCGCCCACCGGTTCGAGATAGTCCCAGAGCCCGGGGCCGCCGTGCACAAGGATCACGGCCGGGTGGTCGGCGCCCACCCGGGGACCTGCCGCGGTCCACGTGGCCAGTCGGACGCCGTCGCTCATCCCTACGAACTCCACGGCGCGAAGGCTACCGAACCTGCTCCTGCGATCAGGCGGACCGGTAGTCCTCGTCTGCGACGTGCTCGAGCCAGACCGTGGTCCGCGCGGGGTCATCGGCGTTCTCGGTCATCGCCAGGTGCTCCATGAAATCCTCCGGCGTGGCGCCGTGCCAGTGCTCCTCGCCCGGCGCGCAGTACGCCGTCTGACCGGCGCAGACCCGCAGCACCTGGCCGTCCCGGGTGCCGGTCAGGGCAACGCCGGACACCACGTGCAGGTACTGGCCACGGGCGTGCGAGTGCCAGGCGGTGCGCGCGCCGGGCGAGAACCGGACCAGGCCGGCGGTCATCCGCTGGTCGCCCTCCTGCGGTGTCACGACCATGTCCAGCCAGACGTCGCCGGTGAACCGCTCCTGCGGGGTCTTGGCGGTGGCGGGCTTGGGCAGGACTCTCATCGGTTCTCCTTCGTGGTGGCAACCTCGGTGGCCTCGGCGAGCGACGTGGCGGCCCAGGACGCGAGCAGCTTCAGGCCGTCCGCCGACGGCGACTCGGGGACGGCCGTGTAGACGTTCATCTGCAGGCCGTGGTCCGCGGGCAACGGCAGCGCCTCGTAGTCGAGCTCAAGACGCCCGACGGCGGGGTGATGGAACACCTTCGTCCCACTCTGGTGCAGGCGTACGTCGTGCGAGGCCCACATCCGACGGAAGTCCTCGCTGCGAGTGGACAGTTCCCCGACGAGCTGGGTCAGGCCCTGGTCGTAGGGGTTGCGTCCCGCCTCGGCGCGCAGGATCGCGACCGCGTCGTGCGCGATCTTCTCCCAACGCTCGCCCCAGAAGGCGTGCGCCGCCGTGAGGTCGAGGAAGTGGAACCTGGCCGTGTTGACCGGACGGTTCGCGATCCGTTCCGGCGAGTCGTACATCGGGGAGTACAGCGCGCGACCGAGCAGGTTCGCGCCCAGCACATCCAGGCGGCCGTTGCGCACGAACGCTGGTGTCATCACCATCGAGTCCAGGACGCGCTGCACCGCCGGCCGCAGGGTCGGTGCGGGCGCGCGGCGGGCACGCGAGCGGGCGGCGCCGGAGGCATTCGCGGCGCGGGAGAGGTCGAACAGGTGCAGGCGCTCTGCCTCGTCGAGCTGCAGCGCCTCGGCGAGGGCCTCAAGGACCTCCTCGGAGACACCGCCGAGATTCCCGCGCTCCAGCCGCGTGTAGTAGTCGACGCTCACGCCGGCGAGCATCGCGACCTCCTCGCGGCGCAGCCCCGGCACCCGGCGGTTGCCGCCATAGGCGGGCAGGCCCGCGCGATCGGGGGTGATCCGGGCACGTCGCGTCGCGAGGAACTCGCGGGTCTCTGCCTTCAGGTCCATGCCTACGACGGTACGGCGCAACCGGTGCTCGTGGGAGGTCCTGGCGGTACCCCGGAACGAGGCGGGCTTCTCTGCCCCCGCTGCCGCACCGCTCGCCCGGCGACCACCTGCGCCGCCCGGGAGGTTCCATCGAGCCGGGTACCAACAGGGCCTCCCCCGGCCGCCCGATCCCTTCTACCGTCTAGCGAGTGACCATGAACCAGATCCCCAACCTCACTCTGAACAACGGCGTCACGATGCCCGCGCTCGGCTTCGGTGTCTTCCAGACCCCGCCCGAGCAGACCGTGGCAGCCGTCGAGACGGCGCTGCGCAGCGGCTACCGACACATCGACACGGCCGCCGCGTACGGCAACGAGCGCGAGGTCGGTGCCGCCATCCGCAACTCCGGTATCGACCGGTCCGAGATCTTCATCGAGACGAAGATCTGGATCAGCGACTACGGCTACGATGCCACGCTGCACGCGTTCGACAAGAGCGCAGGCAAGCTCGGCGTCGACGTGATCGACCTGCTGCTCCTGCACCAGCCGCTGACCACGGAGTTCGACCGCACCCTGGAGGCCTACCGGGCCCTGGAGGAGTTGTACGCACAGGGCAAGGTCCGGGCCATCGGCGTCAGCAACTTCATGCCGGGTGACCTCGACTCGCTGCTCGCGAGCGCGAAGGTGGTGCCGGCCGTCAACCAGATCGAGGTCCACCCCTACTTCCAGCAACCCGAGGTACAGGCAATCGACGCCGCCCACGGCATCCTCACCCAGGCCTGGTCCCCGATCGGTGGGATCACGTTCTACCGCGACGGGGACCACGGCAGCACTCTCGAGGACCCGACGATCGTCGAGATCGCGGCCGAGCACGGCAGGAGCCCGGCCCAGGTGATGCTGCGCTGGCACCTGCAGCAGGGCAGGTCGGCGATCCCCAAGTCCGTCACCCCGCACCGGATCGAGGAGAACCTCGACGTCGTCGACTCCGATCTCAGCGACGCCGAACTGGCCCGGATCGACGCCCTCGACACCGGCGTGCGCGGCGGGCCCGACCCTGCCGCGATGACCCTCGAGACGTTCGGCCGCCCGATCCCCGAGGCCTGAGCACGTCCTCCACACATCTGATCGAACCGAGAGAACACCACTGATGCGAGCAGCACTCATGTTCGGCGCCGGCGACGTCCGCGTCGTCGACATCCCCGAACCGACCATCCTCGAACCGACCGACGCGATCATCCAGGTCACCCTGGCCTGCGTCTGCGGGTCGGACCTGCACCCCTACCACTCCATGCCCGCCGACGAGACCGGCCGCCCGATGGGCCACGAGTTCATCGGCGTCGTGGATCAGATCGGTGCCGCGGTGACCGGCCTGGCACCGGGCGACCTCGTCGTGTCCCCGTTCGCGTGGGCGGACAACACCTGCCCGATCTGCCGCGACGGGTTCCACACCGCGTGCCCGCACGGCGGCTTCTACGGGAACTGGCAGACCGGAGGCGCGCAGGCCGAGAAGATCCGCGTGCCCCAGGCCTCCGGCACCCTCGTGAAGCTGCCCACCGACGTCGACGACGCGCTGCTGCCCGCGCTGCTGACCCTCGCGGACGTCTACCTGACCGGCTACCACGCGGCCCACATGGCCCGGGTGGGCCCGGGCAAGACCGTCACCGTGATCGGTGACGGCGCAGTCGGCCTGTCCGCGGTCCTCGCCGCGAAGCAGATGGGCGCCGAACGGATCATCCTGATGGGCCGCCACACCGTGCGCACCGACCTCGGCCGCGAGTGGGGTGCGACCGATGTCGTCGCCGAACGCGGCGAGGAGGGCATCGCGAAGGTCATCGAGCTCACCGGCGGTGAGGGCAGCCACGTCGTGCTCGAGGCCGTCGGTCTGATGCCCGCCTACGAGCAGGCCTACGGGGTGCTGCGCCCGGGCGGGGTCATCTCCCGCGTCGGCGTGCCCCAGTACGAGGACGCCCCCGTCGGATTCGGGTCGCTGTTCGGCAAGAACGCCACCCTCAACGGCGGTCCCGCACCCGTGCGGGCCTACCTCGAGGACGCCCTGGCCCAGGTTCTCGACGGCCGGCTCGACCCCGGCCGCGTGTTCGACGCCGAGACCTCGCTCGACGACATCGCCGAGGCCTACCGACTGATGGACTCGCGCGAGGCCCTCAAGGTGCTCGTCCGCCCGTGACCGAGGGGTGCGGGGCGCTACCGACGCCACCGCACCCGCCCCAACCCGAGGAGACCCCATGACCACCTGGAACCCTGACGACCTCGCCGCCATCGACAACGTCGGTGAGCTCGATGTCGCCGCGCACCGCCCCGACGGAACCCTGCGCAACTCCCGCGTCGTCTGGCACGTCGTCGTGGACGGCGCCCTCTACATCCGCTCGGTGCGTGGGCAGGAGGGCGCGTGGTACCGGGGCGTGCAGCGGACCGGCACCGGCGTCGTCGACGCCGGTGGTGTCCACGCCGAGGTGACCTTCACCCGCGACGACACGCACGACGCCTCCATCGACGCGGCCTACCGCGCCAAGTACGGCGGCGGCTCCGCCGTCGTCGCCATCACGAACGCCGTCGCGACCGCCACCACCTTGCGTGTCGACCCCGCCTGACCCACTTCGCGTGCGCGGCCCGGTCCGGATCGAGCCAGCAGGCGAGGGCACCGCTTAGCCTCGACCATGGCCGGGCCTTGGGCCCGGAGCCGACACCGCGACGCACAGGGGAGAGCCCACCATGGACACCTTCGACGACCCGATCCTGACCGGCCTGAGCGCGCATCTCGGCGCCGACGCCGCCGAGGCGCTGCTGAACCGGATCAATGGCTTCTCGAACCAGCCCAATGCCATCAAGGGCATGGCCAAGTCCGCCGGTGACCCGCCCGCCGAGCGGGCGGCGCTGGCGCTGGTGGAGGACACCGGGCTCGCCGTGGCCCTGGGCCTGGCCCCGTCACCCGAGCTCGAGATCAGGTACCTGACGTCCCAGCCCCAGGAGTTCTGGGGGCTGCTGACCCTGGCCGCCCGCGCTGACCTCGGCGTCGTGGACCGCATGGCCGGCCTTCTCGACGGCGATGCGAACGTCGCGAGGAAACTTGCCACGATCCGTCGCGCCGCGGCCAAGCATGCCGCCGACCTCGCGAAGCCGCCGGCACGCGTCGAGCCCGGCCCCGACGTCCCGCAGAAGGTCTCGGAGGTCAAGCGCTGGTTGGCCGCCCACCCCGACGTCGACCCGACCGTGCTCGCGCCGGGCAAGGGTCAGAAGGCGGCGGCCCGCACGGCCGCCATCCGCGCCCTCGGCACGATCGCCACCCGGCAGGCGCTCACTGTGCTCGGCCATTACGCGCAGGACAAATACCCCGATGCCGTCCTGGACGAGTTGCACAAGGCCTGGGGAAACTTCGACCGCCGCGAGTTCGCGGCCACCATGTTCCGCCAGGCGCCGTACACGCTCGACCTCGGCGTGGCGCCGTCGATCGAGGGCATCGGCGCCGTGCCCGACCTGACCAGCCTGGACGTGGTCCTCACCGACGGCGCGGACCTGACTCCGCTGGCCGAGTGCACGGGGCTGCGCACGCTCCGGGTCGGCGCCGAGGGGCTGCCCGGTCTGCTCGGGGTCGATCCGATCCTCGGCCTGCCGGAACTGACGGAACTGCACCTGACCAGGACCACCCGCAACGCCGACCTCTCTCTGCTCGTCGATCTGCCCGTGCGGCAGATGCGGCTCGACCTGGACGGCGCCGACGGCGCGTTCCTGCTGGATATGCCGGCCCTGGAGAGCCTGCGGCTCGCCGGTGACCCCGACTGGGACGACCCGCGCGCCGCGGACCCTGACGCCACGGTCGCCCAGGCCAAGGCGGCGCTCGCCGACGTCGTCCTGGAACTCGTCCGTCAGGGCGTCCGGGTCGCGGTCTACAAGCACCAGCGCTCCTGGGTCACCGGGCTGCTCGAGCGGGCCGAGGCGGCCGACGACATCCTCATCGTCGACCGCAGTGGCTACGTCGGTCTCACCAACGACGAGGCGGCGCTCGAGAGCATCGGCCGGCACCTCTTCGCGAACCTGTTGCCCTAGGAACACCCAACGAGAAGGAAGACACCATGCACACCCGCACCCTCGGACAGAACCTCCAGGTCTCCGCCATCGGACTCGGCGCCATGGGCATGTCCCAGAGCTACGGACCCAACCCAGGCAGCCGCGACGACATGATCGGCGTGCTCCGGGGGGCCGTCGAACGCGGCGTGACGTTCATCGACACCGCGGAGGTCTACGGCCCCTACGTGAACGAGGAACTCGTCGGCGAGGCCCTCGAGCCGATCCGCGACGACGTCGTCCTCGCCACCAAGTTCGGCTGGAACATCGTCGACGGCACGACGACCGGCACCGACAGCCGGCCCGAGCAGATCCGCCGGGTCGCCGACGCGTCGCTGAAGCGGCTGCGCACCGACGTCATCGACCTCTTCTACCAGCACCGGGTGGACCCGAACGTCCCGATCGAGGATGTCGCCGGCACTGTCGGCGAGCTCGTCCGGGCCGGCAAGGTCCGGCACTTCGGCCTCTCCGAGGCGGGTGCCGGCACGATCCGCCGCGCCCACGCCGTGCACCCGGTCACCGCCGTGCAGAGCGAGTACTCGCTATGGACCCGGGACCCGGAGCCCGAGGTGCTGCCCACGCTCGCGGAGCTCGGCATCGGGTTCGTGCCGTTCAGCCCGCTCGGCAAGGGATTCCTCACCGGCACCGTGGACACGTCCACCAGCTTCTCCGAGGGCGACATCCGCAACCGCGTGCCACGGTTCGAGGCCGGCAACCTTGCGGCGAACGCCGCGATCGTGGACCAGGTCCGCACGCTGGCGGCGACGAAGGGCGTGAGCCCCGGTCAGATCGCGCTGGCGTGGCTGCTCGCGAAGCAGCCCTGGATCGTTCCGATCCCGGGCACTCGGCGCATCGAGCGCGTGGAGGAGAACGCCGCTGCGACCGGCGTCGGGCTGTCCGCGGACGAGGTCGCCGACCTCGACGCCCTCACCGACCGCATCCCGGTGAGCGGCAACCGCTACAACGACGCCGGCATGGCCATGGTCGGCATCTGAGACCAGGTCGAGGATGGACCGTCGGGCGTGACCTCCGCAGCGCCCGGCGGTGACGTTCAGCGCCAGCCGAGCCCTGGTGCGACGTGCGTGAGAACCGACTCCAGGACGTGCGCGTTGTAGTCGACGCCGAGCTGGTTCGGGACAGTCAGCAGCAGAGTGTCGGCCGCGGCGATCGCCTCGTCGCCCCGGAGCTGCTCGATGAGCGCCTCGGGTTCGTCGGCGTACGAGCGGCCGAACACCGCGCGGGTGCCGTCGATCCGGCTGAACTGATCGGCGCGGTCGCCACTGCCGAGGAAGTAGCTGCGGTCCCGGTCGTCAACGATCGGGAAGATCGACCGGGACACCGACACGCGCGGTTCGAAGCCGTGGTCGTGCTCAGCCCATTCGGCACGGTAGGCGTCGATCTGCTTGCGCTGCTGCACGTGGAAGGGTTCGCCCGACTCATCGAACTTGAGCGTCGAGGACATCAGGTTCATGCCCTGCTGAGCGGTCCAGCGTGCCGTCGCGTCCGAGCCCGCACCCCACCAGATGCGCCGTCGCAGCCCCTCGGAGTACGGCTCGATCCGGAGCAGACCGGGTGGGTTGGGGAACATCGGCCGCGGGTTCGGTTCCGCGAACTCCTCGCCCGCAAGGACCCTCAGCGCCAGCTCGGTGTGCCGGCGCGCCATGTCTGCGTCCGTCTCCCCCTCGGCGGGGGCGAAGCCGAAATGGCGCCAGCCCTCGACGACCTGCTCCGGTGAGCCCCTGGAGATCCCGAGCTGGAGCCGACGCCCGGCGATGAGATCTGCGGCGCCGGCGTCCTCGGCGAAGGCCAGCGGGTTCACGTAGCGCATGTCGATCACCCCGGTGCCGATCTCGATCCGGCTCGTCCGGGCACCGGCAGCGGCCAGGAGCGGGAACGGCGAACCGAGCTGCCGGGCGAAGTGGTGCACGCGGAAGTAGGCGCCGTCCGCGCCGAGCTCCTCCGCGGCAACGGTGAGATCGATGCTCTGGAGCAGGGCGTCAGCCGCGGTCCGGACGGCCGAGGTGGGGTGCGGGGTCCAGTGCCCGAAGGACAGGAATCCGATGTTCTTGCGCGAGCTCATCGCCAGTCAACCTCGCACCGATCGGCGGTATTCCTCGCCTCCGCTCAGGCGTGCGCCGCCTCCTCGGCGGCCACGGCCGCCTTCCACTCGCGCTTGGCGGCCCGCCACCCCTCGTCGTCCAGGCCCCGGCGCCAGTAGCCGGAGATGGACAGGTCCGCCGCCGGCAGGCGCCGCTCGAAGCGCAGGTGCGAGCGGATCTCGCGGACCACGTCCGCGTCCCCGTGCACGAAGGCCTGCACCCGGCCCGGCAGGAACTCCAGCTCCCGCACGGCCTCCACCAGTTCCACCCCCGGCGGGCGCGGTGAGGTCTCCCGGTGGATCCACCGCACCTGCGCCTGCGCGGCCGTCAGCAGGGGCTGCTCCTCGGCCGGGTCGGAGACCTCGATGAACGCGCGCACCGGGACGTCGGTCGGCATCGCCTCCAGGGCGGCCGCGATCGCGGGCAGCGCGCTCTCGTCGCCCATCAACAGGTGCCAGTCCGCCGTGGGATCCGGCGCGTACCCGCCGCCGGGACCCCGGAACTGCACCTGGTCCCCGGGCTCGACCGCGACCGACCACGGCCCGGCGATCCCCTCGTCGCCATGGACCACGAAGTCCAGGGTCATCCGGCCGGTCTGGGCGTCCCAGGCGCGGATCGTGTAGGTGCGCAGCACCGGCCACTGCTCGGCGGGCAGCGACCCCTTGACCTCGTCCAGGTCGAACGGCTCGCTCACGCCGGAGCCCGGCCGCGGCAGCACCAGTTTCACGTATGCGTCGGTCAGGCCGCTGAACTCGATCGGCAGGGGCTGCCCCTCGAGGCCGGCCAGCACCACCCGCCGCATGTGGGGGGTGACGGTCTCGGCGGAGACCACCTCGGCCCGGATCGCGGACCCTTTGCGGTTCGGCTCAGGCTGGGACATGACAACTCCTCGACTTTGACTAAGGCCACCCTAACCCGGCTCTGGAGGACCGGCGGCGGGGCCTGCGTCACACTGATCTGATGGAGCACGCCGCCGACCCGCTGGAACCGGCCGCCGGAATCATCGTGCTCACTTCCCGCACCATGCACACGACGACCACGGTGCTGCACGACGGGCACGACGCCGTCCTCGTCGACCCAGCCTGGCACGCCGACGAACTCGACGCGATCGCGGACCTGCTCGCCGCCCGGTCGCTGCGGGTGGTGCTCGGCTGGTCCACGCACGCCCACCACGACCACCTGCTCTGGCACGAGCGTTTCGGAACCGGTCCGCGACTTGCCACGACCGCGGCGGCGAGCGCCGCCGTCGGGCATATCGACGAGGTACACGCCGCGCTGGCGGCGGACCTGCGGCCGCTCGCGGGCCAGGTCACGGGGTACGACGGCGGGGCGTTGCCCTGGGCAGGAGGCGTCGCCGAGGTCGTCGCGCACGACGCGCACGCGCCCGGGCACGGGGCGCTCTGGCTACCCGGGGTGGCCGTCCTCGTCGCCGGGGACATGCTCTCCGACGTCGAGATCCCGCTCGCCGGCGAGACCGGGCTCGAGGCCTACGCGCGCGGGCTCGAGCGGCTCGCGCCGTACGTCGAAAGGGCGGCGGTGCTCATCCCGGGGCACGGGCACCCGGCCCGGGTCGGCACCCCCGACTCCCCCACGGCCCGGCTGCGCGCGGACCGCGCCTACCTGGCCGAACTGTCGCGCGACGGTGCAGACGAGGACCCGCGCCTGGCCGGTCCCGCCTGGCTCCGCGAGGAGCACGAGGCAAACCGGCACGAGGCCTCGGTCAGGCGTTGACCTTCGTCTTGCGCTCCGCCTTCTCCCTTGCCCGGAGCGCCTTCTCCGTGACCGGCTCGTTTCCGCTCGCCCGCTGCTGGCGCTTGTACTCGCGTGCCTGCGCCTGCCGCTCGGCCTCCACGCCGGTGCCGATGGTGGCGCCGATGTGCTTGTCGGTGTAGCCGAACGCATCCACCAGATCGCCGGCGTGCACCCGCAGGCGCGGCAGCAGCCGGTTGATGTAGGAGGTCACGGTGGCCGCCCGCTGGGTCGAGATCCGCCCGTGGATGAGGTACCAGGAGAGGTTCTTCTCGATGGTCACCAGCCCGAACAGGTCCCGCAGCCAGGTCAGCACCTGACGGGTGTCCGGATCCTCGATCCGGGCGAGCGCCTCGGTGAACGCCTCCCACTGCAGCAGCTCGCCGTGGGCGCGGGCCGCCTCGATGAGCTCGTGCTGGTTGTCGTTGAACAGCTCGGCGCCGACCTCCGGCGAGGCACCCTTGGCACCCCGCAGCGACGTCGCGATGCCCGCGATCATGGTCTCGACGCGGTCCTCGAGAAGTTCGCGCTGGGCCTCCGGATCACGGAGCTCACCGGCGGAACGGGCCTTGGAGCCCCAGTCCTGGATGGACTGCGCGGCGCGGCGCAGCGGCGTCCGGTGCAGGGTCATGTCCACGGCCCGGTCGGCCACGTACCGCACCGCGCCCGCGACATCCATCTTCGCCATGGACCGGCCGTAGTCGGTGAGCAGCCGCTTGCCGACGAGCTGCAGCAGCACCGTGTTGTCGCCCTCGAACGTGGTGTACACGTCCATGTCCTGGTGCAGGCCGACCAGCTTGTTCTCGGCCATGTAGCCGGCGCCGCCGCAGGCCTCGCGGGCGGTCTGGATGGTCTCCATCGCGAGCCAGGTGCTCAGCGGCTTCGACGCGGCGGCGAGCGTCTCGAGGTCCTGGCGGTCGGAGTCGGTGTCGAACTCGCCGGAGAACACCTCGTGGAAGCGCTGCAGCAGCTGGTTGTGCGTGAACTGGGCCGCGTAGGTCCGGGCCAGCAGCGGCAGCAGCCTGCGCTGGTGCTGCTGGTAGTCCATGATCACGGTCTCGACGCCTGCGTCGGCACCGGTGAACTGACGGCGCTCGTTGCCGTACCGGATCGCCGTCGCCAGCGCCATCTTGGACACCGCCACCGAGGACCCCCCGAGCGAGACCCGGCCCTGGACGAGCGTGCCGAGCATCGTGAAGAACCGCCGCCCGGGGCTGTCGATCGGAGAGGAGTACTCGCCCTCAGGCGTGACGTCCCCGTACCTGTTCAGCAGGTTGGTCCGCGGGATCCGCACGTTCTCGAACGCGAGCCGGCCGTTGTCCACGCCGTTCAGGCCGCCCTTGAGGCCGTCGTCCTCGCCCTGCACGCCGGGCAGGAAGTCACCGGCGGTGCCATCCGCCTTCGTGGCCCGGATCGGGGTGTAGAAGGCGTGCACACCATGGTTCACGCCACCGGTGATCAACTGAGCGAACACCACCGCGGCCGTGCCGTGCTCACCGGCGTTGCCGATGTAGTCCTTCCACGCGCCACGGAACGGGGTGTTGATGACGAACTCCTCGGTCTGCGCGTCGTACGTCGCGGTCGTCGCGAGTTCGGCCACGTCGGAGCCGTGTCCGATCTCGGTCATCGCGAAGCAGCCGGGCACGGTCAGGTCCATGGCACCGGGCAGGAACGTGTCGTGGTGGCGGTCGGTGCCCAGGTGCAGGATCGCCGCCGCGAACAGGCCCCACTGCACACCGCCCTTGATCTGCAGGGACGGGTCCCCGACCACGAGCTCCTCGAAGCCGGCGATGTTGCCGCCCGGGTCGTCCGAGCCACCCAGTCGCTCCGGGAACGCCCGCTGCACCAAGCCGTTCTCCACCAGGAGCTTGGCCTGCTCGAGGACTCGCGCGCGGTGCACGCGGTAGGGCTGCCCCTCGATCTTGCGGAACCGCTCGTCCAGCATCCACTCGCGCATCTCGCGGCGGATCTGGGCCCAGCGGCCGTCCACCAGATCGGCGACGACCGCGGTGTCGAAGTGCAGACGCGCGGGGGTGGTGGGCTTGGCGGTGCTGCTCATGCTTCCTCCGTTGGAACTGTCGAGATCCGGGTGATGCCGGGCAGCGGGGCGCTCGCCCCGGCCCAGAGCCAGTTGCTGATGAGGACCACGAGGCGGTCGGGGTCCAGGCGGTCCACGGGGTCCAGGGCGAGCCAGGACTCGGCCGAGCCTCGGACGAACCCGACCACGCCGGCCGCCCAGGCGTCGGCCAGGCGCGGGTCGGACGTGGATCCGGTCAGTACCTCGCGCAGCGGCGCCGCGACGTAGTCGGTGAGGGTGGTCAGGAAGTCGGAGACGTCCGCATCCGGGCCGGGGGCGCCGTCACCGGATCGGGTCACGAACCGGTAGACGTTCGTCGACTGGGCCAGGGTGCCCACGTAGATCCCGACCATTGCGCGGAGCCGGTCCTGGGGGGTACCGGCACCGTGCGCGGCCTCCTCGAAGGCACCGGACATCTCCGCCAGGACCATGGCCCCGACGGCGGACCGCAGGCCGGCCTTGTCCGTGAAGTACCGGTACACGATCGACTTCGAGGTGCCCATCTGGGCGGCCATCTCATCCATCGACAGTTCGGCGCCGCCGTGGTGCACGGCCCGCCGCGCTGCGTGGCACAGCTCGGCCCGGCGCTCGGCACGGTGGGCGTCCCATCGGCGCGAGCGGCCGTCCGCATCGGAGCCCTGTGGCTCCGGAGGGGTCGTGGTGACTGTGGCCCTACTCACGTACTGAGAGTATCAGGTACTGTTGGTAGTAGACACGTGTCGAGGCGGGAGCCGCCCCTGACACGCCGGGCTCCGGATGCGATCCGGCGCCTGATCAGGCCACGATCAGAGCACGACCACGACCATCAGTTCCGAGTCGCAACGATCAGAACGAGGAGTTCCATGCCCAGCAATTCCAGCCCCCGCCGCGCCGCGGTGATCGGGTCCAACCGCATCCCCTTCGGTAAGGCCGGCGGCGCGTACGCCAACGCCACCAACCTGGACATGCTCGGTGCCGCCCTCTCCGGACTGGTGGCCAGGTTCCAGCTCCAGGGCGAGCGAATGGGCGACGTGGCCGGCGGCGCTGTTCTCAAGCATTCCCGTGACTTCAACATGACCCGCGAGGCCGTCCTGGGGTCCGCACTGTCCCCGCAGACCCCAGCGTTCGACGTCCAGCGTGCCTGCGGCACGAGCCTCGAGACCGTCACCGCGATCGCGAACAAGATCGCGCTGGGCCAGATCGACTCCGGGATCGCGGCCGGCGTCGACTCCACCTCCGACGCCCCGATCGTGGTCAGCGACCGGCTCCGCCGCACCCTCATCAAGCTCTCCCGCGCCAAGACTCTCCCGGACCGGCTGAAGCTGGTCGCGAGCATCCGCCCCGGAGACCTGGCTCCCGTGGCCCCGGACGTCGCCGAGCCGCGCACCGGGCTGTCGATGGGCGAGCACCAGGCGCTCACCACCCTGAAGTGGAAGATCACCCGCGAGGCCCAGGACGAGATCGCCCTGGCGTCCCACAAGAACCTTGCGCAGGCCTACGACGACGGCCTCTTCGACGACCTGATCACCCCCTACCGCGGTCTCGTCCGGGACGAGTCGCTGCGCTCGGACACGTCCGCGGAGAAGCTCGCGAAGCTCAAGCCCGTGTTCGGTAGGGGCCTCGGTGAAGGTGTCGCCACGATGACGGCGGGCAACTCGACACCGCTGTCCGACGGCGCCGCGACCGTTCTGCTCGGCACCGACGAGTGGGCCGCCGAGCGCGGGCTGCCGGTGCTCGCGCACATGGTCGACGCCGAGGCCGCCGCGGTCGACTTCGTCCGCGGCGAGGAGGGCCTGCTCATGGGCGGCGCGTACGCCGTGCCGCGCCTGTTGCACCGCAACAAGCTGGTCCTCGCCGACTTCGACTTCATCGAGATCCACGAGGCGTTCGCCTCCACCGTGCTCACCACCACGGCCGCGTGGGCGGACGAGAAGTTCATGGTCTCCAAGGTCGGCCTCCCCCCGCTCGGCAAGCTCAACCCGGCCGCACTCAACGTGGCCGGCTCCTCGCTGGCCGCGGGGCACCCGTTCGGCGCCACCGGCGCGCGGATCGTCGGCACCCTGGCCAGCCTGCTGTCCCGGGCGAAGCAGTCCCGGCCGGACGGCGGGCCCGTGCGCGGGCTCATCTCCGTCTGCGCCGCCGGTGGCCAGGCCGTCGCGATGATCCTGGAAGCAGCATGAGCGACGCCTACCTCGAACTCGTGAACTCGGGCGTCACAAAGACGCTCGCGAAGAAGCTCGGACTGCCACGACCGGCACACCTGCGCCGCACAGACCCGGCCGCAGTCGACACCCCGCTCATCCCGGGCCGGGCCATGGTCATCGGCGAGGGCCCGGACGCGGACGCGATCGCCCGGACGCTGCTCGGCTGGGACCTGGACGTGCACCGCAACGTTCCCGACGGCCGGATCGGGGCCGTCGTGGTGGTCCTGACCGACTTGACCCGGCCCGAGCAGGCCTCGCAGCGGGTCCTCGCGCTCGGATCGGTACTGCGCTCGCTCGCCCCCGGCGGCCGGGTGGTCACCGTCTCCCGGGCGGCGGACCCGGGCGACGAGCCGGCCGTCGCGGCGGTGCGCACCGGCGTGGACGGCCTGCTCCGCTCGATCGCGAAGGAGCTGCGTGCCGGTGCCACCGGCAACGGCATCGTGCTGGGCGATCAGATCAGCCCCGACGCGCCCTCCGCCGTCGGGGCGCTGCGGTTCCTGTTGTCCGCCCGCTCGGCGTTCGTGGACGGCCAGTTCGTCCACGTGAACACGGCCGACGGCGTCGCACCGGCGGACTGGACGCGCCCGCTCCAGGGGCGGGTCGCCGTCGTGACGGGCGCCGCGCGCGGCATCGGCGCTGAGATCGCGCGGGTGCTGCACCGTGACGGCGCGCAGGTGCTCGGCGTGGACGTGCCGGCGGCCGGGGAGTCTCTGGCCACGGTGATGAACCAGGTCGGCGGCATCGCGCTGCAGCTCGACATCACCTCGGGCGACGCCGCCGCGCGCATCATCGAGCGAGCCACGTCCCGGTACGGCAGGATCGACATCGTGGTGCACAACGCCGGGATCACGCGGGACAAACTCCTCGCGAACATGAAGCCGGACCACTGGGACTCGGTCGTCGCCGTGAACGTCGAGGCGCAGCTGCGCATGAACGGGGCGTTCCTGGCCGCCGACGGACTGAGCCCGGACGGGCTGCGACTCGTCTCGCTCGCGTCCACGTCCGGGATCGCCGGCAACCGCGGTCAGACGAACTACGGGTTCTCCAAGGCCGCCGTGATCGGGATGACGCGAGCCCTCGCGCCGCGGCTCGCCGACGGGGCCGGGACTGCGAACGCCGTCGCGCCGGGCTTCATCGAGACCGAGATGACGGCGCGGATTCCCGCGCTGACCCGCCAGGTGGCTCGCCGGCTGAACTCGCTGCAGCAGGGTGGGCAACCGGTAGACGTCGCCGAGACGATCGCGTTCCTGGCGTCGCCGCAGGCCGGTGGCATCAACGGTGAGGTGCTGCGGGTGTGCGGGCAGAACCTGGTGGGCCAGTGAGTACCCGCCGCGAGCAGATCCTGCCCGAGGTTCCCTCGCTCACCTCGCTGTACGGGCAGGCCGTGGCCCGGTCCGCCCGCCTGATGGTGCGCCGGCCCGGCCCGATCGTGGCCCGGCTGCCCGAGATCTCCTACCGGGTCGACGACGTCCGGGTCGACCGGGCCCAGCTCGCCGCCTACCAGCACCTGCTCGGCGAAGCCGGCACGGACACCCTGCCCGCCGGGTACGTGCACGTGCTCGGATTCCCGGTCGCGGTGGCCGTGATGGCCAGGGAGGACTTCCCGCTGCCGCTGATGGGCATGGTGCACGTGGCCAACCAGGTCCAGCAGCGCCACCCCGTTCACGCCGACGATGTGCTGACCGTCCGGGCATGGGCGCAGAACCTGCGCGCGCACCGCTCGGGGACGCAGGTGGACCTGGTCACCGAGGTCGGCCAGGCCGACGGCCTGGACGTGCTCTGGCGCGGGGTGTCCAGCTACCTGGCCAAGGGCAAGCCGCTCAAGGGGCTCGCGCTCGTCGAGTCCGCCGACGGCGCCCGGCCCGCCCGCGCGGACGGCCGGGACGCCGACGCGCCACTGCCTGCCGTCACCGCGAGTTGGAGGCTAGGCGCGTCCACCGGGCGCCGGTACGCGGACGTGTCCGGCGACAGGAACCCGATCCACCTGTCCGGGCTGAGCGCGAAGTTGTTCGGTTTCAAGCGCGCCATCGCGCACGGGATGTACACGGCCTCACGCGCGCTGGCCACTGTGGGGCCGGCCCGTCCGGACGCGTTCGTGTGGGACGTGGAGTTCCTCAAGCCCGTGCTCCTGCCCGGCCAGGTGGCCATCAACCTGACGCCGGCGGAAGGGGCGACGAGCTACCTCGGCTGGGACCCGCGCAGCCAGGCGGTGCACTTCGCGGGGTCGGTGCGACCGCTGCCCTGACCCGCCCGGCAGACGGTGTCCAGATACCGGTCTCCCGATCTCTCATTCACACCCCGATCGTTGTACTCTGACGGCCTCGGAGTGAACGGATTCAACGACGAAGACGAGAGAGAGACTGACATGCGATCTTCACGACGACAGTTCCTGGCCATGGCCGGCGCCGGGGCCGCAGGTCTCGGGCTGGCCAGTTGCAGCCGCGGGGACACGGGCAATGACGATGGTGGCGGAGGCGGAGAGTCTGACGGCGCCACCTCCCTGACGTTCACCTGGTGGGGCAACCCGGTCCGTAACGAGAACACCACGAACGCCATCGCGGCCTATCTGGATGAGAACCCCGACGTCTCGATCGAGGCTCAGCCGGGCGAGTGGGCCAGCTATTGGGACCGGCTCGCCACCCAGACAGCCGGCAACACCGCGCCGGACGTCATCCAGATGGACATGGCGTACATCAGCGAGTACGGCGCCCGTGGCGCGCTGCTCGACCTCGACGAGTACGGCCTCGACACCAGCGGCTTCCTCGAGGGCACGGCGGACTCCGGCGTGATCGACGGCACCAACTACGGGGTCAATGCCGGCATCAACACCCCGCTCGTGATGGTGAACACGGCGCTGCTGGACCAGTACGGCATCGCACTTCCGGATGACATGACGTGGACCTGGGACGACTGGCTCGCGCTGGCGACGTCGATCACTGACGCCTCGGCCGGTGCGGTGATCGGCACGTCGGCCATCATCTCCAACGATGCGATGATCAGCGCCTGGCTGCGCCAGCAGGGCAAGGAACTCTTCCTCGAGGGCGCCCAACTGGGATTCGAGGTGGATGACGTCACGGCCTGGCTGGAGTTCCAACAGAGGTTCGCCGACGCGGGCGCCATGCCGTCCGCCTCCCAGATCACGGAGGAGTCCTCGGTCGCGTTCGACCAGAGCATGTTCCTGACCGGGAAGACCGCCATGGCCATGTACTGGTCCAACCAGCTGGAGGCGGCGGAGACCGCGAGTGGAAGCGAGCTCACGATCCTGCGCTTCCCGAGCCTCGACGGGGACGCCACGACCCGCAAGGCCTGGTACAAGGCCTCGATGCTCTGGTCCGCCTCGGCCCGTACCGAGAACCCTGAGGCCGCGGTCGCATTCATCAACTGGCTGATCAACAGCACCGCGGCCGGCGAGGCCAATCTCGCCGAGCGGGGCATCCCGGCCAACGAGGAGGTTCAGGCCCACATCGCGGACCTGCTCTCGGACCCGCAGCAGCGGGTCGCGGCGTTCATCTCTGACATCGAGGGCGAGCTCGGCGACACCCCGATCGCACCCCCGCCGGGCGGCGGCCAGTTCGGCGCACTCCTGCTCCGCTACGCCACCGAAATGTTGTTCGGGAACGCCACGGCGGCCGAAGCCGCCAGCGGCTTCTACGACGAGCTCACCGCCGCGATCTCCGGGTCCTAACCCGTGAGCGCGATCGGGGAACTCTCAAAACTCAAGACGGGCGGGCACCAGACACCGGAGCAGCGCGCGGCCCGCGACAAGGAGGCGGCCCGGGACAACCGGGCCGGCTATGCCTTCCTGGCGCCCTGGCTGGTTGGCCTGTTCGCGTTCACGATCGGCCCGATGCTCGCATCGCTGTACCTGTCTTTCACCGACTACAACCTGATCCAGTCCCCGAACTTCACCGGCTTCGACAATCTCGTGCGGATGCTCGGGGACGAGCGGTTGCACACGTCATTGCGGGTGACCTTCACCTACGTGCTCGTCGGCGTGCCAGTGCAGCTCATCGTGGCCCTCGGGATCGCGCTCCTGCTGAACAAGGGGATGCGGGGGCTGCCGTTCTACCGGTCGGTGTTCTACCTGCCCTCCATGCTCGGCGGATCGGTCGCGATCGCGCTGCTGTGGCGGCAGATCTTCGGGACCGACGGTCTCATCAACCAGGTCCTTCGCGCGTTCGGCGTGGACGCCACGACCGGGTACGTCTCGCATCCCGACTACGCGCTGTGGACGCTGATCCTGCTGCACGTGTGGACGTTCGGGTCCCCGATGGTGATCTTCCTCGCCGGGCTGAGGCAGATCCCGACCATGTACTACGAGGCCGCCGCGCTGGACGGCGCCAACAGGCGCAACATCTTCCTGAAGGTCACCCTGCCGCTGCTCTCTCCGATCATCTTCTTCAACCTGGTGCTTCAGGTCATCGGCGCGTTCCAGTCCTTCACCCAGGCGTACATCGTCTCCGGCGGGTCCGGCGGCCCGTCGGACTCGACGTTGTTCTACACGCTCTACCTCTACGAGCGCGGTTTCACGAACTTCCAGATGGGCTACGCCTCCGCCATGGCGTGGCTGCTCCTCGTCATCATCGCCGCCTTCACCGCGATCAACTTCTTCGCCGCCAAGTATTGGGTGTTCTACGATGACTGACGTCGATTTCATGGCCGGGCCACGGCCCGATGCGGCCAGCCGTCTACGCTCGGTGGGCAAGCACGCGCTGCTGATCGCCGCCAGCCTGGTGATGATCTATCCGCTGGTCTGGATGCTCGTCAGTTCGCTGCGACCCACCGAGGTCATCTTCCGGACCCCGGGGCTGTGGCTCAACGAGCTCTACCTCGACAACTACATCGAGGGCTGGACGGCGCTGGCCCGCCCGTTCGACTGGTACATCGTCAACTCGGGCATCGTGGTCGCGGGAGCGGTCATCGGGAACCTGCTGTCCTGCTCGCTCGCGGCCTACGCGTTCGCCCGGTTGAAGTTCCGGCTGAGAACGCTCTGGTTCGCGATCATGCTGATGACGATCATGCTGCCCTTCCACGTCGTGATCGTGCCTCAGTACATCGTGTTCAACACGTTCGGCATGGTGAACACGTTCCTGCCACTGGTGTTGCCGAAGTTCCTCGCGACCGACGCCTTCTTCGTGTTCCTGATGGTCCAGTTCATCCGGGGCATCCCGCGCGAGCTGGACGAGGCGGCCCGCATCGACGGCTGCGGCCACTTCCGCATCTTCTTCCGGATCATCATCCCGCTGATGGTGCCGGCGCTGGCAACGGCGGCGATCTTCACGTTCATCTGGACGTGGAGCGACTTCTTCACGTCGCTGATCTACCTGACCGCCCCGGACATGTACACGGTCCCGCTGGCCCTGCGCTCCTTCCTGGACGCGACGTCAGGGAGCAACTGGGGCGCTATGTTCGCGATGTCGATCGTCTCGCTGGTGCCGCTGTTCCTGGTGTTCCTGTTCGGGCAGAAGTACCTGATCCAAGGAATCGCCACCACGGGCGGGAAGTAGCGGGCCGCCCGAGACCGCACCGCTCACCGGGACCAGCGGCGACCGGTGCGGTCTCGACGGTCTGCCGGCGCGGCGGACCGCCCTCGCCCGAGGCAGGCTCAGGCGGCCGCGTCGAGCGCCCGCAGGTGGGCGAGGGCGGCGGTGAGTTCGGGCTCGAAGTCGGCGAAATGGCACTCCACGCTCACCGGCCCGGTGTAGCCGCCCTCACGCAGTGCCGTGAGGAACGCCGCCAGTGGCCAGTCCCCCTGCCCAGGCGGGATTCGGCCCGAGTCGGCGATGTGGGCGTGCCCGATCCGCGCACCCTCGTCACGGACCACGTCCAGGGGCTCCGCCTCGGTCATGATGTGGAACAGGTCCGCCACCACCTGGACATCGGCGATCGAGAACTCGTCCAGGAACGCCACGGCCTCGGTGATCGAGTTGATCATGTTGGTCTCGCCGCGGTGCAGCGGCTCGAGGAGAACCCGCAGGTCGTGCCGGGCGGCCACGTCCCGGGCCCGGGTGAGCACCCGCGCGAGGAGCGCACGCCCCTGCGCCTCGTCCACGCCGTCGGGCAGCGTCCGAGCCCGACCGCTGCCGAACACGATCTTGGCTCCGGGCTGGGCCGCCGAGCCAACGATCGCCATCGCCGACTCCAGATATGCGTCGATGCGCTCGGTCGGGAAGCTCGGATCCGCCAGTTGCAGTTCTCCGGGAAACAGGATCGCGAACGACGGGCTCGGAGCCCCGTCGTAGTGCGGGGAGCGCATCCATCCCCCGTCCTGGCTCGGGACCACGAGATTGCCCACGATCGTCGGCTCCACGTAGTCCGCGCCCGCCGACCACGCGGCATCGACGCCGTCGGTCCCCACGATCACTCCGAATTCGGTCACTGCACGCTCCTCAGGATTGCCATGCCCCGATCCTTGCTGATCCGGCGGGTGGGCGCGGCACCGACGCGCGGGCTTGCCCGGGATGCGACCCATGTCAGGCTGGGGGGATGAGTCAGGCGAGCGACGACGGCCCCGACGACCCGAGCGCGCATCCCAGCGTCTGGGTTGCCCAGGCCGAGCGTGAGCTCGGCACGTCCGAGGTGCTCGCCTGGTGCACCGACCTGCTCGCCGGCGCCGACCCGTTGACCAGCTCGCATCCGCTCGCGTGGATCGGCGGGACCCCGGGAGCGGCGCTGCCGGGCAACCTCACCGGTCTCCGCGGCGCGATGTTCGAGCACTGGTCGCGGGTGTGGGCGGCCCGCGCGATGCGGTACTGCTGGGCGGAGGGCACACCGGCCGCCGACGACGCAGCCACGGCTCTGCTGGGTGCCCTCACGGATCCGCACTGGCGGGTCCGGGAGATGGCCGCGAAGGTGGTCGGTCTGCGCGAGGTCGGCGCGGGCGCCGACCGGCTCGCCGTGCTCCTGGACGACGGCGTCCCCCGGGTCCGCGCGGCCGCCGCCACTTCTCTGGGGGCCGTGGGCGAGCACGAGCACATGGGTCGGCTCGCCGATGTGACCGGCTCCGACCCGGACCGCGCGGTACGCGCGGCGGCCACTCGAGCACGGACCGCGATCGCGGACCGGGTGGACCTTCCGTCGGACGAGTACTGACGCGCCTGGCGGGCGATGGCGCCTCAGGGTCGCGGCGGCGGTCCGGTGGTGCCACGCAGGGCTATCCGGGTGAGCGTGCTTTCCGGAGGCTTCGGTTCGGCCTCGCCACGGATCGCGGCGATCAGCCGCCGCATGGCATGACGCCCAGCGCTCTCCCGATCGACGACGACGGTGGATAGCGGCGGGGTCGCGTAGCGCATCAGCAGCATGTCGTCCCAGCCCGTCACGCTGAGCCTGCCCGGCACGTCCCAGCCACGATTCGCGGCTGCGGACAGCACGCCGGCCGCGATGCGATCGCTCGCGGCCACGACGGCGGTGACCGGCGAGTCGACGCCGAGGGTCGCGATCGCCGCGATCCCCGTCTCGGGGTGCCAGTCGCCATCGGGCTCGCCGTGCGAGGTCAGCGCCAGCTCGTCGATCGCGGTCAGGTATCCCTGCAAACGCAGCTGGGCGGAGTTCCAGTCCTGCGGCCCGGCGGCGTGCAGGAAGTGACGGTGACCCAGATCGGCCAGAGCGTGAACGAGCGACGCCATCGTGTCGACGTCACCGGCGACGGCCTCGACCGCACGCATCCGCTGGTCGTACTCGCCGGTGTCGATCACGGCACCGCTGCGGTTGGTCGAGGCGATGATCGGCGCCACCGAGAGCACCCCCTCGACCTGACCGCTGTCCAGCAGGTCGCGTGCACGTGCGCTCAGCGCCGCTGCACTCTCGTCGACGCCGATGATGACCTCGACGCGAAAACCGCTGGCGCGGGCCTCCTCGACGGCGGCTGCGACGGTCCGCTCCGGCCCCGTCATCGTGGGTAGCACGATCGCCACCAGGCCGGAGCGTCTGGTGCGCATGGAGCGGGCAGCGAGATTAGGCCGGTATCCGAGCTCCGCGACCGCGTCCTCGACGACCTTGCGGGTCTGCGGGCGAAGAGTGGGGTCGTCGCGCAGGAAGCGCGACACCGTCTGGTGGGACACGCCGGCGAGCTTGGCGACCTCTCGGATCGTCGGGCGTCGTCGCGACTGGCTCATGCGGCCACTGTAGTTGACGCAGAGTGATCGATCACTTAAAGTCCGAGTGAACGATCACTTAGGCCCGAAGGAGCGCCAGAGTTGGCACATTCACCACGCTCACGCACCCGCGCCACACCGCGGTGTGTCTCATGACGGCGACGCGCGAGACGCGCACGTCGGCCCCTGCACCTACCCCGGAACCACGCGGAACCAACAAACCCGAGCGTCGCGAGAGCCAGGGCTTCTGGGCGCGACTGCGCCGCGACCATCCGGTGCTGCTCCTGGCCCTGCCCGGCATCGCCGTCGTGATCGTGTTCCAGTACGTGGCGCTGGGCGGGAACGTCATCGCGTTCCAGGACTACCAGCCGTATCTCGGCATCGGACGGAGCCTGTGGGTCGGGTTCGAGAACTTCTCGATCCTGTTCTCGGGTGATCCGGAGTTCCTGAACGCCCTGCGCAACACGCTCTACATCACGTTGCTGCAGACGGTCTTCGTGTTCCCGGCCCCGATCATCCTGGCGCTGCTGCTCAACAGCCTGGTCTCCAACAAGGTCAAGCAGGCCGTGCAGTCCGTGCTCTACCTGCCGCACTTCCTGTCCTGGGTCATCGTCGTGGCCGTGTTCCAGCAGATGCTCGGCGGCGCGGGCATGATCAACAACTTCCTGCGCAGCCACGGCTGGGACACGGTCGACATCATCGGCAACCCGGACGCCTTCTACGCGCTCATCACCTCGCAGGTGATCTGGAAGGACACCGGGTGGGCCACGATCCTGTTCCTCGCGGTCCTCTCGCAGATCGACCGGTCACTGTACGAGGCTTCGGCGATGGACGGCGCCACCAGGTGGCGCCAGATCTGGCACGTCACGTTGCCCGGGATGAAGCCGATCATCGTGCTGCTGCTGATCCTCAAGCTCGGCGACTCGCTGTCGGTCGGCTTCGAGCAACTACTCCTGCAGCAACAGGCCGTCGGCAGAGACGTCTCAGAAGTCCTGGATACCTACGTCTACAACAACGGTGTGATCGGCGGCGCCTGGGGCGTCTCCGCCGCCGTCGGACTCGTCAAGGGGCTGGTCGGCCTCGTGCTGGTCCTCGTGGCCAACAAGATCGCCCACATCCTCGGCGAGGAAGGGGTGTACCGCGCATGAGCACCACCACGGCACCGCGCCGGCGCAAGGCCGGCTCCGGAACTCTGATCGACGGCGTCCCGCGCCCCGGCCGGGTCGAGAACGTCGTCAAGGCGATCGTGCTGACGATCATCTGCGCTCTGGTGATCCTGCCGTTCGTCGGCATCATCTCGACGAGCCTCGCGCCCGCCGAGCAGGTCAACACGGCCGGCGGCTTCGTGCTCCTGCCCGAGGGCATCGACCTCACCGCGTACGCCTCGATCCTGACCGGCGGCGTCGTCACCCGGGCCCTGCTGATCAGCGCCGGCGTCACCGCCGTCGGAACCGTGCTGAGCCTGACCCTGACGGCGATGCTCGGCTGGGCCCTGTCGCGCCGCCAGACGATCGGCAACCGGCAGCTGCTGCTGCTCGTCCTGGTCAGCCTGCTCTTCAACCCGGGCATCATCCCCAGCTACCTGGTCGTACAGCAGCTCGGCATGCTCGACAGCCTCTGGGCCATCATCGTTCCGACGTCCGTGTCCGCGTTCAACGTCATCGTGGTGCGCGCCTTCTTCGTGGGGCTGCCCCAGGAGGTCATGGACAGCGCCCGCATCGACGGTGCGGGCGAGTGGAAGCTGTTCTGGTACATGGGGCTGCCGCTGGCACGCCCGGTGCTCGCCGTCGTCGGCCTGTTCTACGGCGTCGGCTACTGGAACGCGTTCTTCAACGCGATGCTCTACCTCAGCGACTCCGCGCTGTGGCCACTGCAGCTGGTACTGCGCACCTACGTGGTCGACGGCACCCAACTCGGAGCCCAGGACCTCGGCGCCGAGATGTCGCTGCCGCCGCAGACGACGATCCAGATGGCGATCCTCGTCATCTCCATCATCCCCATCCTCATCGTCTATCCCTTCCTGCAGCGGCACTTCGCCAAGGGCATGCTCACCGGCGCCGTCAAGGGCTGAGCCCGTCCACCACCGCACCCGTCCGCACCGCTGCGGGCGTGACCACGACAAAAAGGAGTAACCACATGTCAGAGATCCGGATCGCACGGCGGCAACTGCTGCAGGGCACACTCGCCCTCGGCGGCCTCGCTGCGCTCGGTGGCCTCGCCGGCTGCAGCAATGAGGGCCGCGGTGACGCCGGCTCGCAGGCCGAGAACAGCACGGTCACGCTGCCCACCTACATCCCGTACGCAGGGTTCACCGCAGACCTGCCGGGTGAGAACGGTGTCAGCGACACCATGCTGAGCTACCCGGCCGACCCACAGCCGATCACCGACGGCCCTCCCGGCGACGGGCAGGACGTCTCCGCGTTCGCCCTCACCAACAACCCGGTGCCGCCCGCCATGGACCAGAACGCGTTCTGGCAGGAGCTGAACGAACGGCTCGGGTTCACACTCTCGGTCTCCCTGGTCCCCAGCGGCGACTACACCGACCGGTTCCAGACCACGGTCGCAGGCGACCGACTCCCTGACCTCTTCACGTTCTGGCCGAAGGGCATCCCAGGTCTCCCGTCGCTCCTGCACGAGCGCGCCACGGACCTCACGGAGCTGCTCAGCGGCGACGCGATCGAGAAGTACCCGTTCCTCGCCAGCATCCCCACCGAGAGCTGGAAGTCGAGCGTCTACGGCGGGCGCATCTACGGCATCCCGATCGCACGCGGCGCTCAGAGCAGCGTCGTGCTGTACGGACGCTACGACCTGCTCGAGGAGCAGGGCATCGACCCGGCCGCCCAGTCGTGGGACGACATGTACAGCATGTTCGCCGAGCTGAGCTCCACGAACACGTGGGCGCTCGCGAACGTCCCGCTGCAGATCATCCGGCAGTCCTTCGGCCTGCCCAACGGGTGGTCTGTGGACGGCGACACCTGGGTGAGCGCGAACGAGGACGAGCGGCAGCTCGACGCCCTTGAGGCGGGTCGCAGGCTCGTCGCCGACGGGCTGGTGCACCCGGACACGACGTCCGCGGACAACCAGCAGCGGCAGGCCTGGACGATCGCGGGCACCACCCGGTTCGTCGAGGACACCTTCAGCGCGTGGCCGGCGTTCGCGAACCTGTCCGGCGACCAGGCCGTCGATCTCAATGTCATCCTGCCGCCGCTCGCCGAGGGCGGTGGCATGGCCCCGATCTGGCGGGCAGCTCCGACGCACAACCTGACCGGGATCAGCCTGAGGTCGGCGGACCGCGCCGAGGCACTGCTGGACGTGCTGAACTACCTCGCGGCTCCGTTCGGCAGCTCCGAGCACCTGTTCAAGAACTACGGCCTGGAGGGTGTGCATCACACGCTCGTCGACGGCGACCCGGTGCTCAATGACAAGGGCAAGAGCGAGACCCAGCTCGCCCTGAGGTACCTCGCCGAAGGGCCGTGGGTGACCTACATGCCCGGGCGGCCCGACGTCGCGCAGTCGCTCTACGACGTGCAGACCGAGGCAGTTCCGACGGCGATCTCCAACCCCTCGTCCACGTTGTTCAGTGAGACCGAGTCACGCAAGGGACCACAGATCGGCAGTGCACTCTCCGATCTTGAGGTCGACATCCTGCAGGGTCGCAAGCCGGTGTCGGCGTGGACCGATGCGGTGGCAACCTGGAAGAAGGACGGCGGCGACGCCATGCGAGACGAGTTCGCCGAGGCGTTCGCCGCCAGCGCCGAAGGCTGATCCGGCGGTAGCCGGCCGGCGCGGACCTGACCGGGTCCGTGCCGGCCGACGCGGCCAGGACCCGTCGAACCAGGCGTCGAGAGTCAATCCAGGAAGCCGAGGAGGACGATGAGGCAGCCCCAGCTGCTGATGACCTTTGACGACTGCACGGTCGATCACTGGTTCGTCCACCGCGGCGTGTTCGACGACGCCGCGGCGCGGGTCACGTTCTTCGTCTCGCACGTCGACCGGCTCACCGACGACGAGACCGACAAGCTGCGGGCTCTTCAGCGCGATGGTCACACGATCGCGAGCCACGGCCTGCGTCATCTCGACGGCCCGCAGTACGTCGCCCAGCACGGCCTTGGGGCCTATCTCGAGCACGAGATCGAACCGTCGATCGCAGCTCTCGCGGACCGTGGTCTGGGTCATCGCGACTTCGCCTACCCCTTCGGTCGCCATGACCGGGCGACCGACGACGTGCTGACTGCACGGTTCTCCTGGGTGCGGACGACGTCAGCCAGGCATCTGGACGGGAGCGCCACGCAGGTGCTCGTCGACCTCGACGCTCCGACCAGGGTCCTGCCCGCCCGCGGCATCGACGTTGGCCGGAGCGGTGTCGCGAACCCCGACGACCGTGGTGCGCTGCTCGTCGTCCTTGACGAGGCGGCACGCACCGGAGCCGGCGTGTGCCTGTTCGCGCACGACATCGCCGAGTGGGATCACGGACTGGCGCAGGGGCGCAACTTCATCACCCCCGATCGGCTGCGAGCTGTGCTGACGGCGGCGCAGGAACGAGGACTCACGGCCGAGGGGTTCGGGGTGTTGCCCGACTGAAATCTGGCGCAAGGACCGGAGCGGCGCTCCACCAGCACGATCGACACGAACACCGACAGAAGGAACACATGCTTCACGATGAGCGGGCGGCAGCCCCAGCGATGGCAACGAGCGTCGTCCCGGACTGGGAGCAGGTACGCAGCCGCGTCGGCGAGCCCGGTTGGGCGGCGGACACCCTCGACGCGGTGCGCGAGGACTTCGTGTTCTGGCAGTCGCACCTGCGGCTGCCGGGACCGGACCAGGTCAGCGCCTGGACGCACCACTACTTCTGCGACGACGATGGTGAGCCGTTGCGGTTCGACCCGGGCAGCCCGGACGAGCACGTGTGCCCCACCTGTGGGCGTGCCTATCGCGGGGAGCCCTGGGACGGCGCGTGGCGAACCCGGATGCACAACATGGCAGCGGCCCAGTCACAGCGGGCGGCACTGCTCGCGCGGCTCGATGGCGACGAGGATCGGCGGCGGAGCGCCGCCGTTGCCCTAGCCGAGATCGTGGACCGCTACGCCTGCGACTACGGCTCCTACGCGCTGCACGGCGTCAACGTCGGGCAGGGGCGAGTGCTGCCGCAGAACCTGGACGAGTCGGTGTGGGCCATCGGACTGCTGCGCTCGGTCCGATGGGCGGGGCCACTGCTGGCGGAGTCGACCCGGGCCGCGGCCCGGCGGCTTGCCGGGGAGATCGCTGCCGTGCTGGCGCCCCAGCTCGGGATGATCCACAACATCCACTGCTGGCTCGTTGCCGCGTTGGCCGAATGTGCGGTCGCCATCGGCGACGAGCAGTTGCTCAGCACGGTGACCGAGGGACCCTTCGGAGCCCGGAACCAGATCCTCGAAGGCATCCACCCGGAGGGTCTGTGGTTCGAGGTGAACCCGCACTACCACTTCTACGCGGTCAACGCGCTGCTGTCCTTCGTCGAGGTCGCCGGGCCGGGCGCGCTCGAGGACGAGCATGCCGAGCGGCTCCTCCGGGCCGTGCAGGCGCCCGCGAGACTGGCCTACTCCGACGGCCGCGTGCCCGCCTACGGCGATGGCTGGCCGAACAGCTTCCTCGGCGACTTCGCCCAGACCGCCGAGGTCGCGTCGAGGCTGCTGCCGGGGGCGGGTGCGCAGCTCGCGTCGTCCTACCTCGGCGACGCTCCGGCGGCCGTCGAGCTGTGGTTCGGAGCGGGCCGGGTCGCCGGTCCGTCGCCCGAGCGCGCCGGCCGCTACAGCGTGGGCGCGATGGTGTTCGGCGCGGACTCGTTGCATGGCACCGACGACGGCGTGACGCCGGCCTCGTTCGTGTGGCCTGGGCCAGGCATCGGAGTGCTCCGGAGCCCGCTGGTTCGGCTGGCGATGCGGTTCGGTCCGGATGCGGGCTGGCACGATCACCACGACAAGCTCGCCGTGGACGTCGAGTGTGGCGGGTGGCGCAGCCTTGACCTCGGAACCAGCGGGTACGGGGCCGACATCACGGTGTGGATGCGTTCGCAGGCTGCGCACAACCTGCTCGTCGTCGGGGACCGGCCGCAGCCACCGCACGACGGTCTGCTGGTCCATGCCGATGACCGGTCCCTGGTGGCCCAGTCCAGCTGGAACGGCGCCGAGGTCCGCCGCACCCTGCGCCTGACGGCATCGGGCTGGACCGACGAGATGGAGGTGGCGGGGGTCCCGGGAACTGCGCTCGAGTGGCTGTTCCACGGTGACGGCACGATCGTCGCGCCGGCCGGCCCGGTGATCGACCTGCCGTCCGACGACCTCGGGCACGGGTGGCTCACGGACGTCCGGTCGTTGACCGTGCTGGATGGCATCGTGGCCGTGACGTGGGATCACCCGGATGCCCCGACGCTGAGGATCGCGGTGCCGCCAGGATGGACGGCGAACCGAGCCTGCGCGCCCGCCAACCCGACAGGTCTACCACTCGGGGTCGTCGCGGTACGGGGTCTCACGCAGGGCACGACGACCCTGCGTGCGACGTTCACGCGGGAAGGGTCACACGCATGACCAGGCAGGCGAGCGAGAGCGGACTCGCGGCCGCCTCGATGGCGGTCCTGGACCAGTGGTGGGATGCCAGCATCGGCCTGGTCGTAGATCCTGCCTGGGCGCCGACCCAGCGGCGGGCTCGGGTGCGCGAGACCTGCTGGTACGCGCTCGGACTGCTCGCTCGTGGCGGCTCCACAGACAACCGGCGCGCGGTGCGCGCGATCGACGCAGTGCTGGACCACCAGTTCGATCAACCAGGCGCGCCCTGGCACGGTACCTGGCTCCGCTGGCCCGACGAGCCGACGCCCGTCGACGGCGCGCGAGCGTTCCGTGACTACGACCCCAACTGGCGGGAGTTCATCGGCTGCGCGCTCCTGCACATCCTCGTCGAGAGGGAGGGTCACCTGCCCGCCGAGCTCGTCGCGCGGATCGAGCACGCGCTCGACCTGGCCGTGGCGGGCACGCTCGCACGTGGGGTCGACCCGCTCTACTCCAACATCGCGCTCATGGCCGGATTCCTGATGCACGCCGTCGGACGACGCCGATCCGATCGCGAGTGCGACGCGCGCGGCCTCCACCTGATGGGGCAGGTGCTCGAGGCGTTCGAGGCCCGCGGGGCGTTCGAGGAGTACAACTCGCCCACCTACTACGGCATCGACCTCTACGCGCTCGCCCTCTGGCGCCGCTACGGAAGCGAGCCGGGCACGGTCCAGCGAGCCGGCGCCGTCGAGCTCGCGCTCTGGCGCGACGTCGCCGACCACTACCATGCAGGTCTGTGCAACCTGGCCGGGCCGTACGACCGTTCCTACGGGATGGACCTGAACTCCTACGCAAGTGGGATCGGGTTGTGGCTGTGGCAGGCCCTTGGCCGGGAGGCCGCGCCGTTCCCGGACATCAGCGATCCGTTCGAACATTTCTGGGACCTCGCGCTCGGCCCGTCCGTGGCCGCGTTGGGCATCCCCGACCTGCCGTCACCGGTACGCGCAGCGCTGCGGTCCTTCCCCGGTCCGCGCACCCTCGAGCAGCCGATCGACGGACGTCGGGTCGCGACGACGGTGCTCGACGTCAACGTCATGGTCGGCGCCGAGCATCTCGGTGGCGATCGCAGCGGTCTGGGCGATCAGTTCCATCCGTTGACCGCACACTGGCGCCTCGGCACCGGCGTAGGCTGGCTCCGGCTGGTCAGCGAGCTCACGATCGACGTCGCCGCGTCCTGCGCGGGCAGCGACGCCGTCGAGGTCCGGCTGCGGTGGCCGGCGGGTGGCTCCTTCGCGTTCCAGGTCCGGGCGGACGGGCTCGACGGCGGATCGGTGACGCCGGAGCGGTGGCGGCTGCCCGGACTGGAGGTCGCCGTCACCGGCGCCGCCGCGCTGGAACGCGTCGAGTCCGCCCCGGACGGCACGTGGTGGCTGCACTATCGGGCGCCGTCGGATGTCGACGGCGGAGCCGGCCTGACGTTGCAGTGGTCTCGCCGGGGCGGGGTCTTCTGATCCGGCAGTGCGCGGCATGAGCGCCGATTCGCCCGGCCGGCCGTCCGGCCTGATGGTCGATCTGCAGTCGGAGCCGGTCGGCGTGGACGTCGCCGACGCCCGGTTCTCCTGGCTCGTCCCGGCACTCGGCGACGGTATGCAGGTCGGGTACCGGATCCAGGTGGCCGCCTCGCCGGCGTCCTTCGGCGCGCCGTTCTGGGACAGCGGGCCGGTCACGTCGTCGTCGTCGACCGCCGTGCCGTACGCGGGGCCGCGGCTGGCGGCATCGACGCCGTACTGGTGGCGGGTGCGAGCGGACACGTCGGTGGCCGGGGACTGGTCGACGCCGTCACGGTTGATCACGGCCGCCGACTCGTGGGGCGGCGAGGCGATCTGGGGACCCGCCGGCGTCGAGGACTCGGGCGCCGAGAACTCCTGGGTGCTTCTGCGGCACGAGTTCGACCTGCCGGACGCGCCCGTCCTGTCGGCATTCGTCGAGGCGGCGGGGCGCTCGGCCGAGGGCGGGCAGACGGCGCAGACCGGACCTCGGGGCGGACGGCAGTACGTCTACAAGCTGTGGGCCAACGCCTCCGTCGCCGGCCGGGGCAGCGTGCGCGACTCGGACTCGCGCGCCCGGTATCACACCCACGATCTCGCCAACGCGCTCAAGCCTGGCCGGAACGCACTTGCGGCGTTGTGCTGGGCTGAGCACGGACGGCAGTTCATCGCGCGGCTCGTCGTCGTGCTCGCCGACGGCCACCGCATCGAGGTCACGACCTCCAGCCGGTGGAAGGCCGCGAGCGGGGAGCGGCTGCTACCCGGTTCCGCGGACATCGGCGGCGGCTGGTACCGAGCCCCCCGCGAGGACTGGGACGCCAGACACGAACCAGTGGGTTGGACCGAGCCAGGCTTCGACGACCGCGACTGGGCGCCGGCCCGCGTATGCGCGGCGCCGCCCGATCCCGCCCCGGCGATCGTCAGCATCGAGCAGAGTCTCGGCGAGGTCGCCGAGGCGGCTCGGCAGCCGGACGGTCGCTGGTTCATCGACCTCGGTCGCGAGATCGTCGGAGGTATCCGCCTCGACGTCGACGGCCGTTCGGGTGCACGCGTGCACGTTCGCCTCGGAGAGGAGCTGGCGCAGGGACGCGTGCGGTTCCGGATGCGCACCCAGAACGTCTACGAGGACACCTGGACCCTGCGTGACGGGCCGCAGTCCGTGGAGCACTGGGGGTACCGGGCGTTCCGCTACATCGAGCTCGAGGCGGACCCGGCGCTCGACCTGACCCACGCGGTCCGGCCCCTCGTGCTCCGCTCGCCCTACGTGGGTGGCGCGGCGTTCTCCTCCTCCGACCCGGATCTGGACCGAGTCTGGGAGCTGTGTCGGTACACGATCGAGGCGACCTCGCTCGACGTGTACATCGACACGCCGGCTCGCGAGCGCGGCCCGTACGAGGGAGATGCGTATGTGAACCAGCTCTCCCAGTACGCGGTCGAGCGCAGCTACGCGCTGGCACGCTACTCCGGCGAGTACCTCACCCGGCGGTCCACCTGGCCGTCCGAGTACCACCTGATGCCGGTCCTGATGGCGTGGGAGGACTACCTCGCCACCGGTGACGATCGGCAGTTGCGGACCGACTTCGAGCACTGGGAAGGTCTCAACTACGACCACTTCCTCGGTGTGCACGGTCTGCTGCGGAAGGACCCGGGGCCTGCTGCCGGCGGTTGGGACGCCGATCTGGTCGACTGGCCGGTCACGTACCGGGACGGATACGAGTTCACCGAGGTGAACACGGTCCTGAACGCCTTCCAGGCAGCCGCCTATGCGACCCTCGCCCGTATCGCCGAGGTCACCGACCGCCCGCAGGCCGCCGCCCGCTACCGTGCCCTGGCCGACCGGATGCGCGCCGCCCTCAACTCCCTCCTGCTCGATGCGTCCGCCTACCGTGACGGGCTGGGGTCGACCCACCACGCCCAGCACGCCACCGCGTTCCCGGTCGCGCTCGGCCTCGCTCCTACCGACCGGCTCGCCGGTCTCGGTGACTGGCTCGGGCGCGGCGGCATCCGGATGAGCGTCTACGGTGCCCAGTTCCTCCTGGAGGCGCTGTGCCGGGCGGGCCGGAGCGATCACGCGCTCGCGCTCATGTCCGCGTCCGGGCCGAACAGCTGGCTGCATCTGATCGACAACCTCGCTGCCACGATCGTTCCCGAGGCTTGGGATCCGTCCTTGAAGCCCAACATGACGTACTCCCACGCCTGGGGTTCGGCCCCGGTCAACGTGATCGCTCGATGGGTCCTCGGGGTGCGTTCGCAGTCCCCCGGGGCGGCGCGCGTCCTCATCGAACCGCGTCCCGGGCTCCTCAACCGGATGTCCGGGACGGTCCCAACCATCAGGGGCCCGGTCACCGTCGACTACGACCGGGCCCGTGGCACGCTGGACGTCGCGACGCCGCCGAACACCACCGGCCACCTCATCGTCCACCGAGCCGAGCTCGGTCTCCCCGAGGGCGCCACCGTCGATGCCCCGGCAGGCGCGGCCATCGCCTGGGCAGCTGACCGCATCGAGATCACGAACGCTCCGGCGGGCAAGATGAACATCCGTTGGGACGCCACTCTCCGCAGGCGTGGCGCCGTCGGGTAGTTTGCCAGTCCGGCAACGGGAGTTGTCGAACTGACACACCGGACCTCAGGCTTGGCACTGACGAGAGGAGCCCGGATGGACCAGGCGGTTTGGGACGAGATCTACGCCGAGCGGAACTGGAGCGGCGCGGTCAACGGCGCCCTGGCGGTCGAGGCCGCCGACCTCGAACCGGGACGGGTGCTGGATGTGGGCTCCGGCGAGGGCGGGGATGCGCTCTGGCTCGCGGCCCGCGGATGGCGCGTCACGGCGACGGACATCTCCCCCGTCGCACTCGAGCGCGCGGCCGCGTCCGTGACCGCTGAGCACGGGGATCGGATCGAGTGGGTCCACGTCGACCTGACCGCCGAAGTGCCCGAGCCGGGCGGGTACGACCTGGTCTCCCTCATGTACTTCCCGCTGCTGCGCAGCCAGGGCCTGACGGCGGTGCGCGGCCTGACCGACGCCGTCGCCCCGGGCGGGTTGTTCCTCATGGTCGCGCACGACCTGGGCGCACCAGCGGACCAGCCCGCCGCAGGGCACGGGCATGGTCACAACCACAACCACAACCACGGCGCGCCCGCCGGTATCGGTGCGGACGGCGGCACCACCCCCTCACGGCAGTGGCGAGGGCCGGACCCCGGTGAGTTCCTGCGCCCGGAGGAGTTCGCGGCGACGCTGGACGAGGGCTGGCAGGTGGAGACGCTGGAAACCCGTCCACGGGTGGTGCCCACGAGCGGGGCGGGCGTCGGCCATGTGGACGACGTGGTGCTGCGCGCGCGCCGGACCGCCTGACTCAGCCGGCAGGTCCGCGCCGGGCATCACGCCTGCGGGCGCCGTTCCTCGCCGGGATCGTCATCGCGACCGACACCTGACTCCTCGGGGCCGTCCGCGATGGACCCGCTGGTCGCGTTCACGGTGGCCTCGGGCCCGGCCGGTTCCGGCCCGGCTGCGTCGTCGACCTCGTCCGGGTCGGCCGGGTCGGGCTCCGGATCGGCGCCGGTCCTGGCATCTCGGAACCGAGCGAGCTGTTTTCGCGCCTCGGCGTCGGTGACCAGGTACGCGCTGATCCACCGGGACGCGGGGTGGGCATCCACGAGAACGGCCTTGGCGAACAGGGTCAGCGGGACCGCGAGGATGGCGCCGAGCGGGCCGACCACCAGGGTCCAGAACGTCAGGCTGAGGAAGCTGACCACCGGGCTCAGCCCGACCGCATCGCCGGTGACCTTCGGCTGGATGATCGTCTGCACGGTGAAGTTGAGCACCGAGTAGACGACGATCACCCAGATCATCTGGCTCACCCCGCCGTCGACCAGGGCGATCAGTGCCGGCGGGATCAGGCCGAGGACGAACCCCACGTTCGGGATGTAGTTGGTCACGAAGGCGAGCACGCCCCACACGAGGACCATCGGCACCCCGATGATCGACAGTGCGATCACGTCGAGCACGGCCACGATGAGGCCGAACACGGTCGCGACGATCCAGTACTTGCGAACGCCGGTGACGAAGTCGACCAGGGCGGCGGTGAGGTTGGGACGTTGGGCGACGGACAGCTCGAACCTGCGCCCGACGTTGGTCGAGTCGATGGCCAGGAAGAACATGACGACCAACAGCAGTGCCGCCTGACCGCCTGCGGACGACATCCCCTCCAGCACGGTGCCGAGCAGCCCGACGATCCGGTTCAGGTCGAAGTCGCCGAGCACCCCTTCGAGGGTCTGCTCGTCGACGCCGAACTGGCTCAGCCACTCGATGAGGTCGGCGTAGATCGCTTGGAACCGATACGAGTACGCCGGCAGCTCGGCGACCAGGCGGGCGACCGAGAGGGCCAGCATGATCACCAGCGCGACGAGGATCACGTACAGGAACAGCAACACCAGGATCGCCGCGACCATCGGGTGGACCCGGTGCCTGGTCAGCCACATCTGCAGGGGCCGGGCGGACACGATGAGCGTGAGCGCGAAGAACGTGGGCGCGACGATGCTGGACGCGAAGTGCAGGCCGACCGCCGCAATCGTGAGTCCCCCGAGCACGAGCGCCGTGGTCTGCAGTGAGGGCCGCGAGTTGACCTCGAGAACGCCCGATCCTGACTGGGTGGACATGCTGCTCCTGTGCTGGGCCCGCTGAGGATGATGCGGCGGGGGTCTGCCCCGCGCGGTCAGTCTTCCACGCCGGGAGGCTGCTTTCGTGAAGCACCGCCCTGGCGGCCGCCAGGGCGACGGCCTCCGGTCAGCGACCTGTGCTCAGCGCGCCGTCGGTGACGTCGGCCAGGACCGCCGGCTCGATCGCGGCGGACTGGTCGACGGCGGCCGGCTCGGCACCGGGGCCGACGTCCTGGGCCGTACCCTCGGCCGGGCCGATGCCGCGCGGCCGGTTCCGCTGGCCGATCCAGACCGCAGCGGCACCGAGGACCACCAGCACCGCGCCCATCGGGCCCGCCGGCGTGTCCGGCACGATCGCGTCGAGGAGCAGCCAGCCACCGAATGCGAAGAACAGCACGGCGGCACCGAGCTGGATGACGTGCTCGGGCAGGTGCTTGCCGAGTACGGCGCCCACGACGATGGCCAATGCGTCAGCGGCGACCATGCCAAGGGTGGAGCCGATCCAGACCCCGGCCCAGTCGTGGTCGGTGGCGAGTGCGACGGTGGCGAGCATCGTCTTGTCGCCGATCTCGGCCAGGAAGAACGCGGAGGCGACGGCGACGAAGGCCGACTTCTTCACGCGGGCGGCTTTGGCCTCCTCGTCGTCGCTGAGGCTGTCACCGCGCAATGTCCAGAACCCGAAGAGGATGAACGCCAACCCACCGATGACCGCGATCAGGCCGGTCGGGATGGCGTTGCCGAGGACGTGGCCGAGACCGACGGAGGCGACGTGCACCAGGGCCGTTGCGGCCGTGATCCCGCCGAGGACCACCCACCAGCGGTAGCGCAGCGCGAACGTCATTGCCATCAGCTGGGACTTGTCCCCCAGTTCGGCGACGAAGATCACGGCGAAACTCAGCACGAGCGCAGACAGCACGGAGCAGACCCCTCATCGATCGCGGGGAATGCCCCGCGATCTATGACGGTACGCGCGCGTTCGACGCAGAATCAAATCCCGCGGAACATTCGCATCACCGAATTCTCGAATGGTGAGAATGTTCGCCTCTGCGAACAATTATGAATTCGGTCGGCCGAACAATTCATCCGGCCGCGGTACGCACCGCGTCCACGCCGCGGTTGGCGAGCTCGTCCGCGCGCTCGTTGCCCGGATCGCCGGAGTGGCCCTTGACCCAGACCCAGTGCACCGTGTGCCGGGCCACCTGCTCGTCGAGGGATTTCCACAACTCCACGTTCTTGACGGGCTTCTTGTCCGCCGTGCGCCAGCCATTGCGCTTCCAGCCGGCCAACCAGGTCTTCATCCCGTTCATCACGTAGGAGGAGTCCACGTGCAGCGTCACCTCGCACGGCTGGTTCAACGCACGCAGACCCTCGATGACTGCGGTGAGTTCCATCCTGTTGTTCGTCGTGAGCTCCTCGCCACCGAACAATTCGCGCTCGTGTTCGCCGAAGCGCATCCAGGCACCCCAACCGCCCACGCCCGGGTTGCCCTTGCAGGCACCGTCCGTCCACATCGACACCGCAGGGAGTTCGGGTTCAGCCATGACTGGCACCCTAGATCGTCGGAGCGGTCGAGTCATACCGGCGGCCGCGCAGCACTGGTGCCCGGCCCGGCCGGGCGTCTACGTTGGGCATATTCGAGACGGGATGTGGCCATGGGCGCGAACGATATCGATCCGAACAACGGCACCACGCCGCGATTCGTCTCGCGTGGTTTCACAGGTCGGGCACGCCGGCCACCTTCGGCCCGGCTCCCACCGGGGCAGTACGACGTCGGCACCGGGTTCCCGGTGCTGTCCGCCGGCCCGACACCCAACACCCACCTGTCCAGCTGGGACTTCACCGTTCAGGGCCTTGTGGATCGGGTGCGGCACTACTCCTGGGCGGAGTTCAGGGCGTTGCCCCGCGAGCCGGTCCAGGTGGACATCCACTGCGTGACGAGCTGGTCCAAGTTCGACACCCGGTGGGAGGGCGTCTCCGTGGACACGCTGCTGGCTGACGTCGAGTCCGAGGCGGAGTACGCCCTCGCGTTCAGTGATGGCGGGTACACGACCAATCTGCCGCTGGCCGATCTCACCGGCGGGCGCGCCTGGATCGTCGACACCTATGACGGCGCGCCGTTGCGGCCCGAGCACGGCGGCCCGGCCAGGCTACTCGTGCCGCATCTGTACTTCTGGAAGTCCGCCAAGTGGGTGCGCGGACTTGTCCTCGGCGAGGTCGAGGAGCTCGGGTTCTGGGAGAGGTTCGGCTACCACCGTTACGGGGACCCATGGCGCCAACAGCGCTACGCCGGCGACTGAACTGGCAGGTGGCCGACGTGCTGAGGGTCACGGCCGAGACGCCGACAGCGAGCCGCCTCCGCCTCGCCGTCCACGACTGGGCGGGGCATGACGCCGGCCAACACGTGGACGTGCGGCTGACCGCGCCGGACGGTTACACGGCGCAGCGCAGCTACTCGATCGCCTCGCCGCCGCAGGCGCCGCACCTGGACCTGGTCGTCGAGCGACTCGAGGACGGCGAGGTGTCGGGTTACATGACCGAGGAGTTGCGCAGCGGCGACCTGCTCGAGCTGCGCGGGCCGATCGGTGGCTACTTCGTGTGGCCGGCGACGGCGGCCGGTCCGGTCCAGCTCATCGCCGGGGGCTCCGGCGTGGTTCCGTTCCTGTCGATGCTCGGCCAGCATCGTGCGACCCGTAGCGAGATCCAGGTGCGGTTGTTGTACTCGGCCAGGTCCGAGGCGGATCTGATCGGCACCGGCGAGCTCGCCGGCCCCGGAATCTCGACGACGCTGACCCTGACCCGAGCCGTACCGCCCGGTTGGGAGGGCCTGCGCCGCCGGGTGGACGTGACGATGCTCGCCGAGCACACGCTCGCGCCCGAACGATCGCCGCTGGTGTTCGTGTGCGGGCCGACGTCCTTCGTCGAGACCGTCGCAGCCGGACTGCTCAGCCTCGGTCACGACCAGTCTCGGATCAAGACGGAACGCTTCGGAGCCACGGGAGGACCCTGATGAGCACGCCACCGAACCCGCCGGACAGAAGGCTGGACATCAATGCCGCCGCCGGACCGCTCGCCGAGTTGTTCGCCGTGGATCTCACGATGGCCACCGTCCAGTGCGACGGCTGCGCGGCCACCACGGACTTGGCGCGGTACGACGTGTACGCGCACGGCCCCGGCCTGGTGATCCGCTGCCGGGGCTGCGACCACGTCGTGCTGCGCTACTCCACCGCCGGGGGCCGGCTGCGCCTGGACATGACCGGCACGCGCCTGCTCATCCTTCCCGGCGAGGGATCGGGAGCCGCTGCGCGCCCAGGATCTTGACCATGGCCCGATCGGTCTCGGTAGCCGTGTGATCGGTCCCAGTGCCGACTCCCCGGGAGCGGGTGCGCTCGGCCACGTGCAGCGTGGCGATCTCCGGGATCGGGCCGAGCCGGTCGGCGACGTCACCGTCGTGGTAGCCGTCCCAATGGATGACGGCAGTGCCCACCGGGCGGCCGTCCGCGATCTTCGCGACGAGGTGAGATGGGCTGCGGGTGAGGGGGTCAGTTGCGAGCGAGCAGCGACCCGAGCGCGGAGGTGAAGAAGCGCAGACCGTCCGTGCCGGAGCCCTCGGGGCCGAATCCGGCCTCGACGGCGTGCTCGGGGTGCGGCATCAGGCCCACCACGTTGCCGCGGGCGTTGGTGATGCCGGCGATGTCCCGGCGGGAGCCGTTCGGGTTGCCGACGTAGCGGAACACGACACGGCCCTCGCCCTCGAGCTCGTCGAGCGTGGCCTCGTCGGCGATGAACTGCCCGTCCTGGTTCTTCAGCGGGACGACGATCTCCTCACCGGCCGCGTACTCGTTCGACCAGGCGGTGGTGTTGTTCTCCACCCGCAGCGTCTGGTCCTTGCAGACGAAGGTGAGGCGCTCGTTCTTGATCATGGCGCCGGCGAGCAGGTGCGTCTCGCACAGGATCTGGAAGCCGTTGCAGATCCCGAGGACCGGCAGTCCGCCGTTGGCGGCGTCCACGAGGGCGCCCATGATCGGAGCGAACCGGGAGATCGCCCCGGCGCGCAGGTAGTCGCCGTAGGAGAAGCCGCCGGGCAGGATCACCGCGTCGACCTCGGCGAGGGAGTCGTCCGCGTGCCACAGCCGCACCGGCTCGGCGCCGACGAGGCGCACCGCGCGGGCGGCGTCCCGGTCGTCGAGGCTGCCAGGGAACGTGATCACACCGATGCGGGCCATCAGTCCTCCGTGGCGACGTGCACCGAGACGACATCCTCGATGACCGGGTTGGAGAGCACCTCTTCGGCGGCCCTGCGGGCCGCTGCGAGGACGTCCTCGGTCGCGTCGCCAGCCACCTCCAGCTCGAACCGCTTGCCCTGACGCACCGACGCGAAGTCGGTGAACCCGAGCCGCGGCAGCGCACCGGCGACCGCCTTGCCCTGGGGGTCCAGAATCTCCGGCTTCGGCATGATCTCCACGACGACACGTGCCATCTGAGCTGGACTCCCTGGTTCTACGAAAGGTGACGGGACGTCCCGATCCTACCGGCCGCCGTCGTCGGTCCTGCGAGGTGACCGCAGAGCGGGCAGTCGGCTCAGACTGCGCCGAGCACCCCGTCGAGCGGCGCGGGCACCCTGTCCAGGTCGAGCGCGTCGACGAGCGCCGGTGCGTAGGCGATCTTCCGTCCGCCACGCGTGCCCAGGAACCGGCGGAGCTGGGCGTCCAGGGGCCGGTCCCGCTGGGCCGGTTGCTGCTGCATCGTCCGGAAGGAGCCGAGGTCGCCGCGCTCGTCGATGACGGCCTCGACGGCGTCGGTGCCGAGGGCGCGGATCAGCTCGTCCTCGAGGTCGGCGACGCAGACGAAGAACCCGCGCTGCTCCAGCTGCGCCCGGGTCAGGTCCGCACCGAGTCCCGCGGCGGCCAGTCCGCGCCGGTAGTAGCCGACCTCGGCCGCGTCACACAGACCGGCGAGGTCAAGTCCGAGCCCGCGTGGGCCGAGCCGCTCGAGGTAGCGGCGGATGTTCGTGGCGCCGCCCATCGCGACGACGGCGACGCCCTCGGCGGCCAGGTCCCGGCCCCGGCGGATGGCGAGCCGTTCGAGCGCGGCGCTGTCACTGCGCCCCTCGACCAGCACCGCTGCCCGCATGGCTCGGGTCAGGCTCCGAACGTCAGGCCGGTGATCCGCTCATAGGCCTCGACGTAACGGTCCCGGGTGCGGGCGACCACGTCCGCGGGCAGCGGCGGCGGGGGCTCCTCCGAACGCCGGTCCCACCCGGACTCCGGCGACGTCAGCCAGTCCCGGACGAACTGCTTGTCGAAGCTGGGCTGGGCGCGGCCGGGCTGCCACTGGTCGGCGGGCCAGTACCGGGACGAGTCCGGGGTCAGCACCTCGTCACCGAGGATCAACTCGCCGCTCACCGGGTCGGTGCCGAACTCCAGCTTGGTGTCCGCCAGGATCACGCCACGCTCGGCCGCGATCTCCTCGGCGCGCGCATAGACCGCGAGGGTGGTGTCCCGCAGCCGGGTGGCGACGTCCTGACCGACCTGGGCGGCGACCACGTCGAACGAGACGTTCTCGTCGTGCTCGCCGACGGCCGCCTTGGTGGCCGGGGTGAAGATCGGCTCGCGCAGCCGAGAGCCGTCCACGAGGCCGTCCGGCAACGGAACCCCACACACCTCACGGGTGGCCTGGTACTCCACCAGTCCGGAACCGGTGAGGTAGCCGCGCGCCACGCACTCCACCGGGTACATCTGGAGCCGGCGGCAGATCATCGCCCGGCCGGCGACCTGCTCCGGCACCTCGAGCGAGACCACGTGGTTCGCCACGAGCGGGCTCAGCTGATCGAACCACCACAGGCTCAGCGCCGTGAGGACGGCACCCTTGTCGTCGATGGTCGTCGGGAGCACGTGGTCGTAGGCGCTGATCCGGTCGCTGGCCACGACCAGGACCACGTCGGTGGCGCCGTCGTCGGGCACGTACAGGTCGCGGACCTTGCCCGAGTAGGTGTGCCGCCAGCCGGGCAGCGCGGGTGGGGTGGTCGCGGTGTCGGTCACGGGTCCAGTCTGGCACCATCATCGCGGCCGCCGGCGCCGCCGCCCGGTCACGGCGCGGTCACCTCGAGGACGCCGTGCGCGCCGCGTTCGGCGTCGCTCATGACGTGGTTGACGACCGGGTAGCGCCCGGCCTCGGGCATCACGAGCTCCACGAACCCGCCCTGTGCGGCGCCGAGCGCGAGGGTCTGCGCGCCGCCCCCGGTGGTCCCGTCCGGCGTGAGTAGGTAGGCGCCCTCGGCGAACACCGTGTCGAACTGGCCGCCGACGACGTGGAACGAGATGCCCCGGTTCGGCCCGGCCGCGAGCACCCAGATCCGCACGCGCTCCCCCACGACGGCCTCGAGCGGCGCGAAGTCGTAGGCGTTCGCGTACCCGTTGAAGACCACCAGGTCCGCCTCCCCCGCCGCGATCTTGGCGGTGTCGACCTCGCCGCCCTGTTCGCCGAGGTAGTACTCGGACTGGATCAGCAGGTACTCCCGGTCCACCGGCGCCAGGTCCGGCGGGTCGATGATCACGGCCCCGAACATGCCGTTCGCGATGTGGGCGCTCATCGGCATCGTGGCGCAGTGGTACATCCAGATCCCGGAGCGGGTGGCCGTGAACGTGTAGGTCAGCGACTCCCCGGGCGCGATCGTGCGCATCGGCTCGTCGGGCGCGAGCGCACCGGCGTGCAAGTCGATCGAGTGCCCGATGGTGCCGTCGTTGACCAGCGTGATCACGAACGTGTCCCCGATCCGGCCGTGCAGGGTGGGGCCGGGCGCCGTCCCGTCGAACGTCCACAGCGTCTGGGTGACCCCGGGCGCGACCTCCGTCTGCGCCTCCCCGACCGTGAACGTGTACTCGTGCGTGGTGCCCGCCGGTATCGCGGGGACGACGGCGTCCGGCGCCTCCCAGCCCGGCGCGGGGGTCGCGCCCGGGTCGAGGTCGGCGGCCGCGCCGGCGCCGGTGGCGCCGGCGGCGCCGGTCATGTCGTGACCGTCGTGCCCCGCCGCGCCGTCGGTGTCCGCGTCGCCCGTCGCGTCAGTGGCGCCGCCGGTCACCTGGATGGCCAGCACCATGCCCATCTGCCGGTGCCCGATCACCGAGCACCAGGCGTCGAGGGACCGGCCCACCACGCCGACGTCGACCGTGGCCGACTCCCCGGGGTCGAGCCGCCCCGAACTCATGCCATTGTCGAGCACCAGGTCATGCACCTGGGTCGCGTCGCCGTTGTGCACCTCGATCACGAGCCGGTTCCCGGCTGGCACGTCGATCACATCCGGCGTGAACCGCATGTCCGCGGCCTCGACCACCACAGTCGTGGTCTGCCCGGTCCCGTCCGCCCCGGCGCCTGCTCCCGCACCCGCCCCGACCGCCGCCGGGTCCGCGGCGACCGCCGCGGCGACGGCGAGGGCGAGGGCCGCCAGACCCGCGACGGCCTGGTTCCGATAGCGGTGCGGCACCGGCGCGACCGGACCGGTCGCGCGCGGGGTCCGCGCAGCCGAGCGCGCCCGGCGGTTCGTCACGACCGCGGCTACGAGCAGCGGCAGGAAGGACCCGAGCCCGATCAGCACAGCGAACGACGCCGCGACGAGCACCAGCGAGGGCACCGGAGCCACGCCGAGCACGAGGCCCGCGTTGGCGACCGCCAACCGCCACCCGGCGCCGCGCTCGACCGCGGTCATGGTCACGCGCAGGACCGCCGGCCCGCCGCCGAGCACCACCGGCACCAGGTAGGTCATCGCGCCGATGAGCACCTGGGCGGCGAACCCGGCCGCGAACGGGACCGCCACCGCGTCGACGGCGGTGGCGAGCTCGGCCCAGTCCGGGGTCCGCGCCACGATGACGATCAGCTGCACGAGGCCGAACACGAGCCAGCACATCCCGGCCAGCACGGACAGGGTCGGCATCGACGTCGGCGCCTTCGTGCGTGTCACGCGCGCCATCGGCGCCCCGATCCAGGCGATCCCGACGAGATGGCCGACCAGCCCGGCCAGCACCAGCCACCTGGACCCGGCGACCGCCCCGACCCCGATCAGGACGACCGAGCCCGCCAGGAGCCACAGTGCGCGCCGGGACGCGGCCTCGCCGTCGGGGTCGATCCGGGTGCGCAGCATGGTCGGCCAGAGCGTCATGAGCGTTCCGAGCACGGTGAGGCCGACGAAGCCGAGCAGGTTCACGGCCACGTGCGCCACCTGAAGACGCGCCTGCCACTCGTCGGCCGGTCCGCGGGCCATGAGAGCGCCCAGGCCGGCACCGACCGGCAGCAGCCAGGACGCGACGACGTAGTAGCGGATCGTGGCGGCGAACCGGGAGGAGAGGGCGCGCCGAGCCCGCAGCGCCAGGGCCGTCCCGTGCGCCGCCACCGCGGCGCCGACGACGATCGCGCCGGCAAGCACCAAGGGCCAGATCCCGGCGACCACCCCGGTCACGGTCACCGCTACGCCGACGTTGAGTGCGACGGCGCGCACCATCTGCCAGCGCCGGGACGCCGGCCGGTGGCGCAGCAGTGCGTCGGTGAAGTGGCTGCTCCACACTCCGATGGCGTTCGTCACGGCGCCGAGCAGCAGCAGGTGCACGAGTAGCCAGCGCTGGTCGGGGATCCACCGGTGTGCGATGGCGACGACCACGACGGCGAGCAGCCAGAACACGACCGGTGCGTTCGCGCGTAGGTGATGGCGGGTGCGGTCCGGCATCGGCGGTAGCGGCGGGCGGGCAGCGCGTCCGTCCTCGGGCGATGTGGGGCCGACCGGGGCGGCCGGCAGTCGGAGGTCGGATCGGGACCGCACTGGCTCAGGCCTCGGACCCGGGCGCGCGAACAGGCAACTGCTCGGGCAGATGGAGCACACACGCCCCCCGCTCGGCGAACGGCTCGAGGCTCACTCCGACCGGGTCCGCACCGGCCTCCTCCAGCAATCCCTGGACCATGCCCAGGTGCACGCCGCAGACCACGTGCTCGTGGCGGTGGGCGGCCTCCAGAAGCGGGCACCGGCGCAGCCGGACCACGTCGGAGCCGTGCTCCGGGTCGGGGTCGAAGCCGAGGCCGTCCAGGGTGTCGAGCACCTCGTCGTAGGCGTCCCCGAGGCTCGCGGGACTCGAGTCGGCACGAGCAGTCGATCGACGAGCCAGGTCCTGACCCCAGTACCGGCCGGCCGTGATGCCGGCCTCTTGCGGATCCGCACTGGTCCGGGCGATCTGGGCCGCGAGCGCGGTCGCCAGGCCCACATACTCCTGCGTCGCCATCGGCGCGTCCTGCTCGGTCGCGACATACAGCCAGGCCGGCCGGCCCCGCCCCTTGGCCGCGGCGCGGGTGCGCGTGACCAGGCCGGCGTCGATGAGGGCGTCGAGGTGTTCGCGGACGGTGTTGTGGTGCTGGTGCAGCGCCTGGGCGAGGGCGCCGACGGTGCACGGGGCGGACTGCTGCGCGAGCAGGTCGAGCACGGCCCCGCGAGCCGCGGTCATCGGTCTGTGCACCGTTGCCGGTGGCGCCATCGGCCGCGGGCCAAGGTCCGACGGGCGCCCTCGATTAATAATCACGGAATAGAGTGTAATAAAGTTCTGGAGTCAGGCGCACCACTCCGGAGGAAGCTCATGAACACGCTCGTTGTCGCCAGCACCCAGGCCGATGCCACCGCCGTCGAGGAGATCCGCGCCCGGCACACCGAACTCGCGGCCGCGCTGCGGGCGCGCACCGACGCCCTGTTCGCCGCCGCGGGCGGCGCGACCACGGACGGCACCACCGCGGCCCAGGCCGCCCGGCGCGAGTTGCAGGAGTTCACCGCCGCGGCCGTGCTGCCCCATCTGACCCGGCTGGCCGCCAACACCCTCGCGCAGGCCCGCGAGCATGGCGGCACCCGACTCCTGGCGCAGAGCCTCGCGGGCCAGCAGGCCGGCATCGTCGGCGCGGCCCAGTCCCTCGCCCACGCGCCCGACCCGATCGCCGGCGTCGCTGCGGCCGGCGCCCTGACCGCTCTCACCACCGCCCACCTCGCCGACGTCGACGACCACCTGCTGCCCGCCCTGGCTGCGCTTCCGGTGGTGTCGCTCGCCGACCTCGCGGCGGCGCTGGCCCCAGCCACGGCCGGCACCGGCACCGCGGCGCCAGCCACCGCCGACGACGCGAGCGCGGCGACCGACCCGGCCCTCGCCGTCGGGCCGGACCATGCGGAGCCGGCTCTCGCCGTCGAAGCAGCCACCGGTCACGGCCACACCTGCGCGTGCGGCGGCACCGAGGTGGCGGAACCGGAACTCGATGCCCGGACCGTGCCGCACCCGATCCGGCACGCAACCGTCTTCGGGGCACTCGATGCGGTGCAGCCTGGAGCGTCGATGATCCTCGTCGCACCCCATGACCCGCTGCCACTGCTGGCCCAGCTGGAGCAGCGCCGGCCTGGCGCGTTCGACGTGATCTACGTCGAGCGGGCCCCGCAGGCCTGGCGGCTGCGGTTCACCCGCAACTGAGCGATTCCGTGGCATGGCACCGCTGAGCCATCACCGGCGCAACGGCGCGCCGACCCCGGCGCTGCGTCACTGATTCGCGCGACGGGTCAGTGGCGCAGCGGCGCGTCCGGCCATGCGTCTGAGCAGGGTCCGGACGGCATAATGCCTGGCATGGAACTCGACGCCATCTCCGACCTCACGGAGCAGTTGGGTCGGTCGCTGCTCACCGCGGCGAAGGTCGAGGCCGGCACCCAGTCATGGCTGAGGTTCGACGTCGAGTGGTCGCAGGCCGGCACGCAGCACAGCGGGCGCGCCTACCTGACCGACACCGGACATGCGGCCCCGCGTCCCGTGCGGGTGCCGGACGCCGCCGTCGGAGCGCTGGCCGCGCTGCGCGCACACATGAGCGCGGCCCGCAAGGGCACGTGGCTGTCCGCGGCGGCGTCGATGACCCCGCCGGGGTCGCTGGACGTCAGCTACAACTACGACCGCCGCCCGTACTGGAACTCGACCACCGGCTCGATGCTGGACGCGCCCGAGGAGCCACCGGTGCCCACCGACGAGAAGTGGCTGGCCGACCTGCGCCGCCACCCTCGGGAGCGCGACCTGGTGCCGGCCTGGCTGACCCCGGATCACGTGGAGGGCGAGGAGGCGGCCCGGTTGCGTGCGGCACTGGGCACGATCGGGCACCCGCAGCGCGGGGTCGTGCTGCCCGGCGACGATCCGAACGCTGCGCTCGAGGGCACGATCGAAGTCGTCCGCTACGGCCCTCGCCACTATGGGGTGCAGATCGAGGACTACGGCCAGCACGAACTCCTGGCCGAACACTTCACCGAGCGCGACGCCTGCGCGACGGTCTGGGGCTATCTCACCGCGCCGGTCCCGCAGCCGCTCCAGATCCCGACGGAGGAGCTCGCCCAGCGCGCGCAGGCCGCCCAGCGCAGCTACACCGACCTACACGCTCGGCTCATGCAGGCGGGGCCCGGTGGCATCATCACGAACCTCGCGGCCGGAGTGCCCTACGACCGGATCGGAGTGCTCGACGGCCTCTACTTCTACCCCTGGCGCACGCCCTGGGAACAGCGTTCGCTGCCGCCGGCCGCTGCGGGTGAGGGCGCCCGGGAGATCATCCTGATGGCGATGCAGCCGGTCGAGGTGCAGGCCGAGATCGTGCCACCGTGGTTCGACCAGCCCGGCGGCGGCATCCGGTTCCACGTGGAGGGCAAGGGCCGGGGCGTGCGCGACCTGGTTCGCGCGGGGGTGCTGCGTCAGGTCCTGCCGGTGAACTGAGACCTCCCTGGCGGACCAGCAACACATACGGCGGACGTGCGACCGGACCCGGGCGTCGACATCGCGGACCCTCCGCGCCTACCGTCGAGGAATGACCCACGACTTCGCCACCAAGCCCGTCCTGACCGGGGTCCGAGTCACCCTCCGCCCGTTCGAGGAGGCGGACCTGCCCGCGATCGCCGCCGTCCTGAACGACCCCGAGGTGGGCCGGCTGACGATGAGCTACACCAGCACCGCCGATCTCGAGGCCGACCACACCGGAGTCGAGGACGTGCGGGAGTTCTACCTCCGTAACACCACGGCGACCGACCGCCTCGACCTCGCGATCGTGGACAACGCGAGCGGCGCCGTCGTCGGCGAGGCGGTCCTCAACGACTACGACCCGAACGCCTCCTCCTGCAACTTCCGGATCCTGATCGGCCCGGCGGGCCGCGGCCGCGGGCTGGGCACCGAGGCAACCCGGCTGATCACCGATCATGGGCTCGACGTGATCGGCCTGCACCGGATCGGCCTTGACGTGTTCTCGTTCAACCCGGCCGGCCGGCGGGCCTACGAGAAGGCGGGGTTCGTGTTCGAGGGCACCAAGCGGGACGCCGCCATCTTCGACGGCGAGCGCATCGACGAGCACTTCATGTCCCGCCTCGCCACCGACCCCCGCCCGTAGTTC
>NZ_CACRYJ010000010.1 GCF_902703175.1 Occultella aeris | reverse complement strand
GGGTGGGTGGGTTCCCGAGCCGGTGGGCCGAAGCCTCAGCTGGTGGCGGCCGGCGGGTCCTGGGTGCCGGCGGTGCGCAGTGCAGCCCGGCGGAGCATCTCGTGGGCCTCCTCCGGGGGCAGGGTCGCCTGGCTGACATCGTCCGAGGCGTCGAGGGTGGGTGCGGCGCCGGGCAGCTCGCTCTGGAACGCGGCGGCCGCGGCGTCGATCTCGGCCTGGCTGTGCTGGTTCGCCAGGGCCATGATCTCGCCCCACAACTGTTTCGCCTCGGCCTCCTGCTCAGGGCCGGCCTGCTCGGACAGTTCGAGGGCCTCGAGGCGGGCGCCGATCTCGTCCATGCGCTGACGGAACTTCGCGTAATCCATTCGACCGAGCCTAGGAGCCGGACGCCTCAGGGGCGAACCGCGGCCATGGGGAGTTCAACCGGGGGGTCGCCGACGCCGGTGACGTCGATGTCCCGCAGCCCGCACGCCACCCGGCGCAGCAGGCCGCGCAGTACCTCGCGCTCGTCCGCCGCGAGCACCCCCATCGTGGCGTCCTCGGCGGCCCGCACCCGGCGCTCGAGCTCGGCCAGCGTGGCCCGGCCGGTGGCGGTGGCCACGACCCGGCGGGCGCGACGATCGGTGGGGCTCTGCTCCCGCCGGACCAGGTCCGCCTCGACCAGATCGTCGATGAGGTAGGTCATTACGGTCCGGTCGATGCCGAGGTGGGCGGCCAGAGCGACCTGGGTCGGCTGATCCCCGTGGACCACGACGTCGAGCACCTGATATCCGCGGGAGCCGTGCGGGACGTCCGCGACCACCTCCGCGACGGCCGCCTCGTAGGCCCGCAGCAGGGTCCCGACGTGCCAGCCGAAATCCCCCTCGCGGCGGGCGCGGCACCGCTCGTGCGTCGGTTCGGGGTTCGTGGCCATGGGGGAATGATACGCGCAGATGTGCGGTTGATCCAATCATCGGATCGACATATGATCTGCCAGACAACACATATCGCCGAGGTGCCCGAGGGCTCAAGGCGAACCGGACCACACGAGGTGCGCACATGCCGGACTACGGCCACGACCTGACCTTCGGAACCTTCATCACCCCCACCAACGCCGCGCCGGCGAAGGTGGTGGATCTCGCGAAGGCCACCGAGGCGGCCGGGCTCGACCTGGCCACGTTCCAGGACCACCCCTACCAGGCGGCCTTCCTCGACACCTGGACGCTGCTCAGCTACGTGGCCGCGCAGACCGAGCGGATCTCGCTGTCCGCCAACGTGATCAACCTGCCGCTGCGCCCGCCCGCCGTGCTCGCCCGTGCCGCCGCGAGCCTCGACCTGCTCTCCGGGGGCCGGTTCGAGTTGGGCCTCGGCGCCGGCGCGTTCTGGGACGCCATCGAGGCCATGGGTGGACCCCGCCGCACGCCGGGGGAGTCCATCACCGCCCTGAGCGAGGGGATCGACATCATCCGGGGCCTCTGGGACACCAGCACCCGGGAGCGCCTCGTCGTGGACGGGACGTTCTACCGGGTGGACGGCCCCAAGCGCGGCCCGGCCCCGGCACACGACATCCAGATCTGGCTCGGCGCCTACAAGCCGCGGATGCTCCGCCTGATCGGCCGCAAGGCCGACGGCTGGTTGCCCTCCCTCGGGTACGTGAAGGACCTGAACGACCTGACCACCTCCAACGCGACCATCGACGAGGCCGCGATCGCTGCCGGGCGCACCCCGGGCGACGTGCGCCGGCTGTTGAACATCGGCGGCGCGTTCTCCAGCCAGCGCAGTGACCGGCTGCTGGCCGGCCCACCCGAGCAGTGGGCCGAACAGCTCGCCGACCTCACCCTCTCCTACGGCTTCTCCACCTACATCCTCTCCGGCGACGACGCGCAGGCGATGATGATCCTCGGCCAGGAGGTCGCCCCCGCCGTTCGCGAACTCGTGCGGGGCGAGCGTGGCGCCGACCAGACCGACGCGACCCCCGCCGTCGGGCACTGACCATGGACTACGGACACCCCCTGGAGTTCGGGGCCTTCGTCAACCCCAGCAGCGCCGACCCGACCGGCGTCGTCGCGCTCGCCCGGCGGGCCGAGGAACTCGGGCTCGACCTCGTCACCGTGCAGGACCACCCCTACCAGCCCGCGCTGTTGGAGACCTGGACCCTGCTCTCCTGGATCGCCGGCAGCACGGACCGGATCCGGATCGCCCCGAACGTGCTGAACATGGCGATCCGCCCGCCCGCCGTGCTCGCCCGCGCCGCCGCGAGCCTTGACCTGCTCTCCGGTGGGCGCCTCGAGCTCGGCCTCGGTGCCGGGCACTTCTGGGACGCGATCGCCGCGATGGGGACCCCGCGGTGCAGCCCCGGGGAGTCGGTGGACGCGCTCGCGGAGGCGATCGAGGTGCTCCGCGCCGTCTGGGCCGGCGACGCCTCGACACCGCTCGAGCTGCCCGGAGCCTTCCACGCGCTCGACGGCGCCCAGGGCGGTCCCGCCCCCGTGCACACCGTCTCGCTGTGGATCGGCGCCCTCAAGCCACGCATGCAGCGCCTCATCGGTGCGAAGGCGGACGGCTGGTGGCCCTCGCTCGGGCGGCTCGGCCCGGGCGACCTGGCCGCCGGGAACGCCGTCGTCGACGCTGCCGCCACCGAGGCAGGGCGCGACCCACGCGAGATCCGCCGCCTGCTCAACATCACCGGCTCGTTCGGCCCGACGGCGGATGGCCCCTTGAGCGGCCCGCCGGCGGTCTGGGTGGAGCGACTGCTCCCGTACGCGCTGGACGACGGCGTGGGTACCTTCGTGTTCGCGGCCTCCGGCGAGGCGGACCTTGAGACGTTCGCGACCGAGGTGGCGCCCGCCCTGCGCGAGGCCGTCGCCGCCGAGCGGGCCGTGCGCGAGACCACGGTCGGCGCCGTGGTTCCGCTGGCGATCCGCGCCAAGAGGCGCACGGGCATCGACTACGACGCCGTCCCGGCCGCGCTCATCGGGACCGCCGTCGAGCCCGGCCACGCCGGCTTCGCGGGCGTGCGCAACACCTACCTGCGCGGCGGCTCACCCGGCCTGGTGCTCCGGCCAGGCAGTGCCGACGAGGTGGTGCAGGCGCTCGCGTTCGCGCGGTCCCAGCCGGTGCCGCTCGCCGTCCGCAGCGCCGGGCACGGCATCAGCGGCCGTTCCACGAACGACGGTGGCATCGTCATCGACCTGTCCCGCCTGAACCGGATCGAGGTCCTCGACACCGCGACCCGGCGGGTGCGCATCGAGCCGGGCGCCCGCTGGGGCGAGGTGGCGCAGGCCTTGCACCCGCACGGGTGGGCGCTCAGCTCCGGGGACTTCGGGGGCGTGGGCGTCGGCGGGCTGGCCACGGCCGGCGGGATCGGCTGGCTCGGCCGCGAGCACGGGCTCACCATCGACCACGTGCGCGCCGTCGAGATCGTCCTCGCGGACGGCTCTTTCGTGCGGGCCGACGCCGAGCATCACCCGGACCTGTTCTGGGCGGTGCGCGGCGCGGGCGCGAACTTCGGCGTCGTCACCGCGTTCGAGTTCGAAGTTGACGAGGTCGGGGACGTCGGGTTCGCGCAGCTGGCCTTCGACGCCGGGAACGTCGCCGAGTTCCTCGAGAACTGGGGCGCTCTGCAGGAGGCGGCGCCGCGGGATCTGACCAGTTTCCTGATCATCGGGCGTCCGCGTGGCGGGCAGGTGGTGGCTACCGTGATGGCGGCGGTCGACTCCGACGCCCCGGAGACCGTGATCAGCAGGCTCCAGCCGTTCGCGACGCTCGGCCCGCTCCTGCAGCAGGCCGTGCAGATCCTGCCCTACCCGGCCATCGTGGCCACGCCCGACGGCGGCCAGCACGGCCAGGGCGAGCCCGCCACCCGGTCCGCGCTCGTGGACCACATCACCCCCGAACTCGCCGCCGCGGCCAGCAAGCTCATCCACAGCGGCGTGAGCTACTTCTTCCAGATCCGGTCCGTCGGCGGCGCCATCTCGGATGTGCCGCCCGACGCGACGGCGTACGCGCACCGGTCCGCGAACTTCTCGGTGGTCGCTTTCGGCGCCGGGCGCACCCGCCTCGACGCGGTCTGGGACACCCAGATCCAGCCGCACGCGAAGGGGCTCTACCTGAGCTTCGAGACCGACCCCCGGCCCGAGCGGATCACCGACGCGTTCCCGCCGGCCACGCTGGCCCGGCTGCGCGAGCTCAAGGGCAGGCTGGACCCGGAGAACGTGTTCCGGGACAACTTCAGTGTGGCGCCGGCGGAGCAGGGGCTGGCAGCCGCGGCCCGCTGACGTTCCGACCGCGAGCACGCGTCGGAGCCAGGCGCAGCCGAGCAGGCTATATTTGGGGCTATTGATCGGCTAGTAGCTGGGCTATTCTAGATCGCATGAGAACTGTCGCGTTGTCGGAGGCCAAGGACAAGTTGTCGGCGTTGGTGGAGGCCGCCGCGACGACGCATGAGATCGTCCAGATCACCCGCCATGGCCATCCTGCTGCCGTGCTGATGTCGGCGGATGATCTCGAGTCGCTACACGAAACCCTCCACATGCTCGGCACTCCGGGGGCTGTCGATGACCTGCGTCAGGCAGATGAGGACGAAGCTGCCGGCAATGTCATCACTGGTGATGAGTTGCGCGCTCGGTACGGCCTGCCACCCCTGGCATGACGGCCGCCGAGGGGGAGTGGGAAGTCGTCGTGACCGCTGGCGCCGCGCGGGCGCTTGAGCGACTTCCAGAGAAGATTGCGGTCGCCGTGGTGGAGTTCATCACCGGCCAGCTACCGACGAATCCGCGCCGGATGAGTAAGCCGCTGCGCAACGAGTTGGAGGCCTGGCATTCCGCTCGGCGTGGCGACTACCGCGTCACGTTCCGGATCGATGAGGAGCGGCACGCGCTCATCATCGGCCGGATCGAGCATCGCTCCACGGTGTACAAGGCGCGCTGACGACGTTCCGGCGGATGGTTCGTCCTTGTCGATTCAGCCTTTCCTTAATTCAGGTCTCGCTGTACGGTCAGCCCATGACCGCCGCCACCGCAACGCTGACCCACACCGCCGCGCTCGCGCGCCTCGGCCACGCGCTCTCCGACCCGACCCGCGCGGGCGTCCTGCTCGCCCTCAGGGAGGCGCCTGCCTACCCCTCGGACCTGGCGGAGGCGCTGGAGGTTTCCCGACAGGTGATGTCCAACCACCTCGCCTGCCTGCGCGGCTGTGGCCTGGTCGAGGCGGTCCCGGAGGGACGGCGCACCTGGTACCGCCTCGCGGATGCGCACCTCGCCCCCGCGCTCGACCACCTGCTCGGGGTGGTCCTGTTCGTCGAGCCGGACTGCTGCGACGGGGAAGGGTGCGCCTGCTGATGAGCCTGCCCACCCTCACCGAGGAGCGGCGTGAGCTCCTGCACCGACGGATCCGGCTCATCGTCGCGATCACGATCGGCTACAACGTCATCGAGGCCGTCATCGCGATCGCGGCGGGTGCCGCGGCATCCTCGACGGCGCTGATCGGCTTCGGCCTCGACTCCACGATCGAGGTGCTCTCCGCCGTCGTCGTCGCCTGGCAGTTCACCCGGCGGGACCCGGAGCGCTGGGAGAAGCCGGCGCTGCGGGTCATCGCGATCGCGTTCTTCGCGCTCGCGGCGTATGTCGGTGTCGCCTCGGTGCTGGCACTGTCCGGTGGCGGCGAGGTCCGGCACTCGACGGTCGGCATCGTCCTGGCCGCCGTGAGTGTCGTAGTGATGCCGTTCCTCTCCTACGCCGAGCGCCGCGCCGGCCGCGAGGTCGGCTCGGCGACCGCCGTCGCGGACTCCAAGCAGACCCTGATCTGCACCTATCTCTCGGCCGCGGTACTGCTCGGGCTCGTGGCGAACAGCCTGTTCGGCTGGTGGTGGGCCGACGCGATCGCCGGACTCGTCATCGCTGCGTTCGCGCTCCGGGAGGGCACCGAGGCGTGGAAGGGCGACGCGTGCGCCACGAGCGTCGGATTGATCCTCGATGCCGACCACGACCACGACCACGACGACGACCACGTCGACGGCGAGCGGATGTCCTGAGGATTCCGCTGTCCCGGGTCGTGGAGGTGACCGGGCTTGGGACGCGTCTACCGCGAGACCCCGCTGCACCGTCGGGCCCCGCGCAATACGGTTACCTCAGAGGCGGGGGTGACCCCCGCCGTCGTCCACCGAGCACGTAGTGAGGAAGACCTGTGAGCACCGCACCCGTTGACGCCACCACCACCAGCGCCTGGGCGGAGTTGACCGGCCACGCCGCCGCCCAGAGGCCGGATCTGCGCTCCTGGTTCGACGCCGATCCCGGCCGGGCCGAGCGGTTCACGTTCGATGCCGCGGACCTGCACGTCGACCTGTCCAAGAACCTGGTCACCGACGAGACCGTGGCCCTGCTGCTGCGCCTGGCCGAGGAGATCGGGCTCAAGAGCCGACTCGAGGCGATGTTCACCGGCGAGCACATCAACGTCACCGAGGACCGGGCCGTGCTCCACACGGCGCTGCGTCGCCCGGCCGGTGCGAGCCCCGCGCTCGTGGTCGACGGGCAGGACGTGGACGCGGACGTGCACGCCGAACTGGCGCGGGTCTATGCGTTCGCCGAGCAGGTGCGCTCCGGCGCGTGGACCGGGGTGACCGGCAAGCGCGTCGCCACGGTGGTCAACATCGGCATCGGCGGCTCCGACCTCGGCCCGGTGATGGCGTACGAGGCGCTCGCTCCGTACGTCCAGGACGGGCTCGAGGTCCGGTTCATCTCCAACATCGACCCGAGCGACGTCGCCGAGACCACCGCCGGGCTGGACCCCGAGACCACCCTGTTCATCGTCGCGTCGAAGACGTTCGGCACCCTGGAGACGCTCACCAACGCCCGGCTCGCCCGGGAGTGGCTCTGGACGAACCTGGAGTCCGCCGGCGCGATCGATGGCTCCGATGGCTCCCGCACCGTCGCCGTCGCCAAGCACTTCGTGGCCGTCTCCACGGCGCTGGACAAGGTCGCCGCGTTCGGCATCGACCCCGCGAACGCGTTCGGGTTCTGGGACTGGGTCGGCGGCCGGTACTCGGTGGACTCCGCGATCGGCACCTCGCTCGCGATCGCGATCGGGCCGGAGGCCTTCGCCGAGTTCCTGGGCGGCTTCCACGCGATCGACCAGCATCTGCGCTCGACTCCGTTCGCGCAGAACGTGCCGGTCCTGATGGGGCTGCTGAACGTCTGGTACGTCAACTTCCTCGATGCGCATACGCACGCGGTCCTGCCGTACGCGCAGTACCTGCACCGGTTCCCCGCCTACCTGCAGCAGCTCACCATGGAGTCCAACGGCAAGGGCGTGCGCTGGGACGGCAGCCCGGTCACCACCGCCACCGGTGAGGTGTTCTGGGGCGAGCCCGGCACGAACGGCCAGCACGCGTTCTACCAGCTCATCCATCAGGGCACCCGGGTCATCCCGTCGGACTTCATCGCCGTCGCCAATCCCGCGCGGCCACTGCGCGACGGCGACACCGACGTCCATGGCCTGTTCCTCGCGAACTTCTTCGCCCAGACCAAGGCGCTCGCGTTCGGCAAGACCGCGGACGAGGTCCGCGCCGAGGGCACCGCCGAGGCGATCGTCCCGGCGCGGGTGTTCACCGGGAACCGGCCGACCACGTCGATCCTCGCCCCGGCACTCACGCCGTCGGTGCTCGGGCAGCTGATCGCGCTCTACGAACACATCACGTTCGTGCAGGGCGTGGTCTGGGGTATCGACAGCTTCGACCAGTGGGGCGTGGAACTCGGCAAGCAGCTCGCCACCCAGATCGCCCCGGCGGTCACCGGCGACGTGGACGCGCTCGCCGCGCAGGATGCGTCCACGCAGGCGCTGATCCGGCACTATCTGGCGCAGCGGGACTGACCGGGACCGAGCGCTCGCAGCCCCGTGAGGAAGTGCCTCCTGCCTGAATCAGACAGGTGTTGCGCACTGGGTCAGGCGGCAGGTTCTGGCTGAGCGCAGGGTCAGCGGATCCGGACCGGGTCCATCCAGGCCAGCACGTGCTCGGTGCCGAACGGCCACAGCGCCGCCAGCGCGGCGGTCGGGTCGGTGCCGAGCGCCGGCATCCCGGGCAACGTGGGCCGGGCGTGCACCGGCCGGGCCGGGGCGTCCGCGGGCAACCCGGCCAGGCGCCGCGCGTAGGCGAGTCCGTCCTGCAGGTCGCCGAGGGCGTCTGCGAGACCGAGCCCGACGGCGTCGCGTCCGCTCCAGATGCGACCGCGCCCGAGCTCGTCGACCCGTTCCGTGCTGAGTCCCCGGCCGGTCGCCACCCGCTCCACGAACCTGCCGTAGACCTCGTCCATCAGCTTCTGGAACCGATCGCGCTGGGTGTCGGTGAACGGCCGGGCGGTGCTGAGGGCCAGTGCCTCCTCGCGGCCCACCGGTTCGGCCTTGAACCCGTGCCGGTCCGCGAGCTCGGCCAGCACCGGCTTGCCGATGACCACCCCGATGCTGCCGGTCAGGGTGAACGGGCTGGTCAGCACGTGGTCCGCGCCCGCGAGCACGTAGTAGCCGCCGGACCCGGCCACCGAACCCATCACGGCGACCACGGGCTTGCGGCAGGCGACCACCGCCCGGTGGATCAGGTCCGAGGCGAGCGCCGACCCGCCGCCGGAGTCCACGTACAGCACGATCGCCTTGGTGTGCTCGTCCCGCTCGGCCCGCCGCAGCGCCGCCACCACGGTGTCCGACCCGGCCCGTGGACCGCCCAGCACCGGCAGGGGCGGGCCGCCCGCACTGGGCCCGGAGACGATGGCGCCGACCACGGGGACGACAGCGACGCCGTCGGGCTGGCCGCGCAGCGGCGTTCGGCGCCCGCCGGCGCGTTGCGGTCGCAGCAGGTCGAGGGTGCGGGCAAGCGAGGCGTCGGCGACGGTGACGATCTCGTCGTCGTAGGCGATCCGGGTGATCAGACCCGCCTCGAGGAGTTCCGTGGCCGAGGTCAGGCCGGCGTCGAGCCAGGCGCCGGCCACCTCCTGCGAGACACCGCGCGCGCTCGCCAGTGCCCTCACCCAGGAGCCCTCGACCGATTCGAGGTACGCGCCGAGCTGCTCGCGCTGGGCATCGTCCATGTGGTCCTGGCTGAACGGGGTGAGCGCGGACTTGTACTCGCCGATCCGCAGGTTCTCGAACCCGATGCCGTGGCTGCGCAGGAACGCGCCGAGGTAGACCTGCTCACCGGCGAACCCAGGCACCGACACGTCCGCGGACTCCGGCGCGACGACGTCCGGGACCGGGGCGGTGGCCAACAGAGCGGTCATCGTGACCTGCTCGAGGTAGGCGGTCACGTGCTTGCGCTCGGCCAGGCGCGCGAGCAGCCCCGCGATCGCACCGGCCGTGGCCAGGTCGGCGGTGAGTCCGCGCACCCGCACCACGACGGCGCTCACCCAGTCGGCGTCGGCGATCCGATCCAGCCGGCCGGCCAGGGCGTCGAGGGACGTGCTGCGCTGCAGCAGACCGCCGAGGCCGGGTCGGCGCTGCGCGGGGTACGGGCCGGAGAGGTCGAGGATCACCCGGTCCGGTTCGGTGCCCGAGCCGGGACGGCGACCGAGCAGCGGGGCCAGGGCGGGGAGTGGGCGCATGGTTCGAGGCTAACCCGCCACCTGGCCCGCGGCGGGTCGGACGCCGGTCCGTCCGGCGCCGCCCTGGTCGTGCGACGCGACGAAGTCGAGGATGTCGGAACCCAGCATGCCCCGAACCGCTGAGCCCGCCGGGCAGGAAGTGAGCCGGACAGACACGCGTTCGCTCCCGCGACGCCCCGATAGGATGCGCCTCGCCAGGCCCTTTCAGGGCGCCGCGAGACCGGCGCCCGCGACCGAACGCCGGAACGAGGTGATGGGCAGCGCATGTCCGGCACCTTGAGAGACCGGGCCGCCGTGCCGGCGCGCCGTGTGGTCGCCGCCGCCGAGCGCGTACAGCGTCTCTTCCCGGCGCGCGTCTGGCGCCACTTCACCCACAACGGCGGGTTCGTGCTCGCAGCGGGCGTGAGTTACCAGGCGCTGTTCGCGATCTTCGCCACCCTCTACATCGCGTTCGCGGCGGTCGGGCTGTGGCTCGGCGCGAGCACGCCGGCGATCGAGGCGCTCATCTCCCTCGTGGACACCTACCTGCCCGGGCTGATCGGGGAGAACGGGGTACTCACCGAGGACCAGGTGTTCGCGATCGCCCGCGACGCGTCGGCGTTGCTGAGCATCACCGGCCTCATCGCCGTGATCGTGTTCGTGTGGACGGCGATCGGCTGGATCTCCTATTCGCGGCTTGCCGTGCGGACGATCTTCGGCCTGCCGCCGGACACTCGTCAGTACGTGCGGCTGAAGGCGCGCGACTTCGTGGTGGCCGTGTTCTTCAGCCTGATGCTGCTCGTCGGCGGCGTGCTGAGCAGTGCCGGGTCCTGGTTCCTCAGTGAGGTCTTCGACGCGTTGGGGTGGAGCACGACCTCGACCGCCTTCAACGCGCTGATCAGGATGGCGACGGTGCTCGTCGCGTTCGTCGTGGACGCGCTCACGCTGACCGCGATCTTCAAGTTCCTCGGTGGGGCCAGCGTGCCCTGGCGCAGGATCGTGCCCGGTGCCGCCGTGGGCGGGGCGGCGATCGTGGTGCTGCAGCTCGGCGCCGGCTACCTCCTGTCCAGCTCGCCCTCGAACCCGCTGCTGGCCACGTTCGCAGTCTTCATCGGGCTGCTCCTGTGGTGCCGCCTGGCCGGGGTGGTCATGCTCGTCTCGGCGGCCTGGGTCGCGGTCTCCGTCGCCGATGCCGGGCTCTCGCTCTCGCCGGACTCGGACACTGACGCCGAACCGGACCCGGACACCCGGCTCGCGCAACTGCTCGCCGTCTGCGAGGAGATCCGCGACGCGGCAGCCGCGCACCGGGACGCGCCGTTCTTCCGGCGCCGAGCGGCGCGGCGGCGCGAGGAGGCAGCGATCGAGGAACTCGACGAACTGCTGCGCGGGGACCTGGCCCCGGACCGCTCTGGACCGGCCGGCGTCGGGAAGTGACGGAGCGGGTGAGGAGGCCCGCCGTCGCGGTTGCGTGTCCCTTCTGCGCGACATCCCTCAGATCACGATGCCGCTGGCATCGGATCGAGCCGTCGTAACTCGTCGTCGGACAGGTCCAGGTCGGTCGCGGCGACGTTGGCACGTAGGTGGCTGACTCTCGTCGTTCCTGGAAGCGGGATGACCGGTACGTCGTGCACCTGCTGCCGGTGATGCACCCAGGCGAGGGCGACCTGCCCGGGCGTGGCTCCGTGTGCACCGGCGACATCCTCCAGTGCGGCACGCAGGCCGCCCGGGAACTGCTCGTCGGCTGTGCGCGCATGGTGCAGCAGGCCGTGACCGGTCGGGGAGTGGGCCACGACAACTGTCCCGAGGTCGGCCGCGGCCGGCACCAACTGCTTCTCGATGTCCCGCCGCAGCACCGACCACTCCTCCTGGAGTGCCGTGATCGGGTGGACCGCGTGGGCACGGCGCAGGTCCTCGGCCGTCACGTTGGACAGCCCGACGGCGCGGATCTTCCCCTGGGTGACCAAGTCGGACATGGCCCCGACGGTGTCCTCGATCGGGATCGACTCGCTGCGATGGTGCAGGTAGTAGAGGTCGATCACATCGACATCGAGCCGTCGCAGGCTGGCCTCGCAGGCCCGCCGCACGTAACCCGCGTCGGCGCGCACCTCGAAGCTGCCGGCGATGCCGTCGCCCCACACCAGCCCGAACTTGCTGGCCAGCAGCACCTCACCACGACGGCCCCGTATCACCCGGCCGATCAACCCTTCGTTCTGGTAGGCGTCGGCGGTGTCGACCATCGTGACGCCGGCGTCAAGGGCGGCATGAACCACGGCCACCGGGTCCTGATCGGCGTCGGCGGCCGTTTCGTCGCGCAATCTCATCGCACCGAACCCTTGACGTCCGAACTCACTCCGGTCCACAGCTGAGTTGGCTCTCGCGTCAACAGGTGCCATGACCCGGACAGTAGATCCTCAACCGCCATTGAGGTCAAGGCCCTGCGATGGGGGGTCTGAGCGGGCCCGGAACCGAGTGCCCGGGAGGGCGGGTGACGAGAGCCGTCGTCGCGACCGGCTCGTGCCTCGCCGGGCGCTTCTCCTCCCGAATCTCGGCACCGCGCTCGCATGAGAAAGGCCGCCTCGACTTCGTCGGGCGGCCATCTCATTGCGAGCGGGTGACGAGAATCGAACTCGCGCTATCAGCTTGGGAAGCTGAAGTTCTACCACTGAACTACACCCGCATGCGTGCGGCTGACCCGAACGCGCGGCCCAGCATACCCGGTACCGGGGCTGGGCTTCACCCCGGCGCGCTAACGTGGGCGCGTGCTGCTCTCCGATCGTGACATCCGCGCCGAACTGACCACCGGGCGGATCGGCCTGGAACCGTTCGACGAGTCGATGATCCAACCCTCCAGCGTCGACGTCCGCCTGGACCGCTACTTCCGGCTGTTCGACAACCACAAGTACCCGGTCATCGACCCCGCCCAGGACCAGCCCGAACTCACCCGGATGGTCGAGGCCGCCGCCGGCGACCCGTTCGTGCTGCACCCCGGCGAGTTCGTGCTCGGCTCCACATACGAGCTGATCAGCCTGCCCGACGACGTCGCAGCCCGCCTCGAGGGCAAGTCCAGCCTCGGCCGGCTCGGACTGCTCACGCACTCCACAGCCGGGTTCATCGACCCCGGATTCTCCGGCCACGTCACTCTCGAGCTTTCCAATGTGGCGACGCTGCCGATCCTGCTCTGGCCCGGCATGAAGATCGGCCAGATGTGCTACTTCCGGCTGTCCAGCCCGGCCGAGCACCCGTACGGGTCCGGTGCCCAGGGCTCGCGCTACCAGGGCCAGCGGGGCCCGACGGCGTCCCGTTCGCACCTGAACTTCCACCGCACCGACGTGGGGCACTAGCGCAATGCCCGACGGCGGAGCCCGGGTTCTCGACGCCGGCGTCGCGCGGTCGAAGCATTTGTTGCTGCTCGGCGCGGACGTCACCGACGACGAGGTCGAGGCCCTCGTGCTGAGCCGCTTCCCCGAGGCCGGCCGCGTGAACGCGAACGTGCTCGCGCTCACCCCACAGGCCGCCGTCGAGGGCCCCTGGGCCGTGCCGGATCCTGCCGCCCTCGGAGCCGGTCCCGAGATCACCCAGGCCTACGCGATCACGGTCCCCGCCCAGCGGGGCGACCCGGTGCCCGAGGGCCTGCGTGGTCTCGGCGGGATCCTGGACGCATTCGCCGACGGGCCGCCCGAGGGGCACGAGCTCGCGATCGTCGAGTTCGCGCACGCGGCCGCGCGCCGGCTCGGGGGAGCGCTGCGGGTTGCCGGGACCTGTGCCCTGATCACCCCCGAACCGGGCGTGGACCTGGCCGTGCACTCCGAGGTGTGGCTGCACCCCGACGCGCTGGTGCACGTGCTCACCCCGGCGCTGCCCGGGGTGGCGCTTCATCTCGCCCCGGCCTCGGACGCGGACCCGGGCGCGCGGCCCGCCGCGGCTCCGGCAAGCCGACCTACGCCGGTCGCCGGCACCGAGGACCTGGACGAGGGCGAGCGGGCGTGGATCCACGCCGAGGCGGACGCGTTCGACGCGCACGCGCTCGCGGCCGAGCCCGCCACCGAGGCCTACGGGGCCGTCTACGCACTGCCCGACGGCGCCACGATCGCCGTCGAGGTGGAGGCGGAGGTCTCCGTGCCGCTCGTGCTGGAGGGTTTGGACTGGGCTCGCTCCGGCGTGATCCGCTACGACCTGCGGTGGTTCCCGGCGGACCCGGAGGCCTACCGCTGCGCACCGCTCGACGCCGCCACCGTGGCGGCCCGGGAGCGCGCCACGGTGCTCGTGGAAGGTGCCGCGCGTGCCCTTCTGGACGCCATCGGTGGCGAGACGACCGACGACGACGGGTTCCTCGTCGACCCGTGAACCGAGCGGTCCGGGCGCTCCCCAGATCGTGGACGCGGCGCGGACCGGGCCCGTTGCCTTGGTAGTATCCGAACCGTTCCCACCCACCATCACGCCGCTCGAATCAGAGGCGGCGCGCGTGGCCGTACCTTCTTTGTCCTCACCTAAACACACATCGGTTCACCAGAGGCGACCCGTCGCCGCGACCCCTTGCTCGACCTGACAATCTGACCACGCCCACTGATCAGGAGCGGACGTGCTGCAGCTACTCGCTTTGCACCTTCTCGCCGCCGTGGCTGCGCCTGCCATCATGCGGCGGTTCGGTCGCAAGGGGTTCCTGCCGCTGGCGTTGGTGCCCGGGTCGGCGGCGGTGTGGGCGGTGGCCAACACGGGGGCCGTGCTGGACGGGCGGGGTCCAACGCTGGACGTCGCGTGGATCCCGGCGCTGGACATGTCGCTGTCCTTCCGGCTGGACGTCCTGTCCTGGCTGATGGTGATCCTCGTCGGCGGGGTCGGCGCGATCGTGCTCGGCTACTGCGCCTGGTACTTCGCGTCCGGGGCGAAGCTCCTTGGGCGGTTCGCCGGCGTGTTCGTCGCGTTCGCCGGGGCCATGCTCGGGCTCGTCACCACGGACAACACGCTCGTCCTGTACGTGTTCTGGGAGCTCACCACGGTGTTCTCCTACCTGCTGATCGGGCACTACTTCGACCGCAAGGGCGCTCGCCGCGCGGCGATGCAGGCGATCATCGTGACGACCCTCGGTGGCCTCGCGATGCTGTTCGGCTTCCTCATCCTCGGTGAGGCCGAGGGTGGCTCCTACGTGATCTCCGAGCTGATCGCGGACCCGCCGCTGGATGGCAGCGCGCTGGTGACCGCCGGGATCGTAATGGTCCTGGTCGGTGCGATCAGCAAGTCGGCGCTCGTGCCGTTCCACTTCTGGCTCCCGGGTGCGATGGCCGCACCCACACCCGTGAGCGCCTACCTGCACGCCGCCGCGATGGTGAAGGCCGGTGTGTATCTGGTGGCGAGGTTCGCCCCCGGATTCGCCGAGGTGCCGGTCTGGCAGTGGATGATCCTGCTCACCGGTGGCGCGACGATGATCCTCGGCGGCTACCGCGCACTGCGGCAGCACGACCTGAAGCTGCTGCTCGCGTTCGGCACCGTCAGCCAGCTCGGCTTCCTGATCCTCCTGGTCGGGCAGGCCGACCGGGCCATCGCGCTCGCCGGTCTCGCCCTCATCGGGGCTCACGCCATGTTCAAGGCGGCGCTGTTCCTGACCGTCGGCGTCATCGACGCCGCCGCCGGCACCCGTGATCTGCGCCAGCTCTCCGGGCTCGCCAAACACCTGCCGTGGGCCACCGTGCCCGGCGTGCTCGCCACGTTCTCGATGGTGGGGCTGCCACCGTTCGCCGGGTATGTCGGCAAGGAGGCGGCCCTCGAGGCCCTCGTCCACAGCGACGATCCGATGACGTTCGCATTGCTCGTGATCGTCGTGATCGGCTCCATCCTCACCTTCGCCTACGGGATGCGTTTCCTCTGGGGCGCGTTCGCCCGGAAGAAGGGCGTCGAGGACACCCCCGTGGACAAGGAGGCGGCCGGCCTCTACATCGCGCCCAACGTGCTCGCCTTCGCCGGCCTCATCGCCGGGCTGTTCCCGGTGGCCGGGGAGACCCTGCTCGCGCCATACGCGGACACCTACCCCCGGGGCGAACCCGGGCACCTGACCCTCTGGGCCGGCTTCGGGCTCCCACTGCTGCTGACCGGCGTGATCATCGTCGGCGGGGTACTCCTGATGCTGGCCCGGCGCGGGGTCGAGCGGGTCCAGGAGGTGGCCTCGGTCGGACCGGACGCGGACCGCACCTACCGCGGCACGATGCGCCGGCTGGACAGCATGTCCGTCGCGGTGACGTCCATCACCCAGCGTGGTTCGCTGCCCGTCTACCTGGCCCTGATCCTGCTCACCACCGTGGTGATGATCTGGACGTCCGTGTACGCCGGTGGCCTGCGCATCGGCGCGGTGAAGCCCTGGGACTACCCGGTCCAGGCGGGCGTCGCCATCGTGATCGCGGTGGCGGCGTTCCTGACCGCCCGGGCCCGCCGCCGGCTGAAGGCCGTGGTCCTGCTCGGCATCACCGGCTACGGCGTGGTCCTGCTGTTCGCGCTGCACGGCGCTCCGGACCTCGCCCTGACGCAGGCCCTCGTGGAGACCATCACCCTGGTGGTGTTCATCCTGGTGCTGCGCCGGCTGCCGGCCTACTACTCGAACCGGCCGCTGAAGGCGAGCCGGTGGTGGCGCGCCATCCTGGCGATCATGGTCGGGCTGACCGTGACGTTCGTGGCGCTGGTGATCCCGAACGCGCGGGTCACCGACAGCATCGCCGAGCTGTTCCCCGAGGAGGCCTACAACTACGGCTACGGCAGGAACATCGTCAACGTCACCCTCGTGGACATCCGCGCCTGGGACACGATGGGCGAGATCTCCGTGCTGCTGGTGGCGGCGACCGGTGTGGCCTCCCTGGTCTTCCTGAGGACCCGCGCGGGCCGGGTCGAGCGGATCCGTGACCATGACATGGACCGCGGCTCGGTGTGGGCCAGCGACTCCCCGGGCGACGATGCGCTGGTGCGGCAGGGCCGCACGATCCCGGTGCGCAGCACCCGTAACCGGCGCTGGATCAGCGCCGGCGTTGCCCTTGCACCGCACCGCCGATCGGTGATCTTCGAGGTCGCCACCCGATTGATCTTCCATACGATGCTCGTGTTCGCCGTCTACCTGCTCTTCGCCGGGCACAACTCCCCCGGCGGCGGGTTCGTGGCCGGCCTGGTGGCCGGCATCGCCCTCACGGTGCGCTACCTGGCCGGCGGGCGGTACGAGCTCGGCGAAGCCGCTCCGGTGCTGCCCGGTCTGCTCCTGGGCAGCGGCCTGTTCCTGTCCGCCGGCGCCGGGGCGGTGCCGCTCGCCTTCGGTGGCGTCGTGCTGCAGTCCGTGGTGATCGACATCCCCCTCGGCTACCTCGGAGACGTGCACCTGGTCACCACCCTGTTCTTCGACATCGGCGTGTTCCTCGTGGTCGTCGGGCTGATGCTGGACATCCTGCGCTCGCTCGGCGCCGAGGTGGACCGCCAGGGCGAGGCGGAGGGCCGGGCGGTGCCGGACGTCGCCCACGACTCCCCACGCTCCACCGCCGACGACGCCCAGCCGCTCGAGGACGCTCTCGCCGGGGGAGGCGCACCGTGATCGACATGACGCCCAACGTCACGCTCGCGATCGTGGTCGGCGTGCTGGTCGGCACCGGCGTGTACCTGCTCCTGGAACGCAGCCTGTCCCGCGTGATCATCGGGGTCACCCTGATCAGCAACGGCGTGAACGTGCTGATGCTGATCGCCGGGGGAGCGGCCGGTGGGCCGCCGCTGGTGGGCAGCGGCCCTCCCGAGGACATGGCGGACCCGTTGCCGCAGGCGATGGTCCTCACCGCGATCGTCATCAACCTCGGACTGACCGCGTTCGTGCTCGCGATGGCCTACCGGAGCTGGCAGCTGCACGGCCACGACGAGGTGCAGGACGACCTCGAGGACCGCCGGATCGCGCGCCGTGCCGAGCGGGGCGCGGTGGACAAGCGGGCCGACGACGTCGGCACCAACCTGGCCATCGAGGCCGCGGAGGCACGCGACGAGACCGAGGAGGTCCCACTGATCACCGGCCACGGGCCACAGCTGGGCGCCGAGGACGACGACGTGACGGGACGACGATCATGAACTGGCTCGTGCCACTGCCCGTGGTGATCCCGCTGATCGCCGCGGGCCTGGCCCTGGCCATGTCCCGTCGGCCCCGGGTGCAGGGCGCGATCTCCGTGGCCGCCCTCAGCCTCGTCCTCGCCGTGGCCATCGGCCTCATCTTCGTCACCCACACCCAGGGTCCGCAGGTGGTCAACGTCGGCGGCTGGTCGGCCCCGGTCGGGATCGCGCTCGTCGGCGACCGGCTGTCCGCCCTGATGCTGCTCGTCTCGGCCATCGTGCTGCTCTGCGTGCTCCTGTACTCGCTCGCCCAGGGCGTCGCCGACGGCAACGAGGGCGCCCCGGTCGCCATCTACCACCCGACGTATCTGGTCCTCGCCGCCGGGGTCGCCAACGCGTTCCTGTCCGGGGACCTCTTCAACCTCTACGTCGGCTTCGAGATCCTGCTCGCGGCCTCGTTCGTGCTGCTCACCCTCGGCGGCACCGGCGAACGGATCCGGGCCGGGTCGATCTACGTGATCGTCTCGCTGCTGTCCTCGGTCCTGTTCCTCATCTCGATCGCGATGATCTACGCGGCCACCGGGACCCTGAACCTCGCCCAGCTGTCCGAGCGGCTGCTCGACATCGACCCCGGGGTGCGACTGGTCCTGCAGGTGATGCTGCTGATGGGCTTCGCGATCAAGGCCGCGGTGTTCCCGCTCTCGGCCTGGCTGCCGGACTCCTACCCGACGGCGCCGGCACCGGTCACGGCGGTGTTCGCCGGGTTGCTGACCAAGGTCGGTGTGTACGCGATCATCCGGATGCAGACGCTGCTGTTCACCGACGGCGCCCTGGACACGGTGCTGATGTGGGCTGCTCTGCTGACCATGCTGGTCGGCATCATCGGCGCGGTGGCCCAGGACGACATCAAACGTCTGTTGTCCTTCACCCTGGTCAGTCACATCGGCTACATGATCTTCGGGATCTCACTGGCTAACCAGACCGGGCTGTCCTCGGCGATCTTCTACGTCGCCCACCACATCACCGTGCAGACAGCCCTGTTCCTCGTCGCGGGCCTGATCGAGCGGCGCGGCGGCAGCACCTCGCTGGAGAAACTCGGCAGCCTGGGCAAACTCGCCCCGGCGCTCGCCATCCTGTTCTTCGTGCCCGCCATGAACCTGGCCGGCATCCCGCCGATGTCCGGCTTCCTCGGCAAGGTCGGCCTGCTCCAGGCCGGCCTGGAACTCGGGACGCCGCTGGCCCTGGCGACGGTTGCCGGCGGTCTGCTCACGTCCCTGCTGACCCTGTACGCGGTGGTCAAGGCCTGGAACAAGGCGTTCTGGCAGGAGGCCCCCGAGGAGCTCCCCGAGGGCACCACGCCGCGCTCGATGTTCGGGCCAGCCGCCGTCCTGGCCACCCTCGGTGTGCTGTTCGCCGTGATCGGAGGGCCGTTGTACAACTACACCGACGCCGCCGCCCGGGACCTGCAGGCGCAGACCCCCTACATCGATGCGGTCCTGGTCCACGGCGACCGGGGCGAGGGCGACTCCGACGCGGCCGGGGGTGACGACGGATGAGGACGAGTGGACCACGCAAGTGGCTCGAGAAGCTCCCGATGGTGCTCTGGCTGACGATCCTCTGGGTGTTGTTCTGGGGCGAGCTGAGCCTGGCGAACGTGCTCGTCGGTGCGCTCATCGGGCTGTTCGTCATGACGGTCATGCCGATGCCTCGGATCGGATTCGAGGGCCGGGTGTCCCTCATCGGCACCGCGATCCTGCTCGCGAGGTTCGCGATCGACGTGGTGATGGCCTCCGTGCAAGTAGCGGGTCAGGCGCTGCGGTTCGGGCGTGACCCGCACGGCGCCGTGATCCGGGTGCCGCTGCGTGGGCACTCCGACCTGTTCCTGACCCTGACCGCAGTGCTGTGTTCGCTCGTGCCCGGCTCCATCATCGTGGAGGCCCACCGGCTCTCCGGCACCCTGTACGTGCACGTCCTGGACGTGCCCGCCGCGGGCGGGGTCGAGAAGGCGAAGGCCGATGTCCTCGCCCAGGAACGACGCGTGCTCTACGCGCTCGCGACGGACGCCGACATCGCCGAGGCGGGCCTGCCGCCCAGGCCGTGGAAGCGCGGCCGCGGCAACGGGCCGAACGCAACCCCCGCCGTCGACCATGCCCGCCCGACCGACGGTGAAGGGACGGTGACCCAGTGAGCGTGGGTGTGCTGATCACGTGCGGGGTGCTGCTGACCGCGGCGGCCATCCTGGCCATGAGCCGGGTCGAGCGTGGGCCGAGCATGCTCGACCGCATCGTCGCGATCGACGTCATGGTGGCCGCGATCATCGGCTGCCTGACGATCCTGTCCGCCTGGTCCGGCCGGGTGGACCTGGTGCCCGTTCTCATGGTGCTCGCGCTCGTCGGGTTCGTCGGGTCGGTGACGCTGGCCCGGTTCGCGGCCGCGGAGCCCGAGGAGGAGCGCCACATCCTCACCCCCGAGGAGATCGCCGAGGCCGATGCCAAGGTGCGGGCCGAGCTGGAGGAGGAGTCGTGAACTGGTCGGATGTTGCCATGGTCGCCTCCTCGGTGTTCCTGGTCCTGGGCAGCCTGCTCACCCTGATCGCCGCCATCGGCGTGACCCGCTTCCCCGATCTGCTGGCCCGGATGCACGCCGCGACCAAGCCCCAGGTGCTCGGCCTGGTGCTCATGATGGCCGGCCTTGCCCTGGCGCTCGGCACCTCACAGGTGACCTGGAAGCTCACCCTCGTGGTGCTGTTCCAGCTGATCACCGCGCCGGTGTCCGCGCACATGGTGGGCCGGGCCGGCTATCGCACCGGCAAGGTGCGCTCGGACCTGCTCGTCGTCGACGAGCTCACCGACGACCTGCGGGCCGCGCGGGAGGATGCGGACCGCTGAGGACGGGCCGCGCAACGCAGGGCTCAGGCCTTCTTGATCTCCCCGCGTGACATCCACTTTCCGGTGGTCCGGGTGGCGAACGTGCGCGCGAACGCGACGACGGCGCCGCTGACCGCCGCGAACACGACCAGCTCGCCGAGGCTGATCTCGCCGTCGTCCGCGTCACCGGTCGGCGGCTCGTGCCCGGTGACGCCCTTCCACACCAGGGAGATGAGCTTGTTGGCCGCGAACCCGGCAGCGATGGCGGCGACGGTGGTGACGATCTTCTGGGCGTTCATGCGAGCACTCCTGGTGATTGCGGATCGGCTCTGGTCACCCTATCCGGCGCGGACCGGGTCCCGCCCGGTGAGGCGGCGCCCGCGCACCGGTGCCCCGCCCGCGGTGTACCGTTGGCCCATAACGACAGGGGAGCGCCACCGGCGCTGAGAGTGCGGCCCGCCGCAGACCCTCGAACCTGCTCCGGCTAGCACCGGCGAAGGGAGTCGAGTTCCTCTCCCATGTGGTGTTCACGCACCGCCTGGACCCCTTCTCAATTCCAGTTGAGGAGGACGCACATGTTCCACCATGCACGTAGGCCCCATGGCCCGCGGCCCGCCACGGCGAGGCGCCGTCGCGCCGCGACCGGGCTGACCGCCCTCGCCGCGCTCGCGCTCGCCGGCTGTTCCCTCGCCGGGGGCGGCGGGGACGACGGCGGAGCCGACCCGAGCGCCGCCGGCGGCGGTGTCGTGCGGGTCGTCACGCACGACTCGTTCAGCCTCTCCGAGGACCTGATCACAGCGTTCGAGGCCGACTCCGGCTACACCCTCGAGTTCAGCGCCCCCGGTGACGGCGGCGCCCTCGTGAACCAGCTGATCCTCACCAAGGACTCCCCGCTCGGCGACGTCGCGTTCGGTGTCGACAACTCCTTCGCGAGCAGGGCGATCGACGCCGAGGTGTTCGAGCCGTACGCACCCGCGGATCTGCCCGACAGCGCCGAGCAGTACCTCGCCGACGACGCCGGCTCGCTCACCCCGATCGACGTCGGCGACGTGTGCCTGAACGTGGACCACACCTGGTTCACCGAGCACGGCATCGCCGAACCGGCCACGCTCGAGGACCTGCTCGCGCCCGAGTACGAGGGCCTGACCGTGGTGCCCAACCCGGCCACCTCCTCGCCCGGGCTCGCGTTCCTGCTCGCCACCGTCGGCGCGTTCGGCGAGGACGGCTGGGTCGACTACTGGGCGGACCTGTCCGCGAACGGCCTCAAGGTCGTGCAGGGCTGGTCGGACGCGTACTCGGTGGACTTCTCCGGGTCCACCGGCGCCGGCGCCTATCCGATCGTGCTCTCGTACTCGACGTCGCCGGCGTTCGAGGTGGCCGAGGGTGCGGACTCCGCCCCCACCGGGGCGCTGCTGGACACCTGCTTCCGACAGGTCGAGTACGCGGGGGTGCTCGCCGGGGCCGAGAACCCCGAGGGGGCAAGGGCGTTCATCGACTTCCTGCTCACCGAGGCGGTCCAGGCCGACATACCCGGCCAGATGTACGTCTACCCGGTGGACGAGCGCGTCGAGCTGCCCGAGTCCTGGACCACGTTCGCCCCGCTCGCGCCCGAGCCGTTCGAGGTCGCACCCGAGGACATCGCCGCGAACCGGGATGCCTGGATCCAGACCTGGACCGACACGGTGATCGGCTGAGGATCGCACCGATGTCCGGCCGCGTGAAGGACACGGGGAACACAGTGGGGCGCAGCCGGGGCAGGGCCGACACGGCCCGACGGCGCAGCGCCGTCGCCTGGGTGGTGGCGGGCGCGATCCCGCTCGCGTTCCTCACCGTGTTCTTCGCGTGGCCGGTCGCGACATTGATCGGGCGCGGCTTCACCACCGACGGCGCGCTCGACCTCTCCGGGTTCGCGGAGGTCTTCGCCCGCCCGCGGACGTGGCGGATCATCCGGCTCACCCTGGCCCAGGCGCTGCTCGGCACCGCCCTCGCGGTGCTGCTCGGGCTGCCCGGCGCGTACGTGCTGTACCGGCGCACGTTCCGCGGCCGGGCGCTGGTGCGGGCGTTCGTGACGGTGCCGTTCGTGCTGCCGACGGTGGTGGTCGGCGTCGCGTTCCGGTCCCTGCTCACCGAGGGTGGCCCGCTCGGCTTCCTGCACCTGGACGGCACGTTCACCGCGATCGTCCTGGCTCTCGTGTTCTTCAACTACACGGTCGTGGTGCGTACCGTCGGCGGCCTGTGGGAGCGCCTCGACCCGCGCACCGAGCAGGCCGCGCGCGCACTCGGCGCCCCACCGTGGCGGGCATTCCTGACCGTGACCCTGCCCGCGCTGACACCGGCCATCGTCTCCGCCGCGTCCGTGGTGTTCCTGTTCTGCGCCACCGCGTTCGGGGTGGTCATGGTCCTCGGCGGCACCCGGTACGGCACCATCGAGACCGAGATCTGGATCCAGACCACGCAGTTCCTGGACCTGCGCACCGCCGCCGTGCTGTCCGTGGTCCAGCTCGTGGTGGTCGGGGTGTCCCTTGCCCTGTTCTCGCGTGCCCGCGCCCGCCGCGAACGTGCGCTCGACCTGCAGGGCCGGCCGACCGACGAGCAGACCGCGCAGCGGCTGCGGCTGTGGAACCGGCGCCGCCCCGGAGGTGACCTCCTTCCCACGGTGGTGACCTCCGCCGTCGTCATCGTGCTGCTCGCGCTCCCGCTCGGGAACCTGCTCGTCCGCTCCCTGCGCACCCCGGACGGGTGGAGCCTTGGCAACTACACGGCGCTCGGGACCACCGGTGGGGACAACGCGCTGACCGTCACGGTCTGGGAGGCCGCGGCGAACTCGCTGCGGATCGCCGTCGACGCCACCGTGCTCGCCGTGGTGATGGGCACGCTCGTGGCGCTCGTGGTCTCGCGCCGGCCCCGCAACCCGCTCGGGCGGCGCGCGGTGTGGTGGCTCGATGCCGTGTTCATGCTGCCGCTCGGCGTCTCGGCCGTGACGGTCGGGTTCGGGTTCCTGATCACGCTGAACCACCCGCCGCTGGACCTGCGCAGCTCGGCGGTCCTGATCCCGATCGCGCAGGCCGTGGTGGCCATCCCGCTCGTGGTGCGGACCGTGCTGCCGGTGCTGCGTGCCATCGACCCGCACCTGCGCGAGGCCGCCGGGGTGCTCGGCGCGGCGCCGTGGCGGGTCCTGCTCACCGTGGACGGACCGTTCCTGATCCGCTCCCTCGGGCTCGCCATCGGGTTCGCGTTCGCCGTCTCCCTCGGCGAGTTCGGAGCCACCTCGTTCCTGTCCCGCCCGGACCGGCCAACCCTGCCCGTGGTGATCTTCCGGCTGATCGGGCGGCCCGGCCCGGAGAACTACGGCATGGCGCTCGCCGCGTCCGTGGTGCTGGCCGTGCTCACCGCGACCATCATGGGCGTAGCCGAACGGCTGCGTCGCGAAGGGACGGGGGAGTTCTGATGAGCGGTCTGAGCGTCGCCGGCGCGGTGGTCACCTACGCCGGCACGACGGCGGTCGCCGACGTGGATCTCGACGTGGCGGTCGGTGAGGTGGTCGCCCTGCTCGGGCCGTCCGGGTGCGGCAAGTCCTCACTGCTGCGTGCCGTCGCCGGGCTCGAGCCACTCACCGCCGGGAGGGTCGCCTGGGACGGAGCCGACCTGCGCGACGTCCCGGTGCACCGGCGCGGGTTCGGGCTGATGTTCCAGGACGGGCAGCTGTTCGCGCACCGGGACGTTGCCGGCAACGTCGCCTATGGGCTCGAGATGGCCCGGATCCCTGCCGCCGAGCGCCGGGACCGGGTCGACGAACTGTTGGAGCTCGTCGGCCTCGCGGGGTACCAGCGGCGCCCGGTGGCGACGCTGTCCGGTGGTGAGCAGCAGCGGGTCGCGCTGGCCCGCTCGCTCGCGCCCCGGCCGCGGCTGCTGCTCCTGGACGAGCCGCTCTCGGCGCTGGACCGGTCGCTGCGCGAGCGCCTCGCCAGCGACCTGCACGACATCCTCCGCCGCGCCGGGACCACCTCCCTGTACGTCACGCACGACCACGACGAGGCGTTCACCGTCGCGGACCGGGTCGCGGTCATGCGGGCCGGGGAACTCGTCCAGTTGGGCAGTCCTGCCGAGTTGTGGGCCGCACCGGCGGACGCTGACGTCGCCGCGTTCCTCGGATACCGGGTGGTGCCGGCCCGCGATGGCGGGCGGCTCGGGCTCGGCCCGCAGGCGCTCGAGGTGGTCGGGGTGGTGGCCGGTGACAGCGTGGATGGTGCGGTGGCGGACGACGCAGGCGGGCCCGACGACCGGGCGGCGGCGGACGACGCGGGCGCTTCCGCGGAAGCGCCCCGCTCGGCAGGCGACGGCCGCCTGACCGGGCGAGTCACCGCCGTCGGGTTCTCGCGGGGGCGCACCACCGTGACGGTGGACCTGCCCGACTGGGGCGAGCAGCGCGCCGTCGCCGCGGGCATCGCGGCGATCGGCGCCGGCGACCTGGTGCGGCTTCGACTGGACCCGGCTGGCGTCGTCGAGCTCTGACCGGCGCTCGGTAGGCGACCGCGGCTCCCGTCCCGGTGAGGAGGGTCCCCGCCGCGGTGAGGCAGTGCGTCATGACTGAGGAAGACCGTTATACCGGTCTTCCTCAGTCCGCACGTACTGCGCGAGGGCGGGAGGTACTTCCTCACGAGCGCCGATCGAGGTCTGAGGGGAACAGCACTCGCGCTTCCGCGTTGACTGGAGTACGATACTTGAAGAGTCAACTAAAAGGAGCCGGAGACATGACCACGATCGCCCACCACGATCAGCTCGCGCAGGACACCGCCATGGGCGTCGTCGACCTCATGGTCCGCGATCTTGACGCGATGATCGCGTACTACTCGACCGGCGTCGGCCTCGACGTGATCGCCCACGAGGGCCCGAGCGCCATCCTCGGCCGCGGCGCCACGCCGATCATGCACCTGCGCCAGGAGAAGGACCTGCCCGAGTTCAACCGCCGTGACGCGGGCCTGTTCCACACCGCGATCCTGTTCGACACCCAGGCCGGGCTCGCCGGCTCCGTGAACAGCACCGCCCGGTTCGCCCCGCGCAGCTTCACGGGATCCTCCGACCACCTCGTCTCCGAGGCGTTCTATTTCGACGACCCGGAGGGCAACGGCGTCGAGCTGTACTGGGACCGCCCGCGGGAGGCGTGGACGCGCACCACGGGAGGCGGGGTGCAGATGGCCACCCTGCCGCTCGACCCGAACACCTACCTGCGCACCCACCTCACCGACCAGGCGCTGGCCAAGCCGGAGCTCGCCGTCGCCAACATCGGCCACGTGCACCTCCAGGTGGGCGACATCGAGGTCGCGGAGCAGTTCTACGTCGGCGTCCTCGGCTTCGACGTGATGGCCCGGTACGGCGCCCAGGCACTGTTCGTGTCCGCCGGCGGCTACCACCACCACATCGGCATGAACACCTGGAACAGCGCCGGCGCCGGCCCGCGCGCCGCCTCGCTCGGACTCGGCCAGGTGAGCATCGAGGTGCCGACCACCGATGACCTGGACGCGCTCGCCGCCCGTCTCGCCGCGCAGAGCGTCGACCGCCGCCACGATGGCGCCGTGCTCCGGTTCGACGACCCGTGGAAGACCCTGGTCGAGGTACGCCCGGCTGCGGTGTGATGCCGCCTTCCGACCTACCCGCCGTCGGCCGGCCCGCGCCCGGCCACCGCCCGTCGAACTGACCCAGTACCCGCCGTCTCGAGATCGGCCCTCGCGAGGGGCGAACTCGAAGCGGCGGGTACTAGGTCGAGCGTGCCGGGGAGG
>NZ_CACRYJ010000009.1 GCF_902703175.1 Occultella aeris | reverse complement strand
GCGTCGCTGATCTGCATCTCGGGCACGGGGATCTTCCTTCGGGGTGAGGGGTGGGAATCGGGTCAGTCTTGCCAGGTGAGGGCGGAGCCGGGACGGGACCCGGTGAGCTCGCCGTCGCGGAGCACGCGCACACCGCCGACCCAGACGTCGCCGATGCCCGTGGCGAGGCGTTGTGGTTCGGCGTAGGTCGCGGTGTCCGTGACCGTCTGCGGGTCGAGCAGCACGAGGTCGGCGGGTGCGCCGGGCCGGATGCGGCCTCGACCGCCGAGCCCGAACCTGGCCCCGGGCGCGGCGGCCAGGTGCACGGCGGCCTGCGCCCAGGTCCAGTCGCCGAGGTCGCGGACGTGCCGGGCCAGGTACCGGGCGAACGTTCCCCAGGCCCGCGGGTGCGGATGCCCGCCGACGAAGATGCCGTCCGACCCACCCATGTGGCCACGATGGCGCAGAAGCGCGCGCACGTCGTCCTCGGTGCTCGTGGCGGGTTGCTGGAACACCGCGGTCACGGCGCCGGCGGTCTCGGCGATCAGGTCCAGGACCATCGTGGGGGCGTCCCGGCCGAGCGACTCGGCGGCTGCGCGGAGCGTGAGCCCTTCCAGGGCGGGGCGGCCCGGGACCCCGGCGAGGGTGATCCGGTCCAGTTCCCGCCCGACGGCGTCGCGCCAGCCGGTTGGCATGCGCGCGACCGCTCCTGGTCGGGACAGGCGCTCCACCAGGTCCTCCGGGGCCAGCCTGAGCAGGTCCCAGGGCAGCAGCGGCACGCTCAGCAGGCTGAACCCGGACAGGTATGGGTAGGAGTCGAAGGTCAGGTCCAGCCCGTCCCCGGCTGCGCGGTCGATCGTGGCCAGGATCTCCTGCGCCGGTCCGTGCAGGTGGGAGATGTGGGCACCGACGCCACTGCGGCGGGCGATCGCCAGCACCTCGTCGAGGCCGACCGGCCACTCGTCCTCGTAGCCACGCATGTGGGTCACGTACGGCCGGCCGGCCGCGGCGAGCGGGCCGGCGAGCACGACGAACTCGTCGACGTCGGCGTGCACACCCGGGAGGTAGTGCAGCCCCGTCGAGAGCCCGACGGCGCCATCGACGAGCCCGGCCTCGACATCGTCCCGCAGCGTGGCGACCTCGCCCGCGTCGAGGCGCTCGCGCAGTCCGGCCCGCTGGTACCGCATCGACCCGTGCGGGAGCAGGTGGGCGGTGTTGACGCGCAGCGCGCCCGAGAGCGTGGCGCGATACTCGGCCAGCGTCCCGACGGGCTCCGCGGTGCCATTGATGCCGGCGAAGTACCGCGAACCCCAGGCCCCGCCGTCGGTGCCCGCGCCCGCATGCGAGACGCCGTCCTGGCCGGTGACGACGGTCGTCACACCCTGGCGCAGCAACGCGTGCTGCACGTGCGCCTGCCCGATGACGGCATCGGTGTGGGAGTGCGCGTCGATGAAGCCGGGCAGGAGTAACGAACCGGGCGCCGACACGACCTCGGCAGCGGTGACGCCGGCGAGGCGCCCGACCGCCGCGATCAAGCCGTCGACCACTGCCACATCGGCGCGCACCGGCGCGCCGCCCGAGCCATCGACGACGCCCGCGCCGCGCACCAGCAGGTCCGCGATCATGGCGCACCGTCGATGATCGCGCGGATCTCTGGGAGCCGGTCGAGCAGGGCGGCCAACGGCGTGCGGTAGCGGACGGCGCTGATGCTGATCGCCCCGGTCGGCTCGGTGCCGGGTCCCCACCAGACCGGCACAGCGAGGCAGGCGATGCCCAACTCGTTCTCCTCGTCCTCGACGGCGTAGCCCTGCTCGTTGGCCCGAGCGAGCACGGTGGCGAAGGCAGCCGGCGCCACGATCGTCGCGTCGGTGCGGGCAGCGAGGTCGCCCGCGGCCAGCCAGGCCCGGACCTGCGCCTCGCCGGTCAGGCGGTGGGCGAGCAGTGCCTTCCCGACGGCGGTGCAGTGGGCCGGGTTGCGGCCGCCGATCACCGAGGTGAGCCGGACCGCACGATCGGGCGGGTCGACCTTGCCGCGGTAGACCACGTCACGGCCATCGAGCACGGCATAGTGCGCGGTCTCGCCGAACTGCTGCGCCAGAGCCGCCAGGATCGGCTGCGCCCGCAGGTGGTCGGTCTGCTGCTCGTGGTAGGTGAAGGCAAGTCGCAGGAACTGGTCTCCGAGACTGTAGCGGCCTCGTTCGTCGCGGCGCGCGAAGCCGATCCGGCACAGGAGGGCGAGCCCGCGGTGGATGGTGGGCTTGGAGCCGTCGACGACGGCCGCGAGCTCGTCCAGCGTCGCGCCCTGGCCGTGCTCGGCGAGGGCGCGGAGCAGGACGAGGACCCGTTCCGCGCCGACGACCGGTGCCTTCTCACCCATGCCCGACAGGATAGGGGTATTCAGGTTGTTGGCGCACTCTTCAGATAGTTGAGACAAGTGGGGGTGGAGGAGATCGTCGGTGGTCGAACCACCGTCACCGACGGCGGCTTCGGCGCTCGCGGGCGTCGCTGCAGAGCGTGATGAACGCGCCCAGTGCGCTCAGCTCGTCCGGGTCCCACGGCAGGTGCCGGGTCAGGCCGGGCGAGCGGATCACGACCGCCGCCCACTTGCCCCGGGAGATCGCCACGTTCAGCCGGTTGCGGGAGAGCACGAAGCCGAGCCCGCGCGGGGCATCGTCCGCGCTCGACGCGGCCAGGCTGAGCAGCACGACGGCGGCCTCCTGCCCCTGGAACTTGTCCACGGTGCCGACCCGGACCGCCTCCAGGCCCGCCTCGGCGAGGTCGCGCCGGATGCGCTGCACCTGGGCGTTGTACGCGGCGACCACGAGCACGTCCGCCGGGGCCAACGGGCGCGCCTCGGCAGCACCGGCGCTTTCGTCACCGTGCGCGCTGTCCGTCCAGGGCTTGCCGAGCAGCGCCTGGATCTGCGCGACGACCTCCGCGGACTCCTCGGGGGAGTCCACGACGTTGCCGCGGTGCGGCACCCGCACCACGTGCACACCCGGGTCGAGGCCCTCGAGGTGGCGCTGCGCGGTCCGCGGATGACTGTGCAGCTGGTGGTCGTAGGCCAGCGTGGAGACCGCCTCGCACAGTTCCGGATGGAGCCGCCACGTCCGGTCCAGGAAGTAGCCGCGGCTCGGTGGCAAGGTGGCGTGACCCTCGGTGAGCCAGCCGAGCGCCGAGACGTCGACGGGCGCGTCATGCGTGCCCTGGCTGACCTGCGGCAGCTGCTGCGGGTCGCCGAGCAGCAGCAGCCGGCGGGCCGCGGTGGCGACGGCGATCGTGTTCGCGAGCGCGAACTGGCCCGCTTCGTCGATCACCAGCACGTCGAGGTCACCGACGGCGAACCGGCGCCGGTTCGTGAAGTCCCAGGCGGTGCCGCCGATCACGGCGCCGGCGCTGCCATGGCGTTCGAGGAACTCCTGGTGCTGGTAGGCGTCCAGGCGCACCCACGGCGGCGCGCTCGGGTCGTGCTCGACGGCGGGACGGAAGTCCGTCGGGATGCTCGCGTCGACGCTGCCGCCCCGCTTGCCGACCTGGGCGCCCGGAACACCGGCCTCGATCACGCCGCGCAGGAAGTGTTCGACGACCGCGTGCGACTGCGCGACCACGCCGACCCGCCACCCGAACCGCTGCACGAGGGCGGCGATCACCCGGGTGCCCAGGTAGGTCTTGCCGGTTCCGGGAGGGCCCTGGACCGCGACGTAGGAGTCGTCGGCACCGAGCATGGCGTCCGTGACTGCGCTGATGTGGTCCGCGCCGATGTGGTCCGCGCCGATGTGATCCGTTCCGATGTGGCCGCCGGCTACCTGGTCGACGTCTGCGCCCAGCCCAGGCACGCTGACCGCGGCATGGGGGAGCGGGCCGCCGTGACGCTGCCGGGGCGGCACTCGACGCAGCACGTCGAGTGCCGCCTGGGCCGGTGGGGGTTCGAGGCCGGGGTTGACCACGGCCTCGGCGACCAGTTCGATGGCGGACCAGAGCGAGGCGGCGGACGGCGGAGCGCCCGGGGTGATCAGGACCGGCAGGGCGTCGTGCTCGGCAAGGTCCCGGGCGAGCCACTCCGCGATGACGAGGACGTCCTCGCCGTCGGCGTTCTCGCCCCGACTGATCACGCGGGCGCCCGAGGTGGCGCGCTCGTGTCCATCGGGCACCCGCATCCCGTCGGGCACCGGCGGGCGATAGACGCAGTACACCTCGGAGCCGGCGCCGACGACACTACCGGTGCCGAGCGACCCGGTGAGTTCGAGGACCCGCGTGGGCCGTCGACCCTCCGGCCCGGACCAGTCCTCGACGACCCTGGCCCCGTGCACGTCGAGCACGTCCCGGGCGTCCACCCAGTCCCTGCGTGGCGCATCCAGGCGCTCGAAGTGAGCCCGCCAGAACGGCTCGTCCTCGCGCCGGTGGTACTCAAGGGCGGCAGCGAGGAGCGGCGCGGCCGGGTCCGACGTCCGAGTCAGCATCGCGCGGGCGAGGGTCTGCGCGGTCGTCTCCTCGGTCGGCTCGGTATCCACGACGGCTGCGACGGGCCCGGCCGGCTCGGTCTGGGCGACGGCTGCGGCAGGCTCGGTTGGGATGCCGATGGCGCTCGTCTGCGGTGGCTCCGCGGGGCCCGCACCAGCACCGACGGCGCCGACGGCCAGCGCGGCCTCGTGCAGTACGGCGTGCGTCCGGTCCCGCTGTTCGAGCAGCCAGTCCCGCAGCCGGAGCGTGGAGACGCAGTCGTACCGGTTGTAGTCGGCGAGCTCGGCGAGGCGCGCGGCATAGCCGGCGTCGTCCCCGGCGGCGCGCGTCGCCATGGCCTCCTCGTACGCGACCACCGAGTCCCCACCACTGGTGACGCCCGACGCGTCCCGCAGCTGCGCGCCCATGTACAAGGGCTCGAGCTTCTTCAGGGAGTACGAGCGCTGGGAGATCCGGACGCCGTCCTTGACGGTCTTGTACAGATCGACGAGGACCCCGTCGGCGATGAGGCCCTCGACCTCTTCCGCGCCGAACCCGTGGCGTTGCGCGAGGGTGCGCAGCGCGGACTGCTCGTAGGCCGCGTAGTGGTAGATGTGCAGCCGCGGATGTGCGGCACGCCGCTGCGCCACGTACGCGAGAAAGTTCTTGAGCGCACCCGCCTCCTCGGCGCGATCGTGCGCCCAGAACGTCACATAGCGCTCCTCGGGGCCGGCCTCGACGAGACCGAAGAGGTACTCCAGACCCCACTCGGTCCGGTCGGAGTCGACCCACATCGGATCGCCCTCGAAGTCGAAGAAGATGTCGCCGGCATCGGGTGCGGGCAGGGCTTCGAGGGCGGCCACCGTGTGCACCTCGCTGAAGACCGTGGGCATGGCCGCCGGAGTGCCCTCCGCGGCGCGCGAGTGCCCGGTCTCGGCGTGGCCAGTCCGTGTGACCACGGCCGCGCCTTCGCAAGCGCGGGCCTCCGCCTCCTCCTGCCGCAGCTGCAGGCGCGCCTGTCCGCGCAGCCGCTCCAGCGTGGCGGGCCGGATCTTCGGAATCGCGCTCGTGCTGGCCGCGAGGTCGTCGATCGTGGTGATGCCCGCGGCCCGCAGGGCGTTCCGGTTCCCGCTGCGCACGCCCCAGACCAGCTTGACGTCGCGGGCCGGCTCGAGCTCGGCCGCGCAGTAGTCACACCACAGGCAGGCCCGGTACCGCTCGTCGCCCCAGACGACCGGCCCGTCGTCGAGGCGGTGCTCGTCCAGCAGGTGCTGGACCTGCTCGCGCTGCTCGCGCAGGACGGCGACGCCGTCGGCCATCGGGTGCGACGTGACGACGTCGTCGCCGAGGTGAAGGTGGGTGTACTCGGCCACGTCGATCCCGGCCCGGAGCAGTTGGTCCGCATACGCGGCGACCTGCATCACGGCCGGCGACTTCGCCGAGCGGGTCAGCTTCGCGTCGACGACGGCGTATCTCGGCCGCCCGCCGACCTCGCCTTCGCGGACCAGGAAGTCCGCGCGCCCGTGGAACCGCCCGTCGAAGAAGCCGGCCTGGGCCACCACGTCCGCGCCCGCGTGGAGCGCCGCGATGGTTCGTGCGTGCTGCTCCTCGAGCGCCGCCCGGGTGTACTCGGTGGGCGGGCCGATCTCCACGACGCCCGCGCCGAACCGCTGCCGGTACTGCTCGAGCACCCGCTCCTCGTGCTCGTTGCCCAACCGGGCGGCCCGGTCCAGGAACGCGTTCTCCACCTCGAGCTTCGGCACCCGGCCGAGGCGTTCGTCGAGCTTGCGCAGCGCAGCGAACTCGCAGCCGACCGCGGTCGACAGGTCACTGGCGGAGTAGACGAGCACGTCGTCGAGCAGGAACACCCCCGCCTCCCTCCACTTGTTCGACCGAGGTCGCTCTGACGAAACCTGGTGCGACCCGGCCCCGTTCGACCGTGCTCGGCCGCTCGAGGTGAGCGGCGGGGCTCGTCCGATCCAGGTTCCGTGAGGCTATCGCGGCCTGCCGACATCCCAGTTCCAGCCGCAAGTCCAACCGCGGCCGACACCGGTACCCCGGCCGCTGGCGCAGCCTCGGCCGGCACCGGTGGTCCGGCCGACGACGCAGCCCCGGCATCCGGCGCCCCCGGGCACTCCTGCGCGAGCACCTGCGCCAGCGCACCGAACTCCGCACCGCTGACGCCCAGCCCGTACGTGGCCTTCACCCGGATCTGCTGAACGGCGTAGGCACAGTGGAACCCGGTGTTCGGCGGGAGCCAGTCCGCGGCGTCGTCGGCACCCTTGTCCTGATTGGCCGGGCCGTCCACGGCGATCAGGTTGCCGGGGTCGTTCGCGAACGCGAGGGCGCGCTCCGGTGGCCACTGGGATGCGCCCTTGCGCCAGGCGTCGGCGAGGGCGACCACGTGGTCGATCTGCACCTCGGCGCTGGTGCTCGGTCCCCGCACGAACGGCACGAGGTGACCGGTGTAGGGGTCGGCCAGGGTCCCCGAGACCACCAGGCACGGCTTCAACGGGTCGAGCACGACGTCGTCGAGCCAGACCGCGAGGACGTCGTTGCGGGTGTCGCACCCGTTCCGGTCGACGTCGGCCCACGCCTCCCCGAAGAACTCCCGCTCGTAGTCGGCCAGGCCGAGCGGCTCCACGACCGCCAGCGACGCCAGGTCGGCACGCGCGGCGGCCACCAGCTCGGTCGGCACCGGGTACGGCGGCGGCGCCCGTACCTGCGCCCACCACTGCGGCACCACCAGGACAAGGGCAAGCGCGAGCAGGCCCAGCACCGCGACGGTCGCAAGCGGTCGGGCCCGCGACGTCTCCTCCGGATCGGGCAGCATGGGCTGAGCCTGCCCCGAGGAGGCGACCCTGCGCCGTCGGGCATGGTGCGTCTGTGGACGCGAGGACGTGACGGAACGCGCTGTGGACGTCGGCGCGTTCGCGCGTGCTGACCGGCCCTGGCGGACACCGGGCGGGTTCATCCCCCCGGAGTTACCCAGGCCCGGCGTCCGCGGCGCCTCGATGGGGCGCGAGGGTCGAGGGGCGCGGAGACCACGCCCTCGACCTGCTCACCCTCACCGTTGGGTCTGAACCGACGGGGCGCGGGCGGTGAACGCAGGGTTAACAGGCGATGAAGGCTCGCGGCGGATCTGCTCAGGGCCTCGCGCTGGTGCATTCAGTCGTGGTGGACTGGCAGGTCCCGCGCCAGTACGACCTCCCGGCGCCTGCTCGGCGAGGCGTCGGATCAGGCCGGCGCCGGCTCCGTGACGAGCGGGTAGACGCCGTCCTCGTCGTGAACCTCGCGCCCGGTCACCGGCGGGTTGAACACGCACACCGTGCGCATCTGGGTCCGTGGCCGGACCTGGTGCTTGTCGTGGTCGTTCAGCAGGTACAACGAGCCCGGTGCGAGCTGGTGGGTCTCGCCGGTGGCCAGGTCCGTGATCTCGCCCTCGCCCTCGACGATGAACACGGCTTCGATGTGGTTGGCGTACCAGAAGTCGTTCACGGTACCCGCGTAGAGGGTGGTCTCGTGGACCGAGAAGCCGACACCCTCCTTGGCCAGGATGATGCGCTTGCTGCGCCAGTTCTCGGTCTTGATGTCGGCGTCGGTGTCGGTGATCTCGGTGATGGTGCGGACGAGCATGTGGGCAACTCCAAAGGATCTGGGAATGGTGGACGGGAGCGTGCTCAGGAACGTCCGAGCACCGCGTCGACGGACTCGTCGATGATCCGCAGACCGCGGTTCAGCTCGTCGTCGGTGAGGGTCAGCGGCGGGAGGATCTTCATGACCTCGTCCTCGGGACCGGAGGTTTCCATGAGCAGGCCACGCTCGTACGCCGCAGCGCAGACCTGGCCGGCGAGCTCTGCCGTGCCGAACTGAAGGCCGCGAGCGAGCCCGCGCCCCTTGCCGATCAGTTCGTGCTCGGGGTACTTGGCGACGAGCTGGTTGAACCGGCTCTCCACGTGGGCACCCTTGGCCTGGGTGGACCGCTCAAGGGTGTCGTCCGCCCAGAACGTGCGGATCGCCTCGGCCGCCGTCGCGAATGCGGGGCTGAAGCCCCGGAACGTGCCGTTGTGTTCGCCCGGCTCCCAGATGTCGAGTTCCGGACGGACCAGCGTGAGTGCCATCGGCATCCCATAGCCGCTGATGGACTTGGACAGGCAGATGATGTCCGGGACGATCCCGGCCTCCTCGAAGCTGAAGAAGCCCCCGGTTCGGCCGCAACCCATCTGGATGTCATCGAGGATCAGCAGGATGTCGTACCTCTTGCAGAGGTCGGCGAGAGCACGCAGCCACTCGGCGCGGGCGGCGTTGATCCCACCCTCGCCCTGGACGGCCTCCACGATCACTGCGGCCGGGTGGTTCAGGCCGCTGCCGGAGTCCCCGAGCATGCGCTCGAAGTACATGAAGTCCGGAACGTCGCCGTCGAAGTAGTCGTCGTACGGCATCGGGGTCGCGTGCACCAGGGGGATCCCGGCGCCGCCCCGCTTCAGGGAGTTCCCGGTCACGGAGAGGGCGCCAAGTGTCATCCCGTGGAAGGCGTTCGTGAAGTTCACGATCGACTCCCGGCCGGTGACCTTCCGCGCCAGTTTGAGGGCGGCCTCGACCGCGTTCGCACCGCCGGGCCCGGGGAAGGCCACGCGATGGTCGAGGCCGCGGGGCTTGAGGATCATCTCGGAGAAGGTCTGCAGGAAATCACCGCGGGCGGTCGTGAACATGTCGAGGGAATGCACCAGCTGGTCACTGGCGAAATAGTCCAGGACCACTTCCTTCAGGCGCGGGTGATTATGCCCGTAGTTCAGTGCGCCGGCGCCGGCGAAGAAGTCCAGGTACGGCGTGCCGTTCTCGTCCCAGACCGTGCTGCCGACGGCTCGTGAGAACACGGCCGGCCAGTTCCGGGAATAGCTCCGGACCCCGGATTCCAGGGCGACGGTGTCGATCGTGGGCGCAGTCATGTGAATTCCTTCATCGATTGGTTCGAATGGGGACGTGCTGGGCCGGACGCCGATCGACGATGCCGAACGGTGCCTGGCCCGACGGGCCTTGCGTCAGCGAGCCAGGCCGCTGATCGTGAGCAACGGTTCGGCCTCGTGTGCGTCGGGGAAGTCTGCGGCCGCGAACAGCGGCGATTCGCAGATCCGGGCGTCATGGCGGTCCGCGAACTTACCGAAGAGCCGGCGCGAGGAGTCGTTGGTCTGCGTCACGGTGGTCTCCACGGCGACGACGTCGACCAGGTCTCGGACCAGAGCATCGAGCAGGAGACCGCCGATGTGGCGGCCCCTGAAGGCCGGATCCACGGCGATCTGCCACACGAACAGCGTGGTCGGCGCGTCGGGTCGGCGGTAGCCGGTCACGAAGCCGACCGTTTGGTCCGCGACCATCGCGACGCGACAGGTGTCGCGGAAGTCCCGCGCCAGGAGGGCGTAGGCGTACGCGGTGTTCACGTCGAGCTCGCCACTGTCGGAGGCGATGCGCCACATGTGCGCGCCGTCCGCGATGGTCGGGCGTCGGACGGTCGGGGCGGGGTCGACGGCGGTTCGGGCGGACGGCCGTGTGACGGCGGCGGTCCCGGCGGAGTCGTCCTCGTCGGGAATGCCGGACTCGTCGGGACATGCCCCCGGTTCGGCATTCCGAGCGAGCGCGTTCGGCGGATTGTGCGACGCGCGGTCGGACGCGTCAGAATGGTGGTGGCGGGCGTTGGATAACTCTGTGGACGTCGGCATACCGGTAACCACCGTAGGTGTTTCGAGTGGTGCGGTGGAGGCTCGCGGACGCGATTCGGGGCCATTCCGACCGGGGTCGATCTGCTCTCAGGCCTCAGACCATGCGGCAAACTCCCGATCGCGGACGTCTGCAAAATTGGTGCCACATCGAGTCCATATGGCGAGACGGTCCTGAGGATGCCTCATTAGTTTCCGACGGCGATCGGTCGCTGGGTGGTGGCCGTCACCACGTGTGGTGGCGGCTTGGGCCGCACCGCTGCCCGAGCGGCGCAAGCCCGGCGACCTCGAGCGGCAACTGGAAGACTCTCGCTCATGCCAACCGCACAATCGGGGACCGGAGCACCTCCGCCGTCGCCCAAGGAGGTGCGCCGCTGGCGCCGTTACCTTGCCGAGGAGCGCGCCGAGGCGGCGCTCTACACCCGGCTCGCGGCGAAGCGGCAGGGAGAGGAACGCGAGATCCTGTTCGCGCTGGCCGAGGCGGAGGGACGGCACGCCGCGCACTGGGTCGGTCTCCTCGGCGACGACGTGGGCCGGCCGCTGCGACCGTCCGTGCGATCGCGGCTGCTGATCCGGCTCGCCGGCCGGTTCGGTTCCGTGTTCGTGCTCGCTCTGGCCCAGCGAGCGGAAGCGCGGTCGGCGTATGCGGACGATGAGCACGCGACGGCGGCGATGGCGGCGGACGAGCGGATCCACGAGGAGGTGGTGCGTTCCCTCGCGGAGCGCGGCCGGGCGAGGATGTCCGGGACGTTCCGGGCCGCGGTGTTCGGGATGAACGACGGCCTCGTGTCGAACCTCGCGCTGGTGCTCGGCATCGGCGCCTCCGGCGTCGACAACGCCACGATCCTGCTCACCGGGATTGCGGGTCTGCTCGCGGGGGCACTCTCGATGGGTGCCGGCGAGTTCGTTTCGGTGCGGTCCCAACGCGAGCTGCTGGAGGCCTCCAACCCGAGCCCGACTGCGCACACCGCGCTCCCGGATCTGGACGTGAACGCGAACGAGCTGGCCCTCGTCTACCGGGCGCGCGGAATGCCGGAGGACGAAGCGCAGGCGAAGGCCGAGGAGCGGATCGCCACCTACTCCGGCGACCGGTCCTCGGACCGAGCGGACGTGCGCGACCACGAGGAGATCGGCTCGGCCTGGGGCGCGGCGCTGTCGAGCTTCTGCTTCTTCGCCTCCGGTGCCATCATCCCGGTGTTGCCCTACCTGCTCGGACTCACCGGGCCTCCGGCCGTCGTGGTCGCGGCGGCTCTCGTCGGGATCGCGCTCATGCTGACCGGTGCCACCGTCGGGATCCTGTCCGGGGCAGCACCGCTGGGCCGGGCGCTGCGACAGTTGGCGATCGGTTGGGGCGCCGCCGCGGCGACGTACGTCCTCGGTCTGCTGTTCGGGACGACGGTCGGCTGAGCCCAGGCGGTCCGTCCCGAGCGGCCGGGCCCGGCATCTTCCCCGAAGACAGTTCAGGTCAGAGGGCCCCGCGCTCCCGATGATGCTCGATCGTTGCTACGACCTCCCCCAGCAGTGCATCCACCTGAGCCTGGTCGTAGCCCTCCCGCCACTTCGTGGTGGCGAACCGCGCCGAGCTGACCTCGTTCGGCTGCAACGGGCTCCCGGTCTGCTGACCGGACTCGGCGTGCCGGAGCGTGGCGACGACGCGGTCGAGGAAGTTGTCCACCTCGTCCTGGTCGTAGCCGACGGAGAACCGAGTCGGTTTGAACCTGGAAGTGAGGACCTGCTCGGCGCTGATCAATCCGACCCCCGTTGGGCATTGGCTCCCGGCTCTGTCGACCGAGTCCTGATCGTTCCGAGGGTACTGGTGCCTCGAGCCCGTGCGCGGAGGTTGCGGCGTCGGACCCCGTGCCTTTCCGCACCGTGTGAGGGAGACTGGGAGTGGTGGTGAGAGCCGCCACCGCACTGGCGTGGGAGGTCGCTATGAGAGCGGCAGTGGGTGACAGGGTGGTCGTCGCGTCGTCGCACACCGACGTAGCCGCACGCGAGGGCGAGGTGATCGACGTCGCCGCAACGGACGGTAGCCCGCCATGGCGGGTGCGTTGGGCGGAGGACGAGCACGAGTCGTTGTTCTGCCCCGGGCCCGACGTGTACGTCGAGCGGCGGGTGGAGCGTTTCCAGGTACTACTGGGCGAGTAGAGCCTCGGTCGGTCATGCCCGACGGCGGTGCTCGCCGTGGTCCGACGGTGAGCGGTTGGTCTATGGCTGGCGCAGCGCGGCCTTCAGCTTCGGCGCGAGCGACTCGCCGTCTCCGCCGCCGACCTCCGCGGCCGCCCCGGCCCGGCGAGCGGTACCTACCTCTTGGACCGCGATCGGTGAACCGTGCGCCAGGACCTGCTCGCCCGGCGTCAACTCCCGGATCGCGATCGCCGCGACCCGCGACGGGAACTCCTGCGCGAACTCGCGGTACAGATACGGATCGTGCTGGCCATCGTCGCCCACCAGAACCCAACGGATGTGCGGGAACTCGGCCGTGAGGCGCCGGAGGGCGTGGCGCTTGTGCTCCTGGCCGGAGCGGAACCACCCGGAGTTGGTTGGTCCCCAGTCCGTCATCAGCATCGTCCCGGCGGGGAATCGATGCCCACGCAGGAACTGCACGAGCGTCGGCATGATGTTCCAAGCACCGGTCGAGAGGTAGAAGATCGGGGCGCCGGGGTGCTCGGCGAGCAGGTCGCGGTACATCTGCGCCATCCCCGGCACCACCTTGCGGGCACTGCCATGGCGGATGAACGTGTTCCAGACAGCGATGAACGGTCGCGGAACGAGGGTCACCAGCGCGGTGTCGTCGATGTCGCTGATGATGCCGAAGCGGGCGCCGGCGTCGATGACCTGGACCCGCTCAGTCACCGGCGCCGCAGCCTTGGCGGTGATGGTCACGTCGTGCCAGCCAGGCGTGAGCCCGTGGTCTGAGATGACCACATCGAGATAGCCGCCACGATCGGCGGTGGCCGGGTAGTCCCTGTCGCCGACCCGGACCGTGACCGGCATGTAGCCCACGGACGCCGTCACGTACGAGCGCCAGCCGCGGCGCGAGGTGAGGTCCTCCTCGACCGGCTGTTCGGCCGCGGTGAGAGGCTCGTGGCCGCGGGTCAGGAGCACTCGGCCGAGGATCCGAACGAAGTCCTGATTGCCGTAACCGACGTAGGGGAGCGTCCGCGGGTGCCACCCTCGGGCTCGCAGGATCGGTACCAGCCTGCGGTTGATGCCGTTCTCGATCGCCGCGGCGAGGTGTGTGTCGGGCATAGGCACAGGCTAGGGGAAAGGATCGAGGTCGGCGGCCTGACGCCGCCGACCTCGACCTGCTGCGCCCCATTGCGCAGGCTCCGACTTTGTAGGTCCGAGTGGTCCCTATCGTGGCCCACGTCACACCTGCGCGGGGACCTTGAACCCATTCAGATTGACAACGATTCGGTCACGATGCGCCCGTCGGACGGCTATGGATCCCTGTCCCGGATGGTGGGCCCATCTGTCCTTGACGACGATGGTCAGAAGGTGTCAATGTATTGACTCATTGGTACATAATCTCCAAAGGGTGGTGCGGCATGTCTGGTCTCGTGACGATCGTGGTCCTGGTGGTCCTCTCCCTGCTCGCGGTGGCGCTCGCGGTCGTGATCGGCGGGGCGCTTCTCGGTGCCATGGGACGCTCCGCGCGGCCCGAAGACACCCCCGTCGCGACGCTGGTTGCGGCGCGTCGCCACGCACTTTGGGCGACGACGATCGCGATCACGCTCGCCGTCGTGGCGCTCGTCGGCACCCTCGCCGTGGATGCGGCGGGCGTGGCCCTGTTCGAGGTCGCGGCGGCGCCGCCGGGACTCGCGTTCGGTCTCGCGTTCCTGGTCGGCGGCCTCGCGTATGTCCTGACCCTCTGGGTCGGAGAGGTCACCTGGCCGCGGCCCGAGGGTTCCGTGCGCACGGCCGCCCTGGTTCGACGAACGACGGCGGACGTCTCGCCACGGCTGCCCTGGGTGATGTTGCTGGTGTGGAGTGCGCTCCTGGCGGGGATCGTCGTGGTGTTCGGTCTCATCGCCGATGGCACCAGTTTCACGGTGGTGTACGACCCGCCACGCGCCGACGGACTCGTCAGCTCGTCTGCGGGTCCGTTCCCCGGGTGGCCCTACGGCGTGCCGATCCTCGCGGTCGCACTGCTCCTCGCGGGTGTGACGCAGTTGGTGCTCCGGCAGGTTGCGAGGCGTCCGGCGGTGGCGGGGGTTGCTCCCGCCGCCGACCTCGATCTTCGGCGCACCAGCGCTGCTCGCCTCCTCCGTGGAGCACAACTGGCTGTGGGAGCGACTCTGGCCGGGGTACTAGTGGTCGCGGGTCCGCCGATCGGAATCGTGACCGAGTCTGCCCTGGGGGCGGCGGTCATGATCGCGGGAGGCCTCGTCTTCCTCGGGGCGGTCGCCGCGGCCGCCCTACCGACGCCGACCCGGCGTTCCGATCTGGAAGACGAGGGGGCGCCTGAGCCGGGGCCAGGGCCGGGGCCAAGGG
>NZ_CACRYJ010000008.1 GCF_902703175.1 Occultella aeris | reverse complement strand
CAGGTGGGGTCGACCGGCTCAGAGGGTGAGCTGCCAGGCGGCCCACACGCTCGCCTGGCGGAAGCCGAGGGCCACGTTGATGTCGAGCATGTAGTTGTTCTCCTCGGCGTTCCAGGTGTGCACCCGGCGGGCATCCGGGACCTCGCGGGCGATCACCTCGAGGTTCGCGGCCTTGACCAGCATGCCCAGCCGCCTGCCGCGGTGCTCGGCCAGCACCAGGGTGTTCTCCTGATAGAGCACGTCCGGCTTGCCGGGGGCCGTGTCGATCTCGGTGTAGCCGGCGAGGGTGCCGGTGGGGATGTGCCGGGCGGCCGTGGTGTAGGTCATCTTGCCCATCGCCGCGCGGGTCTGGTCGAGGTTCGCGACCCGCTCGGCGTCCCACACCTCCTCCTGCAGGTCGAGGCCGGCGGACGGTGCGTCGGTGCTCATCCGGGTCTGCAGCACGCAGTACTGCTCGACCCACTCCGGCGGCACCGGTCCCTGCCAGGTGACCAGGTCGTAGTCGGACCCGGCCTTCGCCTGTGATTCCCGCCGGTACCGCACCAGCGTCTCGGGGTCCACCGGCAGCTGCACCTGCGAGTGGCGCTCCACCTGCTCCAGGGTGAAGCCGCGAGACAGCGCGAACCGGGCGCCGGGGGTGCTGCCGTCGAAGCGGCCGGTTCCGGTCGGCGGCACCATCGCATCCGGAGAATCAGCGTCGGGCTCGGTGGTGATGCCGGCGTCGGCCATGACCTTGGTGCGTCCCGCACCCCGCGCGATCACCACGGCGGCATCCCAGAGCTGGGCACCGAGGCCGTGCCGTCGTGCCCCGGCGAGGACCTCGACCTCGATGAAGGCCATGTGAGTGTTGTCCTTCAGCGGCAGGTACACCCACGCGGCGCCGAGGACGGAGTCGGGGTCGCCGTCGGGGGCAGCGGCGTCGAGGCCGACGAGCAGGTGCTTCTCGGCGGTCTTCTGGTTGGCGCGCGAGGCGGTGACGGTCTCCGCGGTGTCGGCCAGGTCGGTGTTGCCCAGGATCTCGAGCACACCTGCGGCGCTCACGGCGACGGCGCCGCGAACCCGCCAGTCGGGGGTCTCGTCGGAACGAGCGGGCGTCGGTGCCTCGCTGATCCGGAACGTGGTGGCGATGGTGTCCATGACTCGAGGGTGAACCTCCTCCCACCCGGTGCGCCAGACATTTACGTGCGTCGCCGGTGGCCGGTGGGACGCGGCCGCTGGGGAGTTCTGCCCCGGTTCGCGCTCCGGCCGGCGGCACCTTCGTTGCTACGCTGCTGGACGTTTGTCAGCACGGTCCGACGACCATGAACAGGAGAGATCCGGATGTCAGGGGACGCAGGCTTCTTCCAGGGCGGCTTCTGGATCGTCTTCGTGGTGATCTTCGTGGTCGTGGCCATCGTCGGCTGGCGCGCGAACAAGAAACGCCAGGAGGCGCTTCGGGCCTGGGCCGCCGGGCGCGGCTGGACCTACACCGCGACCGTCCCCGCCCTGGTGAACCGATGGCAGAGCCCGCCGTTCCGGCAGGGCAGCTCCCGACGCGCGAGTGAGGTGCTCACCGGGGTCTTCCAGGGCGAGCAGGCCCTCAGCTTCAACTACACCTACACGACCGGTAGCGGGAAGAGCAGGAGCACCCACCCCTTCCACGTGGTGTCGCTGCATCTGCCGGCGGAGCTGCCCTGGGTGCAGCTGACGCCGGAGGGTGCCGGCGCGGCGATCGCGAAGTTCTTCGGCGGTCAGGACATCGAGTTCGAGTCCGCCTCCTTCAACGACTCGTGGCGGGTGAAGGCTGCCTCCTCCCGGTTCGCCTACGACTTCATCCACCCCCGGATGATGGAGCGACTGCTCCAGGGGGACGCCGTCGGCCGGGCGATCACCGTCGAGGGCCAGGACATCTTCCTGTGGGCGAACGGCCGGCAGCGGATCGAGTACGTCGACTCCTACCTGAACCTGCTGTACGGGATCGTCCAACGGGTGCCGCGGCACCTGTGGCTCAACGTCGGACACGATCCGCTGGCCGAGTGACCGGCCCGGAAACTCAAAGATCATCACGACCAGAGGCAGGGGAGACATCGCATGGATCCGGGGGCGCTCTTCGCCGGCGGGATCATCTCGCTGCTCTTCTTCGTGGTGCCCGTGGGGCTCATCGTCCTCGTGGTCGTGCTGGTACGCCGCGCGAACCAGCGCCGGCACGCCGCGAACCACCAGTGGGCCGTAGCGCGGGGCTGGCAGTACACCCCGCGGGTGGACGGCCTGGAGCGACGTTGGCAGAGCCCGCCGTTCGGGCGAGGGGGATCGCGACGGGCCTCGGAGGTCTTCACCGGGAACTTCCACGGCAGGCAGGTGTTGAGTTTCAGCTACACCTACGTCACCAGCAACGGCAAGAACAGCACCACGCACACCCACCACGTGGTCGCGCTGCAGTTGCCGGTCCCGCTGCCCTGGGTGCAGTTGAGCCCGGACGGTGCGGGCACCTCGATCGCGAAGTTCTTCGGCGGTCAGGACATCGAGTTCGAGTCCGTCGCCTTCAACGAAGCCTGGCGGATCCAGGGCCCGCCGGGCCAGTTCCCGTTCGACCTGATCCATCCCCGGATGATGGAGCGGCTGCTGCAGCCCGACGCAGTCGGACGCAACATCACGATCGAGGGTCGCGACGTCTTCCTCTGGATCCACGGATCTCAGGAGTTGCAGAACATCGACCCCTACCTCAATCTGCTCTACGGGTTCATCGAGCAGATCCCGCGGCACCTGTGGCTCAACGTCGGGTACGACCCGCTGGCGCAGTGATCACCGCCTGATCAGACCCCGGCTGCGCCCCGCCGCGGTCGCCGCGGTCCGCGAGTCCACCCCGAGCTTGGTGAAGATGTGCACCAGGTGGGACTTCACCGTCGCCTCGGAGATGAACAGTTCCCGGGCGATCTGCTGGTTGGAGCGACCTGCGGCCACCAGGGTGAGGACCTCGGTCTCCCGCCGCGACAGCGACCGGTCCGGCGCCCGCATCCGGTCCATCAGCCGCAGTGCCACCGCCGGCGCGAGCGCCGACTGCCCCGCCGCCGCCGTCCGCACGGCCGCGAGCAGCTCCTCGGGCGGGGCATCCTTGAGCAGGTAGCCCGACGCGCCCGCCTCGACGGCCGCAAGGATGTCCGCGTCGGTGTCATAGGTGGTCAGGATGAGGACCCGGGGTGCCCGGGGCAGCGCAGCGATCCGGGCGGTGGCGTCGACTCCGGCCATCTCGGCGCTCACGTTGCCGAACTGCAGGTCCATCAACACCACGTCCAGCCCGGGCGGTTCGGCTGACGTCAGTTCGACGGCGGCGCGCACCGCCTCGTCGGCCGTGCCGGCCTGCGCCACCACGCGTAGGTCCGGCTCGGTCTCCAGGACTGCCTTGAGGCCGGCGCGCACCACGGGATGGTCGTCCGCGAGCAGGATCGAGATCACGGCCGCGGCCGTTCGCTCGGATGGTCGGCACCAGGCCCGACGGCGGTGGCTGGGTTGGCGGGTCCGGTCGCCGTCCGTGGGTCGTCAGGCCTGACGGCGGTGGCCGGGCCGGACTGCTCGGCGGCGGTCGCCGGGTCGGTCCGCTCCGTCGCGATCGGGAACGTCACGGCCAGGGCGGTGCCGTGCCCCGGAGTGGACTCGACGGTCAGGGTGCCGCCGAGCTCGACGGCGCGGGAACGCATCGAGGCCAGGCCGAAGCCGCCGTCGGGGCCTGGCGCCGGGCGGTCCGCACCCGCCGAGGTGAGGGCCGCGGCATCGAAACCGACGCCGTCGTCCACCACGTCGAGCGCGACCTGCTGGTCCATCACGGTCAGCGTCACGGCGGCGCGGGTCGCCCCGGCGTGCCGCGTGGTGTTGGCCAGGGCGGACTGGGCGATCCGCAACAGGGCAACCTCGACCGGTGTCGGCAGCGCGACCGGGCCACCCTCCAGGCGGAACGTCACCGGCAGGCCGGTGCGCTCGGTGGTGGTGGCGCACAACCGGCGCAGCGCCCCGACCAGCGACCCGCCCTGCAGGTCGGCCGGGGCGAGCGCCGCGACCAGGCGCCGGGCTTCGCCGAGGTTCTCCTGCGCGGTGGCCCGCGCCTGCTCCACGTGCGTGGCGACGTCCGCCAGTTCGGGGTGCGCGGCCAGACGCCGGCCGGACGCGAGCAGCAGCAGCTGGATGCTGGACAGGCCCTGGGCCAGCGTGTCGTGGATCTCCCGCGCCAGGCGCGCGCGCTCGGCGAGGACGCCCTGCTCGCGCTCGGCGGCGGCGAGTTCGGCGCGCGTCTGCAGGAGTTCGGCGATCAGGGCACGGCGCCGCTCGGACTCGGTGCTCAGCTGCTGGAACCCCCACACGGTGGCCACCGCGACCGCCGCACCGAGGAACGGGCCGATCGCCATGGCAGGGGTGAAGGCCGGCTGGTGCCAGGCGAACCCGGCCACAGCGGCGACGGCCGTCAGCACCACCATGATCAGCCCGGTGCGCCAGGACAGCAGGTGCAACAGCAGGAAGAACCAGGCGAACGCCAGCCAGATCGCATCCGGGGTGAGCCACAGCAGCACCAGCCAGGTCGCGAGCAGCACGCCGAGCCAGAGGCCGGCGGCCCTGGTGCCGGGCTGCACCGCGGACGTCAGCGGACCGGCCGCGTACACCAGGCCCACCACGATGGCGACGACCATCACCGCGACCGGTGCTCCGCCGTCGGGGTTGAACGCCCGTACGGCGGCGAGGATCAGCAGCACCGCGACGAGCAGGTGCAGGCACAGCCGGAGCAGCCACGGCACGGGCGGCGCTGCGCCGCTGGCGGGTCCGGGGGTGCGGTGAGCGGTCGTCATGGCCATCCCAGCGTACGGAGCCCGGGTCCAGCCGGCATCCATCGAACGTTGGACCGCGCGCTCCGACCTTCGCCGTCCGCGAAGCCATCCGGCGAGCGATGTGGCGCACCGGGCCCGGGAGAGACGCTGAGCGAGGTCGCCGACAAGGCGGCACCGGCCTTGCCGGATCACCCGGTGGCTGCTCGCCACCATCCAGCCGTACCTTGGAGATACCACGTGTTCGTAGCCCTCAGGGACCTGAAGTTCGCGAAGGGACGATTCGCCCTGATGGGCGCCGTCGTCACCCTCATCACACTGCTCGTGGTGCTGTTGTCCGGGCTCACCGCCGGCCTCGGCCGCGAGAACATCTCGGCCATCACGGACCTGGACGCCGATCACGTCGTGTTCGCCGCACCGGCTGCGGACCAGGACATCTCGTTCTCCGACTCCGCCATCCCCGCGCAGACCCAGGCGGACTGGGCGGACGTGACCGGCGTGGCCGCGGTCGAACCGCTCACGCTCGGGATGACCCGCGCCGAGTCCGGCGCGCGCACCACGGGCGTGGCGTTCTTCGCCGTCGACGACGCCTCCACGCTGCCGCCGGTAGCCGTGCGCAGCGGCGAGGTGGTGCTCGCCGAGCAGGCCGCCGAGGACCTCGGCGTAGCGGCCGGGGACACCATCACCGTCGGCGGCGTCGAGCTCGAGGTCGCAGCCGTCGCCGGGCGGGACTCCTACTCCCACGCGCCCGTCGCCTGGATCTCGGACGCCGACCGGCCGATGACCGGGACCGCACCGGACGCCGCGACCGTGCTCGCGATCCGGGCCGGCACCGCCGACCTCGCCGCCGCCGACGCCGCCCTCGGCACCGAGACCGTCACCGTGGCCGACTCCCTGAACGCGATCGGCTCCTACTCCTCGGAGAACGGGTCCCTGCAACTCATGCGCGGCCTGCTGCTCGCCATCTCGGCACTCGTGATCGGAGCGTTCTTCACGGTCTGGACCGTGCAGCGGAGCCCAGAGATCGCGATCCTCAAGGCAGTCGGCGCATCGACCGGCTACCTGGTGCGCGACGCCGTCGGGCAGGCGTTCGTCCTGCTCCTCTTCGGGACCGGCCTCGGCGCCGCCCTCGCCGCGGGACTCGGCGCGCTCGCCGCCACCGCGGTGCCGTTCGTGCTGACCCCGGCCACGGTCCTGCTGCCCGCGGCGCTGCTGGTGGTCCTCGGCCTGGTCGGGGCGGCGGCCTCGCTGCGCCGGATCGCCACCGTGGACCCGCTCACCGCCCTCGGTGCGGCCCGGTAGCAAGCGCGCCACCGGCGTCATCACCATTTCGTAGATCGTCACTATCGGGACCGGAGCACACCTGCCATGACCATGCACCTCAACGACGTCACCCTCACCTACCCCGACGGCGACGGCCGCCTCACCGCGCTCGACCACGTCACCCTGCATGCCGAACCGGGCGAGCTCACCGCCGTCGTCGGCCCGTCCGGGTCCGGCAAGTCCAGCCTGCTCGCAGTCGCCGCCACGCTGATCACCCCCGACTCAGGCCAGGTGCTTCTCGACGGCACCGACCTGGTCGGCCTGAACGCCAAGCAGCGCACCCGGGTGCGCCGGGACCGGATCGGGATCGTGTTCCAGTCCGCGAACCTGCTCGCCTCCCTCACCGCGCTCGAGCAGCTCACGGTGATGGCGCACCTCGCCGGCGAGGCCCCCACGGCGGCGGGCGAGCGGGCGCTGGAACTACTGGACGCCGTCGGGCTCGCCGCCCAGGCCGGCCGCCGCCCCCACCAGCTCTCCGGCGGCCAGCGTCAGCGCGTCACGATCGCGCGTGGACTGATGAATTCACCGTCCGTGCTGCTCGTCGACGAGCCGACGAGCGCGCTGGACTCCGAGCGCGGTGCGGCGATCCTTGACCTGATCCGCCGGCTCACCACCGAGCGGGAGCTGGCCACCGTGATGGTGACCCACGACCGGGACCATCTCGCCCACGCCGACCGGGTGGTCGAGATCGTCGACGGCCGGGCTCAGGCGCTCGCCCCGGCCTGAAACCTCAGCTCGTCCTGTCGTGCTCGCCGAGCACGTCCAGGTAGTGCTGGTTGAACATGAGCCCGAGGATATTGCCGAACGGGTCGACCACGGAGGCCGTCACGAAACCGTCCCCGCGGGTCGTGATCGGCTCGTGGGCCGTGGCGCCGAGGTCGACGGCCCGGGCCACGGCGGCGTTGAGGTCATCGACGGCCCAGTACGCGGTGGCGCCGGCAGGCTGCCCGTGCGGGTGCGCGGAGTAGGCGGTGGACATGATCCCGAGCTCGTGGCTGTAGTCGCCGATCCGGAACTCGACGTAGGCCGGGTCGCCGGTCTCGGGGCGCGTGAAGTAGGGCTCCGTCCCGAGCAGTTCGGCATACCAGCGCGCCGCCGCGGCGACGTCGTCGGCGAGGTAGGTGATCGTCGTGAGTCCGCGCAACATGTCCTGCTCCTTCATCGGTGGGCGATGAGAACAACGTTACGAGCCGAACAGGTCAGATCCTGGCCGCTTCTCGAACGGGTCGGACGTGGTGGGAACGAATCGGCTTCGGGTGACCCGCCGCGGCGTCGTAGAGTGGAATCCCCACCGCAAGCGGCCGAGATCGAGGTGAGTGCAGATGCCCGCCGAGACGATCACGGCTGCCACCGAGTTCGTGGTGACCACCCTCGCGGTTCTCGCGGGCACCGCCGCCGTGGGCGTCGCGGCCGTTGGGACCGCGTTCTGGCTGGTGGTCCGCCGGGTGCGCCGCTCGAAGGCGCTGCGTCGCGGGGTGGACCGCGGCCTGCTCGGCGCTCGCAGCGTGGTGTCCGACGGCGCAGGTCGCCAGGGCGCACGCCTTCAGTTGGCGATCGCGCGGGAACGGGAGGCAACCACCCGGGCACTCACGGCCGCCGGTGCGCAGGGTCGCCCGGTCGGGGAGCTGCCCGCGATCGCCGAGCACCTGGAGACGGTCGCCGCCGGCCTCGACGAGCGGCTCAGACTCGTCGAGCGCGAGCCGGACCCGGCGCTGCGTGCCCGGCTCACCGAACGGATCGCGGGCGAGGTCGGTGAGTACCGGCGGCTCGCAACCGGGGTGCGGGAGTCTGCGATGGGCAACCACAGCGCCGCCGCCGAGTTGGGGGCCGCCGCCGAGCGGCTGCAGATCGAGGGTGAGGCCCTGCGCAGCTGGGACCGACGCGCCGATCGTGACGCCCTGCCTGATCCGGGGACCGGCGGCCGTGGCTGAGAGCAGAATTCGTACGCGGCTGGTGCGCCTGGTGCGGGTGCGCCGCGCGGGGACCCCAAAGGGTGACCCCGCCGAGCGGCTCGTGGCCCACCTGTCCGAGCAGCAGGCATTGCTCGTCACCGCCCGGCGCTCGCTCGTCGACCTGAGCGTGAGCCGCCGCCGCACCGAGCTGCAGGCGGGACGGGCTGAGGACGAGGCGCGTGCCGCGACCGAGCGAGCCCGGCGGGCCGTGGCGGACGGGCAGGACGAGATCGGCAGACGGCACCTGACCGACGCCATCGACGCCGAGCGCCGCCGGGACGCGCTGCGCACGAGGTTTGCGAGCCTGGACGGCCAGGTCACCCACCTCGAGCAGCGCCTGGACCTGCTCGAGTCGCAACTGCACCACGCCACCGCACAGTTGCACGACCTGCGCGCCGACCGGGACGCGGCCACCGCCGCCCTGAGCATCCAGTCCGCGCTCGGCGCCGCCGGGCCTCAAGCGGACCAGACCGCCCAGGCCCGCGACCACATGCGCCGGATCCAGGCCGAGGCGGCCGCACGGGACGAGATCGCCTGGGAGGATCCGGACTCCCCGCAGGTGCGGGCCGCGTTCGCGGACCTGGAGCGCACCATTGCCGCCAACCAGCGGCTGATCACCGGGCTGGACCACCCGCCGCGCTGAGGGCGGCAGAACGCCACGATCAACGGCGACCACCCGCCGCGCTGACGGGCGAGACAGTGGCGCGGACAGCGACCGCAGCGCTCACGCGAGGTTGCGCAGGGCGGCCTCGAGGTCGGTGTGACGGAACTCGAACCCGGCGGCCAGGAGCTTCTCGGGGGCGACCCACCGGCTCTTGAGCACGAGCTCGGACTCCTGCCGCAGCACGAGCATCCCGATCTCGAGCAGCCATCGCGGTGCCGGCAGCCCCACGCGCGCGCCGACCGTCCGGCGCAGCCCTGCCATCAGGGTGGTGTTGTCGCTCGCCTCCGGGACGGCCAGGTTCACCGGACCCTCGAGGTCCGCACGGGTGTCGAGGAACTCGACGGCCCCGAGCACGTCCTCGATGTGGATCCAGCTGAACCGCTGCCGCCCACCGGTGTGGTGGTCGACCCCCTTCGACGTGGTGGGGTGCGGCCCGATCCCGCGGTAGCGGCGATGGGGCAGCCACCAGCCGTCGTACTCCGGGCCGCCCAGCCCGAACCGCGCGGCGGTGCGCAGCATCGGCAGCGCCCCGTCATCGCCGAGGACGATCGCCATCCGTAGCGCCACTCGGCGGGTCCGGGGCAGGTCGCCGTGGCTGAACACCCGCTCCCAGTTCCGGGCCACGTCCACCGAGAACCCGCCGCCGAACTCACCGGCGGCCTCTGTCTGCGGCCGGTCCATCGCATGTCGGTAGATCGTTCCGGTGCTCGCGTTCAGCCACAACCGGGGCGGCTCCGCGGCGCGGTCGACCGCCCGGTGCAGCGCCATCGTGGTCGCGATCCGGGACCGGTAGATCTCATTGCGGTTCCGGTCGTGGTAGCGGCAGCCGACGCTCTTGCCGGCGAGGTTCACCAGCAGATCCGCGCCGTCGACAAGCGCGGCGATCTCGGCCTGCTGGTCCCAGCGGGCGTCCGGTCCGGACCGCCCGATCCGCGTGACGTCGTAGCCGCGGCGGCGCAGGTCGTCGATCAGGGCGGTGCCGATGAAGCCGGAACCGCCGGCGACGACGGCGCGGGGGCGCTCACTCATGACCCGACCCAACCACGCCGGTCCGGCCGTGTCACATCGGCGTCAGGTCAGGTCGGGGGCGGCCTCGCCGTCGGCGGATGTCGGTCTCCCGGGGCTTCCCGCGGCGGCCCGCCGGCGCCGCCGCCGGGTCAGCCACACGATGGCGGCCACCGGGACGCCCACCAGGAGGAGCCAGGGCGCGATCACGCCGAGGAACACCAGCACTCCGCTCGCGAACGTGACCAGCGCCCGCCAGCCCGTTTCGAGGCCGCCGAGAAATCCGCCGGTCTCGATGGTCGGCTCGTAGTGCGCCTCCAGGTTGACGTCCAGCGTGGACATCGAGACCTGGTCGGCCAGGTACGCACGCTCGGCCTGCAATGACTCGAGCTCCGCCTGCCGCTCGCTCAGCGCCGACTCGGCCGCGATCAGGTCACCGCTGTCCGCCGCGTCCGCCATGATCTGCAGCAGCCGGTCGGTGGAGGCCTGCAGCGCCACGATCCGGGCGTCCAGATCCACCGCCACCTGGGTGACGTCCTGAGCGCTCTGGCTCAGGTCATGGACGTCGCCGAGCTCGTCCAGCTCGTCGATCAGGCCGTTGAGCTCGTCGGCCGGCACCCGGATGGTCAGGTGCGCCCAGCCGAGGGAGTCCGGCCCGTCGGATCCGGCGGCCCGTTCCGAGCGCTGGTCCACCCGGCCGCCGGCGGTCTCGACGAGCAGGGCCACCCTGTCCGCGGCCTCCGCCGGGTCCTCGACCACCACGGTCGCGGACCCCGTGGTGATGATCTGCCGTTGGGTGTCGCCGCTGATGTCGCGGTCGGCCGCCTCCTGCTCGGCAACACCACCACCGTCGCCGCCCGACAGGTGGCCGGCGTCGCCGCCTGAATCCTCGGATCCCGACCCGGCGTTCGAGCACCCGGCCACAAGCACCGTACCGAGAATGAATGCGAGGCCCCACCGCAGTCGCGTCATGACCGGGACCGTACGGGCCGAACGGGCTCCGGGGAACGGCTGTTGCCAAGTTGTGGCCCAACCGTGCCGCGAGCGTGACCATGGTCCGCCGACGGCGCGGCCTTCGAAAACCGTTGGACGCCGTCGGGACCTTGCGACGAGCATCGCGGTCATGACCCGTATCGAGGACCTGACCCAGTCCGAGCTCTGGGACGCCACCGCGGCCGCCGAGTACGACACCCCCGGCGAGGGCATGTTCGCCCCGGAGGTGCTCGGCCCAACCGTCGAGCGGCTCGCGGCGCTGGCCGACGGCGGACGTGCCCTGGAGTTCGCGATCGGCACCGGCCGCGTCGCGATCCCGCTGGCCCAGCAGGTGCCGGTCACCGGCATCGAGTTCTCGGAGCCGATGGTCGCTCAGTTGCGCACCAAGGTCGGCGAGGCCGAGCTCCCCGTGGTTGTCGGGGACATGGCGACGGCGGAGGCAGGCCTGGGCGACTACGGTCTGGTCTATCTCGTGTTCAACACGATCGCGAACCTGCTCACGCAGGACGAGCAGGTCGCCTGCTTCGCGAACGCGGCCCGCCACCTGCGGCCGGGCGGGGCGTTCGTCATCGAGTTGTGGGTGCCCGAACTACGCAAGCTCCCGCCGGGAGCCCCGGGCACGCTGTGGCGCGCCGACGACGGCTACGTGGGCCTGGACACCTACGACGTCCTGAACCAGCGGGTGGTCTCCCACCACTTCCGGTTCGGGGACGGTCGCGAGGCCACGCTGGGTCGCACACCGCACCGCTACATCTGGCCCGCGGAACTGGACCTGATGGCCCGGCTGGCCGGGTTCGCGCTGGAGAGCCGGCACGCGGACTTCGCAGGTGCGGAATTCACGGCCGAGTCCCGGTCCCACGTGTCGGTGTACCGGCTGCCCGCGTAGGCTCGCCCGGAGAGGTTCGGGCGAGCGGGCCGAGTCCCGACGAGGGGAGCGGTGCTATGCCACGGATCGCCGAAGCGGTCACGGACCTGCGGATCGTGCCCGCGAACGAGGCAACCTGGGCTGACCTGGCGGCGATCCTCGGTACCCGCGGCGAAGGCTCGCGGTGCCAGTGCCAGCGGTACAAGCTCGCCCGCGGCGAGGCGTTCGCCAACTTCCCGGTCGCCGAGCGCGCGGCCCGGCTGCGGGAGCAGACCGAATGCGAGAATCCCGGCTCGGACACCACCAGCGGACTCGTCGCCTACGACGACGGCGAACCCGTCGGGTGGTGCGCGGTCGAACCACGCCCCCACTACGACGGGCTGGTCCGCGTCGCGCGGGTCCCGTGGACCGGGCGGGAAGAGGATCGCACCGACGCCGGGATCTGGGCCGTGACCTGCGTCTTCACCCGCGCCGGTCACCGCCGCAGGGGGATCAGCCACGCCCTGGTGCGGGCCGCCGTCGAGCATGCGCGAGCGCGCGGCGCCCGCGCCGTCGAGGGATACCCGACCAGGACCGCGGGCACGATCGAGCAGGACCTGCACGTCGGGACCATCGCGGCGTTCGCCGCTGCGGGATTCGTCGCGATCGGCGAGCCGAGCCCGCGGCGGGTCGTCATGCGGATCGACTTCTGACGTCAGGCCGCGACGATCGGCGGCTGCGCAACGGCGTCGGCCCCACCCCGCTCCTCGAGGAAGTCGGCCCAGCTGCGCTCGCCGTGCCCGACCGGCTCGACCGCGAGATTGGCGCCATCGCGGTAGGCGCGGCCGACCTTGCCCGGCAGCCCGAAGACGAGGACCGGGCGGCGCGAGCCCCGAGCCCGAAGGTAGGCCCGGACCGCGTCGGGTGCGTCGTAGACTTCCGGGCCGACGAGGTCGGGCACCAGGCCGGCCGGACCCGCGAGGGCGAGGTCCACCAGCCGGTGGGCGACCTCGTCCGCATCGACGGACTGCAGCCGCATCCGGGGCACCGGCGTGACCGGCAGCTTCGCCAAGGACCGCGCCAGCGTCAGCACGAAGTCATGGAACTGGGCCGCGCGCAGCACCGTCCACGGGACCTCGGCCGCGGCTATGGCGCGCTCCAGCCCGGCCTTCTCCCGGAAGTACCGCAGCGGCATCGCGTCGGCACCGACGACGGAGATCGCGACCAGGTGGCCAACCCGGGCACGCCGTGCGTGCTCGGCGACCACCTGCGCCGCAGCGGCGTCCCCCCTGGGTCCACCGGCCAGGTGGAGCACCGTGTGGACGTCGTCCAGTGCCGCCTCGAGCCCGTTGCCGGTGGCGACGTCACCGAGCGCGTAGGTGACGCCCGGCTCGTCGTCGCGCGGCCTACGGCTGAGCACGCGCACGTCGTGGTCGGCGGCGCGCAGCCGGGCCAGGACGAGGCGGCCGAGGGTGCCGGTGCCGCCGGTGAGCAGGATCGGGGAGGTCATGATGGTCTCCTGTGGGTCGTGGTGGAATCGGGCCCGTCACACCGGGCCGGCGCGGCGGGTCACCTCTGTGACACCCAGGGACGAAGGGATGTGACATGGACGGCGGTGACGACCTCACGGGGCTGTTCGAACGGGAACGGCCGCGACTGCGCGCGGTCGCGTACCGGATGCTCGGCTCACTCGCCGAGGCTGACGACGCGCTGCAGGACGCCTGGCTGCGCGCCGAGCGGGCGGGCCTGAGCGGCGTCGAGAACCCGGTTGGCTGGCTGACCACGGTGGTGGTGCGGACCTGCCTGAACCGGCTCCGGGCGCGGACGAACCGTCGGGAGGACGGGCTCGATGAGGCCGTCCACGTGCCGGATCCGCTGCTCGGGCCGGCGGCCGGAGCGGACCCGGAGCAGGAGGCGGTACTGGCCGACTCGGTGGGCCTCGCTCTGATGGTCGTCCTGGACACGCTGCCGCCGGCCGAGCGGCTGGCGTTCGTGCTGCACGACATGTTCGCCGTGCCGTTCGACGAGATCGCCCCGATGCTTGAACGTTCGCCCGCCGCGACGCGGCAGCTCGCGAGCCGAGGACGCCGACGAGTGGCTGGTCAGGCTGTTGAGCCCGACCCGGACGTGCGGGCTCAGCGCGCGGTCGTGGACGCCTTCTTCGCGGCGTCCCGTGACGGTGACCTCGACGCGCTGGTGGCCGTGCTGCACCCCGACGTCGTGTTCCGGTCCGACGGCGGCCGGTCCCGTCCGCAGATGTCGATGACGCTGCACGGGCCGGCTGCCGTATCGCGGCAGGCCTTCACCGCGTCGCGGCTCTCACCGTTCGTGCATCCGATCCTCGTCAACGGCGCCGCCGGGGTGGTCGTCGCGCCGCACGGGACGCCGCAGTTCGTGATGGCATTCACGGTTCGGGACTCTCTGGTCGTGGCGATCGACGTTCTCGCAGACCCGCGCCGGCTAGCCGAGCTCGAGTTGCCACCGTTCGGTGGCTGAGCCGGTCGCTCGGCTCAAGCTCAGCCCGCGAGGCGCTGCTCGGCGCGTGCCACGACCCGGGCGAGCTCGTCGGCGGGACGGTCCTGCAGCAGCGTGAAGGCGATCTGCTGCAGTCCGACGCTGCGCCGGAACACGTCCGCGCGTGCCACAGTGGCGGCGTCGGCGAGCTCATGGGCCAGTGCCCAGCCGTGCCAGGACGCGAGGCTGGCCAGGTCCTCGGCAGGGTCGTCCAGGGCGGTCAGGTCCCAGTCGAGGACGCCACTTACCCGACCGTGGTGCCAGAGCACGTTCGAGCCGGCGAGGTCGCCATGATTGACGACCACCTCCCCAGGCTCCAGGCCTGCGAGAGCGTCGATGCGCCGTCGGGCCTCGCCCTGCAGGTTCGGGCTCAGCAACGGGACGACGCGATCGCGCAGCACCGGCTCCCAGTCGGCGCCGCCCATGAACGATCGTGGCTGCGCCAGGTGCGGGCGGAGCGGGCTGGCGTCGAGGGAGTGCACGGCCTCCAGCAGGTCTCGGAGCGGCTCCAGGTCACCCGCGTGCGGAGGATGCGGTTCGCCCTCGACGCGCAGTGTCGGGATCGCCTGGTAGCCGTCGATCGTCACGGGTTCGCCGGTCGTCTCCGGCACCGCGAACGGCAGGGCCGGCAGCGCATCGACGAGGGCCTGGGCCCTGTTCAGTTCGGCGGCCACGGACGGCTGTCGCGCGACCCGCAGGGCAGTGCGCCCGGCGAGAACGACGAGGGTGCTCGAGCCGAACTCGATCCAGGTGGGGTCCGGCGGATGCGTGGCCTCGCCGGCTGCGCGGAATCCTTCCTCGAGGAGAGTGTCGAGGATCTCCTGCGGCGGCCGGACGTAGCGAGTCTCGGTCGTCATCGGTCCACGGTACCGAGTGACCCTGCCGCGGCCCGGCCCGCTCCCGGCGCGGATCAGGCCGTGCTGCTCGAGGCGGCCCGGGGGGAGTGGTGGCCACGGCGGGCCGGCCGGGCCGGTCCGGATCGATCCGCCGGAGCTGCGTACCGGTGCGTCAGCGCGGACCGCGGAGCGCTGCGGCCTGATCGCTGAGATGGCGCCGGGCCACCGGGTCGATGGTGAGCGCGGCCGCTCGGTCGAACGCCGCCGCAGCCTCCGCGCCGCGCCCGGCTGCGCCGAGCAGGTGCGCGCGGGTGGCCCAGGCGGGCTGGAAGGCATCGGCACCATCGGGCAGTGCGGCGAGCCCGGCCTCGGGGCCGTCCAGTCGGCCGACGGTTGCCGCGAGCGCCACCTGCGCCCCCAGGGTCGGCGCGAGCAGAACGAGTGCCGAGTAGAGCGTGCGCAGCGCCTCCTGATCCGTCACTCCGGTCCGGCGCCGGTCGCAGTGCACTGCCTGGATCGCCGCCTCGAGCTGGAACCGTCCGAGCCGGTCGGTGGCCGACGCCAGGCGCAGGTACGCCTCACCGTCCGCGATCAGGCGCGCGTCCCAGGTTGCCGGGTCCTGCTCCGCGAGCGGGACGAAGTCCTTTTGCCGGGTCGGCGACCGGGCCAGCGAGAGCGAGATCAGCGCGGCCAGGCCGAGCACCTCGGGTTCGTCCGGGAGCAGAGCCGCGAGCGTGACGGCGAGGTAGTGGGCCTCGCCGGCCAGGGAATCCGGGGACCGCAGTGGCGCCTCGTCCGGCCCACCGGTGAGGGTGACGGCATAGCTGCCGTAGACAGCCTCGAGGACGCCGGGCAGCCGCCGCGCCATGTCCGCCCGCCCCGGAACGACGAACGGGATCCGGGTGTCGGCGATCCGGCGCTTGGCCCGGACCAGACGCTTGGCCATCGCCGCAGCGCCCACCCCGTACGCCCGCGCGATCCGGGCGGCGTCGAGGCCGAGCACCACCTGAAGCATCAGCGGCGTGCGGGCCGCAGCGTCGATCGCCGGGTGTGCGCACACGAACAGCAGTTCCAGGCGACGCTCGCCGATGGCGTCGGGGTCGAGAGTGTCCAGCGGCGAGGTCAGTGGCGCGGTGTCACCCGGGTCGGCCGGGAGCGGTGCCCTGGTGCGGTGTGCGGCCGACTTCCAAACATCGCGCTGGCGATTGCGGGCGACGGTGAGCAGCCAGCCGTCCGGGTTGGCCGGCACGCCGTGCTCGGGCCAGGTCTGCAGGGCCCGTTCGAGCGCATCGGACACGGCGTCCTCGGCGAGCATGAGGTCCCCGGTGGGGGAGGCGAGGATCGCGACCAGCCGACCGTAGGAGGCGCGGGCGGCTCGCTCGGCAGCCGCCCGCGCCTCGGCGGCGCTCACGCGTTCGGTTCCCACCCGCCGTCGCGCACGTAGGTCGCGCCCGGGCGGACCTCGACGGCGCCCCAGGCGACGGCCGGGGCCTGGCGAGCCCACTCGAGTGCGACGTCGAGATCTGGCACGTCGATGACGAACGTCCCGCCGAGCTGGTCCTTGGTATCGGCGTAGGGGCCGTCCTGGATCCGCAGCTCACCGTCGACGGTGGTGAGCGTGGTGGTGCTGGTGGACGGCTGCAGTACCTCACCGGAGAGCAGGACCCCGGCCTGATGCAGCGCCTGGGCGTAGGCGGAGAACGCCCGTTGGCCCTCGGCCATGACCTCCTCGCCGAGCGTCTCGTCGGTCTCTTCCGTGTAGTGCAGCAGGATCGTGTACCGCATTGGTCTCTCGTTTCCTCGTGGGTGGTGACCCACCCATGACGATCGAGCATCGGCCCGATGGACAGCTGTGGGTTGATCCGCTCACCCGACCGCGATCGCCTCGATCTCGACGAGCAGGTCCGGCGCGGCCAAACCCTGGACGATGAGCAGGGTCGTCGCGGGTGGGTCGGGCGGGAGGGTCGGTCCGGCGGCGGCCATGAACGGTTCGACGTTCGCGGGATCGGTCAGGTAGATCGTGATCTTGGTGATCGACTCAGGGCCGAGGCCCGCCTCGGCGAGTACGGCGCCCAGGTTGGCGACCGCCTGGGCCGCCTGTGCGGCGATGCCCTCAGCGGTTCGACCCTGCGAGTCGACGCCGACCTGGCCGGAGACGAAGACCAGTCTCTGTGGCTCCGTGACCTCGATGCCCTGGGCGTAGAACGGCGACGCCGGCACGCTCGCCGGGTTGAGAGCTCTCAGCATCGGTCTTCCTCTCGTCCGGTCGCGCGCATGGGGCAGCGACTCGGTGCAAGGCTGTCACGCCGCTGTGACAGTGGGAAGGTCGTCGGAGGACGCTCAGAAGTGCTCAGCCATGAGGACCGACCGCTTGCCTCAGGTGCGCGGCTCGAAGGTGAGGCAGTCGGCCAGGTCGGTGCCGGCGCCGATGCGGACGGCGGGGGCGCTGCACTCGAGGTCGACGTTGTGCACGCAGTCCACGCGTTGGCAGGCGCCCACTGCGGCGAGCACCGTGGACAGCCCACCCTTCGTGGTGAGCGGGATGAAGGTGGCGCACTGCGCGTCGACGCCGGTGCCACCGATCGTCACCGCCGCGGCGTGGCAGCCGTCGTGGTTGTAGGAACAGCCCGCCACCGTGCACTCGGTGACGGAGGGGAGATCGGCGAGCGAGGTCATGACGTTCTCCTTGGGCGGGGTTCGAACCAGGAATAACCTCAAGGTAAACCCGAAATGCCATCGTGTATAGCAAGGCAGTACTGCCTAAGTCCATTCTCTGCATTAACCTTACGGGCGCGACGCGAAAGTCCTACGCCATTAACGTGACGTCACTAATCCGTAAATCATTCAACGTTCGTCGGCTGCATCGGGACCGGCGTGCCCGGCCCTGATCGCGTCGGCCAACCGTTGCCGCAGCGCGTCGTCGTGCAGCGCCGGTTCGCCAACGCGCGTGGTCGACTCCTCGATCGGCCCGGGCGTGAGGAGTCGGCGCATTCCGATGCGCAGGGCGCGCTGGTCGATCGCGTGACTGCCGCCGAGGGACAGCAGTGCCGCACCCTCGTCCAAGGCGGCCAGGAGTGCTCCCAGCTCGTTGAGCTGCAGCGGATCCTGCTCGGATCGGGACTGCGCCGCGACGGCTGTGTAGCCCTCGACGAGGATCGTCATGCGCTTGCCCATCTGCTCGCGCAGGCGCGCGTCCCGGGCCGCGGTCGCGATGAACTCCAGGGTGGCGAGCGCGAATCCCTCGATCAGTTCCGAGGCCTCCTCGCCATGCGACTCGTCGGAGCCGCCTTCGAATGCCTGATAGTGCTCGCCGACGTTCCAACCTCCCTCGGCGAACGCCACCTCGATATTGGCATCGATGACCGCGAGGAAAAGGTCCGCCTTGCCGTCGAAGTTGGAATAGACGGCGCCCTTGGAGAAGCCCGCATCGCGGGCGATCGTCTCGAGGTTCGCGCCGTGATAGCCCTGCTCGGCGAAGGCGCCGCGAGCGGCGACCACGAGCGCGTCCCGGGTCTGCTGCTGCTGTTCGCGGCGGGTGCGCGGGGTGGAGGCCATCGGCCCATGCTAGGCGGGATCCGGCCGTTGACGTACCGACGGTACGCAGATACCGTCAGTATTCCAATACCAACGGTATCCAAGGAGTGGTCATGAACGATGACGTCCTGCGCGTCGACGGCCTCACCCGGCGCTTCGGCGACGTGGTGGCCAATGACGACGTGTCCCTGCGGGTGCGGCCCGGCGCCGTGGTCGGACTGCTCGGCCACAACGGCGCCGGGAAGACCACGTTCGTCTCTCAGATGGTCGGCCTCCTGAGGCCCGACGCCGGCAGTGTCCGTTTAGGCGGGGTCGATGCCGTGGCCGAGCCCGCGACGGCACGCCGGTACGTGGCCCTACAGCCCCAGAGCCAGGCGCCGATCGACGGGCTCACGCCCCGGTCGGCCATCGAGATGTCCGGGCGGATTCGTGGTCTGTCCCCGAGTGCGGCGCGTGCGGCCGCAGAGAGCCTCGCCGATGAACTCGACATCGGCGAGTGGCTCGACCGTCGTGCGCTGCCCGAGAGCCGGGGCCTCTCCGGCGGGATCCGCCGGCTCACGGCCTTCGCGATGGCCGTCGCCGCGCCCACACCGCTGGTCATCCTCGACGAGCCAACGAACGATATCGACGCCGCTCGCCGTCGGCTGTTGTGGCAGGCGGTGCGCCGCCGCGGCGACGCCGGTGCCGGCGTGCTGCTGGTGACCCACAATGTCGCGGAGGCGGAACGGATCGTCGACGACCTCGTCGTCCTGCACCGAGGCAAGGTCGTCGCCGCGGGCTCGCCCGCACGGTTGCGCGGCACGACCGGCAGCGACCTGCGCCTCGACCTGCAGTTCGCCCCGGACGCCGTCGACCTCGAGGCCGCCGACGGCGGACCGTTGCCGTTCCCGACCCACCGCACCGTTCGCTCCGGTCGGCGGGTGCTGCTCACGGTTCCGACGGACGCCGCTGCGGCGGCCGTCACGTGGGCGGCGACGCTGCGCGAACGCGAGCAGATCGACGGCTACGCCCTCGGACCGGCGACGCTCGAGGACGCCTACCTGGCCCTGACCTCGAGCGGGGTCGACGAGCCTGAGCCCGCACGGACCGGGACCGAGGCCGCCCATGTCTGAGCACGCCATCGCCGACCGGGGCGGTACGCAGCGGCTCGCGCCGGTGCAGGTCAGCCTCGCCACCACCTACGTCACGCTGTTGCGCTGGACGCTTGCCCAGATCGGCGCGATGCTGCCGTTGATCATCGTCGTGCAGGCGATGCTGGCCGCCGGGATCATCGTCGGGTTCGGATTCCTCATCCCGAACATCGATGCGCCGACCGCGCTGTTCCTCTCGACCGGCGCCCCAACCGTGTTGCTGCTCACGATCGGGCTGGTGATGGTGCCCCAGGGGGTCTCCCGGTCCCGCACCGATGGGACGTTCACCTACATGCGAGGCCTGCCCGTCGCCCGGCCGCTGCTCCTCGCGGCCGACCTGACCGTGTGGCTGCTCATCGGCCTGCCCAGCGTGGCCGTCGGTGTGCTCGTCGCGACGCTGCGCTACGACATCGCGCTCTCGTTCGACTGGCCCGTACTCATCGCCGCCACGCTCCTGGTCACGCTCATGGCGACGGCGGTGGGTTATGCGATCGCGGTGAGCCTGCCGCCGATGTTGGCGCAGCTGATCACGCAGGTGCTCGTGTTCTTCGTGCTGCTGTTCTCGCCGGTCACGTTCGGCGTCGGCCAGTTGCCGGAGTGGTTCCAGGCCGCGCACGACATCCTGCCGGTCCGGCCCGCGGCAGACCTGCTCCGCGCCGGCCTCGCCTCCGACGTGTTCGGCGCGAGCCTGCGCGACCTAGCGGTGTTGGTGGCCTGGACGGTGGCCGGCGTCGCGATCTCGGTACGGGCGCTCGTGCGCAGGCGGTGATCGGCCGCCCGCTCGCGAGTGAATTCCCTGGGGAGACTGCCATCCGGACCGGCACGATGGCCGGGTGACCGAAGATGCGACGAAGGTGCTTGTCCTCATCAGCGGACCGATCGCGGCCGGGAAGTCCACGCTCGCGCACGCGGTCACGGACCGCTTGCGCAAGCAGGGCCGGACCGTGGCACTCGTCGACCTGGACACCGTGGCCGAGATGGCGCTGCCCACCCTCCCGGACTGGGAGTGGGCGCATGAGATCCACGCGCGGCTGGTCGGCCACTGGGTCCGGGTGCCGCTGGACGTCGTGGTCGACGAGGGCACGTCGTCCCGGGCGGAGGTGGCGCAGGTACTCGGAGGGGTGCCCGAGCAGACGGCGGTGGTCAGGGTGGTCCTCGTCGCGGACGTGCACCGCTCCTGGGAGCGTGCCCAGGGTGATCCCACGCGTGGGGTGAGCAAGGACCGGGACTTCCTCGAGGGCGTTTACCGGCACTTCGAGGGCGAACTGCCCGGCCTCGAACGCGACCTCCTCCTCGACGTCGAGTCAACCTCGGCCGAGGAATGCCTCGCGTCCATCGTCTCGGAGGTCGAGCGGCGCCTGACCGCCTGACGGACGGTCCGCCGGTCAGAGTACTGGGCCGACGCGGAACTCGTTGCGGAAGGCCCACAGCATCCGCATCGCCCGCGGTAGGGCGGTCCCCTGAGCCATGAACCGGAACTGCTCGAGCGTGCGCTGCGGAGGCGTGATCCGCCAACTCGCGCGCGCCTGACCGGGTCCGGCGTTCCACATCCGGTGCGGCGTGCGGGGCGCGATCGTGACCCTCTGACCGACGCCGAGGACTCGAGGTTCGGCCCGACCGGGCTCCACGGTGAGTTCGCCCTCCAGTACCTCGAACTCCTCCCGCTGGTGCGGGTGCCAGTGCCGTGGCGGCGGCTCGCCAGGTTGCCAGATGGACTCCAGTTCAAGTGCCTCGGCCGACTGGTGCCTCACCTGCAGGACCTGGGCAGGGCTCAGCGCGATGTGCTCATCCGTCATGCGAGGTCTCCCTCCGCGGTGGACTGACGCCCCGGTCGAGCGTGATCCGTCATCGACCATGCTCCACCACCACGTCCCGACCGTCGACTGGCGCGATCTGGGACCGACGGCGCCCACCCGGTCCTCAGGGCGCGAGGGACCGCTCGCGATGCCTTCGCACGGCCGCACGGTTGGCGCAGCGCACGGAGCAGTAGCGCTGCCGCCCGTTGCGGGTGACGTCGACCACGACTGCCGTGCAGGGTTCGGACGCGCACCGCCCGAGCCGGTGCATCCCGCGGGTGACGAGGTGCAGCGAGGTTCCGACGCTGATCACGGCTCGTAGGACCGAGGGGAGGGACTGGGGGTCGTCCCGGTAGTGCAGGTGCCACCCCTCGTCGTCGTGGTCGGTGAGCCGCGGATAGGCCGCAGCGGCGGCCATCTCCCGGTTCAGCAGCTCGGCACGCCGATCCGGATCGGGGGCGTCGACGACGCGTAGCCAGTCGTCGATGACGCCGCGCACGCCGTCGTGGTCATCTGGTGCTTCGGGAAATGCCATCGTCATACCGAACTCGCGGGTCGTCGCCTCGATCCCCCGGCGGTCGGCGGGCCATTCGTTGGCGAGCGAGGCCGCGAGCAGGACCGCATACTCGCCGTAAGGGTTGAGATGCATAAGACCATTACAGCATGCTGGAGCTCATGACCACCAGCAAGACCCGATCCCCAGCGCATCGCAGTGTCCCAAGTGCTGAGCACGAACACGCCTGGTCGACGCAGTCGCGGCACCTGACCTCGTCGGGACATGTCATCTACGTGAGGTGCGAAACCTGCGGCGTCCGCCGGGTGGACCTTCAGCAGCGCGATGACATGCCGCCCGCGCCGTTGAGCATGCTGCTCGGCGTTGCATCGGGACCCGCCCGGTGACGCCCTCGGGGACCTTCGATCACCCGGAATCACCCCAGACCTGCAGACTGTGGCGATGACGTGGTCACGCGAGCAGGTGCGGCGGGCATCGCAGGAGTGGGCGTGGGTACCTCCTGGATCGGATCTTGTCGCGATCCCCGGGCGGCTGACCGCCATCGTTGCGCCTGGTCGTTCCGTGTCTGTGATCTGGTCCTCCGGCACCGATCACGAGAGCGCGTGGCACCTTGTCGAGGGACTTGCAGCTGACCACGATGCAGCATCCATCGCGTGGACCGTGACCGATGACCAGCGTGACCTCGAGGAGTTCCTCGTCGGACGCCGCGCCACGTTGCACGATGCCACCGAGATCCAGGCACGGGCCCTACCTGTACCACCGACAGTCGTAGATCCATCGGTGCGATGCGCCCTCGTCGACTCCGAGCAGACCGTCCGCGACGCCATCGCCATTGCCACGCGGGTCTGGGGCGGTACCCCGCCGACGGACGAGCAGCTGCGCGAGCAGGTGCGGGAAGCGACGAAGCCGCTCGACCAGAGCGCCGGATTCCAGGTCGTCGCGTACGTCGACGGCGTACCGGCGGCGACTGGCGGTGTGACGCGTGCCGGCGAGGTGGCGCGGCTGTGGGGAGCCTGCACGGTCCCAGAATTCCGCCGTCGGGGCGCCTACCGGGCGGCGACGGCCGCTCGCATGACGAGCGCCGCGGACCTCGGTTGCACGCTCGCCCTGGTGAACGCGCTGGTGGACACGTCCGCGCCGATCCTCGCTCGGCTCGGGTTCACGAGTTACGGATCCAAGCGCACCTATCGACTGGTGCTGGAGGATCGATGATCGGGCTCAGTCCGTTCCGATGGTCATGTGAGTTCCGCGATCCAGTGGGGTGAAGCCGGCTCGCAGGTACGTCTCCCACGGTGCCGGGTAGTGCGGCAGCGGCGCGCTGTTGATGAAGACGGTGTGGCCGCCGCGGGCGCCGACCAGGCGGCACGCCTCGAGCGCCAGGGCCGTGGCGAGTCCGAGCCGGCGGTGTTCCGGGACGATTCCCAGCGGCTCGATCTCCGCCCAACCGGTCTCGGGATCGAACCAGACCGTGCAGCACCCGGCCAGGGAACGATCAGGCGCTTCGATGACGAGGTCGAGTTCCCGGTCGTACAACCAGGTTCGCTTCATGACCCAGAGCGCCTGCGCTGTGAAGCGGCTCTCATCCGTTGGGTCGATCCGGCCGAGGATGTCCTTTGGATAAGGCATTCGCAAGGGCTTCCATGCTCGCCGATGCACCTGCACCCGGGCAGTGTCCTCGTCAGGATCAATCGCTCGGATCCGGTAGCCGTCCGGCAGGTCGAACTCCACGTCTCCTGCGGGGTGGACCAACCCTGCGACGACACCGGCGTCCGCGTCGTCCCTGAAGCCGCGCGCCGTGAGCGCAGCACGGACCAGTGGGCGTGCGTGGTAGACCGGAACATTCGCCGTGGTGCCGCTCGCATTCTCGACCAACCAGTCCGCCAGCACCGCGGCGCTGCTCGCGTCGTCGGGTCCGCATTCGATGCGACCCTCACCGTCGGCCATCCCGGCCCAGCCCACGACCAGTCCCTGATCGTTGCGAGCCACGCAGATACTGGACGGCAACTGATCGGTGGCCGATTCCCAGCCGAAGCCTCCGGGATGCGTCCCTGCGGGGAACCACGCGGAGAGCGCGCGCTGGACCTGCGTCGTCTGGCCACTCGTGTAGGACTCGAGCAGGGTCATTCGGGCAACTCCCTGGTCTGCGGCAGCGGATCGGCTGAGCACTCGGAGGCTAGGCGCGATCCTGACGATTGGCGAGAAGATATGGCCGCCATCCAGATGCTCAGCAGTGACGGTTGCTTCGGCGGTCACACATCGAGACGATGGCCGGGTGGAGCCTCGAGGGCAGGTAGGCGTGTCACTGCTGCGGCGGGCGTGGGAAGTCTCCGCTGCCCGGTTGGAGCAGCGCTGTCTAGGCCTGTCCGATGCCGAGCTGCTGTGGGAGCCCGTGGCCGACTCGTGGAACCTGATCGCCGACCCCCAGCACCCGGGCGGGTGGACCTACCCGTACGAGTTCAACCCGCCACGACCTCATCCGGTGACCACGATCGGGTGGCGGCTGGTCCACATCACCGCTGACAACTGGATCTACACCGAGCATGCGTTCGGAGCCGGGGTCCGAAACTTCCCCGACCTGCCCGTTCACGGGACGGCCGTCGAGGCACTGGCGGACTGGCGAGCCAGCCGGGAACCGGTGGTGGCGTGGCTCGACGCCGCGCACGACGACGATCTGGGCGAGGTACGGCCAAGTCATCTGGGGGAGCCAATGACTGCCGGCGAGGTGGTGCGGATCCTGCTCGACGAACAGATCCACCACGGAGCTGAGATCGCAGTACTTCGGGATCTCTATCTACGCCGCACGCGCTAGGCCAACGCCCCGACCCTAGTTGTGCCCGGTTACCAACCTCTTGGAGGCATGGCGAGCGCCGAATCTGCTGAGCGGCCGTCGGCCACGAGCAGAGCCAGGCCATCGACCAGCGCGTTCAGGTCTGCTGAGGTGACGGCGTCCCGCCGCAGCCTGGTGCCCAACTCGAGTTGGACCCCACGAACTCCAGTGCTGTCGGCCAGGGACCGGGACAGTCCCGACGAACCGTCGAAGGGCGTGTCGACCGACACATCGAAGGTTCGTTCCAGCGACTGGACCGAGCGTGTGACGTTGTTGTCGCCCCGACAGCCCGCAGTGCCAATGTTGATGTCGACCTGATGCCTCGCTGCCAAGCCGTGGATGTCGACGACCCAACGGGCTCCGGTCGCCGCGACGACGTGCCTGGCGAGTTCGTTGAAGGCGTCGTCGCTGGCTGCTGTCTCGGCTTCCTCCCGGGAGCCGATTGCGCTGATCAATGATCCACCGAACGCCTCTGCGACGCTTTCGGCGACGGCGCCGGTCCAGAACTCGGCGGCCTTCTCGCGACCCCCTCGATGATGGGTGACACTGTGGGGCGCGAGGACCAGCAACGCCGAGGGGCGCACCCGGACGACCATAGCCTCGCGGATCGCGCTGTGCCTCAGGTCGCCTAGGCGATACTTGAGATCGAAGATGTGGTGCCGGGCGACGGAGACGGCCTTCACCTGCGTGCTCCGGTCACCGTGGTCCATGGTTCCCATCATCGCTCGGAAACGGGCGGGACCGCGTATCACGGTGGGCGTGGAATCACACGCCCGGATCAGCGTCGTCCGAGCACACGGCTCCGATACGCCCGCAACAGGTACGCCATGATCGCCAGGCCGGCCACCATCGCCGTGGAGTGCTCGATCGCGGCCACGACCGGCGACTTCAGCGGCTCGACCTCGGTGATGGGGATCAGCAGCCAGAGCACCCGCCATGCGTTCCAGGCGAGGAGCGAGCCCGACGCCACGAAGCCTGCGGTCATCGGCAGCCACATGGGCAGACCCGCGCGGCCACGGCCCGAAAGTGCCCAGACGCTCCAGGCGCCGACCACGGCCCAGGCCGCGCTCGTCCCGACCAGGAGCCGCGAGTCGAGGTTCCACAGGCCGAGCGCGTCGGGGTTGAGGCCGCGCGTTCCGCCCGCCGCCCAATAGATCCAGAGCGACGTCGGGATGGCGGTCGCTGCCACCGTGAACGCCAGCGACCTCGCTGAAGCGACCTCGCCACCGCCCGACCGGCCCGTGAATGCGCGGGGCCAGCGTTCGCGCAGGTAGACCGGGACTGCGACGAGCAGCCCGACCGCCATGCCCGTGAAGCCGATCATGATGAGCGCCGACTCCCACCTCGGAAACGGATCGCTCTCACCGCCCGATTCCGCCCCGGTGGCGCCCAGCAGAGCCGACAGCAGCGAGTAAGGCAGCAGCGACACAAGGAATCCGCTCGCCACCCAGCTGAATCCGATCACCAACGGGCCCGGGAGACGTTTCCCCCACGGCTGCGCAAAAGCGAGCCCGAGGGCGACGCCGAACGCGGCCATCCCGACGGTGATCACGTTGAGGGCGATCCACTCGCGCGGGTTGGTGTCGAACTCCCCGGGCACCGCGCCGAGGGACGCGCCGACCACCCACGCGACCTTGACTGCCAGGTACAAGGACATCGAGCCCGCGGCCCCGAAACCCGCGATGCGCCGGGCGCGCACCCAGATCGGGGACACCGCCCCATCGCCGACCACCGACGCCTGTCGCTTGACGCTCATCTGAATAAGGCTGCTACCGCTGGTCGGGAGGCCGCCTCACCCGGCAGTGTGAGAGGGCTCCCCCGTGCGGGTGAGAGCGAGTACCCGTCAACGCACAGATCAGGCCGCCAAGAGGAACGCGAGTGACCCGAGCGCGAACGCGAAGAAGAGTGCCGGGAACGCGATGCTGCGGAAGACGCGAGCACGAACATGTGCGATGAGCGCGCTGAGGTAGAACAGGGTGAGCCCGGAGGCGGCCAATATCCCGATCAGCGGAAGTCCAGCAACGCCGACGACAAGGCCGGCGGCGCCGGCTCCTTTGAGAACAGCGAGGACCGGAAGCCAACCGTCGGGCACTCCGACTTCCCTGGAGTTCGCGATCACGAACTCGGCCCGGATGATGTCCCCGATCACAACCGCGGTGTTCATGACTACCGTGATGCCGATGACGACGATGGCGGCGGCGGACATCGACATTCCCCATCCCCTTGGGTCACGAGCAGCAGCCCTATCTTGCCTGGGATCGGGCACCGGCAACGTTGGCTGCGGCTGCGACGGTGTGGTTTCTCGTCGGAGTTGTCGTGGGTCGTGCCTTCTGACCTGCGGTTGAGCGACCTTGGTGGGGCGGATTCGTCTCACCGACTTGTCCGGGTCCTCGAGGGTCGACGGCACTCGCGGCTGCTGACCTCCGCGGACTTGAGTCGCGTGCACCGATAGAACGCACCGGTCACGGATGCGGCCCGGTGACGGCGGCGACCGCCTCCGGCGTGTGAGCGTCGCTGCCGAAGGTGACGGCCCGTCGACCCTCCTCGGACCACCGGTGTGGACGATCCCGAGGCTTCACTTCAGCACCGATGTCCTTGCGATCGGACCTCTGGCCGCTGGGCGTCGGCTGGCTTCGGGCGCCTCCGAGTCCCCGCACCACCGTCCAGCGAAACCGCGTGCCCGGGTAGTTGCGCTGACCCGCGAACGTCGGTGGGCATCGCACCGGGAGCCCTCGCCGATCTCCGTTGGCGTGACCTCACCCCGCTGCATTGCCCGCTCAACAGCCGGTCGCAGTATCTGATGCTGGCATCAGGCGACCAGAGTCGTCGCTTGCCCTCCGGCGCGAACACCCGCAGTGCTAGCCTCGTTGTGGCAGCCGTGAGGGGTGACGACCCTCGGCCCAGTCCTTCGGGAGCGGCGAACGGGGCTCGCGCGTACGGCGTATCGACGAGAGGTCGACGGCACGTCGGCGAAGGTGTGGTGGCACCGCGACTTGACCCCCGCCCACACCTCCAGGGTTTTCGGCCACCTGGAGGAACGATGAGACCACGCCAACCCGTCCGCACCCTTGCCGCCGAGCTCAACGAGGTTGATTCGGGCCGCACCGTGACCCTGATGGGCCACGTCCACCGACGGCGCGAGTTGGCCGCGGTGAGTTTCCTGATCCTGCGGGACCGCTCCGGACTGGCTCAGGTCGTGCTTCAACGCACAGAGGTGCCAGACGGCGGCCTCCCACCGGAGGAGACGACCGTGCAGGTCACTGGCGTCGTCACGGCCAACGGACAGGCGCCGGGCGGCGTCGAGATCACCACACCGACGATCACGCTGCTCACCGAACCGGCACAGACACCGCCGGTCGAGCTTTGGCGCCCGGCGCTCAACATCGGCCTGCCGACCCTGTTGGACCACGCACCGGTGACGTGGCGCCACCCAACCCAACGAGCAAAGTGGGAGCTCGCGGCCGCGAGTCTGCGCGGGTTCCGTCGCACCCTCGACGCGGCCGGCTTCATCGAGGTCCATACTCCGAAGCTGGTCGAATCGGCGACCGAGTCGGGCGCGAACGTGTTCCCGGTCGACTACTTCGGCCGCTCGGCCTACCTCGCGCAGAGCCCCCAGTTCTTCAAGCAGCAACTGGTCGGGATCTTCGAGCGTGTCTACGAGGTCGGACCCGTCTTCCGCGCAGAGCCCCACGACACGGTGCGGCACCTGGCCGAGTACGTCTCCCTCGACGTCGAACTCGGATTCGTCCGCGACCACCGCGATGTACTAGCCGTGCTGCGTGACGTCCTCGTCGGCATGGTCGCTGGAATCGAGGAGTACGCCGGTCCGGCGATGGAGCGGTTCAATGTGGAGCTCCCCTCGATACCGGCAGAGATTCCCGTCATCCACTTTCGGGACGCTCTCGCGAAGGTCGGCGCGCCTGCCGACGAACCCGACCTCGCGCCCGAGCACGAGCGCGTCCTCGGCGCGTGGGCAAAGCAGCACCTGGAAAGCGACATCCTCGCCGTCGAGGGCTACCCCATGCGCAAGCGGCCTTTCTACACGCATCCGCAACCCGACGACCCGACGTGGAGCAACAGCTTCGATCTGCTCTTCCGCGGCGTCGAGCTCGTGACCGGCGGGCAACGCCTGCACAAGTACAGCGACTACGTGGCCGCGATCGAGGCCCGCGGAGAGTCCCCGACGGCGTACGCCGCCTATCTCCAGACCTTCGCCCATGGCATGCCACCGCACGGCGGCTTCGCAATCGGCTTGGAGCGCTGGACTGCCAGACTCGTGGAAGCGGCCAACATTCGCGAGGTCACGCTCTTCCCACGCGACCTCAACCGACTCTCCCCGTAGCCATCTCCGGCGGCAGCCGTGGGCGGAACGTCCGCGGCTCCCTCCCGGCTTGAGGATCCGGTTGAGGGACGGGCGGCGTCCTGATCCCTGCCTCGTCGCGGCTGATCGCCGGTGAGACGGATGTCAAGCTCCACTGACCGATGCGGAGCCGCTGTCAGACCGATGAGACTCCTGCCAGCTCGCGGGGGCGGCGGCGCGGGGTCGGGCGGAGTGTCCCAGATCCGGACGGGAATACTCCGACGATACTCATAGTTGAGCCATACAGACTCAAGTCTTGCCACGCTGGTTTGACAACCTCGGGCCGGCGAGGAAACTTGAGTGCGGAAGACTCAAGCAGATGTGGTCGTACCCACCGGGGCGGCCCGGAAGGAGCACACGAACATGGCACGATCGGTCGGAATCGACCTGGGCACCACCAACTCCGTGGTCGCCGTTCTGGAGGGTGGCGAGCCCACCGTCATCGCCAACGCCGAGGGCGCGCGCACCACGCCGTCCGTGGTGGCATTCAGCAAGACCGGCGAGGTACTCGTCGGCGAGGTGGCCAAGCGCCAGGCCGTCACCAACGTGGACCGTACGGTCGCGTCGGTGAAGCGGCACATGGGCACGGACTGGTCCGTCTCCATCGACGACAAGAAGTACACCGCGCAGGAGATCTCCGCGCGGGTGCTCGGCAAGCTGAAGAAGGACGCCGAGGCCTACCTCGGTGAGCCCGTCACCGACGCGGTGATCACCGTGCCGGCGTACTTCAACGACGCCGAGCGCCAGGCCACCAAGGACGCCGGGCAGATCGCCGGGCTGAACGTGCAGCGCATCATCAACGAGCCCACCGCGGCCGCCCTGGCCTACGGGCTGGAGAAGGGCAAGGAGGACGAGCTCATCCTGGTCTTCGACCTCGGTGGCGGCACGTTCGACGTGTCCCTGCTCGAGGTGGGCAAGGACGACGACGGCTTCTCCACCATCCAGGTGCGCGCCACCAACGGTGACAACCGCCTCGGTGGCGACGACTGGGACCAGCGGATCGTCGACTGGCTGGTGACGCAGGTCAAGAACAGCTCCGGCGTGGACCTGGCCAAGGACAAGATCGCCGTCCAGCGCCTTCGTGAGGCCGCCGAGCAGGCCAAGAAGGAACTCTCCTCGGCCACCAGCACGAACATCTCGCTGCAGTACCTGTCGATGTCCGAGAACGGGCCGATCCACCTGGACGAGAAGCTCACCCGGGCCCAGTTCCAGCAGATGACCTCGGACCTGCTCGACCGCACCAAGGAGCCGTTCCACAACGTCATCAAGGACGCCGGCATCAGCCTGTCCGAGATCGACCACGTGGTGCTGGTCGGCGGTTCCACCCGGATGCCCGCCGTGACCGAGGTGGTCAAGGAGCTGACCGGTGGCAAGGAGCCCAACAAGGGCGTCAACCCGGACGAGGTCGTCGCCGTCGGTGCCGCGCTGCAGGCCGGCGTGCTCCAGGGTGAGCGCACCGATGTGCTGCTCATCGACGTCACCCCGCTGTCCCTCGGCATCGAGACCAAGGGCGGCGTGATGACCAACATGATCGAGCGCAACACGGCCATCCCGACCAAGGGCTCCGCGGTGTTCTCCACCGCCGAGGACAACCAGCCGAGCGTGCTCATCCAGGTTTTCCAGGGCGAGCGTGACTTCGTCAAGGACAACAAGCCGCTGGGCACCTTCGAGTTGACCGGGATCGCCCCGGCTCCCCGTGGCGTCCCGCAGATCGAGGTCACCTTCGACATCGACGCGAACGGCATCGTGCACGTGTCCGCCAAGGATCGCGGCACGAACGCGGAGCAGTCGATGACGATCACCGGTGGCTCCGCCCTCCCCAAGGAGGAGATCGACCGGATGATCAAGGAGGCCGAGGCGCACGCCGCCGAGGACGCTGCCCGTCGCGAGGAGGCCGAGACCCGCAACACCGCGGAACAGCTCGCCTACTCGACCGAGAAGCTCCTCACCGACAACGCCGAGAAGCTGCCGGAGGACGTCGCCACCGAGGTGCGCGCCGCCGTCGACAAGCTCAAGACGGCGCTCGCGGGTGAGGACATCGAGGCCGTCAAGACGGCCCAGACCGAGCTCGCCGCCGTGAGCCAGAAGATCGGCGAGGCGCTCTACGCCCAGCCCGACGCTGCCCCCGCCCCGGGCGAGGGTGCGCCGGCCGCCGAGGAGACGGCCCCGGCCGCCGACGAGGACGACATCGTCGACGCCGAGATCGTGGACGAGGAAGAGAACAAGTGACGCCCGAGAACGAGTCCGAACCGGTCATCCGCGACAAGCGGCGACTCGACCCGAACACGGGTGAGGTCCGTAGCGATGCAGGCGCCGCCGTCGAGCCCGACGGCGGTGCCGCCCAGGCGGACACCGCGCCTGCCGAGCCGGTCGCCGAGGGCGACGCCGCGCCGTCGGGCGACGACGACGAGCTCGCCAAGGCGAAGGCCGAGGCGTTGGACCTCGCCGACCAGGTGGCCCGCGGCAAGGCGGACCTGTACAACCTGGACCAGAGGTTCAACAACTTCGTCAAGCGGTCCCGCGCCGAGGCCGAGGCCGAGAAGACCCGCGGCACGCACTCCGTCATCGAGGCACTGATCCCGGTGCTCGACGACATCGCCGCGGCCCGTCAGCACCAGGCGCTCGAAGGCCCGTTCGCGTCCATCGCGGACAAGCTCGAGACGACGCTGACCACCCGATTCGGGATGGAACGGTTCGGCGCGGAGGGGGAGGCGTTCGACCCCAACGTGCACGAGGCCCTCATGCACAACCAGAGCCCGGACGTCACGGTGGACACCATCACCACCGTGCTCCAGCCGGGCTACCGTGCCGGTGACGTCATCATCCGCCCCGCGCGGGTTGGGGTCACCGGCCCAGAATGACAGCACACGATCGAGGAGGTGAGGCATGACCGGACAGGACTGGCTCGAGAAGGACTTCTACAAGATGCTCGGCGTGTCCAAGGATGCCGACGCCGCCGAGGTCAAGAAGGCCTACCGCAAGCTCGCCCGCACCTGGCACCCGGACCAGAACCCAGGTGACACCAAGGCCGAGGCGAAGTTCAAGGAGATCGGCGAGGCCTACGGTGTGCTCTCCGACGCTGAGCAGCGCAAGCAGTACGACGCGCTGCGGGCCATGGCCGGAGGCGGACCGCGGTTCGCCTCCGGCGCCGGAGGCGCGAACACCGGCGGCTTCGAGGATCTCTTCGGGGGCATGTTCAACCAGGGAGCTCCTGGTGGCGGCACCCGGGTGAGGTACTCGACCGACGGTGGCGGCATGCCCGGCGGGGGCTTCGAGGACATCCTCGGTGGCCTGTTCGGCGGCGGCATGCCGGGCGGCGCGGGCGCAGGATTCCGAGCCCCGCAGAAGGGTGGGGACATCACCACGTCCGCCTCGCTGCCGTTCCGCACGGCGGTGCAGGGCGCCACGGTGTCCCTGACCATCGACGGCGGCAGGTCGATGAACGTGCGGATCCCAGCGGGTGTCACCGACGGCCAGAAGATCCGTCTGGCCGGCAAGGGGCAGGCCTCCATCAACGGCGGCAGCCCCGGCGACCTGGTGGTGACCGTGCGCGTCGAGCCGCACCCGGTGTTCGGCATCAACGGGCGCAACCTGACCATCACGGTGCCGATCACGTTCCCGGAGGCCGTCAACGGAGCCACCATCACAGTGCCCACGCTGGACGGGTCCTCCGTGAAGCTGAAGGTCCCGGCAGGCACCCAGTCCGGCGCGCGGCTGCGCGCCAAGGGCAAGGGGGTGGCCACGAAGAATGGCACCGGTGACCTGATCGTCACCCTCGAGGTCGCCGTCCCGCGCAACCTCAACAAGGACGCTCGGGCCGCCCTCGAACAGTTCGAGGCGGCCAGCGACGGTACCGACCCGAGGGCCGGGCTCGCCGCAGCAGCCAGGAGCTGATCGGTCATGGCCGCGACGTATGACGCACCGGTACTGGCGATCTCGATCGCGGCCGAGGCCGCCGGGATGCACCCGCAGACGTTGCGTCAGTACGACCGGCTGGGCCTGGTGGTCCCGCGCCGCACGAGCGGGCGGGGCCGCCGGTACTCCCAGCGCGACGTCGACGTGCTGCGCGAGGTGCAGCGGCTCTCCCAGGAGGAGGGCATCAACCTCGCCGGCATCAAGCGGATCCTCGAGCTCGCCGCGGAGAACGAGCGGCTCGAGGGCGAGGTGGGCCGTCTGAACCAGCTCCTTGGCGGTGGCCGGCGGGTGTTCCATGCCAGCCCCGGCGGCGACGTCGTCGCGGTGCCGCTGGGCACCCGGTTGCGCCGCGTGCGCTCGTCCGCGGGTGCGCTCGTGGTCTGGCAGCCGCCGCGCCGCTGAGCGAGAGCGGGCCTCGTGCCCGACACTGACATCCCATCCCAGACCGGAACCTCACGGCGTTCGGTTTCGGACGGAGCGTCCGGTTTCGCCCCGCGTAGGTTGGGATGGGATTCTCCCCTCGAGCGGCGGGCGGGCGAGCACGTCGCTAGCGTGAGCGTGATGCCTCCGATCCGCCAAGGGTCGGGGCGAGCCGAAGGGGATCTGAGATGTCGCAGCAGCCACCGAACGGATTCGAGCAGCCCGGCGAGCAGCCGGACGAACAACCGGGTCAGGCCGGACAGCAGTCGCCGGCCGGCTCGCCGCCCCAGCACCGTGATCCAAGCCAGCAGTCGTATGGTCAGCCTGCCCAGCAGCCGCCTGCCCAGCAGCCGCCCGCCCAGCCGGGGCAGAGCGGTCAGCAGTTCTCACCTCAGGGAGCCCCGACTGGGCAGACGGGTGCCTACGGCCAGTACCAGGGCCCGGGCCAGGCCTACGGCCAAGGACAGGCGTACGGCCAGACCCCGGCCGTGGCCGCGGCCCAGTGGGGCGCACCGCCGCAGCGCACTCCCGGATTCTTCGCGTCACTGTTCGACCTGAGCTTCTCCCACTACATCACGCTGCGCTTCGCGAAGGTCCTGTTCATCCTCGCGATCGTCGTCATCGCGCTCGGCTGGCTCGGCGCCGTGGTGTCGGCCTTCAACTTCGACCCCTACGGCGGCTTCTACGACGACGACGGCGGCGCCGGGGTGGTCCTCGGCGTCCTCACGCTGCTGTTCGGCTGGATCCCCGGGTTCATCACGCTGCTCCTGGTGCGGGTGGGTCTGGAGTTCGCGGTCGCGACGATCAAGACCGCGCAGAACACCTCCAAGCTGGCTGATCACTCCTGAGCCGAGTGCCGTCGGGCACGCAGGGACCGGGCACCGCGCTATCGTCAAATGGCCGCGGTGCCCGTGTCCTGGCTGAGGGGGTGATGGTGCCCGATGGTGGAGAAGACCCCGACGGTCTACGACGTCGCCGAGATGGCGGGCGTGTCCATCGCGACCGTCTCGCGCTACTTCCGCAACCCCGCCGCCGTCCGGGAGACCACCCGCGAACGCGTCCGGGAGGTGGTCCTGGAGCTCGGCTACGTGCCCTCGGGCAGCGCACGCGGCCTGGCCGCACGCCGCACCGGCACCATCGGCGTGTGCTTCCCCAGCTTCGACGACGTCGCCCGGGTAGACGCTCGCCGACTCGAGAGCGGACCGCCGGTCCGGGTGCGGGTGGACGCTGACACCCACGTGGATACCGGCAGTGACCTCTACATCGCCGAGGTTGTCCGCGGCACCGAGATCGAAGCGTGGCGGCACGGGTTCGCGGTGATGATCGCGGTCCCGCGAGGTGCCGCCGCGCACAACGTCGTGGAAGGGCTGGCCGGACGGGTGGACGGCCTCGTCACCCTGGCCCGGGCGATCGATGCCGACCAGCTCGCGCACATCGCCCGCCGGCTGCCGGTCGTCGTGGTCGCCGGGCCGCGCGAGGGCGACGTCTACGACCACGTCACCGCGAACAACCACGGCGGCATGGTCGCGCTCACCGACCACCTGATCGACGATCATCGGCTCACCCGGCTGGAGTTCGTCGGCGGGCCCGAGGACTCACCCGATGCCCAGACCCGGTTCGAGGGCTTCACCGAGGCCATGCTGCTCGCCGGGCTAGGCGTTCCGGAACGCCCGGTCGCGCGCTGCGACTTCACCCGGGCCGGTGGCCGCGAGACCGGCCGGCGACTGCTCGCCGAGGGGCTGCTCGACGACCTGGACGGACTCGTCTGCGCGAACGACCAGAGCGCGCTCGGCGTCCTCGACGAGCTCACGGCGGCCGGTGTCCGGGTACCGCAGGATCTGGCCGTCACGGGGTTCGACGGGATCGAGGCGAGCAACGTGTCCAGCCCGCGGCTGACCACGGTCCGGCAGCCGATGGTCGAGCTCGGACGGCTCGCGGTGGCGCAGGTGCTGCACCGACTGAACGAGCCGATGACTGAGCCGACCACCCGGGTCCTGCCGGTCGAGGTCCTGCTCCGGGACAGCTGCGGCCCCCACCCACGACCCGCCTAGCACTTTCGGCCACCCCGGCCCGGGGCGAGGACGCGCGGGTGGCCCGGTGCAACAGCGCGCCCGCCCCCCGGGAGGGGGGGGGGCGGGTCCCGGGGCGGGGGGGGCGCAAGTGGGTTGGGGGGGGGGGGTGGGGGGCGCCGCGGTCCCGGGGC
>NZ_CACRYJ010000007.1 GCF_902703175.1 Occultella aeris | reverse complement strand
GGGTGGGCCAGGGGGGTCAGGCGTCCGCGAGGGCCTTGCGGATCCGCTTGTCCGAGACGGTCATCGGCGTGCCGAGCTGCTGCGCGAAGTAACTGACGCGCAGCTCCTCGAGCTGCCACCGGATCTCGGCGAGCCGGGCGGTGCGAACCGGGTCGTGTGCCGCGGCCTGGGTGGTCGACCACCATGCCTCGTGCAGCTCGCCGAGGGTCCAGGCGCGATCGGCGTCCCGGTTCGGGTTCTCGGCTGCCTTCTCCAGGCGGACGACGGCGGCCCGCAGGTAGCGGGGCAGGTGCACCAGGTGCTCGGGTGGCGTGTCGCGCAGGAACCCCGGGTGGACCAGGGCGGCGTGCTGGTCACGGACGTCGGTGAGGACGTTCAGCAGGGCCATCGACGTGGTGGCGCGGATCGTCGCGTCCAGCTCCCGGGACGCGGTCAGGATCCGCACCGTGAGCTCGGCGACGCGCAGCACCTCGTCCTCCAGGGCCGGCTTGATGCGCGTCAGCAGTGCCTCGAACGCGGCCCGGTCGCGCACTCCGGCGAGGTCGGTGCCGGCCACCAGTGCCGAGATCGCGGCGATTTGGAGGTCCGCGACGAGGGCATCGGTGTTCCTGTAGGGGCTCGTCGCCAGCGTCAGCGACTGCGCGCTGGTCCACCGGGAGGTGATGCGGCCGACCGCCAGGGCGGAGCCCAGGTAGAGCAGTCGCAGCACCCCGGCGCGGTGGCTCACCGCCTGGTCGGGGGCGTTCGCGAGCACCCGCAGCGCCACGTCGCCGCGCTCGTCCGCGAGGGCCGGGTAGCCGCGGATCTCCAGTCCGGCCGCGCCAACGGAGGACACGGTGTCCGGGATGCGGCCGCCCGGAAGCTCTGGCCAGCCGGTCAGGCCGGTCTGCTCGGCCAGGCCGGGCGTCAACCCGCGCCCGCCCGGACCGTGCGGGGAGCCGTCGCCGCCGGACCCGCCGGAGCCACCGGAGCCGCCCGCGCCGCTCGCGCGGCGACCACGCGGGGCGCCATGGCCACCGGGCCCACCTGCGCCGTCGGGCACCGCGCCTCGGCCGCGCCCACCCGAGGTGCCGTCGCCGCCGGGCCGGCCCCCGCCGTCGGGCGTTGCGCCCGGATGCAGCGATGCGGCCTGCGCCTCGGTGAGCGCCGTGCGGACCGCACTGCGCACGGCGTCCCGGGACTCCCGGGCGAGCTGGCGCTGCAGGAGCACCAGGTCCTTGCCATCGGCGAGCGTGGCACCGCGGTCCGTCTGCACCCGGAACGTCATCCGCAGGTGCGGGGGCAGCCGGTCGGGCGCCCACGAGTCGTCGTCGATCTCCACCTCGCGCAGCGCGCGGGCGGCCACGGCGAACGCCTCGGCGAACGAGGGCGACCCGGCGGGCGCGGCCTCGGACCAGTCCGGCAGTTGCGCGACGATCTCCCGGGCGACGTCCGGTGCGGGCACGAGCTGGCGGCGCAGCGCCTTCGGCAGCGACCGGATCGTCGCCACCGCGAGCTCGTCCACGAGCCCGGGCACCATCCAGTCGAAACCGTCCGGGCGGACCCGGTTCAGGACCGAGATCGGGATATGCACGGTGACGCCGTCGGCCTCGGCGCCGGGCTCGAACTGGTAGGTGAGAGGGAGGGTGAGGTCGTCCTGGCGCCAGGTGTCCGGGAACGCGTCGGCGTCCAGGCTCTCCGCCTCCGGCACCAGCAGCTGCGTGGTGAAACTCAGCAGGTCCGGGGTCTGGGTGCGGGCATCCTTCCACCAGGCGTCGAAGTGCCGGGCGGTGGTGACGTCGTCGGGGATCCGCTCGTCGTAGAAGTCGAACAGGCCATCCTCGTCGATCACGAGGTCGCGGCGCCGGGACCTGGCCTCCAGCGACTGGGCTTCCTCGAGCAGCCGGTTGTTCTCCGCGAAGAAGGCGTGGTGGGTGCGCCACTCGCCCTCGACGAGCGCGTGCCGTAGGAACAGCTCCCGGGCGAGCGGGCCGTCCACCCGGGCCAGCGGCACGGCGCGCTCGTTCACGATCGGCACCCCGTACAGGAGCACCTTCTCCTTGACCATGGCCGCACCCTGCTTGCTGGACCAGTACGGCTCGGAGTACGTGCGCTTGACGAGGTGCTCGGCCAGCGGCTCGGCCCACTCGGGCTTGATCCGCGCGACCGTGCGCGCGAACAGCCGGGACGTCTCCACGAGCTCGCCGGCCATGATCCAGGCCGGGTTCTTCTTCGCCAGGTGCGAGCCCGGGAAGATCACGAAGCGGGTGCCGCGGGCGCCGGCGTAGTCGCGTCGGCGCTCGTCCCAGGAGCCCACGTGCGAGAGCAGCCCGGACAGCAGGGCCTGGTGCACCCGATCCGGGTCCGTGGCGTCGCCACGGTGGTGGGTCTCCAGGCCGAGCGGCTTGGCCATCTGCCGCAGCTGCGTGTGCACGTCCTGCCACTCGCGCACCCGCAGGAAGTTCAGGTACTCGGAGCGGCACAGCCGCCGGAACGCCGAGGACCCCAGCTCGCCCTGCTGCTCCTTGAGGTAGTCCCAGAGCTTGAGCAGGGACAGGAAGTCCGAGGTGGGGTCGGCGAACCTGCGATGCTTCTCATCGGCCGCCTGCTGGTGCTCGCTGGGCCGTTCACGCACGTCCTGGACCGACAGGCCCGCCACGATGACCATCACCTCGCGCACGCATCCGAGCCGCCCCGCCTCGACGAGCATCCGGCCGAGGCGTGGGTCGATCGGGAGCTGGGCGAGCGCCCGTCCGACCTTCGTGAGCTGGTTGCTCGAGCTGGTGGCGGATTCCGCCTCGATGGCGTTCAGCTCGTGCAGGAGCTGCAGGCCGTCCTTGACGGCGCGCGAGTCGGGGGAGTCGAGGAAGTCGAACCGCGCGACGTCCCCGAGGCCGAGCGCGGTCATCTGCAGGATCACCGACGCCAGCGACGTGCGCAGGATCTCCGGCTCGGTGTACTCGGGACGGCCCTCGTAGTCCCGCTGGGAGTACAGCCGGATGCAGATCCCGTCGGCGACGCGGCCACAGCGGCCCGCGCGCTGGTTCGCGCTGGCCTGGCTGACCGGCTCGATCGGCAGCCGCTGCACCTTGGTGCGGTTGGAGTAGCGCGAGATCCGGGCCGTGCCGGGGTCGATCACGTACCGGATGCCCGGCACCGTCAACGAGGTCTCGGCGACGTTCGTGGCGAGCACGATCCGCCGGGTGGTGTGTCGCTCGAACACGCGGTGCTGCTCCGCGGCGGACAGGCGTGCGTACAGCGGGATGACCTCGACGGCGTTCGCAGCGTGCGCGGATGCGCGCGCCCCGCCCGGCGCGACGTACCGGGGCCCGAGGTGCTCGGCGAGGGCGTCCGCGGCGTCGCGGATCTCCCGCTCGCCGGACAGGAACACCAGGATGTCCCCGCCGCCCTCAGCCATCAGCTCGTCGGCCGCCCGGCAGATCGCCGTGTTCTGGTCGATCGCCTCCTCGTCCGGCAGTGGCGCAGCGTCGTCGTCCAGCGGTCCGTCGAACTCGTCGTCGAGATCGGCGAGGAGGGGACGGTAGCGAATCTCGACCGGATACGTCCGCCCCGACACCTCCACCACGGGCACCGTGTGCTGGGGTTGCGCGAAGTACTCCGCGAAGCGGGCCGAGTCGATCGTGGCGGAGGTGACGATGACCTTCAGGTCCGGGCGCTTGGGCAGCAGCTGGTGCAGGAACCCGAGCAGGAAGTCGATGTTCAGGGTCCGCTCGTGCGCCTCGTCCACGATGATCGTGTCGTAGCGGCGCAGCAGCGGGTCGCGCTGGATCTCGGCGAGCAGGATGCCGTCCGTCATGATCTTGATCAGCGTGGTCTCGGAGACCTGATCGGTGAACCGCACCTGGTAGCCGACCGCACCACCGAGTTCGACGTCCAGCTCCTCCGCGATGCGTTCGGCCACGGTGCGCGCCGCGATCCGGCGGGGCTGGGTGTGCCCGATCGTGCCGGTGATGCCGCGGCCCAGTTCCAGGCAGATCTTCGGGATCTGGGTTGTCTTGCCCGATCCGGTCTCGCCGGCCACGATCACCACCTGGTGGTCGCGGATCGCGTCGGCGATCTCCTCCCGGCGGGCCGAGACCGGCAGTTGTGCCGGGTAGGAGATCGTGGGCAGCGCCGCCCGGCGCTTCGCGAGCAGCTCGGGGCTCGGCGTCCGGAAGCCATTCGTGCGGCCACCGGACGTTCCGTGACCACGGCGAGGGCCGCCGTCGGGCCTTCTGCCGGAACCGCGCCCGCCGCCCGAACCCTTGCCGCCGCCCGGGCGGTGAGCCTCGCCGTAGGAAGCCGGTGCGGTGCGCGTCTGGGCCCCGTCGTCCGTGCCGCCGTCAGTTGGCGTGCCGGGGCCGGTGTTCGCAGGCGTGCTGCCCTGCTCGGCGGGTCGCCCTCCGGGGCGCCTCCGGCGGGGTCGCCGACGGCGGGGCGTACGCCCCGTCTCGTCAGTCGCCTCAGTCACCGCCCCTATTCTCCCCGACTACGCCAGTGCTTTCTCCGCCCTGATGGGAGCGGTAATTTCGCGGTACTCAGGCAGCGCCAGAAGATGGCGCAGCAGAGCGGTTGCCACACCGCGACCCTGATGGCCCGGCTCGGTGGCGACGAGCCCGATCTCGGCGAGCCCGGGCCGGGCACCATCGAAGGCGCGCATGGACCAGCGCCGGATCACCACGTACGCGAGCAGCCCGCGTACGGGGCCGAGGTGTCGGCGGACCCCTGCCGACAAGGTTCGAACAGTGTCTGCTCACCCCTCGGTGAGCGAGGCGAGGCCGGCGGGCTCGCCGTCGACGGGCGCGATGTAGAACCGGTCGAGCAGCAGCATGTGCTCGAACGCGTCCGCCAGGTCGCCGGTGTCGCGGGAGAACGCGACGAAGTCCTGCACGAAACTACGCACGTAGACCTCGGTGATCCGGCGCCGGGACCCCTCGCCGAGCTTGTCTCCACGCTCGATCACGACCATCGTCCAACCATCCCCGCCCACTCCGTCGCGCATCACCGGTACGGGTCGAAACCTATCCAGTGCTGCTCGCGTGGCTGGGGGAGGTGCGCGACCGATGAGCGGTCATCGGGTGACGTCGTAATTCACTCGATCACTATCACGTCGGCCGCCACGATGGACGGATGGACACCCCGACCCCGATCGACCTCGCGAGCTGGCCCCGGCGCCAGCACTTCGAGCACTACCTCCACGCGGTGCCGTGCACCTACTCGATGACGGTCGAGCTCGACGTGACCGAGTTCGTCAGGGCGCTGCGGGACTCTCCCCGGAGGACGTACGTCGCCCAGATCTGGGCGCTCGGCACGATCGTCAACCGGCGTGAGGAGTTCCGGATGTGCCTGGCAGAGTCCGACGCTCCCGCGACCTGGCCGGTGCTGCACCCCTCGTTCACCATCTTCAACACCGAGCGGGAGACGTTCTCCAGCATCTGGGCCCCCTACGATGCGGACTTCGGCACCTTCCATGACGGCGCGGCGGATCTGCTCGACCGGTACCGCGACAGCACCGAGTTCTTCCCGCAGGGCGGGGAACAGCCCAACACCTTCGACGTGTCGAGCCTGCCCTGGGCCTCGTTCACCGGCTTCAACCTGAACATCCGCGACGTCTGGCGCCATCTCGCGCCGATCTTCACGCTCGGGCGCTACCAGGAGGGTGACGGTCGGGTGTTCCTGCCGCTCGCGCTACAGGTCCACCACGCCGCGGCGGACGGCTTCCACGCGGCAAGGTTCGTGAACGAGTTGCAGACCCTGCTCGCGGACCCGTCCTGGGTGAGCGGGGAGTAGTCCCGCGTCGGCGGTCGTATACGCAGCCGCAGTGTCTCCACCAATCGGCTCAATTGCCAGAAGCCTCAAGATTCAGGCGCCACACCCGGGTCCGTGACTCCGAGCCCGACGTCGTCGCGATGACCACCACGCTTCGAGCGGCGCGGGCCGGTCCGGACGTGAACACCTGGTCTGTGCGCGCGCCAGGGGCGAGCGCGTCGATGGATCGGCTTGCCTGCTCGGTGACGACCCTGACGTCGACCGGATCCTGCTCGAGGGACGTGACCTGGACCGTGACGTTGCTCGAACCCTGACCCGAATGCCGCGCCGCGGTCACACTGCAGTGGACCGGTTCAGCGAACGTGTCCGATTCGAGGCTGGTGACCTGTGTGGTCAGGTCGCCCGAGTGATGGACCCTGAGCAGGTGTTGTTCGCTCACCCCTCCCACGAAGTACTTCCGCCCGGTGGGCTCGAGCGTGATCGGGATCGGCACACCCCACGAGATGAGGAGCGAGGTGTCGTTGCGGGTGATCAGCACGCTCTCGGCCGTGGCCGAGAGCGCTTCCCCGCGGCGTGCGGTGGTGCCGTCCGAGAAGGTCAGGACGTCCTCCTCTCGCAGCGTGAGAGGTATCAGCTCCTGCGATGAGCCAGCGCTGGTGACCCGCCGTGTCAGCCCACCGGCGAGGAACGTCATCTCTGTCAGGATCCCTGTCGCTGCTGAGACGAGCTGCTGCGTGAAGGTGCCTTCGTGGCCGGACAACTCGTCTGGCTCGAGCCTGTCGCCGTCCGTGGTTGGACCTTCGTAGTACGTCGCGTCGAGCCTCGACATTGCCGGGTCGAGTCCAGAGTCGCCGAGAGTGGTCCAATGGCCGTCGGCGGTGTCGTTCAACGAATGGATGAACATCCCTGCGGCGGGATGCCACAGGAACCCGGTACCGAGTCGCACCATGGACGGCCCGCCGCTGAGGTCGCCGCGCTCACCGGTCACTGCACCCAGGTAGTACCCGGGTCGACGCACGAAGAGCAGGTTCTGATCGATGGTGCCGAGGAGGTGTCGGGTGAAGGTCTCGAGGCGGTGGTAGGGCAGTGCCGCCAGCAGGGCCTGACGCTCGGAGGTCGTCACATTGTCCGGTGCCAACGGTCCGTGCAGGAAGGACCTCGGGTCCGTGTTGCCCTTGCTCTTCGGGGTGACAGGTCGAACGTCGCTCGTCCAAGCCTGTCGTGCTGCGTCCTTCTCCTCCTTCGAGACGAAGAACGTGCCGACCGCAGGAACCTGCGGGATGAAGTCCCGCGCGAGGCCGCTGGTATCGCCTGCCTCGGACAATGGGTCTGGCCGGGCGGAGCTGGCGATTCGTCCGCAGGCGGAGGCGAAGTAGTAGGCCCCACCGGAGTCCGGTTCGTAGATCAGGGAGAAGGTGAGGAACTCGGCGAAGCGCTCGACCGCGGCGACGATCAGCGGATTCCCGGTGTCGCGATAGAGCAGGGCGAGATCGGGGAACTGGGTGCCGATGCTGTATCTCTGATCGAGTCCGAGCGGCTCGTGGAAATAGCCGGCCGGCGACTGTGCGTGCTCGACGAAGAGCGAGATTCCGGTGTCGAGGTCACCCGCCAGTTCGGGTGCGGGGATCGTGCGGGCGGCATCCGCGACGGCTGCCAGCGCACCGGCGATCTGGTTCGCGTAGCGGATCGGGAGGCTCCAGTGGGGACGATCCAGGTCCATGAGCCACTGCGCGGCTGGTACGGCGGCCGACTCGATCTCCTCCTGGCGCGCGGGTAGGAGGTCCTCGAGGCGGAGATTTCGCAGGGTTGCCAGCAGAGCAGAGAGTCCGAATCCCGTGGTCGCCAGGCTCTCCTCCTGATAGGTCACCGGCCAAGCGCCACTGGATCCCTGCAGGGATAGGTAGTACCCGATCGCCGCGTCGAGGCGTTGCTCAAGGGCACCGTCGAGGTAGTAGGGGTTCCACTGGCGGTCGTTGCACAGGAACCAGGAGAGCGTGGCGACGTGTTCCATGATCCGGGAGTTGCGCGGATCGTTCGGTGTGCGCCACCAGCCGTCCGCCATCCAGCCGAATAGATCCGAGTCGTCGTCGACGACGCTGTTTGCGAGCGGAGCGACTATCCCAACGAATTCTCCGAAGACCTGCTCATGGGGAGCGAACAATTCGCGATCGGGTAGCCCGGCAGACAACGGGTCGACGAGTGGGAGGACCAGGCCCGGCGACTCGGCACGGGCCGGCATGCCTAGCAGGACGGAACCCGCACCGAATCCGCCCAGACCCAGTGCCCCCGTGGCAAGAAGCATTGTGCGCCTCGTCAAAGCAGGCGTCTCGCCCAGGCGCCCTTCCGGAACCACGGATCCTGGGTGCATCGACATGCCCGGCGCTTGGGGGCGGACCGACTTCGGTATGTCCTGGGTCGTCATCGACTCTCTCCATCTGACTCGGGATGCGGGCAAAACCGCCTGATGCAACGTCGCATCATGAAAGCAAGCCTATTTGTGTCGTCCTTGTGCTGTCAACGGGCCCGACGCTCCGGGCCACGTGATGGCGCTGCCTTTCGATCCGGCTCCCGGGACCTAGACGAACCCGATCGCGGCTCGCAACTGCGGCCTCAGCGCGAACATCGCCTCCTCGGACGGGCGCGGCACGGCGGGGTGGCCGCCGGTGATCAGCCGGGCCAGCCCGCGGGCCCGGACGGCCAGCCGCGGGGTACCGCGCCGGCGGACCAGGACCCAGTCCGCGGAGTCGGCCAGCGCGTCGTCGGGAAGTACCACCAGCAGCGCGTCGAGCCGGGTCCGCCACGACCGCGCGACCTTTGCCCGGCGCTCCAGGGAGGCCATCGGGTGTTCACCGGTGGGCAGGCCCGTGCTGACCAGGTCGCCGCGGTGCACCGTCACAGGGGCGCCCCAATCCTCGGACTGGATCGCCCACAGCCCGGTCGGCCCGAGCACGACGTGATCGATCTTCGCGGGGTCCGTGGCCGGGGCGTCGGCGTCGCGGGCCCAGCCGCCGCTGCCGGCGCCGGTGGCCACGTCGTTCCAGACGGTGAAGGCGGAACTGAGATCCCCGAGGGTGCGCGCAGTGCGCTCCTCGGCGAGCGCGTCGGCGAGCGCATGCTGGATCTCGCGGGGCGCCCGGGCTACCAGGTCGGGGGCGTACGGGTCGTCGATCGCGACGCCGCGCCCCACCCATTCCCGCAGCAGGGTGAGGTAGCGCTCGCGGGACCAGCCGCCGGGATGACCGTAGGCACGCGCCCGCGACGGCACGTTCGTGCTGCCCCGGCTCGAGCCGGCCGTCCAGACGGGTCCGCCACCGCCGTAGACACCGCCGGTGCCGGACGGGCCACCGGCGCCGGCGGTACCGCCGGCGTGCGACCAGCCGCCGGCCCGCGGCCCGGTGCCGGAGGGCCGGGAGGAGGCGGGTCCCGACGGTTGCGATCCGTTCGATCCCGGTCCACGAGCCGGGGCGCCAGTCGGCGGGTTCGCGCGGTCGTACCGCGCCCGGTGCGCGGGCGTGCCGATCTGGTCCCACGCCGTCTGCACCTCGTGGAACAGTTCCGGGTCCCCGCCGACATCCGGGTGGGACTCGCGCAACCGTCGCCGGTAGGCGCGTCGCAGTTCCTCGGTGGACGCACCGGCGTCAACACCGAGCACCTCGTAGGGCGTGGCCCCGAGGGAGCGTTCGGTCATCAGGGCCTTCGGCGGGTGGGTAGTTGCTGCGGTCAAGACTAGCTCGCGCCGCTGGGAGTGCCCTGGGAGTCGCGTGTGCGAACCTGAACCGCGTGAACTGGCAGCAGGTGGATCGAGCGGCACTGCTCGCGCACAGCGGGAACGACCCTTACGTCCGGTGGGCAACCCCCGCGGGCGTGATCGCCGCGGCCGGCGAGCACGGCTGGGCGTGCGTGGCGCCCTGGCGCCCGAGCGGGCACTGGGGCGGCGCCGCCATCGTCGCGCCCGACGCACCCGCCGACGTGGAGTCCGAGGCGCTCGAGTTCCTCGCGGCGGCCGCGCGCGAACGCGAGGTGGAGGTCGAGTGGTTCTCGACGGCGGCCGGTCGCGAACTGCAGGCGCTGTCGCCGCTGACCGTGGCGGGGTCGGGCCGCTGGGACTTCCTATGGACCGAGGTGCCGCCAGTCGAGCAGGCGAGCGCCGCCGTCGACCTCGTAGAACTCGACGACAGCGCGGACGCGGCCCGGATCGAGGTTTTCGCTCGCTCGCACAACCCCGGGTTCGAGGGCTTCCCGGGCCGGGGCTTCGCCACCCTGTGGCTCGGGGTCGCCGACGACCAGGGCGACCTGATCGCGGTCGGCTCCCTCCACGAACTCGCCTCCGGCGCACCGCACCTTGCCGGCATCGTCGTCCACACCGAGCACCGTGGCCGCGGCCTCGGACGGGCGCTCACCGCCGCGCTGACCCGCCGCGCGATCGAGGCCGTCGGCGTCTCAACCCTGGGCGTCTACAGCGACAACGCCGTGGCCCTGGCCGTCTACGCCAGGCTCGGGTACCGCACCGGGCACCGCTTCGAGACGCGCTCGCTCGTGATGCCCGAGCGACTGGCGTAGGAGCCGACCGGGCTCGCGGATGTGCGTCATGGTCGGCGTGCTGCACCGACCCGGTGCAGCACGAGGGAGGTGAGAGGGCCGATGACCTCGCCCCACGACCTCGGCCTGCCGGGACGACTGCCAGCGTCAGAAGGTCGGTTCGTCGGGGAACGTGGGGGGTGGCCCGGTGGAGTCGGGGTCCCGTGCTCGGGTCGGGCTGGGGCTGTCGCGGTGGGCGCGTTCGCGGATCGCGGTCCGGATGTCGTGGAGGGTGTCGGCTCCGTCGGATCGGTCGGGTAGGTAGCCGGCCCGGTAGGACACGCGCTGGTGGTGGCGTTCCCAGGGTGGGAGTTCGTCGAGGAGGCTCTCGAGGGCTCGGGCGACCTCTGTCGCGGTGAGCCCGGGGATGGGTTTGTCGGGCTCGCGGCGGTAGTTGTGTCCGGTCGCGGTCGAGGTCCAGACGGAGGTACCGGTCTTGGGCTCGCGGTGCACGGTCCACAGTCCGCGGGTTTTGAGCTGGTGATGGTGTTTGCAGCGAATGCTGAGGTTGAGGTCGGTGGTCTGGGCCCAGGCGGGCAGGGTTGGGTCGAAGGCGATGATGTGATCGATCTCGCCGCGCCATGAGGGCATCGCGCAGCTGGGGAACTGGCAGGTCCGGTCTCGTTCGAGGATGAGCCGGCGCAGTTCGGCTGAGGGTGCGTAGGAGTCTGCGGCGATGATGCCGAGTTCCTCGCGTAGGAGGGTGACGGGGCTACGGCCGTCGGGCGGTTGCGCGCTGACCCAGCGCATCAGGTCGAGCGGATTGGCCAGGTCCAGGCCCTCGGCCGCACCCGGGTGCAGGACCGGTTCGCGCGCGGGTGCCGCGTCGGTGCGCAAGGGCATGCCAGCCTCGGACGGCGGGTCGGGCCGGTGGCCGGTCAGGTCGTGTGCCTCGGGTGCAGGGTCGGTTTGCGTTCGGGCGGGTGGGGGCACGGTCTCCGATCGTCGCTCGACGTCGGCCGGCGCCGTCTGTGCGGGACCACTGCCGCTGCCCTCGCTGCTGTCGGTGCTGTCCGTGCTGTCGGTGCTGTCGGAGGGATCGGGGGTCCCACTGCTGTCGACGTGGTCGGTGCCGTCGGTGGGCTCGGTGGCGCCGGTTGGGTCGTCGTCGCGGGGCTCGCCATTGCCACCGGGCTTGCCGTCGCCGTGCCCGGTGTCGTGGTCGGGTTCGTCGTGGTTGGCCGGCTTGGCGTGAGGTAGGTGCCCGGTCGCTGGTGACATCCGTTGTGGGTCGGCGCCGCCGGTGTAGTCGCCGGTGTCGGGGTCGACGGTGACAGTGCTGGAGGTGGCTTGGGAGGCGATGGCGCGGGCCATCGAGGCCGGGATCGGGCCGTAGCCCTCGAGATGGGCGGCGTTGTCGTCGTCGCCGTCGAGGGTCGATTGCGCGACGGTGATGAACAGGTGTGGCCGGGCGCCCTGGCGGGTCGGTAGGGCGTTGCCGTCCGGGGTGTGGCCGGTGGCCAGGACCTCGCGGGCAAGGTCGGTCAGGGCGTCGGCGCGCCGGGCGCCGATCGCGCGGTCGTCGCCGGTGGTCGGGGTGCCGGCGATCTGGTCGAGGGCCGTGAAGATCGTGATCGCGTCGTCGGCGGGTAGGTACGCGCTGAGCCAGGCCATGCCGTCGGCGTCGGCCTTGACGAGGACCTGGCGGTCCTTGCGGGCCTTGGTGTGACGTTGGTCGGCCTGCGGTCCGTCGATCTCGATCACGGCCCGCTTGGCGCGGGTCTCGATCTGGCGCCAGGTCAGGTGGCCGGCGCCGGGCAGCACGGCCCGGTGCACTCCGCGGGCCCGGAGGTGGTCCAGGGTGATGGTGGCATCGATCAGGACGTCCGCGCGACGGGAGTCGATGCTCCCGGTCGCGAGGGCGTCGAAGACCTCGGGGGCATGTTCGAGGTTCTGGGCGCGGGCGACCATGGCCTGCGCGGCGGTGTTGGTGACCGCCAGGCGTGCCGAGACCTCGACGCCGAGCTCGTTGCGTTCGAGGTGGTGCATGGCCCGGCGTTGGGCGAGTTCGTTGATCGCGGCGGCCTGGCGGGCGGTGGCCCAGGACTTCATCCGCTCGCTCGCCGCGATGACCTCGATCAACTCCTCATCGAGCAGATCGTCGGTCCCGAGCTCATCCAGCAGGGCCGCGAGCTGCGCCCCGGCGGGCGTGATCTCCAGGGTGTGGGCCTCCTCGGACCACTGATACGGCATCGGCGCCGGCCCGATGAACTGGCCACCGATCAGCTTCGGGTCGCCCGGAATCTGCCACGGCTCGAGCTCCAGCACCGAACCCCGCCGCCGGTTACGCCTTCGGACCGGGAACGGCGCCATCCCGAAGAACGGCACGTCCGGGTCGGGGAGTGAATGCATCCCCGCACCCTGCGCACCCTCACCGGTCATAAAACAAACGTACGACAGACCACCGACATCCACTGCAGGGCCAACCCAACTGTGGATAACCGGAGACAGCCGTACGCGGCCCGGCTCACCAGGCGTCGAGGTGCCGGTGGTGCGCCCCCTCGGGCGGGGTGTAGTCGGCGTGCGGGCCGGGCGAGAGATAGGTGCGGGCGAACTTCAGCGACGCGGCGACGTCCTCGTAGCGCTCCGCGGCCGAGTTCGCACGGCGGGTCGAGATCTCCACGCAGACGTCCCCCGACCAGCCGCTGCTGACCAGGTCCGAGAGCAGCTCCCGGGCCGGCTGGGTGCCCCGCCCGGGCACCAGATGCTCGTCCATCATCGAGGCGGTGCCGTCGGCAAGGTGGATGTGCCGCAGCCGCGGGCCGAACTGCCTGGCAAGGGCGCGGCTGTCCTGGCGGGCGACTGCGGCGTGGGACAGGTCAAGGGTGACGTGGTCGTAATCGTGCTCGGTTGGGTCCCAGCCCGGCAGGTAGGCGCGCACCATCTCGCGCTTGCGGCTGCGCCAGGGGTACATGTTCTCGACCGCGACGACCACCCCGGTCGCCTCGGACAGCGCCCTGACGTGCTCGACGAACCCACGGGAGTAGCGGCGCTGCCACCGGAACGGCGGGTGCACCACCACGACCTCCGCGCCGACCTCGAGGGCGAGATCGACGGAGCGCTCGAGCTTCGGACCCGGCAGCCGGCCCCAGATGCCCTGGCTGAGCACGAGCGACGGTGCGTGGATGCTCGTCACGGGTTGCCCGTGATCGGCCGCGAGCCGGTTCAGGGCCTTCGCGTCCTTGGTGGTCGTGTCGGGCAGCACCATGATCTCGAGACCGTCGTACCCGAGCTCGGCCGCGATCTCGAACGCGAACGGCGCCTTGCGTGGGTAGACGCTGATGTTGGAGAGGGTGACGCGGATCCGCTGTCCCTTCGCGCCTCCGGCACCCGCCGGCTCGGTCACGGTCGCCTCGCCCATGGGCAGCAGCGTAGGCCTTGCGGCTGGGCGTCGCCTGAGATGCACCTGGCTCAGCCCGGCGGCGCCCACGCCTCGGCAGCGCCGAGCCGGCGCCGCGCAGCCTCGCCGCCGATCCGTTCGATCTCCGCGCGCGGCCCGGCCACCACGAGCAGGCTGCGTGCCCGCGACAGGCCCGTGTAGAGCATCGAGCGGGCCCGCTCGGAGTCCCGGAAGCCGTTCGCCGCCAGGACCACGACCGGTCGCTCGAGACCCTTGAAGTTGAGCACGTGGCCGTAGAAGACGTCGGTCCCGTCGAAGAAATCGTCCCAGTAGGCGTCATGCCCGACGGCGGCGATCCGGTTCACCTGTTCCGGATGCCTTGTCCTGGTGGTCAGTAGGGCGACGTCGCCCGGGTCCCAGCCCTCCTCGAGGAGGGCTTCGACCGCGTCGTCCGCGGCGTCGACGGCGTCCTCGGCAGGCACGTCGATGAGCCGCACCGGGTCGCCCGCGCCGCCGCGTGGGGTGATCCGCCGATCGCTGACGGAGCCGCTCAGCTGCGCGATCGGCTTCGTCGAGCGCAGGTTCTCGTCCAGCTCGAACGGGGGCAGATCGATGGGGGAAGCGCCGTCGCGGCCGAACACGCGCTGCCCGGCGTCTCCGAACAGGAACAGCCCGCCTCGCGCCGGGTCCTTGAGACATCGAAGCAGCGAGGTCCACCAGAGGTCCCCGAAGTCCTGGGCCTCGTCCACGACCACGGAGTCGAAGAGTTCCGACGGCGGCTGCCCGGTCGCGAGGTCGGCGAGCGCGAGCGGTAGGCGCCGCTCCCAGTAGTCGGCGTCGTCGTCGGTGCCGGTCTCGGCGCCCCAGCCCAGCGGCAGGTCGTGGAACAGCCCCACGTAGGCAGGGCGCTGGCCGCGCGGCCAGGTGTCCGTGACACGCTGGAGATAGCGGCCGAGCCCGCGCGAGTAACACAGCAGGGCGACGCGCTCGCCCGCCCGCGCACGCCGTCGGGCCTGTTCCAGAGCGAGCCACGTCTTGCCGCACCCGGCCCCACCCACCACCTGGAAGCGCTGGTGCCCGGCGACGATACGCAGGATGCCGACCTGCTCCTGGGTGAGCAGGTCCAGCCGGTCGAGCTCGGCGCGCGCCTGGCCGAGAACGTCGACCTGGGCGCCCAACTGCCCGGTGAGCACGTCGTAGAGGTCCTGGGCGTCCGCCTCGTCGAGGCCCCGCACGCCCTGCCCGTGGGTGACGATCGCGCGGTGGACCCGCGCAGCAACCCCGGCGACGTCGCCGGCGTCGATGATCATCGACCGCGGGCAGTCGCTGGTCTCGAAGTCTGGCGCGAACCGGGTGTGCGGGAACGCGACCAGATGCGCGGTCAGCGCCTGCCCGGCGCCGACCCCGCGCCGGCGCAGCTTCTCCTGCAGCACGTGTCGGGCGTCCTGCACCTGGCGCACCGGGTTCATCCGGTGGGAGTCGGTGGGCGAGCCCTGGTGCCAGCCCTGCTCGTTGTGCCAGACGGTGCCGCCCTTGACCTCGATCGCGGCGATGCCGACGCCCGGCCAGAGCACCAGCAGGTCGATCTCCCGCTCGGTGCTGTCCTCGAGCAGGTTCACCGAGTGCAACAGCGTCGCGTCCTCGGGCAACTGCTCCGCGAGCGCCCGCCAGAGCACCTCCTCGGCCGTGTTCCGCCCGAAGTCCGGCTTCACGGGCCACAGGATCGCCATGGTTCAGTTCTAGCGCCAGACCGACGGTGCCGCTGGCGGAACCGTGGGACGTCCTTGAGGTAGGAATGGACCATGACCGACGACATCCAGGCCCGCCTCGCCGCGATCGAGCGCCACATCGACGTGCTCTACAACCAGGCCGGCCTGCAGGCGCCCTACTCCCTGCAGGGCTGGGGCGCGGGCGGCGGACTCTCCCCGCGCGTGGCCGAGTTGTTGGCCCGCGGCAAGAAGATCGAGGCCATCAAGGTCTACCGCGAGGAGACCGGTGTGGGCCTGAAGGAGGCGAAGGACGCCGTCGAGCGCTTCGAACGCTGACGCGCCTCAGCGGCGGTGATGTCCGAATACCGCTAGACGGCGTCGGGCGCGTCGGTCAGGCTCGAGGGATGGGTTTGGGTACGCCGTCCGTCGGAAGTCACGATCCGGCCTTCGCCGAGCGCTACCGTGCGATCGCCGCCCGCGACGCCCGATTCGACGGCCTCTTCATCACGGCCGTGAGCAGTACCGGGATCTACTGTCGCCCTTCATGCCCCGCCCGCACGCCGAAGCCTGAGAACGTCACGTTCTACCTCACGTCGGCGGCCGCGCAGGAGGCTGGATACCGCGCCTGCCGACGATGCCTACCGGAGGCGGCGCCGGGCACGCCTGAATGGAATCTGCGCGGCGACCTGGTCGGCCGGTCCATGCGATTGGTGGCGGACGGCGTCGTCGACCGGGAAGGTGTCGGCGGGCTCGCGTCGCGTCTGGGCTACAGCAGCCGGCAGGTCCAGCGGCTCCTCGTTGCCGAGCTGGGCGCCGGTCCCCTCGCCCTCGCCCGCGCCCAGCGTGCCCAGAGTGCTCGTGCGCTGCTCACCGGCACGGATCTGCGCCTCTCGGACGTTGCGTTCGCCGCGGGCTTCGGCAGCGTCCGCCAGTTCAACGACACGATCAACGAGGTGTTCGGCACCAGGCCGCGAGACCTTCGGCTCCGAGGCAGGCGTGCGATCGGAGACCGTGGTGGCACACCGGTCGGCACGGCGATCCGGCTCTCGCTCACCCTGCCCGTGCGCGCCCCCTTCGACGCCGCGGGCATCGTCGGATTCCTCGCGTCCCGAGCGATCGCGGGTGTCGAGGTCGCCCGCCTCGACGGGCCGGATCTGGTGTACGCCCGAACGCTCGAGCTCCCTCATGGTCCGGGGGCCGTCCAGGTCACCTGCACTCCGACCGGGACGGGCGGGTGGCAAGTGGATCTTGTGCTGGAGCTCGCCGCGTTGTCCGATGTTGCGGTCGCCGTCGCGCGGGTTCGACGACTCTTCGACCTTGACGCAGACCCGACCGCAGTTGACGCGGCCCTCGTGGCGGACCGCGGACTCGCAACGTCCGTGTCCGCGACCCCAGGCATCCGGGTACCCGGCGCGGTGGAGCCGCATGAGATCGTGCTTCGCGCCGTCGTCGGCCAACGGACGTCCATCGTCGCGGCGCGGGCGCACCTCGCCCGGCTGGCCTCGATCGGTGACCCCTATCGTTCCTCGATCCCGGGGCTGACCCGGTTGTTTCCCACGAGCCAGCAGGTCGCCGCGCACGCCCCGCCGGCTCGGAACCTGGGTCCTCGGAAGCGGCAGGCGGTCCTTGAGTCCGCCCGCGGCCTCGCCGACGGTGACCTGGTCGTCGACGTCGGCCAGGATCCTGTCGAGCTGCGCCGGACGCTCGAAGCACGCGACGGGATCCTGCGAGCGACAGCGTCGTACGTCGCGATGAGAGTGCTCGGCGATACGGACGCCTGGCTCGACGGCGACGGCGCCCTGCTGGCCGGGGCAACGACTCTGGGGCTGTGCAGTGGCGACTCCCGTACCCGACGATCGCGCGACCTCACAGTGCGCGCACTCGCCTGGTCGCCGTGGCGCTCGTACGCACAGATGCATCTCTGGGGTGCCGCCGCCGGAGCCACTGGCGGAACGCGGGAAGCAGCGGGCTGAGGATCGCAACGATGCTGCCGCGGCCGGAACGTCGGTCCGCGGCCGTAGGTCGGCCGGGGCTCCCGGGTCCCGACGACCGGCCATCACGTCGCATACCCGCCAGTAATCCGGGACCTGCATTCCTACGATTTTCGTATGACCACGGAGCGCCTGTCCACCGCAGCCACGCCGCCTCGAATCCGCCGGCACGTCGTCTTGTTCATGGCACTCTCGGCCGCACTCGGGACGTCGACCATCTATCCGATGCAGCCGGCGGTGGCCGATGTGGCCGAGTCGTTGGGGACCGCGATCAGCACGGTCGGGGTCGCCCTCGCATGCGGACCCGTCGGGTACCTGCTCGGCCTCGCGCTGCTGGTCCCGCTCGTCGACCGGTTTCCCACCGGACGTGTGCTGGCGCTCCAGTTCGGCGTTCTCGGCTCGGCGCTCGCAGTCAGCGCCGCCGTGGAGAACGTCACCATGCTCGGCCTTGTGATCGGCGTGGTCGGCGCCTGTTCGGCGGTGGGAGCCGGACTCAGCGCGGTCGCGGGGAGGCTCGCCCGTCCGCAACGACGGGCCACGACGTTGGGGGTCGTCACCGCTGGCATCTCGGTCGGGATCCTCGCGGGAAGGATCGTCGGAGGCTGGCTCACCGATGAGATCGGCTGGCGGGCGATGCTCCTCGTCTTCGCCGCTTGCTGCGGACTCGTCGCCGTCTGCTGCCTCGTGATGCTGCCGTCCGCACCCGGCGCATCAACCGGCTCGACACTCTCCGTCTTGCGCTCCTATCCCGGCCTGTTCCGCCGGCATCTCACGCTCCGCCTCGCCGCCCTTCGTGGCGCTTTGTGGTTCTTCGCGTTCTGCGCGGTGTGGGCAGGGCTGGCCGTGGCCCTCGCACAACCTCCCCACTCGTACTCCGCCGAGCAGATCGGCCTCTTCGGCCTGGCGGGTCTGTCAGGTGTGCTGGCCACCCCGTTCGCGGGCGCGTGGACCGACCGCGTCGGCGCCCGCCGCGTGATCCTCCCCGGACTCGTCCTGGCCGGGGTCGCCGCCTGTGTCGTGGGCTTCAACCTCGGGAACACTGCGGCCATGCTGATCTGCCTGGCGCTGTTCGACGCGGGACTCTTCGCTGCTCAGGTCGCCAACCAGAGCACGGTCCTCGCGGTAGATCCGGCGGCACCGGCGCGCTTCAACAGCGCGTACATGCTGGTCTATTTCGTGGGCGGCAGCCTCGGGACCGCTTTTGGCGCGGCCGCGGTCGACTGGTTCGGCTGGTCGGCCACCGCACTCGCAGGCACCGCCGCCATCGCACTCGCTCTGGTCATCACCGTGTCGAACCGGGACGTGCGCGGCCCACTCGGGACCAACGACGTGGGGGTGCCGCCGAGTCCCGCTTCGATCAGGTCGTGACCCGACCGGCCAGGATGGCTGCGATCGTGGATCGGCTCCCAGCAGGCGGGGACGGTGAGGCGCAATCCGAGGGCGGCGACGGCGAGGTGTGTGTCCTCAGAGCAGGCCCGCGCCCCCGGCGACCGCGAGAGCTTCCGCACGGCTGGACACACCCAGCTTCTGGTAGGCCGCACGAAGGTGCGTCTTCACCGTGTTGAGCGAGAGGTAGACGGCGTCGGCGAGCTCCTTCTGGGACTGGAAGGACGCCAGCCCACGCAGCATCAGCAACTCCTGGTTGGTCAGGCGCACGACCGCGACCTCGGCCGGGAACATCGGCCGCTCCAGCGGGTACCGCTCGGCAGCGCGGGCCGCCGGTCCCACCAGCGTGTGCAGCGCCTCGCGATCGGGCTCGGCCAGGCCGGCCAGCGGTATGCGCGCTCCCGTCGACCGCGCGGCCTCCTGCACCAGTACGAACGCCTCGCGCGCCCTGTGGGTCCTGCCGCTGCGCATGGCCGCGGCAGCCTGCACCACGAGTCCCTCCAGCCGGACGCGTGAGGTCTGCGTGACGTCGGCGACTTCGGCGGCGAGCCGAACTGCCTCGTCGGGCAGCCCCGCGAGCAGTTCGAGGCGGGCACGCGCGACCGTCAGGATCGGGTGCGGCGCCGTGCGGTTGAGCAGGGCCAGGGCCTGATCGCCTCGGCCGACGGAGAGCAGCAGATCGACTTCGGCCGCCGCGAGCAGTGGCCCCATGGTGCTCACCGGGCCGAGCCGGTTAGCGTAGCGATCGGTATCGCGGTGCAGCCAGGACAACGCTCGGAACCGGTCGCCCCAGACCAGACCGTGGCGTGCCTGCAGGAAGGTGATCACCGGCCCCCAGCTCTGCTCGACGTTGACGCCCTGCTCCAGCCGGGACAGTGCCTCTTCCGCACCGTCCTGGTCCAGCGTCTCGATCGCGATCAGTGCCCGGGCGAGGTCGCCGGTGAACAGCACCCGCTCCGCGTGTGGAGAGGCGACCGACGGGATCGCGTCGTGACGGGCCAGCCACCGATGTGCGATGTCGATGTCGCCGCTGATCGCGTGGAACAGCGCGAGGTTCCCGGCGGCACCCTTGGCAACGTACTCGGAGCGGCCGTAGGGGGCCCGCTCGTGTGCACTCTGCAGCAGCGGAAGGGCGCCGGGGACATCGGAGGCGAGGGCGCGGGTGATGCCCGCCTGCAGCAGCGCGAGCGGCTGGCGCACTCGTCGCGCCGCAGGGACCGTCGTCTCGACGAGGTGACTGAGTGTCTCCACCCGACGCGCGTGCTCGAGCGCCTCGGCGTATCGGCCACCCATCCGCGCGGCAACCATGTGGGCGCAGGCGAGCGCGAGGTCGTTCAACGACTGGTGGCGGACGTCCGGGTTCATCAGCGAATCAGCGAACTCCATCGCGGGAGTCGGCGCCTGCGCCGGCACCACGTGCTGCTGCTCGATGCTGGTGGAAAGCCAGATCTCACGAACCGCCGCGACGCCGCCTGCCGTACGCAACGACTCGATGGGCAGCAGCTGGAAGGCGGCGTCGAGATCTGCGGGGAACTCCTCGATCAGCATTCCCCAGGTGGTGCTGATGACCCGTGCAGCCTCGGACCACCGCTCCGCGGCGAGCGCGGACCGGAGCACGGTGACAGGATTCCCTGCGCGCAGCGCGGTCTGCGGTGCAGCAGACGGCGGCGCTGCGCTCAGGGGTTGGGCGGGTGGATCGTACAAAGACATGCTGCCCCCTAGGCAAGCCCGTGCGGTCGATCGTTGGTCGGCGCGCGGCTCAAGTGGCCGTACGCGGCGTCGAATCGAGTGCCCCGGGTACGACGCCAGTCGCGCTCCGTGCTCCGTGACTGAGGTTAGGGCATACACCGAGAGGCCCCGCTCACGTCCACGTCGTGAGCGGGGCCTCTCGGCCGGATCAGCGGGGGAGGACCTCATCCGCTCCGCGCCTGCTGTGACGAAGGAACACGAGGGCCCCTCCCATCAGCAGCAGCACCACGGCGGCAAGCGCGAACACCCACGCGGCCTGGCTGCCCGTCGTCGGGAGGGCCGCGTCAGGCGACTCCGACCCGGACTCGGTCGTCGAGGGATCCGACGTGATCGGGTCACCGCCACCGTCGCCGTCGCCAGGCGGCGTGGCGGTCGCCGTTGCCGTATTCGACAGCGAGGCACCCGTCAGATCCGCCTCCTGCACCGTGTACGTCGCCGTGCAGACGACCTCCTCACCCGGCAGCACCGAGTCCTGGGGGCAGAAGACCTCGGACACGTCGCCCGCGCCGGAGAAGGTGCCCTCCGTGATGACCATCCCGGTGAGCGTCACGTTCCCGGTGTTGATCGCCAGGAAGTTGTACGTCACGACCTGGCCCACCGCGGTGACCGTCTGCACGTCCGAGGTCTTGACCAGGGTCAGGCTTGGCGCGTGCGGTGCGTCGATGTCCACCTGCGACGGCGGCGAGTCCACCGGCGGGACGTCCCCCGGCGGGGTACCCACCGCGGTGGCCGCGTTGCTGAGCAGCCCGGCGTCGACATCCGCCTGCGTGACGCCGTAGGTCGCCTCGCAGGTGACCGACTCCGCCGGCGCCAGCACGTCGGCGGGGCAGACGATCTCGCCGAGCTCACCGGTGCCGGTGAACTCGCTGTCCGCGATCGAGAGGTCGCCGAGGGTGACGTTGCCGGTGTTGGTGACCAGGAAGCTGAACAGCACCTGGTCCCCGGCACTCGTGATCCGGTCGACGTCGGCGGTCTTGACGAGGGTGAGTCCCGGCGCGGCCGGGACGTCCACCTCGGTCTCCGACGGCGGTGCCTCCACCGGAGTGCCGCCGCCCGTGGTTGTGTCGGGCGGAATGGCCGTGGCTGTCGCCACGTTGGTCACACCGCCGGCGTCCACGTCCTCCTGCGTGACCGCGTATGTCGCCGTGCAGGTGACGTCCTCCCCTGGGGCCAGGGTGTTGGCCGGGCACTCGATCTCGGACAGCTCTCCGGTCCCGGAGAACTCGCCCTCGACCGGCACCACGTCCGACAGTGTCACGTTCCCGGTGTTCGTCACCAGGAAGCCGTATGTGATCACGTCGCCGGCGGTGGCCACCGAGGCCGGGCTGGAGGTCTTCACAACGCTCAGACCGGGGGCGGGCTCGCTGCCGACCGTCGTCTCCGACGGCGGCGACGTCACCGGCCCATCGGTGCCCGGCGGATTGCCGGTAGCCGTGGCCACGTTGGTGACGCCACCGGCGTCGACATCGGCCTGGGTCAGCTCGTACGTCGCCGTGCAGGTGGTCTGCGCCGTAGGAGCCAGGGTGGTCGTCGGGCAGACGATCTCGGACAGCTCCCCGGTGCCGGTGAAGTCCTGCTCCTGGACGGCGACACCGTCGAGTGTGACGTTGCCGGTGTTGATCACCAGGAAGCTGTAGGTGACCTCCGCGCCCGCGTTGTCGACCGAGGCCGGGGTCGCGGTCTTCACCACGCTCAGCGACGGGTTCGGCGGCAGCTCCACCTCCACCTCCGACGGGGGTGAGTCGACCTCACCGTCCGTCGGGGTGTTCCCGAAGACGGTGGCCCCGTTGTGCAGCGCACCGCTGTCGACGTCCGCCTGCGTCAGCGTGTAGGTCGCCGTGCAGGTCGTGCTCGCGTCGGGGGCGAGCGTCGTAGCGGGGCAGCTGATGGCGGACAACTCACCGGTTCCCGAGAAGTCCTCGTCCACGATCGCGATCTCGTCGACCGTCACGTTGCCGGTGTTGGTCACCAGGAACGAGTACGTCACGGCGTTCCCCGCCGCCGCGCCCACGGGGGATGCGGTCTTGGTGACCGTCAATGACGGGTCCTCCGGCGCGTCGACCGTGACGGTCGACGGCGGGGTCTCGATGACGCCGCCGCCCGGAGGTGTGCCGCCACCGATCGCGGTGTTCGTCACCCCGCCGTTGTCGACGTCGGCCTGGGTCAGCGTGTAGGTCGCCGCGCAGGTCGTGGTGGCGCCCGGAGCCAGGGTGGTCGTCGGGCAGGTGATCGCGGAGATCTCACCCGAGCCGGAGAATGAGGTCTCGTCCACGTGCACGCCGGTGAGCGTGACGTTGCCGGTGTTCGTCAGCGCGAGGCCGTACGCGATCGTGTCGCCGACGGCGGATGCCTCGGTCGGGTCCGCCGACTTCACCAGGGTCATCGCCGGCGCGTCCGGCGTCTGGACCGTCACCGAGGAAGGCGGTGAGTCGACCGTGCCGCCTCCGGGCGGGGTGGCGGTGGCGGTCGCGGTGTTGGTGACACCGGCCGCGTCGACGTCGGTCTGCGTGAGCACGTAGGTCGCCGTGCACGTCGTGGTCGCGCCGGGGGCCAGCGTCGTGGCCGGGCACTCGATCGCGGACAGGTCGCCGGAGCCGCTGAAGTCGCCGTCGTCGATGGTCACACCCGTGAGGGTGGTCCCGCCGGTGTTGGTGACGGCGAACCGGTAGGTGATCTCCTGCCCGACCGTGCCGCTGGAGGCGGGGGTGGCGGTCTTGACGACCGTCAGGGCGTCGTCCGCCTCGTCCTCGTAGTCGAAGGTCGACGGGACCGACGTGATCGGCGGGGTCAGCGGCGGGGTGCCGGTGGCCGAGGCGGTGTTGGTGACGCCGCCGGCGTCGACGTCGGCCTGCGTGAGCGTGTAGTCCGCGGTGCAGGTCGCGGACGCTCCCGACGCCAACGCCGTACCCGGGCAGCTGATCTCGCCCAGCTCACCGGTGCCGGTGAAGTCGCCCTCATCGATCGTGATCGCGGTGAGGTCCGTGTTGCCGGTGTTCGTGACGAGGAAGCTGTACTCGAGCGTGCTGCCCTCGGCGAAGACCGCACCGTCGTCGAGCGCGGCCGACTTGACCACGGAGACGCCCGGCGCGTAGTCCGGGCTGGTCGTTACCGTCGCGGTGTTGTTGTCCAGGTTCGGGTCGTTCTCGTTGCCCGTGACCGTCACGGTGTTCGTGATCGGGTCGATGCTGTTCGGCGCCGTTGCGGTCACCTCGAAGTTGCGTTGCTCCCCTGGTGCCATCGTGCCGTACGCACACGTCATGAGGTTGCCGACGAACGAGCACTCGGTGTTCGGGCTGGACGGATTCGTGAGCGAGGCCGGCAGCTCGTCCTGGAAGTAGTAGCCGGACGACGCGACTGCACTGTTGTTGGTGACGTGGATGCCGAAGGTGATGGAGCCGCCTGGCGTGTGGGCACTGCGCACGGTCTTCTGGATCGCGAGGTCGACGTCAGGTCCGGGGTTGCTTGTCGCGTCGTTGTTCGAGTTCGGCGTCGGGCCGTTGACCGTCGAGAGGATCGTGAATGTGGGGTTCGCCGAGGTCGCGTTCGTGATGCCGAGCTGGATCACGTCGCCCGAGTCGTTGGCGGAGAGCCCGAGGTTCCCGTTTCCGTAGACCCACTGCCCGCCGTAGGTGACCGCAGGCACGTTCGTCTCCCAGGACCCAGCTGCTCCGGAGTCGAGATCCACCCGCCAGATCCGGCTGTCGTTGCCCATCCCCCAGAGGTAGCCCTCCAGGGCCACGAGGTCGGAGGTGTTCGGTACCTCTTCGCTGAGCGTGATCGGGGTGGCCACGCGTGTGGTGAGGTCGATCGCGTAGACCGTGCCGAGGTCGAGCGTGCCACGCACGTACAGCGTGTTCGCGCTGTCGCCGGCGCCGAACGTTCCCTGTTGGTAGTACGAGTCGACGTTCAGGCCGGTGATCGCACCCAGGTCCATTGCGGCACCGCCCTGGCCGATACGCAGCAGTCGCTGGGTGTCCTGTTGCACGCCGTAGAGGTAGTTGTCCACGGTGTTGTAGCCGATGGCGTTGTAGGGCACGGCCGCCGTGCCCTCGGCGACGAAAGTGAGATCGGCACCGACCTGCGCAGCCCGGTAGAGCGTCGTCGGCCGGTCCTGCGCCAGGAAGACCGCAGCCCGGTCCGGGTCGAACGGGTCGCCGTCGGCCGCGTTGGCGGCGGTGGTCGTCGTGAGGGCGCCCGCCGCCGTCAGGGCGGTAGCGGCCAGCGCGACGGCGAGCGCTCCGTGCACCAGGCGGGACAGGACACCCCCGGGCCCTCGAGACCTCCGCATCGGCGCCGTGGTCCTGCGACGTCTCTCGCGCGCTGAGCGCACACGTGTGTTACTCATGGATGTGTCCTCCCCGTTACTCCAATGGACGAAGACGCCGATGGCTCGCTCCAGGCGGCTCGACACGACGTCCGCACAAGCGAATCGGTCCGGGAAGGGCGCGAGCAATCGTTCCGGGGGTATCTCACCCGCAATCTCACCCTTGGCGGGCGCGCCGAGCGTGGTCGAACTATCCAGGCCCGATCTTGGTGCTCATCGAGCGAGTCCAGTCACGTGTCGTGACCACGACCATGGTCGGGATCCGATCGGGCTCAGTAGTTGTCGAGCAGGGCCATGAGCGCGTCGCCGACCTGCTCGATCTCCTCGGCGCTGGCAGTCAGGTCCGGCTTGACCAGCAGCACCGACGCGTAGACACCCTCGACGCATCCCTGAGCCGTGAGGCCCTGCGGGTCGGCAGCGCTGGGAATGATCCGCACCGTGTAGTTCGTGTCTTCGGGCTGCCCGGCGGCGACCAGCATGAGCGAGAAGATCTCGCAGGCTCGGGTGGGATCGATCTCCTCGCCGGCCTCGATGTCGGCAATGATCTCCTCCACGTTGGCCAGGGTCTCCTCCGAGGCCATCTCGACCACCTCGGGACGCGCGAGAAGATCCTCGAAGGCCGCCGGCATCTGGGTGGCCCAGAGCTCGGCTGCGACCAGGATCACCTGTACGCCCGTCCTGTTGAGATCGCCCCACACGCAGGCCGGAATCCCGTTGACGTCGTGGTGCCGCGGCTCCAACTCGACCCCGGCCAGAGCTGCGATCGCCCCAGCACCCGGTTGCGCACACTGGTCCGGGGTGCCTGCGCTGGGCTCCAGCGTTGCGTCATCGGTCGGCTCGGTCGGCTCGGTCGGCTCGGTCGCCTCGGCTGCTGGGCTCTGAGTGGTGGCCGGGTCAGCCCCGGCGGCGTTCGACCGCGTCGAGGTCAGTTCAGGCTCGGGCTGCGCGCAGCCCGCCAACGCGAGCATGAGGAGACAGACGGTTGCGACGCTCACTCGAGCACGATTCATGCGCGGATCTCAGCACCCCGGACTTCCCGCCGTCAAGGCCTGGTGGCAGATGACAGGATGATCGGATGGGACGGGGTGGGGCCGAGGAGTTCATTCTCGACTTCGATGAGCCCGGCCGGGATGGCGACCCGGACGTAGCCGCGCCGCCCCGTCGGCGCCGGGACGGCCCCGACCTGCCTCGCCCGGTGGCGCTCTGGGCCAGTGTCGCGGTCCTCCTCGTGGTGACCGGGATCCTGACCGCGCCCCCGCCGCCCGGCCCGGGCGACCACCGGTCTCAGGTGGTCCTGCCCGGCACCACGGAGGTGGTCGACCTCCCCGGGCTCGGCATTGCGGCCATGATCGACGACGGCTCGTCGCCGTCGGTGACGATCGTGCAGTCCGAGGACTTCACCACTGTCGAAGCGATGACTGCGGACGGGGAGGTGCTCTGGGACGCCGCGTCAGGGTGGGCGGCGGTCCGCCTCGGCGATCCCGTTCTCATGTCCGATTCGACCTCCGGCGCGCGTGACGTCCGCACCGGAGAGTGGCTCTTCGCCTGACTGACTGTCGACGGCGTCGCTCGCCTCAGCGTTGCGCCGTCGCCGTTGAGCCCCGCAGCACGAGAGTCGTCGGCAGCACGGTCGGTTCGGGCGGCGGCCCGGCCTGATGCTCCAGGGCCAGCGAGACCGCGAGCCGACCCATCTCCTCGTACGGGACGGCGACCGAGCTCAGTGGTGGCTGCATGTCCAAGGCGGCCGGCACGTCGTCGAACCCGATGACTGAGACGTCCTCGGGCACCGCGATGCCGCGGGAGTGTAGCGCCGCGAGCACGCCGGAGGCCGTCGCGTCCGAGCCTGCGAACACGGCTGTGAACTCCGCGCCCTCATCCAGTGCCCGCTCCGTGGCAGCACGTCCGGCATCCCGGGTGAACTCGCTGGCCGCGATCAGGGACTCGTCGATCGCGACGCCCCGCTCCGCGTGCGCGCGCCGGTAGCCCGCCAATCGGGTGGCGGCGGTGCTGTGTCCGACGGCACCGGGAAGCGCGAGGATCCGGCGGTGGTCACGGTCGAGCAGGGCCGTGGTGGCATCGAACGCCCCCTGCTCGTTCTGATAGTTGAGCACCAGCGCGTCAGGCGCGTGGCCGGCCAGCGACGGTCGACCGCACAGCACGAGCCGGGACCCGACCGTCGCGAGCAGGCGCTCGTAGGAGTCCATCTGCTCCCGGTAGGCGGCCAGGTCCCACGCCCCGCCGACGAGGATGACGGCGACGGCGCGGTGCTCGCGCATCAGCCGTACCTGCGCCTCCTCGCGGGCTGGGTCCGCATCGGTCGTCCCGACCACGCAGAGGCGGCCGCGCTGAGCAGCCTCGCGCTCGGCGCCGCGGGCGAGGGCGGCGAAGGAGGCACCCATGATGTCGCCGATGAGCACGGCGATCGGGCCGTCCGCCGCACCCTTCAGGGCACGTGCGTGGGCGTTCATGGTGAAGTCGAGCTTGCGGGCCGCCGCCTCCACCCGCTCCCGGGTCGCAGGCATGACCGGTCGATCCCCGGAATAGACGCGCGAGACGGTCGCGATCGAGACCCCGGCTTCGGCTGCGACATCCCGGATCGTTGGCAACCGTGCGCCGTGCGGCCTGCGCGCCTCTTTCCCTGCCATGCGGCCTCCCTCGTGGTGTGTTCGGTCTTGACACAGGACCGAGCAGGCTTGATGATACCGTTTACCTGATGATGTAAACGGTTACCTGCACAGGCGTGGCGACCGGGCATCTCGCAGTAATGAGGCTGGTGCCCGCAAGGGCCGGGAAGGAACACCGTGGAGGCCATCCAGGCACCTGATCGTCCGCAGTCGACCCCGATCTTCGCTGTCGCCGGTACGGACGATCGTTCAGCCTCAGGCCCGCGCCGCTTCCACGGCGAGGCCCGTGGCGTCGAGCGCCAGGATGCCTCAGGTCGGCCCGATCGGCCGCGTGCCCTGGTCGTGATGAGCCCACCGCACCTGGCCGAGCTGATCTTCGCCGACGGTCTGGCGACCGAGCTGGCGCTCCTGGTCGATGTCCCCGGCAGTGCGGTCCTGGATCACTTCGACTCGCCGGCCGCCGAGTCCGGGCTCGCCGATGCGCAGATCCTGATCACCGGCTGGGGCTGCCCGCCGATCACGCCGCAGGTCCTGGCATCCGCGCCGCGGCTGCGCGCGATCGTGCACGCCGGCGGTTCGGCGGCCCAGTTGCTCACCGAACCAGGGAGCGCCAAGGGTCTGCTCCTGAGCAATGCGGGCGAACCGAACGCGCTGCCCGTGGCCGAGTATGCGGTCGCGATGATCCTGCTGGCGGGCAAGGACGCGGCGGGCGCCGAGCGGCTCTACCGGGCGCGCCGCACCCATCTCGATCGCGAGATCGAGTTCGCGCATACGGGCAACTTCCGCCGCACCGTCGGTGTGGTCGGCGCATCCCGGGTCGGTCGGCAGGTGCTACGGCTGTTGCGCGACTTCGACCTGGAGGTGTTGCTGCACGATCCGTACGTCGACGCCGGTCAGTTCGGGGTCGAGGGTGTGCCGCTGGGCGAACTGATGCGTAGGAGTGACGTCGTCACGCTGCACCAGCCCGTCACGCAGGAGACGATCGGCATGATCGGCTCCGGCGAACTCGCGCTCCTGCGCGACGGTGCAACTCTCATCAACACCGCACGCGGCGAGGTCCTCGACCAGGACGCTCTGCTCGCCGAGCTGCGGAGTGGTCGGCTACGGGCCGTCCTGGACGTCACCACACCGGACCCGCTGCCCCCCGATCACCCGCTCTGGGAGGTCCCGAACCTCACCCTTACCCCACACATCGCGGGCTCCACCGGCAGCGAGCTTCGTCGGCTCGGGCAGCACGTCGTCGACGAGGTGACCCGTCTGGTCGCCGGCCAGCGCCCACTCGTCCTCGAGCAGGGAGAGCAGCGATGACCGGCACGACCGGACGGGATCCGATGACCGCGACAACCGCAAGGCCGACCGCGACCGGCGAGACGGACCCGGCCACCCCGGCCGCCGCCAACCGACCGATGGTGCCCGGGCGCCATCGCCGTGGCGTGCAGTGGCGCCGCAAGGACTACGGGCTGGTGATCCTGGCTGCCCCTGCGATCGTCTTCTTCCTGGTCTTCGCCTACGGTCCGATGGCCGGCCTGGTCGTGGCGTTCCAGGACTTCAACATCAAGGACGGCGTGTTCGGTTCGCCGTGGGCCGGACTTTCCAACTTCGAGTTCTTCTTCACCTCCGGGCAGATGGCCCGCATCCTGCGCAACACGCTGGTCCTGAACGCCCTGTTCCTGACGGCCACCCTCGGCGCAGGCGTGCTGCTCGCCCTGATGCTGAACGAGATCCGTGGCACCCTCCTGCGGCGCGGGCTGCAGTCGGCGGTCTTCATCCCCTACTTCGTCTCGCCGATCGTCATCAGCATCTTCCTGCAAGCGTTTCTGGCCGGGGTTGGTGGCCGCGGCGGGATCGTGAACGACGCCCTCAACGTGTTCGCGCTGCCGTCGGTGTCCTGGTACACCGAGCCCGGTCCCTGGCCGTGGATCCTGACGATCGTCAAGGTCTGGCAACTCGGCGGGTACTTCTCGGTGATCTTCCTGGCCGCCATCACCTCGATCCCGGAGGAGGTCTACGAGGCGGGTGTCATCGATGGTGCGTCCCGGGCACAGATGGCCTGGCGCATCACCATGCCGCTGCTGAAGCCGACCGGAGCGGTGCTGCTGCTGCTGGGCGTCGGCCGGATCTTCTACGGCGACTTCGGCCTGATCTACGCCATCGTCGGGGACAACGGGATCCTGTTCGCCACCACCGACGTGATCGACACCTACGTGTTCCGCGCCCTGCGCACCTACGGCGACTTCGGCACGACCGCCGCGATCGGGTTGTTCCAGTCGGTCGTCGGCTTCGTGCTCGTCATGATCGCGCTGGGCGTCCAGCGCCGGTACTCGAAGGAGAGTTCGATCCTGTGACCACCACGACGCACACGGTTGCGACCGGCCCGGCCGCAACCCGCGCACTGCCGGACCGGTCCGCCCAAGCCACTCCCCGCCGTCGGGCCCGTCGTCCCATGGAGGCGTTCACCGCCGTCAGTTACGTCGGCGCGACCCTGTTCGGGCTCGCCGCGGTCATCCCGTTCTGGATGGTCCTCGCCGGGTCCCTGACGGCGGAGTCCGCGCTCTCCCAGCGCGGCTACTCGTTCTGGCCGTCGCCGTTCTCGACGGCGGCCTACGAGGCGATCTTCTCCGGCAGTCGGGTGTGGCTCGCCTATGGCGCCACGCTGTTCGTCACCGTCATCGGCACCACGATGGCGGTTGCTGCCACCTCCGGGCTCGCCTGGGTGATCTCGCGTGGGCTGCCCCGGCTGAGCCGCGGCCTGGCGGTGTTCTCCTACATCCCGATGCTCTTCAGCGGTGGCCTGGTGCCGCTGTACATCCTGGTCACCCAGGTACTCGGCCTGCGCAACTCACTGTTCGCCGTGATCCTTCCTCTCGTCGTGGCGCCGTTCCTGGTCTTCGTCCAGGTGAGCTTCTTCCGGGGGATCCCCGGCGAGATCCTCGACTCCGCACGGGTCGACGGCGCGGGGGAGCTGAGGATCTTCTTCCAGATCGTGCTCCCGCTGTCGAAGCCGGTGCTCGCGGTGATCGCACTGTTCTACGCGGTGACGTTCTGGAACGACTGGTTCCACGCACTGCTGTTCATCAGCGACTCGAACATCTATCCGCTGCAGCTCGTGCTGCACAACATGATCTCGAACCTCTCGATGGCTCAGGATCTCGCCGGTGCGGGGGCCGCCCCGCTCTACCAGATCCGGCTCGCGATGACCGTCGCGACCATCGGGCCGATCCTGCTCGCCTACCCGTTCGCGCAGCGCTACTTCGTCAAGGGCCTCACCCTCGGCGCCACCAAGGGCTGAACCCGTACCCCTGAGATCTCCCCTCCCCATAGAAAGGCAAGACCATGACAGCGATCAACGATGCTGGACTGTCCCGGCGCTCCTTCCTCCTCGGCACCGCTGGGCTCGGCGCCGTCGGCGCGCTCGCGGCGTGCGGCGACGGCAGTGGCGGGGGAGGGTCGACCTCCGGCGGCAGCCTGAGTCTGCTGCTTCCCGGTGATGTGCCGCCGGAGTGGGACCGGGTCCTCGGCGCGGTCAACGAGAAGCTTGAGGCCGATCTCGGCTTCACCATCGCACCCGAGTTCATCGCGTGGTCCAACTACGCGGCCCAGTCGCTCCTGAAGTTCACTGCCGGTGAGGACTTCGACACGGCGCTCAGCGCTCGGTGGCTGAACATCGCCCAACTCGTGGAGTCGGGGGCGATCGTCGGGCTCGACGATGCGTTCGCGAGCGGCGACTACCCCGAGCTGCAGGCGACGGTGGCCCAGGACGCGTTCGACGCGAACCGCTGGCCGGACGGCACCGTGTACGGGATCCCCGCCGTCAACAGTGCCGCCCGCCTGCACCACTACACCCTGCGGGCCGACCTGGTCGACACCTACGCCGGCGGATCGATCGACTCCTTCGACCAGCTCGAACAGTTCTGGTACGACGTGCACCAGGGCGAGGGAATCCCGGGGTTCATTCGCGGTGGCGCCAGCCCCTGGCTCGTGCTCGGTGGCCCCACCGGCGTGTTCTTCCCCGAGGGCTGGGAGGACCCGAGCGTCATCCCGGTGTTCTTCTCCTCCGACTCGCTGTTCTTCGTGCCCGCCGCGGACGCCGCGAGCACCGGATCGAGCGACCTGGTGCCGTTCTGGGAGCACCAGCCCTACGTCGACGCGCTACGCAGGGTGCGCCAGTACTACGAGGACGGCATCATCAACGCCGACATGCTCAACATCGACACGGCGACGGCGAAGGGACAGTTCACCAGTGGCGGCGCGGCGTCGGTGTGGGCGATCACGGACGGCACGTCGACGTCCTCCCAGCTGCCCGAACTGAGCGCAGCCGTGCCGGGCGCATCCCTGATGAACGTGATGCCGTTCGCGGACGGTCTGGCCGCGCGTCCGAATCAGACGTTCCAGGCGGACAACATGGTGGTCCTGAACGCCTCTGGCAGTGACAACACCCGGGCCCTGCAGCTCCTCGACTGGGTCTCGAAGCAGGAGAACCACGACCTTCTGCAGTACGGCATCGAGGGGACCGACTGGGAGCTGGTGGACGGCGAGCGGTACCGCCAGACCGGGGCCTACGCCAACTTCCCCGGCTACGCACTGAGCTGGCGGGTGGATCGCGAACGCAAGGCCGCGGACATGTCCGACTCCGAGGACGAACTGTTCACCTGGTCCCAGGACTACGCCAACTTCGAGCGGGACCCGTTCTCCTCGTTCATCCCCGATCTCGGCCCCGTGGAGACCGAACACAGCCAGATCACCGCGGCGATCGCCGAGTTCGGTTCGCCGCTGTGGGTCGGCGCCAAGGACGTGGACTCCGGCCTCGACGAGCTGAAGCGGGCCATGGAGACGGCGGGCTACGAGAAGGTCCTGGACGAACTGCGCACGCAGGCGGACGCGTATCTGGCCGACCAGGGCTGATGGAGGGGCGATGTCGAGGGGAGTTCGGTCCTGACCCACGGGTTCATGTCCGATGACCTGCCGCGGATGCTGTTCGTCCACGGCTGGGGCGGCTCCGCGCGGTCCTGGGACCCGATCCGCCGGGCCCTGTCCTGGGGGAGCGGCTCCGCTGCCATCGACCTGCCCGGGCACGCCGGCGCGGCCGGCGTGCCCACCGTCCCGGGTGCGGTCGCGTCCGTCCTGGCGGCACTGGAGTCGGACGGCCCGGCGATCCTGGTGGGGCACTCGCTCGGTGGTCAGGTCACGGCGCTCGCCCACGTCACACGGCCGGATCTCGTCGTCGCCGAGGTCGTGATCGACCCCGCATACGGGCATCCCGACGGCGACCGGGCCGCACTTCAGGAGTGGGCGCGCGCGATCGAGAAGGCGCCGTCGGCCACGGTCGAGGCATTCGTCGACGGGGCGTTCGGACCGTCGACGCCGGCGGAGGTCCGCGCCGCGGTCCGCGACGACCTGCGCCGATGCGACCCCACCGCGTTCGGCACGTACCTCAGGTCGGAGTACCTGGACCCGGATGCGATGGGTCTCGAATCGGCGAGCACAGCCATACTGGCTCGGCGCAGCCGGCCGACGCTCGCCGTGTACTCCACGGCGACGGCCGCCGCGTTCGAGCGGCGAACTGGTACGGCAGACATCCTGGTGTGGCGCGGCCACGGCCACTACCTCCACCTCGAGGACCCGGCGCGGTTCGCCGGCGACGTGAGACGTTGGCTCGACACGATGGGCCCGACCGCGTCGAGCTGGTGACAGGATGACCGGATGGGACCGGTCGGGGCCGAGGAGTTCGTTCTCGACTTCGACGAGCCCGACCCTGCGCCCGAAAGGTCCGAGGAAGCCCGCGGGCTTGCCCGCCGATGGTGGGGCGGCCCAGGTGTGCCGCGCCCGCTCGCGCTCTGGGCCGGTGTCGCGGTCCTGCTCGTGGTGGCCGGGATCCTCGTGGCGCCACCGCCGCCCGGCCCGAGCTGGGGCGTGGGCCCCGGCTGGTCGAGCCCTCCCGTGCAGGAGTGGACGGTGCCGTTGGTCGCCGTTGAGGAGTTCCCGGGGGTGTCGATCCGGGAGGACCACGTGCTCGTGGTCGGCGCGGACCGCCTGGATGCCTACGACCGCGCCGATGGTACCCACCGTTGGTCCGTGACCGGCGTGGAGGACTGCGTGCTCGCGGAGGCATCGACGGTGTGTGTATCCGGATCGCCCGCCGACTCGGAGGTTGTGATCGTCAGCGACGACGGCACCGTGCGGAAGGTGGTGGTCCCCGGGGTGGTAGCGGCCACGCTTCACCGCGGCGACCTGGCGATCCTCACCGAGAGTGCCGACGGGGGCTACGAACTCACCCTGCAATCCGGCCTCGACCCCGCCGAGCCGACGTGGTCCGCGACGGTCGAGGCTCCCGACGAGATGCTGCGTGATGCGTCGCCGCGCGTTGTGGTCTGGGACGAACTGCTGCTGGTCATCGGCACCGGAGCACTCTTCCGAGCCCGCAACGGTGAGCGGGTTCCGGGCTCGTGGGCCTATCAGCTGGACGACGGTCCGCTGATCGGGTGGCGCGGCAACAGCACGCAGCAGATCCTGCCCGGCACGGACCGGGTCATGGACCTGGCCGGGGTCGGCTGGCCGGCCCTGATCGACGACGGCTCACCTCCCCAGGTGACGATCATGCAGGCGACCGATGCCACCGACTTCGTGGAGGCGGTGGCCGAGGACGGGCAGGTGCTGTGGCAATCGCCGTTCGCCTTCCCGATCGCGCGCATCGGAAACGCGCTGCTGCTGGGCGGGCCGGACGCCAGCGTGGCGCGAGAACCGTCATCCGGGGACCTGCTCTGGACGGTGCCGGAGAATCTCGCCTGCCCATGCCGAGGGGATGCCTCCGGACTCCTGGTGTATGCGTACGGGATGGGACCGGATGGCGCCTTGGCCGACACCCGCATGATCGGCTTGCGGATCGCCGACGGCGAGATCCTCTGGGAGGTGCCCCTTGGCGACAGTGCCCTGCTCGCCGACACCGATGACGCATTCGCCGTGCTGGCCGACCAGCAGCTCACGCTGTACTCGCGGAACTGAGCCTCCGGGACGCCGCGGCCCTTGCGGGTGCGTCCGAGCGTGCCCAGTGGATCAGCGAACTGATGACAGGATGACCGGATGGCACGGGGGAGAGCCGAGGAGTTCGTTCTCGACTTCGACGAGCCCGCGGCCGCCGAGGGCGTCGACGCGGCAGGGCCCGTCCCGGCTGACCGGCGCCGGAAGATCCGCGGCGTGCCGCGCCCGCTGGCGCTCTGGGCAGGCGTCTCGGTCGTTCTCGTGCTCGCTGGGATCCTCACCGTGCCGCCACCACCACCCGGCCCGAGCTGGGGCGTCGGCCCTGGCTGGTCGAGCCCGCCGGTGGAGCAGTGGACGGTCCCGCTGACCGTCCCTGCCGGAGAGCTGACGTCACCGACGATCACGGCGGAGCACGTGCTCGTCGTCGCCCCGGATCGCCTGGACGCCTACGATCGCGCCGACGGAACGCTCCGCTGGTCCGTCACCGACCTGCACCGGTGCACCGTGGCGGATGCCGTGGTGGTCTGCGTCTCTGGAGCGGGCGTCGACGCACGAGTGGCGATCGTCGACACCGGCGGCGCGGTCCATGAGCTGGCGGTCCCCGGGGCGGCGTCGGCGACCCTCCGCGGCGAAGACCTGGTGGTTCTGACCGAAGCCGGCGAGGCCGGCTACGAACTCGCGCTGCACGCCGGCCTCGATCCCGCCCAGGTGCGCTGGTCCACCCCGATCGCGATCCCCGATGCCCCCGCCGGCACCGAGGTCGTCGGCGACGATACGCCGCGCGTACGGGTGCAGGTGGGTGACCTCGTCCTGCTCAGCACCGGAGACCTGTACCGCGCCGAAACCGGGGAGCAGGTCTCCGGCTCATGGTCGGAGTACCCCAACGAGGATGCGTTGCTCTCCTGGGATGGCGAACGAGGGCAGTTGATGCTGCCCCACACGAATGAGGTGCTCGATCTGCCCGGAGCCGCTTTGCCGAGTCTCATCGACGACGGGTCATCGCCGGCTGTCGCGATCATGGAGTCCGAGAGCGGAGGGGGCTCCTCGGATGTGGTGACCTGGGACGGAGACGTCCTCTGGCACGGGACGTCAGGATTGCCGGTGGCCCGCCTCGGCGACCTCCTACTGGTGGCAGGTTCGGGCGATAGTGGAGCGCGTCGCGTCGGTACCGGGACCCAGCTCTGGTCGATCCCGGACTACCTGCTGTGCCCCTGCCGTGGGGACGTCTCCGGGCTCATGGTTTACGCCGCCGAGTTCGGACTCGAGGGCATCTCCGGTGCCCGCCTGCTCGGCCTCCGCCCCGCCGACGGCGAGGTGCTCTGGGAGATCCCCCTCGGCGACGGCGCCCGCGTGGCCGATACCGACGAGGCCGTCGCCGTGCTCGCCGACGGGCAGCTCGCGCTGTACTCCCGGACCTGACCCAGCGGCGCCCCATCGGTGCGGCTGGCCGTCGGCAGCAGGCGCCTCAGTCCGTGTGGAAGACCTCGGGAATCTCCAGCCACTGCCCGGCCGGTAGCCCGTCCATCGGCTGCTGGAGCGGGTTCACCACGGACCACCACTCCTGCGTGGTCGGGTCGGCCGCGATCGCGGCGAGGTCCGCCTCGTAGTCCTCGCCGCGGTACTCGAAATAGGAGAACAGGGTCGTGCCGAACCGGTAGATCGAGTAGTTGTGCACGTGTGAGCGGGCCAGTGCCGCCAGCACGCCGGGCCAGACTGCAGCGTGGTGCCGCTCGTAGGCCTCGATGTGCTCGGACGCCACCCCGATCACGGACGCGATGCGCTTCATCGGCGCTTGATTGGTCTCCACGCCCGGCATCGTAGCGGCGGGCGTCAGGGAGCGAGGCGCCGCGGCCGGGCCAGCTCGGTGATCTCCCGCCGCACCCACCACGCACCGGTGCGTCGGCGCTCCACCGGCGTCGAGTACCGGTACGCGAACACCCGCGCACGCACCCAGGCCGGCCGTTCGCCGTCGAACGGGTCGTCCTTCAGCAGCCGCAACGTGGCCGGGTCGGCGGCGAGGAGCCGGTCCAGGAAGGGGTCGAACCACGCGTACTGGGAGGTGGACCCGAGCCCGAGGAACCACATGCCCCAGTCCAGCCGCAGGTGGTACGGCGCGAATTGCCGCGGCCGTCGATCGACCGGCCCCGGCTTGCCTGCGAAGACGTACTCGCACCACTCGGCCGAACCAGGATCGGCCGCCGTCGTGCCCTCCACCACGATCTCGTGGCGCCGCCGGGTGATCGACCCGAACGCCCCGTAGGCACCGACCAGGTGCCAGCGGTTGAACGAGGCGTTCATCCGCTGGTGCCTGGAGATCAGGTTCCGTGCCGGCCAGTAGCTGAGCGCCAGCGTCAGCAGGCCGACAATCGTGACGACGACGGCGAACGCGGCCGGGGTGGGCCGGGTCGCGTCGCTCGGGGCGAGGGTTGGGATCAAGGCTGAGAGCACGCCGTCGTCCACCGCGGCGAACGCGATCAGCATGGTGAGCCAGTTCAGCCAGGCGAAGTTCCCGGAGATCAACAGCCACGCCTGGGTGGCAATCACGGCCGCCGCGGCCCACGTCGCGACCGGCTGAGGCGCGAACAACAGGAACGGGACGACGAGCTGGACCACGTGGTTGGCGGCCACCTCCACCTTGTGCAACGGCTTGGGCAGGTGGTGGAAGTACCAGCTCAGCGGCCCCGGCATCGGTTGGGTCTCGTGGTGGTAGTAGAGCGCGGTCAGGTCCCGCCAGACCGAGTCGCCGCGGATCTTGATCAGGCCCGCACCGAACTCGACCCGGAACGCGAGCCACCGGAACGCGAAGATCACGATGATCGGGGTCGGCACCTGATCCGAGCCGAGGAACGCCGCCAGGAACCCGGCCTCCAGCAGCAGCGACTCCCAGCCGAACCCGTAGAACACCTGGCCGACGGTCGCCAGGGAGAGATAGAGCCCGTACATGGCCAAGAATGCGATCATCGGCAGCCACGGCGGACCCGCCTGCGGCAGGCCGACGATCACTGTCGCCGCGAGCGCGATGCCCACCCAGCACATGACCCGTAGCCGACGGTCGGTGTAGCCGAACCGGAACAGCGTGGGCACACCCTTCAGCGGCACCCGCGCGAGCAGGCGCGGCACCGGGAGCAGCCCGCGCTCGCCGAGCAGTGCCGGGAACTGCCGTAGCGCGGCGACGAACGCTACGAGATAGATCGCCGCGATCCCGCGCTGCAGCACGAACCGGGCGGCGTCGTAGTTCTCGGCTCCGAACCAGCCGAGCCACCCGCCGGGGGCGAACCAGGCGTCCATGTCCCCCAGCCTGCTCGCCCCAACCCCACCATG
>NZ_CACRYJ010000006.1 GCF_902703175.1 Occultella aeris | reverse complement strand
ATCCCCATCCGCCTGGTCCCCTCCTCCGCCCACCCCGCGGCCGAGCGTGCGATTCAGCGGCCCACCGGCTCCTTCCGCCGAGGGCTCGCGGCGAGGGTGCGGTTCTGCGGCTCATCGGCTCCTTCCGCCGCACGATGACACGTTCGCCGGAGAGGCCGCCGGCTGAACGTGCGGTTCTGCGGCCCATCGGCTCCTTCCGCCGCACGATGACACGCTCGCCGGAGAGGCCGCCGGCTGAACGTGCGGTTCTGCGGCTCATCGGCGCCTTCCGCCGCACGATGACACGCTCGCCAGCGGTAGGGCACCCATCAGCGAGGCCGTACGGTTGCTCCATGCCTGCCGCGTACACCCGCACGCTCGCTCCCCTCACCGCCGCGGACATCGCCGCCCGGCTCGGAGCGCCCGACCTGCCCGAGATCCTCGTCCTGCTCGGCCTACGACCCGAGGACCTGCCGGAGGCCGAGGCCGCCGTCGCCGTGGCGCTCGCCGAGCCGAGGTCCCTCGACCGGGTCGCCGGCTACGCGAACGCCCTCCGCGATCGCCTCGGTGACATCACGATGGACATCCCCGGCCTGATCTTTCCCCGCGAGCCGGGCACCAGCCGCGGCGGTGACGGTCTCGGCGCGTTCCTCGCGTTCGTGGCGACCGCCGGCGACGTCCGCGAGTTCCACCGCGAGCGCGGCATCTCCGACGCGATCTCGTGGCGCACCCTCGGCGACCTCGGCCAACAGATGCACGTGCACCGGCTCACCTTCGGCGAGTTCGGGCTGCACACCCAGGACTGGCTGATCGGCCACTGGACCGGCGGCAACTACTGGCTCGGTCGCCTCCAGTACACCCCGCGCCGCCGCCCGGGCGCCGAGGGCATCGCGCTCTCCGCCCACATCCCCCGCATCGGGCCGCTCACGCCGTCGGCCGTCGACGCCTCGTTCGCGCGGGCGGTCACGTTCTTCGCCCGGCACTTCCCCGACTACCCGGCCGCGACGATCCACTGCGCCAGCTGGCTGCTCGACCCGCAGTTGAGCGAGGTCCTCGCTCCGGGGTCGAACATGGCCTCGTTCCAGCAACGCTGGGCGTTGACGCCGGGCCGGGACACCGCGGACACGGAGGTCATGTTCTTCGTGTTCAACCGTCGCGGCGAGGTGGACCTGGACACCCTCCCGCAGAACACCACGCTCGAGCGGGCCGTCGTCGCGCACCTGCGCGCGGGCGGGCACTGGTACGCCCGCGAGGGCGAGGTGCCCCTCCCGCAGGTGGCTGGGCCGGACCTGCCCGACGGCGGTGGCGCAGTCGGGCGCCCGACCGCACCTGCGCCGTCGGGCACCTCACGCGCCTCGGACGTGCCGGACACGGGCTCGCTGCGCCCGGGACGCGACCCCGAGGTGCTCGTCGACGAGTTCCACCGCGTCTACGCGATGCCGCTCTCCGGCGGCGCCCCGGACGTCGCGCGGCCGCGGGTGCCGATGCGCCTGGCCCTGGTCGCGGAGGAGCTCGCCGAGTTGGTCCAAGCCGTCTACGGCGACGCGGCCGGCGCCGAGCTGGAGGCCGCGTTCGCGCGCGCCGAGGCCCTCGACGACGGTCGCCGGGACACGGTGGCCACCGCAGACGCGCTCGGCGATCTGGTCTACGTGGTCTACGGGATGGCGATCGAGTGCGGCATCCCGCTGGAGCACGTGCTCGCGGAGATCCACCGTTCGAACCTGTCCAAGCTCGGGGCCGACGGCCTGCCGATCCTTCGTGACGACGGCAAGATCCTCAAGGGGCCCGCCTACACTCCGCCGGACCTGGCGGCGGTGCTCGCCCGGCACGGGTGGGCCGGCCCCCGAGGTGACCGCTAGGACCTCGCCCGGCGTCGTCCGCGGCACGAAGGCCGGCCGGTCGCTCACGGTGGGGGCGACGGGCGTCTTCGGGGTAGCGGTGTGATTCCGACGTGCCTGGTACCTCGTAATCGCACCGCAATGGGGCAGGTCAGTGGTCCCAGCGGCCGTGGCGGTGTCCATCCGAGGCTGCGGCGATGTCGACCAGCCCTCGACCAGCGCGTGGACCACCGCCAGGTTGACCTGCCGGCACGCTCTAGCCGCGAAGCGCGAGCACCTCGAGCGCGCACACCCAGGTGGCGGCGGCGCAGACGAGCAGGAAGGTGAAGTTCCAGATCGCCTTCGGCACCCGGGTCAGGGACGCCAGGACCGCCGGGTCGCTCGAGCCGCTGCGATCACGCAGCACCGCGCCGACGTGCCGCCACGCTCCGACCACGAGCACCAGGCCGGCGCCGATGAGGACCTGCTGCTGCAGCGCGTCCGCGCGCCACCACCACAGTGCCCCGGTGCCGGCGATGACCGCGATCATCACCACCGCGGTGAGGAGGGAGCGGACGCGGATGAGGGACACGACGAGGATCAGCAGCACCGCCGTCAGCACCGGCGCCGCCCAGCCACGCGCGGCCGCCCAGACCAGCAGGGTGCCGATGATCGCGGGCGCCGGATAGCCCGCCCACGTACTCGCCGCCCTGCCGAATCCGCGGCTGGGGCCGCGCGTCACCGCGTGCCCGGACATGTCCGCCCGGAGCACGAAGCCGGTGAACTGCCGCCCGACGGCGATCCCGACGAGCGCGTGCCCGAGCTCATGCACGAGGGTCACGCCGAGCCGCGCCACGTTCCACGCCGGCCGGATCACCACCACGGCTAGCGCGATCCCGAGCACGATGTACAACGACCGCACGTCGAGGGCGACGGCGGCCGTCGACGGCAGCACTCGCTGCGTGAGTTCATCCCAGAGATCCACGGATGCGAGGGTACGGGTGATTGCTGACCGGACCGCACCGAAGGCCCATAACATTCGGACAACCACCCTGCTCCGGAGGATCACACGATGGCCAAGGTTCCACCTATGGTCGAGGCCGAGTGGCTCAAGCGCGGATTCGAGCGGCTGGGCAGTGCCCGGGCCACTCCCGATCAAGGGGTAGCACCGTGAGCACGCAGCTCTTCGAGCGATTCGTCCGGACCTTGCTGAGCCGTGGTGCGGTCATCCTCGAGTGCGATCCTGAGCGGGCCGAAGTCCTGATCGGCGCGCTCGACGAGGTGCCACTGGTGGCGCCCGTACGGCTGCACATCTCCGGATCCGAACTCGCGTCAACTCTCACCCTGGACCGGGATCACCGGATCACACCTCCTGGCGCGCCCCCGCCCGACCCCGAAGCGGTCACTTTGAACGAACTCGTCGACGATCTCGAAGAATCGATTCGGGACGCCCCACACCCGCCTGAGCGCATCACCTTCCGCCGTACCAACTTCGTCTCTCAGTTGCGGCCGATTGAGATCGTCGAGCTCGCGAGGGACTACGCCACGCACGTACGCGAGAACCCCCCGCTTGAGTGGGACGAGCCGGACCCGCAGTTCCGAGTGTGGGACTACGCCACCTGCGCTGACGATCCCCTCCCACTTCTCGATGCGATCCTCGCGTACGAGTCGGGAGACGATGCCATCGTGGGCCCACTGGGCGCCGGGCCGCTCGAGACCCTGCTCACCGAGCGGCCAGACCTCTGGGACCAGATCGACGAGCGAGCACGACGCGAACCGGTCTGGGCTGCAGCGGCGGGCGGAAGTTGGCTGGCCGGGCACCTCCACGACCGGCTGCCCGAGCACCTCGCAAGCCTCGTCACCCGTCTCGACAGCGACGATGGGGCGGCGCCCCGTCAGCGCAAGAGCCGGCCGCGCCGACCCGCGAAGCGCCAGAATCGCAAAGGTCGGAATCGGTAGACGATTCCTGCCGACGAAGTACGGCCCGCCACGGCCTGTGACATGACCGTCCCGCCGGGACCTGCGCGACTGCGCTGACGCGAAACGTCGATCAGCACGCACGCCACGCGCAACTCACGTCAGGGGAACGCGCACGTCAATGATTCTCCTGACGCGAATTGTGGGTCTGGGTCGACACGACCCGCACCTGGCGTCAAGGGAACGGTCGGACCCGTCGGCCTCTGGGATGGCGGCCGGCCGCCGAACCATGCCGAGGCTCGCCGGGGTGGTGGCTCAGCCGGCCGCGCTCACCACCGCATGCCAGTGCTGTGGGTTCAGTGGGGCCGGCTCGGTCGTGGCCAGGCCGGCCCGTCGGCGCGCCAACTCGATCACCTCGGCGAGCAGGGTGCGCAGCCGGGTGGCCGGGTCCGGGACGCAGGCCTCGGCGATGCCGCGCACGGCGACCTCGACGATCACCTGGGCGGAGGACTGGTTCACGGGGCCGGAGCCCATCCGGGCGGCGAAGGCGAGACCCCAGCGCTTGGGGTCCGCGTGCTCGTCCAGCACCTTGGCGGCGGCGCGGGTCGTCTCGGCCGGGGCGCGGGTGCGGTAGGCGTCCACCTGGCCGAGGGTGCGCAGCATCCCGACGGCGAGGCCGCGTTGCCGGTCCATCGAGGCCACCGGCAGCGCGTGCATCGCAGCCACCAGGGCGACCTCGTCCTCGAACCCGGGCCCGAGGTCGCGCAGCCCGATCACGGACGGGATCAACGGGGCCAGAGCGGGCCGGCGGGCGTCCGTGGTGAAGTCGTTGATCAGGCGGGCCAGGTGCGCGAGCGACTCGTCGGTGCAGGCCGGTGAGTCGGTCCAGGGCTCGCCGGCCAGGTAGGACGCCAGTTCCATGAAGCAGGCGCCGCGGCGGGGATTGCGGTGTTTCCCCCGGGCGAGCATCGGCAGCACATCGGGGACCGGATCGGGAACTCGGCTGGCACTCATGTGCCTCACCTCCACGGGGCGGATGGCATCCATCATCCGCCACTTCCGGCGCTCGTGCCAGTGGTTTTCGGCGGTCAGCCCCAGCCCTCACCCCACTGCACCCGACGGGCAGCCCGGTAGTCGGCGCCCTGCTTCTTCGAGACGGTCACGCCCGCGGCGGTCCCGTCCGCCCGGCACAGCTCCAGCAGCACGTGCCCGGACCGGATCTGCGGGTGCCGCAGCACCCTGGCCGCCGGGCGGGTCACCGGCAGCCGGGTGGCCGCGATGTAGGCGAACTTCTCGTCCTCGTAGTCCCGGCTGCCCCCCTTGGCTGCCCGGTGGGCGACGGTGCGTTCGAGGCGGGCGACGGCGTGGCACCAGTCGTCGCCGGTCAGCGGACACTGCTCGTGGTGCGGGCAGGGCGCGGCGAGCGTCAGGCCGGCGGCGAGCAGTTGCTCGCGCGCGGCCAGGATCCTCCGGTAGCCGGCAGGCGTGCCCGGCTCCACGATGAGGACCGTCGGCGCGGCGGCGACGAGTTCGGCGACCACGGCCGCGCGAGCGGCCTCGTCCAGCTCGCCCAGGACGAAGCCGCAGACTGCGAGCTCGACGACCGCTGCGCCGTCGGGCACGGTCCTGCCGCCGAGGCGGCGCTGGGAGGCGACCAGGCGCGGTCCGGCCCCGACGAGCAGGCGCTGTGCCAGGGCCAGGGCGTCCGCGGAGTAGTCGACCAGGCGCAGCTCCTCGACGCCGTCGAACGCGTCCGCGACCGCGGCGCTGACGCCGCCGGTGCCGCAGCCGAGGTCGAGCACGCGGCGCGGCTCCAGCCCGGGGACGCTCAGGCGGACCTGCTCGACGGCGGCACGTGCGGCCGCGTAGGTCGCCGGCATCCTCGTCAGCACGTACGCCGCGGCGCGCAGGCCCGAGTCGATGATCGGCGCGGACGCCGCGTGGTCGGCCAGGTAGCGCTCGCTCAGCGACCGGGCCGCGGCGGCGACCTTCGCCGATGGGTGCTCGGCGACCACGCCGTCGATCGCGTCGGAGAGCGGGGCGGGCAGGCGGTACACACGGGCAAGTATGACGTGCAACGACCCCGTGGCGAACGCGTCAATTTCAGGTAAATTCACGGCGGCACCGGAGGCGACGTCTTTACTGTTGGCATAGACTCTCCGGAGTTCCATCCGACGACCGAGGGCTCCGCACCGTGACCGATCTGCTGGCCAGCTACCGCGCCGGTGGTCCCGGGCATGACGAGATGCTGCAGTCCAGCGGCGCCGCCCGGGCGGCGTGGGACCAGCTCGCGGACCTCGCCGGGGTCGGGTCCTGGGAGCAGCTGGCCGGCCGCAGTGCGGATGTGCGCTCGCTCCTGGAGGACCACGGGGTCCGCTATGGCGCGGACCCGCAGGACCGGCCCTGGCTGCTCGACCCGCTACCGGTGCTGATCGACGAGGTGGAGTGGGTCCGGCTCGAGGCGGCGCTGCGCCAGCGCGCGCAGTTGTTGGACGCGATCCTGACCGACCTCTACTCCGAGCGCCGGCTGCTCAGTTCCGGTGCGATCCCGGCCGAGATCGTGCTGGCCCACCCCGGATTCCTGCGCGCCGTGGACGGCATCACGATCCCGGGGCCACACCAGCTGTTCCTGCACGCGGCGGACCTGGCCCGCAACGCCGACGGCTCCTGGCTGGTCCTCGCCGACCGCACCCAGTCGCCGAACGGGCCCGGCTACGCGATGGAGAACAGGCGCGTCATCGCGCAGGTGCTGGCCGGGCTGTACCGGCAGGCCAGGATCCGCCGGCTCGGGCCGTTCTACCACGCGATGCGCCTGGCCCTGCACGACGTCGCGCCGCCCTCGGCCGGGGACGCGCCACGGGTCGCGCTGCTCACCCCCGGGCCGCACTCGCGGACCACGTTCGACCAGGGTTACCTGGCCACGATGCTCGGCTATCCGATGGTCGAGGGCGAGGACCTGGTGGTCTCCGACGGGCGGCTCTGGCTGCGGTCCCTTGACGAGCCGGAGCCGGTGGACGTGCTGATCCGGCGGGTCGACGGCAACTACTGCGACCCGCTGGACCTGCGCGGCGACTCCCGGCTCGGGGTGCCGGGGCTGGTGCATGCGGCGCGTTCCGGCGCAGTCACCGTGGTCAACACCTTCGGCAGCGGCGTCCTGGAGAACCCGGCGCTGCTCACCTATCTGCCCCGGCTGTGCCGCGACCTGCTCGGCACCGACCTCCTGCTCGGTTCGGCGGTCACCTACTGGTGCGGCGAGCGCAGCATGTGCTCGCACGTGATCGCGAACCTGGACCGCCTCGTGCTCAAGGCGACCGAGGCCGGCGGGCCGGAGCACAACGGCTGGGAGCTGACCGTCGGCGAGCGCGCGGACCTGGCAGTGCGGATCTCCGCCGAACCGCACCGATGGGTCGGTCAGGAACCGGTGGACGCATCGACCACGCCATCGGTTGGCACCGGCACCCTCGAGCCCCGCTCCACGGTGCTGCGCACGTTCGCGGTGGCCCGACCAAGCGGCTACCAGGTGATGTCCGGCGCGCTGGCGCGGGTGACCCCGGAGCACACCCAGACCGTCGCCCGGGTCACGCTCGGGGCCGTCGCCAAGGACGTCTGGATCCTGTCCGCCGAACCGCAGCCGATCACCGACACCTGGCTGCGGGACGGCACCTCGGACGCGCCCCGCCGGGCGGGCGCGAGCTCGATCTCCGCGGGCGCCGCGGAGGACCTGTACTGGTTCGGCCGGTACGCCGAGCGGACCGAGGCCACGATTCGCCTGATCCGGGCGGTCACGGACCGGTGGGACGACTACCACCTCGCCCCCGCGAGCACCGGCGGGCAGGCACTGCACGTGCTGACGGCCGCGCTCGAACAGGTCACCACGAGCGGAACCCTGTCCGAACTCGTGATCGACGGCACCCGACCCGGCACCGTGGCGTACGCCGTGGACGCGATGACCCGGTCCGCGACCGCCGTGCGCGACCAGCTGGCCGGAGACACCTGGATCGCGATGGGGTCGATCGAGCGGGCCCTGAACCGCGAGCGCGCCCGCCGCTCGCCGCTGGGTTCCTCCGACGGCGGTCTCGGCCCGGTGCTGACCCGGGCCCTCGAAGGGTCGCTGGCCCTGGCCGGCATCGGCGCGGAGTCGATGGTGCACGACGTCGGCTGGACCCTGATGGACATCGGGCGTCGGATCGAGCGGGCGCAGCACCTGGTCCGCACGCTCCTTGCTTCGGTCACCGCACACCGGGAGCCGGCGGTCGACTCGCTCGTGCTGGAGTCCCTGCTCATCGCGAACGAGTCCGTGATCACCTACCGGCGGCGCTGGCAGACCCACGCGCGCCTGGACACGTTCTGCGAGCTGCTGCTGCTGGACGAGAAGAACCCGCGCTCGCTCGCCTACCAGGTCAGCCGGATCGGGGCCGCCTTCGCGACGCTGCCCGCGCCGGCGGCGCGCGTCCAGGCCAGGGACGGGCTGCTCGCGGACCTGGTCGACCTGCTCGCCGAGTTCGACCCGGCGGGCGCCGTCCAGCCCGACGAGACCGGCGCCAGGCCCCGGCTCGCCGAGGCGCTGGAGTCCCTGCGCTGGCGCCTCGAGGAGCTCGGCACGGAGATCGCGAAGGCCCATTTCACCCGGCCGATGCCGGCCGAGTGGCTCGATGCGGCGGGCACCTGGGTACCGCGAGCCGACGAGGTCGGCCTACCGGACGCCGTCGGGCAGGACGCACAGGCGTCCGACGGCGGAGGTTCCGCCGTGTACGGGGGCGCGCCGTGAGCCGCACGCACCAGGGCGACCTGCACTACCGGCTGACCCACACGACCACGTACACCTACCCGGAGGAGGTCACCTCCTCCTACGGGCGAGCGCTGCTGCTGCCGCGACGCGGGGCCGGGCAGCAGGTGCACGCGAGCGGGCTTGCGGTCGAACCCGGCGCGGACCTGATCGCCGAGCACAAGGACTGGGGCGGCAACCGTTCCACCTACTTCCACGTCACGCAGCCGCACCAGCAACTGCGCGTCACGGGCCACTCGGTGATCTCGACCGGGCGCCGCCGGGCGGATCCGGGCCGGCTGCCCCCGGTGCCATGGGAGCAGGTCGCGCAGCTGGTGCGGACGCTGCGGCCGGTGGCCCCCGGGGACCCGATGGGCGGGCCGGGAGCGGCGGTCTCGATCGCCGACTCCCGGCTGGCCTCCCCTATGGTCGAGTTGAGCGAGGAGGTGCGCGAGTACGCGCTGCCGTCGTTCGAACCGAGCCGGCCGGTCGCGGAGGTGGTGGCCGAGCTCGCCACCCGGATCCACGCCGACTTCGCCTACCGGCCGGGCGCGACGTCGGTGTCCACCACGCTGCCGGAGGTGCTCGCCGGGCGCGCCGGGGTGTGCCAGGACTTCGCGCACCTGCTCATCGGCTGCGTGCGCTCGATGGGCCTGGCGGCGCGGTACGTGTCCGGCTACCTGGAGACCATGCCGCCACCGGGGCGGGAGAAGCTACGCGGGGTGGACGCCTCGCACGCGTGGGCGTCGGTCTGGCTGCCCGGAGGTGGCTGGCTGAACATCGACCCCACGAACGACCAGTTCATCGACGGCCGCTACGTGGTGCTCGGCTGGGGCAGGGACTACCGGGACGTCTCCCCGCTGCGCGGCATCGTGTTCACCGACGGCTCGGGCTCGAAGCTCGAGGTGGGCGTGGACCTGTGGCCGGTCGAGAAGGCGGACCTGGCCGAGCACGTCGCCGAGGTCGAGTCGCTGGTCACGCCGGCGACGCAACTGGCCCCCGCGCTCCGCTGACCCGGGCCGGAGCCCGAGGACCCATCAGCCCTCGAACGTCACGTCCTCGGTGTCCGCGACGTCGGCGGTGCGACCGGGAGCCCGCTGGTTGCGCCAGTAGAGATTGGTGTGGGCGATGACCTGTTCCGGTGGCGGCGCGCCGCGCGCACTCAGATCCGCGCAGGTGTGGGCGTCCCCGACGAGCGTCACGTCGTAGCCGCGAACGAGCGCACCGTGGATCGTGGCGCGGACGCACGCATCGGTATGGGCTCCCGTCACCACCACATGTCCGACTGCCGCCGCAGCGAGGGCCTCCTCCAGGTCCGTACCCTCGAACGAGTCCTGGTAGGTCTTGTGGATGACGACCTCCGACTGCGCGCGGACCAGGTCCGGGATGCGTTCCCACGCCTGGCTCCCGCGGGGCGTGTCCGCACCCGAGTCCTGGATCCAGACGATCGGCACGCCCGTGCGGCGAGCCCTGCTCACGAGGGCGCCGATGTTCGCCACCACCTCGGCACGCCGATGCACCTCGGCCACGACGCCGTTCTGCATGTCGATCACCAGGAGGGCGGTGTTGGGCCGGGACTCCAGCGTGGTCATGAGGGCGTCTCCTGGATGCACGGTCGCGCGCGGACGGAAGCAGGGTGGGCCACCGACCCACTCGCGGCTCCTGGTCATCAGCTACTCGGCCGGTCGGGACCGACGAGTACGAGATGATCGAACCTGAAGCCCACCCGGACCGCTTCGACACCATAGCGTCGACCAAGGAGATCCCGTGCCCCAGATCGCCACGAACACCACCGTCTCGCGCACCGAGCTCGAGGACTTCGTCAGGACCCGCCACCAGGGCATCCTGCTCACCACCCGCGACGACGGTAGCCCGCAACTCTCCCCGGCGACCTGCGGCCTGGACACCGGCGGCCGGCTCGTGATCTCGACCTACCCGGACCGGGCGAAGGCCGTCAACCTGCGCAAGCGGCCGGCGGCGTCGGTGTGCGTGCTCTCCGAGAAGTTCGGGGACGCGTGGGTGCAGGTCAACGGAACCGCCGAGGTCATCGACCCGCCCGACTCCGTTGAGCCGCTGGTGGAGTACTTCCGGTGCATCTCCGGTGAGCACCCGGACTGGGACGAATACCGGGAGGCGATGCGGCGCCAGGCGAAGTCGCTGATCCGGATCACGATCGAGACCTGGGGCCCGATCGCCACCGGCGGGTTCCCGGCCCGCCTCGCGGGCTGAGCCGGGCGGGCAGCCGCCGGACGGTCCGGCTCGCGTCAGTGTCCTAGACCCGCGGCGGTCGCGATTGCCTCGATCTCGGCCGGGGTGCCGGCCATGATCTTCCGGGCGTGCTCGGTGACCAGGTCGGCGGGCCAGTCCCACCAGGCGGCCCGCTGCAGTCGTGCGACGTCCTCATCGGCGAACCGCTGCCGGATCGGCCGGGCCGGATTGCCACCGACGATCGTGTACGGCGGTACATCCGCGGTCACCATGGCGCCGGCGGCGATGATCGCCCCGTCCCCGATCCGTACCCCGGGCATCACCGTCGACCCATAGCCGAACCAGACGTCGTTGCCGACGATCGTGTCGCCGCGGCTCGGCATCGAGGTGACGATGTCGAGGGTCTGCTCGGCCCAGCGACCACCGAAGATCGTGAACGGGTACGTGGAGACGCCCATCGACGGATGCGCCGCGCCGGCCATCAGGAACCGGGTGCCGGCCGCGATCGCGCAATACCGACCGATGACCAGCCGCTCGGAGCCGTAGCCGTAGAGCACGTTGCGCTGCTCGAACCTATCGCCGCCGTCGGGGTCGTCGTAGTAGGTGTATTCGCCGACCTCGATCGTCGGTGCCGTGATCAGCGGCCGCAGGAACACGACGCGTTGGAACGCGGGTATCGGGTGGACGGCGGTCGGGTCTGGTGACATGTCGTTCCTCCTTCCTACGCGCGTGCTCGGCCGGGCGGGCCCCGGCGCAGGGCGAGCTGCGCCGTCGGGCATCAGCGCCGTACGTAGTCGGCGAGCACCTGCCCGACGGCGTGGAGCGACTGGCGCACGATGCCCGGGTTGGTCTCCCAGTAGTAGGGCAGGGCGATGACGGCTTGGGCGAGCGCCCAGCCGCGTCCGCGAAGCCAGGATGCGTCGTCCGCGCCGAGGGCTTCGGCGTAGGCGAGCCGACTCTCACCGGCGAACACGCTCCACGCCGGCTGCAGATCGCAGGCCGGGTCGCCGACGTTGAGGGCACCCCAGTCGATGACGGCGTCCAGCCGGCCGTCGACCACGATCAGGTTGCCGGGGAGCAGGTCGCCGTGGATCCAGACCTCCGGCTCCGCCCAGGCATCCGCGGCAAGGGACTCCGCCCAGGTGGCCAGCGCGGCGCGGCCGTCGATTCTGCTCCCGAGCTCCGCGACGGCGGCCCGGAAGCCGTCGTCGGACTCGGCAAGCGGTCCGCCCCGCAAGCCGCGCTCACGAGGGTGGGCGTCGGCCGTGCCGACCCGGCGCAGCGCGGTCACGAACGCGCCGAGGTCGTGGGCGGCCCGGACGAGATCGGCGGGTCGGACGTCGGCGCTCGAGGATCCGGGCAGCCAGGTGCAGATCGACCACGCGTGGGCGAAGCCCTCCCCTGGGACGCCGAGGCCGACCTGCTCGGGGATCCGCAGCGGCAGCACCGGCGCGAGGCGTGGCAGCCACACCGATTCGGTGATCGCCTGCCCGGCAGCCCAGTCGGTACGGGGCAGCCGGACCACGAGGTCGGCGCCGAGGCGGTAGATGTCGTGGTCGGTGCCGTAGTGGTCGACCGGGGTGATCGGCAGGTCGGCCAACCGGGGGAACTGTGCCGCGAGCAGCCGGCGGACCAGGGGCTCGTCGGTGGGCGCCTGGCCGGGATGCATGCTCATTGGCGCCATCGTTGCTGCGTGGCGCCGACCATGCAAGGGAAATTGGGGTCTGCGGCCGCGGGGGCTGGCCGCCCGACGGTCAGGCGCGCGCGGTGAGAACCAGCGGCCCGTCTGCGGTGATGGCCACGGTGTGCTCGCTGTGGGCGCCGCGGGAACCGTCCTTCGAGCGCAGGGTCCACCCGTCAGGGTCGGTGTAGATCTCGTCGGTGCCGGCCATGAACCACGGCTCGATGGCGATCACCAGACCCGGGCGCAGCGGCATGCCGCGACCGCCTCGGCCCGCGTTCGGCACGTGCGGCTCACCGTGCATGGTGCGGCCGACGCCGTGGCCGCCGAAGTCGGTGTTCACGCCGTAGCCGTTGGCGGTGGCGACCTCACCGATGGCGGCGGAGATGTCACCGAGCCGGTTGCCGACGGCAGCCGCCTTGATTCCGGCCGCGAGAGCGAGCTCGGTGGTCTCGATCAGGCGCAGGTCCTCGTCCTTGGGGGTGCCGACCACCACGCTGAGCGCCGAGTCGGAGACCCAGCCGTCCACGCTGGCCGCGAAGTCCACCGACACCAGGTCACCGTCGCGCAGCGCGTAGTCGTGCGGGAGGCCGTGCAGCACGGCGTCGTTGACCGAGGTGCACAGGACCTTGCCGAACGGGCTGGCCCCGAACGAGGGGTGGTAGTCGATGTAGCAGGACTCGGCGCCGGCCTCGCGGATCATGGCGTGGGCCAGCTTGTCCAGGTCGAGCAGGTTGACACCGACGCGGGCCGCGTCCTTGAGGGCCGTGAGTACACCGGCCACGAACACGCCGGCCGGTCGCATCGCCTCGATCTCGGCGGGGGTCTTCAGTTCGATCACTGTTCCACCCTACGGCTTTCGGCCGGAACCTCACGGGTTCGTGGCGAACGTCTCACCACCGATGGGTGTGTCGGTGCACGTGTCACGCGGCGGGGCCGTCATCATGGAAGCGCAAAGCAAAGGCCCCTCGGAGTAAGCGTCCGAGGGGCCTTGCTTGTACCTGGGCGGTGAGCGGCTTGGGATGAGTCCGCCGGCTACTCCTGCGTGAGCAGTGAGCCTCCCCTGTACAGGTACCCGATGCGGGCCGTGCGATGCGGGTGTCATCCACACCCCCGACCTGTGGACCAAGTCCGCGAGCCGGTTCATCGTCGGGATCTGCTTCGGGTATCAAGTCCGCTGATGCGGGTGTGTGGCTCCCCAGCGTCCCAGGGTCACACGGTTGCGCCGTCGCCGAGCCGAAGCTCCTGCCACGACGCGGGTCGTACGGCCCCAGCGTCCCAGGATCCGCACTCCGTACGGATCGAGGTCCATCCTGGCCCCGCGGTGTTCGGATTCGGGTCTCCCCGATCCCTCACTTGCTAAGGCCCGGGCTGACCGGGATCCGCACAGTCGGCGCTGCCGGTTGTGCAACCGAGCCCTGCGCTGTGGATAACGGGTCTCCCCGTCGTCCGAGCCTGCAAGGACATCATTGCCTTTCCAGTACCGCCTACCGCCCCGCCGAACGGTTGACCCGTCCGGTGGTCCGACCGCTTCGGTTGAACTCCGCCACATCAGCGCCGGCCCGTCTTCCTCGGCAACTCGCCTGGGATCACTCCCGGCGTGTCGCCTTGGATCTCGAACCCGCATCCGGTGAGCTTGTGCTCCTCCTCTGCGACCGAGTCGGTGAACTCGATGGGGTTATTTCTAGCCAGGTCACCGACCGTTCGCAAGGGGTTCACCCACCTTTCTTTTATCCCCAGTTGACCCACAGGTTGCTCCACAGGTTCACCTGCGGATTCGTCAGTTGTGCACACAGCTGTGGAACAAATTTGTGGATAAGTCCGTGTCCTGGCCGGGCGTCGTGGCGCACCTCCGAGTTCCCCGAGCACCGACCTCCCAACCCGTTCGACCGGACCACCGTGATCGACGCCGCCACCGCAGAACGACCCGTCCGTCACCGTCTGGTCACCCTCTCGTCACCCACGCGTTTCCGGTGCGTTGCGCGCTGGCTCCACAAGCGTCACCTGCGTAAACGTCGGCGATACACACATCTGTGCACAAGGTCTGTGGATAGCGCGGTCGATACGATGGACCCATGACGCCAGCCCCTCGCTCCCTCGTGGTCGCCGCCGCGATCCTCGACGACCTCGATGTCCCGACCCGCCTCCTCGCGGCCCGGCGAAGCGCACCGAAATCGCTCGCCGGCCGGTGGGAGTTTCCGGGCGGGAAGGTCGAGCCGGGCGAGGATGACCTGGACGCCCTGCGCCGGGAACTGCGCGAGGAGCTCGGTGTTGAGGTCGCGATCGGCGCCGCCGTCCCGGGCCCGGCGGGGTCCGCCGGCACGGACTGGCCGATCCTGCACGGCCACCGGATGCGCGTCTGGCTTGCGCGGATCACCGACGGCGACCCCGCCCCCCTCGCGGACCACGACGAACTCCGATGGCTCGCACTGACCGAACTCGACTCGGTGGACTGGCTGGAGCTGGACCTCCCGATCGTGCGTGCCGTCCAGGAGGTCAGCGACGGGATCGCCCGGCTCGACAGCGTGGACTGACGCCCCTGGTGCATCTCCAGCTCGGCCGAGAGGCCGTTTTCACGACCGATTGGGCACCGGTGTCACGAAGTGGCATGATGCTGAGCGTGCCAAAGATCATCGGATCCACCCTCGCCGAACACCGCGCGCACGTGCGCAACAAGCTCTTCGCTGCACTGTCGCAGCTCATGGCGGAGTCGGGGTTCGATTCGGTGAGCCTGGCGGACATCGCCGCGGCGGCCGGTGTCGGCCGGACCTCGGTCTACAACCACTTCCCGGACAAGGAATCGCTGCTGATCGCTTTCATCGAGCACGAGACCTCCCACTTCGTGGCCGAGTTGACCGCGGCGCTCGCGCAGGTGGCCGACCCCCAGGAACAGTTGCGGGTCTACGTCCGTGAGCAGATCAACCTCAAGCGCGTCTACCACCTCGCGCCGGGGCCGGACCTTCGGTCGGTGGTCTCGCACGAGACCGGGATGCGCCTGCGCGAGCACGTGAAGCAGGTCGAGTCACTGCTCGGCCGGATCCTCCAGGCCGGGATCGCCGACGACACCCTGCCCGACCAGGACGTCTCCGCCGTCGTTCCGCTGATCAACTCCTGCCTGTCCGGGCGCACCTTCCCCGACTCAGGACCCGAGCGCGAGCGGGCGATCACCGCCACGGAGTCGTTCGTGCTGCGCGCGGTCGGCATGCCCGAGGACGCCCTCCAACCCGCCTGAGTTTTCGCCGGACCGGACCGGCCGCCCGGGTCTAGCGTCTGGTCCATGGGCTGGTTCTCCGACCTGGTCGGCGCCGCGAAGGATCGTCTGCTCCGCCGGCGCCGCGAACCTGTGCCCGCCGGGCAGCACCCGGACATCGCGTCCCTGCTCCTGCACCTGGATCTGGTCTCGTCCGGTTTCGCCGTGGGCGACGGCGTCGGCGCGTTCCACGACATGTACCGACGTGTCACCGAGCTCGTCGGAGACGAGCTCCGCGCGGGCCGCTTCGCCGACCGCGAGTTCCTCACCCGGCTCGACGTCGTGTTCGCCGGGTACTACCTCGAGGCCGTGACCGCGTCGACACCGAACCGGGCCTGGGCGCCGGTGTTCGCCTGCCGCGCCGACCCCGGCCGTGCGCCCATCCAGTTCGCCCTTGCCGGGATGAACGCCCACATCAACCACGACCTCGGCCCTGCCGTGGTGCGCACCTGCCGCCAGCTCGGGCTCCACCCGGACAGCCCGGGCGTGCGGGCCGACTACCGGCGCGTCACCGACGTCCTGGCCACGGTGCAGGAGGAGGTCCGCCAGTCCTTCCTGAGCGGCCTCGCCCTGGAGGCGGACCGGCGGTTCGCGCCCGTCGCGAACCTGATCGCCACGTGGAGCATCGCGAAGGCGCGCGAGGCGGCCTGGACGAACGCCGAGGTGCTCTGGGAACTACGCGGCTCCGGGTCCGTGGAGGAGGCGTACCTGGATTCGCTCGCGGGATCGGTGGGCATGGTCGGCAGGTACCTGCTCACCCGGGTCGGCGACCCGGACTGATTGCCTACCAATGCGCCGGGCTTGCATACTTAGGTAATCCTCACCTATGTTGGGGCCATCTTCATGACACTCCGTCGCGAAAGTTGCCCCGATCATGACCCTCAGCCCCACGCAGCCCGCCACCGACCTCGACGAGCCGGCAAGCCTGCTCCTGCGCTCGGCCACCCGGGATGTGCACGAACGCGCCGAGTCCACCGGCTTCGTCCAGAACCTCATGGGCGGCCACCTCGACGTGAGGGCGTTCGCGGCCCTGGTGACCCAGCACGCCGCGATCTATGCGGCGCTCGAGGCCGCGGGGGACCGGATCCGCCGGAATCCCGCGGGCGCCGGCCTGGTCTTCGACGAGCTTCGTCGCGGCGACGCCCTGGCCACGGACCTGGCGGCCCTCGCCGCCATGATCGGCATGATCGGCCCTGACCCCCGGGATCCGATCACGGTTCTGCCCCAGACGCTTCACTACGTCGACCGGCTCAACGAGATCGGTGACGACGTTGTCGCCTACCTCGCGCACGCCTACACCCGCTACCTCGGCGACCTCTCCGGCGGCCAGGTGATCAAGCGAATGATGCAGCGCCACTACGGGCTCGCCGAGGACGGTCTGGCCTTCTACACCTTCGAGCGGATCGAGAAGATCCCGCCGTTCAAGGAACGCTACCGGGCCGCGATGGACGCCCTTCCGCTGACCGGCGCGGACCGCGAGCGCCTGGTCGCCGAGGCGCGCCTGGCATTCGACCTGAACGCCGCAGTGTTCGACGGGCTCGGCCGGCTGCACCCGGCCGGCGAACGCACGGCCGAGTAGCGCCGAGCAGACGGAGCGGGTCTCAGCCGAACAGAGGCAGACTCAGCTCCGCGACGCCGTCGGCCCCCACCCGCACCGGGATCCCCCAGTCCTGCTGGGCCAGATGGCACGCGGGGAACTCCACGGCCGGGTCGGCGTCGCAGGACGCGGCCCGGGCACTCACGTGCAGCACGCCCTCACCGGGCCCGAGCGTGAGCGTGCGGGTCAGGTCCGTGGCGGTCCCGACCCCTTCGCGCAGCAGCGAGGTCGGCGTCGCGGACACGCTGACCTGCGTGGACGGCCCGAACCGGTCGTCCAGCTTCTGCCCGGGCGCCGGGGTGAACCTCACCGAGAGCTCGAGGTGAGGCCCTACCTCGGTGACCGGCCGCTGCGTGCGGTGCGCCCCGCCGTCGTGCGCCCTTCCGGCGTCCCCGAGCGGCACCCGGGTGAGGCGGTGCGCGGTGGACTCGACCACGAGAAGGTGCGCCCCGCCGTCGACCACGAGCAGTCCCGACGGCTCGGCGAGGTCGCGCGCGAGCGTGGTGACCTGCTTGGTCGCGGGGTCGTAGCGGCGCACCGCGCCGTTGTAGGTGTCGGCGATCGCGACGGATGAGTCGGGCAGCACGCACACGTCGAGCGGGTGTTGCAGCAGCGCGTCGACCGCCGGCCCGTCGACGTGGCCGAACTCGAACAGACCCTGCCCGACGGCGGTGCTCACGTCCGCGTCGAAGCCGCCGCTGAAGTGCACGAGCCGTAGCGCGGAGGTCTCCGCGTCCGCGATCCAGACCCGGCCGTCGTCGTCGGGCGCGAGGCCGGACGGCTGCGCGAACCAGGCCTGCCGGATCTCACCGTTCACGAGCCCTTCGTTCATGGTGCCGCCGACGTGACTGATCTGATCCTGCTTGTCGTCGAACTCCCAGAGCGTGTGGGTGCCCGCCATGGCCACGAGGAAGCCACCGATGCGCGGCACCCAGGCCACGTCCCAGGGCGAGGAGAGGTTCGGCAGCCTGGCGCCGGAGACGCCGTCGTGGGGCTCGTCGACGTTGTCCGGGGCACCGACGCGGTAGGGACGCCCGGAGCCGGCGACCGTGGTGACGTGCCCGTCGGAGAGCCGCACGCCGCGGAGCAGGTGGTTGACCGTGTCGGCGACGAGCACGTCGAAGTCCTGCCACGCGCGCAGTTCGTCCGGGACCAGGCACAGGCCGTTCGGCTCGTTGAACTGGGCGACGTGCGCGGCGCCGTCGGCCGCACCCCGCTCACCGGAACCGATCCTGCGGACCAAGGTCTCGCCGTCGGGCTCGAGCTCGGCCAGGCTGTGATGGCCGGCGTCCGCAACGAGCAGGTTGCCGCCGGGCAGCTCGATCACCTTGGCGGGGAAGCGCATCGTGCCCGACGGCGCAGCGGGCGCCACGTAGAGGCCGTCGCCGGCGTGCAGGGTGCCCTTCGCGTCGTGCTCGGCGATCAACTCGCGGATGAGGACCTCCAAGCTCGTGGCGTGCCCCTCCCCCGCCATCTGCGCGACGATGTAGCCCTCCGGGTCGATCACGACGAGCGTCGGCCAGGCGCGTGCGGTGTAGGCGGACCACGTCACGAGTTCGGGGTCGTCGAGCACCGGGTGGGCCACGCCGTACCGCTCCACGGCGGCAACGAGCGCGTCCGGGTCCGCTTCGTGCACGAATTTCGGCGAGTGCACGCCGACGATCACCACGGTGTCCCGGTGCCGTTCCTCGAGCTCGCGCAGCTCGTCCAGGACATGCAGGCAGTTGATGCAGCAGAAGGTCCAGAAGTCCAGGATGACGATCTTGCCGCGCAGGTCCGCGAGGGAGATCTCGTGCCCGCCGGTGTTCAGCCAGCCCCGGCCGACCAGTTCGGACGCACGGACCCGAGGGATTCGGTTGCTCACCGACAAAGCCTACGGCGCGATGGCGGACCGTTCCGCCCGTCATCTGGTAGTCGTTGCCCCGCGTTCATCTCCCGTTCGCCGGCTTCCACGACCATCGGCTCAGCCCCCGACCGGTAGGAGACCCCGTGCGTCCCATCCCTCTCACCCTCGCCATGACCGCCGTCCTCGGCCTCGGCGCCGTGATCGCGGCGCCCACGCCGGCGCTGGCCGCCGAGACCGACATCCGCATCAACGAGGTGTCCTCGAACAGCGGCACCGACGCGCCCGACTTCGTCGAGCTGACGAACGTCGGGTCGGACCCGGTCACCGTTTCGGGCTGGATCCTGCGCGACAACGACGACGCCCACGGCGCGGTGCTGCCGGAGGCCACCATCGCACCGGGTGAGTTCCTGGTCGTGGAACCGGACCAGGGGCCGGACGGCTTCGGTCTCGGCAGTGCCGACGAGGCCCGCCTGTTCACCGCGGACGGCGTCACGCTCGTCGACTCCTACGCGTGGACGGACCATGCGTTCAGCGAGGGCCGACTGCCCGACGGCACCGGCGAGTTCGTCGACACCGAGCCGACGCCGGGCGCGCCGAACCTCGCGCGCGAGGCGCCGGCCTTCTACGACGCGGACTCCACGATCGCCGTCAACGAGGTCATGTCCGACGACCCGGACGGCGGCGAGGACTGGGTGGAGCTGGTCAACACCGGCTCCGAGACGGTCGAGCTGTCCGGCTGGATCCTGCGCGACGACGACGACCTGAGCGCCCTGCCGATCGCCGGCGGGACCGACCTCGCTCCCGGTGAGTTCCTCGTGATCGAGACGAACGTCACCGACGACGGCTTCGGGCTCGGTGCCGCGGACATGATCCGCCTCTACCTGGCCGACGGACTCGGCCTGGTGGACTCCTACGCCTGGACCGACCACGCGGTCAGCGAGGGCCGGATCCCGGACGGCATCGGCGAGTTCACCGACACCGCGCCCACCCGGGAATCGGCGAACGTGGCCCGGGAGCGGACACACACGGTCGTGATCAACGAGGTGGAGTCGAACGGTGACGCGCGTGGCGACTGGGTGGAACTGGCGAACACCGACCAGGCGCAGACGGTCGACCTGACCGGCTGGACGCTCGTCGACGGCGACCCGACACACGACCCGATCGTCCTCGAGGGCACCATCGAGTCCGGCGGGTACCTCGGCATCCTCACCGAACCGCACTTCGGCCTCGGCGGCGAGGACAGCGTCACCCTGCGGGACGTGACCGGGACCGTGGTCGCCTCTCTGGCCTGGCAGACGCATGCGCCGGCCACCATCGGCCGGTGCCCGGACCTGACCGGCCCGTTCGGGGACACCTCCGAAGGCACCTTCGAACTCGTGAACGCCTGCGAGCAGATCCCCGGCCCCGAGGTCGTCGCCTCCCCGTGGCCGTTCGGGAACGACGTCCGCGACGCCGTCGCCCCGGGCACCTGGGGCGAGGACATGTCCGGCCTGGACATCGCCGCCGACGGCACCGTCTACGCCGTCAACAATGACAACGGCGAGATCTTCGAGCTCGCCGCCCCCGAGGTGGCCGGTGGCTTGTACACCGTCGCGCAGTCCTGGATCCCGACCTACCCCGGCGGCGCGGGTCAGCCCGACTCCGAGGGCATCACCGTGGCCGGCGACGGCGCGATCTTCCTCTCCACCGAGCGCGACAACACCGCTAGCGGCACCAGCAGGCCGTCGGTGCTCCGAGTCGAGCTGGGCGCCGAGGGCGCGACCAGCACCACCCACGAGTGGAACCTCACAGCGGTCACGGGGGCGCTCGGCGCGAACGCGGGCCTGGAGGGGATCGAGTGGATCTCCGACGCCGACGCCACCGCGCTCGGGGTGCGGGACGCCACCGGCGCGATCTACGACCCGGCCGCCTACGACGAGCACTTCGGCGGGATCTTCGCGGTGGCCGTGGAGCAGACCGGTGCGGTGCACGTGGTGGTGCTCGAGGCGGACGGCGCCACGACGCTGCTGCAGACGACGGCAACGACCGAGTCGGTGCCGGTCCTGATGGGTCTGGACTGGCGCGCCGGGGGCAACGAGCTCTGGGGGCTGTGCGACGAGGCGTGCGAGAACCGCAGTTCCGTGTTCGCCTTCGACGACGGCGTGCTCACCTGGCGGGTGGACCACCACGCGCCGACCGGGATGAACCCGTCGTTCACCAACGAGGGCCTCGCGTTCGCGTGGTGCGCCGCCGACCCGAACGCCGCACCGACGACCCTGTGGATCTCCGACACCGCGCACGACGGCGTCTCCCTGCGGGTGGCCGACGGCGGCGCGTGCGAGCCGGCCGGCCCGGGCGAGCCGGGTCCGACCGACCCCACGGACCCCGAGCCGACAGGCCCGACGGCACCGTCCGTGGACGAGCTCACCGACGGGACCCGCGGCGGAGTCACGGGTCCCGAGACGGCCGAACCCGGCGAGACGGTGACGTTCACCGTTCCGGGCGCCGCCGGTGCGACCGTGCACGTGTGGCTGCTCTCGGACCCGGTGCTGCTTGGCACTGTGACCGTGAGCGCCGATGACACCCTCCGGGTGACCATTCCCGGCGACGCGGCGGTGGGTCAGCACCGGATCGTGGTCCAGGCCGAGGACGGCACGTTGACGGGCTGGGTCGAGCTGGAGATCGTGGCAGCCGACGGCGGGCTCACCGTCCCGGGCGCCGGACCCGGCGGAGCGGGACTGGCCGCGACCGGCGTCGACCCCGGCGTCGCGGGACTCGCCCTCAGCGCGCTCGCCGCTGTGCTGCTCGGCTGCGCGGCTCTGATCGCCCGCCGCCGACTGGCCACCGGCCGAGGCTGAAGCCCGGGTCGGGCCGGTCGGGACCTCACCCGACCGGCCCGACGCAGGGTCAACGGGACCCGACGAGCTCCGGCTCGGCGGTCGCCACGTCGTCGTCCTCGGTGAACAGGTCCTCGGCGTCCGCCCGGTGGTACTGGTCGAGGTCGAGGATGCCCTCCCGCTTGGCGACGATCGTGGGCACGAGGACCTGGCCCGCGACGTTCACCGCGGTCCGGCCCATGTCCAGGATCGGGTCGATCGCGAGAAGCAGTCCGACACCGGCGAGCGGCAGCCCGAGCGTGGACAGCGTGAGGGTGAGCATCACCAGCGCACCGGTGAGGCCCGCGGTCGCGGCCGAGCCGACCACGGAGACGAACGCGATGAGCAGGTAGTCCGTGACCGAGAGGTCGATGCCGTAGAACTGCGCGACGAAGATCGCCGCGATGGCTGGGTAGATCGCCGCGCAGCCGTCCATCTTCGTGGTCGCACCGAGCGGCACGGCGAACGACGCGTACTCGCGGGGCACACCGAGGTTGCGCTCGGTGACGCGCTCGGTGACCGGCAGGGTACCGATCGAGGAGCGGGAGACGAACCCGAGCTGGATGGCCGGCCAGGCGCCGCGGAAGTAGCGCAGCACGGGCAGCCCGTTGGCGCGCAGCAGGATCGGGTAGAGAACGAACAGTACGAGCGCCAGGCCCAGGTAGATCGCCACGGTGAACGTGCCGAGCGGGGCGAGCAGGTCCCAGCCGTAGGTCGCGATGGCACGGCCGATGAGCCCGAGGGTGCCGAGCGGGGCAAGGCGGATGATCCACCACAGCACCTTCTGGACGATCGCGAGCGCCGAGGCGTTGAAGGCCAGGAACGGTTCGGCCTTGCTGCCGGTGCGCAGCGCCGCGAGCCCGACCACGAGGGAGACGACCACGATCTGAAGCACGTTGAAGTTGACGGCGATCGAGCCGTCGCCACCGGCCGAGGCGCCGAGCCCGAGCACATTGCCCGGGATCAGGCCGGTGAGGAAGTCGAGCCAGCTGCCGGTCCGGCCCGGATCCTCCGCGGCGTCGGCGCCGATCGAGGTGTTCTCACCCGGCCGCAGCACGAGGCCGAGGCCGATGCCGATGGCCACGGAGATCAGCGCCGTGATGGCGAACCAGAGCAGGGTCTGTCCGGCCAGCCGCGCCGCATTCGTGACCTTCCGCAGGTTGGCGATGGAGGCCACGATGGCGGTGAACACCAGCGGCGGCACGATGGCCCGCAGCAGGGTCACGAACGACGAACCGATCGTACTGAGGGTCTCGGTGAGCCAGTTCGGCGTCTCTTCACCCTCGGCGTCGACGACCGGGCCGATGGTCAGCGCGAGCCAGCCGAGTCCGATGCCGAGGACGAGAGCGATCACGATCTGCGCACTGAAGGACGGGAGCCGGAGCCGGCGCTTGGCCTGCTGGTCCGGTGTGGTCGTGGACATGACGACGGGAGCCTTTCGGATCGGGACGGGGACGCCGGGACCTCCCGCTGCGGTCGGCGTGGGAACGCTGGCACACTGCGGATCTGGTCCGCCGACCATCGTGCACCGGTCACCGCCGTGCGTGGCAGTGAGACCGAGATCGTCCAGGATGTGGGACGCGCCACCGGCCGGCCGTCGTGGCGACTCGTCCTGGACTCCCGCGACCGGCCGGATTGGGGAATAGTTGCCCGCAATGGGGATCACGCGGGAGTGGGTGCTGCGCCGTCGGATGGCCGCGCAGCGCCTGACCTCGTCCGGCCTGCCCGAGCCCGCGGACGCGGTCCGGCTGCTGACCTGCGTGCAGGCGCAGGAGACCCCGAACGCGATGTGGTCGGTCGGCATGCGCACCCGAGGCGCAACCGATGACTCGGTGCGGGCCGCGTTCGACGAGGGACGCTTCCTACGCACCCACATCCTGCGCCCCACCTGGCATTTCGTGGCGCCGCAGGACCTGCGCTGGATCCTCGCACTGACCTCGCCGAAGGTGCTCTCGTCGATGCGCGGCCACTTCGCCGGCCTCGGCCTGGACGAGGACGTGGCGGCACGCGGTGCGGACGTGTTCCGGAAGGTCCTGGCGGGCCGCACGGCGTTGACCCGCCGGGAGATCGCCCCGCACATGGAAGCCGCCGGCCTGCCGCACAACGGCCTGCCGCTAGGGGACCTGCACCAGATGAACGAGCTCAGCGGGGTGATCGTCAGCGGACCGATGAAGGGCGCCCAGCACACCTACGTGCTGGTGGACGAGATCGTGCCGCCGGAGCCGGCGCTCGACCGGGACGAGGCCCTGGCCCGGCTGGTGCACCGGTTCTTCGCCGGGCACGGGCCGGCGTCGATCAAGGACCTGACCCGGTGGGCGGCACTGACCCAGGCGGACGTGCGGCGCGGGCTCGCGATCGTCGGTGACCGGTTGGAGCGGGCGGAGGTCGATGGGACCGCGCTGTGGTTCGACCCCACGGTCCCCGCCCGGACCGCAGCGGGCGCGCCGCGGGCGCACCTGCTGCCGACCTACGACGAGGCCACACTCACCTACCCGGCCCTGGGCTTCCCCGTCGCGCCGGGCCATCCGCGCGGTCCGGACGCAGACCCGTGGATCGACCCGTACGCCTCCACGGTGCTCGTCGACGGGCTCAATGCGGGCACCTGGAAGCGGGCGCCGGGCCGGGGTGTCGCGCGGATCCAACTGAGGCTCGCCACCGGCGTCACGCCGGACCAGACGGCGGAGGTCGAGACCGCGGCGGACCGGCTCGCCACCTACCTCGGAGCAGCCCGGGAGGCGTTCGTCACCTGACGTTCTCGAAGGGCCGGAGAAACGTCCGAGAGAAATCTCGGCTGGGGTGTCGATCCGGGCATCCGTCGTTCGTAGCAGGGATGAGAGGCGGCTCACCGGGACCCGCCCCGAACAGGAGGAACCGACATGACGCAGTACCTGCTCTCCATCTGGAGCACCGACCAGGAGATGGCCGACATCCCCACGGAGGGCCTCGAGGAGGCCTACGCCCAGGTGGGTGCCTTCAACGACTCGCTCCAGCAGGCCGGGGCCTGGGTGTTCGGCGGCGGACTCGAGCCGTCCAGCACCGCCACGAAGGTCGACAGCACCCAGGGCGACGCCGTGGTCACCGATGGCCCGTTCCTGGAGACCAAGGAACAGCTCGGCGGCTTCTGGGTGATCGAGGCCCCGGACCTGGACGCGGCCCTGGCCTACGCCGACCAGGCCTCGAAGGCCTGCTTCTCCGCCGTCGAGGTCCGTCCGTTCCAGGCGGAACCGACCGAGTGAGCCGCCGATGACATCGGACGCGACCGCCGCCGTCGGGCAGGTGTTCCGCGAGGAGCACGGGCGGTGCGTGGCCACCCTGACCCGTGTCCTCGGCGACCTCACCCTCGCCGAGGACGCGGTGCAGGACGCATTCATCGCCGCCGTCGAGAAGTGGCCCCGGGACGGGACGCCACCGAACCCCGGGGCGTGGATCGTGGTGACCGCACGCAACCGGGCCATCGACCGGCTCCGCCGGGAGGCGAAGAGCCATGACAAGTACGCCGAGGCTGCGCTCCTGCATGCCCGCGACGAACCCGAGCCGGTGGGTCCGGTGAGGGACGACCAGCTCCGGATGATCTTCACGTGCTGCCACCCCGCCATCGCGCCGGCCGCCCGCGTCGCGTTGACGCTGCGGACGCTCGGAGGGCTCACCACGCCGGAGATCGCGCGGGCGTTCCTGGTGCCCGAGGCCACGATGGCGCAGCGGATCGTGCGGGCCAAGCGCAAGATCACGGCCGCGAACATCCCCTACCGGGTGCCCCAGGACCACGACCTGCCGGACCGGCTGACGTCCGTGCTCGCGGTCGTCTACCTGATCTTCAACGAGGGCTACACCGCCTCCGCCGGCGAGGACCTGATCCGCGCCGACCTGTGCGCGGAGGCGATCAGGCTCGGCCGGGTGCTCGTCGACCTGATGCCGGACGAGCCGGAGGCGCGCGGCCTGCTCGCCCTGATGCTGCTCACCGAGTCCCGGCGTGCGGCCCGCACCGGACCCGACGGGCAGTTCGTGGCGTTGGCGGATCAGGATCGCGGGCGCTGGGACACGGAGTTGATCGCCGAGGGTCAGGATCTCGTACGCGCGTGCCTGCGGCGTGGCGCACCGGGGCCCTACCAGGTGCAGGCCGCGATCAACGCGGTGCACAGCGACGCCGCCACCCACGCCGACACCGACTGGTTCCAGGTGCTCGCCCTCTACGACCGGCTGCTTTCGATGAGCCCGACGGCGGTGGTGCGGTTGAACCGGGCCGTCGCCCTCGCGCAAGTGGCCGGGCCGGGACCCGCGCTGGCCGAGGTGGACGGCCTGGGCGGTGCGGGTCTGGACGGCTACCACCTGCTCCACGCGACCCGGGCACAGTTCCTGACCGAGCTGGGCCGGGCCGGCGAGGCGGCCGCGGCACTGCGCCGGGCACTCGAACTGACCGAGAACGCCGCCGAGGTCGAGCTGCTCACCGGCCGGCTCAGCGCGCTCGGTACTCCCCCGGCCTGAGCCCCGGTGGCTCGGGCAGATCCGGTCGGGCGGACCAGCCCGGGTCGCTTCCGGCCGGCGAACCCGGCCGGCGCCGCGTCGGTTCGGCGAGCATCGACCGCACCAGTCCGGTCACGAACGCGACCGCGATGCCGAGCCCGATCGTGATGATCGGGCCGGCCAGACCCAGCCCGGACAGTGCCCGGACCGGTCCGGCCAGCCACGACGGCGTCGGCGAGACGTAGTAGAGGAGCCCGGGTTCGCAGGTGATCGAGGCGCCACCGGATCCGGTCACCTCCAGCGTCGCCTGCGCGAAGAACGGCACCCCGTTGATCTCGTAGCTGCCCGAGGACAGCGTCTCCACCTGGGTCAGGGCGCCCTCGTAGGTGCAGCTGCTCCCGCCGAGGTAGTCGTTCGTGAGCAGGGTCACCAGGGAGCCCTCACCACCCTCGATCACGGTGGTGCCCTGCCGGAAGTCGTTGCTGCCGATGATCAGGAGCATCGGGCCGGCGATCAACGACACCGCGCCGCACACCGCCGCGATGATCGCGATCGCCCGCACCAGTCCGAGGAGGCTTCTCATGCCCTCAGCGTCTCCTTGCGGGTCGACCTACCGATCCCAGCCGATGATCAGGAATGAAGAAGCCCCGGCGGCACGGCCGTGGCTAGCGTGTTCTGCATGACATCCACCCCAGCCGCAGCACCGTCGGTCGCCAGGTGGCGCGACTGGCTCCTGGTGGCCCTGATCGTCTGGTTGGTCGTTTCGTTCACCGCCGGCGCAGTGACCAAATTCATGCCGGGCGAGACCTTCTTCGGGCCGCCGTACTCAGTCAAGTTCGAGAACTGGGGCTATCCGCCCTGGTTCAGGTTCCCAGTTGGCATCGGAGAGCTGGCTGCAGCCGTGGCGCTGCTGTTCCCGCGGCTTCGGTTTCTGGGGGCAAGCCTGTTGATGATGATCACAGCTGGGGGATTCGTGACGCACCTGGCGAGCCAGGACCCGTTCGTCGAGAGCGTCTCGGCACCGCTGCACCTGGTGCTGGCAACGATCCTGGCGATTGCGACACGACCGGTCGACTGGCGCGAATTCGGCACCTTCCCGAGAACGACCGGAGCCTTTGGCCTGCTCCGTCGGCGCCGCATCGCTCCGGTGCTGCCGGTGAAGTGACTCGCTCCTGCGCGTCGCGACCGGCTCGGACCGCAGCGTCAGCCCGGGCGGTCAGGGCAGTTCGGCGAAGCGACGCTGGATGATGGCGAGGTCCCGCGCGCCGAGCGAGGCGAACGGCTCCGGGTCGATCCGCGCCTTCGCGCCGGTGCCGGCACGCTTCCAGGTCGCGATCACCTGGCCGGCCTTGACCACGGTGGACCGGAACATGCCATTCCCGCCCGGCACGATGCGGTCCTCGAACTCCTTCGGCACGGTGAACGTGCGGTCGGCGTAGCCCAGCACGAACTCGTCGAACCCGGGCAGCAGCCGCAGCCGGCGCGCGTCGGCGCCGTGGCCGGCGAGCAAGTCCGGCAGCGCCGGGTCCATGAGGTGCTCGGTGCCGTCGACGTCGACGGCGGTGAACTCGCTGCGGACGGCGGCCAACCCGGCCCGGGCGTCGGTGAGGGTGAGCGAGGCCCAGCGGGCCAGGTCCCGGTCGGTGGCCGGGCCGTGGCTGCGCAGGTACCGGCGGGCCCACTCGGCCAGGCCCTGGTCACGGTCGAGACGCACCGGCTCGGGGACCCAGTCCTCGTAGCCGACCACGAGTTGCTCGGTGCCGGCCATCGGCCCGAGAACCAGCGTGGTCTCCTGGCAGAGCTGGCCGAGCAGGTGCACCGCGGTCTGTGACTGCACCAGCAGGCCCGCCGCGTCCCAGAGCCCGAACAGGTCCGCGCGGCGCAGGCCCGCGGGGGGTGTGGTCGCCTCGCCGTCCGCCAGGGCGAGGCGCGCCGGCCGTGCGGGCTCATCCGCGAGCGCGCCGAGGGCCACCTCCCGGGCCCGGTCCAGCACGGCGTCGGTGATGCCCAGTTCGGTGCGCCGGCGGGCGGCCCCGGCGATCATCCGCGGGGCTGTGATGGCCAGCATCCAGCCGAGGTCCTCGGCCGGCACCAGGTGCAGCGTTCCGCGCATCGGCCAGGAGCGGACCACCAGCCCCGCGGCCAGGGCGGCCGCCACGCCCTGGCGGGTTCCGCCGTCGACCCGTAGTGCGATCGACGTGAGTGCACCCGGAAGGTCCTGCGCCTGCGCCGCGCCGAGGTGACGCACCGCCTCCGCGGGCGTCGCCAGGCGCGGGCCGGCGAGGCGCTGCGCGAGCAGGCGGAGCAGGGCGAGGTCCCGGCGCGTGAGCATGCGTGCGAGTATGCCAAGGACCACCGTCAGCCGGCCCCGTCGGGATCAGGGCTGCAACCGCGCCCGAAGGTAGGCGATCACGTTGATGAGCGCGGGGTTCATCGTGTCCCGGCGCCAGCAGGCGTGCAGCGAGACCTGTGGGGAGGGCCCCACCACATCCCGGTAGATCACGCCGTCGAAACTCATGGCGGCTGCGGATCGCGGCACCACGGCCACACCGCGGCGGGCCCGCACCAGGGCGAGCGCCGTGGAGAGCTGGGAGACGCGTTGCGCGGCCACGAAGTTCTCGCTTCCCAGCAGCCGCACGCAGAGGTCGTGCAGGTAGTGGGTGCCGTCCTCGGCGTACTCGAGGATCGGCTCGTCGATGAGATCCTCCGGGGCGATCGGCCCATCGGTCTGAGCGAGGTGATGGCCGTCGGGGAGCGCCACGATCAGCGGTTCGGCATGGACGGGTTGGGCCTCGAGCTCCTCGGTCGGCACCGGTGGGCGCACCAGGCCGAGGTCGATCCGACCGTCGGCGAGCGCTTGGAGCTGTTCGGCCCCGCTGAGCTCGACCAGGGCGACCTCAAGCTGCGCGAGCTCGAAACTGATCTCGGTGAGCAGCGGTTCCAGGATGCTCAGTGCGGCAGCGCTGATGAACGCGACCTGGATCCGGCCGGCCTGGCCGGCTGCCACCCGCCTCGCGGTCTCCGGTGCACCGTCGGCGAGGGAGAGGATGCGGCGGGCGTCGCGCAGGAACACCTGGCCCGCCACGGTCAGCTGCACGCCACGCGGACCGCGGTCGAACAGGGACACCCCGACCGCACGCTCCAGCGCCTGGATCTGCCGGCTCAGTGGCGGCTGGCTCATCAGCAGGGCCTGCGCCGCCCGACCGAAGTGGCCGTGCTCGGCCACCGCGACGAACCCGCGCAGTTGAGCCAACGAATACATCATGCGAGAAAGGTATCAACCGATGCGAAAACGGCCTTGGACGAGTATCACGAGGAGCGCTTAACCTCCATTCAGTCGCCACCCCCGTTCTGCTCTAGGAGACCTGCGTGATCAGCCTTTCTGCCGTGATGACCCCTGCCCGAGCCGAGGACGTCTGCGCACCGGCTACCCGCGAGTGGCTGGAGGCCACGTTCGCCGTGCGCTGGGGTGGCGAGGAGCTCGGTGCTGTCGAGGTGGCCGAGCTCGTCACCGGCGCAGACGTGGTGCTCACCAGTTGGGGCACGCCGCACCTGGACACGGCACTCCTGACCGCGGCTGACGCCCCGAAGGTGGTGGCGCACGCGGCCGGGTCGGTGAAGCGCCTGATCGACGCCGACGCGATGGCGGCGGGCACGGCCGTGTTCTCAGCCGGGGAGCGGATCGCACTCTCGGTCGGTGAGTACTGCCTCGGTGCGATCCTGACCCTGCTGCGCCGGCTGCCCGAGCTCGATCACGCCATCCGGGGCGGTGGATGGAAGCAACCGCAGCTTCGTGGTTCGGAACTGACCGGGCGCACCGTCGCTCTGGTCGGCGCGAGCTCCACGGCACGCGCCCTGATCCGGCTCCTGAAGCCGTTCGCCGTCGACCTGTGCGTCTACGACCCGTACCTCACCGCGGAGCGGGCGGCCGAGCTGGGAGTGCGCCAGGTGTCCCTGCTGGAGGTGATGGAGGCCGACATCATCTCCATCCACGTGCCGAGCACACCGGAGACCGAGGGTCTCATCGGCGCGGACCTCATCGGCGCGATGCGTCCCGGCACGGTCCTGATCAACTCCGCGCGCGCCGCGACGCTGGACGGCCCTGCCGTCACCGAGGCGATCCGCGAGGGCCGGATCCTCGCCGCGCTCGACGTGTTCGAGGTCGAGCCACCGACGCTCTCCGCCGAGCTGTTGACCGCGCCGAACGTGCTCCTCACCCCGCACATCGCCGGGGACACCATCCAGGGGCACGCGGACCTGACCGCGTTCGTCATGACGGACGTCACCGCGTGGCTGCGCGACGGCACCCGGGGCGCATCGTTCGTCGACCCCGAGCGTCTGGCGGTCAGCGCGTGAGCGCCGTGCAGACGGCTCCCCGCGCCGGAGCGCCGCGGGTCAGCAGCCGGATCGCCGCCGTGGAGGTGTTCGCCGTGCCGGTGCCGTTCAAGCACCGGTTCGTGCTGGGCAGCGGGTCGGTCGGTTCCGCGCACCAGGACGGGGATGTGCTGTTCGTCAGGATCACGGCTGACGACGGACAGGTGGGTTGGGGCGAACAGCGTGCCCTCCCGAGCTGGAGCCACGAGACCATCGAGACGATGGCGGTGATCGTCCGCCGGTACCTGGCACCGCTGCTCATCGGCACCGACCCCACCCAGGTGGAGGCGTTCCACCGCCGCGCGAGCGCACTCCTGAGCCCGTCGGTCTCCAGCGGCTTCCCGTTCGCCCGGGCCGCGGTGGACATCGCCCTGCACGACCTGGCCGGCCGGGTCCTCGGGCTGCCGGTGCATGCCCTGCTCGGCGGTTCCACCCGTACGGAACTGCCACTGTGCTCCGCGATCGGCGTGGACCCGCTCGGCGTGATCCGCGACCGGGTGCTCGAGTCCAGCGCGATGCACGCGTTCAAGGTGAAGATCTCCGGCGACATCGACGCCGATGCGGCCGCGGTGCGCACCGTCGCCGACCACGCCGGCGGCAAGCCCATCTGGCTGGACGCGAACCAGTCCTATCGACCGTCGGCCGTGCGACAGCTCCTCGAGCGGATCGAGGACGTGCCGCACCTGTACTGCCTGGAGCAACCGGTGCCGAGCGTGGACTGGGGCGGGATGAGGCGGGTGCGGGAGATGGTCGACCTTCCCATCGCCATCGACGAAGGCAGCTTCAGCAGCGCCGACCTGGCCCGGAGCGCCACGCTCGACCTCGCCGACCTGGTCGTGGTGAAGGTCTGCAAGTCGGGCGGCCTACGCGCGGCACAACGCACGGTGGCGGTGGCCGAGGCGCACGGACTCGAGGTGCTCGCGAGCGGCCTGACCGACTGCGGGATCGGGTTCGCGGCCGCCCTGCACCTGTTCAGCCTCGTCGACCTGGCCCTGCCCGCCGAGCTGAACGGCCCGGAGTTGCTCGCCGAACTGTTCGTGGACGGGCTGCAGATCACCGACGGCGTGGCGCAGGTCCCGAACGGTCCGGGGCTGGGCATCGAGGTCGACGAGGACCGGATCCGGGCGCTGGCTCGGCCTTTGAACTATGGAGAACAGGACTGATTGCGATGACACAGCATGGACACGGAGCCGTGGCCCCGGCGGAGCACCAGGCGGGCGTGCTGTCCCGGGACCGGGTCACCTGGTCGGTCTTCGCCAAGCCTTGGGCCGACCTCTCCGGAGCACAGCTGGGCAGCCTCGTCTCGGACATCGGATTCGCCGGGGTCGAGATCCCGGTGCGACCGAACAGCTTCGTGACGCCACAGCGGGTCGAGGCACGCCTACCCGAGTTCGTGGCTCAACTCAACGACTCCGGCGTGGTCCCGATCAGCGTTGCCGCCGACCTGACGGAACCGACGTTCGCTGCCTGCCAGGCCTCCGGGGTGCCGACCATCCGGGTGATGGCGCCGATCGAGGCGGACGGCTACATCGCGTCGGTCGCCCGGTTCCGGGCCCAGTTGCAGCAGTCGGCCCGGTGGGCCCGACAGTACGGCGTGAAGGTGGGCGTCCAGCCCCACCATGGCCGGTACGTGGCGTCCACCGCCCAGGTCCTGGACCTGCTCGACGGGCTTCCGCACGCGGACTTCACCCTGATCTGGGACGCCGCGCACGACGCGCTCGCCGGCGACGATCCGACGCTCACCCTGGAGATCGCGGCGCCACGGCTGGACATCGTGAACCTGAAGAACGCGGTCTACCGGCAGCTCCCGCCGGAGCCGGGTCATGAGTCCGCCGGCCGAACCCGGACGCAGTGGCGCTCGTGGTTCGTGGAGGGGGCAGACGGGCTGTCCGACTGGTCGACCGTGATGACCCAGCTGCGTGCCCGCAACTACGCCGGACCGGTCTGCCTGAGCGCCCAGTACACCGAACCCGACGGCCCGCTCACCGAGGTCGTGGCCCGTGACCTCGCGCTGGCCCGCCGGCTCTACGAGAGCGCTGCCGCGCCGGCCTGACCGGCGGCGCCCCCCACCACTCGTCGACCGCATCCAAAGGAGGAGAGCGTGAGTCACACCGCGACAAGCCCCGTGCTGGCACGCGATCGCAGCGGCCCAGCCGGAACCGAGCCGACCCGGAGCCCGGCACCACGACGGCGGATCCGCTGGCATCAGCGGTTCCTGCGCGACCGTGCCCTGATCATGATGGCGCTGCCCGGCCTGGCCCTCGTCCTCGGCTTCCACTACCTGCCGCTGGTCGGGAACGTCATCGCGTTCCAGGACTACGTCCCGTTCCTGCCGTTCGGGTCGAGTCCCTGGGTGGGGTGGGAGAACTTCGAGATCATCTTCAACGGCGACCCGGCGTTCCTGCGTGCACTGCGGAACACCTTGGTCCTGACCCTCGTGCAGGTGCTGTTCGTCTTTCCCGCTCCGATCGCGCTCGCGCTGCTCCTGAACAGCCTCCTGTCCGAGCGCGTGAAGCGGGTGGTTCAGTCGATCCTCTACATGCCGCACTTCCTGTCCTGGGTGATCGTCGTCGCGGTGTTCCAGCAGATGGTCGGCGGCAGCGGGCTGCTGAACAACACCCTGCGCGCGCACGGTCTTGACCCCATCTCGCTGATGGGCAACTCCGACCTGTTCGTGGGACTGCTGACCACCCAGGTCATCTGGAAGGACACCGGCTGGGCGACGATCCTGTTCCTGGCCGCCCTCTCGCAGATCGACTCCTCGCTCTACGAAGCGGCGAGCGTCGACGGCGCGTCCCGGACCCGACAGCTCTGGCACGTGACGCTGCCCGGCATCCGCGGGCTCATCATCCTGCTGCTGATCCTGCGCCTCGGTGACTCGCTGACCGTCGGCTTCGAGCAGATCATCCTGCAGCAGCAGGCCGTCGGCCTCGCCGCGAGCGAGGTCCTGGACACCTACGTCTACAACAACGGGATCGTCGGTGGCCAGTGGGGCGTGTCGGCCGCGGTCGGTCTGGTCAAGGGACTGGTGGGTGTGCTCCTCGTGCTCGGCGCCAACAAGGTTGCCCACATCTTCGGTGAAGCAGGGGTGTACAAGTCATGAGCGCCTCACGTCGCCTGGATGCGCCGCCGATGCCGGCACGCGTCCTGAAGGGCATCGCGCTGACGGTGATCTGCGCACTCGTCATCATCCCGTTCGTGGGCATCCTGTCCACGAGTCTGGCGAGCCGGGAGCAGGTCAACGCGGCGGGCGGCTTCGTGCTGCTGCCCTCGAGCGTGACCCTGGACGCCTACCGGTCGATCTTCGCCGGCGGCGTGGTCACGCAGGCGATGCTCGTCAGCGTCGGGATCACCCTGGTCGGCACCACGGTGAGCCTGGTCGCCTCGACGATGCTCGCCTATGCGCTCTCCCGGCACGGCTCGTTCGGGCAGAAGCCGATGCTGATGCTCGTCCTGCTGACGCTGCTGTTCTCCCCCGGGATGATCCCGAACTACCTGGTGGTCAAGGAGTTCGGGCTCCTGGACAGCTACTGGGCGCTGATCCTGCCGACGGCCCTGAGCGGGTTCAACGTGATCGTGCTGCGGGCGTTCTTCATGGGCGTCCCGGCGGAACTGACCGACTCCGCACGGATCGACGGCGCCGGCCACCTGACGATCTTCACCCGGATCATGCTCCCGCTGTCCAAGGCGGTCCTCGCCGTGATCGGGCTGTTCTACGCCGTCGGGTACTGGAACTCGTTCTTCAACGCGCTCCTGTACATGAACGACTCAAGCAAGTGGCCGCTGCAGCTCGTACTGCGGACCTACGTCGTGAACAACGCCGAGCTCGGGGCCTCCGACCTCGGCGCCACGGTCGACGTGGTGCCGCCCCAGGCCTCGGTCCAGATGGCCATCCTCGTCGTCACGATCGTCCCGATCCTGATCGTCTACCCGTTCCTCCAGAAGCACTTCGCCAAGGGCGTCCTCACCGGAGCAGTCAAAGGCTGACTGTTCGGTGCCGAGACGGCCCGCCCCCCGGAAACGAAAGGAATGCATCATGAGCAGTTCCATCTCGCGTCGCACCGTCCTGCGTGGCGGCCTCGGAGGACTGGCCGCGCTCGCGGCCGCCCCGGTCCTGGCAAGTTGCTCCGGTTCATCGGACGGCGGTGACGACCCTTCGGCAGCCGCCTCCGCCGCAGCCTCGGTGCTGCCGAGCTACATCCCGTACCAGGGCGTCCAGCCCGACATCACGGGCGAGGGCGGCATCCCGAACGTGTTCTTCGCCTACCCGGCCGACCCGCAGCCGGCCACCACCGAGAAGCCGGGCGACGGCAGCCCGATCTCGGCGTCGATGGGCACGTTCGCCCCGATCCCACCCACGGCCGACCGCAACCCCTACTGGGCGGAGCTGAACGAGCGGGTCGGCTCCGAGCTGCAGCTGTCCATCACTCCCGGAGCCGACTACCCCCAGCGGTTCGCGACGGCGGTCGCGGGCGACAACCTAGGCGACATCTTCAACGTCGACGGCGCGCTGTCCCAGCTGCCGCAGTTCCTCGAGGCCAAGTGCCAGGACCTCACCGAGTTCCTGGCCGGGGACGCGATCGCCGACTACCCGTTCCTGGCGAACCTGCCCACCGACTCCTGGCGGGGCACCGTGTTCAACGGCAGGCTCTACGGGCTCCCCGTGCAGCGAGGCATCACCGGGTCCCAGATCATCTTCACCCGGGACGACCTGTTCGAGGCCCGAGGCGTGGATCCCTCGTTCGGCAGCCTCGACGAGTTCCTGCAACTGTGCCGGGACATGACCGACACGCAGGCCAACGTGTGGGCCCTCACCGAGGTGCCCTTCGTGGTCCTCCAGGCGATGGTAGGCATCCAGAACGAGTGGATGGCCGACGGCTCCGGATCGTTCACCCACGCGCTCGAGGTGCCCGAACAGAAGGACGCCCTGGAGTTCGGCCGGAAGCTGGTCGAGGAGGACCTGATCCATCCGGACGGCGTGGGCGGTGCGAACGCCGACGCCAAGGCCTGGTTCAGCCAGGGATCGGCCGCCGTGATCGAGGACACGTACACGGCCGTGGCCGGATTCTTCGCCCGGAACACCATCGGTGACGCCTACCGGCTCGGCCTCCAGGTCGCCCCCGGTCCCGATGGTGAGCCGGCCCCGATGTGGCAGGGCATGCCGAACAACTCGTTCACGTCGCTGGCGCAGGCCGATCCGGACCGGATCAGGATGCTGCTGAAGGTTCTGGACTGGCTGGCCGCACCCTTCGGCACCGAGGAGCACCTGTTCCGCAGCTACGGCATCGAAGGCGTCACGTTCGAGTTCGACGGGACCGAGCCGGTGCTGAACCAGGACGGTCTGGCCTACACCGCGAACGGTGCGTTCCCGGTGGAGTACCTCGTCGACGCCCCGAAGGAGACGTACTTCCCCGGCATGCCCGACGTCGCCCAGGCCGTCTACGACCACCAGGCCGTCGCGGTGCCGGCCAGCTCGCTGACCGCGGCCTGGGGCCTGTACTCGGAGACCCAGGGCCGGCTCGGCGGGCAGCTGTCGACCATGCTGACCGACGCCCGCAACGGCATCCTGCTCGGCCGCGAGCCCGTGGACTCCTGGGACGACACGGTCGCCCAATGGCGCTCCGGTGGCGGCGACGACATCCGTGCGGAGTACGAGGAGGCCTACGCGGCCCAGGAGTCCTGACACGCACCCGCGGCGACGCGATGAGCGTCGCCGCGGATTCTGCGTACCACCAGGGCCACCGGGGTCATCGTCGCCGGGATCGGCGGTGGCGCTGCGGCGCCCGGCTCCGACGCAGCACCAGGACCGCGCTGTCGTCCCGCGGCGGCGGGTCGAACGCCCGGGCCGGCACGTGGGTGCCGACCTCGGCGGTGAACCCGCTCGGCGGCGCGGACGCGTACCGGTTCGCCATCCACCGGGGCACCACCAGGTCCGCCCGCCGAAGCGCCGAGTCGCGCCCGGTCAGCCGCCGCACCAGTGCCGCGGCGGCCGCGTACGGCGGGTTGGCCACCACGCGGAACGGACGGTGCGGCAACGGCACCTCGAGCATGTCACCCTGCACCACGGTCACCCGGTCATGACCGGCGACGGCGTCCCGGAGCCGGCTCGCGCGGCCGGCATGCAGTTCCACGGCGATCACCCGGGCCCCGCGGGCCGCCATCGGCAGGGTCAGCGCACCTGTGCCCGACCCGAGGTCGAGGACGAGGTCGGTGTCGCGGACGGCGATGCCGTCGAGGATCCGCTCAGCCCAGGTCCTGCGAAGTCGGTGCCAGCCCCATCGTCGTTGCCCGTTCCCGGGCACGACGCACCATCATGAAGTAGTTGCTCATGGCCGCCACGGTAGGTTCCGCCGGCCGGTGCCGACAACGGATTATCGCCAGCGCCCGGCACCCGGTCACGGCGTACCGGCACGCGGTCGCGGCGACCGAGCACGGAGGAGACGATGAGCGCGGCTGCCGGGACGATCCCGAGGATGAAGCCGCTCGGACCGATCAGGGCGACGGCGGTCACGACCCAGACCAGCAGGACCCAGCCGACGTAGCCGGGCAGTCGCTCGCCGCGCCGTCCCAGCCGGACGGTGAGCAGGCCGAGCAGAGCCAACACCGGCACGAAGCCACCCGGTAGCGCCCAGAACGTGGCCAGCGAGAGGGGGTCGGGGTCAGACCCGCGGAGACCGCCGGCGAACCACTCGGCCCAGTACGGATGCACGGCGATGGCGATGGTGTGGAGCACTGCGATCGCGACCATGGCCCAGCCGGCGAAAACGGTGAGGCGTTGAGTTCTCATGTCGGCAAGCCTTGCGGGTGGCCCGGTCCGGCACGCCACCCGGGCGAGGGGTCGTGGTCCCCCGAGCGAGGGAGCCGTGCCGCTACCGTGAGGCCCATGAGCGACGTCCTCACGGTGACCACGGACTCGGGCGACCTTCCGGTGCACAGGTGGCTGCCGCCGTCGGGCACCGGCCCCGGCCTGCTCCTGCTGCAGGAGATCTTCGGCGTCAGCGACTACATCCGCAGCCGCGCAGCGGACCTGGCGCGGGCCGGCTACGTCGTCTACGCGCCCCAGCTGTACTGGCGCCTGGACGCGGGAGAGCTGGACGAGGCGGACCCGGACCTGCTCGGCAAGGGCATGGCGCTCGCCCAGCAGTTGCCGTGGGCGGACGCCCTCGCCGACGCCCGCGCGAGCCTGACGGCGTTGCGCGCCGCCCCCGAGGTGAGCGGCGGCGTCGGCGTGATCGGGTTCTGCTACGGCGGCGGGCTCGCGTTCAACGTGGCCGCGCTCGAGCCCGTCGACGCGCTCGTCTCCTACTACGGCTCCGCGCTGCCGAACCTGCTCGACCTGGCGCAGGCGGTCGGCACCCCGAGCCTGCACCACTTCGGGACCGCGGACGCCTACCTCCCGCTCGACGTGGTCGAGAAGATCCGTGCCGCGGTCACCGCCGACAACGACCGCGCCGAGTTCGAGCTGCACGAGGGCGCCGGGCACGCGTTCGACAACCCGAACCCGGCCTTCCACCACCCCGGGGCCTCCGCCGCCGCGTGGCCGCACACCCTCGCGTTCCTGGACGAACACCTCGGCGCCGCCCAAGGTTGATCGCCTACCGTGGGCACCATGTCCCGCGGATGGAAGATCCTGCTCGGCACCCTGGTGCTGCTGGTCGTACTGCTCGGCGCCGCGTTCGGCGTCGACCGGTACCTGGTGGCGCAGACCGAGGCGCAGCTCGAGGAGGAGATCACCACCTCGGTGCCGGAGCTCTCCGGTGACATCGAGGTGGAGATCGGCGGCTTCCTGTTCCTGCCGCAGGTCCTCACCGGCCGGCTCGAGGACGTGCGGTTCACCGCCGCCTCGGCCACCTATCAGGACCTGACGTTCCAGGACGTGGACGTGCGACTGCTCGGCGTGAGCACGGGCGAGCCGCGCACCGTGGACGACGTGGACCTGCGGATGACCCTGCCCGTCGAGACGTTGCAGGCGGCGCTGGCCTCATCCGAGGACGTGCCCGAGGGCGTCGGGATCGACGTGGTCGACGGCGAGCTCGTCGCCACGGCGAACCTGCTCGGGCTCCCGATCACTGTCGGCCTGGAGCCGGTCGCGAACGGGAACTCGATCAGCGTCACCCCCACGAGTTTCAGCATCGCGGGCGCGACCGTGTCCGCCGAGGACGTCCCGGGGAACCTGATCGGCGACCTGGGCGGCCTGGACGTGCCCATCGACCAGCTGCCCGAGGGCGTCGAGATCACCGAGGTCGCCGTGCTCGACGGCGGTGTGCAGGTCTCGATCACCGGCACCGACCTGGCCCTGGACGACCTCTCCGTCGGCTGATCCACCGGGCCGGAACGGCACGCGGACCCGACGGCGACGCTCGGGCGGGCTGTCGGCTACCGCAGGTCGTCCGCGCGGCCGACCACCTTGGCGATCGCGCGCCCGACGGCGCTGATCTGCTCCTCGGACCCGAGCAGCACCGACTGCGTCAGCCAGAGCGTGTCACTGCTGACGAGGTCCGCATTCGGGCAGTCCGCCTCGGGCACCGGCTGGCCAAGCTTCGACGCCAGGGCAAGGGACTCGCGCAGCAGGGCGCCGTTGCGATGCAGCGGGACGTACCCGGTGGCGGCTGGAATGCCCTCGGCCGCGAGCGCCGCCGCCGCCGCGTCGCGCAGCCCCTGCGCGCCGAGGCCGGGGACCCGGAACAGGAACAGGTGCCGACCGTGCGCCGTGACCCGTTCGTCGGTCGGCGCAACGACCACTCCTTCCACGCCGGCGAGCTGCTCGGCGAGTGCCAGGGCGTTGCGCTCGCGTAGCTGCTGCTGCTCCGGCAGCCTGGCCAGCTGCGCCCGCAGGATCGCACCCTGGAACTCGGTGAGCCGCAGGTTGTACCCCACGGCGTCGTGCTGGTACCAGCCGCCACCGGGCACCCGGCCCACGTTCACCAGGGAGTACACGGCGCCGGCGAGGTCCTTGTCGTTGGTCGTGACGATGCCTCCCTCACCCGCGCTCAGGTTCTTGGAGGACTGGAAGCTGAACGTGCCGAGGTCGCCGATCGTGCCGACTCCGCGACCCTCCCACTGCGCGCCGGCGGCCTGCGCGGCGTCCTCGATGATGGTCAGGCCGAGGCGCCGTCCGAGCTCGGCGAAGGCCGTCATATCCGCCACGTTGCCGGCGAGGTGCACCGGGATGACGGCCTTCGTGCGCTCGGTCACGACGGACTCGACTGCGGCCGGGTCAAGCAGATGGCTGTCCGCGTCCACGTCGGCGAACACCGGGACGGCTCCGACGAACAGCGCCGCCGCGGCGGTGGCGATGAACGTGTAGGGCGGCACGATCACCTCGTCCCCGACGCCGACCCCCGCCGCCCGCAGGGCCGCGACCAGCGCGAGGGTGCCGTTGCCGAGCGCAATCGCGTGCTCGGCCTGCTGGCTCCGGGCGAACTCCCTCTCGAACGTCGCGACCACGTCGCCGTGGGTACTGCCCCAGGCGCCCGAGTGGAGCACCTCGAGCAGTCCGCGCTCCTCCTCGGGGCCGAACCGGGGCCAGCTCGGAAGGGCGGGCAGCCCCTCCAGTTCGGCCGGGCCGCCGTTGATGGCGAGGGACGGTGTGGCAACGGTCATCACGTGCTCCAATTTAGGCCTGCCGGATTTGGGATTAGGTTAGCGACAAAAATAGTGCGAGTCGATAGTGTGAAGGCGCTGTGTCATCCACGGTCCACCACGATCCACCAGGAGAGCACCCCATGTCTGACGTCCTTGCGCTCGACGGCGGCGCCCCCGTGCGCACCGCACCGTTCCCGTCCGTGCAGTCCGCCGAAGGCCGCACCCTCGGCGCCGAGGAGGAGGACGCGGTCCTCGCGGTGCTTCGCAGTGGCCGGCTGAACTCGACGGTCGGCGAGGTGACCAGGGGCCTGGAGACCGACTTCGCGGCCTATTACGGCGTGCCGCACGCGATCGCCTCCTCCTCCGGAACCGCGGCGATCCACCTCGCCGTGGCGGCCGTGGACCCCGAGCCGGGCGACGAGATCATCACCACCGGGCTCAGCGACGCCGGCACCGTACTGCCGATCCTTGCCCAGAACGCGGTCCCCGTGTTCGCCGATGTCGACCCGGCCACCGGCAATCTCGACGTGGCCTCGGTGGCTGCCAGGATCACACCCCGAACCCGAGCGATCATCGCCGTGCACCTGTTCGGCCAACCCGCTCCCGTGGTCGAGCTGCGCGCCCTGGCCGATGCACACGGGATCGTGCTGATCGAGGACTGCGCACAGGCGTACCTGACCCGGACCGGTGCCGGCGGCGCACTGGCCGGCACCGTCGGCCACCTCGGCTGCTTCAGCCTGCAGCAGTCGAAACACATCACCGCCGGCGACGGTGGCCTGACCATCTCCTCCGACGCGGCGCTGGCCCGCCGGGCCAGATTGTTCGCGGACAAGGCCTGGCCACGGGACACCGACGAGCGCACCCACCTGTTCCTCGGCCTCAACTACCGGATGACCGAGCTGCAGGCCGCCATCGCCGGGGTGCAGCTGACCCGGCTCGCCGGGGTCGTCGCGGACCGCCGGAGAACCGCGGCGACGCTCACGGAGGTCGTCGACGGGCTGGACGGCCTGAGCGCGGCACCGGCGACGGGGAACAGCTACTGGCAGTACCCGGTGTTCCTGGACACCGTCCGCGCCGGCGCCGATGCGCACTGGTACGCGCGCGCACTCCAGGCCGAGGGCATCCCCGCCTCCGGCGGGTACATCCAGCGCCCGCTCTACCTCACCCCGGTGCTCGCCGAACGGCGTACCTACGGGACCTCGGGCTTCCCGCTCGCAGGCCCACCGGCGGACGTGACGCAGGAGTACCGCCCCGGCCTGTGCCCGGTGACCGAGGAGCTGATCGACGCCCGCCTGCTGGTGATCGCCTGGAACGAGCGGTACGGCCCCGCCGACGTCGCCGACATCGTGACTGCGCTGACCAGGGTCCACGCTCACGCGATCGCGGCCCCGGGCACCCTCGAGCCACGCACGGGCAGGATCGCGTCCAGGAGCCGGTGAGTGTAGGGGTGCTGCGGGTCGCCGAAGATGGCCCGCCGCTCCCCGCGCTCGACGATGGCACCGTCCTTCATCACCGCGACCTCGTCCGACATGCGCTCCACGACCGCGAGGTTGTGGGAGATCAGCAGATAGGCAACCCCGAGGCGTTCCTGGATCTCGGCCAGAAGGTCGAGGATCTGCGCCTGGATCGAGACGTCTAGCGCCGAGGTCGGCTCGTCACAGACGAGCACGTCGGGCTCCGGGGCGAGTGCTCGGGCGATGGCGATGCGCTGCTGCTGTCCGCCGCTGAACTGCTGCGGATAGCGGCGTGCGTCATCCGGGGCGAGGCCGACCAGGCGCAGTAGCTCGGCGGCCCGCTCCGTTCGCTCGCCCGGGGTACCGATCTCCTGCAGACGAAGCGACTCGATGATGTTCGCTCCGGCCGTGTAGTGCGGCAGCAACGACCCGTACGGGTTCTGGAACACCATCTGCATCCGTCTGCGCTGCAGCCGTGACTCCTCGCCATGCACGTCCTGCCCGTCCAGCAGGACCCGGCCGGAGTCGGGTTCGTGCAGGCCCATCACGAGCCGGGCCACCGTCGACTTCCCGCTGCCGCTCTCGCCCACGAGGCCCAGGGTCCGGCCGGGCCGGATGGCCAGGCTCACGTCCCGGACGGCGTGGGTCTGCCCGCCGCGCGAGCGGAACGTCTTGTCGAGGTGCTCCGCGACCAGGAGTGGCTCGCGCACCGTCGTGGGCGCCTCCTCCGGCGGTGCGGCCCGCACGTCGCCGACCTCGAGCGTGGCCTCGAGCAGCATCCGGGTGTATGGCTCGCGCGGGGAGTCGAGCACCACCTCGATCGGACCCGACTCGACCACTTTGCCCTGGTTCATCACCAGGACGTCGTCACAGAAGCGCCGGGCGACGCCCAGATCGTGGGTGACCATGATCAAACCGGTACCCCGATCCTTGATCTCGGCGAGCAGGTCCAGGACCTGCGCCTGCACCGTCACGTCGAGCGCCGTCGTCGGCTCGTCGGCAACCACGAGCCGGGGCTCGGCGATGATCGCCATCGCGATCATGGCACGCTGGCGCATGCCACCGGAGAGCTGGAACGGATACATCCGGGCGCGCCGCTCGGGCTCCGGAATGCCCACGTCACCGAGCGTGGTGATGGCTCGCGCGCGTGCCTCGGCGCGGGTGCACAGGCCATGCCAGGTCAGTGCCTCGGCCAGCTGCCGGCCCACCGGGATGGTCGGGTTGAGCGCCTCCATCGCGTTCTGGAACACCATCCCGACCTCACGGCCACGCACCCTTCGCAGGGTCCGGTCCGAGGCACCGATGAGGTCGATGCCGGCCAGCCTGGCCTCGCCGCCGAGGATGCTGGCGGTACGCGGCAGGAGCCGCAGCAGGGATCTGATGGTCACGCTCTTGCCGCTGCCTGACTCGCCGACGATGGCCAACGCCCGGCCCTGCTCGAGCCGGAAGGTGACGCCGTCGACGGCCACGAACTGGCCGCCGTCGGCGCGGCGGAAACCGGTGCGTAGCCCGCTCACCTCGAGCAGAGGAGCCTGCGGGTCGATCGTGACGGGCGGTGTGGAGCGGTTCACCGGCGGGCCTCCGAAGTGATGTCGAACGCATCCCGGATGCCGTCGCCGATCCAGGTGAAGGCGAGCAGCGTCACCGCGAACGCGATGGCCGGCGAGATGATCATGTGCGGCGCGGAACTCGCGTATCTGACCCCTTCGTTGATCATGGCCCCCCACGACGGCATGTCCGAGATACCGAGGCCGAGCAGGGACAGGCCGGCCTCCGTGGTGATGGCCGCCGGCACGGCGAAGCTCGTGGTCACCAGCAGCGGCCCGAGTGCGTTCGGCAGGATGTAGCGCAGCGCGATGGTGGGCCCCTGGGCATCCATGCTGCGGGCGGCCTCGACGTAGTCCCGTCGTTTGAGCGTCATCACCTGGGCCCGGATCAGCCTGGCCTGGGTGACCCAGCCGGCCACGGCGATCGCCGCCATCACCGACCAGAAGCTCCGGCCGAACACGGTGACCAGCAGCACCGCGAAGAGATACGTGGGGAACGCATACATGATGTCGGTGGCCGCCATCAGGATGCCGTCCGCCCGGCCACCCCGGTAGCCGGCGAGCAGACCCACCACGAGCGCGACCGCCACCGAGATGACCTCGGCCGCGAACGCCACCAGCAACGCCGTCCGGAAGCCGAAGACCAGGCGCGACAGGATGTCCCGGCCGAGGGTGTCGGTGCCCAGCAGGTGGCCGGGTGAACCGATCGGTGCGAGCTGGTGGCCGTAGTCCGTCTCCTGCGGGCCGTACGGCGCGATGAACGGCGCAAAGATGGCGACCAGGACCAGGACTGCCACGACCCAGAGGCTGATGAACGCCATCCGGTTCGCACGGAACCTAGCCCAGGCTCGGGACCCCGGACCTGCCGCCCTGATCCGGGTCTGCGCCGGGGATGTCTCTTCTGCTGATGCGAGGGCCACGTAGCTTTCGCCCACTTTCTGCGCGGACGCGCGGGTCGAGGAGGCCATAGAGGAGGTCGACCACCAGGTTCGTGGCCATGAGGATGATTGCGAAGAAGAGCGTGGTGCCCATCAGCAGCGGCATGTCCCGGCTCGATGCGGCCTGGGTGAAGGACAACCCGAGGCCGGGGATCCGGAACATCGTCTCGATGAACACGGTGCCGGTCATCAGTGCGGCCAGCATCGGGCCGGTGACCGTCACCAGCGGGATGAGCGAGTTGCGCAGGACATGCTTGCGGATGACCACGCCCGGCCGCCCGCCCTTCGCGGTCGCGGCGGTCACGTACTCCTCCCCCAACGTGTCCAGCATCGAGGAGCGCACGTACCGGGCCAGGACCGCGAGCGGGCCGATGGCGAGTGCCACCACCGGTAGGACCAGGTTCTCCGGGCCGTTCCAGCCGGCCGCGGGCAGCACGTGCCAGGCCCCGGCGAACACGAGCACCAGGAACACCGCCGTCAGATAGTTCGGCAGTGCGTGCCCCAGGGTGAGCACGAACATGGAGCCGGAATCCCAGAGGGTGCGCTGCTTGAGGGCGGCGAACACACCGATCGGGATCGCGATCGCCAGGGCGAGCGTCGTCGCGAGCAGCGCGAGCGCCGCCGAGACCGGGAAGCCCTGCGCGATGATGCTCTCCACGGACTGCGCGGGGTACTTGTACGAGGGACCGAGATCCCAGGTCAGCGCACCCTTCATGAACACGAGGTACTGCTGCCACGCCGGGACCTCGGCCCCGTAGCGGGTGGCGAACTCACCGGCGACCTCCTGGGCCCCGGCCCCCGCCATCCCGGTGGAGCCGGAGTTGGCGCGCTGGATGTCCGCGAAGCTTCCCGGTGCCAGCTGCAGCAACGTGAACGCGAGCGCGGAGACCACGACGAGGGACAGGACCATCCGCACCACGCGGCGGGCGACGAACTCCAGGTAGCCCACGATCACTGCGCCGAATCGTCGACCCAGAGGTCCTTGAAGTAGTAGCGATCGGCCTGGGCGCGGATCTCCAGACCCTGCACCCGGGGCTGCGCCACGTACACCACGTGGCTCCAGGTCACCGGGATGATGAGCTCGGCATCCTCGCGGACGGTGGCCGCCTCGGCGAAGATCTCCTGCTGCTCCGCCTCGTCGACCGTCTCACGGGTGGCCGCGACCAGTTCGGCGAACTCCTGCGCCTCGTCGGTGGTGCTGGTGGCGAGGATCTCCTCCAGTGCGGCCGTGCGGTCGCCCGGAGTCAGGGTCTCGTCGGCCTGGACATCCACGAACTGCTGGTACCCGGCCGCATCGAGCCCGGCCTGGCGCAGCATGTCCGGCGACCACAGCTGTTCCACCTGGTAGGGCCACGTGCTGATCCCGGAGAAGGAGCCGTACCAGAGGCCCACGTAGTTCTCGTCATGCATCGCGTAGCGGCGGTCCACGTAGACGCCGACCTCGACCACGTCCTTCGTGACCTCGATCCCGAGGTTCGTGCCCCAGGTGTCGATGATCGCGTCCAACTGCGGGAAGTCCGAGCCTGCGAGCAGGGTCAGCGGCGGGAAGCCCTCACCTCCCGGATACCCAGCATCCGCGAGGAGCTCCTGCGCCTCGGCGACGGCGTCCTCGCCCCACATCTGCTCGTGGGCGGCGATGTCCTCGCTCCAGCCCGGCACGATCGGCGAGAGCAGGGTGGAGGCCGGCTCAGTCATCTCGCTGATGCCGGCGATCTCCTGACGTCCCAGGCCGAGGCTCAGCGCCGTACGCACCCTCGGGTCCTCCATCACGGGGTTCGTGCTGTGCAGCGGGATCATGTAGGCGGTGCCGGCGTTCTCCAGCACGTGCATCTGCTCGCTCAGCACCGGGTCGGCGAGGAAGCGTGAGATCTCGGCCGGCTCGCCGATCGCCTGGATGTCGACCTCGCCGTTCTCGTACGGCACGGTGGTGGTGATCGCCCCCTGCTCCACGAGCTGCACATTGATCTCGTCGAGGGCGACGTTCTCCGCGTCCCAGTACTCCGGGTTGCGTTCGAAGCGCATGCTGGAGTTCGCCGTCCAGGCCGCCAGGTTGTACGGCCCGTTGCCGACCCAGTTCTCCGGCTGCTGCCAGTCGGCCTCACCTTCGACGGCCTCCGGGTTCAGCGGGAGCATCGAGGGGTAGGTCAGGCCCATCAGGAAACCGGGGTTGGGTGCGTCGAGGGTGAACTCGAGCGTCTGCTCGTCCACCGCTTCGACGCCCACCTGATCGAAGTCGGTGATGACCCCGGTGTTGTAGTCCTCGGCGTTCAGGATGCCGAGGGGAACCTGGTAGGAGGACGCCCCGGTGGTCACGCCGCTCGCGCCACGCTCCGGGTCCAGCAGCCGCTCGTAGGTCCACTCGAAGTCGTCGGCGGTGAGGGGTTCGCCGTTGGACCAGACGATGCCGTCCCGCAGGTGGAAGGTGTAGGTCGTTCCGTCCTCGCTCACCTCCCACTCGTCCGCGACCCCGGGTCGGACGTCAGTGCCGTCCGGGGTCTGCAGCACCAGGCCCTCGAGCAGGCCCATCTGCACGAGCCACATGCCGAACGTGATGCTCTGCGGGTCGATGTGGGCGAAGTTCGTGGCCGCGACGGTGATGCTGCCTCCGGTGGCCGCGTCGCCGTCCTCGCCACCGGTATCGTCTCCGGAGTCGCCGAAGAGCGAGCATCCGGCGAGGGACAGCGCGACCACGGCGGCCGCGGCCACCGTACCGATCGGGCGGCTGGTCAGGGGTCTGGCGCGCATCGTGTGCTCACTCTCGGTCGACGGTCATCGGCTCTGATCGTGGTCTGACGAGATTTAGGCTGTCCGTAAATCTCGAACTGCCCTGACGTTATGCGTTAGCCACCCGGCGAGTCAACGCTTCTTCGTCGACTTCTCGTTACCGTCTTGTAACTTGTTCGCGCCTGGAGGCGGGCAGTGAGCCGGGTGGCGCCGACGGCGCAGGTGCCACCAGGGCGGCGATCTCGTCGAGGATCAGCTGTTCGGCAGCGGGCGACAACGGTGCCGGCAGGCCGAAGTAGAGGGGGGCCTCGTAGGGTTCATACCCGCCCTCGCGGAGGTGACGGCGGGTGACCAGGTACGTCGTCATGCCGTCGGTGTAGCCCATCGGCAGGCAGCGCCCCCCACTGAGCTCGCGAGTGAACAGTCCGTAGTGGCTCACCGGCTCACCCGAGAGTCCGAGCAGAGCAAGGTCTGGCGTGAGGCCGATCCTGACGAGCTGCAGGAGCGGGTCGCGGGCGAACCGTGCCGGATCGGCCACCATGATCCTGGCCCACTCCGCCCGGACGCCCTCACCGGTGGCGGCCCAGGCCGTGATCAGCCGCCAGGATGCGCGCTCCTGCAACGGCAGCACCACCGAACGACGACTGATCGACACGGCCCCCGGACCGGCCGGGACCGCGTCCGCCACGGCGCGGCGGGCCAGATCGGCCAGGCGCCTGGCGAAGTCCTCCACGTCGGCCTGACCACCGTCGGCGAACTCGCCGTCCGCGTCGTAGCGGTCCGGGTTCACGTCGCCGCAGCAGCCCTGGAGGTACATCACGAACGGTGAGGTGTCCCGTTCGAGCACGTCGGCGAGGGTTCCGGCCAGGTCCGGGGTGACGGCGTTGCCGTGATGCAGGACCGGGTGGCATGCGAAGTGCACCAGCAGCGCGACGGTTGCGTCGTCATCACCCACCAGGCGTACCACCGTCAGGTCGCTGTCGATCCGCGAGACCGCGATCTCCCCGGCCGTCCGGGCCCACCGACGGTCCACGGTCATGCCGGTGTCGACCCGGGCCGACTCCACCCGGACCGGGGTGCTCGTGGCGAACGCACGCTCGATGCAGGCGAGGGTCTGCTGCTCGAGCCACGTGAGGTAGGCGTCGTCCGGGATGCCGAGTGAGGGGGTCATCCCGCGTGAGACCTGCGGCCCGGAGTGGGTGTGCGTGGCATGCAGCACCAGCGATTCCGGGGAGAGTCCGAATCGGGCGCTGAAGGCCGACCGCAGCGAGGCCACGATGTCGTCCCCCCACCAGAGCAGATCTGCGGTGACAAGGACCACGGCGGGCTCGCCCTCGCTGCGGAGCACGAGCGCACGCACATGCAGGGGCGCCAGGACGTCCCCGGTGGGCCCGAGTCCCTCCCGTGCGGCGAACCCGGCCAGAGCCACGGCGCCGAGCGGGGTGATGTCCGTGCGGTCGAAGCCGACCTCCAGGCCGGACACCCTCACCGGGTGAGCGTCCATGTGCTGGTGCCGGCCGGGAGGTCGACGGCGAGCTCTGCGAAGGCACGGCCGTGCCGGGTGACCTCGGCGACCGAGTGCGCCGGCCCGGACACCCGCACGTCCGTGGGCAGCAGGATCGCCGCACCCTCGACCGGGACGTCCGTGCTGACGCTCAGCAGCCAGTCGTCGCCGCCGCGCGAGATCTCGACCCGGACGCCGCGCCGGGTCCGCTCCCAGGCATTGATCCGCTCGGACGTCCACCATGGCATGCCTCGTCGGCGCGCCTCGGCGGCCACCTCGATGCAGGCCGCGCGGGTGAGCGGCTTGCCGTTCAGATGTGGGCCGTGGAACAGGAAGTGGGCGACGCCGTGCTGCGCCTGAACGGCATCGAGGATCACGTCCCGGGCTGCCACATGGCCGGCCCAGGCCAGGTCCTGGGTGTGCAGCGGCAGGTTGAGCACGTCCCGGAAGTCGGTCTCGGCGCCGGGCGCAGCGAGTGGGAACGAGACATGGGCGGTACCGAACGGGAATCCGACGTTGCCCTGCTTGCTGGGGCCGCGGGACTCGTCGATCTCGATCCCGAGGCGCTCGCACCAGGTGTAGAACTCGTCCCAGCCCTCCCAGCGGGTGTAGTGGTTCTTGTTCGAGACGATGTCCTCCCGGCCGGTGACGGCCTGAGCCCAGGCGTACTGGGCCCGCAGCTGAGGCCAGCCCCAGGTCGCCAGGTCGGCGTCGTCCATGGCGTTGTAGTGCAGGGCATGCTCATGCCCCGCGGCCGTGATCTGCTCGTAGATCTCGCGTCCGTATCCACCCGGGTACACCTGGCACCAGGTGACGGCCACGTCGGCCTCGGCGAACGCGGCCAGTGCGGCCAGGCCGTCTTCCGGCTTGTTGCCGTCGGAGTCGTGGGACATGTGCGCGATCGCGGCCACTCCGGCCGGCCAGTAGCCGAGCCACGGGACCACGGAGCCGCCCTCCTGTGCGGCCCACCACAGCGCCTGCAGCAGCAGGGACCGCCACCAGTCGGCGTGCGGCTGGTCGAACATCGGCACGGCCGACGGCGGCGGGTAGGCGTGCCGGAAGTCCGCGGCCAGGGCGGGCTGCCCGGCCGGCATCTGCCGGTCGGCGTCCAGGTCGAGGGCAGCGCCGTCCTCGGCCTTCAGGATCCCGTCGTCGATCGGCGCGGTGCCGTCGGCGGCCGGCGCGCCGTCGGTATCGACCGGGTAGCCCTGCTGGATGCGCACCACCGACTTGAGCACATCCACCCCGAACGTCACGACGGCACCCGCGCCGTGGTGGCGCACGGTGATGGCCGCCGATCCGTCGGCCCAGGTCGCCAGGGCCTCTGCGCCGTCCACCGGCGCCAGAGCACGGCCGCCGATCGCGCGCAGCGCCCGGCCGGGCACCTGGGACCAGAAGGCGCAGTCACGCACGGTCACCTGCGCGGTCGAGACGGCCTCGCCCGGGACCACCCCGGCCAGTCGAGCAAGCGGCCCGAGGTCTGCGGTGACGAGCAGGCACCCGCCACCCGCGACCCAGGCGGACAGCACGCCCGCCTCGTCTGCCGTCACCGACGTGGTGAGCAGCGTGATGCCACCCGGCGTCAGCCCGGCCCGGCCGGCGGTGCTTCGATAGGCGATCCCCGCGTGCGCGAGCAGCTCCCTGGCATAGGCGGGGAAGTTCGGCTGGTCGGCATCCGGAGCCGCGCCCTCCCAGAGGGTCACGGCCGGCCCGGGAGCCGTCCGCGAGTGCGGCGAGGTCCGCGAGTCCGGCGTGGTCGGCGAGAGTCGTGTCGATACGGTCACGGGTCCAGCCTGCCGGAACCCGGTTCATAAGTACAGTGCCGAATCTATATTTCGGCACGCCTAAATGTCTCTGTCGTCTGGATCAGGTGATGAGGCGCTCGTCCAGCAGCTGGTAGCGCACGGCCGGCCGGCCCGCTTTCTGCACCCGCGCCGGTGGCATCGGCCAGGCGAGGCCGGCGTCCACGAGGGCGCGCAGCGTGCGTCTCGCGGTGCGCAGGGTGACCCCTTGCAGCCTGGAGACGCGGTCGGCGTCCACCACACGGCTGTCGTCGCCGGACGCATCGAGCAGCCCGATGATCTCCTGGAGCACCTCGGCCTGACGGTCGGCGACCGGCTCCGGCTCCGGGGCGGGGTTCTCCTGCGACTCCGGCAGCGGCACCGGGTTGCCGTGCGGACCCACCAGATAGGCGAGCTCGCCGCTGCTGGCCTCCGCGAGGTTCACCGCGGCCTGCGCGTTCTCCTCCGCCTCCAGGGTGGTCATGCCCAGACCGATGCCGACCCCTGCGTCCAGGCTCAGCGCCGAGCGGATGGAAGCCAGGAACGGGGCGCGCGCGAGATCGTCGGTCCCCGATCGCAGCGAGCCCATCGTGGTGATGACGAGGTAGCTGTTCTCGTCGCGCTGCAGCACCGCGGCGTCCATCCTGCGGGCGTCGTGCAGCAGCGCGCGGTGCAGGGAGAGCATCAGCTCCTGGTACCAGTAGTTGCTGGAGCTGGTGCGGTTGGGCAGTGCGGAGTCAGGCAGGCGCACGATGACGATCGCGATCCGGGAGTCCTCGAGCCGGGCTCCGCTACCGAGCAGGCGGGCGGTGCGCAGCGTGGCCCGCAGGGTCATCACGGCCGGAGCCATCGTGATGTTGGGGACGCCCGCCTCGGAGAGCTGCTCAGCCAACCAGGGCACGGTGGTGATCGCGCCACTGGTGCGGCCGGCGTCGTAGTGCTCACGGTGGAAGGCGAGGAACTGCTCGGCCGTCACCGACTCCCGGTACTCCAGCACGTGCACGTCGTCCATGGAGACGCCGAGCTCGGCGTACGTCTCGCGGACGTCACGCTCGGGCGCGGAGTCGATGCTGACCCGGGCCGGGTCCACGGCACCGGTGAGTGCCCCGCGCAGCAGCGCCGTCGGGAGCGCGACGCCCCCGGTGGGTACGAACGTGGCCGGCACCGGCAGCGGGCCGTCCGAGATCGCCTCGTCGTAGGAGAGCGGCCCGGAGAACAACAGCACGTCCACGTCGCCGACGAGCCGCATGGCTCGCTCGCGCGCGTCGACCTCCCGGTCGGCCGCGCCGGTGACCAGGCGATACGGCGTGCGGGTCTCCTCCCGGGCGACGGCTGCGATGCGGTGGATGAACCGTTCCGCCCCGATCACACCGATCGTCACCGCCTCGGGCAAGGGGCCCCGAACTGCGTCCATGAATCATCCTCGCTTGGGTCCCGGCGCTGCGGGTGAGTCTAGCGGCGGCACACGGGCGGCTGGGCGGGCTCACTCACCCGAGCGTCTCCGGCAGTACCGGCGCCTCCTGACCGAGTACGTGCTCGGCGAGGAACGCACCGACCACCTGGTACCAGACCTTCGCGTGCTGTGGGGTGAGCACCCAGTGGTTCTCGTCCGGGAAGTACAGGAACCGGTGCGGGCTGCGCCCGTCCTCGTCGGCCGGGAGGGCGGACTTCGAGAGCAGCTCGTACCAGAGCCGCAGCCCCTCACCGATCGGCACCCGGTAGTCCTTGTCCCCGTGGACGACGAGCATCGGCGTCGCGATCCGTTCCACGGACAGGTGCGGTGAGTTCGCGAGTGCCATCTGCGGGGTCATCTCGCGGCCCCAGAAGTAGCCGGCATCAGTGGTGGTGCCGAATCCGTCGAGCGCCCACAGGCTCGCGTGCGTGACGATCCCCTTGAACCGGTCCGTGTGGCCGGCCACCCAGTTCGCCATGTATCCGCCGAACGATCCGCCCATGGCCCCGGTCCGGGTCCCGTCGATCTCGGGCAGCGCCTCGGCGGCGTCCGTCACGGCCATCAGGTCCGTGAACGGCGCCTCGCCCCAGGCTCCCCAGCCGCGCTGGATGAAGTCCTGGCCGTAGCCGGTGCTCAGCGCCGGGTCCGGCAGCAGCACCGCGTAGCCCTGGGCGACCAGCAGCCACGGGCACCAGCGCCAGCTCCACGCGTTCCAGGACCCGAGCGGGCCGCCGTGGATCCACAGCACCAGCGGGGCCGGGTCCGCCTCGGAGGCACCCTCGGGCACGGCCAGCCAGGCGCGGACCCGGGAGCCGTCCACGGCGGTCGTCTCGACCTCCCGCAGGGTGCCGGGCAGGCTCGGACGCGGCGACGGCGACCGCAGCGCCGTGACCGGCTCCGTTGCGCCGTCGGCGAGGTCGATCCGAACCACCTCGGCGGGGTGGGCGTAGGAGCTCCGGAGGGCGTAGGCGACCGAACCGTCCGTAGCGACGACGACGTCGGAGTACGCGCCGTCGTCGGGCGTGAGCCGGCTCAACGTGCCGTCCAGGGTGACCTTGTAGACCGGCGAGCGGCCGTCGTCGTCCGCCGTGACGAGCAGCCCGGAGGAGTCCGGCAGCCACGCGAACGAGGCGGGCCAGCGGTCCCAGCCGGCCGCGATCCGCTGTGGGTCGGAGCCGTCGATGCCGGCGATCCAGAGAGTCACCTCCGGTGCGCTCTCCGGGGTCGACAGGGTCTCGCGGAGGTAGGCGACGCGGGTCCCGTCCGGGCTGATCCGGGCGGCGCCGAGGTCCGCCTCGGCCTCGTCCGCGATGGTGGTGCGCTCACCGGAGGCCACGTCGATGCGAACCAGGATCGAGCGCACCGCACCCTTGGCCATCGGCCGGTTCCAGGAGGTGACGGCGGTGGCACCATCGGCGCTGAGGTCAAGGCCGGTGTTGGTCAGGTGGGCACCGGCGTCCGGGGTGAGGTCGCGTAGTTCGAGCGGTGCGTCCGGGTCGGCCTCGTCCTCGGGCGCCTGGTCCGGGGCGGACGCGACGACGGCGGAACTCGCCTCGGCCGCGAACAGCCGGGGTCGGTCCGGGCCGAGGTCGGAGTCCCAGTACCGGACCGGGTAGCCCGTGTGCAGGATGGCATTGACCTTGTTGTCGGAGCGCAGGTCCCGCAGCCTCTGCTCGGACTCGGTGTCCGTGGCCGAGGGCAGCGTGTCCGCGGTGACTATGACCGTGTCCGCAGCACGGGCGGCGGTGATGCCGCCGACGCCGCCGGGACGGGTGGCCAGCACGCGGGCCTCACCGCCTGCGGCCGGGAGGACCCAGAGCGCGGGCTTGGCCTTGTCCTCGCCGGTCTCGCCGATGGCGCGCTTGGCGACGAACAGCAGGTCGCCGGAGGCGGTGAACGTGGCCTGGCTCTCGCCCTTCGTGCCGCGCGTGAGCCGGCGCGCGGGCCGCTCCCCCGAGGGGTCGACATCCCACTGGGACGTGACGTACGCCGTCGAGTCGTGGTTCAGGGCGGCGACACCCACCACCAGGCGGGTGCCGTCCGGGGACAGCGCCAGGCCGCTCGCGCGGGGCAGCGCGAGGTACGCGTCGAGGTCGTGGAACGGGGTGGGCGGCGCGGCTGCCTCAGTGGGGGCAGCGGATCCATCCGCGGTCGCCTCGGAACTGGTCGCGGTCGGGGTGGTCGCGTCGTTGCGTGAGGTGTCTGTGGTCACCGCACGGTCCTATCACGAGAACAGGCATCCCGTCCTCCCCCGGACATCAGTAGGGTTGGCGTCATGACTGGGCTCCGGGTGCGACCCCCGTTCGAGGACTGGTTCGGCCCGGATGCCGACGACGCCACGTTTGGCTACGACCTGGAGGCGCTGCTGGCCGTCGAGCCGGTACCGGAGCCGCCCGGCTTCGCCGAGTTCTGGCGCGACCTCGCGGCGCTCGCGCGGGCGGTGGACCCGAATCCGGTGCTCGTGCCGATCGGCCGCAGCGGCGACCACGAGGTGCACACCGTCCACTTCCGCACCACGGACGGGCTCACGCTGGGCGGCTGGTTCGCACTGCCGGTGGCCGGGCCGCCGACGATCGGGGTCGTGCACAGCCACGGGTACGGCGGGCGCGAGACCCCGGATCTGGCCCGGGTCCCGGTGGACGCCGCGGTGATCTTCCCGGTCGCCCGAGGGCTGCCGAGCGCGAGCCTGGTCGACGGCATCCCCACGGACGGCGCCCGGCACGTGCTGGTGGGCATCGAGTCGGCGCAGAGCTACATCCTCGGTGGCTGCGCCGCGGACATCTGGTGCGCCGCCTCCGCGCTGACCCGGATCGTCGGCGACCTGCCGCTCTACTTCCACGGCGGCAGCTTCGGCGGCGGGCAGGGCGCGCTGGCCCTGCCGTGGGACGACCGGTTCTTCGCGGCCACCCTTGTGGTGCCGAGCTTCGGTCAGCACGACCTGCGGCTGCGGATGCCGTGCACCGGCAGCGGGGAGTCGGTGCGCCATCACGTCGCCGCGTACCCCGATGCCCGGGAGGTGCTGCGGTACTTCGACGCGTCGACGTCGGCCACCCGGATCACCATCCCGACCCGGGTGGAGGCAGCGCTCTGGGACCCGTCCGTTCCGCCGCCGGGCCAGTTCGCCGTCCACAACGGGCTCGCCGGACCGAGGGAACTGTGCGTCGTCAGCGCCGGCCACACCGAGTACCCGGGGCAGGATCTTGAGGCTGCCGAGAGCGTGGCCGGAACCCTCGCCCACATCGCCACCCACCGCCCCTGACTCGACCGACACCAGGAGGTCGCTCGTGCACCGTATTCGGATCATCGTGGCAGCGAGCGCGCTCATGCTGGCCCTGTCCGCGTGTACCACGGCAGCCGCGGACGACCCGGTGCAGACCACACCGCCGGCGGCCGCCGGCGCGAGCGCCACGTCGGAGCCGCCGGAGTGCGCCGAAGCCGCAGCGGACCTGGTGGCGTATGAGCCCGGCTCGAGCTACGAAACCGTGTGGAGCTCCACCACGGAGGACCCCGCCGATCTGGAGCCCGAGGTCCTGGCGCATCCTGCGACGATCATCGTCGACACCTACACGATGACGATCGTCGACAGCATCGACCGGGACGAGGACGGCGTCGCGTATGCGACCGGGCCACCGCCGTGCCCCGTCCCTGTGGACCCGTCCTGGCCCGTGGATTCCGCGCTGGTCCTGGATGCCTACACCTTCGAGATCCTCGCGACCCTCCCGTCCCTGAACACCCCGGAGGACGAGGACGTCGCCACCACCACCTCGTTGATGAGTGACGCGCTGGCCACCGGAACGCTGCTCGACGGTGCCGCGGCAGCGCCGTACACGAGCCTCGTGGCGGACGATCTCGGCGCCGACCTCGGGCTCGAGTTCGTGGCGGCGATCCGCGTCACGGACACCGTGGTCGGCGGCGCCTACGAGTCCCCCAGTGGCGTCGGGTTCACCTTCCGCGCGAACCGCGGTGCCGACATCACTCCGGGCCAGCCGGTGGGCAGCCCGACGACGCCGCTCGCCGTCCCGGGCGCCGAGGGCCGCACGTACTCGGGCCCCGAATGGGGTCTCACCGCCGAGGCGTGGGGAGCCGACCGTAGTTGCGTGGTGGCCGTGCTCGCCTACCCGGTCACCACGGAGATCCCGGCCTGGCCGGCGGGCTACGGCGAATACCTCTCCACCACGGTGCTGCCTCGTCTGCTCGCCACCTGCTGAGCACTGGCGAGGGCCGGACCCGTCTCGGTCACGGGGGGACGGTCAGCCGTCCTTGGACATCCGCTCGAGCATCGCGTTGTAGGCCTTGAGGTCGGCATCGTCGTCCCGGTCGGCGGCGCGGTCGAGGCGCTTGGCCGTGCGAGCGTCGTCCTTGGCCCAGGCGACGGCGAGGCTCACCGCCAGGATCAGGCTCGGCACCTCCCCGATGCCCCAGGTGATCTCGCCGCCGGTCTCCTGGTCCGCGAGCGCGTCAACGCCCCAGGGCAGGCCGAGGGCACCGAAGTAGTCTGCCGCGAGCAGGCTGGTCATCGAGATCAGCGCGACCCCGAAGAACGCGTGGAACGCCATGGTCGCGAACAGCAGGAGCAGGCGCAGCGGGTAGCTGGGCCGGGCCGGCCCGGGGTCGATACCGATCAGGACGTTCACGAACATGTACCCGGCGAGACTGAAGTGCACCACCATGCCGATGTGACCGAGGTGGGTGGTCAGTGCGAGCTCGAACAGCGGCGTGAAGTAGAAGAGGATCAGCGAGCCGACGAAGTTCACAGCCGCGACCACCGGGTTCCCGAAGATCCGGGCCGCACGTGAGTGCACCAGCGCGAGCAGCCACTCGCGGGGGCCACGGGAGCCGTCGGTGCGGCCCGGCAGCGCCCGCAGCGCGAGCGTCACGGGTGCGGCCAGCACGAACAGGATGGGGATGACCATCACCAGGCTCATGTGCTCGAGCATGTGCGCACTGAACATGATCCGGCCGTAGACGGTGGGGCCGCCGCAGGTCACCCACGCGAAGGCGGCGACGGCGACGACCCAGATCACCGTGCGGCGCACCGGCCAGGTGTCGCCGCGGCGGCGCAACCGCCATACCCAGCGCAGATACTGCACCGCCAGGACCAGGCTCAGCGTGCCGAACAACAGGTCCGGGGTCCACTCGGTGAACCACCGGGCCAGCGTCGGCGCCGGCGGCACCGGGTACTGGGACAGCACCTCGGCGGGGCTCTGCCCCTCCACCGGCACCTGCGCCACCGGAGGGCCGGTGGAGGCCAGCGCCACCGCCAGTCCGGTCGCCGCTGCCATCACGAGCACCTCGACCCCGGCGAGCCGCCAGAACACGGAGCGAGAGCCGCCGTCGGCCGGGAGCTTCGGGATCGTGCGCTGCCGGTGCAGATACCCGAACACGCCGAGCACCACGAACGCGGCGATCTTGGCGAGCAGGATCAGGCCGTAGTCGGTGAGGAAGCCGTACGGGGAGCCGAGCCGGATCCAGGCGTTCGCCGCTCCGGACAGGCCCACGCCGAGGAAAGCCCAGATCGCGATCGTCGAGTAGCGCCCGACGACGGCACGCAGGTCCCGGCCCAGCCGTGGCGCGCAGATGCACAGGACGACGAGGCCGCCCATCCAGATGCAGACCGCGGCGAGGTGTGCGAACAGGCCGGTCATGCCGAGGTCATGGTTCGCGGCGCCGGCGGCGTGTCCGGTGGTGGCGACCGGGATCAGCACGGCGAAGCTCACGACGGCGGCCAGCATGGCGGTGCCGTACCCGGCGACGGCGACGCACGCCACCGAGGCCAGTGCGGCGATGATCGCGGTCACCAGGGCCGCGCGGCCGGTGGAGATCTCGGTGAGATAGAACGCGAGCTCGTCGCCGAAGCCGGCGCCGCCGAGCGGCCGGCCCGCGACGGAGGCGTACCCGAGCACCATGTCCGCCACCAGCAGCAGCGCCCAGGCGGGACCCGACCAGGCCACCACCCGGGCCGCGAGGACCCACGCGGCACCGTCGGACCGGCCAGCCCTGGTCCTGCCGGGCTTGGAACGGCCGCCGGTGCGCTCCGTCGCACGTGCCGACGTGGGCCGGCCGGCCGGCTCCGGCGGTCGCGGCAGCGCGAACAGCATCAGCACCAGCCCGCCGAGGGTCACCGCCGCGGCCGCCTCGCTGAGCACCGTGACGACCGGCAACCCCCACCGGACCAGCGCACCGGAGTCCGCGACCAGCGTCGGCGCGGCCGCACCGGAGAAGGCGAGGCCGAGGACGCAGGCGAGCACCGCCGTCGGCAGTGCGGCGAGCACCCAGCGCAACGGGGCAGGGATCACGGACACCCAACGAGCCTAATCGGCGCCGGAGCGCCCGCCGCCCGGCTGTGACCGAGCAGGGCCCGGCCAACGCGCCGGGTAGGGAGATCTCGGTCACCCGGTAGGCCCTCGTTCGGCGCACGGATGGGCAGGGCTGCCCGTCAGCGCCCAGGGAACTCCAAGGAAGCACTGGCATAATCGCGGATGCATCCGCCGTCGTCACCAAGTGGGAGACCATGTCCAACCCAGCCCCGTCACACCTGGCGCCATCGACATCACCCATCTCCTATGACGATTCCCGCCGCGCCACCGCGCTGCTCGGACAGATCTCGCGGGTGTTCGATCAGCGCATCGTCGGGCAGGCGCCGTTGCGCACCGCGCTCATCTCCTCACTGCTCGCCGGCGGGCACGTGCTGCTCGAGTCGGTGCCCGGACTGGCCAAGACGACGGCCGCGCAGACGCTGGCCTCCGCCGTCGGTGGCTCGTTCCACCGGATCCAGTGCACGCCGGACCTGATGCCGAACGACATCATCGGCACCCAGATCTACAACTACGCCACCGGTGAGTTCGCCACCCAGCTCGGGCCGGTGCACGCGAACCTCGTGCTGCTCGACGAGATCAACCGGTCCTCGGCGAAGACGCAGTCCGCGATGCTGGAGGCGATGCAGGAGAAGCAGACCTCGATCGGTGGCGAGGTCTTCAAGCTGCCGAGGCCGTTCATGGTGCTGGCCACCCAGAACCCCATCGAGGAAGAGGGCACCTACGTGCTGCCCGAGGCCCAGATGGACCGGTTCCTCATGAAGGAGGTGCTCACCTACCCGGCGCCGGACGAGGAGGTGGACATCCTCGAGCGGATCAACTCCGGGTCGATGACGGCCCCACTGTCCGCGCAGCCGATCTCGCTGCCGGACCTCGAGTTCCTGCAGTCGCTGGTGGAGAAGGTGTACGTGGACACCGCGATCAAGCAGTACATCGTGGCGATCATCAACACGACCCGTGGCGGCGGGCCGCGCCCACTGCCGAACCTGAGCCAGCACGTGCGGGTCGGTGCGAGCCCACGTGGTGGCATCGCCCTGATGCGGATCGCCCAGGCGCTGGCCGTGCAGGCCGGCCGCTCCTACGTGGTCCCGGACGACGTCAAGGCGCTGCGCCACTCGATCCTGAGACACCGCATCGTGCGCACCTACGACGCGCTCGCCAACAACGTGGCGCCCGAGTCGCTCATCGACGCGGTCTACGCGGCGGTGCCGAGCCCCTGACCGGGCCGCGGCACCCCGCACCCCAGTACTGACGGCGAACCACCCTCCCGATCAGCAAGGAGTCACCCACTTGGCACAGTCCCGATCGCGCCTGGCGAAGGTCCGAGCACGGCTCGACCTTCCCACGGTCCGGCGCGCCGCGGGCCTGCTGGAGGGACGGCACCGGTCCATCTACTCCGGCCACGGCCAGGACTTCGACGAGATGGCGCTGTACCAGTTCGGCGACGACGTCGGCGACATCGACTGGAAGTCCAGCGCCTCGTCCGGGCACCCGGTGATCCGCCGGTTCGTGCGGGACTCGAACGTGGCCATGGTGCTCGCCGTGGACACCGGCCGGAACATGGCCGCGACGGCCCCGGACGGCTCGAAGAAGTCCGACATCGCCCTGTTCGCCGCCGAGGTGATCTGTTACCTCGCCCGGGCCCGCGGGGACCTGGTGGCCCTCGTGGCCGGCGACGAGGACCGGGTCGTGCAGATCCCGGCCCGCGGCGGCACCGAGCACATGGAGATGCTGCTGCGCCGGGCCGAGGCGATGCTCGACCTCCAGGCACCGCCGAGCAACCTGAACCGGGTGTTCGACCGGGTCCTGACCTGGTTCACCCGCCGCTCCCTGGTGGTCCTGATCACCGACGAGGCCCGGCCGCTGCCCGAGCACGAGCTCGGCCTGAAGCGGCTGCGCACCCGCCACGAGGTGATGGTGATCCAGATCGGCGACGCGTTGCCCACGGCGTTCTCGGAGCGGGTCATCGACGACGTCGACGGCCACCTCGAGATCCCCGAGTACCTGCGCTCGCGCAAGGACCTCGCAGCCGAGGCGGCCGACGCCGCGCTGCGCCGCCGTCAGGACGTCGCGGCCATGCTCCGCCGGCAGGGCATCGAGGCGGTCACCGCCAACAGTGAGGACGAGCTGATCGACCGGATGTTCGACCTGTTGAGGAGGCAGCGCCGTGTTCGCCACTGACACTGCCGCCACCGCCGTGGCCAACGTCGGAGCCGCCCCGATCAACGAACCGGTCGACCCGGCGTCGTTCTCGATGTGGGTGTGGATCGTCGGTGCCGCGCTGCTGGTCCTCATCGCCGCCTGGTACTGGTGGGTCTTCTACTTCACCCGGGAGCGTTCCGCGAAGGACGCCGACGGCGGCCGCCGGGACCGGTACTCGGGCCTGCGCAAGGAGACGCTCGACGAGGTCGACGCCGCCGAGGCCCGCTACCGGGAGGGTGAGTCCGACCTGCGCACCCTGCACCTGGACCTGAACCACATCCTGCGGGAGTTCGCGAACGGGCGCCTCCGGATGGACACGAGTTCGCTGACCGTCGGTGAGATCGCGACCCTGGAAGGCACCGACCGGCTCTCGATGCTGCTCGAGGAGTACCAGGAGCCGGCGTTCGCGTCCGACTCCGACGCCGAGGCACTGTCCGCGACCGAGGACGCGCGGGGGGTGATCCGGGAATGGTGACCGAGACGTTCCTGCACCCGTGGGCGATCGCCGCCGTGATCGTGGTGGCCGTCGCGGCACTCGTGGCGGGCTGGTTCGCGCGGGCCGCCAAGCGCGAACGCGCCGCCGTCACGTGGGTGGCGAATGCGTCCTACCTGACCTCACTGCCCTCGTTCCGGTCCCGGATGAGCAAGTACCGGGTGCTGCTGTCCGGCCTCGCGGTCGTGCTGATCGGCGCCGTCGTGGCGACCGGGTTCCTGACCGCTCGGCCGGTGGAGAAGGTCACCCGCGCCGACGAACTGGCGACCCGGGACATCGTCCTGTGCCTGGACGTGTCCGGCTCGATGATCGAGTACGACACCCAGGTGGTCGAGAAGTTCCTCGAGCTGCTGCCCAGCTTCAACGGCGAGCGGATCGCGCTCTCGATCTGGAACTCGACCTCCCGCACCGTGTTCCCGCTCACCGACGACTACGACCTCGTCGAGGAGGAGCTGCGGTACGCCGCGGACGCCCTCGACTTCGACCTGGACTCCCTGGACGACCTGTCCTTCGACCCGGCCGCCTACGACCGGCTGCTCGACTTCGTGCTCGGCACGACGGGCCTGGGTGACAGTTCGTCCTCCCTGGTCGGCGACGGGCTGGCCACCTGCGCCCTGTCCTTCGACCTGACGGACACCGAGAGATCCCGCTCCATCATCCTGGCCACGGACAACGAGGTGTTCGGCAACGAGATCTACACCCTGCCCGAGGCCGGTGAGCTCGTGGCCGATCGTGGCATCACGCTGCACGGCTTCTACGCCGGCGAGGTCACCCCGACGTCGGCGGCCCAGGAGAAGGAGTACCGCGACGTCGTGGAGCTGCACGACGGGCTCTTCTACGCCAGTGACGACCCCGGAGCCGTCGACGGGATCATCGACAACATCACCTCCCAGCAGGCGGCAGAACTGGACGCCAACCCCGAGGTGGTGGTCAGCGACCGGCCGGAGCAGTTCTTCCCCTGGCTGATGGCGCTCGTGGGGATATACATCCTCGCCGTCTGGAGGCTGCGGACATGACCCTGCGCATGCTCCTGCCGCTGTGGCTGCTCCTCATCATCTTCGTGCCCCTGATCGGGCTCGCCCTATGGCGGGTCAAGGCCTCCCACGGCGCCCGCCGCCGGGACTGGCTGCGCCGGTCCGGGATCCTCGTGGCCGCCCTGGTCATCGGGCTCTGCCCGGCCGTGCCGCGCACGGACAGCGAGTTGCTGACCTCGAACGCGGAACTGTTCTTCGTGGTCGACCGGACCGGGTCGATGGCCGCCGAGGACTACGACGACGGCCGCGCTCGCCTGGAGGGTGTGCAGGCCGACATGGTGGCGCTCACCGAGGCCATGCCCGGTGCCCGGTACACGATCATCTCGTTCGACTCCCAGGCCACCCGGCAGCTGCCGATGACCACGGACGCGCGAGCCGTGCGGTCCTGGGCGGACACCGTCACCCAGGAGATCACCGCCTACTCGGCCGGTTCCTCGATCGACCGGCCCCTGCAGGCCCTGACCGACTCCGTGAACGCCGCGCTCGAGCGCGGCCCGGAGAACGTGCGTCTGGTGTTCTTCCTCTCCGACGGCGAGAACACCGACGGCTCCGACTCGACGGCCGGCAACGAGTTCGAGTCGTTCGAGGCGCTCGGCCCGCTGTTCGACGGCGGCGCCGTGATGGGCTACGGCACGTCCGAGGGCGGCATGATGCGCTCCTACGACGGCACCTCCGACACCGGCTTCGGCACCGACGCGCCCTACATCACCGGCCCCGACGGCCAGCCGGGCATCTCGCAGTACAACGAGGACAACCTGCGTACCCTGGCCGGACAGCTCGGCGTGGAGTACACCCACCGGATCACCCCGGACGACGTGAGCTTCCTCGTCGAGGGCATCGACGTCCAGGACATCGCCGCCGACGGACGCCGCGACAACACCACCTATCGGGACGTCTACTGGCCGGCCGCCGTCATCCTGGCGCTGCTGCTCGCCTGGGAGGCGTGGGACCTCACCCGCGAGGTACCCAGGACCCGCCGCAAGAACGAGGTCGAGACGAGGGATCGCCGTCGGGAGAACTCCCGGCGAGAACCCGAACCGGCCGGGAAGGGGAGCCCACGATGAGCGTCGACATCCTGCCGCCGCCCGGGGAGTTCCAGACCACGGAGGAGATCCGCGACCAGCGGTTCCTGGACAAACTCGCCAAGCGCCGCCGGGCCCTGCTGCTCTGGTCGCTGCCGGTGGTAGTGATCGCGTTCCTGGCCGCCCTCAAGCTGCTCAGCGCCGTCGCGATCAACACCGCCGGTCAGAGCGCCTACGACAACGAGAACCACAACACCGCGGCGGAGCGGTTCGCCGCGCTCGAGTTCTTCAACGTGATCGAGCCGTGGAAGCCCTACTTCAACCAGGGCACCGCGATCTACGCGGGCGGGGACTTCTTCGGGGCCACCCAGGAGTTCGAGGTGGCGCTGGACATGGTGCCGAAGGCCCCGGACGGTGAGCCCCGCGGCGAGGACGAGTGCACGGTCCGGACCAACTACTCGCTCGCCGTCGAGGGACTCGGCGACGAGGCCCGGATCGCCGGTGACTACGCGCAGTCCACGGCGCGCTACAGCGAGGCCCAGGACCTCCTGGCCGACTGCGGCGAGTCCGGCGGCAACGGCGGCGAGCAGGCCCAGGAGGCCGAGGAGCGCCAGCAGGAGAGCCAGGAGCAGTCCGAGGAGCAGCAACAGCAGCAGGAACAGCAGGGCGAGGAACCGTCCGGCGAGCCGAGCGAGACCGGCACCGGGGAACCCAGCGAATCCGGCAGCGAGTCCGGCTCCGGCGAGCCCAGCGAGTCCGGCAGCGAATCGGGCTCCGGGGAACCCAGCGAGTCCGGCAGCGAATCGGGCTCCGGGGAACCCAGCGAATCCGGCAGCGAGTCCGGCTCCGGGGAACCCAGCGAGTCGGGTTCCGGCGGCGAGTCCGTCGACCCGCGTCAGGAGGAGCTGCAGAGCCGGAACGAGGAGGCGCAGGCCTCCCGCGACGCGGAGGAGCAGGCCTCCGGTGGTGGGGACGGCTCCGGCCAGAACTGGTAGGGCTCGCAGCCGCCAGCCGCCTCGGCGTCAGCCCCAGACGAGGCCCTGGGCCGGGTCGGCCAGCGTGCGGGCCGTGTCGGCCAGCACCCGGGACCCGAGTTCGCCGTCGATCAGCCGGTGATCCATCGACAGCGCCAGCTGGGTCACCCAACGCGGCTTGATCTTGCCGTGGTGCACCCACGGTCGCTGCGAGATGGCCCCGAACGCCAGGATCGCCGCCTCCCCCGGGTTCAGGATCGGCGTGCCGGTGTCGATCCCGAACACCCCGACGTTCGTGATCGTGACGGTCCCGTCGGTCATCGCCGCGGGCGTGGTCTTTCCGGCCCGCGCGGTCGCGGTGAGGTCACCGAGGGCCACCGCGAGCTCGTGCAGGCCCATCCGGTGCGCGTCCTTGATGTTCGGCACCACGAGGCCACGCGGCGTGGACGCCGCGATGCCGAGGTTGATGTAGTGCTTGTACACGATCTCCTGGGTCGCGTCGTCCCATGCGGCGCTGATCGTCGGGTGCCGACGGATCGCCAGGATCAGCGCCTTCGCCGCGATCAGCAGCGGTGTCACCCGGGTGTCGGAGAAGTCGCGGTCCTCCTTGAGGCGGGCCACGAGCTTCATCGTCTTCGTCACGTCCACGGTCTGGAAGACGGTGACGTGCGGCGCCGTGAACGCGGACGCGACCATCGCCTCCGCGGTCCGGGCCCGCACGCTGCGCACCGGCACCCGGGTCTGGCGCCCGTCCGCGGACACGACACCACCGTCGAGCCAGGGCCGGTCGTCGCCGGGGTAGCTGACCAGGCGCTCGGGCTCGGACCGCTGCGCCGCCGCCTCCACGTCGCCCCGGGTGATGATGCCGCCGGGGCCGGTGCCCGGCACCCGGTTCAGGTCGATGCCGAGGTCCTTCGCGAGCTTGCGCACCGGGGGCTTCGCCAAGATCGTGGACGACGGCGCAGCGGCCTGGCCGTCGACGGTTGCCATGGTCGCGGGTTCGGTCGCGGGCGCAGGGGGCGACGGCGGCGCTGCTGCGGGTGCGGCGGGCGCCGGCTCGGCCGCGCGGCGCGGGCGGCGGGACGCCGCGGCGTGCTTCGTGCCGTACCCGACCAGTACGTCACCGCTGGTCTCGTCGTCGGCGGACGCTGCGCCGTCGGCGGCTCCACCGGTACCACTCGCGACGGCGGGGGAACCGCCGTCGGCCTCCGGGGCGCCGTCGGGATCGGTGTCGATCACGACGATCGGCGTGCCCACCTCGACGGTGGCGCCGGCCTCGACCAGCACTTTGGTGATGACGCCGGCGTGCGGGCTGGGCAGTTCCACCAGCGACTTCGCCGTCTCGATCTCGACGAGCGCCTGGTTGACGGTCACCGCGTCACCCACGGTGACCTTCCAGTCGACGATGTCGGCCTCGGTGAGGCCCTCTCCCACGTCGGGGAGACGGAACTCGAGGTATTTCGGCATGACTGACTCCAAGTTCTGCGCGGTCGCGCGGCTCAGTGCGCCAGAACGGCGTCGACGGCGTGCAGGACCCGGTCCAGGTTCGGCAGGTAGTCCTCCTCGATGTTGGCCACCGGGTATGGCGCGTGGAACCCACCCACGCGCAGCACCGGAGCCTCCAGGGAGTAGAAGCACCGCTCGCTGATCCGGGCCGCGATCTCGGCACCGGCCCCGAAGAACACGGGAGCCTCGTGCGCCACCACCAGGCGGCCGGTGCGGCGCACCGAGTCGGCGATGGTGTCGAAGTCGATCGGGGAGATCGAGCGCAGGTCCAGCACCTCGACGCTGTGACCCTCCTGCTCCGCCACCCCTGCTGCGGCCAGCGCGGTCGCGACGGTCGGCCCGTACGCGGCGATGGTCACGTCCGTGCCAGGCCGGACCACGTGGGCGGTGTGCAGTCCGCCGATCCCGCCGAGGTCGAGCGCCTGGTCACCGGCGGTCACATCCACCTCGGCCTTGTCCCAGTACCGGGCCTTCGGCTCGAGGAAGAGCACCGGGTCCGGGGAGGCAATGGCCTGCTGGATCATCGTGAACGCGTCGGCCGGGTTGGCCGGGCTGACCACCCGCAGGCCGGCGGTGTGCGCGAACAGGGCCTCGGGAGACTCGCTGTGGTGCTCCACGGCGCCGATGCCACCGCCGAACGGGACCCGGATCACGACCGGTAGCTCGAGAGCCCCGCGGGAGCGGTAGTGGAGCTTCGCGAGCTGCGTGGTGATCTGGTCGTAGGCGGGAAAGATGAAGCCGTCGAACTGGATCTCGCAGACCGGGCGGTAGCCCGCGAGCGCGAGCCCGATCGCGGTGCCGATGATGCCGGACTCGGCGAGCGGGGTGTCCACCACCCGGGTGGTGCCGAAGTCCTTCTGGAGGCCGTCGGTCACCCGGAACACACCACCGAGCTTGCCGATGTCCTCGCCCATCAGCAGGACCTTGTTGTCGCGTTCCATGGAGCGGCGCAGCCCGAGGTTGATGGCCTTCGCCATCGGGATGCGCTGGATTCCGCCTCGATCGCTCATCGCTGCGCTCCTTCCGTGGCGAAGCCGGCCTCGTATTCGTCGAACCAGGCCCGCTCGGCCTCCACCAGGGAGTGCTCGGCGGCGTACACGTGCTCGAAGATGCGGCTCGGAGCTGCCTTCGGGATCGACCGGCAGTAGTCGCGGATCTGTGCGCCGAACGCCTCGGCCTCCTCGTCGAGGGCTGTGAAGAACTCGGGCGCGGTGCCCTCGGCGACCAGGTGCAGCTTGAGCCGGTCGATCGGGTCCCGCGTGCGCCAGTAGTCCTCCTCGGCGCGGCTGCGGTAGCGGGTCGGGTCGTCGGAGGTGGTGTGCGCGCCCATCCGGTAGGTGACGGCCTCGATGAACGTGGGGCCACCGCCGCTGCGGGCGCGCTCGAGCGCCTCCTGCGTGACGGCGTAGCAGGCGAGCACGTCGTTGCCGTCCACCCGGACGCCCGGGATGCCGAACCCGGAGCCGCGGCGGTACAGCGGGACGCGGCTCTGCCGCTCGGTGGGCTCGGAGATCGCCCACTGGTTGTTCTGACAGAAGAACACCACGGGCGCGTCGTTGACCGCGGCGAACACCATCGCCTCGCTGACGTCCCCCTGGGAGGTGGCGCCGTCCCCGAAGTAGGCGACCACGGCGCGGTCGCGCTCGGGGTTCCCGGTGCCGACGTCGCCGTCGCGCTGCACGCCCATCGCGTAGCCGGTCGCGTGCAGGGCGTGCGAGCCGATCACGAGGGTGTACAGCGAGAAGTTGTGCTCGGCGGGGTCCCAGCCGCCGTGGTCCTCACCACGGAACTGGTGCAGGACCTTGCGCAGGTCCAGGCCGCGGGTCCAGCCGACGCCGTGCTCGCGATAGGACGGGAACACGTGGTCCTGGGCGGCCAGTGCCCGCCCGGAGCCGATCTGGGCCGCCTCCTGGCCGAGGCACTGCGGCCACAGCCCGAGTTCGCCGTGCCGCTGCAGTGCGGTGGCCTCGGTGTCGAAGCGCCGGACCAGGACCATGTCCCGGTAGAGGCCCTCAAGGGCCGCGCGGTCGAGGTGTTCGACCAGCGGTGAATAGGTCTGTTGGTGCACGCGCTCGCCGGTGATGGTGAGCAATTGGATGAGGTCGTCATCCTGTGTGCCGACGTGGGGGGTCTCCCCTTGGATGTCGGACTGAATCACACCGAACTCCATTCGTGTGGAATGTGGATCAACGGTTCGCGACGTGCAACCTACGCCAGCGTAGGCTACGGGACCGTAAGTTCCGAGTTCGGCCGATCCACCACGTCGCGGGGTCGATTTTGTAGAGAACCTCCAACTCTGCGTCGGTGAAGAGCTACCTGAGGTGCCCGGTCAGGGCATAGCACCAATGTCGCACTTCACGCCGCGCGTCGCCACCAAAACACGCGCGGTGCCCGCTTCGCCGGCGTGCGATCGGCCGGGTCGCAACGGACGTCAGGCGAAGCCGCCCGGCTCCCCGGGGGACATCACCCGGCGCACCCACCTGGCCGCGACGGCGAGCGCGATGTCGTTGGCCTCGGGCTCCCCGATCGAGATCCGCACGCCCTCGCCCGGGAACGGTCGCACCGTCACTCCGGACTGCACGGTGTCCCGCGCGAAGAGGGAGCTGCGCTCGCCCAGCGGCAGCCAGTAGAAGTTTCCCTGCGGGTCCCCCACGTCCCAGCCCTGATCGCGCAGGGCTGCCACGACGCGGTCCCGTTCGGCGACGATCTCCGCCACGCGGGACTCCACGAGCGCCGTCTGCTTCAGGGCGGCCATGGCCGCGACCTGACCGAGCTCACTGACGCCGAACGGGGTCGACACCCGGCGCAGCACCCGCACCAGCCGGCGTCGGGCCAGGGCGTAGCCGATACGCAGCCCCGCCAGTCCGTAGGCGTTCGAGAAGGTGCGCAACACCACCACGTTCCTGTGGATGGGCAACAAGGCACGGGAGTCGATCCGGCCGTCCGTGCGGTCGAACTGCACGTAGGACTCGTCCAGGATCACCATCACGTCGGCCGGCACCACCTCGAGGAACGCGAGCAGGTCGGTGTGGGTGATGGAGGCCCCGGTGGGATCCGCCGGGGCAGCCACAACGATCACCCGGGTGCGCTCGGTGACCGCGACGGCCATCGCGGCCAGGTCATGGCTGCCGTCCGCGCGCAGCGGCACCGGCACACTGACCGCCCCGTTCGCACGGGCCACGGCGGGATAGGCCTCGAAGCACCGCCACGGGTGCACCACCTCATCGCCGGGCGAGCACATCGAGCGGATCAGCAGTTCGGCGAGCGCGACCGCCCCGTTGCCGATCAGCACCTGGTCCTCGACGACCCCATGATGGGTCGCGATGGCGCGCAGGAGCCGGGCGCCGTAGACCTGCGGGTAGCGGTTCACGTCCTCGGCCGCGTCGTGGATGGCCGCGATCACCGCGGGCAGCGGCGGGAACGGCAGTTCATTGGCGGAGAGCTTGAACACGGCGGCGGTGGCCCCGACGGCGCCAGGTACGTGTGCGGGCAGGTCCAGCAGTTCCTTGCGCAGCCGCACCGGCGGCGCCTCCGGGGGTGGTGGAGGTGCGTCGAAGGCCGGTGGTCCGGGGATGCGCGATGCCATCCGCCCAGCATGCCCGTGCGCACCGGTCGATGCACGCGTCCGTCCCCGCCAGAGTCGCGCGAGTCCAGCCCGCTGCCATCTCCGGACTGCTCATGGCAGGATCGGGCCCATGAGTTTCGTCATCAGAGTGATCATCAACGGGATCGCCATCTGGCTGACCTCGCTGTGGCTGTCCGGTCTGGAGCTGGCCACGGACGGCACCCCGCTCGGCACCGTGATCGTGGTGGCGGTGGTCGCGTTGGTCTTCACGCTCGTCAACGCGATCGTCAAGCCGATCGTCCAGGTGCTCTCGATCCCGTTCTATATCCTGACCCTCGGGCTCTTCCACCTCGTCGTCAACGCCCTGATGCTGATGCTCACCAGCTGGCTCACCTCGTTCACGACCTACGGCCTCACGGTGGACGGGTTCTGGTCGGCGGTGCTCGCGGCGCTGGTGATCTCGATCATCGCGGTGATCCTGACGGTGATCCTGCCCGACGGGCGCAAGAAGCAGACCCACTGAGTCCTCATTCGCGCTCGAACTGGTAGTAGCGCGAGGAGGCCGAGTCCCCGGGGCCGCCGAGGACGTCCCGCGACGCCGCGAACCAGGCACGCACGGCCGGGTCGGTCGAGGCGTCGATCATCTGCGCGGTGCGCACGTATGCCGGGATGTCGTGGGCCTGAGCGACGGACGTCACTCCTTGATCCGCTGGGTCGGGCGAAGCGGCGAGGTCCCGGATCACCGTGGTGCGGCCGGGTTCGACCGGGTTGGCGGTGTTCTCCAGCCCCGACGTGAGGTCGTCGACGTGCTCGATGTTGAGGACGGCGATGTCGGCGGGGGTCTCGATGTGACCCACCGGCCCGCCGACTGTGATCACGGACCGGACCTCGAACCGCTCGGTGAACGCCGGGTCCTCGGCCAGTCGCATCGTCGTCATCGCCCCCTGGGAGTGCCCGACCAGCAGCACCGGCTCATCCGGTGGGACACCCGCCTGCTCCATGGCCTGGATCACGCCGTCCTCCACGGCGGTGTCCATCCCGGCGAAGGCCTGGAGGTTCGTGCCCCAGTCGAACGGGTTGTCGTTGTTGATGGCGTTCGCCGGCTGCCGCAGCACGGTCCCCGGGAGCGGCATCGGCACCGCCGGGCCCGGGTCGCTCTGCCACGGCACGCCGACCGGCTCCGGCAGTGCCAGTTCGGGGACCAACTCGGTCTGGGTGCCGGGCACGATGACCTGCCAGGACACCGCGCCGTCCGGTCCGACCACCCGGTCGACCCGGACCCCGCCCTCCGGGCCGCCGTAGCGCGGGTACAGCCCGTACAGGCTGCCGACCGCCCCGGTCACCCCGCTCAGGGCTGGCCCCGTGGCCGTCGTCGGCGCCCCGGTCGGCACCACTCCGGGCGGATCGATCTGACGCACCCGGACCGAGTGCCCGATGCCCATCCCGACTGTCGCCAATGGGGCGAGCAACCCGGCCAGGGTCTGGATCGAGGAGCCAGGACGATCGTCGCCCACCGTGTACACGCCGAGCGAACTCGTCACGGTTCCCGCCCAGGACTCCAGGTAGGCGCCGAACTGCGCGTCCGTCGGAGTCCACTGCCCCCGGGCGAAGGCCCCAGCGAACGCAACGCCCAGCATGGTCAACGGCCGCATCATGCTGATCGGGTCCCATGGCAGGCCAAGGGCCGGCGGTGGTGTCACGATCAGGCCCCGGGTGAACCCCGCCTGAGCTTGCGCCTCGGCCCGCTCGTAGTCGGCGGCCGCCGCCCGCAGCGCCGCTGCGATCCCGTCCGCCTCCTCGTTGACCCCGCCGACACACAGCAGCGCCTCCCAGCACCGGGCGATCGCCGGCCCCGACGAGCCCGCGTCGAGGGTGGCGGTCTCGTGCAGGATCGCGAGTCCGCGCTGAATCAGGGCGCGGCCGCGGCCGATCTGCGCCGAACCGCCGTCGACGGCGGCCGCCAGGTCCCGTAGTTCCGCCGGGTCCGCGGCCAATGGCGCGCCGTAGACGACGAGTTGTGCGGCGGCGGCGTTCCCGGCGGCGCTGGACGGTGCGCCGTCGGGCACCATGCCGCCGCTCATCGCAGGGTCATCGTCGGACCGGCCAACGCAGCGCGAACGGCTGCGCTCTGGTTCTCGTGGACGCGGGCCGCCGCCGCCGCGGCGTCGAGCGTCTGGGCGAGACGGTCGGTGGCGGAGGTGAGCACGGCGACCCGGCGCCGGTAGGCGCTCGCGGCGGGCGAGTCCCAGTGCTCCGGCAGCACGGCGGCGTACGCGGCCCGGCCGAGGCGGACCTGCTCAGCGGCCGCGGCCAGGAGGGCGGACGCGGCGCCGCCGGGCAGTCCGGGCGGGGCGATCATGGGCGAAGGGGAGGCTCTCATGGACCCGACGCTAGGCACCGCTCCCACCTGCCACCGCGTTGGCGCCGGTACCGGTGGACCCGTCTGCACCGCCTTCTCCCCTGTGGACCGACATCCGCCATGAGTCCGCAGCCCCACTGCCGCCGTGCTCCTGGCCAACCGCGGCAGGGAGTGTCGCACGAGGGACGGCCATGGGTGGCTGTGGGATTACGACTCCTCGGAACCGCCATGCGCGCCTTGACTCGGCCCTGGAACCGAGGCGCTCTGCAACCGGATTCGACGGGTGACCAGTTCACGGACTCCGACCACGCAAAGACCGGCGCCGAGCATCCACCAGGTCGTGGCGGCGTGCCACGACATCCCTCTCATCAGGCTCATGAGAACACCCACAGCGAAGAAGCCGGCAGCGGCAATGGCAATGCGCACTGCCACGGACCTCGGAGCAGAACCCACAAATCGACGCGGCCCTACTCTGGAGACGCCAGAAGGTGAACCGTTTCGCGTCATTTGCTTCACCTGTTCGGGCTGCTGCTCGGGGGTGGACTCAGCGGAGCGGGAATGTCTCCGCCTTGCGACCCGGCGTACCGGCTATTCGAGGCATCCCGCCCGCGTTGGCGGTCCGCGTCGAGGATGCCGTGCTTCACCCCCAGCCGAATGACCCCATAGGCCAGCAACGCTCCGATCAGCCACGGCACGATCGCAGCCAGAATCCATGCGAAGTTGAAACTCATCTCCGGACCATAGTGGTGGACGTCCGGAACCTTCCCGACGACCACTCCCGTCTGCTCGAAGACCTGAAGCGAACCGTCGCCGAGGCGCGCTGGCGCGCACAGCGCGTAGTGAACACCGAACTCGTCGGCCTTCACCCCCGAGCACGTCGGCCCGCCCGGCTGACTGCGTCGGTCCACGCAACCTGTCGCCACAACCCGTGCCCTGGGTGCGGCCGGCCGCCGCCATGGCCACAATGGCTGGCATGTCCGCCCCCTTCACGATCGCTGTCGTGTGCACCGGAAACATCTGCCGCTCCCCGATCGGCGAGGCGGTGATCCGCGACGCGATCGCAGACGCCGGACTCACCGACCGGGTCCGGGTGTTCTCCGCCGGCACCGGGGACTGGCACCTCGGCGAGGACGCGGACCACCGCGCCCTGTCGGTGCTGACCCAGAAGGGGCACCATCTCACCGACCATCGGGCACGGAGGTTCGCCGCCGCAGACTTCGCCGTCGCGGATCTGGTCCTGGCCCTGGATCAGAGCCACGTCGACACTCTGCGCCGGCTCGCCCCGGACCCCGACGCGCAGGAGAAGGTCCGCCTGTTGCGCAGTTTCGACCCGGACCGCGAGGACGACGAAGTGGCCGACCCCTACTACGGCGACCGACGTGACTTCGAGATCAGCTACGCCGAGATCCTCGCGGCTGCCCCCGGCATCGTGGCGCACGTGCGCGAACGGCTCGCGTGACCTGGCGAAAGACCCGGTTCCCGCACCCGGACGCCGCCCTCGCGGAGGCCGACGGCCTGCGCTGGCTCGCCCAGGTACCCGGCGGCGCCCGGGTGGCCCGAGTGCGCGACGTCGGCCCCGGCGTGCTGGAACTGGAGTCGATCCGGTCCGGCCCGACCACGGCGGTCGCGGCCCGCGCGTTCGGCGCGGCGCTGGCCCGCACCCACGCCGCCGGCGCCGACTTCTTCGGCCAGGTCCCCGGCAGCACCGGCGGGTTCATGGCGCAGGCGCCGATGCCCGGCCCGAGCACCCCGGACCTCCGCTGGGGCGAGTTCTACGCGACTACACGCGTGCTGCCGTTCCTGCGCACCGCCGTCGGGCAGGGTTCGATCACGCCCGACGGCGCAGCTGCCGTCGAGGCGGTCGCGGCCCGGCTCGTGGCCGGTGACCTCGAGCACGACCAGCCCGCCCGGGTCCGCGAGCACGCATCCCTGGGGCGCCCCGCCGTCGCCCGTCTGCACGGCGACCTGTGGAACGGCAACGTGCTCTGGGACGCGGACGCGGGCGGCGAGGCGGTACTCATCGACGCGACCGCGCACGGCGGGCACGCCGAGACCGACCTGGCGATGCTCGACCTGTTCGGCCAGCCGCACCTGGATGACATCGTCGAGGGCTACCAGGAGGTCTCCCCGCTCGCGGCCGGTTGGCCCGACCGGATCGCGCTGCACCAGCTCAACCCGCTGCTCGTGCACACGGTGCTGTTCGGCAGCTCCTACGCCGACGCCGCAGTCCAGGCCGCGGCCGCCTACGTCTGAGCGGCGGGCGGACGCGCCGGGCGCCTCAGGCCGGAGTGTCGTTGGTCGTGAGCAGTCGGGCCAACGCCACCAGCTGACCACCGTCGGCCTTCGCGATCGACCCACGGATGACCGGACCGAGGAGCCGCATCGGGCCACTGGTCCCGACATCGGCGACGAGCCGGACCTCGGTGCCGCCGTCGACATCGGTCAGCGTGTAGGTATAGACGGCGTGCACGCCGGGGCCATCGCTCGCGAGCGCGATCATCCGGCCGGGTTCGAGCGCCTCGACCGTCGAGGTGCGATCGGAGTTCTGTGCGCGGAACCTCAGCACGCTCCCGACGGCGAGCGTGGCGTCGTCCTGGCGCATGTCCGTGGCCTCGGCCATCCACTCGTGGGCGCGGGAGAAGTCGGTCAATACGTCCCAGACCCGATCCCGGGCGGTTCGGATCAGCACGCGGGTGTCGATGGCTGTGGTCATGCCGCAACGGTAGGCACCGGCGCGGCCGATGGGCTTGGATATTCTTCATGCCCACCGCGCCCGATCCGGCCGCAGCGTTCGTCGAGCGAGCTGCGCCCGTGGACCTGGCGGAGGTCCTCGCGGGTCTGTGGTTCGTGCGGTCCGACGCGCCGGCGCGCTACGAGCGGATCCTGCCCGCCCCGGACGTGCCGCTCATCGTGCCGTTGACCGTCCAGCCCTATGGGGTCCGCCGGCCCGATGGCTGGCACCGGCTCCACGGTCCGTTCGTCGCCGGGCTCACCGACGAGGCCACGATCAGCGCGAACGGTGCGCACGTCGCGAACGTCGGCGCACGGTTCCGCCCGGATGCGCTGCGGGCGGTCGGCCTGGATCCGCAGCGCCTGGCCGGTGGGGTGCACGAGGTCGGCGGATTCGAAGGCCTCGCCCACCTCGATCCGGACGTCACGGCCGAGGTCGCGCTCGCGGCGGTGGTGGCGGCGCTGCGCGCCAGGCTCGATCCGGCCTGGCATCCCGATCCCGTCGTGCGGGCGGCGATCGAGTCGTTCGGGGACGATCCGCAGCCACGGGTGGGCGACGTGGCGGCTCTGGCAGGTGTCTCGGCCCCGGCGCTCGTCGCCCGGTTCCGCCGCGCGTGCGGCGTCACCCCGAAGGTGTTCGCCGACCTGCGGCGGCTGCACGGGCTCCTGGATCGGTTGACGGCGGCGGCCCTCGATCCGGGCGGTGAGCCCTTTGCCGGGGTGGTCTGGAGCGACCTCGCCGCTGCCGCGGGGTACTACGACCAGTCGCACCTGACCCGCGCGTTCCATCGCTTCGTCGGACTCACCCCGACCGCCTACTTCGACCGCGTACGCCGGTACGGCCTCGATGCCGTGCGCTTCGTGCCGGAGCAGGACGCGGCTCCGCAGTGACCCGGTACCGCCTCGCGCGAGACGGTTCGGGGGAGGTCGCCCGCCTCTGGGATGATTGCCCCATGCCCTCTCGCTCCGGTCGCACCGACCTTGCCGACCTGACCCCGCCGATCGCCCTGGGCCCCCTGGACGGGCGCTACCGGCCGGTCGTGGCCCCGCTCGTGGACCACCTCTCGGAGGCGGCCCTGAACCGGGCCCGGCTACACGTGGAGGTCGAGTGGCTCATCCACCTGACCACCGGTGGGGTGTTGCCCGGCGCACCGACGCTGTCGACGGCGGAGGTCGCCTATCTGCGCGGTGTGGTCGATTCCTTCGGTTCCGCCGAGATCGCCGAGCTGGGCGAGATCGAGCGGGAGACGCTGCACGACGTCAAGGCCGTCGAGTACTTCCTCAAGCGCCGGCTCGCCGCCGCCCCGGACGTGCTCGGCGAGACCGTGCTGCCGGACGTGACCGAGATCGTGCACATCTTCTGCACGAGCGAGGACATCAACAACCTGTCCTACGCGCTCACGGTGCGCTCCGCCGTCGGGCAGGTCTGGCTGCCGGCCGCGCACACGGTGGCGGACGCCGTCGCCGACCTGGCCCGCGTGAACGCGGCGGTGCCGATGCTGGCTCGCACGCACGGCCAGCCCGCGACGCCGGTGACCCTCGGCAAGGAGCTGGCCGTGCTCGCGCACCGGCTGCGCCGCCAGATGCGGCGGATCGAATCGGCGGAGTTCCTCGGCAAGATCAACGGCGCGACCGGCACCTATGGCGCGCACGCGATCTCGGTCCCCGGCGCGGACTGGGAGGCCGTGGCCCGGGAGTTCGTGACGGGCCTCGGACTCACCTGGAACCCGCTCACCACGCAGATCGAGAGCCACGACTGGCAGGCCGAGCTGTACGCGGATGTGGCCCGGTTCAACCGGGTGCTGCATAACCTCGCCACCGACGTGTGGACCTACATCTCGCTCGGCTACTTCAAGCAGCGGCTGTCCGCGCAGGGGTCCACCGGGTCCTCGACGATGCCGCACAAGGTCAACCCGATCCGGTTCGAGAACGCCGAAGCGAACCTCGAGATCTCCTGCGCGCTGTTGGACACGCTCGCCTCGACCCTGGTGACGTCCCGCCTCCAGCGCGACCTCACCGACTCCACCACGCAGCGCAACATCGGCGTCGCGTTCGGGCACTCGCTGCTCGCGCTGGACAACGTGCGTCGCGGCCTGGCCGGGCTCGACGTGGACGCCGAGGCGATGGCGCGCGACCTCGACGGCAACTGGGAGGTGCTCGGCGAGGCCGTGCAGTCCGCGATGCGCGCGGCCGCCGTCGCCGGCGCCGAGGGCATGGCCGACCCGTACGAGCGGCTCAAGGAACTGACCCGCGGGCGCCGGGTGGACCGGGCCGCGATGCGCGAGTTCATCGGCGGGCTCGGACTGCCCGACGACGTCGCACACCGGCTCCTGGACCTCACCCCCGGTTCGTACACCGGACTGGCGCAGCGACTCGTGGACCACCTGGCCTGATCCGCTGGCCGGGACCGCGCTCAGGTCCCGCTTCGATCACCCGCCGGCGCCGGGTTCGAGCGCGGCCAGCAGCCGGGCCACCACGGCCGGGTCGTGCTCGCTGGCCGATCCGGCCACCAGGGCGTTCAGGTAGAGCCCGTCGCCCACGAGCTGGACCAGCCGCGCGGTGACCGGGTCCGCGATCAGCGCGCCGACCGGGGCGAACCACCGGTCACTGGCGTCCGCCAGGGCCGTCGGCACGTCGACCTCGGGCGCCCCGACGAGCCGCAGCGCCGCGAGCATCGTGGTGCTGTAGGCGTCGTCGGCCACCGAGGACTGGCGCAGGTACTCGCCGACGGCGGCGCTCACGTCGGTCCCGACACGCACCTGCTCGGCTGCGTCGGTCAGGCGAGCGAGCAATCCCTCGTAGAGGGCTTCCTTGCTGCCGAAGTGGTACAGCAGGCCGCCCTTGGAGACGCCGGCCGTGGCGGCGACGTGCTCGATCGTCGCCAGGGCAGGACCCTCGGCGATCAGGACCTGCTCGAGCGCGTCGAGGATTCGATGTCTGGCTGTGGACATGATCACACTCTATCGCGAACTTAACCGTCCAGACGGTACAGTGATGATCGATCGTCCGAACCGCACCCAGGAGTACAGCCGTGTCCATCAACGTCGCAGAGTCGAGCCACGCCCCGTCGCTGAGCACCCGCCGGCGCTGGCTCACGCTCGTCGCGCTGATGCTGCCGGTGCTGCTGGTCAGCATCGACAACACGGTGCTCTCCTTCGCGGTGCCCGCCCTCAGCCGGGACCTGCAGCCGACCGCCACGCAGTTGCTCTGGATCGTGGACATCTACCCGCTCGTGCTCGCCGGCCTGCTCGTCACGATGGGCACCTTGGGTGACCGGCTCGGCCGTCGCCGGCTGCTGCTCATCGGCGCCACCGGCTTCGGCGTGGTCAGCGTCTGGGCGGCGTTCAGCGCCGACGCCTCGCACCTGATCGCGGCTCGGGCCGCGATGGGGATCTTCGGCGCCACGTTGATGCCGGCCACGCTCGCGCTGCTGCGCAACGTGTTCACAGACGACGGCGAGCGCCGGTTCGCGATCGCTGTCTGGGCCGCGGGGTTCTCCGGTGGCGCGGCGCTCGGTCCGATCGTGGGCGGGTGGCTCCTCGAGCACTTCTGGTGGGGCTCGGTCTTCCTGCTGAACGTGCCGGTGCTCGTGATCTTCCTGATCGCGGCGCCACAGCTGGTTCCGGAGTCCCGCGGGTCACGCGCCGGCCGGTTCGACCTGGTCAGCGTCGCGCTGTCCATCCTCGCGATGGTGCCGCTGGTGTACGCCGTCAAGACCGTCGCGCACGACGGTCTGGTCCCGATGGCGCTCGTGCTGCTGGCGGTGGCGGCGACCGCAGGCTGGCTGTTCGTGCGGCGTCAGCTGCACCGGCCGGACCCGCTGCTGGACGTACGCCTGTTCCAGCGGCCGGTGTTCGCAGCCTCCGTGGCCGCGAACCTCGTCGCCGCACTGGGCATGGCCGGACTGCTGTTCCTGCTCGCGCAGTACCTGCAGCTCGTACTCGGGCTGAGCCCGATGGTCGCGGGCCTGTGGTTGCTGCCCGGCCTCGTGGGTACGGTGGCGCTCGGCCTGCTCGCGGCCGCGGTCGCCGACCGGGCGCCGCTGCACGTCCTGGTCCCGATCGGGATCGGCGTCTCGGCCCTCGGCTACGCGGTCGGCACCACCCTGACCGGACACAGCGGGATCGGTGTCGCGGTCGCGGTCTTCGTGCTCGTCGGCGCCGGTTCCGGCTTCACCGAGACGCTCACCAACGACGCCATCCTCGCTGCCGTGCCACCCGCCCGCGCGGGCGCCGCCTCGAGCATCTCGGAGACGGCCTACGAACTGGGTTCGGCCTTCGGGGTCGCGATCCTCGGGAGCGTCGCCTCCGCGATCTACCGGGACCGGGTCGCGCTGCCGGAGACCATCGCTGCTGGCGACCGGGCGACGGCGAGCGAGACCCTCGGCGGCGCCGTCGAGGTGGCCGGGGCACAGGGCGATCCGGGCGTCGGCGCGGCCCTGCTCGACTCGGCCCGGGAGGCGTTCGCCTCCGGCCTGGCCGTGACCGCGGCCGCCGGCGTCGCCCTGCTGGCGGTCACCGCCGTCTGGGTCGGCCTGGCGTTGCGCCGGGGCGCGCGGCGGGACGACGCCGAGCGTGCGCAACCGCTCCGGCCGCTCGATCCTGCGGGCACCACCGACCCGGAGGACGCGACGCGCGTGCTCACCTCGGGCGCACGCTGACACCGATCCCCACCCGGCCGGCTCACACCTGGTCGAGCCGGCGCAGCAGCGCACCCTCGCGCAGCGCCCACGGGCAGATCTCGACGATCTCCACCCGCAGGCCGCGCAGGACCTCCTCGGCCACCACGGCACCTGCGACGATCTGGTAGGTCCGCTCGGGCGTGATGCCGGGCAGTTCCATGCGCTGCTCGGCGGGGATCCGGGCCAGCCGCGGCACCCAGTCCGAGAGCAGCGACGTGCTCATCTGCCAGCGCTGGTGCGGGCCGACACCTGCCACGGACATCCCGGCGAGCCGGGCCAGGGACCGGAACGTCTTGGAGGTCGCGACCACATGGTCCGGCCTCGGTTCGGCCCGCACTCGGGCCACGAGCGGCTTGAGCTCGGCGCGGACCACGGCCCGCAGATGCTTCAGCTCGTGCGGCAGCGGCGGGTCGTGGCGCAGGTGCGTCCGGGTCAGCCGGCCTGCGCCGAGCGGCAGCGACACGGCGAGGTCCGGCACTTCGTCCACGCCGAGGGCGACCTCGAGCGAGCCACCGCCGATGTCCAGGACGAGCAGCCTTCCAGCGGCCCAGCCGAGCCAGCGGCGGGCCGCGAGGAACGTCAGGGCCGCCTCCTCCTCGCCGGAGAGCACCTGGAGATCGCCGTCGAGGCGGGCACGGATCAGGGCTAGCACCGCCTCACCGTTCGTGGCCTCGCGGACCGCGGAGGTCACCATGGTCAGGACCTCGTCGACACGCAGCTCTCGCGCGAGCCGGACGGCGCCGTCGACGGCCTCGAGCAGGGCGGCGATCCCCACGTCGTTGATCGCACCATCGTCGGTGAGGTACTGCATCAGCCGGAGCGTGACCCGCTCGTCCAGGTCCGGGTTCGGATGGGCGCCGCGGACCATGTCGACCACGACGAGGTGAACCGTGTTCGAGCCGATGTCCAGGACGCCCAGTCGCACCGCGCGAGTCTACTCGGCGACCCTGCTCGAGCCGGCGAGGATCAGAGGTGGCTGGGGTGCCGCTCCTGGCCACCGCCGTCGACACCGGCCGGGGGCGCCGGTTGCGGCTCGGGCTCGCTCGCGGTCGACTGGCGCGGCCCCGCAGGCACGGCCGAGCGACGGCGGGCCCGGCGGCTCACGGCCCGGCCGCCGATGAGGAGTGCGAGGGCGGCCGCGACCAGGCCGAGGAAGGTGAGCACCGGTCCCGCCGGCATGCCCAGGATCTCCCGCATGCGGGTCTCGTGGACCACCTCGCGGTAGTCCCCGGTCTGGGTGGACGCGGAGAACGTGAAGTCCGAGACGATCTCGGTTGACGGTTCGTGGAACCACTGGTCCATCACGGTCAGGTACGGCGTGACCCCGGCGATCTCGGCGAGGGTGGGGTTCTCGACCGCCGCCGGGTCGACGGCACCGGCGAACCTGAGATCGACGGAGGCGGTGTCCTCACTGGCGTCGGTGCGCGCCATCCGCCGGTCCGCGAACACGTAGGTGCGTACGAACTGATCCGTGGCGGCCGCCGCGGACAGCCGCATCGGGTAGATCAGGGACTCGGAGGCGAAGGTCAGGTCCACCGGCTGCAGCTCGCCGGAGAGGTCGGCGGCGTCGGTGGTCAGTCGCATCGCCACGTAGTACCAACCCTCGGTGATGTAGGGCCGCAGTGCCGTGGCGAGGCCGTCCTGCATGACGTAGCCGTGCTCGTCGAGCCACTGCGCCAGGCCGTCCGCGTCGTCCGCGGAGAGCACGCTGGCCTCGAGCGGCCCGAGGTCCACCGTCTCCAGGACGTCGACCCCCAGGTCGGGCGCGGCCGCCCCGGGGGCCGCGCCGGCGCCGTCGCCGAACGATGCCTCGGGCCACCAGGTGTAAGTGACCTCGACCTCGGGGGCGATCACGTCGAGGAGTTCGTCGAACATCTCGGAGTCGCCGAGCGCGACCTCCGCCGGCGCCGGGGTGGGAATCAGCAGCGCGGCGTCGGGGGCATCGGTGAGGACGTCCATCTCGAGCAGGATCCGCTCGGTCTCGCCGTCCCAGGCGATCGCCGCGACCTCGCGGTTGACCGCGACCTCGTACCCGTCGGCCGCCACATAGCCGCCGCAGGCGCACGCCTGCGCGGGGGTGGGGACCACGACGGCACCGAGCGCGGCAATGATGCCGACTGCTGTCAGCACGATGCCGCGACGGAGCCGGGCGGGGCGGTCTGTGGTCATGGCCATCACGGTATGGGCCGAGTGCGCCCGAGAGGACGGCCGAGATCGGATCGATATCCGCAGGGCCCCGATCGTGACCGTTCTGTTGTCGAGTGCCCACACTCTGGTCACACAGATACCCACTGGGGGTATACTCGGGATATGGAAGAGCACGGACACGACCACGGATACGTCGCGGACAAGGAGGCCTACCTCAAGCGCCTGCGCCGCATCGAGGGCCAGGTTCGCGGCATCGCGAAAATGGTCGAGAACGACACCTACTGCATCGACATCCTCACCCAGGTCTCCGCCGTCACCAAGGCGTTGCAGGCGGTGAGTCTCGGCCTGCTGGACGATCACCTCGCCAGCTGCGTGGTGGACGCTGCCCGCTCCTCCTCCGAGGAGGGCGAGGAGAAGGTCCGCGAGGCCTCCGCCGCGATCGCCCGGCTCGTCCGCTCCTGACCCCAGAACCCGGAAGGAATCCCCACATGGACCGCACCACCACGATCGACGTCACGGGCATGACCTGCGCGAACTGCGTGGCCCACGTCACCGAGGAGCTCGAGGGCGTCGACGGCGTGCTCAACGTCTCCGTCGAACTCCGCGCGGGCGAGCCCTCGCCCGTGACCGTCGTCTCCAACGCGCCGCTCGACGAGGCGGCCATCCGCGCGGCCGTCGACGAGGCGGGCTACGACGTGGTGGCTATCCGCGCCTGAGGCGCTACCGGCCCGGCGCGAGCCCCGGACGTGAACGAGCCCCGACCGCCAGCGACGGTCGGGGCTCGTTGTTCGTGGCGATCCGCCACGGCTGCCGCAGGTCAGGCGGCCACGTCCTCCTGGACGTCCGTCGAGCCCTCGGTGGCCGGCTCGATGACCGGTGCCGAGGTGCGCACCTCGATCTTGCGGGGCTTGGACTGCTCCGCGACCGGGATGGTCACGGTCAGCACGCCGTGGGCGTAGTCGGCCTGGATCGCGGTCGCGTCGAGGCCGTCGCCGAGGCTGAGCTGCCGGCGGTAGGTGCCGGTCGCGCGCTCCTTGGCGATCCACCGCTCGCCCTCGCCGAGGCTGGAGGCACGCTCGGCCTGGATGGTCAGGGTGCTGCCGTCCACGTCCAGGTCGATGCTCTCCGGCGCCACGCCGGGCAGGTCGATCTCGACGATGAACGCGTCGCCGCTGCGGTGCAGGTCCATCGGCATCCACCGGGGCACGCGGGTGGAGGTGCGGTACGCCAGTCGGTCGGCCTCGCGGAACGGGTCGAAGGTGAGAGCCATGTCAATCTCCTCGTCTGACCGGGACCGGCCCTACGCCGGTCCCTCATGCAAGCCTCAACCCCCGACGGCGGAGGATCGTTCCCGAAGTTGAGTCACCTTCGCTCAAGGCGAACGCCGGGCCGGCCGCGCCGACGGCTCGGGGCCCCGTCAGTCGAGGAGTTGCCTGGCCCGGCGGGTCAGCCGGTCGCGCCGGTGCGGCCAGTCCTGCTCGATCTGCCCGCGCCGCTCCTGCGCCCGGCCGACGAGCTCCCCGAGCGCGAACATCGTGCCCGGCGGCAGGCCGCCGGCATCCGCGACGTAGGTGCGCACCAGCTGTTCCAGGACGACGGCGTCCTGATGTGCCCCGAGGAGTTCCTGCGTCCGCTCGGCCTGGGTGGCGAGCCGCTTCGCGGGCCGTCCGATCGGATCGGCGGCGATCTCGGCGAGGTAGCGCAGCCGCTTCACGGACTTGCGGACCTCGTGCAGGGAGCCGGAACCCTCGCCGGCGGCGGCGATGCGCTCACTGGTCCGGTGCCAGGCTTTGCGCAGACGCCGGCGCAGCGCGCGGCGGGCACGCTCGTCACCATGACGGACCGGTATCCGGTCCGCGCTCAGGTCGGCCATCAGCGCAGCACGGTCCGGAGCTACCAGGCGCACCTCGAGCCGCCGGAGCGCGTCCGCGCGACGCGACCGGAGCGAGTCGCGGAACGGCTCCACGTCCATCGCGAACGCAGGGGACGTCGTCGCCTGCCGGTCGAGACCGGTCAGCTGGACGTCAAGGTCGCGGACCGCGGCGAGGACGTCGGAGAGGTCCGACAGCCTGCTGCGCAACGGCTCGGCGAACTCCGGATCCAGGTAGGGCCCGAACGCGGCCAGCAGGACCCGCAGCTTCCGCACGGCCACGCGCAGCCGGTGCACCGCGCGTACCGGGTCCACCGCCCGGTCCACCGACAGTGCCCGGTCCACCGGCAACGCCCGGTCCACCGACAACGCCCGGTCCACCGACAACGCCCGGTCCACCGACAACGCCCGGACCGCCGCTTCGCGCCGCACCACGCGTGCCATGGCCCTGGCGGTGGCGCGCTCGACGATCGGTCCGATGGTTGTCGATCCGCTGCGACCCATCGCCCCATTCTCCCACCCGCTCCCCAACGCACCCTTGCAACGTTCCATCGCTCGGATGGAACGTTGCAAGGTTGCCGTGGGCAGGCAGTCAGGCGTCGTATCTCAGTTGAAGCGACGCCCCTCGTCCCGGCGGTAGGCCAGCACGGCGAGCGCCGTGAACAGCAGACCCCAGGCGATGAGTACCGGCAGGGCAAGCGCATACGCGGGCTGGCCGGTGAGCACCTGGATGAGCAGATCCCGTCCGGCGCGGCTGGGCAGGGCCTGCGACAAGGTGTTGAGCCAACTCGGGAACATCTCGGCGGGCAGGAACAGGCCGCCGGCGAACGCGAGTGGGAACAGCACCGCCTGGACCACGGCGATCGCCGCCTTGCTGCTCATCCGGTAGCCGATCGCGAGGCCGAGCATCAGGAACGGCAGGCCGACCACCAGCACCATGAGCGCGGCCAGCACGACCGTTGCGGGCGGTGCGGTGGCCTCGGTGAGCAGGGCGCCGACCACCCCAAGTGGGATCAGGCTGACCAGCGCGAACAGACAGCCGGCCAGGACCCGGCCGAGCATCCTCGGCGCGGCGCCGGCCGGCAGCGTGCGTACGTAGCCGTCGAACGGGAGGGCCCGGTCCTCGGCCACACCGGAGCCGAACGTGAACAGGAACGTGGACATCACCGAGAACATCGCCAACTGTCCGACGGCGGCCGTCGCGAACAGCGGATTGCCGGCAACGGCGGAGTTGGGGACAACGAAGAAGAGCATCGCCAGCGTCGGGAAGAGCAGGTTGCCGACCACGGCTATCGGGGTCCGGATGGTCTCGAGTACGGAGAACTTCGCGTGCAGCAGGATCAGGCCGAGCAGACTCGGCCCGGTGCGGGGTGTGGCCCCGATCGGCGCCTGCGCGGTAGCGGTACTCATGCTGCGACCTCCTCGGTCTCGGGCGCGCCGGACGTATCGGTCAGGGAGAGGAAGGCCTCCTCGAGGGAGGCACCGCGGACCTCGAGTCCGGAGAACTCGGTGCCGGAGGTCACCAGGCCGCGGACGAACGCGTCGGAGTCCGAGACGAGCAGCTGGGCGTGGTCGCCTTCGGTCTGCACTGTGGTCACCGTGGGCAGCGCGGCGAGTTCCGTCTCGGCGGCGCCGGTGCGCAGGCTCACCCGCCGTGCGTTCACGCGGGCGAGGACCCGGTCCAGTCGGTCGTCGGCGAGGATCCGGCCGCCGCCCACCACGACCACGCGTTCGGCAAGTGCTTCGACCTCCTCCAGGTAGTGGCTGGTGAGGATGATCGTCGAACCCTCGGCGTGGTAGTCCCGCAGGGCCCGCCACAGGGCGCGGCGGCCCTCCACGTCCAGGCCGGTGGTCGGCTCGTCCAGGAGCACGAGCGACGGTCGACCGACGAGCGAGAGTGCCACCGCGAGGCGGCGCTTCTGGCCGCCGGACAGCCCGCCCGACTGCCGGGTCACGAGGTCCCGCAGGTCGAACCGGTCCAGGAGCTCGTCGCCTCCCATCGGGTCGGCGTAGTGGCCGCCGACGAAGTCGATGACCTCGCCGACCCTGAGGGTGGCGGGTAGCCCGGTCTCCTGCGGGGTGGTGCCCAGTCCGAATCGCGACGAGGCCTTGCGGGGGTCACCACCGAATAGCCGGACGGTACCGGAGTCCGGCTTGCGGAGCCCGTTGATCAGGGACAACAGGGTGGTCTTGCCGGCGCCGTTCGGGCCGAGCAGACCGACGATCTCACCGGGGTGGACGTCGAGGCTCACCCCATCCAGGGCGACGACGTCGCCGAAGCTGCGGCGGACGTCTCGAACGCTGACGATCGGTTCCATCACTGCGCTCCTCTCAGGAGTGCTTCCAGGGTCTCGGTATAGGTCTCGAAGGCCCGGCGGCCCTTCTTCGTCAGTTCGAGGTAGGTGGCCGGGCTGCGCCCCTCGAACCTCTTGTCGATGGCCACGTAGTCGGCCTCCTCGAGCTTGCGGAGGTGGGTGGAGAGGTTGCCCGCGGTCATCTCAAGCAGCTTCTGGAGCTTCGGGAAGGCCATCCGGTCTCCCTCGTCGAGGGTCGCGAGGGTCGCGACCACCCGCAGCCGCGCCTGGGCGTGGATCACCGGATCCAACTCGGGATCGGTCATGACCGCGACCGCCTCGCCCGGCGCCCGGAAAGGATCAGGTCTCCGAGTGCGGCCACCAGGAAGCCACCCCCGCCGGCGAGTGCCATGACCAGATAGGTGCCCGGCGCGGGGACCAGAGCGGCCGTCCCGCCGACCACAGCGACCCAGGCACCGAGCCCGAACATCCGCCACTCGTGCCAGAGCGCGCCACCGGCCATGTACATGACGGCCACGATCAGTGCACTGACGGAGTTCGAGGCGATCGCCATCACCTCAGGCGAGGCTCCTGCCCGGGAGAGTCCGGCGAACAGCATGCACGCCATCGCGAACGAGACCACCCAGCTCCAGCCGTACATCGCTCCGGCGGAGGCGGACACCCCGCGCACGCCGGACACCCGCCGCGCGATGTGCACGGCCGTGAACGCCAGTGCGCCGATCAGCAGGAGGCCGAACACCACGAAGCCCCAGGCGGTGGAGCGGCCGAGCGTCTCGTCGTAGGTGGAGTGCAGCACCAGGTAGCCGATAACCCAGGCGACTCCCCAGGCCCCGAAGATGAGGGGTCCGTTCGGTTCCACGCTCTTACGGGTCGACTCGCGCTGCGCAGCGATCATGGCCAGCACGGCCGCCGGATCCGACGGCGGTGCGTCCTCCAGCACGCGGTCGCTCTCGTGAGCATCGGCGTCCTCCGTGGCCCGGTGAGCGTTCGTGGCGTCGGGCTCGTCGACAGACATGGGTTCCCTTGCAGAGTAGTTTGCGTTGCAAAGTACTCTGCCACGCTCTGGGCGCACACGCAAGGGAATGGAAGCGTGGAAAGGGCTATCCAGGCGGATAGGATCGGGTTCATGGCGACGGTGCAACTAATCAACGACAACGGTGCATGGTGCTGGTTCCAGGACGAGCGCGCCCTGATCGACCCGGTCACGAACACCCTCCTGGTGGGCTCGATCCCGGCACCCGAGGGCCCGGGCGGCGAGGCCCGCGCGGGGAACGTGGAGATCGCCGTCGTGGATCTGGCCACGGGAGACTCCGACGTGGTCATGCTGCACGAGCGCCTGGAGACCGACGATCACAACACCGCGGCGCTGTTCATCCGCCCGGACGGCCGCTACCTGGCCGTGTACACCAAGCACAAGACGGACAACCTGACCCGGTGGCGGATCTCGTCCGCACCCCACGACGCGACGACGTGGGACCCGGAGCAGACCTTCGACTGGACCGAGCTCACCGGTGGGCGTGGCGTCACCTACTCCAACCTGCACCACCTCGCCGACGAGGGCCGGCTCTACAACTTCGCGCGCGCGATCAACGACGACCCCTCGATCCTGGTCTCCACCGACGACGGCACCACGTTCGACTTCGGCGGCAAGCTGTTCACCCGCCCCAAGATCGGGTACGTCAACGGCTACACCCGGTACGCCAGCAACGGCACCGACCGGATCGACCTGATCACGACCGACCACCACCCGCGCGACTACAACAACTCGATCTACCACGGCTACATCTCCGGCGGAGCCCTGCACACCAGCGACGGCACCGTCGTCGGCGGCCCGGTCCTCGACGAGCAGGCGCCGTCCCAGGTCGAGCTCACCACGATCCTGGCCGCCGGGTCGGAGTTCGCCGGCGCCACGATCACCCACGCGTGGACCACCGACATCCGCCGCGCCCCGGACGGCCGGCTCGCCGCGATCCTCACCGGCCGCGCCGGCGATGACCCGGAGAACAGCAACTTCTCCGACCACCGGTTCTTCTACGGCACGTTCGACGGCGGAGCCTGGCAGGTGCACCATCTCGCCAGAGCCGGCGCTGCGCTCCTGCCGCACGAGGAGGACTACACCGGCCTGGTCGCGATCGACCCCTATGACCTCGACTCGGTCTACGCCTCCACCCCGATCGACCCACGCGACGATTCGGCGCTCGACCACCACGAGATCTTCCATGGCCGCACCTCCGACGGCGGTGCCTCCTGGGACTGGACACCAGTCACCGAGAACTCCGACGTCGACAACCTGCGCCCGATCGTCGTCCCGGGTGACCCCGCCACCCGCGCGGTGCTGTGGTTCCGCGGTTCCATGACCGCGTCCCAGCACTACGGTTGTGAGGTCGTGGGCTTGATCGAGCAGCGCTGAGACTGCGGAGGTGACCGTGCCGGACCCGCCGGAGTCCGCGCAGCAGTGGTACCGGCGGGTGAGCGCCGAACTCGAGACGCACGGCTACCGGGACCTGGACTGGGCGACCTGGAGCAGCTGGCCCTTCGAAGGCGACCTGCGCCCGCGCCCGCTCACGGGGCCGGCCGCCGAGACCGCGCGCGGTGGCACCGGCGGCGTGGACTGTTTCATCTGCGCGGCCGTTGAGGCCGAGGACACCTCGTACGTGTTCTGGCACGACGAACGCGCCCTGCTCGGCGTGCCGAACGAGGCGCAGTCGCTTCCGTTCGCGGCGTTCCTGATGCCCCGAGAGCACGCTGACCTGCGCGATCTCCCGCCGGCCACCGCTGCCCGGATGGGCGAACTCCTGGCCGCGATCGAGCGGGCCGCCTGCGACGTCCTGGACGTGCCCCGGATCCAGGTGGCCCGGTGGGGCGACGGCCAGGAGCACCTGCACTGGTGGCTCTTCGCGCGACCGACCGGGATGCTGCAGCTGCGGGGCACGTTCCTGTCGCACTGGGGCGACATCCTGCCCACGCGCGACCGGCAGGCGGCCCGAGCCGATCTGGACCTGGTCGCGGCGCGCCTCGTCGAGATCGCCGGCGGCCACGCCGTTCCCGCGGGCTGACCCGCGGTCAGACAGAACCTCCCGTCGTCAGGCGGAGCCTCCCGTTCGAATCAGAACCATGGAACGTTCTGCTTCAGGCGGGAGGGTCTGCCTCACCGGCGGGAGTTGCGCGGCTCCGGCCCAGCGGAAATGCTGTCGCTCCGCTCCGGGCCGTCGGCATGGCCTCGTCGGCAGACCGACCTACGCGGGCCCCCGACGTTCGAACCGCGAGCCGCCGTACTTCTTGTGAACGGCCTGCTTGGACACCCCGAGCAGGACCGCGATCTCGGCCCAGGTAAGCCCCTGGCCCCGCGCCCGGAGCACGAGCACCTCCTCACGGGCATCGGCCCGGCGGCGCAGCTCCACCAGAGCCGCGAGCCCGGCGAAGATGTCGCCGTCATCCTCGGCGGCCGCAGACAGTGCGCTCATCGACCTCACCTCCGAATCGTTCATAATCGTCAATTTACATTGACGCGGCTCGAAGGGTCAATCCCCCATTGACCCCTACGGATGTGCAGGTGGATGCGCTATAACCGGCGTATGGCGACCCAGGGCGAACCGTCGACCCCCTCCCTGACCGCACCGGCGCCGTCGGCCAGGGCACGCTCCCGGCGCCTGACGGTCGAGATCTGGATCGTGATGGGTCTCTCGCTCGGCCGGTCCGGGGTGTACGCCGTCGTCAACATCCTCGACCGCCTCACCCGCGGTCCGCTCGGGGACCAGACCGCGACGCTCAACCCACCGTTGTCCGAGAGGCCGTACTGGGACCTGCTCTACCAGGTGCTCTCACTGACGTTCGCGCTGGTGCCGGTCGCCCTCGCGCTGTACCTGCTCAGCGACACCGGTCGCAATCCGTTTCGACGGATCGGCCTGGACCTGAGCCGCCCCGGGCGCGACTTCGGCTGGGGCCTGGCCCTCGGCGCCATCATCGGTGTCCCCGGACTCGGCCTGTACCTGGCCGGGCGCGCGGTCGGCATCACCGTGTCCGTGCAGGCGTCCGCCCTCGACCCGTACTGGTGGTCGGTCCCGATCCTGATCCTCGCGGCCCTCAAGAACGGCCTCCTCGAGGAGGTCCTCGTGGTCGGGTACCTGTTCGAGCGGCTCCGCGAGAAGCGCTGGCGACTCTGGTCGATCATCGTGCTCTCGGCGCTGATCCGCGGTTCCTACCACCTGTACCAGGGCTGGGGGCCGTTCTTCGGCAACGTCATCATGGGCGTGGTCTTCGGTCTGTTCTACTGCTCGAAATGGGGCCGACGGCGGGTGGCGCCGTTGGTCATCGCGCACACCCTGATCGATGTCGTGGGTTTTGTGGGCTACGCCCTGCTTCCCGCCGCCGCGCTGGCTGCGCTCGGGCTGGCCTGATCGACCGGTCGGCGCCGCGCCTGGACGCACGGACGGCCGGCGGTGCATCTCACCTACTATCGGGGACATGTCCACCGATTCCGCAGGGCCGGTGACCCCGAGGGGCCCGGTCCGCCAGGTGCGGATCCTGGACATCCCGCTGACCCGGGTCCGGCGCCCGGTCGACCTGGTCCTGATGCTGCTGTCGCTGCTCGGCATCGCCGCGGTCCTGGCGCTGGCCGTGTACGCCTACGCGACCACGACCGGCGTGACCGAGGACGTCCAGTCCGCACTGGCCCAGGTGGTCCGCACGATCCTGCTCGTCCCGGTCAACGTGATCGAGGGCCTGCTCATCCTCGTGCTGCCGATCATCGTTGTCATCGAGCAGCTGGTGCGTCGCAACGTCCGCGCCGTGCTGGACGCCATCGCTGCGGCAGCGGTCGCCTACGTCGTGGCCCTGCTCGCGATCTGGCTGCTCGACGCGTTCGCCACGAACGCCCTCGCCCGGTCCCTGCTCCGGTTCCAGGACGGCGCCTGGGTGATCACGATCTCCGCGCCGGTCGCCGCGCTCGGCGCCTTCCTGACGGCGGTCGGCACCAGTGACCGCCGCCGCATCGTGCGGATCTCCTGGAACCTGCTGTGGTTCGTCCTGATAGTCACGGTGATCACCGGGACCGCGACGCTGGTGGCAGCGATCGTGTCCGTGCTCATCGGCCGCGCCTCGGGCCTCGGCATGCGGTACCTGTCCGGGGTCCTGAGCCAGCGGGCCCACGGACTCGAGCTCGTCGAGGGCATCCGGCGCGCCGGGGTGGACCCGATCCGGGTGATCCGGATCGGCGACTCGACCCTCGCCGAGGACCTGCGCCAGGACGTGGTCGAGGCGGCGGGACCGATCGGGTACACGGCGCCGTCGTTCGCGACCCCGCCCCGGACCGGGACCGTGCCACCGATCGCCGCGCAAGCCGAAGCGACGACGACGGCGGAACCCGCCGCCGCGACCGACACACACGGCGCCGCGACCGACTCGCTCGACAGTGCGGACGAGGCACTCGGCGCCGCGACCGACGCCCACGCCGGCCCGATCGACACCGAGACCAGCCTGCTCGCCCAGTTGCCCGAGTCCGCGACCGTCGCGAACGAGCGCGAGGGCGCGAACCGGGTGTACGCCGTCATCGACGCCGACGGCGTGCGCTGGGACGCCGTGGTGCTCGACGGCGACCGGCAGGTCATCGGCATGCTCAGCGCCGTGATCTCAACGATCGTGCGGCGCGGGCTGGCCCGCCGGACGGCCGTCTCACTGCGGCAGGCCGCGGAGCGCGCCGCCCTCATGTACTACGCCGCGTCCGCCGCCGGGGTGAACAGCCCGCGCCTGCGCGGCATCGCCGAGACCGAGGACTCCGTGCTGCTCCTCGGCGAGCACATCGACCACGCCCGGCAGCTCTCCGACATCCCGAACAGCACGATCACCGACGAGGTGATGATCAACGCGTGGAAGCAGCTGCAGATCGCGCACGAGGCGGGCCTCGCGCACCGCAACCTCACCGCCGACACCCTTATGATCGCCGACGCCGACGGCCCCGACGCGGGTGAGGTCTGGCTGAACGGCTGGGAGGAGGGCGAGATCGCGTCCGGCTCGCTGGCCAGGCGGGTGGACCGCACCCAGCTGCTGACGCTGCTCGCGCTGCGGGTCGGGCCCGAGCGGGCCATCGCTGCCGCCGCCCGGGTGCTGTCCATCGAGCAGCTCGCCGAGATCGCGCCCCTCCTGCAGCCGATCGCGCTGCCGATGCAGACCCGCTCCGAGGCCCGTGCGGACAAGGCCGGAATGGCTGCTCTACGGGCGCACCTCGTGGACTTCATCCCCACGGCGGGGGTCGTCGAGCCGATCCGGCTCAGTCGGTTCAGCGCCCGCACCGTGATCACGCTCACGATCGCGGTAGTGGCCGGCTGGGCACTCCTGACGACCCTGAACTTCCAGGAGATCGCCGAGGTCATCAGTGAGGCGAACCCGTTCTGGATGGTCGTGGCCTTCGCGCTCGGCCTGGTCACCTATGTCGGCTCGGCGATGGGGCTGGTCGGGTTCTCTCCCGAGAAACTAGGGCTCTGGCGCACCACGCTGGTCCAGGTCGCCGCGTCCGTCGTGACGCTCGTGGCCCCGGCCGGCGTCGGCCCGGCGGCGCTCAACCTCCGGTACATGCAGAAACGGGGTCTCGAGACGCCGGTGGCCCTGGCCACGGTCGCGCTGCTGCAGGTGTCCCAATTCGTCACGACCGTGCTGCTCCTGATCGCGATCGCCCTACTCACCGGCAGCTCCGGGGCCCTACAGGGCTTTCCCTCGGGCGCCGCGCTGATCGTCGCCGCGGCGTTGGCCGTGGTGGTCGGGGTCGCGTTCGCGGTGCCCGCGCTGCGGCGCTGGGTGATCGCGAAGGTCACCCCGACCCTCAAGCAGGTCTGGCCGCGGCTGGTCTGGGTGGTGGGTCAGCCGCAGCGGCTCGCTTTCGCCCTCGGCGGGAACCTGGTGCAGACCCTCGGCTATCTGGCGTCCTTCGCCGCCGCGTTGGCCGCGTTCGGCCAGACCCTGCCGGCCACGACGCTCGCGATCATCTACCTCACCGGTACCGCGGTCGGCTCGGCCGTGCCCACCCCGGGCGGCATCGGGACCGTGGAGTTCGCGCTCTCCACGGGTCTGCGGACCGCCGGGATCGCCACCGCGACCGCGGCGTCGACGGCGGTGCTGTTCCGGGTGCTGACGTTCTGGATCCGGGTACCCCTCGGCTGGGCGGCCCTACGGTACCTGCAGAAGCAGAATGCGCTCTGACCCGGCGGCGTGACGCTCCCGCGAGCGCAACGCTCGGGCGCGGCGGCAGCACCGGCGGCCCGCCTCCAGGACATGGGCACCTCGGTCCGTTGCGATGCAGATTCGGCCCCCTCCCGCGTTGTAGGGTGAGACTCGCTCCCAAGCCCCCGCCCCCGAAGGCGGCTGACAGTCAGAGGCGGTGCACACGATGGCGGTGAGTTTCCGCTACGCCGTGCTGACCGACCTCGGGACCGTCCGGACGAACAACGAGGACTCCGCCCTCGGCAGCCCACGGCTGCTGGTGCTCGCCGACGGCATGGGCGGGCACGCGGCCGGCGAGGTCGCCTCGAGCGTGGCCGTGCGGGTATTCGCCGAGGTGGAGCACTCCCCCGGCACGGACCTCCCCGCCCAGTTCCTGACCGCGGGACGGGCCTCCAGGCAGGCGCTCCAGGGCATGTCCGAGGCCGACGCCATGCTCGAGTCGATGGGTACCACCCTGGTCGCGGTGGCCAGCGACGGCGAGCAGCTGACCATCGGCCACATCGGGGACTCCCGCGTCTACTGCCTGCACGAGGGTTCGCTCTACCAGGTCACCACCGACCACACGCACGTGCAGCGGCTCATCGACCAGGGTCAGCTGACCCCGGAGCGGGCCCGCACCCACCCCTATCGGTCGATGCTGCTCCGCTCCCTCGACGACCAGCCCGGCGGGGCCGACCTGGACATCATCGCCCTGACGGTGACCCCCGGGGACCGGCTGCTCCTGTGCAGCGACGGCCTCTCCGACTACCTGTCCGCAGAGCACATCGGTGAACTGCTGACCCGGCCGGACCCGGCCGAGGCGGCCCGCGGCCTGATCAACGCGGCGCTCGTGCTGGGGACCCGGGACAACGTCACAGTGGTGGTGGCCGATGTGGTCACCGAGCCCGACGGCGACAGCGACCCGCTCGAGGTGGCGCCGGTGTTCGCCGGTGCCGTCACCGACGGCATCACGCTCTCCCCGGACGCCGGCGCAGCCCTGAGCGAGTCGTTGCCGACGATGATCATCGATCCCGCGAACCCCGCTGCCGGCGCCCTCGTGCGCACGCCGCGGCCCGCGACCGCCGGGGCGACCGGTGACGTCGACACCACCGTCGACATCGACTCCGACGACGGCGTCACTCTGCTCGACCGCCCGAGGGTCGGTGGCGACGGCCTCGGTCCCGCGGACGACGAGGCGGGCCGTGACCACGACCACGACCACGACGAGGCGGCCGTGGCCGACTCGCCCGACGCACCCCCCACCGATGGCAACGAGCCCCGGGTGGCGACCCCCGCCGTCGCCCGTTCCTTCGAACCACCAGCGACGGCGACCTCCGCCATGTCGGCGCTGCCCGGCATCCTCGCCGGCGGCGCGGTGCTCATCCTCGTCGCGCTGCTCTGGATCATTCTCGGCTGACACCTGGGCGCCTGGGGCCACGCTGTGACTCAGGACACCCGGCCCTTTCTGGAATGAATCCAGAAAAGGTGATTGACTGCAGGGGTGATCGAGTCGGAGGCGGAGGAGCTTCTGCGGGGGGCGTCACTGCGTGTGACACGGCCGCGGGTGACCGTCCTGATGGTCATCCACGAGCACCCTCACCAAGACGCCGCGACGATCGTCGGGCTGGTCCGTGAGCGGATCGGCGGCTGCTCCACCCAAGCCGTCTACGACGTCCTGAAGACGCTCGTCGACGCGGATCTGGCGCGGCGGATCGATCTCCCGAACTCGTCGGCGCGTTACGAGGGGCTGCGTTGGGACGACCACCAGCACGCGGTCTGCCGGCGCTGCGGCGCGCTGACCGACGTCCACGGGGCTCCGGGCGCGATCCCGCTCGCCGTCCCCCAGGCGCCCGGCTTCATTATCGACGCCGTCGAGGTCACCTACTGGGGCATCTGCCCCGCGTGCCAGGCCGGCACCGCCGATCCGGTCGCGCCTCGTCCAGAGATTTCCCACCATCACCACTGAAGGAGCATCACGGAATGACCGAACAGTTCCATGACAACACTCGGCCCCTGACGACGGCGGCCGGTGCCCCCGTTCCGGACAACGAGAACGCCGTCACCGCCGGTCCGCGTGGCCCGATGCTGCTCCAGGACGTGTGGTTCCTCGAGAAGTTGGCCCACTTCAGCCGTGAGGTCATCCCGGAGCGCCGCATGCACGCCAAGGGATCCGGCGCGTTCGGCACCTTCACCGTGACGCAGGACATCACCCGGTACTCCAGGGCCGCGCTGTTCTCCGAGGTCGGCAAGCAGACCGAGATGTTCGCCCGGTTCTCCACCGTCGCCGGTGAGCGCGGCGCCGCCGACGCCGAGCGCGACATCCGCGGCTTCGCCCTGCGCTTCTACACCGAGGAGGGCAACTGGGACGTCGTCGGCAACAACACCCCAGTGTTCTTCCTGCGCGACTCCCACCACTTCCCGGCCCTGAACCGCGCCGTGAAGCGCGACCCGCGCACCAACATGCGCTCGGCCGAGAACAACTGGGACTTCTGGACCAGCCTGCCCGAGGCTCTGCACCAGGTCACCGTCGTGATGTCCGAGCGCGGCATCCCGGACGGCTACCGGCACATGCACGGCTTCGGGTCCCACACGTACTCCTTCATCAACGCCGCGAACGAGCGGTTCTGGGTGAAGTTCCACTTCCGGACGCAGCAGGGCATCAAGAACCTCACCGACGCCGAGGCCGCCGCGCTGGTGGCCGGTGACCGCGAGTCCGCGCAGCGGGACCTGTTCGACGCGATCGAGCGCGGCGAGCACCCCAAGTGGACCTTCTCCATCCAGGTGATGCCGGAGGCGGACGCCAAGGACTACCGCTTCCACCCCTTCGACGTCACCAAGGTCTGGTCGAAGAAGGACTACCCGCTGATCGAGGTCGGCGAGTTCGAGCTCAACCGGAACCCGGAGAACTACTTCGCCGACGTCGAGCAGGCCGCGTTCACCCCGAGCAACCTGGTGCCCGGAGTCGGCGTCTCCCCCGACCGGATGCTGCAGGGACGGCTGTTCTCCTACGGTGACGCCGCGCGCTACCGCGTGGGCGTGAACCACCACCAGATCCCGGTGAACCACCCCCGCGGGGCCACCAACGTGAACACCTACCACCGCGACGGCCAGATGCGCGTGGACGGCAACCAGGGCGGCGTGCCCGGCTACACCCCGAACAGCTACGGCCGCTTCTCCGACCAGCCCGCCTTCGCCGAGCCGGCGCTCGCGCTGGACGGGCCGGCGGACCGGTTCGAGTACCGCGAGGACGACGACAACTACTTCGAGCAGCCGGGCAACCTGTTCCGGCAGATGAGCCCGGAGCAGCAGCGCGCTCTGTTCGCCAACACCGCCCGCGCGATCGACGGGGCCCGCGAGGTCACCATCGAGCGGCACATCCACCACTGCACGCAGGCCGACCCGGCCTACGGCGAGGGCGTGCGCCGCGCCATCGAAGCCCACCGGGCCGGAGCGCTCGGCGACGACGACCGGATCAGCGAACTCGTCTGATCCGCTACCGACCGCGGACAGCGGTCGACGGCGGCCCGGTCACCTTCCGCGGTGACCGGGCCGTCTGCTTCGCCTGTGATCCCGAACGCGACATCGTTGGCTGGTCGCGGGTCTGCCAAGTCAACAACCTCGCGGTCGACGGCGGGGCTAGGCGAGCAGGTGGGCCCGGCCGAACATCTCGGCGGTCGCGCGGGCGCTGGGGGTCCCGGCGTCCAGGTCCGCGCCGGCCGCGCGTAGGGCGGCGACGATCTCGTCCTCGCCCTTGAACAGGGCGCCGGCGACCGGTGACTGGTCCCGGTTGTTGCGCAGGTCCACGTCCGCGCCCCGCTCGATGAGCGCGGCGACGGCGCCTTCGTGACCGTGATAGGCGGCCAGCATGAGGGCGGTGTTCCCGTCGGCATCGCGGACGTCGACGTCGAGCCCGTGATCGAAGAACTCCAGGAGTTCGTCGGTGCTGCCGGCGCGCGCCAGGTCCATGACGATCGCGATCACCGCGTTCGTGTCTGCTTCGGAGAGCGGGTCCATGGTCGGATCCTAGGCTTGACCCGCAGACCTCACATTCTCGGCTCCATGCGCGTCTACCTAAGTGATGACGATGAAACAGCCCTTCGAGCAAGCGGTGGCCCGCCACGGCGGCACCGTCCTGCGGGTCTGTCGCGCCGTCCTGGGCCCCGGTCCGGATGCCGACGACGCCTGGTCCGAGACGTTCCTCGCAGCCCTGCGGGAGTGGCCGGACCTCCCGGAGGACACCAACGTCCAGGCCTGGCTGGTCCGGGTTGCGCATCGCAAGGCGATCGACGTCACCCGCTCGCGGGCGCGGCTCGCGATCCCCACCGAGGCAGTACCGGACCGGGCCTCGACGCTGGGCGTCCCGGGCGGGACGGACCCGGACGTCTGGACCGCCGTGGCCGCCCTGCCCGAGCGGCAACGGCTCGCCGTCGCCTATCACTACCTCGGCGGCCTCGCCCACACCCAGACCGCCGAACTCATCGGCGGCACGCCGGCGGCCGTCCGCCGTGCCGCCGCGGACGGGCTGCAATCGCTGCGTCGCAACCCGCACCTGATCGGACTTGCCGAGGAAGGACACCACCGATGAGCACGAACGCCACCCCCACGAACACCAACGCGACTGCCATGCCGCCGAACGACGATGCTGCCCTCCTGATCGCGCGCACCACCCCCGACGACGACGTGCTGGCCCGCCTGCACCGCCGACTGGAGGACGCCGCGCAGGACCAGGGCCTTCTTGACGTCGCCTACACGGAGGTCGACACCCCGGTCGGGCGGCTCCTGCTCGCCGCCACCGACGTCGGCCTCGTCCGCGTCGCCTACGAACGCGAGGGCTTCGAGGAGGTCCTCACCAAACTCGCGACCGGCATCGGTCCCCGCGTCCTGCGGGCTCCGGCCCGGTTGGAGCCCGCAGCCCGGCAGATCGAGGAGTACTTCGCCGGGCGCCGCATTTCGTTCGACGTCGCGCTGGATCGTCGCCTGTCCCATGGGTTCCGTGGCCTGGTCCAGCGGCACCTGCCGGACATCGCCTACGGACACACGGAGACGTACCGTGAGGTCGCGGTCCACGTCGGGAACCCGGGCGCCGTCCGGGCCGTCGGCTCCGCCTGCGCGACGAACCCACTGCCGGTCGTCGTGCCGTGCCACCGGGTCCTGCGTGCGGACGGCTCGCTCGGAGGCTACGTGGGCGGTCCGGCCGCGAAGGCGACCCTCCTCCAGCTGGAGCGGGCCGCCTGACCGACCCGGTGGCTCAGGCCGCGCTCTCGCGACGGCCGCGACGCACACCGATCACCACGGCGGCTGCCACGATCAGGAGCAGCACCAGGATCCATCCCCATGGCAGGGCCCAGGTGCTGGCGCGGGCGGCCACCTCGGCGCCGATCACGCCGTCGACCGCCTCCGGTGTGAGGACCAGCTCGGCACCGACCCGGATCAGTGGCCACCCGCTCAGGACCACGGATCGTTCCACCGCGGAACCCGGCATGATCTCCTCGACGGTTCCCGTCACGGCGGTGCCGCCGGCGCCCCCGAGGGTGACGGACTCATGGGCCAGGGTGCGCACGTTGCCCACGTTCGTGACCGTGTAGGTAAGGACCGTCGGCGCCGCGGCGACCGGGTTGATCGCGAGGTCCTGGCTCAGGTGCACGTTCGAGATCTCGAGCTCGACGTGCTGCTCGCCGGCGACGCGCACGTGCAGCCGGGAGCCGAGGCGGCGATCGAGCCGGACGGTGCCGCCGTCAGCCGAGGACGTGTAGGCGGCGACGATGCCGCCCGGATGATCGCCCGGGCTCGCATCCACGGGCACCGCCAGCGTGAACGGCACCTCGACGCTCTCCCCTGCCCCGAGCGTGACCTCGGTCGTCTCGAGGGTGACCCAGGTGCCGAGATCCGCGGGCGCCACGTCGGCCGGCTGCAGGTCGAGGTGGCCCTGCGGGGTGGTGTATCCGTCCGCGGCGTAAATCGCGAGCGGGAGTTCCGCCGTCCCGAGGTTGGTGACCACGAACGCGTCGGCGATGACGTCACCCGGGCTCACCGAGTAGTTGAAGTTGGGGCGGCCGGCGCCATGGTCGTTGTCCGCCGGGGCCACGCTCCAGGTCAGATCATCGGTCGCGACGTCCGCGGCCGCCGGCGCCTGGCCACCGACGATGGTGCCGACCAGCAGCGCGAACGCGAGGACCGACAGCATGGGCCGGGCGCGGGCCCCCGCCGCGGTGTCGACATCGCGGCGCCGGACGCGCGCCGTCGAAGGCGCGGGGCGGGATCGAAGAGAGGCGCTGTACATGTCGGTTCCTTCCGGCCGTGGGGGCGACCGCCGGTGACCCCGGCCCACGGAGCGCTGGGCTCCGCCGACCGGGGTCGCCGTACTGCTCGGAGGATGCTGGACGGGTACTGCTCAGCCCAGCGCGGTGAGGGTCAGGGTCGAGGTGTACGCCCCGGCCGGGGTGTTCGCAGGGGCGAGCAGCGCGAGCTGCGCGTCCACCGTGACCGTGCCGAGGGCGTGACCCGCCGACGCGGAGACGAGCGTCTGGGTGGTACCCAGACCTGGGTTGCCCGCCGCCACCGGAGCCCCGGGCTGCACGCCCGCGAGCTCACCGGTCAGCGCCGGGGTCCAGCCGAGGGCGCCACCGGCGAAGGTGTTCGACCCGGAGCTGAACGCACCGGCCACACCCGAGATGGAGAATTGCTGGCCGCCTTCGCGGGTGTCCTCGATCGCGATCGAGTGGAGGTTGCCGTTGGCTGCGAAGCCGCTCGCGTTCGCGGTGGCGGTACCGAGGTTCACGGCGCCACTGCCCTGGATGGTCCAGGAGAACACACCCGGTTCGGGCTCACTCGGCTCGGGCACGATCACCTCGATCGGCACGTCGCCGTCGCCGGACTCGCCCGGCTCACCCTCGTCCACCGTCCAGGCCACGGCGACCGGCGCGGCCAGCTTCTTCGGGTCGGCGGCGCCACCCGAGGAGTACCAGTAGGAGGACTGACCGGTCGCGTACTGGAAGGTCACGTACGACTGCGGGAACGATCCCCAGTTCGCACCCGTCCGGACCTGCGGGCTGACGCCCTCGCCAGGGTCCACCTCGACGCCCAGGTACTCCGGCGTCGCGGTGAAGCCGTCCGCGTCGACGCTCAGCCCGGTGAACGTGGCGAGCTCGATCACCGCCGGCGTGAGCTCCTCCCACAGGGTCGGGTCCTCCATGGAGGCTCCCCAGCCCGACCCGGTGCCGGTGAGGGTACCGGAACCGTCCGCGGCCACCGTGAGGGTGGGGTCGCTGACGGTCCAGTAGGTCAGGCCACCGTAGAAGACCACGGTGTAGTCGCCGTCCCACGAGATCTCCGCGGTGCCGGCCTCGGTGTCCACGGTGCCGGTGCCGGCGGACAGGACCACCTGGTTTCCGGTGGTGCTGCCGGCGCCGGTGCCCACGGCCGCACCGCTGGCGTTCTGGCACTTGGTGGCCCAGGTGGGCTGGGCCCAACCGCCGTCGGCGGTCGGCTTCTCGATCGCGACGTTGCCGACCTCGGTCTGGTAGAAGCCGTCGGCCTCGGTCCAGACCCGGCTGCTGCCGGCGTTGCCGGCGGCCCCGGCGACGAGGAAGTTGCAGCCGCCGAAGTAGGCGCCGCCGCCGGCCTCCTCGCTCATGGCCCAGCGCAGGGTGACGTCGTCGACCTCGGTCACTGCGGCCTGGGCGGGCGCCGCGATCGCTATGCCCGCCGAGAGTGCGACTGCCAGGGCCCCCAGCCCTGCCAGGACGCGGCGGCCGGACGATCCTGCCGCGGATGTGCTGTGCATGTGATGCCTCTCTTGTTGTGAGGGGGAAGTGCTTGCCAATTCAGGCGAGCCTTACCTTACTTAGGTTTGCCTTGCCAATCCAGTGCCTCTCACTCCGCGGTCACTCGGCGCCCCGCAGGCGACGCCGTGGCTCATCTGGAGATGAGCCACGGCAGGATGAGCCAGCCCTTGCGGAACCCGACCAGAGCTGCCCCCGAGAGCGCGAACACGCCGGACAAGGCCCACGCGAACTGCTCGGCCGGGTCCATGCCGGACAGTGCTCCGACGTCCGGAATGAGGCCGGTGGACGGCAGCAGTGTGTCCGGAGCGAGCGCTGCCGTGCGGACGAACGGCGCATCGGTCACCAGCGGCGCCACGGCAGTCGGCGCGACCCTCGGTGGGGTTTGGCCTACGCCGGATCCCCCGCTGCCATTGCCGCCCGCGACGCCCGTGCCGCTCCCGCCGCCGAACCCTGGGCCGAGGCCGCTCGGGGGGTCGACCAGCACGGGCGGGGGCACGGTGACCGGATGCTGCGCGTCGTAGGACACGTAGACGGTGGTGGCCGGCTTTGCGCGGTCGCGCAACCCTCCGGAGGAGTACCAGTACGAGCCCTGCCCGGTCTGGAACTGGAAGTCGATGAAGGACTGCGGGAACGAGCCCCAGGCGTCACCGGTGCGCACCTGCGCGATGGCACCGCCCGGCACGCTCGCCGTCACCCCGGAGTAGGCGGGCAGTGCGGCGAACCCGGCCTCGGCATCCAGGTCGACGGCGCCCAGGTTCGCGAGCACGATCTGGCGCTCCGGCAGCGGGACCCACTTCGACGTGTCCTCCATCGAGGCACCGAACCCGCCCGCGGTGGCGGTCAGCGTGCCGATGCCGTCGACGACCGTGAGCACGGGGTCGGAGGCCCACCAGTACGTCATGCCGCCGTAGTAGGCGACCGTGAAGGAACCCTCCCAGCGGACGGTCGCCGTGCCCTCGTCCGGGTCCATCTCGCCCGTGCCGCCGTCGATCACCACCTGCTGGCCGCTCGAGTTGAACCCGGAGGAGCTGAGCCGGTTACCCGCCGGGTCCAGGCATCGCTCGTCCCAGGTGGCCTCCCGGTAGGCGGTGGTCGCTCCGGACACGACGGGGCGCTCGATCGTGACGTTCCCGGCGGCCGAGTGGTAGTAGGGATTGCCGTTGGGCCACACGTGCGAGCTCCCGGCGTCCCCGGCGATCCCCGCCGAGAGGAAGTTGCACCCCCCGAAGAACGCTCCGCTGCCGGTCTCGTCGTTCAGCCCCCAACGCAGCTGCGCGTCGCTGAGGGTCACCGGACCGCCGGCGCCGGGGATGGTCACGGTGACGTTCACGTCGTCAGCGTGCGCGGGAGCCACCGCCGAGAACGCGAGCGCGACGGCCAGGGCGAGGGCCCCGAGGAAGCGCCGACTCATACGCCCACCTCACGACGGGTCGTTCGGCGTACCGGGGGCAGCACGACTGTGTCGTCGACCTGGCCCGCCGCGGAAGCCGCTGTGGTCGTTTCGGCAGCGATGCGCTTCCGGCGCCGGCGCCGCACCAGCGCCGCGATCAGCGAGGACAGGATGAGTGCCAGCAGCACTGCCCCGACGATCACGGCCACGAGGAACGCCCAGGACAGTCCCGGCTGCTCCTGCGTCAGCGGTGGGGCGGCGTCGGGATCGGGCATGACGGTCAGCGTGATCTCCGGCGCCTGCCCGGACCCGGCGCCGGACATGCGCAGCACGTGGGTGCCGAGCCGGATGTCCGTGGGCAGTGCCAGCGTCCCGGCGACCTCCCCGAACTGGCCGGCGGTGTAGGGACCGGCCGCGGCCAACCCACCGGCGAGGGTCACCAGAACCTGCTCACCCGGCGTGAATCCCTGCCCGGTGAAGCCGACCACCCGGCCCTGCACGACCGCCGTCTGGTCCACCCCTATCGTGGCCGGGCCGGTGGTGACCGAGGCCTCCTCGGCGCCCCCGGCCGGCGTCTCGGCGTCGGTGGCCTCGGCACCGGTCGCCGCTGGTTCGGCCCCCGCGTCGGTGCCACTCGAGCCGCTCGAGCCTGCGGAACCGGAGGTGTCGATGAACGTCACGGGCGTGAACGACTCGTTGTTCGCGTTGACCACGCCGTGCGCGCCGACGGTGATGATGCCGCAGCTGACCTCGCGGCAGTCCACGCTCGCGGCGTTGCCGTCGCGGTCCTGGGCGGTGAAGGTGGGGCCGGGGATGATCATCGAGAGCGAGAAGGTGCCGTCCGCGGCGAGCAGGCCGCCGTTCGCAGCGGCGGCCGTGCTGGAGCCGGGAAACGATACGAATCGCTGGTAGCCGGCGTTGTCCAGCGCCTCGGTGTCCGGCACGTACAGATAGGTGTCACCCGTGTGTCCGCCCTCGCTGGGTCGCCAGGACCCGCCCCCGGGATCCGTGACCCAGCCGAACAGCACATAGACGCCACCGAAGCCGTTCTGGATCGACTGGAACCCGGACCCGTTCACCGAGATCGTCGTGGGCTCGGTCAGCGACACCTGGGCGCCGCCGAGGTCACTGTCGATGGTGACCCTTCCGGCCGCGGCCACGGGTGCGGCGGTCAGCACGGACGCCGCGCACAGCGCAACCGCCGCTGCGGTCGCAGCGAGCGCCGTGCGCCACCGGTCTGCGGTCGCGCTCATGACTCCTCCTTCTGTGGGCTGCGCCGATCGCGCAGCGGGAGTACCACGAGCGCGCGGGAGTCCTCGTGCTCCACGACGGCGATCGGGTACCGATAGACCTCGGTCAGCAGTTCCGCGGTGAGCACGTCTCGCGGGGGCCCGTCCGCGCGGACCCGGCCGTCCGCGAGCAACACGATCCGGTCCGCGTAGGCGGCGGCGAGGGTGAGGTCGTGCAACACGACGACCACGCCCACCCCGGCAGCGGCTCGTTCGCGGACCTCGGCGAGCAGGCGCTCCTGGTGCCGGATGTCCAGGGCCGCGGTGGGTTCGTCGAGCATCAGCACGGCCGTCTCCTGCCCGACGGCGCGGGCGAAGGCCGTGCGGGCCTTCTCACCGCCGGACAGGGTCGGGAACAGGCGCCCGGCCAGATGCTCGACCTCGCTGGTTCTCAGGGCATCGGCGACCACCGCGTCGTCCTCGGCGGCGAACCGCGTTCCCCGCCACGGTGCCCGGCCCATCCGGACGACCTCCTCCGCGCGGAACGCGAACGAGAGCCGGGCCTCCTGGACCTGCACGGCGCGGGCACGGGCACGCTCGGCCACGGGCACCGCGCTCAGGTCGTGCTCGCCGAGCAGCACACGGCCCTGCTCGGGGTCGAGGTCGCCCGCGAGCGCGGCGAGCAGGGTGGACTTGCCCGCGCCATTGGGTCCCACCAGGGCGACGACCTCGCCGGCGTGCACCCGCAGGTCCACGTCGACCAGCACCGGCTGCCCGCCAAGGCGCAGGCTGAGGCCTTCGCAGCCGATCAGCGCTGCCCTGGGCTCGGGGCCGTCCCACGGGTAGGCCATGCTCGGCGCCCGCACCGCCTGGGCGCTCATGACCAGCCCCCCGCGCCGCGCCGGGTCCGGCGGATCAGGTAGAAGAAGAACGGTCCGCCGACGAGGGCGGTGAGCATGCCGATCGGCAGGTCCGCGTACGGCACCACGGTGCGGGCGGCGAGGTCCGCGGCGAGCAGCAGGACCGCGCCGCCGAGGGCGCTGGCGGGCAGCAGGACGGTGTGCCCGGGACCGACGAGCATCCGGACCAGGTGCGGCACCACCAGCCCCACGAACGCGATCACGCCGCAGAACGCCACGGCGGCGCTGGTCAGGATGGCGACCAGCACGATGACCACGATCCGGAGCCGTTCGACGTCCACGCCCAAGTGCCGGGCCGGTCGCTCGCCGAGAGCGAGCAGGTCGAGCCGGCGCGCGAACAGCCCGGATGCGGCCACCCCCAGCACGATCACCGGCGCCGCGACCAGCACGTGCTCCCACCGGGTGCCGTTCAGGCTGCCCAATTGCCAGAACACGATCTCCTCACGCGCCGAGGTGTCCCCGAGGAAGGTCAGGAACGCGATGATCGCCCCCGCCACCGCGTTGACGGCCACCCCGGTCAGGACCAGGGTGACGACCTCGGTGCGCCCCTCCTGTCGCGCGGTCGAGTAGGCGACCGCGGTCGTGATCAGCCCGCCGATGAAGGCGGCGACCACGGCGGTCCAGGTGCCCAGGGCGTTCAGGCCGAGCACGATGACCGTGCAGGCGCCGACCGCCGCACCGGAGGAGACCCCGATCACGCCGGGCTCGGCGAGCGGGTTGCCGAAGACACCCTGCATGAGCACGCCCCCGGTGGCCAGCGCGGCCCCGACCATGGCGGCGAGGAGCAGCCGGGGCATCCGGACCGCCCAGAGCGCGGACTCCGCGTTCGGGTGCGCGGGCCCAGGCAGCACGCCCAGGCCCAGCCGGTTCAGGATCGAGCCGAGCACCTCGGCCGGCGTGATCCCCATCTGCCCGAGGCCGACGGACAGGATCAGCAGGACCCCCAGTGCGACGGTGAGCGAGACGAAGAGCACCACCACCCGGCCGGCCCGGGACGGTGCGCGCGCCACGCTGGTCCGCGTCGGCGCACCGCCGACGTCGACTTCGTCGCCGACCGATCCGACCGCGACGACGGCTCCATGGCCCATCCCTGCCCCACCGGCCGGGTCCGGCGGCGCCGGCCGGCTCAGCCGCACGGGGGCATAGGCGGTCACTGGTTGGCCTCGGGTGCGTAGATCGCAACCGCGAGCGCATCGAGCACGTCGGCGGTGTTCGGCCCGAAGGACAGGATCTGGCTGTCGTCCATATCCACGACGCGACGGTTCTCCCCTGCTGGGGTGTACGCCAGCGCGGGCACGGCCTCGAGCAGTCCGTCCACGCCGTCGACGGACTCCAGGCCCTTGCTCATGACCAGGACGAGATCCGGCTGTGCGGCGATCAGTCCCTCATCGGTGAGCGGTCGCATCCCGTCCCACCCGATCTCGGTGGCCACGTCCACCCCGCCGAGGGCGGTGATCAGGGAGTCTGTCCCGGAGCCGGTGCCGAACAGGTAGTAGATCCCGGACTGGCCGCGGACGTACAGGAACGCGATCCGCAGGCGCTGCCCCTCGGGCGGCGCCACCGCGGCGATCTGCGCGACGGTGGCCTCGATATCAGCGGTGGCGCGGGCCGCGAGCGCTGCGCCCTCGGCGCTCAGGCCGACCGCGTCCGCCACCTGCTGGATGAGCGCTCCGACGCCCTCGAGGCTGCGATGTGAATCCACCACCACGACGGGAATGCCGGCGTCCCGCATCTGCAGGACGACGTCCCAGGGTCCCAGGCTGGTGTCGGTGATGATCAAGGTCGGCGCGAGGTCGAGGATCGACTCGGCGTTCAGTTCATGCCCGTTGGCGGTCACCAGGGGCCGGTCGGTGATCTCGGGGTAGGCCGACGAGGTGTCCCGGCCCACGAGGTTCTCCCCCAGACCGAGCTCGAAGACGGTGCGCGAGGTGGACCCGTAGATGTCCAGCGCGAGGATCCGGCTGACGTCCGTCACGGTCACCTCGGTGCCCTGGGCGTCGGTGAGCGCGACCGGGAGGACCGGCTCCGGGTCGGCGGCGATCGGCACGATCGCGGAGTCGGCGAGAACCGCCGAGCTCGGACCGACGTACGCCCCCGGGTCCGTGAGCGGCTCCACCTGGGCCAGCCGCGCTCCGCCGTCGGGCGCTCCCCCGGCGCCGCCGGCACCACCCGAGCACGCTGCGACCAGCGCGAGCACCGCGAGCAGTGTCGCGATGCTCCGCGCCGGCCCGAGACCCTTGCTGCTACCCGGCTGCCGCCCTGACGGCATCACCGATCGACGTGCCCGCACGGGCCCACCTCCCTGTTCTCAGGAGAGGCTAACCTAAAATAGGCAAGGCTTGCCTAATCGTCGATGTTCAGACCCCGTCGATCGGGTGGTTCTCCGGGTTCTTCCCGCTGGTGAACCGCCGCGCGGTCTCGCCCGAGAACGCCAGGAGCACCAGGATCTCGAGCGAGGAGCCGATCAGGTTGCTCGAGAGCGCACTCTCCGGGGCCGCGGTCAGCCACAGCACCGCGTACACGATGATGCTCACCGTGCTGATCGCCATGGTCACCATCCGGGCCCAGTTGCGACCCCGGTACACCAGGTAGGACAGCAAGAGATAGGCGAGCAGGTAGCCCATGATGACCCCACGCACGAGCACGTACCCCTGCTCGAGGCTGAAGCCGAGGTCGAGCATCGGGGCGAGGATCCACAGCTCGTCGATCGACTCACGGGCCAGGTGCAGCACCCAGTTCAGCGAGAACGCACCGGCGACCACCCGCAGCAGCATCAGAAACAGCCCGAGGGCAACGGTCAGCGGCACGGCACGGCTCTGCTCTGCCTCGCGGTGATCGGCCTCGACGGCCGCCAGGATCTCCGGCGTCGCCGGCGGCAGCGCCCGCACGTCGACGATCGGCAGGTCCCCGTCGGTGCGGATCGCGTCGCCGCCGCCGTTGCGGGCGTGGTAGCCGGTGGAGAAGTTCTTCAGGTGCTTCACCCGGATGCCGGCGTTCCCGGCTTCGGGGGCGGTCAGCGTCGCGACGATGTGGTCCCGTTCGGCGTCGATGTCGGCATCGATCCGGTGCGTCACCTGCAGCGTGAACAGATTGAGCCCGACGGCGGTGTCGTAGGTTCCCGCTGCCAGCCAGTTCGCGCGGTGTCCGCCGGGCAGTCGCCAGCCCTTCGGACATGGCCAGAACCGGACGTGGTGGCGCTTGGCTGGGTTGCCCTCGACCTCCTGCTGGTAGGTGAACCGCTGCCGGCGTCCGAACAGGTAGAGCGGGCTGACCGGGGCATCGGAGTAGGACCGGCGCATGATGGTCGAGACCACCATCCGGCGGCTGCTGGTCAGGTTGATCTCATCGGCCCGGTGCCAGCCGGCGCGGAGCATGGCCTCGTGGATCCGGTCCTGCCGGCCCCGGAAGCCGACGTTCACGGGATCGCCGAGCAGGCCCTCGCGGGTGCGCGAACGACCGATGAAGTAGTCCGGCACGTACACCTTGGTGAGCAGGGAGTGGATCCGCGGCAGCAGGAGGTAGGCGACGATCAGCCAGAACGGCAGGAACGCCCAGACGTGGCGCCATCCCGCTGTCACGAACTGGTTGACGAGCAGGAACGCCAGCCACGCGGCGGCGACGGTCGCGAAGGTGAAGAACACGCGGTCGGCGAATCTGACCGGGTTCTCCTGCACCTCCTCGACGGCCGCATGGGCCCGCTCGCTCAACGTCCCGCGCATGGTGCAACGGTAACCGGCGGTGGGCCCCTACGATGGTCCACACGCTGTTGCCGCACCGGCAGGAGAGGCACGATGGCGCACCCACAGATGTTCGATGACGACGACCCGTACCTGGCGCGTGTGCGCGCCACCTGCGGCCGGTTCCCTGGTGTGACCGAGCGGGTCAGCCACGGGCGGCCGACGTTCCGGACGGCGAAGATCTTCGTCACCTACGGCGGCGGCACGAAGGGGCCGGCCAGCACCCGGGTCCGGTACGACCACTCCATCCTGGTGCTGCCCGACGAGGCCGAGCGACCGGCACTGGAGCAGGACGAGCGCTACTACCTGCCCGCCTACGAGGGGGCATACGGCTGGATCGGCCTTGACCTCGCCCACGGCGGCACGACCGTGGCGCAGGTGGACTGGGACGAGGTCTTCGAGCTGGTGGACGCGTCCTACCGGCAGGTCAGTCCGGCCCGCCTGGTGGCCGAATGGGACGCCGCGTCTCCACCTTCCGGGTGAGTCCACGCGCGCACGTTCCCCCTTCCCGGGGATTGGTGCGGCGCTGCGATTGCCGGGAGACTCGGGGCCATGGTCGACTTCCTGGGGAGCTCGCTCACCGTCGCCAGCGTGATCTTCTCGGTGCTGATCTTCGCGCTGCTCGTGCGGCGGCTGCTCGGCGTGCGGATGGGTCTGCTGCGCACCATGGTGGCTGCCTTCGTCGCCGGCGCCCTCGGCCCGACGGTCCTCCAGGCGATCCTGCCCGCACCACCCCAGGACCAGGACTTCCTGACCCTTGGACTGTACGTCGCGCTCCTGTCTGGTTTCGTGCTGATCGTTGCGATGGCGATCCTCGTGGTCATCGAGGCGCTGGTCCCGACCGGCTCCCTGCCCGGGCCGCTGGAGTTGCGGCGTTCGGCGCGGGCCCGGCTCTCGCGCACCCGCCGCTACCTGCACATCCTGCGCGTCGTCGCCAGGCACGGCCTGTCCCGGTTCCTGCGCGGACGGGTGCATCGGGGGTTGCGCACCGCCCCCGAACGGCGTGACCTGGCCCGCTCCCTGCGCCGGGCCCTCGAGGACGGCGGCGTCACCTTCATCAAGCTCGGGCAGCAACTGTCCACCCGCCGCGACCTGCTGCCGCCGGAGTTCACGTCTGAACTGGCCGCGCTGCAGGACGATGCACCCGCGGTGCCATGGCCGCAGGTCCGGGACATGCTGGAGACCGAGCTCGGCCGCGGCGTCGAGGACGTGTTCAGCTTCCTCGACTCGCAGCCGCTGGCTGCCGCGTCCGTCGCGCAGGTCCACGCGGGGCGCCTGCTGGACGGTTCCGAAGTGGTCGTCAAGGTCCAGCGACCAGGCATCAGCGCCGAGGTCGAGCGCGATCTGGACATCATCGCGAGGCTCGCCCGCACCCTCGCGGACCGCACCGAGTGGGGCGCCTCCCTCGGGCTCCAAGGGCTCGTCGACGGCTTCTCGGAGGCGCTCGCGGAGGAGCTTGACTTCACCATCGAGTCCGGCAACATGCGCTCCGTGGCCGCCGCACTGCGCGCCGCGGGCACCGACGGGATCCGGGTGCCCACCCCGCACACGGACCTGTGCACGCCCCGCGTGCTGGTGATGGAGCGGATGGCCGGCATCCCGCTCGGCAGCGCCGAGGAGGCCCTGGTCGCCCTGGGCGAGGAGCGGCGCGGGGAGATCGCGGACACGCTCCTGCGCGTCGTGATCGACCAGTTGCTGACGAGCGGAATCTTCCACGTGGACCTGCACCCAGGGAACCTGCTCGTCGACACCGACGGGACCCTGGCGATGCTCGACCTCGGCTCGGTCGGCCGGCTCGGGTCCGTGACCCGCGCGAACGTCGGCCGGCTGGTGGCCGCGCTCGGCTCCGGTGACTCGCAGGCTGCCACCGACGCGCTCCTGGAACTGGTGGACCGGCCGGAGAAGGTCGACGAGCGCGGCCTGGAACAGGAGATCGGCATCATCATCCTGCGGTTCACGACGGCCGGCAGCACGGATGGCGCGGCCGCGTTCGGAGCCCTGTTCCGCCTCGTCGCCACGCAGCGGCTCGGCATCCGCCCGGAGGTCGCCGCCGTCTTCCGGGCGGTCGCCACGCTCGAAGGGACCCTCACCACCATCGACCCCGGCTACGACCTGCTCGGCGCGACCCGGGCCGCGGGCGTGAGCCGGATCGCCCGCGAGCTCACCCCGGAGGCGGTGCGGACCCGCGTGGTCCACGAGGTCGCCACCGCGCTGCCGATCCTGCGCCGGCTGCCCCGCCGGATGGACCGGCTGGCCGACGCCGCCGAGCACGGGCGCCTCTCGGTGGGAGTCCGGCTCCTCGCCGATCCGCGCGACCGACGGTTCGTGACCGGACTGTGGCACCAGGCGCTGCTCGCCATCCTGGGGGCGACGGCGGGGCTGATGTCGGTCGTGCTGTTCGCCGTCGCACCCGGTCCCCTGGTGACACCCGAGATCGGGGTCTACCACGTCCTGGGAAGCACGCTGCTGTGCATCAGTATCATCCTCGTGCTGCGCGTCCTCATCGTGATCTTCCGACGGGAGACCGACGAGGGTTGAGGCACGCTCCACTCGGCCCAGTCTTGACAAACATCCTGCCCGGGCTAGAATTACTTGAACCGTAAACAAATAGAGGTGCACATGTCCGAGCCACTCTGGCTGACCCACGAGGAGCGTTCGACCTGGCTCGCCCTGACGGGCCTGATCACTAAGCTGCCGGGGGCCCTCGATGCGCAGCTCACCCGCGACGCGGGCCTGAGTTTCTACGAGTACATGGTCCTCGCGATGCTCGCCGAGTCCGACGACGGCGTGTTGCGGATGAGCGCGCTGGCCGAGCTCACGAACGGGTCGTTGTCCCGGCTGTCCCACGTGGTGCAGCGGCTCGAGCGCCAGGAGCTGGTCCGGCGCGAGACCTGCGCCGATGACCGCCGGGCCACGAACGCGATCCTCACCGACGCGGGCCGGTCCCGCGTCGAGTCCGCCGCACCCGGTCACGTCCAGCATGCGCGCACGCTCGTGGTCGACGCCGTCAGCGCCGAGGATCTGGCCACGTTCGGGCGGGTCGGCGAGGCGATCCTGGACCGGGTCGCCGACCAGCGGCGCAACTGACCAAACACCCCACGGAGCCCGCGCGCGTCCGCGCAAGCGCGCCGCAGCGTACCGACGGCCGACCAGCCAGGTCGCCCCGCCCGCCGTCGGGCCCACGCCCACCGGTGCCCTACGGTGGGCACCGATGAAGATCACCGGAACCCGTGTGGAACTGCGGGACTGGACCGTCGCCGACGACCCGCGAGTCCGTTCGCTCCTGGACCCGGCGCGCCCCTGGCACCTGACGAACGGCCCGTACTTCGGCCCGCCCACCGCGGAGTCGATGGGGGCCATGCGGGCCGGGATCCTCGCCCTGGCGGCGATGGGTGACGCGGATCGCCCCGATCCGCGCGGCATGCTCGCGGTCGTGGACCGCGCCGACGACGTCCTCGTAGGCGCCGTCAGCTGGTACTGGGAGAGCCGGGAGACGGACTGGCGGCGCCTCGGCATCGGCATCCACGACGAGGCGTACTGGGGTCGCGGCCTGGCCACCGAGGCGATGGCACTGTGGACCACCTACCTGTTCGACGCGACCGATGCGCTCCGCCTCGACTTCGCCACCTACTCGGGCAACGAGGGCATGATCGGCGTCGGCCGGCGGCTCGGCTTCGTGGAGGAGGGCCGGTTCCGCAAGGCCCGGCGCTGGTCCGGCGGGGTGCACGACTCGGTGGTCATGGGTGTGCTCCGCGAGGAGTGGGACGCCCGGCGTCCGGCATGGCCCGCCATCGGCCCCTGATCGACGTCAGGCCTTCCGGTCCACCATCTCCCACCGGTAGCCGTGGGCGACGAACGCGTCCCGGACCGCCGCCCGTGGCGCCTCGACGTCACCCTTGTAGAGCTGCCGGCCCTCGACCGAGTCGATGACGAGCGCGCCGCCCTCGCGGTAGACGCCCGCCACCTGGCTCCGCTCGATGCGGCGCTCGTCATCGCCCTTGGCGATCAGGATCTCGACGGGGGAGACGGTGATGCGAGGACTGCCGGAGATCACGACCGCGGCCACGACCAGGCCGACGAGGGCGCCGATGACCGGACGCAGCACCACCAGCACCGGCGCCTCGAAGGAGCTGAGGAACTCGATCGGCCCGGCGAACGGGATCGGGTACCGTGCAGCGACCGTGCCCAGCCAGGGCAGCAGGAAGCCCACCCCGACCCCGAGCGCGGCTCCGACGACGGCGACCAGCCACTTGTCCTCGGCGCCCATGGCGAGCACGGTGGCCGGTTCGTCGCCGGTCGGCGATTGGTGTCCGACGGCGCCGCTCGGCTCCGGCGCGTCGGCGGCGTCTTCCGCGAGACGTCGCCGGTAGTCGTCCATTGCGTTGAAGTCGCGTGCCATGGCCCCCTCCCGAGTGGTGGTACAGCACTGTACCAGGCGGGTACGGTAGAGTTCCGCTGGTGACCAGGACGCTGGATGCCGACCACCCTGCCCAGGGCGTCGGTGCGCTCTCGCGACAGGCGATGATCGACGGCGCGATCGAGATCCTCGCGACCGACCCCACTGCCTCGCTCAGCGAGGTGGCCCGTCGCCTGGGTGTCGGCAGGACGTCCCTGTATCGGCACTTCTCCGACCGACCCTCGCTGCTGGCCCGGGTCAAGACCGAGGGGGCACGCCGCATCATCGCCGCCCACGTCGCCGCCGACCTGGGCGCGGGCACCGGCCTGAGCGCGTTGGAGCGCCTCTGTGAGCACCTGTTCGAGCTCGGCCCCGTGCTGTCCCTGCTCTTCGCCGACAATCCCCTGATCACCGACGAGGCCCTGGCCGATCCGTCCGTGGCGCTCGCCGCCCGTGCCACCGACGTGCCCGAGGAGCCGGTGCCGCACACGGTGCTGCGCGGGCAGGCCGACGGGTCCATCGACCCCGGCCTCGATCCCGCCTGGGTGGAGCTGTTCCTGTGGACGACACTCTCCGCCGGGCACCTGTACGCCACGCAGGTGAACTCCCGCCGGAGCGGGCTGGAGGGGGTACTGCAGGCGCTCGACCGCACGCTGCGGACGCCTTCGCCCTGAGCGTCGAGGCGCGATCATCGCCGATTCGGCGGCGAAACGTACGAAGGCTCTCGGCCCCGGGTCCACAGATCTCCGACGCGTGTCGGCGGGGTGTGCTCTGATGGATCGCTGTGAGCCTCCTCCTCCACCGTGCGGCACGCACGGATGCCCTCGCCGACGGGCTGGGTGACCTCCTCGTCGATGGACTTCCGGATCCGTTCGCCGAGGAGGTCGTCGTGGTGCCGGCCCGTGGGATCGAACGATGGCTCACGCAGCGTCTGTCCCACCGGCTCGGGACCGGCCCCCGCGGCACGGACGGCGTGTGCGCCGGGGTCCGCTTCCTCACCCCGCACTCGCTTGTCGCGATGCTCCTCGGCCGCGAGCGCGACGACCCCTGGGATCCCGACCGGCTTGTCTGGCCCCTCCTCCAGGTGATCGACGACGGCCTCGACGAACCATGGTGCGCCACCCTCGCGACTCACCTCGGACACGGTCGCGGCGGCGAGGAGGAGTCGATCCGGATGAGCCGGCGCTACTCCGTGGCCCGGCGCCTGGCCGGCCTGTTCGGCTCCTACGCCGTGCAGCGCCCGCAGCTGGTGACCGACTGGCGCGAGGGCCGGGCGTCCGACGGCGTGGGCGGGGACCTCGATGCCGACCTCGCCTGGCAGCCCGAGCTCCTGCGCCGGGTGCTGGAGCGGGTGGATGCGCCGCCACCGGACGTCCGACACGAACTGACCCTCGAGCGCCTCCGCGCAGGCGGTAGCGACCTTGACCTGCCTGCGCGGCTGTCCCTGTTCGGACACACCCGGCTGCCGAGCACCGAGGTGGATCTGCTCCGAGGTTTGGCTGCGGTGCGGGACGTGCACCTGTGGCTGCCGCAGCCCTCCGCACTGCTGTGGGAGAAGCTGGGCACCACGGCCGAGAAGGGCACGGTGCCACGCCGTCAGGACACATCGGCAACCCTGGCCGAGCACCCGCTGCTCTCGTCCCTCGGTCGGGACACCCGCGAGCTGCGACGCAGTCTCGGCGTGTTCACGGAGCTCGACGAGTCCTCCCTGCAACCGTCCGATGCCGTGCCTGGCACCATCGACGTGAGTCCCAGGGCGCCGGTCGAGGCGCCGGTCGAGCCCACCACCCTGCTCGGCATGCTGCAGTCCGACGTCCGGCTCGACCGGGCCCCGGATGAGGCGATCCGGGCCTCGCGGCCAGTGGCACCCGACGATGACAGCGTCCGCGTGCACGCGTGTCACAGCCCTGGTCGGCAGATCGACGTCCTTCGGGAGGTCCTTGTCGGGCTGCTCGCCGAGGACCCCACCCTCGAACCACGCGACATCCTGGTGATGTGCCCGGACATCGAGACCTACGCACCGCTGTTCCAGGCCGGGTTCGGGCTCGCAGATGTAGTCGCCGGCGGTCAGGGGCACCCTGCGCACCAGCTGCGGGTACGCCTCGCGGACCGCGCCCTGACCAGTACCAACCCGTTGCTCGCGATCGCCGGACGACTCGTCGCACTCGCCGGCGGTCGGGTGCGCGCCACCGAGGTTCTCGACCTGGCTGCGACCGAGCCCGTCCGGCTGCGGTTCGGCTTCGACACCGATGATCTCGATCAGCTGACGACCTGGACCGACCACGCCTCGATCCGCTGGGGCCTGAACGCCGACACCCGCTCGCCGTACAAGCTGCAGGATCTGCGCGAGAACACCTGGCGAGCCGGCATCGACCGGTTGCTGCTCGGCGTGGCCATGGCCGAGGGCGCCGACAACTGGCTGGACACGGTGCTGCCGCTGGATGACGTCGGCAGCGGCCGGGTGGACCTCGCCGGCCGGTTCGCCGAATTCGTGGACCGCCTGGATCGCACGATCCGCACCCTCGTCGCGGCGGGACCGGCAACCGAGTGGGTCGCAGCACTCACCGAGGGCGTGCGCGCCATCACCGACGTCCGCCCGGACGACGCCTGGCAGTCCGCCCAGTTCGAGCGCGGCCTCGCTGAGATCGGCGCCGCGGCTGCGGGGCTCGCGCCCCTCGCCCCGAAGCCAGACGGGGCGAGCGGGCCGGGTCGGACGGCGCCGAGCACCACGCTGCGCCTGGCCGACGTGCGGGTCCTGCTCGAGCATCAGCTCGCCGGCCGACCGACCCGCGCGAACTTCCGTACCGGGACGCTGACCGTCTGCACCATGGTGCCGATGCGGTCCGTGCCGCACCGCGTCGTGGCCCTGGTGGGTCTGGACGACGGTGCGTTCCCGCGCAGCGGCACGTTCGACGGTGACGACGCGCTGGCCCGAGACCCGATGACGGGCGAACGGGACCTGCGCTCCGAGGACCGCCAGTTGCTGCTCGACGCGCTGCTCGCAGCCACCGAGAAGCTCGTGATCACCTATACCGGCGCCAACGAGCACTCCGGGCTGGAACGCCCGCCGTCGGTCCCCCTCGGCGAGATCCTCGACGCGCTCGCCCTCACCGCGACACATCCCTCGGGCGCCACCCGCGGTGCCGACCTGGTCATCCGGCATCCGCTGCAGCCCTTCGACCCGCGCAATCATGAGCGCGGCCGACTCGGCGCCGCGCCCGGGGTCCCGTTCAGCTTCGACCGGGCGGCGCTCGGCGGGGCCCGTGCCCAGGCTGGTGAGCGCATCCCCCTGCCGCCGCTGCTGACCGAACCGCTCCCGGCGCCGGCCCCGGCGGATGTGAACCTCGCGGATCTGCTGCGGTTCTTCGCGGACCCGATCGGGGACTTCCTCAGGTCCGTGCTGGACGTGGGCCTGCCCCGGGAGACCGAGGAGCTTCTCGACGCACTGCCGATCGAACTCGACGGGCTGCAGAAGTGGCAAGTGGGCGAGCGGATGCTCCGCGACTCCGTCAACGGGCTGGACCCCATGTCCGTGATCCAAGCCGAACGGCGGCGTGGTGAACTGCCACCCCGCGAACTCGGCACGCGCGCACTCACGGAGATCGTGCAGACGGTCACCGAGCTGGTCCGCGTCGGTACTCCCCTGCTCATCGCCCCGGCTCGGTCGGTGGATGTCGACATCGACCTCGGTGAGGCTCGTCGGCTGACCGGCACCGTGTCCGGGATACACGGCGACCGGATCGTCTCGATCACCTACTCCTCGCTCCGGGCGAAGCAACGTCTGCAGGCCTGGATCAAACTTCTCGCCGTCGGCGCCGCGGACCCCACCCGGGACTGGTCCGCGCGGCTCGTCGGTCGCTCCGGCGCCGGCGCGGACACTGTCGCCCTCGGGCCGGTCACCGAACCGCTCGAGCATCTGCGGGCGCTCGTGGACATCTACGACCGGGGGCGGCGCGAGCCGTTGCCGCTCCCGGTCGACACGGCCGCGAACTACGCACGGATCGCCCAGCGGGACCCACTCGCGCGTACCGTGGCCGCCCGTGCGAAGGCACTCACCTCCTGGAAGACCGACCGCAACTCGCCGGTACCCGGTGAGGATGCGAAGCCCGCGCACGTGCGCGTGTTCGGACCCGGCGCACCCGTGGACGTGCTGCTCTCCGAGCCGCGGCCGGGCGAGGCATGGAACACGTCCCCGACCCGGCTGGGGCAGTACGCCGTGCGGGTGTGGGGTCCGCTCCTCGAGCACGAGAGCCAAGGAGCAGCACGATGACCGACCACTCGAAGACCGACCCGCTCCCGTTCGACATCACAGATCCGCTGCCCTCCGGCACCACGCTGCTCGAGGCCAGCGCCGGCACGGGTAAGACCTGGACGATCGGAGCTCTTGTCACGCGCTACGTGGCCGAAGGGGTCGCCGAGCTGGACGAGATGCTCGTCGTCACATTCGGTCGGATGGCGAGCCAGGAGTTGCGCGAGCGAGTTCGGGAACATCTGGTGAGCGCCGAGCACGTCCTCGCCACGAGTTTCGGCGAGCCAGGTGACCGTGCAGCGACCCCTGGCGAGCCGGATCCACTGACCCGGCTCCTGCTCGACGCCGACCCGGCGCAGCGACGGGCCCGCCGTTACCGCCTGCGCGCGGCGCTCGCCTCGTTCGACACCGCGACCATCGCCACGACGCACCAGTTCTGCCAACTGGTGCTGCGCAGCCTCGGCACCGCCGGGGACACCGACGCCGGCGCGCACCTCGTCGAGGACCTCGGCGATCTGCTCGAGGAGGTGGTCGACGACCTCTACGTGCGCGGCTTCGCGGGCTCCACCGAACCGCCGACCTTCACACGTGGCCAGGCCCGCCAACTCGCCTACGAGGCCGCCGTCGCGGACCCGACCGCGGTGCTTGAGCCTGCCGACGCCGATCCGAAGAGCCCGGCCGGGCGCCGGGTGGGCTTCGCCCGGGCCGTGCGCGCCGAACTCGAGCGTCGCAAACGCCTGCTCGGGGTGCTCTCCTACGACGACCTACTGATCCAGGTCGCGCAGGCCCTGGCACCGGAGGATGCACCCGCCCGGCACCGGATGCGCAGCCGATGGCGAGTGGTGCTGGTGGACGAGTTCCAGGACACGGACCCGGTGCAGTGGCAGGTACTCGACCGCGCATTCACCGGACACGCCACCATGGTCCTCATCGGCGACCCGAAGCAGGCGATCTATGCGTTCCGCGGCGGCGACGTCGTCACCTACCTCGAGGCGTCCCGGACCGCCACCACAAGGCGCACACTCGGGCGCAACTGGCGGACGGACGCTCCGTTGCTCGCTGCCCAACAGCGGATGCTCCTGGGCGCGGCGCTCGGCGACCCCGAGATCGTGGTCCGGGACGTGGAGGCCGTGCACCAGCACAGTCGACTCACCGGAGCCCACGTGGACGCACCGCTGCGGCTGCGGGTGCACCGCCGAGACCAGTTCGGCGAACCACCCGGCAAACTGGTCGGCGTGACGCCGCTGCGGCCGGCGCTGGCCCGCGATGTCGCCCACGACATCCATGCCCTACTCACCTCGGGTGCCCGCTTCGACGACCGCCCGCTCCGGCCGAGCGACGTGGCGGTGCTGTCCTTCCAGAACGCCCGGTTGTGGGAGGTTCAGGCCGCGCTCGCCGACGTCGGCATCCCCGCGGTCCTCGGCGGCAACGGCAGTGTGTTCGCAACGCCGGCGGCCACCGACTGGCTGACCCTCCTGGAGTCACTGGAGCAGCCACACCGCTCCCCCCGAGTGCGCGCGGCGGCGCTCAGCCCGTTCGTCGGACGCACCGCGGCGGAACTCGCCGACGGCGGGGACAGGTTGACGGACACCGTCGCCGAGCTCATGCGCAGCTGGGCGGAGTCGTTCGAGCGGCGCGGGGTAGCCGCCGTCCTCGAGGCGGCCGGCAGCCGCGGGCTCACCGCTCGAGTGCTTGCCAACGTGGGCGGAGAGCGTCACCTCACCGACTTGCGCCAGGTCGGTCAACTGCTGCACGCGGCGGCCGTGACCGACCGGCTCGGCATGGTCGCCCTGGTCGGTTGGCTCCGTGAGCAGATGGCTGACGACCGTCCGGAGGCACCCGGCGCCCGAACCCGCCGGTTGGACAGCGATGCGGCTGCGGTGCAGTTGGTGACCATCCACGGGAGCAAGGGCCTGCAGTACCCGATCGTGTACCTGCCGCACGTCGCGGACCGGTGGGTGGGTGACCGGGCGGACATCATCCCCCTGTTCCACGGCCCGGCGCCGGCAAGCGCCAGATCCCTGGACATCGGCGGGAATCACCCGGACCGTCGGGCCAACCTCGCGAGATCGCAAGCCGAGGATGCGGGTGAGTCACTGCGCCTGCTCTATGTGGCGATGACCCGCGCCCAGTCACAGGTGGTCACGTGGTGGTCGCCCACGTCGAACACCCCGAAGTCGGCGCTGCACCGGATGCTGTTCGGGCGCCGCCCAGGCCAGGATGAGGTGCCGGACCACTCCGGGGTGCCCAGCGATGACGAGGCCGCGAAGCGACTAGGCCTGTGGCAGTCCGAGGGGGCTCTTGTCGTGGAGCCGGCGGAGCCCGGACCGCTGACGGGTGAGCCACCGGCTGCGCCGGCACCCGAACTCTCCGCTCGCCGGTTCGACCGGACCGTGGACACGACGTGGCGGCGCACCTCCTACTCGGCGCTGAGCGCCGCGGCCAGGACCGGCCCACCGGACGCCGTCGGGAGCGAACCGGAGGAGACCACCAAGCAGGATGAGCCGCCGATCGAGATCCCGGCCGCGATCTCATCGGAGGGACCTACGGCGGAGATCCCCTCCCCGATGGCGGACCTCCCAGCCGGCGCCGCGTTCGGCTCGCTCGTGCACGCGGTTCTCGAGGTGACCGACCCACGTTCTTCGGACCTGCACGCCGCGTTCGTCGAGAGCATCCGGGAGCAGTTGGTGCGTTGGCCATCGCCGGTGGACGTCGGTCTGCTCGCCGAGGCTCTGGTCCAGGTGTGCGACACGCCCCTCGGGCACCTGGCCAGAGGTGCCACGCTGCGCGAGGTCCCAATGACCGACCGGCTCTGCGAGATGGATTTCGAGTTGCCTCTGGCAGGTGGTGACCGGCGGGACCAGCCGGCTGGCTCGGTCACGCTCGGCGAACTCGCGCCCCTGCTGCGCCGTCATCTGGATGCCGACGACCCGTTGCTGCCCTACGCCAGAGTGCTGGACCAGGACCCCGAGCTGGCCGGCCAACGGCTGAGCGGCTACCTCACTGGTTCGATCGACGTGGCCCTCCGTGTCGATGGGAGGTATCTCGTCGTCGACTACAAGACGAACTGGCTCGGCCGACCGGACCATCGGCTCAGCGCCCACGACTACCGGCCGGAAGCCCTGGTGGACGCGATGGGACACTCCGACTACCCGTTGCAAGCCCTGCTCTACGCGGTGGTGCTACACCGGTTCCTGCGCTGGCGCCTCGGCGGAGGCTACAGTCCCGAGGCCCAGCTCGGCGGAGTGCTCTACCTGTACCTGCGCGGCATGTGTGGTGCCGAGACCCCGATCATCGACGGTGCGCCGTGCGGTGTGTTCTCATGGCGGCCACCGCTCGCGCTCGTAGAGGAGCTCTCCGATCTGCTCGACGGCGCCGCAGCCGACTCGGCGGGGGCGGCATGAGCGCCGGGACCGAGGTCCGGGACCTCTCGGTCGAGGCGACCGCCGCAGGGGCGGACGCCGTCGACGAGATCACGGACCCCGCGGACCGACGCCTCGCGCTCCGAGCAGGTGGGCTGCTGCGAACCTTCAACGACGCGAACCACCTGAACGCCGCGGACGTGCACGTCGCCACCAGGCTCGGCGCCATCGGCGGCGAGGCCGACGAGCGGGTCCTGCTCGCAGTCGCGGTCGCCAGTCGGGCAGTTCGGCGGGGGTCGGTCTGTGTGGACCTGCGCGAGGTCGCCGCCGCGGCGGAGGTCGGCGACCTTCCGTGGCCCGAGGTGGGGACCTGGATCGACGTGGTGCGGGCCAGCCCGCTGCTTGAGGCCGGAGTGATCCGCTGGGACCACGACCTGCTCTATCTGGACCGGTACTGGCGTCAGGAGCGTCAGGTGGCCGACGACCTCCACCGCCGGCTCGCCCTGACCGCACCAGCCGTCGACGAGGCCCTGTTGGACGCAGGGCTGGCTCGGGTGTTCCGGGCTGGGTACGAGGAGCAGCGCGCTGCGGCCAGGGCGGCGGCGGGGCAACTCACCACGGTGCTCACCGGCGGGCCCGGAACGGGCAAGACGACGGCGGTGGCCGGGTTGCTCGCGGTACTTGCCGAGCAGGCGGAGGCGCACGGCCGCCGGCTGCGGATCGCATTGACGGCACCCACCGGCAAGGCGGCCTCGCGGCTGCAGGAGGCTGTGAACGAGGCAGCGGCAGGTCTGCCGGAGGCCGATCGGAACCGGATCCCCACTCTGACCGCGACAACGCTCCACCGGTTGCTCGGGTGGCGCCCGGACAACAGCACACGGTTCCGGCACCACCGCGGCAACCGGCTCCCTCACGACGTGATCATCGCCGACGAGACCTCGATGGTGGACCTGACCATGATGGCCAGGCTGCTGGAGGCCGCGCGCGACGACACCCGCCTGATGCTGGTCGGCGACCCGGACCAGTTGGCATCCGTCGATGCGGGCGCCGTCCTCGCGGACCTGGTGGCGGGCCTCGGGTCGGGCGCCGTGGTGCAGCGGTTGACCACGGCGCACCGGTTCTCGGCTCCCGTGGGCGCCCTAGTCGACGCGCTCCGCGTAGAGGGCTCGGATGGTGGTGGCGACGAGGAGGTCGTGCTCGCCGCGCTTCGCGTTGGTGACACCGACGCGGGCTCGGGACCCGCCGTCGAGTTCATCGAGACGGACGATCCGGCCCGCGCCCTCCGGCCCTTGCTGGCAGCACAAGCGACAGCGATACGCGCCGAGGCCGCCGCCGGGGACGAGACGACCGCGTTGGCGATGATCAGGTCACGGCGCTTGCTCTGTGCGCACCGGCGGGGACCCTTCGGCGTGCAGACCTGGAACCACCTCGTCGAGCGCTGGCTGACCGAGGAGACCGGGGACCCGTTGTTCGAGCCGATGTACGTCGGCAGACCACTGCTGATCACCGCGAACGACTACGGGCTCGGGCTGTTCAACGGGGATACCGGCGTCGTGGTCCGCGATGACGACGGGACCCGCACCGCCGTCGTGGAGAGCACCGCCGGGCGACTCCGGCTCGCCCCGTCCCGCCTCGCGGACGTGGACACCATGCATGCGATGACGATCCACAAGAGCCAGGGCAGCGAGGCTGCCGAGATCACAGTGCTGCTGCCACCGGCGGACTCTCCGCTGCTGACCAGGGAACTGCTCTACACGGCGATCACCCGGGCACGCGAGCGAGTGCGTGTGGTTGGCACCGAGGCCGCTGTTCGGGCCGCCGTGCGCCGTCCGGTGCAGCGCGCCTCCGGCCTCAGGATGCGTCTGACGCCGGAGTGCTGACCGAACAGTCTGGTCAGTCCCGAACTATCAACGACTCGTCGCCGAATTCGGCCACGACCTTGAGCCTGCCGCCGAGCGCCTCAACGTAGGACTGCAGCGTTCCCAGTTCGGTGCGGGTGAGCTTTCCGCGCTCGATCGTCGATACGCGCGCCTGCGAGACAGACATCGATGCGGCAAGGGCGCGTTGAGAGATCTGGTGCGACTTGCGAATCTCGGCAAGTCGGTGCGCCCGCAGCGTGCCGAGCATGTCCTCGCGGGCATCTTCAATGCGCTGTTCGTCGAGCCGTCCTGCCTCCACCGCGTCGCGGCGGACGTCCTTCCAGTTGCGAGCCATCAGTTCACCTCCTCGTCGTAGTTGCCGGCGAGCCACGCGTCGTAACGTTCCTCGGCGACCGGGATGTTTCTCTCATACCAACCCGACCAGTTCCCAGTCTTGTCGCCCGCGACCAAGAGAACCGCGTTGCGGTTCGGGTCGAAGATGAACAGGATACGGATGCTGGTGCCGCTTGGGCGGAGCTCCTTCATGTTGTGACGCTTCGAGCCTTTGACACGGTCAGCGACCGGTCTGCCGAGGTTCGGACCATGCTCTTCGAGCAGGTCGATCGCGGCAGCAACTGTGTCGATGTCGTAATCAGCCTGAGCGAGCGCAAGGAACCACTGGTCGACTTCGTCGACCAGTACGACGTTCCATGCCACACGTCAACTATAACGCAAGCGTTGTCAACTTGCCCGGGCGGGACAGATCCTGTGGACACAGAAGGCTACGAACTACTGAGCCTGGTCCGGCCTGTCGCGGGTGAGCTCCACCGCCAAGATCGCACCGTCATCGCCGTACACGAACGTGCCCCACGGTGGGTCGGCGGGCGTGGGCGAGGGTGCGGGCAGCTCGCGCTGCTGTTCCAACTCCTGCAGCGCCTCGTGTCGGCTGGGGGCGAAGACCTCGTCGATGATGCCGAAGGTGCCGCCGCCGTGGCCCTCGCCGCGGCGGTCCCGCGGGCGTCGCTCGGCGCGCAGCAGCGCCTCGATCATGACGGCGAGGGCCGCCAGACCGAGCAGGGCGACGAGCCAGGGTGACATCCTCCCAGGCTACGCCGCCCCGCCCGGGCGGACCGGGGCTGCCGCGGCAAGGGTTCGCTCAGGAGCGGCTGCGACGCACGATGCCCGCGGCTACGGCCCCCACGACCGCGATCGCGACCACCACGAAGGCGACGATCCGGCCCACTCCGGACTCGGACCCGTCATCGCCGGTCTCGACGGCGGAGGCGCTGTCCGACGGCTCGGATTCACTGGTCCCGGTGGCGGTGGTGTCCGAGTCGGTGGGCTCCAAGGGCTCCGTCGAGTCCGTCGGCTCGACGGTGGTCACCACGGGCGCGTCCACCGTGAACTCGTACGCACCGGAGATCGGGTGACCGTCCGAGGACACGACCCGCCAGGTGACCGTCCAGACCCCGGCCGGTACGCCGTCGGGCAGTGGCAGTGCCACCTCGGTACCGTCCACCACCGGCGCCTCCTCGGTGAGCACGGTGCCCTCGGCGTCGGTGAGGACGATGGCGGCGTTCAGATCGAGGATGTCGTTGTTGAAGGCCAGGCGGACCTCGGTGGGTGCGGCCGACAGGGTCTCGCCGTCCGCCGGGGCGGAGGAGAGCAGCACGTCGTGCGCCTGGGCGGCACTTGCGTGGAGGGTCAGGCCGAGGAACAGGGCGACGGCGGAGACCGCCAGGGCGCGCAGGTTCAGTGCGCGTGGGGACATGGACATGGGAAACCTCACAGGGCTCGGTGATGGTGCCCGGCCGCTGGTGCGCCGCCGGGCGGGGATCGCTGGGGTTGCGTCACCGGCCCGGATCCCCGCGCAACTGGGTGGGCGGGCTCAGGCGGTGGCGCCGAGCGGCGGCGGTCCTCGCCGTGGCGCCAGGTCCAGCCAGGCGATCCGCGGGCGGACCACCCGCGGACCGGCAGCGATGCCATGCGGCCGCCGGCTCGCCTCGACGGCCGGGAGCGTGCGCTCGAAGAGCACCGCCAGCAGTGGCGCCCACCACGTCCAGAGCGCGAACAGGGCACGGTCGGCCCGCCAGAGCACGGCGGCGTTGAGGACGGTCGCGAGCACGTGCGCGCCGAGCATGGCGGCGGTGAGGGCGTGCCCGCCGCCTGCGGCGGTGACGCAGTGCTGCACGGACTCCGCCAGGGCCGCTCCGTGGGCGTGGCCGGCGCCGGCCGTGCCCGTCGGGCAGCCCGAGGTCGCGAGGCCGGCCGTGGCGGCGAACACGTGGTGCAGGCCGAACTGGCCGGCCCCGAGCAGGGCCAGCACGGTCACGGCGTTCAGGCGGCTGCCACAGACTCCGATCGCGATCAGCATCGTGAAGGCCCCGGCGGCGGCCACGACGAGCGGGTCGCCGAGCGTGCCGCCAGCGGCCAGGTGCGCCCCGAGCGCGAGGCCGAGGACGCTCACCGAGACCGCAGCCGCGCGCAGCAGGCGCAGCGGGCCACGGCGGGGATCGGTCACCGGGCCACCCTAACGCGGGTGGTTGGGCGCCGTTCGGCCCCGGCCCGCGGGACCGCTCACTCGCGCGCTCTGAACGGCAAGCGGATGTACGCGGCCGACCCGGGCGTGATGCCGAGGACGTGCAGGGCGTGACCGGCGACGTCGGCCTGCTCAAGCATCTGGGCGACGCACTCCTCCCAGCGGGCATCTCCCTGCGCGGTGCCTGCTCACCCCTGCGCGACGCCTTCTCACCCCTGCCGCGATATCTCACCCCTTCCGAGGCCGCCCGTGCTCACGGGGTTTGCGCCTCACCCTCTGCCGGCCGGTGCCCCTGGGATTCGGCAGGTTCCCGGCCCTGACGCTGCCGACGCGACCGGGTGAGGTGAGGACGAGACTCACCCTTCACCCCCTCACCCCCACCCTCAGCCGCGGAATTCCGCCGTTCTGAATCACCAGACGATCACCACGCCGGACGCTCGCCGGGGCGTCGGGGTCGTGTTGATCTGGGCTCGCCCCGCCGCGCAGCACTCGTCCCACCATGCGCCGGTGGCAGCTCAGAACCGCACGTCCAACCGCAACACGGGGGATCGATCATGAGAACCATAATCAGGGGGTCCGTCGCGACCCTCGCAACTCTGGCACTCGGCCTGGGAGTGCTGACCGCGGCCTCCGCACCAGCCTTCGCCGACGCCCTCGACGACGGCGGCGCCGCCGTCATCGAGGCGCAGGTCGTCGACGCCACGGCCGCCGAGCCCACCGCACCCGAGCAGGCCGCTGAGCCGACGGCGATTCCCGAGGTCGAAGCGACCGTGGTCGAGCCCGCAGCCGTGGCACCCGAGGCCGACCCGATCGCGCAGCCCGCGGCCGACCCGGTCGCCGACGATGCCCCGGCACCGGCAGCCGGGCCCGCGAGCGAGTCCGTGCCCGACCCTGCCACTGAGCCCGCAGTCGAGAGTGCACCCCGGCCGGCAGCACCGGAGCGAGTCGCGCCGGCAACACCGGCCGCGACCGCAACGGCGATGACCCAGGACGCGGTCCGCAAGGTGTTCGTGTGCAAGTACGTGGGCACGCCCGGCGTGGACGAGCGACTCCAGACGGGCAACAACCCGCTCAGCGTCAGTATCAGCTCGATCTCCGACTGGCCGTCCGGCCTGGCCTACCCCGATGTCGTGGTGGGACTGCGATTCGCTGACGCGCACAACCGGTCCATCGTGATCGGCTGGGACACGCGTACCGGAGGTGGGCAGCAGGGCGAGCCGGACGTGAGTGCCTGCCCGCAGCCCGAAGGCCCCGAGGTACCGGAGGTGCCCGAGGTGCCCGAGCTCACCGTCGTCACCCCGGCCCTGCCGCAGTGGGTCGACGAGTGCGGCGTGGACAACGGGTACTGGGTCTACACCAGCACCGTCGAGTACACCTACTACGTGTTCGACCACACGACGCTGAACGGCAAGGTCTCGATCAACGTGGTGCCGGCCGAGGGTTACGCGTTCCCCGATGGCTTCCGCACCACGCACACGCGCACCCAGAACAACGTCGAGTGCCAGCCGGAAGCGTTGGTGGAGACCCGCTTCAAGACCACCGTGCGCTGCGACCTCGGCTGGACCTGGATCGACCAGTACGAGCGCCCCACCGACTACGTCCTCTCCGGCGACTCGTGGGTCCTCGGCCAGCCCGGCTCGTGGACCTGGGTGGGCAAGACGCGGCACGAGGTGACGGCGGAGGAGTGCGGCGTGGCCGTCGCGCCGCTCGTGGTGACCCAGGCGACCTGCGCGACCACCGGCGCGATCTCCCTGCCCGGTGCGGATCACGTCGGGTACGTGGTGCACCACCTGGTCGACGACGCCCTTGCCGGAGAGCCGGAGAACCTCTCCGACCTGGCTCCCGGCACGTACAGCGTGATCGCGACCGCGGCCGGGCACTACAGCATCACCGAGGTCCCGGACGGCTGGCAGCTGAGTACCTCCGGGAAGGCCGAGACGACCGTCACGATCGTTGAGGTCGATTCTGAGGACTGCGCGACTCCGCTGGAGTCGATGCCGGTTACCTTCCCGGAGCCCGGCGTGGTTGATCACTGCGCCACCGCGAACGATGCGGTGGAATGGACCGCGGGTGTGGGCCTGGATGTCTGGCTGCAGGACGGCCGGTTCCTGAACGCGGTCGCGCAGCCCGGCTACCTGCTCCCGGCGGAGTTGCCGGCGGGCTGGACGCTGAACGAGTCCGCGTCAGCACCGACCCTCGCCGCAACGACCCAGGTCGTTGCACTCGATGTGCCCGCCCAGGTGGCGACGTTCGAGTTCGAGCTCACGGACATCCCGTGCGAGCTGCAGATCGAGCCGATCCTGCCGGAACCGACCGTGCCGGACCCGATCGTGCCCGCGGCGACCGTGCCGGACCCGATCATGCCCGCGCCGACCGTGCCGGTGCTGCTCGTCGGGCAGTCGGTGCCACCCGCACGGCTGAACGCGCCCCTCGACCCGGCCACTCCGCAGCTGCCCAGCACCGGCGCTGCAGCCGGCACCACGGCCCTCGCTGCGAGCCTGCTGGGCGGGCTCGGGATCGCGCTCCTCGGGCTGTCCCGCCGGCGGCGTGAGGACGGTGGCCGCTGACGGCCACCCATGATCGCGGTGGGCCGGCCCGCTCCCCCCGGGCCGCCCACCGCTCAGCGCGCCCGCCCGCCCACGGGCGGCTGCCCGCGCCGTATTCAGTCCGCGGCAACCAGGGTCGCCACGTCGGCCGCCACCTCGACCGTTGCGCCGGTCGGCCCGTCGAACACGGCACGCCCCCCGAGCGGACGCTCGAGCCGGACGGTCTGGAACATCGCGAACCCTTCATCGTCGCAGCCGAAGTTGAACTGGGTCCCGTGCGGCGCCACCACATGGGTCGTGATGGTCACCGTGGTCTGGGTCTCCTCGACCTCGATCGAGTGCGGGTCGCCGCAGCCGGGGCTGCCGCCGGTGTACCGGACCATGATCTCGCGGCCGCTGTCGCCCTGGACCGCCACGGCGTCGGTCCGGGCGTCGTTGACCACTGGGAACCCGACGGTGAGCGCCCACACGATCAGGGCCGCCGCCGCGGTCAGGATCGCGGCGACGAACCAGAGCGTGGAGGCACGGATCCGCCGCCGAACCTGCTCATCCCGATCGTCCATGGCGCCATCATCGCGCACAGCAGAGTCAGAAGAGCAGATAGAGGGCGCCCACCACGGTGAGGATGATGACGAGCCGCTCGAACAACGCCTGGTCGATCCGGGGTGCGAGCCACCTGCCCAAGAACGCGCCCGCAATCACCGCGGGGATCAGCACCAGGTTGAGCAGCAGGCCCGGGACCGTGATCAGCCCTAGCCCTGCCTGGAACGGCACCTTAGTCACGTTCACGATCGCGAAGAACCATGCGGACGTGCCGAGGAACCGCTTGACCGAGAACCGGGACGCGATGAAGTACATGCTCATCACCGGGCCACCGGCGTTGGCCACCATCGTGGTGAACCCGCCGAGCGTGCCGTAGATACCGGTCTGGATGCGACGGGCCAGCGAGCCGGAGCCGGCGGCCGACGAATCCTGGGGTGCCGCCGACCCTCCGGTGCCGGCGACCGCGCCGCTCGCAACGGAGCCGCCGCCTGCCGCTGCCACTCGGGCCTGCGACGATTCGGTCCCGGACCCAGTCGCGGCCCGGATCTCCGCGCGCCGCCCGACGGCCCGGCGCAACAGCGTCACACCGATCACGAGGAGCAGGATGACCGCGATGACGCGCCGCACCCAGGCGTCGTCGGCGAGCGCGAGGAACACCACGCCCAGCGCGACCCCCGCCAGCACCGTGGGTACGAGTCGCCGCAATGTGGGCCAGTCGGCGTGCTTGCGGTAGGCCCAGACGGCGAAGACGTCCCCGACGATGAGCAGGATCAGGAGCACCGCCGTCGACTCCCGCGCCGGAAGCAGGGCCGCGAAGATGGCGATCGTGATGGTGTTCGCGCCGGGCAGGGCCGCCTTGGACAGCCCGACGATGAGCGCGCCCAGCACGAGCAGCGCCCACGCCAGCGCGGTGAATTCGGTGAGGGCCGGCATCAGGAGAACGTCAGCCCATGCTCGGCGCGGTAGGAGGCCAGGATGGTGTCGATGATCCGGGCGGTGCGGATGGCGCTCGTCCCGGTGCTCGGACTCACACCGACTCCGGTGAGTTCGTCGACGACGGCTTGGATCAAGGGCTGCTGGACGGTCGCCGGGTACGGCGCCTCGATGGACTCCTCGGTGTCACCGCGCACGAGCCGGAGCGGCTCCTGCGCGAACGTCGAGAACGTCAGCGAGCCTGCGTCACCGACGAGCTCCACCTCGTCGCGGTACTCCCCGGCCGCGTAGCACCACAGCCCGGTCCCACCGACGCCGGAGCCGAACTCGAACGCGGCGCTGACGAGGTCCTCGGCCGGGTAACGCCCGGACCGGTTGGCCGCGTAGCCGCTGACCCGGGCGATCGGGCCGAGCAGGTGGTCGAGCAGGTCCAGGGTATGGGAGGCGAGGTCCACGAAGTGGCCGCCGCCGGAGATCTCGGGCTGCACCCGCCACGGCATGTCGCCACCCTCGGCGATCGGCGCGGGCTGCTGGTTGCGGACGGCGACGGCCTGCACCGAACCGATCGCGCCGCCGTCGAGCAGTTCCTTGACGCGCGCGAAGCGCGGCATCGCGCGCCGGTAGTAGGCGACGAACAGCGGCAGCCCGGCCCGCTCGGCGGCGGCGTTCATCTGCTCGCACTCGGCGGTCGTGCGGGCCATCGGCTTCTCGACGTAGACCGGCTTACCGGCCTCGAGGACAGCGACCGCGTAGTCCCGGTGGGAGTCCGGCGGGGTCGCGATGTAGACGGCGTCGACCTCGTCGTCGTGGATGAGGGCGTCGGCGTCGTCGTAGGCACGGGGTACGCCGTGCCGGCGTGCGTAGTCCGCCGCTTTGGCACCGTCCCGGCGCATCACCGCGACGAGCTCGGATCGGTCGGCCTGTTGGAACCCCGGGCCGCTCTTGACCTCGGTGACATTGCCGACGCCGATGATGCCCCAGCGGATGGTGGTGGGCGGGCTCGTGGCGTCCGAGGTTTCCATGCCTCGAACCGTAGCTCGCGGCGCCCCCGGCGCGGCCGCCCCGACCACCCTTCAGACAGGTTCGGAGGACCAGGGCTCGTTCGCCGCCGATGCCGCGGCCCGCGCCCGCCGATCGACCGAGGCGAGCATGAGGTGGCGGATGAACCCACTGCCCGGCCGGATGAGCCGCCAGTATCGCGCCATCGCGCGGTGCGCGCCGGCGTCGGTCGTCACGACTCGGGTCCGGGTCACCACACGCGTGCGCCCCGGGCCGGCGTCCTCCAGCTCGAAGACCAGGATCGCCTTGCCGTAGCCGGGCTCGTCGAACGCCTCGAAGGTCTCGGCGTCGCGGATATCGGCCCGGGCATCGGCGCCGCCGAAGCGCCACCACCGGCCGAGCAGCCCGAATACCCGCTGCCGGCCCTGGTCCTGCGCGAGAGGGATGAACATCTCGCCCTTCGGTGTCCGGTACCGCGGCCCGTTGGCCGCGATCCCGATGACCGCCCGGGCCGCGAACAGCGGGGCCGCGAGGCGCAGGTCCCGGAAGCTGAAGTCCGTGACGGCATCCCAGACTGCGTCGCGGGGTGCGTCGATGACACGTGCGTGCCGTTCGGAGAACTCAGGAGTCGGCATGAAGCGGTCGGCGAGGTTCATGTCATCGAGCGTGGCACCGGCGGCGCGGGCCAGGGATCCCTCCCCCGAGGGAGTCGCCTCGGCGCCGGTCCGGCGCCGCTGCGCCCGGCCGGGTCCGGCGTGCCTACACTCGCGGAGTGAGCGGGCTGGAGCGCACCTGGCAGCCGACCCGGCCGACCCCGCTCGGGCCGACCCTGGCCGCGCTGCGCCGTGGCGCCCACGACCCGTGCTTCAAACGGGAGGGGACCGGCACCTACTGGCGGGGGCTACTCACGCCGCAGGGCCCGGCCGCACTCCGGGTGAGCCGGTCCGACGGCGGCGGGCCGGTGCTCGCGATGGCCTGGGGCGACGGTGCCGCCTGGGCCCTGGACGCCGTCCCCGCGATGCTCGGCGCGTTCGACGACCCGGCCGGGTTCGACGTCGCCGGCCACCCGACCCTCGGCCCACTCGCACGCCGGCACCCGCACCTGCCGCTGACGCGCACCCACCAGGTGCTGGAGTCGCTGGTCCCGACCATCATCGAGCAGAAGGTCACCGGTGCCGAGGCGTTCGGCTCGTGGCGCACTCTCGTGCAGCGCTTCGGCGAACCGGCACCCGGGCCTGCTGGCGGGCACGGTCTGCGGGTGCCGCCGGCACCGGACGTGCTGGCGGCGATCCCGAGCTGGGAGTGGCTGCACCTGGCGATCGACCCGGCGCGCTCGCGCGCGATCGTCGCGGCGGCCCGCGTGGCACCGTCCCTGGAACGGCTCGCCCGCGGTACCTCCGCGGACGCCGATCGCGCCCTGCGCTCCCTGCCGGGCGTGGGCACCTGGACCAGCGCCGAGGTGCGCGTGCGTGTGTTCGGCGACGCCGACGCGGTGAGCTTCGGCGACTATCACGTGGCCAGGAACGTCGGGTGGGCGCTCACCGGGGCAATCGTGGACGACGGCGAACTGGCGGTTCTGCTCGAACCGTTCCGTCCGCATCGCGGCCGGGTGCAACGCCTCGTGATGCTCAGCGGGGTGGCGCCGCCACGCCGCGGGCCGCGGATGGCCGTGCGCACCCACCTGCCGCGTCGCGCCTAGAAGCTACCGATCCCCTGCCCGATCAGCAGGACACCGTAGACGAGCAGCAGCACCACGGCGATCGTGGTGTTGTTGCGCATCAGCCACACCTCGAGCGCGCGCAGCGGCTGCTCGGTGCGCACCGGGAACAGCAGGTGCAGCCCGACCGGCACGGCCACGGTCAGCGACGCGATCACGGTGTAGATCACGAGCAGCAGGGCGACGTCGCCGGTGCCAAGACCGGCCGTGCCGATCGTGAGGGCGGCCCCCGCGGCGAAGGCCACGTTCTTCGGGTTGGCGCCCGCGAACAGCAGGCCGCTGCGCAGCGACCGCACGGGCGTGGTGCTCGCGATCGAGGACATCCAACCTGGCAGCTGCGGGACCGGGAGACCCGTGTCCGGGTCGACCTCGGCTTCTGGACCGGGTTCGGACTCGGTGGGCCGGAACTTGCGCCGGGCCATGACCAGCAACCAGACGCCGAGCGCGAGCTGCAGCACGCCGGCCACGGGGTTCGGGCCGTCGGAGGAGTCGGTCGGCAGGTAGCCCGCGAGCAGGGTGAGGACCGTGACCACCGCCGCGATCCCGAGCGCCCAGCCGAGCAGGAACGCGATCCCGTTCGCCCGCGAGCGCGGCGACAGCAGGATCAGCACGCTGACGATGATCGGGATCGGGCTCACCGAGACGCCGAGCCCGAAGGGCAGGATCGCGCCGACCAGGTCGAGCATCGTGCCCCCCTCTCGCCTCTGTGACCACGCGAAGTCCGGCCCACCGAAAGCACGGTCCGTCGGACCACGCGGGCAAGCAGGTCGAACGCTAGCGTGCCACCGCCTCGTCGCGGTATTCGGTCCGGGTCAGGCGTGCGCGCCCACGGTGATATCGCCGAACGTCACCTCGGGGCGCGCCTCGAGCACCGCCGCCACACGGTCCACCTGCTCCTCGATCGCGCGGCGCCGTCGGGCGGTGGGCCCCTCGAACATCTCCACCGTGATCTTCACCCGGGGGCCGGCCAGGCGCTGGTGCCAGACGCCGGCCACCACGCCGTCGAGCAGGACGACCGGGAAGTTCCCGGCCTGCCCGCCGGCCAGTGCGCGCTCGGCGGCCCGCCCCGGGAAGATCCGCTCCCGTGGCTGGCTGCCCACCCCGTAGGCGTCGAAGAGCGGGAGCAGGCGGACCTGGTCGCGCCACGGTTCGATGTCGGGGGTGCCGGCCACGCGCAGGCACCCCACACCTGCCCGGTCCACCCGTTCCAGGCGCGGGTCCACCTCGGCTTGTGCGAACAGTTCCGTGGCCCGGCCGGGGCGGATCGCCAGCCACTTCGCGAACTCGCCGGCAGTCGCCGGTCCGTAGCCGGTCAGGTAGGCGTGCACGAGGTCGACGGCGGCACGCACCCCCGGTTGCGGGTCGAACCCGGGCAGCCACGTGCGCGGGCTGGTGTAGGTCACCTTCCGGCCCCGCTGTGGCCCGAAGCACAATGCACCGCGGTGCCCGGCCGTCCCGATCAGTTGCCGCCAACGCGGCCAGTAGCCGCCGAACGCCGGCATCACCAGGTCACCGGCCCACGGCCCTGTTGCACCGATGACGGCCTCGTCGAGTTCGTCGACGGTCAGTTCGACGCCGGCGAGGACCGAGTCGAGCGCCGCCAGGACCCCGTCGGCCTGCTCGGCGGTGAGCCGCATGGCCGGGGGCGGGGTCGGCCCCGCGGTCCCGATCCAGCCCATCGCACCGACCCACCGGGACAGTCCGTCCGCGGAGAGCAGGTGCACCGTCCCGCGCGGGCCGTGGGCCTTGACGAGGGTGCGGTCCATTTCGACCGCGCGACGCACGTCGGAGCGCGTCGCGCCGTCCACCCGGAGCCCGATCGAGGTTTCGCCGGCCACCATCACCTGGGCGTGTGCTCCCACGATCGCGTCGACGACGGCGGTGATCGCCGTCGAGGGGTCGGCTCCGGTCGGCGCCGCCTCGAGCAGGCGGTGGGTCGCCAGCCGCCCCGCCAGGAGCCGGTCCCAGTCGTCGCCTCGTGCCATCATCGTCTTCCCCTCGTCGTGTTGACGCCAGGTTAGGCGCGATAGCGGTCAGGACCTGTCCCCTACGGCCGAGGCGACGGTTTCGCAGAACGGCGACCGTCCGCCGTCGGACGCGCGTACCGTTGTTGCGGAGCAGATCATGGACGATCTCACAGCGGTCTTGGACACGGGGCGACTGGCGTTCGCCCACGGGGACTGGCAGGGCGCGCATCGGGACCTGTCCAGGGCCCGGGACCTCGGCACGCTCCCGACGGCGGACCTGGACCTGCTCAGCCGGGTGTGCTGGTGGGTGGGCCGGGCGCGAGAGTCGTTGGAGCTCTCCGAGGACGTCTACAACCGGTTCCAGCACGAGGGCGATCTGCCCGGTGCGGCGAACAAGGCGCTCAACCTCGGGCTGCTCTGGTTCATCCGCGGGGATCTGGTGATCGCCTCGGGATGGGTGAACCGGGCTCGTCGGATCCTGGCCGACCTGCCGGAGGGCGTCGAGCACGGCTATCTGCGCTACCTGGACGCGATCGTCGAGCTGGACTTCTACGGGCTCGGGCCGGCCCGCGAGACGGCGGTGACCCTGAAGGAGATGGGACAGCGTCTCCGCGCCCCGCAACTGACGTCCCTCGGCCTGGTGCTCTCGGGACTCGCCGACGCGCATACGGGCAACCCGGCGGCCGGGTTCGCGCAGCTCGATGAGGCGATGCTGCCGGTGCTCGCCGGCCAGATGCCGGCCGAATGGGCCGGCGACGTCTACTGCACCGTCATCCACACCTGCCACAGCCTCGGTGATCTGAGCCGGATGCGCGCCTGGACCGCGGCCACGGAGCAGTGGTGCGAGCAGTTCCACGGCGAGGTGGTGTACTCCGGTATCTGCCGCGTGCACCGCCTGCAGCTGTTGTGCACGCAAGGGGACTGGTCGACGGCGGAGGCCGGCATCGAGCGCAGCGGCGCGGAACTGACGGGTCTGAACAACTGGGTGGCGGGCGAGGCGTACTACCAGCTCGGCGAGATCCGGCGGCTGCGGGGAGATGCAAGCGGCGCCCGTGCCGCCTTCGACCAGGCCCGTGACCTCGGTGCGGAGACCCAGCCGGGAGCGGCCCTGCTCGACCTCGCCGGCGGACACGTCCGCGAGGCCTCGGCCGCGCTGCGGGCCGCGCTCGCGGGCCGGGACCGGCTGTCCTCCGCCCGGCTGCTCGGCCCCGCCGTGGAGATCGCCCTCGCCCAGGGCCGCACCGACGAGGCCGACCGGCTGTGCGGCGAGCTGGAGGCCGTCGCCACCGACTTCGCCACCGAGGGGTTCCGCACCTGGGCGGTGCACGCGCGGGCCGCCGTACTGGTGGCCCAGGGCCGCCACGAGGAGGCACTGCCCGTGCTGCGCCGTGCCGCGGCCGGCTATCGCGCGCTGCGGGCCCGGTACGAGAGCGCCAGGATCTACGAACTGAGCGCTCTCGCCCACACCGGCCTCGGGGACGAGGCGGCCGCGGAGTCCGACGTGGCCACGGCCGTCGCCATCTACGGCGAGCTCGGCGCAGCGCCGGACGTGGCGCGCCTCGACGCCTCCCCCTTGCCCGGTGGACTGACTGCTCGGGAAGCTGAGGTGCTGCGGCTGATCGCCGCCGGAGCGAGCAACCGGGACGCGGCCGCCGCCCTGTTCATCTCGGCAAAGACCGTGGACCGGCACCTGGGGAACATCTTCACGAAGATCGGCGTCTCGTCCCGCACCGCGGCGGCCGCCTGGGCTCACGAGCACCGGCTGAACGGCTCTCGCTAGGCGGCGCTGCCTCGAGGCGCCGAGTTCGTCGCAAGGCTTCGAACCAGCCAGAGGGAGTTCACGACGAACTCGAAGTGCGGGTGACTGACTCGGATGCGGCCTCGAACCGGTCAGCCAGGTGGCGCTTCCGCGGAAGCGCCGTGCGCCGAACACCCCACGGGCCCCGACGCGATTGGGTGATTCGCCCGATTCGCGAACCGGCGTGGGTTCCTAGCGTTGAGGCACCAGTTCATCCCGAGTCCGAAGGAGGACCACGATGGACCTCAGCCTCGCAGTGTTGGCAGGCAGCATCTCCAGCGTGATCTTCGCCGGGAGCGTCCTGCCGATGGTCCTCAAGGCCGTCCGCACGCGCGACCTCGCGTCCTACAGCCTCGGCAACCTGTTGCTCGCGAACACGGGCAACGTCGTGCACTCGCTGTACATCTACAGCCTGCCGCCCGGCCCGATCTGGGCACTGCACGGCTTCTACCTCATCACCACCGGCCTGATGCTGGTCCTGTACCTGCGCCACGCGCGTTCGGTTCCGGAGCCGGTGGCTTCCCCCGACAAGGAGAACCCCCTTGAGTACGACCTACCAAACCACGGACCCGACCCCCTCAACGGAACCGAGCTCGTCGGAACCGTCGGCGACCGAGGCTGAGGAGACCGCCGCCCTCGCGGCCCGCTACCTCGACATCCTCAACTCCAGCGCGATCGCGATCCTCACCAGCATCGGCCACCGCGCCGGGCTGTTCGAGACCCTGGCGACGCTCCCACCCGCGAGCAGCGAGCAGATCGCCGACGCGGCCGACCTGAACGAGCGCTACGTGCGCGAGTGGCTGGGCGGCATGTCGGCTGCCGGCATCGTCGTCTACGACCCGGCCCGGCAGACCTACCACTTCCCCCGCTCGCACGCCGCCGTGCTCACCAGCGCGGCCGGCCCGGAGAACCTCGCCCAGCTCATGCAGTACATCCCGATGCTCGGCGGCGTGGAGACCCGGGTTCTGGAGAGCCTGCGGCACGGCGGCGGCCTCGACTACTCCGAGTACCCGGGCTTCCAGCACACCATGGCGCAGGAGTCCGCGACGGTGAACGACGCGGTCCTGGTGGACGGGATCCTGCCGCTCGTGCCCGGGCTACCGGGCCGGCTGGCAGCGGGGATCGACGTCCTCGACGTCGGCTGCGGCTCCGGCCACGCGATCAACCTGATGGCCAGGGCCCACCCGAACAGCCATTTCGTCGGGTACGACTTCTCATCCGAGGGCGTCGCGGCCGCCCGCGCCGAGGCCGCCGCCTGGGGCCTGGCGAACACCCGGTTCGAGGTCGTCGACGTCGCCGGGATCGCCGAGCAGGGCCACTTCGACCTGGTGACGGCGTTCGACGCCATCCACGACCAGGCCCATCCTGCGCAGGTGCTCGGCAACGTGCGGTCCGCGCTACGCGAGGACGGGGTGTTCCTGATGGTGGACATCAAGGCGTCGAGCAACGTCGAGGACAACGCCGCCCTGCCCTGGGGCAGCTACCTCTACACGATCTCGATGTTCCACTGCATGAGCGTCTCCCTCGGGCTCGGCGGGGACGGCCTCGGCACGGTCTGGGGCACCCAGCTCGCGGAGCGGATGCTCGGCGAGGCCGGGTTCACCGACGTCGAGATCGTGGACGTGCCGGCCGACCCGTTCAACGCGTACTTCGTGGCGCGTCCGTAGTCCGCGCGCAAGCGCCGCCGTCGAAGCCCGACGGCGGCGCTTGCGTCCATCTGTCCGGGCGGCAGTGTTCCGGGGCGCCCGGGCCTGCCCTGGGTTGTCACCGGCGGCCCACGAGCCCGCTCGCCCAGGCCCAGCCGGCGATCTCCACCCGGTTGCGGGCGCCGAGCTTGCGCTGCACGTTCGCGAGGTGGTTCTTCACCGTTCCGGCGGAGATGAACAACTCCGCGCCGATCTCGGCGTTGCTGTCGCCACGTGCGGTCAGCGCGACGACGTCGAGCTCACGTCCGGTCAGCGGTTCCGTCGGCGCCGCGTACTGTCCGTCCGCGGCCGCGTCGTCATGGAGGTGCCGGAGCAGCCGGACCGTGATCTGCGGGCTGATCAGGGTGTCCCCTGCCATCGCGGCACGGACCGCCTCGACCAGCAGGGTCGGGCCCGACCGCTTGAGGAGGAACCCGCAGGCCCCGCTGCGCAGGGCGGTGTGGACGTAGGAGTCGAGGTCGAAGGTGGTGACGACGACGACCCGGATCGGGTCGGCCACGGTTGGTCCGGCCAGCGCACGGGTCAGTTCGAGACCGTCCATCCGCGGCATCCGGATGTCGGCGAGGACGACATCAGGACGCAGCCGCCGGGCTAGATCGAGGGCGGTGACGCCATCGGTGGCCTCGCCCACGACCTGCATGTCGGGCTGGGCGTCGAGCACCATCCGGAAGGCGCTGCGGATCGCCTCCTGGTCGTCGGCGACGAGGATCCGAGTCATGACCCGCCCGCCCCGAGGCCTCCGGTCAGGGGCATGCTCGCCAGCACACGCCATCCGTCGTCGTGCGGACCCGCCCGGAGCGTCCCGGACAGCGCGACCACCCGCTCGGTCAACCCGGGCAGCCCCAGCCCGCCTCGCCGGCCCGGATCCGCAGGCGGGCCGCCCGCGCCGTTGACCACCGACACCTCCAGCGCGCTCCCGACCCGGCGGACCCGCACCTCGACGCTCGACGCACCCGGTGCGTGGCGCCGGACGTTGGTGAGCGCCTCCACGACGATGCGGTGCACGGTGCCGCCCACCTCGCGGGGGATCCGCCCGCCGGCCTCGACCGCGGGATCGACGTCGAGCCTCACGTCGCCCGCCCTCGAACCCGACGCGAAACGCTCCACGAGCTCGCGGAGTTCACCGAGGCCGGGGGTGGGCCGGACTGGCGCCGCGCCAGTGACCGGACCCACCGCGGATGTCGTCTCACCCAGGACGCCGATCGTCCGGTCCATCGATGCCATCGCCGCGAGCCCGGACTGCTCGATCGACCGCAGAGCGTCGACGACCCGAGAGCCCTCCCCCGCGACGAGCTGGGCGGCCTGTGCCTGCGCGATCATCGCGCTGACGTCGTGGGCCACATAGTCGTGTAGGTCGTGCGCCAGGTCGAGTCGCTGCTCGCGCCGGGCGCCCGTGATCTCGCGTTCGCGCCGCTCGTGCTGGTGGCGCAAGTGCAGCCCGACCGCCGCCGACGCGATCGGGCCGAGCCCCCAGAACGCGACCGCGTAAAGCAGCTGAACCCCGTCCAGCTCCGTCGAGCCGGTCGCCGGCACGGCCCGGAGCAACGTGGTCGCCGCCGCGATGCCCGCAGCCACGGCGACGACCGCCGCCGCCCGCCCCGATGACCACCTGGCGATCATCCCGACGAGCAGGCACAACGCGACCGTCTCGACCATCCCCCACGGCGGCAGCCCCGGCCAGCCGAACGCCAGGTGCCCACCCGTCGCGGCCAGGGACACCACGGCCGGGACCGCGGCCGCCCAGGTCAGGCGGCTCCGTCCGGTCGGCCACCACACCAGGCTCACCACGACGACGCCGATGGCCACCACGAGCGGGATCGCCGCCGGGGTGAACGCGGCGGCGACAACCGCCAGGACGGCCGCGGCGATCGACGCGCCGACGCGGGCACCACGACCACGGGACTCCGGCATGCCCACGAGTCTAGGAACACGGGGCCCGCACCACCCGTGCCGATCGGCACGGGTGTGCCCGGATCCGCGCCGGAGACCTCCCGAACGGCATCTGCCCAACTGGCGCGCGACGTCGCAGGCTCGAAGTGCGGGCGAGAGCCGCCCGCATCACACCCAGCGAGGATCACCATGACCACTGACATCGTTGCGACCGAAGGGAGCAGTGCGACCCCGCGCCGCGGGCCGATCCGGCGCACCCTGCGCCGATGGCCGAGCTGGGTGGGCTGGGCCGCCGCGGTCTGGTCGCTCGGGTACGGCCTGCTCGGCCTGCTCTGGACCCTCGGGGTGCCCGGCTTCCCGTTCGGCGCCGGCGACCTCCCCGATGCCCGCGCGGAGTCGATCCTGGGCGCGGCCACGGCGGAGCACACCGCCCCCTGGATCGCCGGGATCGGCGTGATCTGCGCCGCGCTCGCGGTACTGCTCACCCTGGGGCGCCTGCGCGGATGGCTGCGCGTAGCCACCGCCGGCGCCGGCTGGGTGGTGGCGTTCGGCCTCGCCGTCCTCGTCCCCGACCAGCGCTTGCTCACCTCGATCGCCTACCTGCCCGTCGGCATGGTCGGCATACCGTTCGGGTTCCCGCCCATGACCTACGGTGAGTTCTTCGCCAAGGTCGCCCCGTGGACGACGGTCAACCTGGCCGTCTGCGCCATCGGTGGTGTGCTGTTCGCCGCAGCGACGGTGGCCTTCGGGCGCCGCACCGCGTCGGCCTGCCGGCGGTGTGGTCGGCGCGACGGCGCGGACACCGGGTGGACCTCGCGCGCCTCGGCCGCCCGGTGGGGGCGGTGGGCCGCCTACACCGGAGCCGTTGTCCCGCTGGCGTACTCCGTCGTCCGGTGGGCGTGGGCGTTCAACATTCCGGTGGGCGTGTCGGAGGAGTTCCTCGTCGAGCTCCATGCCAGCGGCCTGATCTGGGGAGGGGTCTATCTGGCGACCTTCGGTGCCCTCGGTGGCCTCCTGACGCTGGGGCTGGTGCAGCGCTGGGGCGTCATCTGGCCGCGCTGGGTGCTGGGCCTCGCCGGCAAACGGGTGCCACCGGCGTTCCCGATCGTGTTCGCCTCGGTCGTCGCCGTCAGTCTCGCCTCGGCGAGCGCGGTCGTGATGCGGATCATCGACTGGAGCAACCCGGACGACTGGATGAGCAATCCGATGACCCTGTGGCCGCTGTGGTCGGTCGCGCTCGCCGCCGCCACCCTCGGGTACTACTTCCGCACCCGGCCGGCGTGCGGCACCTGCGGCCGCGGCCGACCCCAGGTGACCTCGGCCGGACCGGAGTGACTGCGTTCGACGGGTCTTCCGTGGCGCGTCCGTAGTCGTCACGCAAGCGCCGCCGTCGAAGCCCGACGGCGGCGCCTGCGTCCGTCGGTCCGGCCGGCCATGTCCGTGGTGCCCGAGGGCGCGCACCTGGCCACCGGTCGGCACCGCGGAGACCGTCGACCGCGGACGGGCGGACGTCCCGCGATCGCCCCGCACGACGCCCGACCGCGCGTAGCATCGACGACGTGAGAGACGCCGTCGGGTTCGGCTCGACGCGACGACCGGGCCGGTGAGGTCCCGGTGTCCGCGCCGACGACCGAACCGCTCGAGACCGGCCGGACGCTGTTCCAGCGGCGGGCCTGGGCGGGCGCGCTCCGGGCGCTGCGGCAGGCGGATGACGCCGCCCCGCTGGAGTCGGCGGACCTGGACCGGTTGGCGAAGTCCGCCTACCTCAGCGGCCACGAACCGGAGAGTATCGCCGCGTTCACCAGCGCGTTCCAGCTCGACGTCGACACCGACCCTCGGGCAGCGGCGCGGACCGCGTTCTGGCTCGGGTTCGTCCTGACCCAGGCCGGCCGGTGGTCGGAGGCGGGTGCGTGGCTGGAACGAGGGTCGGCGGTCCTCGACCGAGCCGGTCTGGACGGTCCCGAGCGTGGCCTGCTGCTCGTGCCGCTCGGTCTCCAGCGGGCGTTCTCCGGCGACGGTGAGGGGTCCGCGCGCCTGTTCGCCCGTGCCCTGGACCTCGGCCGCGAGCACCGAGACCCGGACCTGTTGGCCCTCGCCCGGCTCGGCACGGGCCGGGCTGCGCTGATGCCCGGGATGGCCACGACCGCTGAGGCCGTCGCGGCGGTCGGGCATCTGGACGAGGTGATGCTCGCCGTGACCGCCGGCGAGGTCACCGAGATGATCGCGGGTCTGGCCTACTGCGCCGTGATCGACGCGTGCCGGATCCTGCTCGACGTGCGTCGAGCACAGGAGTGGACGGCCGCGCTGACGCGGTGGTGTGAGGACCAGCCCGAACTGGTGCCGTACCGCGGCCAGTGCCTCGTGCACCGCGCTCAGGTGCTCCAACTGCACGGCTCCTGGGCCGACGCCGCCGTCCAGGCCCGCCTCGCGCGAGACCGGCTGAGCGACCCGCCCGGGCAGGCCGCGGCGGGGGATGCCTGGTACCAGGAGGGCGAGCTGCACCGGTTGGGCGGGGACTGGGCGACGGCGGAGGAGGACTACCGGCGCGCCAACACCTTCGGGCGCCAACCCCAGCCCGGGCACGCCCTGCTGCTCCTGGCCAGTGGACAGGGCGCGGCGGCGGCCGGGACCATCGCCCGGATCCTCGACGAGACGGTCGATCCGTTCGCGCGGCCGCTGCTGCTCGCCGCCCAGGTCACGATCGCGGGGGCGCTCGGGGACGCCGCCGCGGTGCGTTCAGCAGCGGACGAGCTGGTGTCCCTGTCCGGCCAGCGCCCCTGCCAGTACCTCGCGGCGCTCGCCGGTCATGCGGTCGGCGCCGCGGCGCTGGCCGAGGGTGACGCGGCGAGTGCGCTGCCGCCGCTGCGGGCGGCGCTCAGCGTGTGGGCGAGCCTGGACGCGCCGTACGAGCAGGCCTGCACCCGAGAGCTCATCGGGCTGGCCTGCCACGTCCTGGCCGATGGCGCCGGCGCCGCCCTGGAGCTGGGCAGCGCCGAGGAGATGTTCACCAGGCTCGGTGCCGGGCCGGATGCCGCACGGGTCGGGGCGTTGTTGCGACCCGAAGCTGCTGTGCCGTCGAGCCACCCGCTCTCCGTGCGGGAGACCGAGGTGCTCAAGCTGATCAGCGCCGGGCTCACGAACCGGGCGATCGCGACGGCGCTGCACCTCAGCGAGAAGACGGTGGCTCGGCATGTGGGGAACATCCTGACGAAGCTGGACCTGCCGTCCCGGTCCGCCGCGACCGCGTGGGCGTACGAGCACGGCGTCATCCGAGCCGGAGCAGCGCCTGGATAGGCGCCGCGGCAGAACTACCCACGCTCCGCCGTCGGGCACTACTCAGAACTGTCGATGTGCGCGCCGTGCCGGCTTCCTAGCGTCGAGACACGACACGACGAGAGGAACGACCATGAGCACGCACCACACCATCGTCATCGGCGGCGGCCAGTCCGGCCTGTCCGCCGGGTATCACCTCGCGCAGGCCGGCGTGGACTTCGTGATCCTCGACGCCGAGGACCGCGTCGGCGCGCACTGGGAGCGGCACTGGGACTCCCTGCGGCTGTTCTCCCCCGCGCGGTACAGCGCGCTGCCGGGGCTCGCCGTCCCGGGCGACCCCAGGCACTTCCCCGACCGCGACGAGATCGCCGGGTACCTACGGACCTACGCCGAGCACATCGCTGCGCCGGTGCGCTCCGGCGTGCGGGTGGACGCGCTACGCCGCGTCGGGGACACCTACGTCGCCGAGGCCGGCGACCAGCGGTTCGAGGCTCCGAACGTCGTTGTCGCGACCGGGCCGCACCAGGAGCCGCACGTGCCGGACTTCGCAGCCGAGCTGGACCCGGGCATCCGGCAGTGGCACTCGACCGGCTACCGGGGCCCGTCGGACCTGCCGGCCGGGGACGTCCTGGTGGTCGGTGCGTCCCATTCCGGTGCGGACATCGCCTACGAGACCGCCGCCACCCACGCCACGACGCTCGCCGGCACCGTGAACGGGCAGATGCCGTTCCGGATCGAGGGCCCAGAGGCGCGGGTGATCCTGCCGATCTGGTTCTTCGCCACCCAGCACCTGCTCACCATGCGCACGCCCGTCGGCCGGAAGATGCGCTCGCAGGTCCGCGCCCACGGCGCGCCCCTGCTGCGCGTGCGGAAATCGGACCTGGACGACGCCGGCGTGCAGCGGGTCGGGCGGGTCACCGGCGTCGCCGACGGGCTGCCGGTCGCCGACGGGCGGGCGCTCGACGTCGCAAGCATCGTCTGGTGCACCGGATACCGCCAGAACTACACCTGGATAGACCTACCGGTCACCGACGAGGCGGGCTTCCCGATCAGCGACCGGGGCGTCACCGCGTTCCCCGGCCTGTACTTCCTCGGGGTGCCGTTCCAGTACGCGTTCGCGTCGATGCTGATCGGCGGGGCCGGCCGGGACGCGGGGTACGTGGTACGGCACCTGCTGCGGACGCGGGAGCCGGTCGCCGCCTGAGCTCCGGGTGTTGACTTTGACGCGACGTCAAGGTCCAGACTGGTCTCACCGACACCCCAGGAGGGACCGATGAACCGGAACGAGACTGTGCTCGACCACCCCGCGTCGACCGACGCGCCGTGGTCCATGCACGAGATCACCCGGCTCACCGGGACGACCAGTCGCACGCTGCGTCACTACGACCAGATCGGACTGCTGGAACCGTCCCGGATCGGCTCGAACGGCTACCGCTACTACGACGGCGAGGCCCTGGTCCGGCTGCAACGCATCCTGTTGCTGCGCGACCTCGGGCTCGGCCTCGGCACCATCGCCGAGGTGCTCGACCGCTCGCGGGACGAGGCCACGGCGCTGCGGGCCCACCTGGAACTGCTCCACCAGGAGCGCGACCGGCTCGACCGACAGATCGAGTCCGTTCGGACCACGGTGATGAAGAGGGAAGGAGGTGAAGAACTCATGGCAGAAGAGATGTTCGACGGCTTCGACCACACCCGGTACAAGAACGAGGTCGAGCAGCGTTGGGGGCGCGATGCGTACGCGAAGAGCGACGCCTGGTGGCGCTCGCTCAGCGACTCCGAGAAGAAGGCGTTCCAGCAGCGCCAGTCCGCCATCGGTGCCGACTACGCCCGGGCCGCGACCCAGGGCCTCGACCCCGGCGACGAGCGGGTGCGGGCGATCAGTGCCCGTCACCACGAATGGCTCGGCGTGGCCTCGAACGAGGTGTCCCGCGGCTACTTCCTCGGGCTGGCCGACATGTACGTCGCGGATGACCGGTTCGCGGCGAACTACGGCGGGACCGAGGGCGCCACGTTCGTTCGGGACGCGATGCGCGCGTACGCCGAGGGCGCGACGTTCAGCGGCGAGTAGTCGCTGACCGGCCGGGGCTGCAGACCCGGCCGGAACCGCTCAGCCCTCCTCGTCGCGCAGGCGCGGCTCGATCGTCTCGGTCTGGCGCACCCCGGTCTTGCCCTTGTAGAACGCGCGGATGACGTCCATGTCCGCGACCACGTCACCGGTGAGCTCGAGCGTGGGACCGAGTCCGGTGGTCATCGTCCCGCGGTCCACATAGCCGAGCGTCACCGGCAGTCCGGTCTCTCGGGCGATCCGATAGAACCCGGACCTCCAGTAGGGCGCCCCGCTGCGGGTGCCCTCCGGCGTGATGACGAGGTGGAAGCGTTCGCCGGCGCGGACCCGATCCACGACCTCGGCGACCACGGTGGACGGGTCCCGCCGGTCCACCGGGATCCCGCCGAGAGCCCGCATGATCGTGCCGAACGGCTTCTTGAACAGCTGGTGCTTGCCGAGGAACCGCAGCCGGTAGCCGCCCTGCCAGGCGATCGCGAGCATGAACACGAAGTCCCAGTTGGACGTGTGCGGTGCGCCGAGCAGGATCCCCGCGCCGCGCGGGTCCACCGGTTCCGAGCGCTGCGTCCACCGGCTCAACGACCAGTACAGCCGGGCGATGGCCCGCTTCACGTCTGCCTCATGGGCTTGACCTTACGGGCGCGACGAGGCGATCGCCGGGTCGATGGTCCCGGTGGCTGACGCACCATCGGGCGCGCGGTGCCCAGCGATGACCGTCTCCGTGATTCGCTGGAAGACCGAGCGCTCATCGTCGGTGAGACCGGACAACAGGGCGTCGAGCGCCTGCGCGACGTCGGCGTGGAACATGTCGACCGCGGAGGAGCCGGCGTCCGTCAGCACGACATCCACGGAACGCCTGTCTCCCGGGACCGGCCGACGCTCAACCAGGGAGCGACGCTCCACGCGGTCGACCAGCCCGGTGAGCGCAGCCTTCTCGACGCCGAGGCGCCGGGCGAGGTCCGCCATGCGCAGCGGACCGTCGATCAGCACGCACAACAGCTGCCCCTGGCTCGGGGTCAGGTCATGCCGGTCCGCGACGGCGCCGATGGTTGACCGCACCAGGTTCGCCAGATCCGCGAGCGCGGGCAGCCCGGTGGCCCCCAGGGCTGGGCACCCTGGCGCACGGTCCGCCGGTTCGCTCACGGGGAACATCGTACGCGTTGACGATAGTTAATAGTGCGTACAGTATTGATGACGAACCATGCAGGAGCCGCAGTGACCACCACGGAGGAGCAGTCCGAATGACCTTCAACACGCCCAACGGCACCTACGGCATCAGTTTGCCGCCGGCCGCAGAGCTGCACGCGAGGAACGAACCCACCATCGCCACCATCCGAGAGGGCGGGTCCACGCCGGGCATGCAGACCCTCGTCCTGATCACCCGCGGCAAGAAGAGCGGGCTCGAGCGCGAGAGCCCCGTCGCCTACTTCCCGCTGTCCGACGAGTCCTGGCTGATCCTCGCCTCGGCCGGAGGGGCCACGAAGCACCCGTCCTGGTACTTCAACCTCGCCGCGCACCCCGACGAAGCACGGGTCGTCCTCGCCGGCGAGGAGTTTCCGGTGGACGCCGAGGAGTTGCACGGCCCCGAGCGCGAACACCACTGGCAGGAGATCACCGCGGCGGCGCCCGGATTCGCGGAGTACGCGACCCGCACCGACCGCACCATCCCGGTGATCAGGCTCACCGGGCGCGCCGCCTGAGGCACACGGTGGTCTGGGCATCGTCACCCGGTGGGTGACTCGGGACCGAACCAGCGGGCGAGTGCATCGGTCAGCCCCTCGTCGGTTCCTTGTCCAACCCACGCGACGTGCCCATCCGGGCGAACCAGTACCACCGAGGGGGCGCTCACCTCGCCGAGCACCGGCAGTTCCCAGGTGCCGGCGAACCTGGCGTCGACGAGCCGGACCCGGTCGGCGCACGGGGTGATGTCGATCCGGTCCGGTTCACCCAGGTTGAGCAGGAGCGGCCTGCCCTCGTGGAGCAGTGAGTAGACCCGGCTCGGACCATCGGTCGTGTCGAGGTCGAGGTCCGGCATGCGACGCCCGAGCAGCGGATGTCCCTCGCCGAAGTCATAGGCGATGTCGAGACCATGGATCCGGGCAGCCAGCCGCGTGCGGGGCTCGTCCATCGTCATCAGTTCGTCGACGGTCTCGGTGAGTGCCGCCGTCCGCGGGTCGGAGCGCTGCAGGACCGACTGCGCCATCGAGTACCTGAGCGCCCGAGCCGTGGGCGGGTGCCGCTCGGCGCGGTAGGTGTCCAGGAGAGACTCGGGCGAGACACCCTTGACGACCTGTGCGAGCTTCCAGCCCAGGTTCACCGCATCCTGGATCCCGAGGCCGATCCCCTGCCCGCCGGCGGGATAGTGGATGTGTGCAGCATCCCCGGCGAGCAGCACCCGGCCGGCCCGGTAGTCCGCGGCCTGCCGGGTGGCGTCGGTGAACCGGGAGATCCAGGTCGGGCTGTGCACTCCGAAGTCGGTTCCGTAGACCGCCGTCAGGGCCCGCCCGAGGTCGGCCAGGCTCGGATCGGCTCCGGAGCCGAGTTGCTGCTCCGTCGTCACGACCCGGTAGGTGCGCCCGTCCGCCAGCCGGCTGAGGCCGTGGACGCCCGACTCGTCCTGACGCATGCCGCTCGGCGGCTCCTCGGCAACCTCGACCTCGGCGATCAGGTTGCTGCGGGTCGCACCCGACCCGGGGAAGTCGATTCCGGCGGCCTTGCGGATCACGCTGCGCCCACCGTCGGCGCCGACGAGGTACTTCGCGCGCGCCGGCGGGCCGTCCGCGAACTCGACACTCACGCCGTCGTCACCCTGGACGACGCCGACCGCCTCCCGCCCACGATGGACCGGAACCCCGAGCTCCTCGATCCAGTCCGCCAGGATCGGCTCCATGCGGTTCTGCCACAGGGCGAGCACGTAGGGATGCCGCGTCGGAAAGTGGCTGATGTCCAGCACGGTCGTGCCGAACGTGGCCGCCTGCACGGTCCGTCCGTCCGCCAGGAACCGGTCCACGATCCCGCGCTGGTCGAGGATCTCGATCGTTCGTGAGTGGATCCCGCCCGCCCGCGAGCCCGCCAGCTCGGACGTCGGGCGCTGCTCCACGATCGACACGTCGACCCTTGCCAGGGCGAGTTCACCCGCCAGCATCATGCCGGTCGGCCCGCTCCCCACCACGATCACGTCTGCCATCACAAGCCCCTCGCCGTACCCGCTGATGGGCACGGCCAAGCAGCGTAGAGCTGTGAGGGGGGCTTGCGGCAAGCCCCCGTGCCGGACGTATCCTGAAAGTGCGAGGACGTGCGTTCCCGCCGCTGCCCGTTCTCGGTCTCTCCCTCGATGACCCGCCGCTCACGCGCTTCCGCGGCTAGCCGGATTCGGTGGCGTCGAGGAGTCCGCGCCCCCACGCCCTCATGTAGGCGATCGCCTCGGGGGGACTGTGCACCACGAACGGTGCGCCGATCGCGACGAGGCAGAAGGCTGCCCAGTCCAGCGACTCGGCGGCGATGTGGACCTCGCACGAGGTGTCGTCCAAGGGCTCCACGGTGCCGTAGTGCACGATCTCGGCCCTGATCCGTTCGGCGGGCGCTTGGACCGTCGCGTGTACGCGGTGGCGCGACGGCAGGACGCCGAGCTGAGCGCGCACGAATGCGACGGGATCGTCATCGGGCAGCCGGCGCGGGGCAAACCTGTTCCCGGTCCGGTGGGGCTCCGTGATGCGGTCGACCCGGAACGTCCGCCAGTCCGCACGGTCCAGGTCCCACGCGACGAGGTAGATCCGGTTCTCCACGTTCACGATCCGGTGTGGTTGCGCCGTACGTCGAGAAGGTTCGCCTGCTCGGGAGCTGTAGGCGAACTCGACCGTATCGGCGTCGCGGCAGGCGAGGGCCAGCGTGGTGAGCGCGGTGATGTCGCCGATCGCAGCGCGGTTCCCGGGGCCACCGGCCGGGACCGCGACGGCCCGCAGGCTGTCGATCCGGCCTCGGATGCGGGGCGGGAGGACCTGCACGATCTTGGCCATCGCACTGACGGCAGCTTCGGCCGAGGACGGGTGCGCACCCGTGGCGATCTCCTTCAGCCCGAGCACCGTGGCCGCGGCCTCGTCCTCGCTGAGGACCAGTGGCGGAAGGGATGCCCCGGCGCTGAGCTGGTAGCCGCCGCCGGTCCCCCGGGTCGTGATGATCGGATAGCCGAGCTGCTGCAGGCCGTTGACGTCGCGGCGCAGCGTCCGCTGGCTCACGTTGAGCCGGCGCGCGAGTTCGGTTCCGGGCCAGTGGCGCCGGCTCTGCAGGAGCCCGAGGAGGTCAAGGGCCCGGGTGCTGGTCGACATTCCTCCAGACTAGTTTCACTTGTGGCCAGATACCGACCGGAAGTCACGCGAGACTTGGAGGACCAACCAAGAACTGAAGGAGTCCCATGTCTGCTCCCACGCCGTCGACCGTCCCCGCCGCCCCCGCCGGCTCCGCGACCGTCGACCCGTTCATCTGGTCCGACGACGCCCCCGGCCTGATCGCCTTCCTGGTCGACGTGTTCGGCGCCGCCGAGGTTCCAGAAGCCCGTACCGCCGACACCGACGGGCTGGTCCTGCACTCCGAGCTGCAGATCGGCGACTCCAGCGTCACCATCGCCGACCGCAAGCCTGGCTGGCCGTACACCCCGGCGTTCGTGCGCGTGTACGTCGACGATCCGGCGGCCGTCCTGGAACGCGCCGTCGCCGGTGGAGCCCGGACGGTCACCGAGCCGACGGAGTTCTGGGGCGACGTGCTCGCACGCTTCGCCGACCCCTTCGGCCACCTGTGGTGGGTCTACAAGCACAACCCGAGTGCCATCACCTGGGACGGCGCCGAGAGCGACTGGTCTGAGAGCGACGACGCCGCCGAAGTCGAACAGTCCTGGGAGTCGGCCGCGACGCCTGAGTTGGCCTACATCCACTCCAGCCTGATGGACGCGATGTCCTCGCTCCGGGACCCCCGCACGCGCTGACCACCCGACCAGAAGAGAAAGGACCGATCAGCATGCGGATCCTGGTCACCGGAGCAACCGGACAGGTCGGACGCCACCTCGTCGACGAACTCCACTTGGGCGGACATCACGTTCGGGCCCTCACCCGGGACCCCCACAACGCAGGCTTTCCGGACGGCGTCGAGGTCGTCGGCGGCGATCTCACCAAGGTCGAGACGCTCGGCGACGCGTTCGAGGGTGTCGACGCGATCCACCTCATCACCTTCGGCGGGGACGACTGTGCCGAACTGACCAACGGGGCCGAGCTCATCGGCCTGGCCGAGCGGAACAAGGTCCGCCGCGCGTCCGTGCTCGGGAGCTGGTCCCGGACCAGTGTCGAGACCGCGCTCAAGGGCAGCGTGATCGGATGGACCCTGCTGCACCCGGTCGAGTTCATGGCCAACACGTTCGACTGGGCCGACGAGCTCAGCACCAACGGCACCCTGTCCACGCTCGCCACCTACCCGAGCGCGATGGTCCACGAGGCGGACATCGCCGCCGTCGCCGCCAGCGCCCTGACCGAACTGGGGCACGCGGGCCGAACCTATCCACTGACCGGCCCCGAGGCCCTCACGCCGCAGGAACGGGTCCGCATCCTCGCGGAGAAGACCGGCCTGGACCTCACCTTCGTGCAACTGACCGAGGCGCAGGAGCGTGAACGCCTGCGCGGCTACGGATACGACGACGACTACGTGGAGTTCGGGATCAACCTGGCGACGAACCCACCTGTGACCGCGGGAAGGGTCCTTCCCACCGTCCGGGACGTCACCGGCAAACCTGCACGCACCTTCGCCCAGTGGGCACAGGAGAACGCGGCAACGTTCCTGCCGCGCGACGCCAGGGCTCCCTCAGGGTCGACCGGACGGTGATAGCCGGTGGCCGCTGAGGTCGCACCCGCGGTGATCAGTCCGCGATGCGGAGGAACTGGGCAGCGCTGACCCGGTGGAAGTCGGGGTTGCGGACCTCCAGGCGCACGACGCCGAGAGCGTCGGCGGCGTAGCGGAACGTGCCGAGCGGTCGCCAGGCCGCCGCCTCCTCGGTCTGATCCACGATCACCTCCGTGCTACCGCCCTCATGTTCGACGATGTAGGCGGCCGAGGTGGTGGTCTCCGGGTTCGTCGGGTACCAGACCGATACCCGGTACTCGCCGGGCTCGGGCAACTCCACGGTCCAGGTCACGGTGCTGCCCACCGAGTCCTCGCTGCTGTAGCGCGTCCGGGTACCGTTCCAGCCGGCCAGCCCGCTCGGGTACCACGACCCGGCCTCCAGATAGCCGGGCCACGGCGACTGGGTGTGGGCGATGATCCCTTCGTCGGCGACCCGGACCAGCACCCCACGGCGCAGGGTCTGGTCGAGGCGCGCCTCGAACCGGTTCGTCGATCCCGGCGCAACGGCCGGGCCGGCGGTCACGGTCCAGGTGTGGGTCAGATCGGAGCGCGGCGGCACCTCGATCGCCGCATCCCGCTGATCGATGGTCCATCCTGCGACGCCGTAGAGGGCCAACGTGCCACGCAGCGGCGTGACACCGGTGTTGATCACCACCGTGGTCAGCCGGGCAGTCGCGCCGGGTCCGCTCACGATGGCTGTGTCGGTGGTCAGCGAGACCAGCCGGCGGCTGTCGATCACCTCGATCGCCGCCGGCCGCAGCGCCACGGGATCGCCCCCGGCAACCGAGAGCGACGCCTCGACCCGGGTCTCCCCGGGCGCGGCCGTCGGCGCGATGATGGCCGCCCACTCGACCCGGGTGGATCCCTGCGCAGGAACGGAGACCGCCGGTGCGGCGCCGTCCAGCTGCCAGCCATCGGGCACGGTCACGGTCAGGTCGGCGGTGAACGTCTCCGTGGTCGCGTTGCGTACCTCGAACGTCAGTGGCACCCGGTCACCGGCCGTGCCGGTGGCCTGGGCCAGCACGTCTCCGGCCACCCCGGGGTTGGTGCCACTGATACGCGCGGGCAGCCGCAGGGTGACCTCCTCGGTGGTCACCGCGCCGGCGGCGATCGTGTAGCTGAACGTCTCGGCAAGTGAGTCGACCGCGATCGTCCACTCGTACGGGTAGCTCTTCGGCGCCGCCTGCTGCGCCGGCCGGTCACCGATCCGGTAGGTGAGGGTCGCAGGTTCCTCGGTGTCGATCTGTACGTAGGCGTCATAGCCCCCGCCGTCCGGCCGCACCAGGAGCACGCCGCGGGCGATGCCGTAGTCGGTGCCCGGATCGGCGTCGACCTCGTGGAAGCTGTCCGGGCCGTGATCGGCGACGTCGGCGACCGGCAGGGCCGGGCGCTCCACCGTCACACCCCGCACGACCAGTGCGACCAGCCCGTGCCCCGGCACTCGGACCCTGAGCCGGCCACCGGTGGCTACCTCGGACGAACGAGTGCCGTCGGCGGCCACGACGTCGACCGTCGGCGCTGCGCCGTCGCTCAAGCCGGTCAGCTCACCGGTCAGGTCGACCACCACGAACTGCGCGTCGGCCGAGGAGTTGGTGAGGCTGACGTACAGGGCATCGTTCCCCACCCCGGTCAGCCAGTTGATCAGGGGGTTGTCCAGGGAGATCAGGCCGGCCGGGAAGTAGGGCCACACGCCGTCCTCGCCGAAGAAGGTGCCGGGGGCGTGGCCGTACGCGAAGTACTTGAAGTAGGCGAAGTCCGCCTCGTAGACGTGCGGGAAGTCGATCATGCCCGAACTGCGATAGAAGCTCTCGTTGATCAGGTAGTCCATCGCCAGGCCGAGCTGGGCGGGTGCGTGGTGGAAGTAGTACCCGGTGATCGCGACCGGCCCGCTCGTGGCGAAGTCCGGCTTCAGCTGAGCCACCTGGAACTGGCGGCTGTAGTAGCCGGGGTAGGTGGTGAACCTGCCGATCACCATGTTGTGAGCGACATCGGCCAGCAGTGGGTCCTCGGCGTGGTGCGCCAGTCGCAGCAGCGCTCCCGCCCAGCAGGGGTTGAAGACGAAGCCGCCGCCGGGATTCGTCATCGAGCTGACGCCGAGCTTGAACGACGAGAGCGCCTCGAAGGTGAGGCCGGTCGTGGAGACGTACCAGGCGGGCACGGTCTCGGGCACGACCTCGGTGGTCGGATAGGACGGCAGCGAGGTCCTGGTCTCCCAGTCGTACTGCTGCATGATCACGTCGCCCTCGGGCACCGTGATCGTCTCGTCCGGTACCGGCCGGACCTCGGTCTGGGTGATGAAGCGCTGCGCCTCCCGGTAGGCACCCTCCAGGAACTCGGCCTCGCCGGTCAGTTCGAACAGGACCAGCAGGTCCACCCAATACTTGGAGAAGCTGTACGCGAACCCACCCGGCGGCTGTCCGTTGCCGCGGTACGGCGTGAGGATCTCCTCCTGCACGTAGCGCCTGGCGACCAGGGTCGCTTCCGTCAGGTAGGCCGGGTCTCCGGTGATCTGATAGGTGGCCAGCGCGTTCGCGAACGGGGCCCGGCTCTGGCCGACCACGCCCGCCTTGGTGGCTTGCACCGCCAGCCGCGCAATGCCCGCGTTGCGGCCGTGGGTGAGCTGATACAACGCCGTCAGGTTCACCGCGTCCGTGGGGATCCGACCGATCCGGTACTGCGTCCTGTCGTTGTAGACCGACCCGCCGATCACGGGTGAGTGCCCGATCCCCTTGCGTGAGAGCTGGTACTCGATCGCGGGCCGGGCCCGGCGATCGTAGAGGGTGCTGTCCGCGGTCCCGGTGAGGTAGTGCGCGGAGAGCAGCACGCCGCTGGCCGCGGTCCGGACCGCATCCTCGTTCTCCACGTCGACGAAGCCCTTGGCCCGGTTCCACCAGCCCGAGTAGGAGGGGATGTAGTCGACCGAGTCATCCCCGTCGGGCTCGATGGCGATCAGTTCCGTCATGGCGTGGACGGCATCGGTCAACGACCGGTCATAGACGTTCTCCCGGTAGGCCGTCAGTCCGTACTCGTCCCGGCAGAGTTGGGCGTACGTCTCGTACAGGGTGCCCACGCTCGCCACCAGCCCGAAGGCGAAGCCCCGCTGCTCGCCTGCAGCCATCGCCGTCCGCAGACCCGGTTGTGGCGAGTACATGCACGGCACGACGTCGAGGCTGTCGTTGCGCAGACTCATCCCGTACGGCTGCCGGTCGGACATCAGCTCGCGCTCGTGCGCGAACTCGGCCACCTCGGTGGGCAGGTAGACGCCCGAGGTGACCGCGACGCCGTCGACGGGGTACTGGGTCAGCGCCATCGGCGCGAACAACTCCCAGGCGCCGAGCGGGGCCGAATCGTCGACCACGGTGAGGGCGTGCTGGTAGGACCCGCAGAGCACCTCGTCGAGGTCGTCGAGCGTCTTGGCGTCCTGGCTCTGGTAGCCGACGATGTAGTCACCGGCGCGCTTCGCCGTCAGTACGTAGTGGGCCTCGGGAAGGTCGCCCTCGAGCCGCCAGCGGACCACGAGCTCCACGTCGTCGGTGCTGGTGCGCAGTTCGATGGCCCGACTCCCGAGCAGTTGGAAGGACGTGAAACCCAACCACGTCGGCTGCAACGGCCCGTAGAGCTCCGGCGCGCTTCCGGAGGGCAGCGTGCCGGCCAACACGACCCACTGCTCGTCGAAGCGATGCTCGGGATCGGTCAACGACAACCACCCGCCGCGTCTCTTGATCTCGAGATCGCGCACGATGGTCTCGCCGCCGTCCCAGGTCGCCCGGAAGAACGTCATCCGGTGATCGCGGCCAACCAGTCGCGCGACCCGGGTCACGCTCAGGTTCGGCTTGTCGAGCCGACGCAGGGCGTCGGCGTGGGAGCCGTTCGCAGGGCTGGGCGGCTCGGCCGCAGCCACCCCGGGAAGGGCACCGATCACCGGTGGCAGCACCCCGGCGATCAGCAGCAGGCGGAGCGCGGAACGTCGGCTCCATTGCCCGGAGTCGTCTTTGGCCTCTGGGTTCGATGCTGAATCCATGATGCAGATCATCTAGTCAATACATGTTGGTGTCAATGATCATGTTGGGTGGACGTGCCACAATCATCCGACCCGCCACCTCAGTTGTCCGCTGGATCGCGGCGCTTCCGCGCGAGCGCCCGCTCACGTAGTACCCGACGCTTCGACCTCGGACCCGCTGATGTAAGAGGTCGACGAGCCTGGTCCTATCTCAACGCGTCAGACCGCCCGTGCCGCGGATTCGAAGGTCCCCAGGATCACCGGCCAGTCGTTGAACTTCCCACGCCGCTCGCCGTTGCGCGCATCCCAGCCTCCGTGTTCCAACCGAACCCTGGTGCCGCCGTCGACGGGCCGGAAGTGCACGTCCAGCCGGGTCGGCGTCGCGGGATCCTGAGCGAGCGTGAACGTCATCGCCCAGTGCGTGGGTCGGTGCCGGTGCAGCACGCGCCCGATCGGCAGCCGGCCCTGGCGGTTCTCGAACGCCACCTCATCCGAGACCGTGACCGGCGCGCCGATCTCCCGGCCGTACTCGACCCACCACGTGAACGACGTGAACAGATCGAAGGCGGCCCCGGGCTCGAGCGGAATGGTGACCTCCGTGACGATCGGCGGGAGTTCCCGGTCGGCACGGGCCCGATCCCCGTCGGCCTGCAGGAAGGTGAGCCGGTTGCCGGACGGGTCGTGGACCGTGACGGTCCGCCCCCAGGGCACCTCCTCGAGGCCCGGCGCTGCGAACGAGTAGTCCTTCGTGGCGAGCGCGGCGTGGACCGCGGCGGCATCCGCGACCTCGATGAGCACCGCGGTCCCCGGGGTGCCATCACCGTGGTGTTCCGAGAGGTGCAGCCGGGCGCCGTCCGGGGACGTCACCTGTACGTACAACGGCAGGTGAGCCTCGAACCGGTGGCCCCAGTCCACGGTCCAGCCGAGGTAGCCCACGTAGAAGTCCTGCGCCTTGTCCCAGTCGAACATGCGCAGGATGGGGACGACGGCGGAGGTCGCGGTCGCGCGGTTGCCGCCGGTTCCGCTCGGGTCGCCCGAGCGGGAGCCGGCTCTGCCGGCAGGTCCGGCGGTGCCGATCAGGGTGTTCCAGTCCGCGAGCCCGTGTGACTTCGCGAGCAGCTCGAGCGATGCCGAATGGCCGACGTCGATCCCCGCGGCAGCCAGGGCGGTGCGCAGGCGCTTGGCCTGCACCTTGGCCTCATCGGTGGTGGGCACGGTGTTCATGACGATTCCTCACGGCGGAGCCGATCACTCGGTGCCTGCGTTGCCGACGTCCTCCGCGCGGGTTCTCGTCGGGTGCGTTGACGGTGGCCGTGCGTGATCGGCATTCACCAACTCGCACCGGTCGGTGCGAGGCAGGCGGCCGGCTGCCGGAGCCGTGGGTCAATGATGCCCCCGGCGTGGCCTGACGGCAACGAGTGCGCGCAAACCCCCGGTCCGATCGCCCGGGACCGGGGGTTTGCGCGCACTCGACTCAGCCGGCGGCCGTCAGCCGATTCAGAAGTTGATCATGTGCCCGGTCAACCCGTGGAAGCCCTCCTGCAACGCCTCGCTCAGCGTCGGGTGCGTGTGCACGTTCCGGGCCAGCTCGTTCGCGGTGAGGTCCCACTTCTGCGCGAGCGTCAGCTCGGGCAGCAGCTCGGAGACGTCCGGGCCGATGAGGTGCCCGCCGAGCAGCTCGTTGTACTTCGCGTCGGCGACGAGCTTCACGAACCCGGTCGGCTCGCCCAGTCCGTGCGCCTTGCCGTTGGCGGTGAACGGGAACTTCACGACCTTGACGTCGTAGCCCTCGTCGCGGGCCTGGGCCTCGGTGAGACCGAAGCTGGCCACCTGCGGCTGGCAGAACGTGGCGCGCGGCATCATCCGGTAGTCGCCCAGCTCCAGGGTCTCGGCGCCGGCGATGGTCTCGGCGGCGACCACGCCCTGCGCCTCCGCGACGTGCGCGAGCTGCAGCTTCGCGGTGACGTCACCGATCGCGTAGATGCCGGGCACGTTGGTGCGCATCCGCTCGTCGATCGCGATGGCGCCACGCTCGGTGAGCTGCACGCCGGCCCGCTCCAGGCCGTAGCCCTCCACGCGCGGAGCGAACCCGATCGACATGAGGACCTTGTCCGCGACGAGCTCGCCGGCGTTGCCCTTCGCGTCGGTGTAGGCCACCTTCACCGAGGAGCCGTCGTCGGTGACGGTCTCGACCTTGGTGGAGGTGAGGATGTTCACGCCGAGTTTCTTGTAGTTCTTCGCGATCTCCTTGGAGACCTCGACGTCCTCGTTCGGCAGGGCCCGGTCGAGGAACTCGACGATGGTCACGTCCACGCCGTAGTTCTTCAGCACGTAGGCGAACTCCATGCCGATGGCGCCCGCGCCGACGATCACGATCGAGGAGGGCAGGTCACGGGTGAGGATCTGCTCCTCGTAGGTGACGACGTTCTTGCTCAGCTCGACGCCGGGCAGCAGCCGCACGGTGGAGCCGGTGGCGATGATGACGTTGTCGAACGTGATCTGCTCGGTGCCACCGGCGCTGAGCTCGACGTTCAGGGTCTTGCCGTCCGCGAAGGAGCCGAGCCCGTCATACTCGGTGATCTTGTTCTTCTTCATCAGGAAGTGGACGCCCTTGACGCGGCCGTCGGCGACGTCGCGGCTGCGGTCGAACGCCGCACCGAAATCGAAGCTCACCTCACCGGTGATCCCGAACGTGGAAGCCTGATGGTTGAAGATGTGGGCCAGTTCCGCGTTCCGCAGCAGCGCCTTGGACGGGATGCAGCCGACGTTCAGGCAGACACCGCCCCAGTACTGCTTCTCCACGATCGCCACGCTCTGCCCGAGCTGCGCCGCGCGAATGGCAGCCACATATCCGCCGGGTCCGGCGCCGAGAACAACAACGTCATAGTGTCCAGTCACCCTCCCAACCCTAGCCGGACACGGCGCGGATGGAGTGAGCCGTTGGTCACACCCAGGACCCCTGTTGTGGGCTAAAGTTCGGACACCCGAACTTTTCACCTGGAGGTGCTGGTGGCGACCGCGACCACTGACAAGCAGGCCAATGCCCGACGGCGGCACCTGCTTCCGCTGCTCGGCCCGGCCTTCGTAGCCGCGGTCGCCTACGTCGACCCGGGGAACGTGGCCGCGAACCTCACCGCCGGCGCCCGGTACGGGTACCTGCTGCTCTGGGTGCTGGTCGCGGCGAACCTGATGGCCGTTCTGGTCCAGTACCAGTCCGCGAAGCTCGGGCTGGTCACCGGCGCCACGATGCCCGAGCTCCTCGGCCGCCGGCTGCGCCGCAAGCCGCGCCTCGCGTACTGGGCGCAGGCCGAACTCGTCGCCGCGGCCACGGACCTGGCCGAGGTGATCGGTGGGGCGATCGCACTGAACCTGCTGTTCGGGCTGCCGCTGCCACTGGGTGGGCTCATCGTCGGTGTGATCTCGATGCTGATGCTCCTCGTCGCGGACCGGCACGGCCAGCGCCGCTTCGAGTCGGTCATCGTCGCGCTGCTCGCCGTGATCACCGTCGGGTTCGTCGCCGGCCTGTTCGTCAACCCGCCCGACGGCGGCGAGATGGTCAGCGGCCTGGTGCCCCGCTTCGCCGGCGCGGACAGCGTGTTGCTGGCGACGTCGATGCTGGGGGCCACCGTGATGCCACACGCGATCTACGTGCATTCGGCGCTGGCCCGGGACCGGCATGGCAAGGCCGACGGGAGGCTCCCGACGCTGCTCCGGGCGACCCGATGGGACGTCGTCGCCGCGCTCGGGGTGGCCGGGTGCGTGAACATCGCGATGCTGCTCCTGGCCGCGTCCAGCCTGCAGGGGGTACCCGGTACGGACACCATCGAGGGCGCCCACGCCGCCGTCACCGACGCACTCGGCCCGGCGATCGGCATGGTGTTCGCGATCGGGCTGCTCGCGTCCGGGCTCGCGTCCACGTCGGTCGGCAGCTACGCGGGCGCCACCATCATGGCCGGCCTGCTGCACCGCCGGATCCCGGTCCTGGCCCGGCGCGCCGTGACACTGGTGCCTGCCCTGATCCTGCTCGCCGCCGGCGTCGACCCGACCTGGGCGCTGGTGGTCTCCCAGGTGGTGCTGAGCTTCGGTATCCCGTTCGCGCTGGTCCCGCTGCTACGGCTGACCTCGGACCGCACCCTGATGGGTGAATCGGCGAACGGCCCGGTCATCCGCTGGCTGCTGACCGGAATCGTTGTCGCCGTAGTGGCCCTCAACCTGGGTCTGATCGTGCTCACGCTGGCCGGCGGCTGACTCGGCGGGCCGGGAGCGGGGTCAGCAGCCTCCCGCAGGATGGTCGACGGATCAGGATCCGTGCCCTCGGACGCGGGCTCGGGGTAACGTTCAAGGCATCCGGTCGCTCGGTGACCCCGATTCCCCGCGGAGGTAGGACATGACCACGTTGGTACGCGTCGATTGGACCGACCCCGACCTGCAGCGGCTCGTGACTGCGCAGGAGGCCGAGGTGATCGAGCGCTACGGCGACGAGATGGCCGCACAGCCGCTCGAACCGGGAACGGTCGCCGTCGGGCTGCTGGTCCGGGACGACGCCGGCGTGGCCGTGGGCTGCGGCGTCCTACGCGATCCGGCGCCCGCATTCCAGGCGGGCACCGCGGAACTGAACCGGATGTACGTGGTGCCCGAGCAGCGCCGCAAGGGCCTGGCCAAGGTGATCCTTCGCGAGCTCGAGGCGATCGCCGTCCAGCGCAAGGTCACCCAGCTCGTCCTGGAGACCGGCGTCCTGCTCGAGGAGGCGATCGGGCTCTACTCCTCCGAGGGCTACCGGATCATCGATAACTACGAGCCGTACGAGGACTCCGAGGACTCGCGCTGCTTCGCGAAGGCGCTGTAGTTCGCTGGTTGACGTCCGCGAGCTCGACCGCTCCGATCAGTAGGGGCTGCGCAGCGCCAGCCGGTTCGTGGTGATCAGTAGCCACGCCAGGCACAGGATGCGCCCGGCGGTGGCCACGACGCCCCACGGCACCACCGGGAGCGAGAGCAGCCCCATCACCGCCACCACGGCGGCGACCACACCGAAGACCCGTTCGGGCGGGGCGTAGGCCCGCGACCGGGACAACGCCAGCACGTACAGGCCGAGCGTCGCGACGTGCACCGGGCCGCCGACCACGGTGAGCGTCGAGTGCAGGAGGTGCACCGCACGCTCGCTGCCCATCGCGCCGGAGAACGCCAGGGCGAGCCCGGCGCCGGCCGCGATCGCCAGGGCCGCCACGGCGGCGAGGTGGGCCAGCCCGAGCCGACGTTCGGATGGCACTGCGCGCGGGACGACGAGACCGAACACCAGCAAGGCGCCGGCTGCGATCAGGTACAGGCCACCGATGGCCAGGAGTAGCTCGTCGTGGGCGCGCAGGAACTCCAGGGCGTCGTCCGAGCGGGGCCGCGGCATCGTCCGGCCCGTCAGCCAGTTCGCGAGGCCCGCCTCCACCACGCAGGCGAGGGACAGCACCACCGCGCACACGAACGCGGTCACCGCCGCTCCGCGTTGCCGCGGGCGGAAGGCTTGCTCCTGCTGCCTCATGACCCGCGCGTCCTCGCTCTCGACTTTCGGGGGCCGGCCTCGGCGCCGACCCTCACAGCACCGGAGTCTGCGGCGCCCGATCCCACCGTAGAGGGCGGCCGGGCCCCGCGGCGAGCGCCCACGGGCACCGATCAGCGGGGCAGGATCGCCTCTGCCGCGGCGAGGTAGGCGTCCGGGTCGAAGTCCTCCAGCAGTGCACGCTGCATGATGAACGACTGCCCTAGGCCCATCACGACGGGTAGGAGCAGGTGCGCGGCGGCGTCGGGGCCGTCGGGCGCCAGGTCGGGGCGGGTCGCGAACCAGTTCCGCAGCGCGTCCCCGAGCACCCCGCGCACGGAACCCACGACCCTCTGCACCACCGCGTGGAGCGCAGGGTCGACCGTCGACTCGGACCAGAGCTGGACCAGCACGCGACCGTCGGAGAGGTCGCGGGCCATGCCGCCCGTCAGGAGGACGAGGATCTCGTACGGGGAGGGCGGCACGCCCTCGTGGGATGCGGCGGCGATCTCGTCGTCCCGACGGGACAGCACGTGCTGGGCGACGGCGCCGAACAGCTCGCCCTTGTCGGCATAGTGCCCGTAGATGGCCCCCGCGGAGAGCCCGGACTCGCTGACGACGTCCGCGATCGAGGTGCGCTGGTATCCCTTGGCCGCGAACGCGCGCAGTGCCGCCGCGCGGATCTGGTCCCGGCGCGCCTCACGGCGCGCCTGCGTGATGCGCGGCATCGGGCCTCATTCCTGGTTGCTGCTGTCGTCTGCTCGGGTGCTGCCGGCGTCCGGTTGACAAGTCTAGATGCGAGGTTCACGCTGTCCATACAAAACGAACCTCCGTTTTTTATGGCTCGATCCGGAATCTACCCTGGAGCTCTCCATGACCACCCTGGCCCCCGCGCCGGACGTCGACGCACCCCGGCTCCCCACCCCGCCGACCCAGATGGGCCGCGTCCTCACCCTCGCCCTCGTCGTCGCGGCCGCCGTCGGCGTTCTCGTCCTCGCGTTCTCCTGGCCGGCGGTGACCGCCGCGCCGCGCGACGTCCCGATCGCCGCCATCGGCCCCGCTCCCGCCATCGACGCGCTGCGTGCCACGGCCGATGAGGCCCAGCCCGGCGCCCTCGAGCTGATCCCCGCGAGCGACCGGGAGGCCGCCGTGGCTGCGATCGAGGCCCGCGAGGTCTACGGCGCCGTGATCCTCGGAGAGCAGCCCGAGGTCCTCACCTCCTCGGCCGCGAGCGCGGCCACCCACCAGCTGCTCACCGGGATCGCTGCGCAGATCCAGGACCAGTTGACGGGAGCTGCATTCGCCGCGCTCCACGAGGCCGCAGCCTCGGGCGCGCCGGTCGCGGACGCGGCGCCGCCCTCGGTCACGGTGACCGACGTCGTCCCCCTCTCTGCCGACGACCCACGTGGCACCGGGCTCACGGCGGCCATGTTCCCGCTCGTGCTCGGCGGCCTGGCCGGGGGCATCGCGATCTCGCTCGGTGTCGTGGGCCCGCTGCGCCGCGTAGTCGCGGTCGTCGCCTACGCCGGCGCGGGGGGCCTCCTGCTCACCGGCATCCTGCAGAGCTGGTTCGGCTCACTCCAGGGCGACTGGTGGCTCAACGCCGGCGTGATCGCCCTCGCGCTCGCGGCGATCGCGGCCCCGATCACCGGGTTCGTCGCGATCCTGGGTCGCGGGGGTGTCGCCCTTGGAGCCGTGCTCATGATGCTCGTCGCGAACCCGATCTCCGGCGTGGCCGTCCCGCCCGAGTTCCTCCCGTGGCACTGGGGCGCGATCGGCCAGTGGTTCCCGCCCGGCGCGAGCGGCACCCTGCTGCGTGACGTGTCGTACTTCCCGGCGGCGGACACCGGCGCGGCCTGGCTCGCGCTCGGTCTCTGGGCCGGAGTCGGCGCACTGCTCTCGTTTGCCGGACACGTCCGAACCGCGGCCGTCCCCGCGAACGGCGCGAGCGCCGTCGGGCACTAGTTCGAGCGGATGTCCCGACGGCGGACCCCGAGCAGGCCGGCAACGGTCAGCACCGCGCCGATCGCCGTGAGCACGAGCAGCGGCCCGGCGTCGGCAGCCTCGACCGGCACCGTGGGCGTGCGGTCCACCGGCGAGAGGCCGACGAGCACGTCGGGCAGGTTGAGCAGGGCGCCCACCCAGCCCACGAAGACGACCCACGCAACCAGCACCCAGGCCAGCCCCGCGAATGCCGGCGCCAGACCGAACAGCGCGAGCGCCAAGCCAGCCATCACCAGCACGGCGGGCAGGTACGCCAGCGCCGCCCCGACGAGCCGCGCCGTGGCGTCGGCGGATCCGGTCGCGGCCTGCACGCCAAGGCCAAGACCGACCCCGGACAGCACCAGCATCACGACGGCCGCCACCATGACGACGCCGAACCAGCTCGCGACCCAGCCGAACCGGGAGGCGCCGGTGGCCAACACGGCCTCGCCGCGCCCGGCCTCCTCCTCCGTCTTCAGCCGCAGCACCGCCCCGACGGCGAACGCCCCGACCCCGAAGACGAGGTAGGACAGCATCGCGGCCGCGAACGCGTCGATCAGGTCGCCGCTGCCGATCCCGATCCAGGCACCGAGGTCCGGGACCTCTGCGAGCATGTCCTCGAGCGAGTTCGCGAGGCTGCCGAACGTGATCCCCATCAGCACCAGGCCGATCGCCCAACCGATGATCGTGCCGCGCAGCAGCCGCAGGGCGAGGCCGACTGGGCCGGGTCCGCTCAGGAGCCCTCGGCTCGCGGCCGCCCGGCCGCCGCGCTCCGGGCGCAGGCCGGCGCCGAGGTCACGGTGCCGCGCGAGCCGCACGGACACCGCGAGCAGGACTAGCGTCAGCGCGAGCGACAGCACCAGCGGCCACCAGCGCAGGTCCACGAAGAGCCGGGTCTGCTGGGCCCACGCGAGCGGCGAGAGCCAGGACAGCCAGGACCCCTGCGCGTCGATGACGTCGCCGACGCCGCGAGCCAGGAAGGCGGCCGCGAGGACGACCATCGCCATCCCGGTGGCGGCCCGGGCGTGCGCGGTCACCTGGGTCGTGACCGAGGCGACGGCGCCGAACACCAGTCCGGTGACCGCCGTCGCCAGTCCCATCGCGAGGCTGCTCGCCGCCGCCAGGCCGCTGCCGAGCAGCGCGAGCGCCGTCCCGGCCCCGATCGCGGCGTTCACCGCAGCGACATGCACGAGGGCCGCAGTCGCGGGCGCGTAGTGCCCGACGGGCAGAGCGCGCAGGAGTTCGGTCCGGCCCGACTCCTCCTCGGACCGGGTGTGCCGGACGGTGAGCAGGATGCTCATCACCGCGACCGCCACGAACAGGCTCAGACTCAGCTCGTTGGCGACCATCGCGCCGAGCGTGTAGTCCTCGAGGCCGAACGCGGGCCCGGTCATGATGACCGCGGACGGGTTCGTGAGCAGAGCCGCGCGAGCCTGGCGGGCCGCCTCGTCCGGATAGGCGACCTCGAGCGCGGGCACGGTGGCCGCGACGGTCCCGACGATCGCGACGAACCAGATGAGGACGCGGACCCGGTCCCGCCGCAGGGCCAGCCGCAGCAGATGCCCGGTGCCGGCCCACGGTTCGCGCACCGACGTCCCGCCCCGCCGCTGCCCGCGGGGCGCGCGGTGCGCGGCGTGGCGGTGGTCGGTCACGGTGGTCGCGGTCATGGCTCAGACCCCCGCTTCGCCGGTCTCGTCGCCGTAGTGACGCATGAACAGCTCTTCGAGCGACGGCGGTGCAACGGTCAGGTGCGACACGCCCGCCTCGGTCAACGCGACCAGCACGGCGCCGATCCGGGCGTCGTCGACGTCGAACCGCAGCCGTGAGTCCTCGGCCACGAGGTCGTGCACGCCGGGCAGACCGGCCAGGCGGGCGGGATCGGCTGCCGTCGACGCGGTCACCGACGAACGGGTCAGGTGACGCAGGTCGGCGAGCGTGCCGGTCTCGACCGCACGGCCGGACCGGATGATCGTGACCGTGTCACAGAGTTTCTCCACCTCGGCCAGGATGTGGCTGGACAGCAGCACGGTGCGCCCCGCCTCGCGCAGCGCGCGGACCTCGTCGGTGAACACGGCCTCCATCAGCGGGTCCAGCCCGGAGGTCGGCTCGTCGAACAGGTACAGCTCGGCGTCCGTGCACAGGGCGGCCACGAGCGCGACCTTCTGCCGGTTGCCCTTGGAGTACGTGCGTGCCTTCTTCGTGGGGTCCAGCTCGAACCGTTCGAGGAGGTCGCTGCGGCGGGCGTCCCGGCGCTTCGTGCCGCGGTGGATCCGGGTGAGCAGGTCGACGATCTCGCCTCCGGTCAGGTTCGGCCACAGGCTCACGTCGCCGGCCACGTAGGCGAGGCGGCGGTGCACGGCGACGGCGTCGCGGAAGGGGTCCATGCCGAGCACGGTCGCGGTGCCCGAGTCCGCGCGCAGCATGCCGAGCAGGACGCGGATCGTGGTCGACTTCCCGGCGCCGTTCGGGCCGAGGAAGCCGGCCACCTGCCCGGTCTCGACCGTCAGATCGAACCCGTCGAGCGCGCGGGTGGTGCCGAACGTCTTGACGAGGTTCTCGGTGCGGATCGCGGTCATCTCTGTTGCCTTTCTTCTTCCGGTTCGGTGGCTGGGGACTCGCCCGGCAGGCTGGCTGCGAACGCGTCCAGCAGGCTGCGGTCGACCAGCAGGCCCTCGGTGTAGAGCTCGAGGCTCGGCACCGTGACCTCCTCGGTGTAGGCCTGCAGGAGGTCCGCGAGCGCGTCCAGGTCGAGCCTGTCCCGGGCCGCCGGCATCCGGAGCAGCAGGGCGCCGAGGCTGGACTCGACGATGTACCGCGCCCTGGCCTTCGGCGCCAGGCTCGGCCGGATCGAACCGTCCGTGACCCCGGCCGCGAGGTAGTCCTCGGTGGCGGCGACCATGCGGTCCACGAACGCGGTCAGCACCGGCCCGCCGTGCTGCAGGAGCCGCAGCATGTAACCGACCATGGCACTGTGCTGACCGAGGCCGGACAGCCAGGCTGCGGCCGTGCTCGCGCCGCCGTCACGCAGCAGTTCGTCATCAGCGCGGAACATCTCGTCCAGCACGAACTGGTCGCACTCCTCGCGCAGCCCGTCCCGGGAGCCGAAGTGGTGCAGGATCAGGCCCGGGCTGACCCCGGCGTCGGCCGCGATGGTCCGCAACGGCGCGGCGAGTCCGTCGGTCGCGAAACGCCTGACGGCCGCGTCGCGGATGCGAGCGCGGGCGGTCAGGTCGTCTGCGGACCGGCCCGTGCCGGTCGTGGTTGAACGCACGTTCAGGATGCTACATGCGCATTCAGCCGACGTCCACAGTTCTGCTCCCGGCCGGGGTGCCGTTCCGCGGCTGATGGCCGCCGCCGGCCGCACAACCGCACCCTGACGGGCGTGACGGCACCGGCGGCGAAGCCCGCGGCGCGGATGGTCGCGAGCGTGTCGCGGTTCGCGTGGCACCCGTCGGGCGCCCGGCAGGTCCAGACCTCCTGCGCCGCGCGCACCAGGGTCCGGGCCGGGGCGGCCACGTGCTCCCAGAACACGAACCGACCACCGGGGACCAGCACCCGCCGGACCTCGCCGAGCGCCGCCGTCGGGTCGCCGACCGTGCAGAGCACCGTGGTGCTCACCACCGCCTCGACCGAGGCGTCGGCGCCCGAGCCAGCAGAGCGCTCCGGCTGCTGCCGTTCGGCTCGATGCCGTGCCACGTGACGTCCGGGCCGAAACCGGCCAGGTTGACGCCGTCCCCGGCGCCGATCTCCAACACGGTCCCGGTGAGGGGAGCCAGGAGAGCGGCGCGCGCTGGGGCGTCCATGCGTGCGGTCATCACCGGTCACCGCCAGCGGCGCGGCCGGCTCCGCGCACCGGCAGCAGCCCGATCAGCGCGGCGCCCACGCCCAGGTGCATGGCACCGAGGGCGAGGGCAGCCTCGAGCGAGGTCGCCTGCCCGACCGGGCCGAACAGGGAGACCACGGTGACCGCGACGGCGAGCAGGGCCCAGATCTTCGCGGCGCCGGTCGTCAGCCGCTCGAGCACGGCAAGCGAGCCCCACCCGGCCAGTCCGGCGACCACGCACGCGACGATGACGGAGCCGAGTCCGATCTGCGTGGTGCCCTCCGCCATGGTCACCGACAGGTCCGCGCCGAGGACGGGCACGGCGATCAGCCAGACGCCCACCCCGACGGCGACGGCGCCGCCGACCGCGAGGGTCCGGCGCAGACGGCGCGCCGGCGTCGACATCGTGGCCCTGGTCGAGGTGGTGGTGGCTGGGGTCGAGGTCGTGTTGGTCATCTCGAATCACTCCTTCGGTGACGTCGGTGCCGCACGGTGCGGCCGCCGGTTCCACCGTCGCGAGATCACGGCGCCGCCGGTACCGGCCGTGGGTCCACCCGGGCCCGGCCGTCGGGCGGGACCGGTACCGACCTTCGGCAGTATCCGCCGCGGGCCCCCGCTTCCTACGCTGAGGCCATGAGGACGCTCCAGGATGTCTGCGCCGTCGATGCGCGGCGTCCGCCGCCGCAGGCCACGGCCGTGATGATGCTCGCTCTGGCGGCGCTGGCCGGTCTGACCCTGGTGGGCCTGATCTCGAACGCGTCGTCGACGGCGTTCGTGGCCCTGGACGTCGGCGTCGCCGTGGCGTCGGTGCTGTGTGTGCCGGTGCTGGTGCGCCGGCCGGTGGCGGGCGCTGCCGCGCTCGCCCTGTTGGCGACGCTGTCCCCCGTCGCGACCACCGGGTCCACCATGGGCACCTACTACGTGGCCCGGAACGCCCCGCTGCCGGACGCCGTCGGGATCGCCGTGATCGGGTTCGGCGCCAACCTGGTGCAGTTCCTGTGGCGGCCGATGCCCGGCATCGACACCTTCTGGTTCGTGCTGCTCGACGCGGCCGCGCACGCGGCCCTGCTCGGTGTCGGCGCCCTGTTGCGCTCCCGCGAGGAGCTGATCAGATCCCTGCTGGAGCGGGCTGCCCTCGCCGAGGCGGACCGGGACCGGCACGCGGACGAGGCCCGGCTCGCCGAGCGGTCCCGGATCGCCCGCGAGATGCACGACGTGCTGGCCCACCGGTTGTCGCTGCTGGCCACGTACGCCGGTGCGCTGGAGTACCGGCCGGACGCACCGCCCGAGCAGGTCGCCCGGGCCGCCGGGGTGCTGCGCACCGGAACCCACGAGGCCCTCGAGGACCTCCGCGAGGTGATCGGTGTGCTCCGGCTGCCCGACGGCGACGGACCGGACCGGCCCCGTCCGCAGCCCGACGTGCCCGAGATCGCCTCGCTGATCGCCACGGCCCGCGCCTCGGGCATGGACATCGACTACTCCGCCGGCTACGCGGACCCGACGAGCCTGCCCGGTGCGAGTGCACGGACCGGCTACCGGATCGTGCAGGAGGCCCTGACGAACGCCCGCAAACACGCACCGGGCGCACCGGTCCGGGTGCGCGTCGACGGCGAGCCGGGCGTGGGCCTGAACATCGAGGTCAGCAACGACGCCCCGGCCCGGCCCGCCGATGCGACGCTCGTGGGCTCCTCGGCCGGCCTCATCGGCCTGGCCGAGCGGGTGGACCTCGCGCACGGCCGGCTCACGCACGGACCGCACGCGCGGGGTTTCCGGGTCACCGCGTGGCTACCATGGCCACGGTGACCCGCAGCGCTGAGGCAGGAACGCAAGGATCGGAGCCGGAGCGCACGCTCCGGGTCCTGCTGGTCGACGACGACGCACTCGTCCGGGCCGGGCTGACCATGATGCTCGACGGCACGAGCGCCGCCGGGACCACGGTGCGGGTGGTCGGCGAGGCGGGCGACGGCGATGAGGTCCCCGATGCCCTCGCCGCGCATCCCTGCGACGTGGTGCTGATGGACCTGCGGATGCCGCGGGTGGACGGGATCACCGCGACCGAGCGGCTGCGCTCGGCCCCCGGCGCACCGGAGGTCGTGGTGCTGACCACGTTCCACACCGACGCCGAGATCGTCGGGGCACTGCGGGCCGGCGCGAGCGGGTACTTGCTCAAGGACACGCCGCCCACCGACATCGTCACCGCGCTGGCCAGGGTGGCCAACGGCGACGCGGTGCTCTCGCCCGAGGTCACCCGGCATCTCATCGCCCGCACGGTCGGCGAGGTCGGCCCCCGCGAGGCCGCCCGAAAGCGCTTGGACCGGCTCAGCGAGCGGGAGGCGGAAGTGGCCCGCGAGATCGCTCGCGGTGCCACGAACGCGGAGATCGCGAGCGCGCTGTTCCTGTCCGTGGCCACCGTGAAGGCGTACGTCTCGACGGTCCTGACCAAGCTCGGGGTGGGCAACCGCACCCAGATCGCACTGCTCGTGCACGACGGCGGGTGGCTGGAGGCGTAGCGGTCTGGCAGGTTGGGTGCATGGACCGCTGGGAGACCTTCCACTCGGGCAGTGCGAGTTCGCCAGGGGCGCCCGACGGCGCCCTGCACCGCCTCTTCGACGACCTGGTCCTGCGGACCCGGGTCGCGTACCCGCTCGACGGCGACACCTATTACCGCGCCGAGTCTGTGATCCGGTTCGCCCACGGGGCGCGCACGTGGGAGTGGGCGACGTTCCGGTCCGAGCCGGACGGGCAACGCTCGAACGTGGACCGGTTGGGCTCGGGTCTGGACGCGGACACGATGCCGAGCTACGGAGAGTTCGTGCTGCTCGCGGACCTCATCACATCCGGCGAGCCGGCCGTGCGATACATCCGCCTCGATGACTCCGACCCGGTCGACGGCGCCGACCGGGCCACGCTCGAGCGGCAAGCCACCGAGACCGTCACCCCACCCGGCGGTAGTCCGCTCGAGGCGAGGCGCTACGGCGTGGTGGTCGATCGCGAGCAGATCGGCACGCACTGGGTGGTCGACGGGCGGATCGAGCTGAGCGACTGGAACGGCGCCACCTCGGTACACGTCGGCTCCGCGGCGAAGGCCCTGGCGGCTCTGCCGGACGCCGTGGTCACGTTCCTGCGTAACGGCTTCGACGGGTGAGCCTGACTCGGCCATGCCCGTGCGGTAGCGGCGCGACCTACGACGCCTGTTGCGGCCCACTGCACCGGCAGGAGCGGTACGCGAGCACCGCGGCGGAACTGATGCGATCCCGGTACTGCGGCTACGCCGTCGGGGCGTTGGACCACGTGTTCCGGACCTGGCACCCGCGCACCCGGCCCGACGAGATCGAAGCCACGCCGGGGCTCACGTGGCTCGGCCTGACGATCGTGGCCACCGACGCCGGCGGTCCGGACGACACCGAGGGGGTCGTCGAGTTCCGGGCCAGGTACTCCACCGCCGCCGGCCCAGGCGAGCTGCACGAGCGGAGCTCCTTCACGCGGCGGGCCGGCCGCTGGGTCTACGTCGACGGTGACATCGACCGGTAGCCCGGTCGTCCCGGCGAGGCAGTGCGCGCCCCGCCCCTTCGAACTCAGTCCCAGCCGGGGCTGACCAGGCCGGACTCGTAAGCGAGCACCACGAGCTGAGCCCGGTCGCGCGCGTCCAGCTTGCTCAGCAACCGGCTCGCGTACGTGCGGGCCGTGGCCGGGCTGAGGAACAGTTCCGCCGCCACCTCCTGGTTGGAGCGCCCACGGCCGATCAGCGTGAGCACCTCCCGTTCCCGCTCGGTGAGGGAGTCGAGCACGCCGGGAGCGGTCCGCTGCACCGGGGCGTCCGCGACCTGGCGCATCAGCGTTCGCGTGACCGCCGGGGAGAGCGTCGCCTCCCCCGCGGCGACCCTCCGGATCGCGGACCGCAGCTCCGACGGCGCAACGTCCTTGAGCAGGTAGCCGCTCGCCCCCGCGCGAATCGCCTCGAGGATGTCGGAGTCCTCGTCGAACGTGGTCAGCACGAGCACGCGGACGTCGGCCAGGTCCGGGTCGGCGCCGATGGCGGCGGTCGCCTCGATCCCGTCCATCACCGGCATCCGCAGGTCCATGAGGACAACGTCGGGGTGGGTGCGCCGGGCCTGCTCGAGCGCCTCACGCCCGTTGCCGGCCTGGGCGACGACCTCGATGTCACCCTCGTGGGTGGCGAGCGCGAGCAGACCCGCGCGGACCAGGGTGGAGTCGTCGGCCATGAGGATGCGGATCGGGGCGGCGGGATCCGGAGTGGGCATCGTCATCGGACCAGCCTCGCAGGAAGCAACGCCCGCACGGCGAACCCACCGCCGTCGCGCGGGCCGGCGGTCAGGGTGCCGCCGAGCAGGGTGGCCCGCTCGGCCATGCCCGCGATGCCGTGCCCACCCCCACCCTCGGCCCCCTGCGCGGGAACGGGACCAACGCCGTCGTCGATCACGTCGAGGTGCAGGGTGCCGTCGGTGACCCGAGCGGCGATCTCGACCCGCTGCGCGTCCGCGTGCCGGAGCACGTTCGTCAGGGACTCCTGGACGATCCGGTACGCGGCCGCGTCGATCGCACCCGAGAGGGCGCCGTTCGAGACGTCGACGGTGGTCTCGACCGTCAGTCCGGCCTCCCGTGCGGGCTCGGTGAGCCGGGCCAACCCAGCCAGGCCCGGGGCGACCGTGCCGGGGTCGCGAAGCAGCCGGACGGTGGCCCGCAGCTCCCCCATGGTCTGTGCCGTGGTCGCCCGGATCTGGGCGACGGCCCGGTGCGCGGCCGCGTCGTCGTGGCCGATCGCCTCGTCCGCGACGTTCGCGTGCACGGCGACCACGGACAGGGTGTGGCCCACGACGTCATGGATGTCCCGGGCGATCTGCACCCGTTCGGTCTGCAGCCGCTGATCGGTGCGGTGCTGCTGCTCGGCGCTGGTGAGCGCCGCGATCCGCGCGGCCTGGACCCGGGCTTGGCGCCGCGCCCGCACGCTCACTCCGAGCGCGATCGCGGCCGCGACAAGCGCGACGTTGGTGAGGAGCTCGTACCCGAGCAGATACGCCGTCGGCTGGCCCTCGGCGATCCGGAAGTAGGCGGCCACGCCGGTGAGCAGGGCACTCAGCACGACCGCCCACCAGGTGTGGCCCTGTTCGGCGGCGGAGTACAGCGCGGCGGAGGCCGGCAGCGCGATCCCGATCGGCGGGAAGCCGAGCGCGTAGTAGACGAAGATGCCGACGACGGTGAGCACCAGGACGAGCCGAGGGTAGCGCCGTCGTCCCGCCATCAGCAGGCCGAAGCCGACGGCGAACAGGTACGCGGCAACCGGGGCGGGGGCCGGGTCGATCCGGCCCGGATCGGCCAGGATCACCAGCGCGACGCCCATCGCGATGCCGACGCCGAGGAGCACGTCGAGGACCCGGGGGTCCACGTCGCCGGGTCTCGTGCCGGTTCGCATGGACCCACCCTAGGAAGAACCACCCCTGGGGGACATCCCGCATCGGTCGCGGATCGGTGTCGCCTGGAGGCGATACCCACGGCCAACAACCTGCGACGGCCGCACGCGCCCGCGGGCCGATGTGCGCAGGGCCGTGGGTTCCTAGCGTCGAAGACATGAATACACAGCCCGAACGACACACCCCCGGCACCACTCCGCCGGCGCCGTACCAGGCGCCGGTTGCGGACGCCGCGCCCACGAACCCAGGCTGGGCCGACGCCCCGCGGCCCGGCACGCAGGCGAACTCCGGCCGGCCCGGCACTCCGCAGCCCGGATCCCAGACGCCGACCAGGGCGCCACTGTCCTGGGCGCTCATCATCGGACTCGGCGCCCTGACCCTGCTCTGGCCGCTGACCGCGGCCACCCCGATCGCCGACCAGTTCGGCGGGCCGGAACGTGCCATCGCGGTGCGCTCGGTCATCGCAATCGCCTGGATCCTCGTGGTCCTGCTCGCCCGGGCCGCACGACCACTGGCAACACTGACTCTCGCCGGCCTTGCCGCCGGCGTGATCACGCTGGGCGTCGACGTCCTGCTCGCGCCCGCCGGGCTGGGCAGCGGCCTGACCGCCCTCCCGTTCGCGGCGATCCCGATCCTCGCGACACAAACCCTGTTCGGCGCCGTGACCGGCCTGATCGCCCTCGGCCTGCAGAAACTGCAGCGATGACCGGGGCGACCACGCCGGACCGACCGAGGCTGCGCCGTCGGGCGGCAGAAACCTCCGCACCGTCCGAGGCGAGCGCTCCCGACCGACCCACGCTGCGCCGTCGGACCCTGCTGCTCCTTGCCACCGGGGCACCGGCGGTCGTCGCGGCCGGCAGTCTGGCCGCCTGCGGGGCGAGCGTCAGCACCGTCACCGAGCCGTCCTCGTTCGACCGGCCGCTGACCATCCCGCCACTGGCCGAGTCCACCGTGGCCGCGGACGGCACCCGCGTGTTCACCCTGGAGGCGCGGGAGGGGACCTCTCGGTTCCTCGACGACGCGGCCACCGCCACCTGGGGCTTCAGCGGCGACTTCCTCGGCCCCACGCTGCGGGCCGAGCGCGGCGAGCGGGTCGCCGTCGAGGTCACGAACTCCCTGGCCGAGACCACGAGCGTGCACTGGCACGGCATGCACCTGCCGGCCGCGATGGACGGCGGGCCGCACCAGAGCGTCGAGCCCGGCCAGACCTGGCGCGCGGAGTGGACGATCAACCAGCCGGGCGCCACGCTCTGGTACCACCCGCACCCGCACGGGCGCACCGAGCAGCACGTCTACAAGGGGCTGGCCGGCCTGTTCCTGCTCGACGACGGCGAGACCGAAGCGGCCGGGCTCCCGAGCGAGTACGGGGTGGACGACATCCCGGTGATCGTCCAGGACAAGACCTTCGACGACGGCGAACTCACCATCGATGACGGCGGCAACGAGGTGGGGCTGCTCGGGTCGACGATCATGGTGAACGGGACGATCGGGGCGGTCCTGGACGTCACCACCGAGGTCGTGCGGCTGCGGATCCTGAACGGCTCGACGGCGCGGACGTACTCGTTCGGCTTCGACGACCGGTCGTTCACACTCGTCGCCACCGACGGCGGACTGCTACGGGCGCCCGTGGAGCTCGACCGGATCCGCCTCTCACCCGCCGAGCGCGCCGAGATCCTGGTCCGGATGGAGCCGGGCACCGAGACGATGCTGCACTCCTTCAAACCGGAACTCGGGCGGGTGGTGGTGCCGTTCGCCGTCGGCGGGAACGACGAGTTCGACGTGCTGCGGCTCCGGGCGGCCGATTCGCTCGCCCCGTCCGCCGAGCCGGCGGCGGCGTTCACGGAGTTCGGGCTGGATGCGGCGACGGCGGCCACGACCCGATCCTTCGAACTGCAGGACCGGGAGATCAACGGGCAGCTGATGGACATGGGGCGGATCGACGAGTCCGTGTACGTGGATACGACCGAGATCTGGGAGGTCCGCAACCAGGACCTGTCCCCGCACAACTTCCACGTGCACGACGTGCAGTTCGAGATCGTGGACATCGACGGCGACGCCCCGCCGCCGGAGCTGTCCGGGCGCAAGGACACGATCTATACCGAGCCGCAGCGGACGTACCGGCTGGTGATGCGGTTCGAGGAGTACACCGATCCTGCGATGCCGTACATGTACCACTGCCATTTGCTCCGGCACGAGGACGAGGGCCTGATGGGGCAGTTCGTGGTGCTGGCACCGGGCGAGGTGGCGCTGCCGCCGGCTGGGACGTCCTCCAGTAGCGGATCGGGCGGGCACGAGCACTGACGGGCACCATCGGAGCGGTCCCGGCGGGTTGCCGTGACCTGGCGCTTGGCTGCCGATCGACTCGACCACAAGCGGGTACCCGACCCCTATGACATCGTCCGATCGCGATGGTCGGGTCTGTGGATGGTGGGTCATTCGGCCCTGGTCCGAGCGGCGGAATGCCATCGATCTGGGGCCTGGTGCCTCGTTGTCCACAATGGGTTGACACCCTCCTTGCCTCGTGGGTCAGCTCCCGTAGCGTGGTTCTCATCGGAACATACGTACGAGGATCGGGGGTGAGGACGATGGACTGGACCACAGGTCACACGCCGGGCGAGGGCACACCCGAGCAGGGCACCGGTCCGGTCGACCTCGCCTCGGACCCACGGCGCGAAACGGGCCTGGCCGCGTTGTTGAGCGGGTCGCTGGACGACCGGCTCTTCGTCCTCGACTGCGTCACCGCGGCGTTGGCTGCCACCGATCCGTTCGAGGAGCAGCACGAGCACACCGGGCGGGCGTTGGGTGCGGCGAGTGTGCGGGCCCACCGTGATATCGAGATCCTGACCGGGCGGCGGTTGGACTGGCTCGCGGCCGAGCGGGCCGAGGGCATGTGGGACCTGTCCGGCAAGGTCCGCACCTACCCCCAGCACGTCGCCCGCACGCACAAGATGTCCTTCGCCCGGGCCTCACGCGAGGTCCGCCTGGCCGACCGGCTCGCCAACGACCTGCCCGAGGTCCGTCAAGCCCTGCGCACCGGGCAGCTCGGAGTGGAGCAGGCCGCTCTGATCGCGACCGTCGCCGCGTCGAGCGCGGCCCGCCGGGCCGCGCTACGGCTCCCCGCCCGCGGGATGAACACCACCACCCAGACCCAACCCCCGACCGGCGAGACCACACCGACCAACGACCCCACGCAGACCGGCGACAATGCCCAGACCGGCGATGCGGCGCAGGCCAGCAACACGGCGCAGACCGGCGACGCACCGGCGACGGGCGAAGGGCCGGAGACCGGCGAGGCCGCGCAGGCGGGCGACGGGCTGGACACGGGCGAGGCCGCCAAGACGGACGCGACGGACGATACGGCCAAGGCTGTGAGCGTGGGTCCGTTCGATGATGATGCGACGGCGGAGTCGGTGATCCTCACACTCGCGGGTGCTGGATCGTTCGAGGACCTGCGCGTGGTCTGCAAGTACTTCGCCGCCCTCGCCGACGCCGAGTCCGACGAACGCGGCTACCGGGAAGCCTGCGAACGCGAGTTCTTCGACCTCGCCGCCACCACCGGCGGCTTCCACCTGTCCGGATTCATCACCGACGAACACGGCCAACTCGTCAAGGAAGCCCTCACCGCCCTGACCCCGGTCCCAGCTGCCGGTGATACCCGCACCACGAGCCAGCGCCGTGCCCAGGCCCTCGCCGACGCAGCCCAACTCATCCTCAACCAAGGACTCGCCGGCACCGGCCAGACCGTACGACCCCACATGGGCGTCCTGATCAGCGCACCCGAACTCGAACACATCATCGCCACCAGCGCCCACCACGGCTGGGCAGGCGGTGACGCCACGTCCGTGCCCGCCTCCGACATCCCCGACTGGGCCCGCGCAGCCGACGCCGATGCCTGCGACGCGCGGCCCGTGTTCGGCCGAGACCTCCCACCTTTGCGGCCCGGTACCGGTGGTCTGACCAACCTCAAAGCCCTCGAGAACGTGGACTGGCAGGCGATCCTGTCCCAACCGCCAGCGACCTGGGCCGACGGCACCGGGCCCGTTCCACCCTCCGTACTGCGCAGGATCGCTTGCGGTGGCGAGATCTACCGGGTCATCTTCGGACCCGACTCTGCCGTGATCAATACCGGCAGGGCCCACCGCCGCTTCACCTCCGCCCAGCGCCGCGCGATGATCGCACGGGACCGCCATTGCACCTATCCCGGCTGCAAGGCCCCTCCGGCCATGTGCGAGGGCCACCATTCCAACGTCCACTGGGCCGCCGGTGGGAACACCGACCTGCCCAACGCCGCGCTGCTGTGCTTCTACCACCACCGCTTCGTGGACACCCACCAGATCGCCATGATCTGGCAGGGAAACGAGTGGACGTTCTACACCTCCGACGGAGAGCGCATCGGCCCCGGGCCATGAGGCGCCGGCACGCCCGCCGGTGTGCCCGCTCCGTGTCTGACCCGCCGGCACCGGGGAGCCATCGCGCTCCCGATCGGTGGAGACCGTTCCCCGGGCTGGTCGACAGCCGCGGTCGGCAGGGCGCCGGGTCATGCCATCGGATCGCGCAGGTACCCCGCCCGGAGCTGACACCGCGGCGGACCTAGACGGTCGTTGCCACGCCCGCCAGCGCCGCGAGAGCCATGATGCGCAGCAGGGCTTCCATGTCGGCCCGGGCCAGCCTGGCACTGTGCGGCGTTGAGTTGATCAGCCCGAACACGGCGTGCGCCCCCGACCTCGCCGTGGGCGCCTCGACCTCCGGGTACAGCTCGAGGATCAGCCGGACCCAGATCTCGACGTACTCCCTCTGCAACCGGCGGACCTCGTCGCGGTCCGCCTCGGCCAGGCTGTCGAGGTCCCGGTACTGGATGGTGATCAGCGGGAGGTGATCCAGAGCGAACTCGATGTGCCAATCGACCAGGGCAGCGAGCGCGGCGGTAGGGTCCTCGGCTGCCTCGGAGCGCCGTCTGCCCTCGGACAGCAGGGTGGCGCTGATCGAGACCAGCATCTCGCTGAGGAGGGCACCCTTGCTCCGGAAGTGCCGGTACAGGGCGGGCCCGGAGATTCCGACTGCTGCGCCGATGTCGTAGATGGAGACACCTCGGAAGCCGTGTCGGGCGAAGAGGTCCGCGGCCGCGGCGAGGATCTCCTCGCGTCGGGACCCGGCAACCACGGCACCGGACCCGGCGGCAGATTCCGCAGACTCGCTCATGCTCGGGAGTCTAGACGCGGAAGTTAGCGACTGCTAACGTCGACGTTATCGATTGCTAACTCGCGACAGGAGTGCCGTCATGGCGAAGGCCGATCCGGTCGCGACACTCTCGTCGCTCACCGCCGAGTTGCGCGACCGCCTGGCCACGGTCCGAATGGGCGGCAGCGAGTCCTCCCGTGAGCGGCATCTCGCTCGGGGCAAGCTGCTGGTCCGCGACCGGATCGATCGACTCCTCGACCCGGGTTCCCCGTTCCTCGAACTCTCGCCCCTCGCTGCCTACGACCTGTACGACGGTGACGTCCCAGCCGCCGGGATCGTCACCGGCCTCGGCCAGGTGTCCGGGCGGACCTGCGTCATCGTGGCGAACGACGCGACCGTCAAGGGCGGCACCTACTACCCGGTGACCGTCAAGAAGCACTTGCGCGCCCAGGAGATCGCAGCGGCGAACCGACTGCCGTGCATCTACCTCGTCGACTCGGGCGGCGCCTACCTGCCACTCCAGGACGAGGTCTTTCCGGACCGGGACCACTTCGGCCGGATCTTCTTCAACCAGGCCAGCCTCTCCTCCCGTGGCATCCCCCAGATCGCTGCCGTGATGGGCTCGTGCACCGCAGGCGGTGCCTATGTGCCCGCGATGTCCGACGAGTCGGTGATCGTGCGGAACCAGGGCACGATCTTCCTGGCCGGCCCGCCGCTGGTGAAGGCGGCGACCGGCGAGGTCGTGACCGCCGAGGACCTCGGCGGCGGCGACGTGCACGCCCGGGTCTCCGGCGTCGTGGACCACCTCGCGAACGACGACGAGGACGCCGTCGCCATCCTGCGGCGGATCGTGACAACGTTCCAGCACCCGGCGGACCCGTCGATCCAGCAGATCGCCGTCGAGGAACCGGCGAAGGACCCGGCAGCCCTGCTCGACCTCGTCCCGACCGATCCCCGCATCTCCTATGACGTCCGTGAGGTCATCACCCGGATCGTCGACGGCTCCCGGTTCGCCGAGTTCAAGGAGCTCTACGGGCAGAGTCTGGTCTGCGGCTTCGCGCATGTGTGGGGATTCCCGGTCGGCATCGTGGCCAACAACGGGATCCTGTTCAGCGAGTCGGCACTGAAGGGCGCGCACTTCATCGAGCTGTGCAACCAGCGGGGCATCCCCCTCGTGTTCCTCCAGAACATCAGCGGCTTCATGGTCGGGCGCGAGTACGAACGCGGCGGCATCGCCAAGGATGGCGCGAAGCTGGTCACTGCCGTCGCCTGCTCCGTCGTACCGAAATTCACCGTGGTGATCGGGGGCTCCTTCGGGGCCGGCAACTACGGCATGGCCGGACGCGCCTTCGACCCTCGCTTCCTGTGGATGTGGCCGAACGCCCGCATCTCGGTGATGGGCGGCGAGCAGGCCGCGTCCGTGCTGGCCACCGTCCGACGTGACGGCATCGCAGCGCGCGGCGGCGAGTGGCCCGCCGAGCAGGAGGCCGAGTTCGTCGCCGGCATCCACGAGCAGTACGAGCGGCAGGGCTCGCCCTACTACTCGACGGCGCGCCTCTGGGACGACGGCATCATCGATCCGCTCGACACCCGGCGGGTCCTCGGGATGGGGCTGGCCGCGGCCTCGAATGCCCCGATCCCGGAGCCCGGCTACGGCATCTTCCGGATGTGAGGCACGCATGACCTTCGGAACACTCCTGGTCGCCAACCGTGGCGAGATCGCGGTCCGGGTACTGCGGGCCGCCCGCGACGCCGGTCTTCGGACCGTTGCCGTCTACTCCGACGCGGACCGAGACGCACCGCACGTGCGGATCGCCGACGCCGCGGTCCGGCTGGGTCCGCCACCAGCCGCCGAGTCCTACCTGTCGATCCCCGCTCTGATCGATGGCGCCGCCCGGTCCGGCGCGGACGCGGTGCACCCCGGCTACGGCTTCCTCTCCGAACGGGCGGAGTTCGCGGCAGCCTGCCGGGACGCGGGTCTGGTGTTCGTGGGCCCAACGCCGGAGGTGATCGACCTCATGGGCCGCAAGGATGAGGCGCGCCGGATCGCTGCGAAGGCCGGTGTGCCGATGCTGCCCGCGGTCGAGGGCGCCGACGACGAGTCGCTCATGGCCGCCGCACGCGCCGGGATCGGCTTCCCACTCCTGGTCAAGGCCGTCTCGGGCGGGGGCGGCAAGGGCATGCGCATCGTCCGTGAAGCCTCCGCGCTGCCTGCGGCCCTCGCCGCCGCTCGCCGCGAGGCGAAGGCGGCCTTCGGCGACGACACGATGCTCATCGAGCGCTACGTCGAGCACGGCCGCCACATCGAGGTCCAGGTGATCGCGGATTCCCATGGCCACGTGCTGCACCTGTTCGACCGGGACTGCTCGGTGCAGCGGCGTCACCAGAAGGTCGTCGAGGAGGCTCCGGCGCCGACCATCAGCGCCGCTGTGCGAGAGAGCGTGACGAGCGCCGCGATCCGGCTCGCGACCGAGGTCGGATACGTGAATGCGGGCACCGTGGAGTTCCTGGTGGAGGACGAGCAGGCGTACTTCCTCGAGATGAACACTCGGCTCCAGGTCGAGCACCCGGTGACCGAGCTCGTCACTGGCATCGACCTGGTCGCCGAGCAGCTCCGCATCGCCCAGGGCGAGGCCCTCACGTTCACCCAGGACCAGGTCACGGTCACCGGGCACGCCATCGAGGCCCGCGTCTACGCCGAGGACCCGGACGCCCAGTTCCTTCCGCAGGCCGGGTTCACCCGGACGGTGCGCTGGTCCACGCGGGCCCGGGTCGACGAAGCCCTCGCCAGCGGTCAGCAGGTCGGCACCTGGTACGACCCGATGCTCGCCAAGATCATCGCCCACGCACCGACGCGCGAGGCCGCACGCCACCGGCTCATCGAGGCGATCGACGACTCCGCAATCATCGGACTCACCACTAACCTCGGGTTCCTGCGCCGCCTGGTCGCCGGCCCCGAGTTCACCGCCGCCGAGATCGACACGGCATGGCTGGACGGCGCCGGCGCACCGTTCCCGGCCGAGTCCTCCGACCTCGCACTCGTCGTGGCGGGGTGGCTGCTGGCAGACGGTGCGGCTCCCGCGCACCCGTTCCGAGCAGGGGACGGCTGGCGCGACGGCGGACCAGCTGCCCCGGTCGTCCGCAGCCTCACCGTGGGCCGGGGTCGGCACGTCGTCCGGGTGGACCGGAGCGCGCACGAGGTGCGTGTGGAGGACGGCCGCCCTCGAGACGCCAGGCGGCCCGACGCGGGAGAGCACGTCGGAGCCGGAGGCGCCGGGGTCGCGACCGTGCGCCCGATGCTCGCCCCGCCGGGCCGGGCCCGGCTGGAGATCGACGGCGTCGTGCACGAGGTGACGTACGAGCTCGACCACGGGGCCGCCGTCGTCTGCCTGCACGGCCAGAACTACACGATCCGGCCAGCCGGCAGCCTGGCCCCGGAACACACGGCGCCCACCGAGGAGCTCGTCCGTGCACCGATGCCCGGGCTCGTCCTGGACGTCGTCGTCCGGCCGGGACAGACCGTCATCAAGGGTGAGTACCTCGGCGTGCTCGAGGCCATGAAGATGGAGGTGACGCTGACGGCGCCGCACGATGGCACCGTCAGTGCCGTCGCCGTGGCACCAGGCGCCCAGGTCACGTCAGGGCAGGAACTGTTCACCGTCACTGCCGACGGCACCAGCGACGGTGAGACGGACGGTGCGGGCAGTGTGGCGACCGGCGCACCTGCGCCATGATCGACCACGTCAACGCGTATCGCCCCCGATCGGAGAAACCGAATGTCGATGACCCTCAGCCCGCCCGTGCTGGGCGATCTGCTCCCCGCGACGCGTCTGCGTGACGTTGCCCTCGTCGTCGGCGGCGCCACCACCGTCGCTCTGGTCGGCCAGATCTCCGTGCCGCTGCCGTTCACCCCGGTCCCGCTGACGCTCGGCACGTTCGCCGCGCTCGCCGTCGGAGCCTCGCTGGGACCGGTCCGAGCCACGCTCAGCCTCGGCCTGTTCCTGGTCGCCGGAATCATCGGCGCGCCGGTGTTCGCCGGCTGGGGCTCCGGATGGGAGGCCGCCTCCTTCGGCTATGCACTCGGCTACCTACCGGCCGCCGCCCTCGCGGGCTGGCTGGCCGCCCGCGGGGCGGATCGCTCCGTGTGGCGAGCCGCCGCCATGTATGCGGCGGCGGGCGCGGTGATCTACCTGTTCGGGGTCCCCTGGCTCATGGTCGCGCTGGGGGTCGGCCTGCCCGAGGCGATCGCCCTGGGAGTACTCCCGTTCCTCGTCGGCGACGCGCTCAAGGCAGCAGCGGTGGCGCTCCTCCTGCCCGGCACCTGGCGCCTCCTGGGCAGCCGCGCCGGATCGGACGACCCTGCCGACCCAGCTCCGCGGAGGTCGATCCCGACATGAGCGAACCGAGCGAGCCGCGCGCCGTCGTGGTGCAGCGGGGCCTGTACTACGAGGAGTTCGACACGGGTGTGCTCTACCAGCACCGCCCGGGACGCACGGTCACCGAGGCGGACAACGTCCTCTTCACGACGCTCACCATGAACACGCAGGCCCTGCACCTCGACGCCTCCTGGTCCGCGGGCCAGCCGTTCGGACAGCGGCTGGTGAACTCGATGTTCACGCTGGCCACCCTGGTGGGATCGTCGGTCGCCCAACTGACCCAGGGCACGATCGTGGCCAACCTCGGGTTCGAGGCGGTCACGTTCCCCCATCCGCTCTACCACGGCGACACCCTCTACTCGGAGACGCGGGTACGCAGCAAGCGGCTCTCCTCCTCGCGCCCGGGCCAGGGCATCGTGACCCTCGAGCACACCGGCCGCAACCAGGACGCCATCATCGTCGCCACCGCCGTCCGGTCCACGCTCGTGTGGTGCGAGGACGCGGTCAGCGGGGCCCCGCAGTGAGCGCGACAGTCCCCGCGAGTGGGACCGGCATCGCCTGGGGACCGGCGCTGCTGTTCTGCCCGGCCGACCGGCCGGACCGGTTCGCCAAGGCGGCCGAGCGGGCCGACGCCGTCATCCTGGACCTGGAGGACGCCGTCGCCCCGGAGCGCAAGGCGCGAGCCCGGGCCGCGCTCCGCGCGGAACGGCTCGACCCGACCCGCACGATCGTGAGGGTCAACGCCGTCGGCAGCCCGGAGTTCGAGGCCGACCTCGAGGCGGTCGTCGGCACCGACTACCGCACGGTCATGCTGGCCAAGACGGAGTCGCCGGCGCAGGTCGCCCGGCTCGGCGGCTTCGAGGTGGTCGCCCTGTGCGAGACCGCTCGCGGTGTGGTGGCCGCACCCGAGATCGCGGCTGTTCCGGCGGTACGCGCCCTGATGTGGGGCGCCGAGGACCTGCTGGCGTCCTTGGGCGGCACGTCGAGCCGAGCCGGCGACGGCGGCTACCGGGACGTCGCACGAGCGGCCCGTTCGGCGGTGCTACTTGCCGCGGGCGCGCACGGCAAGGCTGCGATCGACGCCGTGCATCTGGACATCGCCGATCTCGACGGGCTCGCGGCCGAGGCCGCGGACGCCACTGCGAGCGGCTTCAGCGCGACCGCCTGCATCCATCCCGGGCAGGTCGGGACGATCCGCGCGGCGTATCGGCCCGGCCCGGGTCAAGTCGCGTGGGCAAGGGAAGTGCTCGCGGCCGCGAGCGACCAGCCGGGAGTCTTCCGGCACAAGGATCAGATGGTCGACGAGCCGGTGCTGCGTCAGGCCCGCACGGTCCTGGCCAGATTCGGCGAACAGGACTGATGAGTTCGAGCCCTCACGACGGCCCGATCAGGTCCCGGACTTCTCCCGCACCTGACGCTTGATGCGGCCGAGCATCCCGGCCATCCCACGCAACCGCAGCGGACTGACGGCCTCGGCGAGGCCGAGCCGGTCGGAGATGTCGTTCGGCACGGCCTGGACATCGGCGGCGGTGAGCCCGTTCAGGCCTTCGTAGAGGATGCCTGCGAAACCACGGGTGGTCGGCGCCTCGGCCGGCGCGGAGAAGAACAGGTGCACCGGCGCGTCCGGCCCGCTGCCGTCCACCTCGACGGCCAGGAAGATCGGAGACTGGCACTCCGGCACGCCCTCGAGGAGCTCCGGGTGCGCGGCGTATCGTTCCGGCAGTTCCGGCAGACCGGTCGAGAACTCGAGCAGCAGCTGCAACCGGTCCGCCGTCGTGAGCGCATTGAAGTCGTCGACGATGCCCCTCAGGGCAGCCGTCAGGTCGGACGTGTCGGTCATGGAGCCAAGTCTGTCATGGCGCGGGAACGTCCCCGGGCTCCGAGCCACGCGCGATCGGCACGCGCACGGAGTTGCCCCACTCGGTCCAGGAACCGTCGTAGTTGCGGACGTTCGGGAAGCCCAACAGGTGCTGCAGTACGAACCACGAGTGCGCGGAACGCTCGCCGATGCGGCAGTAGGCGATCACGGGCTCAGATGGGGTGAGGCCCTTCTCCTGACGGTAGATCGCGTCCAACTCCGCGCGGGAGCGGAACGTGCCGTCCTCGTTCGCGGCCCTGGCCCACGGCACCGACTGTGCGCCGGGGATGTGGCCGCCGCGCACGGTGCCCTCGTCCGGGTAGTCGGGCATGTGGGTGCGCTCACCGGTGTACTCCGGCAGCGACCGGACGTCCACGAGTTGCCCGCCGAGGAAACCGAGCACGTCCTCCTTGAACGCGCGCACGCCGTCGTCCTCGCGTTGGACCACCGGGTAGTCGACCGGCGCCGGGCTCGGCACGTCCGTGGTGAACTCACGCCCCTCGGCCACCCACTTGGCCCGGCCGCCGTCGAGGAGGCGCACGTCCGGGTGGCCGAACAGCGCGAACACCCACAGCGCGTAGGCGGCCCACCAGTTGTTCTTGTCCCCGTAGATGACCACGGTGGTGTCCCGTGTGATGCCCTTGCCCCCGAGGAGCTTGGCGAACTCCGCGCCGTCCACATAGTCACGGGTGACTGCGTCGTTCAGGTCGAGGTGCCAGTCCACCTTCACGGCGCCCGGGATGTGCCCGGTCTCGTAGAGCAGCACGTCCTCGTCGCTCTCCACGACGGCGAGGCCCTCGTCACCGAGGTGATCCGCGAGCCACTGCGTGCTCACCAGCCGCTCCGGGTTGGCGTAGGCGGTGAACTTCGGGTCGTCGTCGAAGGGCAGCGACATCGTGAACTCCTTGCTCGGTGGGTGAGTCCATCCTGACACCCGGCCCTCGCGGTGACGGAGTCGGACGGCCGACGTCCACATGGTGGTCAGCTGGCGTGCCCGACCTTTTCACTGACCGGGTCCCCCAAAGGTTGGCGCCCGGGTTCCCCCCTGCGCCAGACGAATCCGCAGGCCGGTCCGGACAGGCTGAAGGCATCAACCACACCACCGCCGGAGGACCCCATGCACGCGATCGAGATCACCGATCTGCACAAGTCGTACGGACCCGTCGAGGCACTGCGCGGCGTCAGCTTCACGGCCGCGGAAGGTCGCGTCGTCGGCCTCCTCGGCCCGAACGGCGCCGGCAAGTCCACCAGCGTCCACATCCTGCTCGGTCTCGCCCGGGCCACCTCCGGCACGGCCGCCATCGGTGGCCGCGCCTACACCGACCTCGACCACCCGGCCCGCACCGTCGGCGCGCTGCTCGACCAAGGTGGCCTGCACCGTGGCCGCAGCGGCCGCGACCATCTGCGCGTCCTCGCAGCCGCCGCGCGCCTGCCCGAGGCCGCGGTCGCCGTCGCCCTGGAGAAGGTCGGCATGACCCGTGCCGCGGACCGCCGCGTCGGCACCTACTCGCTCGGCATGCGCCAGCGGATCGGCCTGGCGGCCGCCCTGCTCGGCGAGCCCCGGATCCTCGTCCTCGACGAGCCCGCGAACGGGCTCGACCCCGCGGGCATGGCCTGGTTGCGCGGCATGCTGCGCTCCTTCGCCAACGGCGGGGGCGCCGTCCTGCTCGCCTCTCACGTGCTCGCCGAGGTCGCCCAGGTGGCCGACGACCTCGTCGTCATCGGCGAGGGCCGCGTGCTCGCCGATGGCCCACTCGCCGACGTCATGGCAGGCGACACCCTCGAACATGCCTACCTCGACCTGACCGCCGCCTCCGAAGGGATGTTCTGATGTTCCGCTCCGAACTGCTCAAGCTCCGCACCACCAGGGCCGCCTGGATCGTCGCCGCGGTCGCCTGGATCGGGATGATCGCGGTCCAGGCCCTCACCGTCTCGCTGCCACGCCTGGTCCAGTCCCTGGGCACCGGATCGAGCGACCTGCCGCCGGACGTCGCCGCCGAACTCATCCCGGACCTCACCGCGCTCACGGACCTCGGCAGCCCGGCCCTGCAACGCTCGATCCTCGACCTGCTCGCGCTCGGGCCGGGCAGCTCGAACGTCGGCCTCACCGTGATGGCCATGCTCGTCCTCGGCGCCCTCATCGCCACCACCGACCTGCGCACCGGCGGCATCGTGCCGACCGCCCTGATCACCCCGTCGCGGCCCAGGATCCTCGCCGCGAAGGCCGCTGCCGGCGCCACCACGGCCGTCATCATCGGCGTCGGGCTGATCGTCCTGACCGCGCTCGGACTGTTCGTCGCCATCACCATCACCCCGGGTGCGGAACTGGCGCTCGCGCCGGGTGAGGTCCTCGGCAGCTGGGGCCGCGGCCTGGCCGTCCTGGTCCTGTTCACCTGGCTGGGTCAGGCGATCGGCACCCTCGTCCGCGGTCAGGTCGCGACCCTGATCACCGTCGGCGCCCTGATCATCGCCGAGCCGATCCTGCGCGGCATCGTGAGCTTCATCGGCGGCGGCGGCGCCGCCATCACGGACTGGCTGCCGCTCGGGCTCGGCTCGCTCGCCTCGGTCGGCCCGGGCGCCGGCGTCCTCGCCGGACCGGAAGGCCTCGGGGCCCTCGGCGGACTCGCGGCACTCGCGGCGTGGGTGCTCGTGCTCGGCTTCGGTGGGCTGGAGAGCTTCCGTCGCCGCGACCTCGCGTGAGCCCGGACCTCCGGGGTCATTACGCTGAACCGATCGGATCGAGGAGAGGGCTGAGGTGACCGACATGCTGCGGGCCCGCCTCGACTCCCTGCGCCCGCGCACGAGCACCGGCCGCGACACCGTCGTGGCCGGTGTCGTGGCGGCGCTGAACGTCATCGGGTTCGCCGCCCTCGAGGTCCTCCTCGCCGGCGGAACGGCCGAGGAACTCGGCCTGGACGTGGTTGCCATCACCGGGCCGGCCCGGGCGGGCGTGTACGCACTCTTGGTGGCGCAGGCCGCGGCACTGATCCTGCGCCGCCGGGCGCCGGTGCTGACCTTCGCCCTCGCCGTCCTCGCCCAGATCCTGATGACCCCGCTGCTGCCGGACCTGGTCTCGATCCGAGGACTCGCGACGCTGGTGGCGGCGTACGCGGTCGGCGCGTACGCACCCCGACGGACCGCCGCGATCACCATCGGGGTCGGTGCCGTGGTCGAGGCACTGCTGACCGTCGCCCTCGGCGGGGCCGAGTCGATTCCCGACGGCGGACCTGCCGTCAACCTCTTGGCCTCGCTCGCGTCGGCGGTCGCCGTCTACGCCGTCGCGTGCTTCATCGGGGTGTACGTGGGCACCCGCCGACAGCTGCTCGCGTCGTTGCGGGCGCAGGTGGACGCGGCGGCGATCGAGCAGCAGAGCCGGGCCGAGCGGGCGGTGGCCGCCGAACGGTCCCGGATCGCGCGCGAGTTGCACGATGTGGCCGCCCACCACCTCTCCGGCATCGTGGTCCAGGCGGCCGCCGCCGAACGTCTGGTCGTGGACGACCCGGACCGGGCCCGCGAGTCCATGCGGTGGATCCGGACCCAGGGCCGCCAGACCCTCGACAACCTTCGCCTCGTTGTCGGCCTGCTCCGCGGCGCCGACGGCGCCGAGCAGACCCCGCAACCCAGCCTGGCCGACCTCCGGGCCCTGATCGAGGACGCCCGCACCGCGGGCGCCCGGGTCACCGACCGGGTCGACGGCGAGCCATGGGAGCTGGGACCGACGGCGGAACTCACCCTGTACCGCGTGCTGCAGGAGGCGCTCTCGAACGCGCGGCGCCACGCGCCCGGCCGCAGCATCGACATCCGCCGCGAGTACACGCCGTCGGCCTGCGTGTTGACGGTCCGCAACCCCGCGCCCGGGCAGCGCGGCAGCCATGGCACTACCGGCGCGCCCGACTCATCCGGGCACGGCCTGGTCGGGATGCGCGAACGCGCCCAGATGCTCCACGGTGAGCTCACCGCGGGCCCCGTGGCCGGCGGCGCCTGGCAGGTCCGGCTGACCATCCCCCGACCGGGAGGAACCTCATGACCACAGTGGTGCTCGTCGACGATCAGGCCGTGGTGCGGGCTGGGTTCGAGGTGATCCTGCGCTCGGAGGGCATCGAGGTGGTCGGGCAGGCAGCCGGTGGCGTCGAGGGCGTGCGGATCGCGCGGGAGCTGCGCCCGGACGTGGTCTGCATGGACGTGCGGATGCCCGGCGGTGATGGGATCACCGCCACCCGCGCGCTCGCCGGCCCGGACGTCGCCGACCCGATCCCGGTGCTGGTGGTGACAACGTTCGACCTGGACGACTACGTGTTCGGCGCCCTCGAGGCCGGTGCGAGCGGGTTCCTGCTCAAGGACGCCGACCCCGACGTCCTGGTCGACGCCGTCCGGCGGGTGGCCTCCGGCGAAGGGCTGGTGGACCAGAGCCTGACGAAGCGGGTGCTGCGGGAGTTCGCCACCCGCCGGGCCGCGACCCCGCGGGACGTCGCGGCCGCCCAGCTCCTGACCGCACGCGAGCACGACATTCTCGGACTGCTCTGCCGGGGCTCGTCGAACGCCGAGATCGCCGCCGCGCTGCACCTGGAGGCGAGCACCGTGAAGACGCACCTGTCCCGGATCATGACGAAGACGGACACCCGGGACCGGGTGCAGCTGGTGGTCTGGGCATACTCGCGGGGCATCGCCGAGCCTGCCTGACGTCGGTGACGCCGAACTCTCGGTGGCGCGCCCGGCCGCGTGTGCCAGAGTGGTACGCATGATCTCCGCGGACGATCTGGCGCGACTGCGCCGGTGCGTGAGTTTGGCCACCGAAGCGCTCGACGGCGGCGACGAACCGTTCGGCTCCATCCTGGTGGCCCGCCACGGCACCGAACTGTTCGCCGACCACAACCACGTTGCCGGTGGCGACCACACCCGCCACCCCGAGTTCGAGATCGCCCGCTGGGCGGCGACGAACCTCACGCCGGAGGAGCGCCGCACGGCAGTCGTCTACACCTCCGGTGAGCACTGCCCGATGTGCGCCGCCGCCCACGGCTGGGTCGGGTTGGGCCGGATCGTCTACGCCGCTTCGTCCGCCCAACTGGCCGGCTGGCTCGCCGAGTGGGGCGTCGCGCCCGGACCCGTCGCGACGCTGCCGGTCACCACCGTGGTCCCGACCGCGCGGACGGACGGACCCGCCCCCGAGCTCACCGACGAGATGCGGGCGCTCTACCAGCGGGCGTTCCGCCCGGCTTTCTGAACGGGCGCACCGTCACACACTTTCACCCAGCCGGACCAGGTCACGCCTTCGACGGCCCGACGGCGGCGGTCAGCCCGTCCAGCAGCGGCGTGGTCGGGCGTCCGATGAGCCGGGCAAGGTCGCCACTCGTCTCGGCGAGCAGTCCGTCGCGGATGTTCGCGTCGAGGCCGGCCACGAAGGAGGCGGTGCCGGTGTCCAAGCCGGCGCCGGTCAGGATCGCCTCGTGCTCGGTGGTCGTGACGTTCCGGTAGCTGACCGGGCGCCCGATGACCTGCCCGACGGCGTCGGCGAGCCTCGCGTAGTCCCACGCCTCGTCGCCGCTCAACTCGTACACGGCCTCCTGCGCCGGGTTCGCCGCGGCGTTGATCGCCGCCGCGGCGGCCGCCTCGGCGAAGTCCGCGCGGGTGGCCGAGGCGACCCGGCCGTCGCCGACACTGCCGAGGATCTCGCCGCGCTCACGTGCCTGGTCGAGGTTGGCCACGTAGTTCTCGGTGTACCAGCCGTTGCGCAGGAACGTGGCGGGGATGCCGGCGGCGGCGATCAGCTCCTCGGTCGCCTTGTGCTCGGGAGCGAGCAGCACCGGCGTCGTGTCCGCGTGCAGGATGCTCGTGTACAGCAGGTGCCGGACACCGGCCGCCTTCGCGGCGTCGATCACGGCGCCGTGCTGGCGCACCCGCTGGCCCACCTCGCTGCCGGATACGAGCACGAGCACGTCCACGCCGTCGAGCGCGGGAGCCAGGGTCTCGGGCCGGTCGTAGTCCGCCTCCCGAACGCCGACGCCACGGTCGGCAAGGTCGCCGGCGTTGGCGGGGGTGCGAACGGCGGCGACGACCTGAGACGGCTCCACCCCCCGATCCAGCAGCGCCTCGACGATCAGACGGCCGAGGTGGCCGGTGGCTCCGGTGACAGCAATCATGTGGAAATCCTCCTGGGACATAGGTGCGGTGATCTGGACGAGCTGCTTCGATCTGGACTCGCCGTGGCCTGAACCTGCCACGGGCCAGCGGTCCGATCGGGCTCGTGCCATGCTTGCACTAACTATTCGTTAGTGCAACGGATTTCGCAGTGCGGCGTATCTCACAGTGCAAATGCAGCGTCGCCCGACTACCCTTGCCTGCATGTCCACCCAGCCCGAGACCGGACCGTCCGCAGAACTCATCGCCGACGTGTTCCAGCGCGGCTGCACGTCTCGCCAGGTGCTCGAGACCGTCACCGGCCGCTGGGGCGTGCTGACCGTCGCCGGCCTGCGCGACGGCGCGATCCGGTTCAACGCGCTCCGGCGCCGCATCGACGGGGTCAGCGAGAAGATGCTCGCCCAGACCCTGCAGGCACTCGAGCGCGACGGGATCGTCATCCGCGAGGCCAGGGCGACGCTGCCCCCGCACGTGGAGTACCGGCTCTCCGAGCTCGGCGAACAGATCGCGGACCGGCTCATCGGTCTCATCGAGCTGCTCGAGGACTCCGTTCCCGAGGTGTCCTCCGCGCAACGGGACTACGACGCCCGCGACTGACCCGGGCCGGCCGGCCGCCGCTCAACCCTCCTCGGCCTCCGCTCGCCCTCAGCCGTCGGCGGCGCGCTCCACCGCCGCGATGTCGATCTTGCGCATCAGCAGCATGGCCTCCATGGCCCGCCCGGCCCGCTCGGGATCGGGGTCGCCGAGCAGTTCCATCAGTCGCCGCGGCACCACCTGCCAGGAGACCCCGAACCGGTCCTTGAGCCAGGCGCACTGGCTCTCCTGGCCGCCGTCGGCCGTGAGCGCACCCCAGTAGTGGTCCACCTCGGCCTGATCCGCGCACTCGATGATGAACGAGATCGCCTCGGTGAACGCGAACGCGGGTCCCCCGTTCAGGCCCACGAACTGCTTGCCGTCGAGGCTGAAGGCGACCGTCATCACGGCGCCTTCCGGCATCGGTGCCCCCGGCCCGTACCGCTCCACGTGGCCGATCGAGGAGTTCGGGAAGATCGACGTGTAGAGCTCCGCCGCCTCCTCGGCCCGGCTCTCGAACCAGAGATTCGGGGTGATGTTCGGCATGATGGGCGTCCTCACTGCTGGTACCTCCCGCACTCGGATCGCGATCCACGCGCAGGTGAACGGGTTCGCTCAACTGCGACAGACGCCGGCGACCGCCCGAACTCATCGCTGCTCCAAGCAGCCGCGCCCGACTTCAGCCGTCGGGAACAACCGCACCTCCGCCGTCGTTGGTCAACGAGTCCACCCGACAGAACGGAAGGGGATCCGTGCCGACCGACGCGATCAGGCTCGAACAGCAGTACCTGGATGGGCTCTACGCCCGAGTGGAGGAGTTGCGGGAGGAGACTCTGGCCGCACTGACCGCCACCAACCTGGCCGACGCCGACGGCCCGCGCGGCCTCGTCGACCGGGACGCGCACGCCGCCCGGCTGAGTGAGCGCCGCGCCGGCCTGGACCGGGCCGAGCACGGCCTGTGCTTCGGGCGCCTGGACCGGCGTGACGGTTCGGTGACCTACATCGGCCGGATGGGGCTGCGGGACGCGGACCTGAACCCGCTGCTGGTCGACTGGCGCGCACCCGTCGCCTCCGACTTCTACACGGCTACGGCCGCGTCCGGCACGGACGTGCAGCGGCGCCGGCACATCCGCACGACGGGCCGCACCGTCGTCGGCGTGAACGACGAGCTGCTCGACCTCGACCACGCCCCCGCGAGCGACCTGGTCGGCGAGGGCGCCCTGATGGAGGCCCTCACCGCACACCGGACCGGGCGCATGGGGGACATCGTCGCGACCCTCCAGGGCGAACAGGACGAGGTCATCCGCGCCGACGCCGACGGTGTCCTCGTGGTCCAGGGTGGGCCGGGCACGGGCAAGACCGCGGTCGCGCTGCACCGGGCGGCCTACCTGCTCTACACCTATCCGCGGATCGCGGAGCAGGGCGTCCTCGTGGTGGGCCCGAGCCCGGTCTTCCTCGCCTACATCGAGCAGGTGCTGCCCTCGCTCGGCGAGACCCAGGTGGTGCTCGCCACACCGAACACGGTTCTGCCGGGCACGACCGTGACGGCCGTCGAGGACCCGGGCGCGGCCGTCGTCAAGGGCGACGTCGCGATGGCCGGTGTGGTCGCCTCGGCCGTGCGGGCACGCCAGGAGATGCCCGACGGCGTGGACGTCACCTTCTCGGGTGACGTCCTGCGAGTGGCCGGTCCGGTCCTGGCCGGCGCGGCCGAGCAGGCCCGGCGCACCGGCCTCGGCCACAACCTGGCGCGGCTGGTCTTCGCCGAGGAGATCTGGCCCCACCTGACCGATCTCGTGCTCGACCGCGACCGGCAGCTCCTCGAGGACACCGAGCGCGGGTTCGAGGCGGAGCTGCGCAAGGTCGACGCCGCCATCGCGAAGCAGGCGGACCAGCTGCCGTCGGCCGTCGAGGGCGCGGGCACCGAGGTCACCGGCACCGCGGGTGAGCACGAGGTGATGCTCGTGCGCCGTGAGCTCGAACAGGATCACGCCGTGGCCGCCGTCGTGGACCGGCTCTGGCCGGCGCTCACGGCGGAGGACCTCCTCGAGGACCTGTTCGAGCAGATCGCGGACCGCCCGGAGCTGGCACCCGACCTGACCGAGGCGGATCGTCGCGTCCTGGCCCGCGAGCGCGGGGCGGGGTGGAGCGCGGCGGACGTGCCGCTCCTGGACGAGGCCGCCGAGCTCCTCGGCGTCGATGACACCGTGACCGATGCGCGACTGAGCGCCCGCCGCCGGGAGGAGCTGCGGTACGCCCAGCAGGTGCTCGCCGCATCGGGCGTGAAGGGTGTCTCCGCCGAGGACCTGGCCGGCCGGTTCCGCGAACGGGACTCCCGTTCGCTTGCCGAGCGGGCCGCCGCGGACCGGACCTGGGCGTACGGGCACCTGATCGTCGACGAGGCGCAGGAACTGTCCGCGATGCAGTGGCGGATGCTGCTGCGCCGGGTGCCGTCCGGGTCACTGACGGTGGTGGGCGACGTCCACCAGACCTCCGCCGCGACGGGCACCACCTCCTGGGACGCGCTCGTGGCGGCGCATCCCCGGCGCCGGTGGCGGCGGGTGGACCTGAGCGTCAGCTACCGCACGCCGCAGGCCGTGCTGGACGCGGCCGCCCCGGTGCTGCGGGCCCTGGATCCGGACGCGCCCGCCCCGGTCGCCGCACGGGCCGGCGGCGAGGTCCCGTGGCGGGTGCACTCGAGGCCGGACGCGCTCACCGCGGACGTCATCGACCTCGCCCGAGCGGAACTGGACGCGCTTGACGGTGGACACCTCGCCGTCGTCGCCCCCGCGGCACGGACCGGCGAGCTCGGCGACGCGCTCGACGCCGCGCTCGACGCGACCACCGTCTCGTTCGGCGCGGATCCGGAGCTGACGGCCGAGGTGGTTGTGCTCACCCCGGAGCAGGCCAAGGGCCTGGAGTTCGACGGCGTCCTGGTGGTCGACGTGGAGGCCGTCGCCTCCGGTCCTCGCGGCCTCGGGGCGCTGTACGTGGCGATGACCCGGCCGACGACGCGGCTCGGTCTGATCCACCTCGGTCCGGTCCCGGAGGTCCTCGCAGGGTTGCCGGAGCGCTCGCGCTGACCTCGCGCCTGGCGCGCCGCCCTCGCATCTTCCGCTCAGCTGGTACCTGGCGCACGGCACCAACTGGTCGGGCGAGCGGAACCTGAGATCGGTTGTGGTGACCCGACGTGATTGGGTCCCACCGTGGACGTGAGGGCATCGGGCCCGGCGCCACTCACCGGAGGCGAGGAGGGCACCATGTCGATCCCAGGGATGAGCCACCACAGCGGCCACCAGGGCCAGCAGACGCCCATGCCCGGCTGGGGCAAAACCGGGACCGGCGGCGGCTGGTCCGGGGCGAGCGGCGCGCGCGGGTACCCCGCGCCGTCGAGCAGTTTCGGTACGGCAGGCTCGGGCATCTCGGGCACGTCGGGCACCGAGCCGCCGGCATCCGGCCTCGGCGGCTTCGGCGATCCGGTGGTGCCGCGCCGGCGCCGCCGGTTCCGGTTCGGCTGGCTCGGCGCGCTGCTGCCGATCCTGTTCGTCGGCTTCATGGTGCTCGGCGTACCCCGGATCGCCATGAGTTCGACCAGCTCGAGCGAACTCCTGCCGGTCGGCGCGTTCACCCAGGTGGACGGCCGCGACGTGGTGCTGATGCCGTACGGGGCGGATGGTGTCTGGATCTGGGACGACGTGTTCCAGATCCGGCTGGCTGCCGTGGACGTGGTGGCAGGCGAGCCGATCTGGGACGTCCAGCTGAACGAGGATCTGATCGGGGCGGCCGGGGTGATCGCCGCCGGCAGCCAGTACCTGTACGTCGTCACCGACTACGGGCTCGAGATCCGTTCCGTGGCCGACGGCCACCGGGTGGCCGGTCCCGATGACATCGAAGGCCTCGGCGCCGACTACCTCGCCGCGTACGGCGCCTACGCGTACGACCCGAACCTGAACGCGGTCGTCATGATCACCAGCCTCGGCGAGTTCCGCACCCTGCCCGTGGACGGTGTCACCGCGACCCCGTCGGATGCCCCCACCGTCAACGCCTGGCAGTCGTCGCTGTTCGCGGACTCGAGCGGCGCCTGGATGTACCTGGACTCCGACTGGGACGAGACCACCGACTCCGTGGTCATCGGCGACAACCGGTTCGACTACGGTCCGCTGTCCCCGGGTGTCCCGGGCGGTATCGTGCGGCTGACCGGGCCGGACGGCACCGTCGAGCTGCCCGGACCGATCTACAACGGCGAGTTCCTGCTCGAGGTGACGAAGACCCCGGCCGGCCTGCTGAGCCCCGAACAGCGCGAGCAGATGTCGACGTCAGGCGACCAGAGCTACCTGGGTCACAGCCCCGCCGGTGCGGCGGGCGGATTCGTGCTGCTGCAGAGCACGGTGACGGCCAACGGCGACGAGTACCGGTTGGATGTCCTCGACGCGGCTACCGGGGAGGTCGTCGGCTCCATGCCGATGGGCGAGGAGGCAACCCGGGTGATGACGGCGCCCGGCGGCACCATCGTCGTGGTCGCGTCGAGCGACGACATCTACGCCGACTCGTTCGTGCTCATCGCCCCCGACGGCACCGTCAGCCTGGTCGAGGTGGGCGTACCCGACCTGCTCGGCCGCAGGGCCTGACCGGGCACCTTGCCTGATGCGCCTGGCGGTCGGGGAGCGGATCAGTCGACCGCGGCCCGAAGCCCCTCTACTCGGGCTCGGCGGGACGCCGCTTCTGCGGGTAGAAGGTCTCGCCCCGGGCGAGCATCGCCACGAACTCCCCGATCTTGCGGGTCCTGGTCTCCTCGCGCTTCACGGCGCCGAGGCGGTGGATCAGCGCGAACCGGTTGCCGGACGTGAGCACCTCGAACATCGCCTGAGCCGCGGGATCGGCCGCGATCGCCTCGACCAGATCCGCCGGCACCACCGCCGTGGCGGGCCCGGCGTAGGCGGCCTCCCAGCGGCCGTCGGACTTCGCGGCCTCGACGGCGGCCCGGCCGGCCGGCTCCATCCGCCCCTCCTCCTCGAGCCGGGCCACCCGGGCGACATTCACCGCCGACCACCGGCTGCGCGAGGTGCGCGGGGTCATCCGCTGCGCTGACGTGGCCTCGTCACGCCGGGCCGCCTGCCCGTCGATCCAGCCGAAGCAGAGCGCCTCCTCGACGGCTGCGGCGTACGTCAGCGCGGTGGCGTCGCCGCCCTTCTTGCCCAGGCGCAACCAGACGCCGGGTGAGGAGTCGTGGTTGGCGGCCAGCCAGTGGCGCCAGGCCGCGGCGTCGGGCAGCAGGAGTTCGGGAAGTTCGGTGGCCATCGTGCTCGTTTCCGTGCGTTGCCGCGCCTAGCCGGCGGTGGGCCGGCGTCGTTGCTGCGCCGACTCGGGGTCGATGCCGGACTCGGCGTTCGGATCCTGCGGGTCCTGCCCGGACAAGTTGCCGAGGTCGAGGGGACTCGCGCCACCGGTGGCGGGCGCCGCGTCGAGGGCGCCGGCGATGCGCTGCTCCATCGCGTCCATGGCGACGTCGGGGAGCACGATCAGCCCCTCCAGTTCGCTCTTGGCGCGCCGGTAGGCGACTTGCCGCTCGGCGTGCGTGGCACCGTTGTCATCCGCGATCGCGATGAGTTTGCGTGCCCGCGCCAGGGACGATCGCTCGGACTCGCTGAAGTCCGAGAGCCGTCGTCGCTTCGCCTCCCGCTCGGCGACGTCGAAGGCGACCTCGAACGTGCGGACCGCCTCGCGATACTCCGCGAGCCGGGCCGGGTCCCGGAGTTCGTCGGGCTTCTTCGGGTCCTCCGGTCGGAGGAAGTCCGCGTCCCGCTTGGCCCTGTGGAAGTCCACGGTCAGCGGCTCGCGCATGTCCGACATCAGCGGGAAGTCGATCAGCTTGGCGACGTCGAGCTCGTAGTCCAACCAGCGCCGGTTCACGTCGTCATGCGCGGTGACGATCCGGTCGACGTCGCGCTGGAACACCAGGGCCGGATTCGCCCGTCCCACACCTGCCGCACCGGCCGCCGGCTGCCCACCGGCCGCCAGGCCCGCGCCGTGAGCTGCGTGTCCCCGCCCGTGCCCGCCGTGCCCGGCGACGCCGTGACCGACCTGACCCGGCGCGGCCTGACCGACCGGCCCCGGACCCACCGGCCCGACCTGTCCATGCCGGATCCGCTCCAGCTCGAGTTCCTGCTGGTAGCGCTCATGGCGGCGCTTCTCGTCCCACTTCTGGGCGCCCTTGATCCAGCCGCCCACGATGCCGGCCAACGGGAAGGCCAACCACCAGAACGAGCCGACAAAACCCCAGAACTGGTCCACCTGCTCCAGCCTACTTGTCCACAGCCACGGCCGACACGGGCCCGAGCGCAGGGATCAGGCGTTTGCCGGGGTCGGCGCGTCCAGGGCGAGCTTGACCCCGACTGCGCCGAGCAGGGTGCCCGTCACCCGACGCTGCCACGTCAGCCAGGCCGGCCGGCCGGCGAGGAACGCCGCGATAGCGCCGGCGGCGAGCACGATCGCCGTGTTCACCACGGCGCTGACCGTGATCTGCACGCCGCCCAGCACGAAGCCCTGCGCCATCGCGGCGCCGCGAGAGGGGTCCACGAACTGCGGGATCAGGGCCAGGTACATGATGGCCGCCTTCGGGTTCAGCAGGTTCGTGACCAGACCCATCCGGAACAACTTGGACCGGGAGTCCTTCGGCAGGGTCACGGTCTCGAACGGGAACCGCCCGCCCGGGCGCAGGGTCCTCCAGGCGAGGAGGAGCAGGTACGCGGCACCGACCACCTTCAGCCCGACGAACAGGCCCGGTACCAGCAGGAACACGGCAGACAGACCCACGTTGGCCATCGTCATGTAGATGACGAAGCCAGCCATGGTCCCGCCAAGGGAGATCATGCCGGCGCGCCACCCCTGCCCGATACTGCGGGAGATCAGGTAGATCATGTTCGGACCCGGCGTGAGTACCATGCCGAGTGCCACCAGGGCCATGCCGCAAACCGCTGTCGTGGTCACCACCGGGTCAGCGTAGATCGGCCGGCCCTCACGTGAAAGGAACGCCATGGTGATCTGCGCGACCTGCGCGGTCGAGTACGAGGAGCCGGCGCCCGACGTCTGCCCGATCTGCGCGGACGAGCGGCAGTGGGTGCCGGCGGACGGGCAGCACTGGACCAGTCTGGCCGAGCTCGCCGCGGCCGGGCAGCACCTCACCTGGACCGAGACCGAACCCGGCCTGGTCAGCATCGCCACCGACCCGAGGGTCGGCATCGGGCAGACGGCGCAGCTCGTGACCACGCCGCAGGGGTCGCTGCTGTGGGATCCCACCGGGTACCTGGACGCCGAGACGGTGGCGCGGGTGCGCGAGCGCGGCCCGGTCCTTGCGATCGCGGCCAGCCACCCGCACATGTTCGGGGTGCAGGTCGACTGGGCCCGGGCCCTGGACGCGCCGGTGCTCGTGAACGAGGCGGACGCGCAGTGGCTCGGCCGCCGCGACGACCGGATCGAGTTCTGGTCCGGCGAGCGTGCGATCACCGACTCGCTGACGCTGCACCAGGTCGGCGGCCACTTCGTCGGCAGCGCGGTGGCCCTCTGGGCCGACGGCGCGGACGGACGCGGTGTCCTGCTCACCGGTGACTCGGTGTTCCCGAACCCGGACCGCACCTCGATCGGGTTCCTGCGCAGCTACCCGAACAAGATCCCGCTCTCGGGCGCCGTGGTGGAGCGGCTCACGAAAGCGCTCGAGACGCTGAAGTTCGACCGGCTCATCGGCAACTTCGACAACCGGATCGACACCGACGCCCGAACCGTCCTGCGCCGCAGCGCCGACCGGCACATCGCCTGGGTGCGCGGCGACTTCGACCACCTCACCTAGCGGTCCAGCTCCACGGGTACCGGCTGGGCCCAGGTCGGCCCCCGCCGTCGCGATCTCACATCGCGGACATATCCGAGAACTGCGCAAGCGTTGGAATGAATGGCTCGACCGAGCGTTGGGACAGGCATGACAACGATCGGAATCATCGGGGCAGGCAACATCGGCAGCAACGTGGCACGGGCGGTGATCGAATCCGGCCACGACGTCGTTATCGCGAACTCCCGCGACCCGAAGACCCTGGCCGGCCTGGTCGAGGACCTGGGGCCGCGGGCGCGGGCGGGAACGGCCACCGAAGCAGCGGCGGCCGGCGAGGTCGTCGTGGTCACGGTGCCGCTGCGCGCGATCGACCAGATCCCCGTCGAACCCCTCGCGGGCAAGATCGTGCTCGACACCAACAACTACTACTACGAACGCGACGGCCACATCGAATCGCTCGACGCCGGTGAGGCGACGACCTCCGGCCTGCTCCAGCAGCACCTGCCGACGTCCAGGGTCGTCAAGGCGTTCAACCACATCCTCGCCGACGAGATCAACACCGACGGCACCCCCGCCGGCACCCCGAACCGGCGTGCGCTCGCCACCGCCGGCGATGATCCCGAAGCAGTCGAGTTCGTCACGGCGCTCTACGACCAGCTCGGCTTCGACACCGTGAACATCGGACCGCTCGACGAGTCCTGGCGCGTCGAGCGGGACCGCCCCGCCTACGTGGTGCGGCAGAACGCCGTCGAGCTCGCCGAGAACCTCACCAAGGCGAACCGGCTGCCCTGACCGCGGCGGCACGCGCCGAGCGACGCACCTCTCACAGACCCGCCGCCACGGCCGCTCCGGCACGCAACCACGCGCGCTGGGTGGCCGGGGCGAGCGAGTCGAACCGCAGCACTGACTCGACCATGGCCCGGTCGTACGGGATGGTCACCGTCTCGCGGACCCAGCCGGTGAAGCCCTGGGCGATGTCCGAGGCCGCGGGCCTGGTGTCCTTCTCCCGGGCCTGGGAGACCACCACGACGGCGCCGCGCGCGAGCTCCGCGGACCGGCCGCCGCGGGCGACGAGCTCCTCGAGCAGCAGCGCACCGGCCTCGGCGTGCTCCGGCTTGGCGATGCTGGCGACCACGAGCTGGTCGGCCTTGTCGATCATCCGCAGCCAGTTCTCGGCGGACTCGTCGTTGCCGGAGTCGACGAACACGAGCCGGTAGTAGCGGCCGGCGACGTCGTGGATCGCGTCCACGTCCGGTGCACTGATCCGGGTCTCGGAGGACAGCAGGTGCGGGTTCGAGCGGAGCACGTCGTACTTGTCCGCCGGCTGGTGGTGCACGTAGTGGGAGATGTCCCCCGCCTTCGCGCCCGGAGAGAGCAGGTTGTCCACCTCGGGCAACAGGTCGAGCACCGTGGCGTCGTGCGGACCTTGGTCGGTGCGCCAGCCGAGGGTGCCGCGGGTGACGTTGTTGTCCCAGGCGAGCGTGGCGGCCCCGGAGTTGCGCGCGAACACGGCCGCGAGCAGGGCCGTGGTGGGGGTCTTGTTCGCCCCGCCCTTGCCGTTCACGATGGCGATCGTGCGCACCCCTGGCCAGTGCTGGGAGACGGTGTTGCGGTCGGACCGCTCCGAGCGTTCTGCGGCGCTCGGGGCCGTCTTGATGCCGGCTCGGGCGAGGACGCCGCGCAACCCGGTGCTGGCGGGCGCCTCGACCTGCTCCTGGGTGAGGAACGACTCGCGCAGCTGGCGCCGGGTCAGCGCGGGCTCGCCGGTCTGCTGCGGGTACGCCACGCCCCCGTGCTGCGGCGGGTACGCCGGGCCGGCCGGCTGCGGCACGGACGCGGAGCCGCCTGACTGCGGCGGGTAGGCCTGGCCGCCGGGTTGCGGGGCGGACGGTGAGAACGACGGCATGGGCGACGGCGGCTGCGCAGGAGCAGGGAACGACGCCTGGTGGGCGGGTTGCGTCGGGTGCGAACCGGGCTGGGCCCGGTGCGGGCTCGGCGCCGGTTGCTGGGGCTGGGGACGTTGGGCCGGCTGGGTCACCGAAGCCGATTGCTGGACCAGGGCCGACTGACGCGCCGGCGGCGGCGCGAGTGGCGGCACCGGCGGGCGCACCTGCTCGGACTCGGCGGGTCGGGGCGGCGGCGCCCAGTGGTCGGGCGCCGCCGTCGGCACCTGGGGTGCTGGCGATTGCGGCGCCGGCGGCTCGGCCGATCCAGCCGGTTCTGCCTGTGCCGCCGCGCCGGCCGACTCTTCTCGCACTGCCGCGTCGGCGGGTTCTCCTTGCGCTGCCGGTGTGGCCGGCCCTGCCTGCGTTGCCGGGTCGGCGGTTCCGGCTGCTGCGGCCGGCTTCGCGACCTCTGCCGCCACCGCCGCCATGGGCGCGGACTCCTGGGCCGCCGGCGCGCCCGGGGGCCGGACCCGGGTCATCACGGTGGCGTCCAACTGCGGATCGGCGCCGGGCGCGCCAGGCTCGGGCGCCTGGTCGCGGCTCGCCCGCTCGTCGACGCTGCCGTCGGGGTGCACCGCGAGCTCGAAGCGTCCCTCCGGCTCGCTCACATGCACGAGCACGGCGCGGCCGAGGACCTCTCGGGCCCGTTGGGCGACGTAGGTGGTGACGTCCCGCCGGGCGCCGGGCAGGGATCCGCTGCGCAGGTAGTGGGGTACGCCGTCGAAGATCACCTCGGCCACGCCGTCGGGGTCGATCGTCGCCGACACCCGAGGGTGCGGCGGGACGTTGTCGAAATTCATCGGTGCTCCTCGGCGGTCGCTCTCCCCCGGTCTGCCGGGATCCGCGGTTCCGGTAGGCGGTCATTCGGCTCCCACCTTATGGACCTTCGCCTTCCAGCGCCGCACCAGCGCGCGTGAGGGTCCCCACGCCGGGCCCGTCCAGCGGCGACGATCACCGTGATGCTCGGGGCGCCCAACGCCGCGACGCGAGCCGGTGGGCCGGTTCCGGCGTCACCCTGCGGTCCGTCGCAGAGCACGGCGCCGGAGCACCCGGTAGGCCACCCCGACGGCGAGGACGCCCACCCCGATCGCGATCGTCGGCGGCGGCAGGGTGGCCACCAGCAGGACGCAGCCTCCGGCGCCGAGCCCCTGCAACCATCTCGGGTACCGGCGGTCGGCGCCGGTCTGCGTCCACGCGGACAGGTTCGCGATCAGGTAGTACAACAGCACCCCGAACGAGGAGAATCCGATCGCGTCCTTCAGGTCCACGGTGAGCACCAGGATGCCGATCACGACGGCGATCGCGACCTCCGCATGGTGGGGCACCAGGTACCGGGGGTGGACGGCGGCGAGCCACCGGGGCAGGTCGTCGCCCCGCGCCATCGCCAGCGTGGTCCGGCCGACGCCGGTGAGCAGCGCGAGCAGAGCCCCGAGCGCGGCGACGGCGGCCCCGGCCCGCACGATCGGCACCGCCGCCGACCATGGACCCGCATCGACCGCGGCGGCGAGCGGCGCGACCGAGGAGGCGACGCCGTCGGGCCCCAGTACGGTCAGCACCGCGATCGCAACGAGCGCGTACAGCCCGACGGCGACCGCGAGCGCCCCGACGATCGCACGCGGGATGGTGCGGGTCGGGTCGCGGACCTCCTCGCCGAGGGTCGCGATCCGCGCGTAGCCCGCGAACGCGAAGAACAACAGGCCAGCGGACTGGAGCACCCCGTACCAACCGGCGGACGGCGTCGCCCACCCGTCGAGATTGGCGGCGACCGGTTCGCCGGCGCCGAGCGTCGCCGCCAGGACGAGGACGAGCACGGCCAGGACCGCGACGACGATCACCCGCGCCGCCCGCATCGTCTTCGTGATGCCGCGGTAGTTCAGCGCGGCGAGGACGATCACGGTCGCGAGGGCGACCGGCCTGCGCAATGCCTCCTCCGGCGCCATGTACTCGGCGACCGCGAGCGCCATCGCGGCACAGCTCGCCGTCTTGCCGATGACGAACGCCCAGCCGGCCCCGAAGCCCCACCACGGCCCGAGCCGCTCGCGGCCGTAGACATAGGTGCCACCCGAGGTCGGGTAGACGGCGGCGAGCTGCGCCGACGAGGTCGCGTTGGCCAGGGCCACCGCCGCCGCGATGCCGAGGCCGATAAGCAGACCGGCCCCGGCGGCCTGGGCCGCCGGGGCGAACACGGTGAACACTCCGGCGCCGATCATGGACGCCAGCCCGATCATGATCGCGTCGGCAGTACCCAGCCGACGCGCCAGGGCGGGCTGCGCGCCCGCCGTGGAATCCGTACCCATCACCCAGCTCCCGACCGAGCGGGGAACGCCCGCTCCCGCCGAGCCTCGCGCCCGGTGGCCGGGGGGTCAAGCGGCAACCGGCCGCTCACCCCCTGTTCACGCGAGGTTCGCGAACAGGTCGTTCAGCACGGTGCGCTTCCGCCGAACGTGCAGTTCCAACGTTTCAAAGTTGGTTGCGCTGGGTACCGCTGGAGAGCCGGCAGCGGGCCGAGGGTGGCTACGCGGAGCGGGGTGGGCCGCTCGAGGACCGCACCTTGAGGGTCGGGCTGACCTGGACCCGGTGCACGGGCCGGCCGGGGTCGGCCATCCGCGCGGCCAGCAGGTACGCGGCCGTGCGTCCGATGGTCCGCCGCGGCGGACGGACGGCGGACAGCGCGGGCGTGGCCAGCGGCGCCACCTGGTCGTCGTAGGCGAGTACCGAGAGGTCACCGGGCACGCTCAGGCCACGCTCCGCGGCCCGCTGGACGACCCGCAGCGCCTCCGGGTCGGAGTGCACGACCAGCGCCGTCGTCCCGGTCTCCAGCACGGCGTCCACGACGGCCTCGATTCCGGCGGCGAAGCCGGGATCGGGCCGGTCCGGTACGGGCAGGTCCACCACGTCGCCGGTGTCCAGTCCGAGCCCGGTGCAGGCAGCGTGCCAACCCGCGTGGAGTTGGTCGGCGTGCGGGGAGTGCTGGCTCAGCGCCACCCCGATCCGGCGGTGACCGAGGCTGGTGAAGTGGTGCACCGCCATCGCGATGCCGCCGTGGTGGTCGGTGATCACGGACTCCACGGCGCGCCGTTCGTCGCCGACGACGGCGTTGCGCTCCATGAGCACGACCGGCACGTCGGTCTCGGCGAGCCAGGCGCGCATCAGGTCGCCGCCGGGGCCCGTCACGGTCGGGGCGAGCAGCAGCCCGTTGGCCCCGCCCTCGAGGAGACGCTGCACGTCGCCGCGCTCGTCGGCAGCCTCGTACACCGACCCGCGCAGGACCATCCGCAGGCCGTGCGCCCGGGCCTCCTCCTCCACCCCACGGGCGACGTCGGGCCAGTAGTAGTCGAGCGACGGCACGAGCATGCCGACGGTCCCGCCCACCGCGGACGCGCGCCCGGACGCGCCTCGGGGCGAGGGCACCGCCACCGCGGCGGCCTCGACCGAGGTCGCGCCACCGTGGACCCGGCGCACGAGCCCGGCCTCCGCCAGTTCGGCGACGTCGCGGCGCACGGTGACCGGCGTGACGCCGAGTTCGTGGGCGAGGTCGGTGACGCGGATCATCCCGCGTTCGGTGACCGCCGCCAGAACCTCGGCGCGGCGGGAGCCGGCTATCGGCCCGCCGGCCTGACCGACTACGTCCATGTGGAATCCCCTTCGATGCGTGAGCAGAGTAGATCACATTTCGATCACGCACCACATGCCGCTGACCTGCCGCGACGCCGCGTGTTGACATTCAACCCGACCCAATTTACTGTTTTCGATCGTAACGTACATTCGATCAGGATTCGATCCGAAGCCTGAGCATTCCGACAAGGGAGTTGTCTCCGTGACGATGCGGCCGCGCGTGCTGCTGGCGATGGACCCGGCAACCTTCGCGCTGCAGTTCGGCCCGGAGGAGCTGACCCGCCTAGCCGGACTGGCCACCCTCGGCGACCCGATCGTGGTGAGCGGCCTGGATGCCGTCGACCCGGCGCGCCTGGCCGAGACCGAGGTGCTGATCACCTCGTGGGGCTGCCCCCCGATCACCGCCGCACAGCTGAACGCCGCGCCGCGGCTGCGGACCGTGCTCCACGCCGCGGGCAGCGTCCGCAGCCTCGTGCCGCCGGACCTGCACGACCGGGGCGTGCAGGTCGCCACCGCGGCCACGATGAACGCGGTGCCGGTCGCCGAGTACACGCTCGCCGCCATCATCCTCGCCGGTAAGCGCGTCCTGCCCCTGGCCCAGGTGGGCCGCGAGCAGCCCGTGGGCTGGCAGAACTCGTTCGCGACCCGCACCCTCTCCAACCTCGGCCGCACGATCGGCATCGTCGGTTTCTCGACCATCGGGCGCAAGGTGCTCGACCTCCTCCGGGTCCTGGACACCGGCTCGGTTCTGGTCGCCGACCCGTTCGCCGATCCCGACCTGGTCCGGGCCGCCGGCGCGGAACTGCTCCCGCTGCCGGAGGTGCTCGGCCGGGCCGAGATCCTCTCGCTGCACGCGCCGCTGCTGCCCAGCACGCATCACCTGATCGGCGGCGCCGAGCTGGCGCTGCTGCCCGACGGCGCCACGCTCATCAACACCGCGCGGGGTGGCATCGTCGACTCCGCGGCGCTCCTCGCCGAGTGCGCGAGCGGCCGCCTGGACGCGATCCTCGACGTCACCGACCCCGAGCCGCTGCCCGCGGGCCATCCCCTGCTGGCGCTGCCGAATGTCACGGTCACCCCCCATCTGGCCGGCTCGCTCGGATCCGAGACGCGCCGGCTGTCCCACTTCGCCCTCGACGGACTCGCCGCCTACGTCGCGGGCGAGCCGCTGCCGGGCGCCGTGACCCCGGAGGCGAGCGAACTGAGCGCCTGAACCCACCGCCGTCGCCCATCGACGGCACCCGAGAACCAGACAAACCGAGCCCATCGGGCACAACCCTCGAGAGGGAGAACGCAATGAAGCGCACCATCATGATGAGCGCGGCGGCAGTGGCCGCCGCGACGCTGGTCCTGGCCGGCTGCAGCAGCGGCACGGACAACGATTCCGGCGGTGACGGCGAGGTCACCGGCGAGGTCACCATCACCCTGGCCGGGTGGAGCCTGAGCACCACGCCCGAGTTCCAGATCCTCGCGGACGCCTTCCACGAGCAGAACCCGAACATCACGGTCGAGGTCCTCGAGTACGACGCCACCGAGTACGACACCCAGATGATCGCGGACCTCGCCGCGGGCACCGCGCCGGACATGTACGTGCAGAAGAACCTCAAGAACTTCGTCACCTACCAGGACGGAGGCCAGCTGCTGGACGTCTCCAGCGTGGCCGCCGAACTCGGCGACGACGTCGACGGCGTCGAGGCCTACACGGTCGACGACGTCACCTACGCGATCCCCTACCGCCAGGACGCCTGGTACCTCTACTACAACAAGGACCTGTTCGACGCGGCCGGGGTCGCCCACCCGGACGGCTCGTGGACCTGGGACGACTACGCCACGGCCGCCGAGGACCTCGCGGCCGGGCTGAGCGCAGCCGGCAGCGACGCCACCGGCACCTACCAGCACGGCTGGCAGTCGGTGGTGCAGGGCTTCGCGAACGCCCAGGCCGACGGCGCCGACCTGCTCTCGGGCGAGTGGGAGTACCTGGTGCCCTACTACGAGCGTGCGGTCGCGCTCCAGGACGCCGGTGCGCAGGTGGACTTCGGCACGCTGACCACCAACTCACTGACCTACCAGTCGCAGTTCGGCACGCAGCTGGCCGCGATGATGCCGATGGGCTCCTGGTACGTCGCGACTCTGCTCGCGCAGCAGGCGTCGGGCGAGGCGGACACGTTCAACTGGGGCTTCGCCCCGGCCCCGCAGCTCGACGACTCCACGGCCGACGAGCCGGTCACGTTCGCCGACCCGACCGGCATCGGCATCAACCCCGCCGTCGACGACAACGTGGCCGCGGCCGCGATGGAGTTCCTGACGTTCGTGGGCAGCGAGGAGGCGGCGTCCGCGCTGGCCGAGATCGGCATCACGCCCGCGATCACCAACGACGCCGTCGCCGAGACCTTCTTCGGCATCGAGGGCGTGCCCACCGACGAACTCTCCCAGTTCACGTTCGCCAACCACGACGTGCGCCCGGAGAACCCGGTGGACGCCAACACCGTCGTCCTGCAGAACATCCTCGGCGACGCCCACACCGCGATCATGTCCGGGAGCGTCTCCCCGGCGGACGGCATCGCCGAGGCGATGGACCGCGCCGCAGCCGAGCTCGGCTGACCCGACCCGCACCCCGGCCCGGTGCCGCCCGCACGGGCGGCACCGGGCCCGAAACCGATGAGGAGAACCCCATGGCGACCACCGTCGCGCCGGCGCCCACGCGGGTACCGCGGCAGCGCCCACCGGGCAGCCGCCTGAAACTCCGGAACACTTTCATCGGCTGGACGTTCATCCTGCCGAACTTCATCGGCTTCGCCGTGCTCACGCTGGTGCCGGTGGTGATCCTGTTCTACATGGCGTTCACGTCCTGGAACGTCTTCGGCGCCGCGGACTGGGTCGGTCTGGAGAACTTCCGGGATCTCATCTCCGACCGCACCTTCCACACCGCGCTGCTCAACACCGGCTACTACGCGCTCCTGCACATCCCGCTGACGCTCGCGGTGTCCCTCGGCCTGGCCCTGCTGCTGAACACCAAGCTGCGAGGCGTCGCGTTCTTCCGCACGGTCGCGTTCTTCCCTTACATCACCTCGATCGTGGCGATCGCGGTGGTCTGGAACATGCTGTTCTCGCCCGAGTCCGGGCCGGTCAACCAGTTCCTGATGGCGCTCGGTATCGACAACCCGCCCGGCTGGACCACCTCGACCACCTGGGCCATGCCCGCCGTCGCGCTGGTCAGCACCTGGCGGGACATGGGCTACTACATGCTGCTGTTCCTCGCCGGACTGCAGGCGATTCCGGGTGAGCTCTACGAGGCGGCCCGGGTGGACGGCGCGAACAAGATCCAGCGGTTCTGGAACGTGACGATCCCGAGCCTGCGGCCGACGACGTTCTTCGTCACCGTGATGCTCACGATCGGCAGCTTCAAGGTCTTCGACCTGATCCTGGTGATGACCGACGGCGGGCCCGGCACCGCCACCCTGGTCCTGTCCCAGTACATCTACCGCAAGGGCTTCGAGGAGCAGCAGTTCGGCTACGCGTCCGCCGTGGCGATCGTCCTGTTCCTGATCTGCATCACCGTGACCGTGGTGCAGTTCCTCGTCAACAAGCGGAGGAATGCCTGATGGCCACGCTCACCCTCGACCGCCCGACGGCGGCGACGCCACGTCCCGAGCGGGACGCACGCAAGAGGCGCAGCGTCCTCGGAACGATCGTGCTGTACGTGGTTCTGATCGCCGCGGCCGCGGTGATCATGCTGCCGTTCTTCTGGATGGTCACGTCCTCACTGAAGACGAACAACCAGGTCTTCACGGTCCCGATCCAGTGGTTCCCGGACCCGGTCGTCTGGAGCAACTACGTCGACATCTGGGCCAAGTCGGACATGAGCACCTGGCTGCGGAACACGCTGATCCTGTCCGTGGCCGTGACGTTCCTGCAGGTGTTCACCGGGAGCTTCGCCGCGTACGGCTTCTCGAAGATGCGCTTCCCCGGCCGGGACGTGCTGTTCCTGGCCTACATCGGCACGATCGCGGTGCCGTGGCAGGCGTACATGATCCCGCAGTTCATCCTGATGTCGAAGTTCGGCCTCTCGAACACGCTCTGGGCGATCATCGCGCTGCAGGCGTTCGGCGCCTTCGGGGTGTTCCTGATGAAGCAGTACTACGACTCGATCCCGGAGGAGCTCTCCGAGGCGGCCCGCATCGACGGCCTGTCCGAGTACTCGATCTGGCGCCGGATCGTGCTGCCGCTCTCCGGTCCCGCGGTGGCCACGCTGACCCTGCTCACGTTCGTGAACACCTGGAACGACTACCTCGGGCCGCTGATCTACCTGCGCGACCGGGACCTGTGGACGATCCAGATCGGCCTCAAGACGTTCGTGTCCCAGTACAACGCCGAGTACGCGCTGATCATGACGGGGTCGGTGCTGTCCGTGCTGCCGATCGCGATCATCTTCATGCTCGGGCAGCGGTACTTCGTGCAGGGCATCGCCACTGCCGGGCTGAAGGGCTGAGGACAATGGCTCACCCGACCCGCCCGGGCCACAGGCCACGGCTCCCTCGCCTCTCGGCGGACACCTGGGAGACGGTCTTCGGAGTCGCCTACCTGGTCGCGATGACGAACCTGATGCTCGTCCTCGGCGCCCTGCCGCTGGTGCTCCTGCTGATCACCACGGATCCGGTCTCCTCCTGGCCGGCGCTCGCGGTCGCGGGCGTGGCGGCAACCCCCGCGGTCACGGCGGCGTTCGCCGTCTTCCGCGCGAACACCCTGGCCCGTGACGCGGGCGTGGTCCGTACGTTCTGGCGGGCCTGGGCGCGGCACCTGCGGCGCTCGCTCGCCGTCGGAACGCTGCTGATCTCGACGGCGGTGGTGCTCGCGGTGGACGTCGTCGCCGTCAGCGGTACGCGCCCCGGCGCCGTGCTCACTCCGCTCCTGGTGGTGCTGTTCGTGCTCGCCCTGATCACCGCACTGATCGCGCTGGTGGCGAGCGTGGAGCGGCCGGACGCGCGCCTGCGCGACGTGCTGAAGGCGAGTCTGTACCTGGGCGTGCGCCGCTGGTACCTCACGATCGTCTCGCTGATCACGCTTGGCCTGCTCGCCGGGCTCTTCAGCTTGCACCCCGCCCTCGCACTCGGGCTGGCCGCGACCCCGTTGCTGTACGCAGCCTGGGCGAACTCCCGGTACACCCTCGGCCCCGTCCTGCCGCGCGGCGCCAGCGTCGCGGTCTGAGGCGGGTCCGCGGGCCGCAGCCTCCCGCTGGGCCCGGGGTACGAGGTCGGCGCTGCGAGCCAGTCGGATGGCCCGTGCCATTGTGCTCGACGCCGGCTCACAGGGGCTCAGTTTCCGGGACGGCGCCATGGCGTAGTCCTACACTGCCTCTGTGCCATTGCCGCCTCAGAGCGCCCCGCCCCGGACCAACCGGGGACGCGCGGCCGGACCCGAGAACCGGCGCGCGCTGATCGCAGCGGCACGGGAGATCTACGCCGACGACGGCCCGGACGCGCCGTTCAGCGCGGTCGCCAAGCGTGCCGGAGTGGGTCAGGGCAGCCTGTACCGGCACTTCCCGGACCGGACCGCGCTCGCCATCGCGGTCTATGAGGAGAATCTCGCCGACCTGGAGGCGTATGCGCGGGCGGGGCGGATCACGCTCGACGACCTGTTCACCCGGGCAATCACCCAGGCCGCCAGTTCGATGGGTTTCATCGCGCTCATCGAGAGCGACCGGCACGATCCCCGGGTCGAGGCGCTCGGGGCGCGCTTCCTGGAGGTCGTCGAGCGTCTGCTCGAGCGGGAACAGGCCGCAGGGCGCTTGGGCGAGCACGTCGAACCGAAGGACATCACGATCTCGACCGGCATGCTGGCCACCGAGATCTCCCGAACGGATCCGGATCAGCGCGACGCGGTCGCGAGTCGCATCCTGACGATCCTGCACAACGCGTTCGCGCCCGGGGCGGGTCGGCCCAAACCCTGACGCCGGGAGTGACCGAGGGGCCCGACCGATTCCGACCCGTCAGCGTGTGCCGTCGACATGCTGCGCGATCACGGTCATCAGAGCCTGCTGGACCCGCATGGACCCCTCCCAGTCGAACGGTATGAGGATGCTGTGATCGGCGCCGTCGACGGTCTCCATACCGGCGCGTGTCGTCAGGGTGGCCGCGGGTGCCCACATCGGATCGAGGGTGCCACCGATCGCCAGGTGGCTCGACCCCGCACGCGCCAGGGCATCATGCACGGCGGGGTCGGTGAGGACCGGGGTCAGCCAGACCCCAGGAACACCCTCACGGATCGACCACGGGAGCGCGTGGCTTCCCAGCGACTTGGCGACGACGAGGTCCGGGGATCCGAATGCCGCAGTGACAACGTCGATCTCCGCCTCGACCTGGCGCCGAGGTTCCGCCGCAGCGGACAGCTCGGGCGGCCACTCCACCGCGATCACCCGCCACCCTCGTTGCAGCAGCAACTCGGCGCACCAGTACAGCAGCGGACCCTGGACGGAGTAGAGACCACCAGGGAGCAGGACGGCAGTCGGAGCGTCGGCATCGCCCGGCGGCTCCCAGTCGAAGTGCCCCATCTGTCGAACCTAGGCTTGTCGCTCCTCGCGTTCAAGAACCAGCCGGCATCGGCGGGGGTCAACGCATGACGAGAGGTTCGCCCCGAGGGCAGCACCCTCGCCGTCCCCGGACCGCGGCCCTCGATGTGCCACCGGGACGCACGATCTGCCGTCCATGATCCTGCTCACGCTGTCGTGGTCGGCGTCCCCTGGCCGCCGGCTCGCGGCTCGTCGATCACGCCGAGCGCGACCAGTCCGCGCCGCGCGTCATCCAGCCCTTTCCGGTTACCTCCCGGCTCGGTGAGCCCGGTCCGGTCGGAGGCCGCCAGCCGCTGCGCGAAGTAGGCCGCCTGCACCGCCTGGCGGTACCGGCGCATGGCGTCGAGGTGGATCAGGTCCACCCCGGTGCGATCGGAGTAGGCACCCAGGAAGGCATCAGCCCGGTGCGGCCCGCCGAGGTACATGACGGCGGAGGCCACGTCGTAGAGCACCGGCCCGTCGGTCGCGCCGGTCCAGTCGATGAGCGCCGGCAGGCCGCCGTCGAGCAGGAAGGCCTCGGGCGCCGGGTCGGTGTGGAGCGTCGCCCAGGGTTGCGGCGCGAGCGTTTCGTACTCGGCCAGGACCTGCCCGACGGCGGTGCGAACCCAGGGTTCCACGTCCAGTTGGGGTCCGTGCCAGAGTGCCTCGGGCAGGAACCCACCCCGGCGCCGGCCGAGCGTGGTGGCCCCGTGCACGGCGGCGAGAGTCCTGGCCATCAGCTCCTGCTGCACCGCTGTGGCACCGTCGAGCGGAGTGCCGTCGACCTCCGTCAGCAGGCTGACCCAGCCGCCGTGGATCGGGGCCACCACTGCGCCCGCGACGGTCGGCACCGGTGGCCCGGTCGGGACACCGGTCGCGCGTTGCACGTGGAGCGCCCGCTCGCCGCCGGTCCGGAGCGCGGCACCGAGGCCGTCCGGCACCCACTTGGCCACATATCGCCCCGCGCTCCCCCGGACGCGCGCGGTCGCCGAGTTCATCCCCCCGCCGAGCGGCCCGACGATCGCGTCACCGAGCTGCGGCCAGTGCTGCGGCAACACCTGACCGAGCGCGGCCGCAAGCTCGTCGTCCGTGAGCGCGTCCATCGTCCTCGGAACGTACGTCACGCCCGCGGTCGCCGGCGAGCGGATAGGTCGGGCGGCGAGGGCCGGTCTCCGCCGCCCCCGGTCGGGTCGGCGGTACCGGTCGGTCCAGGCCGGCCGGGCTCACGGGTCAGACCCACCCGGACCGCGCCGAGGAGGAGCTTCAGGCCGCCACCGAGCAGGGCCATTCCGGCGAGCATCTGGATCATGGCGATGATGCGCGCCTCCTTGGCGACGGGCGCGATGTCACCGAATCCGACCGTCGCGAATGTCGTCACGGTGAAGTAGAGCGCATCGGTGCGGTCGAGGGTCTCGGTGAACGCGGCCGCGTCACTGCGGGACAGACCGACGTACACAGCCGCGAACAGCACGAGGAAGAACGGGACCGCCGTCGCGAGCGCCTCGATCGCACGCAGCCTCGGCCGTTTCGAGCGCACGATGGCCCGGACCTGCCAGGAGAGCATCCCAGCCAGCGCGGTGAGCCCCAGCGCGAGCGCGAACAGCGTGCCCACCGAGGTCCCGTCGAGTGGCAGTGCGTAGTAGACGACCAGCACCGCGACTGCCGACAGTGCCGGCCGTAGCAGCGCCCACCGGCTCCGGGCCCGCAGGTCCGCGCCATCCCGGCCCCCGACGTCAGGTGGACGCCTGCGCATGCGTGTCGCTACTCATCTCGGGTGCCCGACGGCTCAGCAGCTCCAGGAGCACAAGTAGCAACCCGGCCACGATCGCGACCCAGAGGATGAGGGCCGGTGTCGGGCTGCCGGCGAGCAGGATCACCAGTGCCGCGATGATGACGACGACCGCGCGCAGGACACCCTTGTGCCGACCGAGCCAGAGCCCGACGGGTCCGGTCGAGACGCCACGGCCCTCGGCGAACCCGCGGGCTCCGTCGAGACCACGGCCCAGGCCCGCTCGCAGCGCCCGTGCGGACTTGCTCGACCCGGCCAGATAGGCGGCGATCGCGACGACGATGCCGAGCACGCCGACGGTGCGCAGCGTGACCCGGAGGAAGGACACGACCTGGTCGAACACGACCTCGGCCGCGTCCAGCCGCAGCACGACGCCACTGAGGGCGTCGAGGTACAGCCCACGCGCGATGGTGAGCGCGAGCCCGAGCACGAGCATCGAGGCCGCCAGCGCGAGCCCGGCCACGACCAGGGTACGCATCTTCCTGTTCGCCACCAGGACGCCGGCCGCCAGCAGGATCAGCACGATCCAGGGCAGCCACATCCCGAGCGCGACGACCTGCGCGTACCGGTTCTGGACCTCGACCAGCTGTGAGGTCTGCATGACCGTGAACGACGCGTTCACCTGCGGGATGCTCGCCGCGATGCCGAGGCCCGCCTCGACCAGCCGCTCCTTGACGAGCTCGATCATCGGCCCCAGCTGGATCGAGAGCTGCCCGTCGTCGCCGATCTGCAGGAGTGCACCGTCGGCACCCTGCATGACGGCGACCATCTGCTCGTGAGCCGTCCGGTTGGCCTGCTCCCAGACCGCCTCGAACTGATCGCTCTGAACGACTCTGTCGGCCGCCTCCCGGACGAAGTTCTGGACTCCGCTCGTCAGCGGCGCCTCGAGGGCGCCGAGAGCAGCGGACGCACGCGGCGCGATGCCGTTATCGTCCATGGCCGTGGAGATCTCGTCGAGGAGCGCACCCACGTCGATCTGCTCCATGACCAGACCGGTCAACCTGCCGGAGAGTGCGGACTGCAGCACCGGGTCGGCGGCGAGCGGGGCGACCGTGGCGACGTACCGGTCCGTGTCCGTGAGCGTCCGCTCCGCCCAGGCGGCGATGACCGCGACGGGTGCCAGCACGGCACCCAGCGCGATGAGCACGACGGCACCCGCGGCGCGTAATCGCCCGGGCGCACGAGAGCCCCTCGGCGCGTCCGTGGTGGCGGCGGGCAGCGCGGCCGCCGCCTCGAGGCGCTGCCGCAGGGCCGCGTTCTCGGCCTCCAGGGCCCGGAGGCGCTCAGCCAGCGCCGCCGGGTCGGCATCCGGAGCTGCCCCGGTGGCAGCCGAACGTTCGTGGTCGGTGTCCATCCGTGCCCTCTTCCTCGAACTCGGCGCGGCCGGCGGGTGAGCGCCTGCTGGCGTCGACCCAGCGATTCGGCGGTTCCTACAGGTAGGACGTTAGCTCCGACGGCCCCGAGGAGCCCCACCCATTGTGGGTGAGGAAACCGATCGACACCTGGGACTTGACAACCTACAACCATCTGGTTGTAAGTTGTCACTGTGACCGGAACCGAAGACCAGGACGAGGACAGGGCCGATGCCATGTTCCACGCGCTGGCCGACCGCACCCGGCGGGACATCCTGCGCCGGGTGCTGGCCGGGGAGCACTCGGTCACGACCCTTGCGGCGAAGTACGACATGAGTTTCGCCGCGGTACAGAAGCACGTCGCCGTACTGGAGCGGGCCGGCTTGATCAGCAAGCGGCGCGCGGGCCGGGAGGCCCTCGCCAGTGGCGACGTGGAGGCGGTCCGGTCGGTGGGCTCGATGCTCACCGAACTCGAATCCCTCTGGCGCGGGCGGATCGCCCGCATCGATGAACTGATCGCACAACCCACAGCTACCGAGAGGAACCAGTGACATGCCTGTCACCGACGTCAAGCACGACATGAACGACCTGACCCTGACCATCGTGGCCGAGTTCGCCGCCCCCGTCTCCCGCGTCTGGGACGTGTACGCCGACCCGCGCCAGCTCGAGCGCGTGTTCGGACCGCCCACGTTCCCGGCCACGTTCGTGGACCACTCGCTCACCCCGGGCAGCAGGTCGACGTACTACATGACCAGCCCGGAGGGTGAGAAGCACGCGGGGATCTGGGACATCAAGACGGTGACGGAGCCGTCCGGCTTCACCTTCGAGGACGCATTCTCGGATGCGGACTTCAACGTGACCGCCGACCTGCCGGTGAGCCAGAACTCCTACGCCTTCACGGCCACGGACGGCGGGACCCGGGCCACGTACGTCTCCACCTACGCCACCGCGGAGGCGTTGCAGCAGGTACTCGACATGGGGGTGGTCGAGGGCGCGACCTCCGCCATCAACCAGATCGACGACCTGCTCGCTGCCTGAGACCCCGAGGGCCGGACCGGTCGGCGCGCGCCGGCCGGTCGCCTCGTGCGTCGACGAGCGACGTGGCCGTGGTGGTCCGGCACGAAACGGGCCGCAAAGTCGCTACGCGCACCGCGCTACCGCCCTATCTTTGACGGGTGAGCCACGTGCCAGGCACGGCGTCGCTGAATGGGGGGCTCGAACGCCTGCTCCATGAAGCCAAGTTCGACGTGCCGCGCCGGCCGGTGGCGGCGGTCAGCCGGTCCGAACTGATCGATGCCGCCATCGGGAGCGGTCGCGGCATCGTGGGCGTGACCGCGCCCGCGGGCTATGGCAAGTCCACCTTGCTGGCCGAGTGGGCGCACCGGGACCGGCGGTCTGTGGCATGGGTCTCCCTCGACAACTCGGACGACGATCCGCTCAGCCTCCTCTTCATCCTGGCCTCCGCGTTCACCACGCTGGACGGTGCTCCCCCGGGCCTGGTCCATGACATGATCGGAGCCGGTCCATCCCTGCTCGGGCGCGCCGCACCGCGTCTGGCCTCCGCCTTGGCGCATAGCGGGAAGCCGTTCCTCCTCATCCTGGACGATCTGCACGAGATCCGGACCACGGCGTGCCACGACGTGCTGGACCTGGTGATCGACGCCGTCCCGCCCGGATCGCAGGTCGTCACCGCCAGCAGGTCCGAACAGCCCCATCTGCCGAGGCTCCGCGCCGAGGCCAGGACGGTGGAGATCTTGGCCCGCGACCTCGCCCTTGACGTCGCGGGCGCGGGGCAGATCTTCGCGACCTCGCGGGTGAAGGTATCCCCGGAGGTGCTGGAGTCCGTCACCGAGCGGACCGAGGGGTGGCCGGTCGGGATCTACCTCGCGTCTCTGATCGCACGGCATGACGGCGACGGCGACAGCGCCGCCATGGTGTCGGGTGACGACCCGTTCGTCGCCGACTACCTGCAGCGCGAGGCCTATCTGCGGCTCCCGGCCGATACCCGGCGGTTCCTGCGTCGGACGGCCGTGCTCGAGCACCTCTCCGCGCCGCTGTGCGACGCCGTGCTCGGCAGGCATGACGCGCAACGGATGCTGCGGCACTTCGAGGGCTCCAGTCTGTTCCTGGTCCCGCTCGACCGGCATCGTGAGTGGTTCCGGTACCACGCCCTCTTCCACGAGTTCCTGCTCGGTGAGCTCATGACCGCCGAACCCGAGCTCAGCGACGTCCTCAGGCTCCGCGCGGCCGACTGGTACGAGGCCAACGGTCTCCCCCGGCGCGCGGTGGAGGTCCTACTGCCCACCCCGCACCGGGACCGCTGCGTGCGGCTCGTGACGCGCATCGTCACGTCGCAGTTCGAGTCCGGCAGGATCGCGACGCTCGAACGGTGGCTCGGCGCACTCGGCACCGTGGCCATCTCGGACTATCCACCGCTTGCCGTGCTCGCCGGATACGTGGCGCTCTACCAGGGGCACGCCGCCGAGGCCGAGCGGTGGGGGGCGGTTGTGGACGGCGCGACGTTCGACGGCGAGATCATCGACGGATCCGCCTCCTTCGCCTCTGCCCGGGCGATGTACCGCGCCATCCGGTGCCCGCACGGCCCCGAGCAGATGCGCGCGGACGCCCGGCTCGCGATCGACAGCGAGCCACCGCTGAGCGTATGGCGCGACACCGCGTTCGCGCTCGGTGGTGAGGCCGCACTGCTGGTCGGCGACGTCGCCGCCGCCACCGACCTCTTCACGTCCGCCATCGCCGCGGCCGAGGACGTGGGCAACGCCGACGCCCTGGTGCTGAGCGAAGCCAGGCTCGCGCAACTGGCCATGGACGCCGGCCGGTGGGAGGACGCCCGCGCGCGAGTCGCCCATGCCGTCCACGAGATCGCCGCGCACCGGACGGATGACTACCCGACCAGCATCACGGCGTTCGCTGCCGCGGCGCGGCTCGCGGTCCACGACGGCGACACGACGACCGCACGACGCGAACTGACGCGCGGTATGCGCGCCAGAGCGTTCAGCACCTACGCGTTCCCGACCGTCGCGGTGCGAGCCCGGTTGAATCTTGCCCGCACGAGCTGGGCCCTCGGGGACAATGTCGCCGTGCGACATCTGCTGCGCGAGATCGACGACGTGCTGCTGCGTCGGCCGGATCTGGGAACCCTCGGCGACGAGGTCAACCGGTTCCGCCAGGACTTCGAACCAGAGTCTCGCGGCGCCGTGTCAGGAGGCCGGATCCCACCGCTCTCCCCGGCCGAGCTTCGTGTATTGCCCTACCTGCAGACGTATCTGACGATCCGCGAGATCGCGGAGCGGCTGTTCATCTCCCGGAACACGGCCAGTACCGAGATCGGGTCGATCTACCGCAAGCTCGGCGTCTCCTCCCGCGGCGACGCCGTGCGCCAGGCGATCGCCCGGGGACTGCTCGGCGCATGACCTCAGTCCCGATCGATCCCCAACGGGTCGAACCCGAGCGCCAGGGCCAGCTTCGAGGCTGCGGCCACCGCGACCGGTAGCCCGACGATCGGGGTCACCGCAGCGAGGACGTCGACGATCTCAGCAGTCGTGACACCCATCGAGACCGCATCGTCGACCTCGCTGCCGTAGGTCGGCTCGGCCCCACCGATCGCGACCAGGGCAGCCAGCCGTACCAGCGCCACCGCCCTGGGTTCCAGCGTGGGCGGTTGCACCGCCAGCTCGGCCTCGAGATTCGCGTCGTTCAGGGCGAAGCGGCGCAAACGTTCGGTGTAGTTCACCTTCTTGCCCATCGTTCGGATGGCGGACCGAGTTCCGTTCCACGGCCTCTGCCTGCATTCAGCCATGCCGACGACGGCCACCGCATCACGCCGATCAGATGAACGAGTCCGTGCCGGGGCCAACTTCATGTGTTCTGCGTGACGACAGCCCGGCCCTGCCTGCCCGACTCTTGGCTCACGCGGCCGTCGCCGCGCCTCAAGACGGACGAAAGGCACTCCGGTGAACAGCTTCATGGAATGGTTCTGGCTCATGGTCTGGTGGTTCGCCTTCGTGATGTACCTGGTGGTCCTGTTCCAGATCATTGCGGACCTCTTCCGGGACCGACAGCTCAGTGGCTGGGCGAAGGGGTTCTGGATGATCTTTCTGATCATCGTCCCGTTCCTCGCCGGCTTGATCTATCTCATCGCCCGTGGACGTGGGATGGGGCAGCGTCAGGCGGAGCAGGTGAGCCAGGCCCGCGCCGAGACCGACGAGTACATCCGCACCGTGGCGAGTTCCACGCCGGCGTCCTCACCGACCGCCCAGGTCAGCGAGGCGAAGGCACTCCTCGACAGTGGGGCGATCGACGAACGCGAGTTCGCCGCCCTCAAGGCGAAGGCGCTCGCCTGAGCGTGCCCGTAGCACGGGTCCTGCGGGTGTTCAGACCCGCAGGACCGCCGTGAACGTCCGCCCGTATGCCTCACGGGTGTCCGCGACCACCGAGGTGCCGCCGGTCACCTGACCCACCGTGACGCCGTCGTCGGCGCTCTCCAGGCCACGGTCGCGCCCGCGGATCACCACCTGCACCCGATCGCGCGTCATCGTCGGGTCGGAGATGGCGACCTCCAGGCGGCGACCGCTCTGGCGAACGAGCACCGAGGCCGCGCCGTCGATGGTCAGTCGTTCCGCCTGATGCCGGCCGTCCGTGAACGTGTTCGCGGCCACGATGCCGAGGTCGGCGTGCTTGATCGCCTGCACGTCGGTCGTGTTCACGAGGACCTGCACCGGGCCGTCGGCGTAGCCGGCCAGCTGGTCGGCCTGCGCGTTCGGTACCAGTGCGTAGGCGAGCGCGTGCTCGCCGTCGGCCGGGTGCGCCACCGACACCGTGACGACATCCTTGGTCACCGAGGTGTTCGGGTTCGAGACACGCACCACGCGGCGGCTGCGGGTCACCCGCTCCACGTCGACCGTCACCTCCTGCTCGTCGAGCAGCACGTACCCGACGGCGGTCTGCTCGCCCGGGTTCTCCCAGCGCACCCACGCGAGCGGCCCCACGCCGTCGCCGGTCCACGCCGTCCCGTCCGCGAGCGCGCCGGTGACCGCGACCCCGTCCGCGGGCTCGGCGATCCGGCTCTCGAGCGTGGTCACCGCGGACCGCCCGGCCCGGCCGGAGATGCCCGCGGCGAGTACCACGATCTCGTCGTCGAGCATGAACCACGACTTCGTCGCGCGCGCGTTCGGGTAGGTGACGAAGTCGTCGGGCAGGATCCCGGCCTGGTTGTCGACGTGGGCGACGTCGTCGGACAGGACCATCGCGGCCGTCCCGTAGGCCCCTAGGCCGGCGCCCCCGGACAGCGGGTTCGTCCCGCGTGGGAAGTACACGTAGGTGTTCTGCGACTCGGACGAGGACGTGAAGCCGAGTGGGTGATCTGGATTCTCGTACCAGAACTGCCCGTACAGGTCCGGGATCGTCCTGCGCTCACCGTCCGGGGCGGTCACGCCGGAGAGCCGGTACGGGGAGACGGCGGTGTAGTAGTCGACGCCGAACGCACGGGTCTGGTCCTGACCGGCCAGGTACAGGTAGTGCGCGCCATCGCCCTGGAACCAGGGCATCAGGTTCTCGCCGTTCATGTACTCGTACTTGCTGATCCGGTCCGAGGAGCGCGCCAGCGCGAAGGCGTAGCCGGGGCGCCGGTGCACCGTCTTGTCCATGGCGTTGAACGCGACGTTGCGCTCAGCGGCGTTCAGGTCCGCGGCCGGCACGGTCGCGTCGGCGAGGATGTCGGCGAAGGCGACCACGCTGACGGGCGAGGCGAACGAGTTCGGCTCGAGGGAGACCGGAGACGAGGCGTTCAGGAACTTCACGTAGCCCTTGAGGGCAGCCGCGTCGCCGCCGACGGCATACCCGGCGAGGTCGACGACAGCCTCGGCGACGGCGCGTACGTCGACGTAGCCGGTTGTGGTCCGGGAGACCGCTCGACCCTTGACGACCTCCATCATCCAGCCCTCGAAGATCAGCGGCGCGAAGCCGTTCGTCACCCAGGCCTGCACCACGGCGACCAGATCGGTGCCGCCCGCGGAGGTTGCGCCGTCGAGCATCTTGATCGTCTGGGCGATCCGGCCGAGCAGGACCTTGCCGTAGGACCCGGTGTAGGCGACCGAGTGATGCTGGATGAAGGACCCGTCGGCGTAATAGCCGTCCGTGTTGCCGTGCTGGAGGTGGTACGGGTCGATGGTCGCGAAGACCGTCGACTGATCGGCGATGGCCTTGCCGATCCGGGCGTCGTCGCCGAGCAGAGCGCCCTGCAGGAAGCGGTTGGTGGTTATGTCGGCCAGGTTCGCGCCGGTGTGGAACCGGGAGTCCAGGTCCACGTCGCCGTCGACGCCGTTGCGCAGGTAGGCGTCCATGGTGGCGACGTACGTCTCGACGAGATCCGGGCGGTAGCCAGCGACCTGCTCGGCGAGCAGCACGAACGTCCGGGTCGCGTGGGAAGGAAAGCCGATCTCCCAGTTGTGCCAGTTGCCGTAGTAGCCGGCCGACTGGTCCCCGACGTAGTTCGCGTGCAGCCACTCGAGCCCGTCGATGACGCGGCGCTGCACCTCGACGTTGCCGACCAGGTCCGAATCGACGCCGTCGGTCCGGGTGGCCACTGCGATCTGGAGCAATCGGTTGTAGGACTGCGTGATGTTGGCGTCGTTCTCACCGAGCGGCACGCCGGCGAACAGTTCGTCCGGACCGGCCTGGTCCAACTGGGTGAGGTAGGTCCGCGCCGTGGTGTGGATCGCGGCGAGTTTCACCGCGGCCTCCGGGCGGGCGTTCACCTCCGCCGTGCCGGCGAGGATCGCGACCGTGTTGGCGAGCAACCGGGCGTGGTCCGTGGCCTCGTCGGCGAGTGCACGCAGCGGCAGGCCGACGGTCAGCAGGCCGGTGGCCGGGATCAGGGCAAGGACATGGCGGCGGGACAACTCAGGCATAACGGGTCTGCTCCAGACATAGAGTCGTCCGAGCAGTCAACCAGGATCGGCCGCATGCGTCGAGAGGGCATCGCACGGAACGCCTCACCCGTGCACAACCCACAGCGCCCCCGCTCGGCGGCCCTTGGGCAACCGAACGGGACGCTGCGGCCCTACCTGGCCTTCGTCAGAGCATCTGGCGGCGACGGCGCGTCACCAGGAACGCGCCCGCTCCGAGCAGTAGGAGCGCCGCCCCGGCAAGCAGGCCCGCGTCGGAGCCGGTGACCGGGATCTGGCCCTGCTCATCCGCAGGCGCCGGCAGGATCGGGTCGAAGACGTTCGTGACCGTCACCGATGCCTGCCCCGGCGCCGTGGTACCCGCCAGCGGCACCGCCGCGGTGGCGCCCTGCGCCGTAGCAGTCTCGGTGCCCTCGACCGCGACCGTGATCGAGGTGCCATCGGCACCGCCGGTCACCGTCTCGGTGAGCTCACAGTCGGCGCCGACCGGGAGGTCGGCGTAGGTCGCGGTCAGGGCGTCGGGTGCCTGCAGCACCCGCACCGAACCGCCGGGAACCTCGATCGCGGTCGCGACGCCGTCGACCATCCAGGTGCACTGCAGAGCCACCTCGAACCGGCCGTCGGAGCCGTTTGCGGCCCAGTCGCCTTCGATCTCCTTGACGACCTCCAGGGAGGTCCCGTCGAAGACGTTGGTCAGGGTGACCGTGGCGACCTCGGCCTCGTCGCCATCGCCCGGGTCGAGGATCGTGACGAGCCCATCCACCGGGGCGATCGTGGAACTGGTCGCGCCGCCGGTGGCGGTCTCGGTGACCACGCACTCGCTTCCGACCAGCAGGTTCTCGACGGTCGCCGAGTACCCGTTCGCCGCACTCAGGGTCACGATGCCATCGTTCGGGAGGTCCATCGTGACCCGTTCACCGTCCCGCTCCCACGTGCAGGTGGCCTGAGCGGTGAACGGTCCGCCACCCCAGAGCTCGGCCCCGTCACCCTCGACGACCTTGACGATCTCGAGCGCGCCGAGCAGGAACGTGTTTGTGGCGGTCACCACGACCTCACCCGTGCCGTCGTCGTCACCCGCGGTGATCGTGGTGACGCCGCCGGCCGGGTCGATGACGCTCGCGTTCGCGCCGCCGGTCGCGGTCTCGGTGACCACGCACTCCGTGCCCGCCGGGTAGGTCCCGAACGTGCGGTCGGTGTTCGCGTCGAGCTGGAACTCGGTGTCCAGCAGGACCTGGTCGCCTGCGTAGGTGCACACGGCCGTGAAGGTGAACGGTCCGGCGCCATAGGCGTCCGCCCCGTCGCCGTCGACCACCTTGACCACGCGCAGGATGCCCGCGTCGTAGCCGTTGGTGAACGTGACCTCACCAGGCGTGGCACCGACCTGGACCGCGCCGCTGCCGTCACCGTTGTCGGTGACGCCGGTGCCGACAATGACGATGTCGTCCGCGAGCGAGCTGCCGACCTCGGTGACGACGCAGAGCGCGCCGGCCGGGATCGTGTTCGCCGGGGCCACGTAGGTCTCACCGGCGGCCAGCGCGAACGCCGCCTCGGTGACGCCGGGGGCGAAGGTGACCGGGGTGCCGAGCGCACTCTCACAGGTGAGGGTGAACTCGAAGGGCCCGAAGTCGCCCTCGGTCGCCTCGGTCTCGACCAGCTTCGTCACGGACAGGCCGGTGAAGGCGTAGTCGTTCGTGATCGTGGCGATCTGCGCGGCGGGCACGTCCTGCCCGACGGCGGTTGGTGCGCTCACGTCGAGCGTCACCGGGGTGCCGGTGCGGCTGGTCTCACCGAAGCTGCCCAGCGCGCCGGTCTCGGTGACGGTGCACTCGGCGCCGACCGGGATGCCGTCGACCCGCTGGGTGTAGCCGTTGGCGTCGCCCAGTTCGACGACCTCGTGCTCGCCGAGACCGAGTTCGACACCCTCGACGGTGCAACGCAGGTCCGCGGTGAACTCGTCCGGGGCGTAGGCCGCGGCCGGGCCGGTGACGACCTTGTCGATCTCGATGGCGCCGAAGATCAGATGCACCCCGACGCGGGACGGTGCGACCTTGCTGTAGCCGCTCGCACCGGTGTTGAGGAACTTCACGCCGAACTGGTTCCACGCGAAGGAGTCCGCGGCGGGAACGTCCGACGGTGCGCCGTCGGCGTTGGTCGCCGAGGCGGGCACGTTCACCGAGGAGTAGGTGACGTCCACGAACTGACCCGGGCTGAACACCCCGGCGGCCGTGGTCGAGAAGTCCACGACGATCCGTAGGCCGGTGACCGCGGCCCAGTCGGTGCCGTCGGCGGCGGGGGTCCACTCCTCACCGTTCTGCTCGCACACGTCCTGGTTCGCCAGGTTCGCCCAGGTCCCCGCGCAGACTCCGGCGCTGGTGGTGACCTCCACGGTGGTGGTGGCTCCCTCCGGTGCGGTGACCAGCAGGTCGTCGAGGAGCTCGGGACGGTAGACGGAGCCGCGGGACGAGCCCGAGATCAACTGCTGGTCGCCCACGTTCGGCAGCTGCTCGAAGATCGTGAGCTCCTCGACCGTGACGGTGCCGGCGTTGAGCGTGCGCAGCACCCATTCGTCGGTGCCGCCGATCATGCTGTTCGCCGCGCACGGGGTACGGAAGTAGTCCCCGCCGGTGGCGCTCAGATTCTGGCTGCACACGGCGCTCGGGTTGAGCGGGTTGATCGCTCCGGCGAGCTCGCCGCGCACGCCCTTGACCGTGAAGAGGTTGGGCCCCGGCGCCGGGGACACGTAGTCCGTGGTGCCGCAGGTGGTGCCGTCCTGCGCCCAGGCGTCCGTGATCGGCACGCCCGCCATCATGTTCGCGCACGAGGCCAGCTCCTCGGCGGTCTGCACGGTCATCGTGTTCTCGGCTCGCTGGCCGGCGGACAGGCCGGGCTGGAGCTCGAGCAGCAGCCTGATCGTGAACGTCTCACCCGGCGTCATCCGGTTGCCGCCGTCCGGCCAGGTGAAGATCAGCTCGTGTCCGTCCTGGGTGACGCTCACGTCACCGGAGAGCAGGCCGTCCGGGTCCGGCGTGTAGACCGGCTCGTCGCCGAGGTACAGCAAGGACGAGGGCAGCGCGTCTCGGAGCTGGGTGACGGTCAGGTAGCCGGTGCCGGTGTTGGTGAAGGTCAGGTCCCACGGCACGAGCGCGCCCGGGCTGGCGAACCGGACGCCGTCGTTGGCCAGCTTGTTGACGGCGATCTGGTGGACACCGGCCGACAGTGAGATGACGGCGTCGGTGGTCCGTTCCGGGGACGCCTCACCGTTCAGGCGGTCGCTGACGGCGGTCACCGTGTTCGTGATGGTGCCCTCCAACAGCACCGGATCCTCGGTGCCGTAGTGGTTCTCGCGCAGCTGGACCGTGAACGCGGCGGTCGCGGACCACTGCGGTGCCGGGAGCTGATCGGAGAAGAACGAGCCGTCGGCCCGGGAGAAGACGAACCGGATCCCCTGCACGGCCGCGTGGGCGTCGGCCCCGGTCGGCAGGGCCGCCTCCTCGACCGCGGCGGGTTCGCCCTCGATCCAGGTGTTCTCGCCGTCCGGCCCGAACGGGCCATAGGCATCCACGCGCAATCGGTCGGCACCGGTCGGAGGGACGACGTCGCCGAGCCCGGTGAAGGCGAAGGCGCTCCAGAACTCCGGCGACGTGGTCACGTCATCGGTCACGGTGACCTGCGCCGGGGAGAGGGTGCTGACCGGGTCCACGCCCTGGTTCGCGCCGAGGGTCACGGTGACCGGGGTGTCGCGCGTGGGTTCGGTGAGGGCCGCCGGGGCGACGGCCTTCGTCGGACCCACGTTGATGTCACCGCCGGTGAGCTGCACAGGGGCGACGGCCTGGTCGCCGGTGCGGACGCCGTCGGCCAGGATCGGGTCGTAGGACTGCGCGAACACACGGTTCGGCACGTCCACCCGTTCGCCGGCGGCGACCACCTGGTCGGCCCCGGTGCTGCGCAGGGTGGTGCGCGCCTGCGCGTCCATGGTCACCGTGAGCCGGTTCGCTGCGGTGATCGTGCCACCGGTCGAGGCGGGATCGGTGCCCTGGAAGGTCACCGAGATGCCGACGACGTCCGCGAGGTCCGCGGCAGTCATCGCGTTCACCGCGGCGGCTGTGCTCTGCTCGCTCGCGTAGTCGGCACCGTCGTAGCGCAGCAGCCAGACGACGCTGGCGGACAGGTCGGTCTGGTCCGGCAGGGAGGCCCCGATGCGGACCGCGGTCAGGTCGAACCGGTCGAACGGGTTGCCGATCCCGGTTTCGCCGAGCCAGTCGACGTCGGCCGTGAACGGGTCCATCGTGGCGCCGGCCGCGGTGCCCGGGCTCTGACACACGGACACCTCGTCGGCGTCGGTGCAGGCGGGCGGGTCCGTGACACGCACGTAGGAGGCGCGCGCCACCGAGTCGCTGTTCGCGGTGATCGTGAACGTCGTCGCGGGGTAACTGCCCGCCGGGGTGCCGGCGACCGGCACGTACAGGTTCGTGGTGGGCGTCGCCGTCTTCGCCACGGCCACACCCGGGCCGTAGTCGACCACGACGATCGCGTCGTCGGCGGTGTCCGTGGCCGCGGTGCCGCCGCCGACCGGCGTGGCGGCCAGCAGAGCGGTGTTGTTCACGACGCCGGTGTCGGGGGTGTTGTAGGTCGCCTCGCCGGTGACCCACTCACCACCCGGGCGCATCTGGTCGCGGACCTGCCAGGCCATCACGAACACGCGGTCGGGTCCGGCGAAGCCGACCCCGGAGCCGACGGCGGGGGCGTATGGGTCGTAGGCCGGGCCGGCCTGGCCCGCCGCGGCCCGGGCGGGGCCGTTCTCAGTGAGGGTCAACCGGACCCCGGTGGCGTCGGCGCGCTCGGCGTCGCTGAGCGTGTGACCGACGAACGCGCCGTTCTGGATCCAGCCACTGCCCGGCGCGGGAACGCTCACCCAGGCGCCGGCGCGGTACAGCTCGACGTCGGTGATCAGGTCGTAGCGCAGCTGCCAGCCGTTGCTGTAGGGGGCACTGCTGGCCCCGATGCCCTCGACCCGCACGAGGTCGAACGCCTCGAACACCGAGTCGGCCGGCTCGGCGGGGTTGGTCGGGTCGCTGATCTGGACCGTCTCGTAGCCGCTGCCCACGGACCAGGACAGGGCGGTGGAGCGTTGCTCACTGGACTGCGCGGGCACCGAGTCCAGGTTCCACGCCTTCTCGATCCCCACGGGTCCGGTGCCAGGGTCCGGCTCGACGGTCGCGAGTCCCTCGCCGATCTCGGAGTCGGAGATCTCGGTGCCGACCTCCGTACGACCCGAACCGTCCGCCGTCGCGACGTTCGCGTAGTCGGTCGCGAGGTCGGGGATGTCCCCGCCGGAACGCAGTGTGTCCCGTGCCTGCGCGGAGAAGTACGGCGTCACCGTCGTGTCGGACGCGAAGCCGGTCGCGTTGTCGAAGGTGAACCGGATCCCGGTCAGGTCCGTGATGTCCGTCCCGGCCGGCAGCGCGGCTTGGATCTCGGCGGTCGTCATCGAAGCGAGGAACGGTCCGTCCTGGGCCGCCAAGACCTGGAGCTCGACCCAGCCCCCGTTCGCGTCCTGTACCTCGATGGTCAGGGAGGTGTTGCCCGGCACCTGCGTCGGTGCGACGGACGAGAGGTCGAACGCGTCCCAGAAGTCGCCGTCGGCGCCGGTGGCGGCGTCCTCGACCACGATCCGGGTCGCGGTCACGTAGTCCGAGGTGGTCGTCAGGTTCGCCTCGAGTGCGGTGACGACGCTCTCGCCGGGCTGCACGCTGGTCGAGGGCCGCACGGACTTCGCCAGGGTGATGTCGATCGCCGGGTAGACCAGGGTCAGCACCGAGGAGTCGGAGTCGGTCTCGGTGAGGCCGTTCGGCGCGACGACCTGGGCGTCGACGGTGTTCGTGGTGGCGAGGCTCTCGCCCACGGCGACCGCGTCCTCGGTGGTCTGGATGAGGACGTCGAACACGCTGGTCGCGCCGGAGGCGATGCCGCCGGCCTCGGCGGAGAAGACGACCTCGAACCCGGAGATCGGGCCACTCGGTCCCGTCGGCACGGCGCCCTCGGCGAACGTGATCGTCTCGGGGTCGCCGCCGTCGAGCGGGTGGTAGATGACCTGAGCGGACGTGGCACCGGCCGGCCAGGTGGGCGCGGTGACGAAGCCAGCGAAGGAGATCGTGTCCGTGAAGTAACCGAGGTCGGAGACACGCAGCTCGTTGACGCCGCCGGCGGACTCGTTCGTGACGCCGATCGTGGCCGTGGCCTCATCGCCCGCGGCGATCCGGTTCGGGCTGATGTCCTTCGTGGTGCTCACACCGAGCTGGAGGGGCCGCACGACGTAGTCGGCGTTCGCCGTGTCGGTTGCCGGGTCCCGGCCTTCGACGACGGCCTCGGCGCCGACCACGTTGGTCACCGTGTGCGTGGCCGTGGACAGGTCGTCGTCGCTGTTGCGGTCGGTCGCGCGCTGGGCCAGCCCGAGCCCGACCGTGGCGACCGCGGCCTCCTCGATGGCGACTCCGACATAGGTCAGCCGGACGCCACCGACATCGGCCGGCTCCACGCCGTCGGGCAGTTCGGCGGTGCCGGCCGGGGTGCCGAGCTGCCACGCCCAGGTGCCATCCGGCTGCTGCACATAGACGTCGACCTGCACGGCGTCGGCGCCTGCGGGCAGGGTCGCGCCGGTGAACCCGGTGAAGTCGGTGACGGTGAACGGGTTGCTCGGGTCGAGGGCGGCCGCGCCGTCGACAGCGGCGGCAGGCTCGGTGAGCACGAGGGTCTCGACCGGGCCGTTCGAGGTGTTCGTGATGCTCAGGTCGATCGTCGAGGGCGCCCCGGGCTGGAAGGTCTGCTCGGACGGGCTCCACGCCTTCGTGACATCGACGTCGATGATCTCAGGCACCCGGATCGTCACGGTCGCGTCGTCGGTGTCCGGGTTGGAGTTCGTGGCCTCGGTGTTCGCGGTGTTGGTGACGACGTGGTCACCCGGACCGACGGTGGTGGGCACCTGCAGGGTGATCGTGACGGACAGGGTCAGGCCGTTCTCCAGCCCTGTCCCGACCGGGCTGACGACGGGGCCGGTGAAGTCCACCCGAAGGTGGGTGTCGGCGGTGACCTCGGCGGGCGCCACGGAACTCGCAGCCCCGTCGACCGTCCAGGTGACCTCGCGCGGGATGGAACTCTCGTTCGGCGCGATCGCGACGTCCTGCACGGTGTAGCCGGCCAGCTCGGGCGGCAACGAGTCCGTGAGCTGGGCGTCCAGGCAGGACGCCTCGGAGCAGTTCACGCTGATCGTGTACGTGAAGGTCTGGCCCGGGGAGACCACCTCCGGCGCGACCGTCTTGTTTACGGTCAGGTACTGCGGATCCCCCGGGGCCGCGAGCGCGGCTCCCATGCCGAGGCCGGCCAGCGGTGCGGCGAGCACGACGGCAAGCACCGCGGCCCAGAGCAGACGCCACCTGATGACGGCGCGCGAACGGTATCCCTGCATGATTATCTCGCTCCTGCTCATGCCCGCGAGGCGGGCCCCCTGCCGATGGGCCCCACGGCGCGATGGCACGACAGGGACCAGGTCCAAGGCGAGTCTCGGCCGGAACAACGGCGCACCGGCCGGATCCGCGCGAAATGTCGCCGACCCGCGCGCGCAGAGTCGCCGCCGCGGGCGCGCGGCTAGGGAGCGAGCGTCCCGGCGCGGTACTCGCCGGGCAGGCAGCCGACCTCGGCGCGGAAGACGCGCCGGAACTGGTCCGGGCCGCCGAACCCGCTGCGACGGGCGACTCCCGCGAGGTTCAGGTTCGGCCGGGCGGCGAGCAGCGCCTTTGCGCCTATCACCCGTCGCGCCCGGATGATCCGCGCCACGGTCTCATCGGACCCAGCGAACGCCTCGTGCAGCGACCTGACGCTCATCCCTAGTCCAAGCGCGACATCCGGCGCACTCAGGGTCGGATCGGCGAAGTGGACGTCGACGTGAGCCCGAGCCCGGGCACGCACCTCGGCGCGACGGTCGGCGGGCGCGGCGTCGACCGCCATGACACCCATCACGAGCTCGCGCAGTGCACCCTCGGCCCAACCGGCGGCAACGACGTCGAAGGGCTGCACCGGTGGTTCGACGAGGGCATCGGCCAGGGCGCGGCCGGCGTCCGCCAGCGGCACCAGCCGATGCAGACCCGGACGGACGAGGTCCGGCTCCGGGTGCGGAAGTCCGATCAACAGGACGCTGCTGACCTCGTTGAAGTGGATCGCGCAGAAGCCGTCCGGAGGTACCACCACGAGATCCCCGGGGTGCAGGTCCGCAGCCCCACCATCACCGACCACCCGCGCGCTACCCTCGGCGAGGTAGACCGTCATGGCGACCTGTCGGTGCGGACCCTTCGTCGGGTACATGGTGAGAGTGACCGGATCGCCGGAGTACCGGGCGACGAGCAGCTGCGCCGAGCGATAGCCGCGCAGATGCCGCCCGGCCACCTCCGCGCCGTCGGGCTCGTGCATCTCGACGGCCCACCCGTCCATCGGATGCAGCGCACGCATGGAGACGTTCAGCCAGTCCGGGCAGGGGTCGGTGCCCCTGCAGTGGCAGGTCTCGTACCAGCGGACCGCGGCACCGACCTCGACGATGTCGGCCGTGCACGACGGCACGGCACGCCCTGCCCAAGCGCACATGCGAGGGACGCTACCGATCCGTCACCCGCCGGTGGGCAGGATCGGGTATGACCCCGCTCACACCGGGCCAGCGGCCGCCGGTCCCCCGTCCACCGCACCGGGCTCATCCCGGAACTCCACGGTGAGGTGTGCGTAGCCACGGAGCAGTTCGGCGTCAAGACCGACCAGCGCGCCCAGCCTCGGGTCCAGCAGGAAGCGCACGGTGGTCCCCGTGCCGGCCTCGGGCGGCAGCTCGACCAGGTCGCTCGACGGGATGCCGTTGTGGTAGCGCTGGGTCCAGGACCCCGCGCTGCGACGGTTCGTGTGCTCGAGCCACCGGCTCAGGGCCGCGACGGTGGACATGCCGCGACGGGGCAGTCCGTCGGGCAGGAGCGGCGGCTCCGCCGCGTCGAAGAACCGGACGTCCTCGGTCGCCATGACGGGCTTGCGGATCACCCGGCCGCGGTCGTCCCGGCGGGTGTCGGTGCCACGTCCGTCGTCGGCCACGGAGACCGACCCGTCCCGGTGGCGGGTGATCACCGCAGCTCCGGCGCGGCCGAGGGCCTGCGCCTCCTCGTCCGCATAGGCGAGCACCTCCAGCACGCAGTGCTGCGGGCCACCCGCAAGGTAGGTCCGGGCGTTCGCCCGGATCGTGGCCAGGTGGGCGCGGTCGACGGCGACCGACCAGTCGTGCGTCGTGACCTTCCACTGCTCCGGGCGTTCGTTCATGCGGACCCCTTTCGGTGACTCGTACCCACGCCACCGGGCCGTTCGGCGACTGTGGAACCCGACCCTATCTGCCCCTTGCGCAGCCGCTACTGAGTGCTACTATCTACCGGTAGTCAGCACCACTGAGTAGCGAAGGGAGGAACGTCATGGGCAGACAGATGACCGAGATGCTGAAGGGCACGCTCGAGGGCATCGTCCTCGGAATCCTGGCCGCGCAGCCGGCGTACGGATACGAGATCACGGCGCGACTGCGGGAGCAGGGCTTCTCCGACATCGTCGAGGGCACCGTCTACGCACTGCTGGTCCGGCTCGAGCAGCGCGGCCTCGTCGACGTGGTGAAGGTCCCGTCCGAGAAGGGCCCGCCACGCAAGGTCTACTCGCTGAACGCGCAGGGCAGCGAATACCTCGAGGAGTTCTGGAGGACCTGGAACTTCCTCGCAGAACGGATCGAAGCGCTCCACCACCAGACCGAACAACCACACCCAGAAGGAGAATGATCATGGTCGCCAAATGGATCGAGGCCCTCACGGGGTCGCTCGAGCAGAAGAAGCAGTACAAGCAGGACAAGGCCCGGATCGAGGCGCTCCCCGAACCGTACGCAACCGCAGCGAAGGCGATGCACCGCTACTTCATGTACTACGGGGGCGTCACCGACGGCGACACCCTCATGACGATGTTCGGCGACCTGGCGGACCTGTGGGAGCGCGCCGCCGTCGACGGGACGCCGGTGCGGGAGATCGTCGGTGACGACCCGGTCGAGTTCGCCGAGACCTTCGCGCAGTCATACGCCGGTCAGCGGTGGATCGACAAGGAGCGTTCGCGCCTGACGAAGGCGATCGAGGACGCCGAGCGAAAGGAACAGGGTTGACCATGGAATCAGCCATCAGGGTGCAGGGCATCCAGAAGTCGTTCAAGGACCTGCACGTGCTGCGGGGCGTCGATTTCGACGTGAAGGCGGGCAGCATCTTCGCGCTGCTCGGCTCCAACGGCGCAGGCAAGACCACCCTCGTGCGGATCCTGTCGACACTGCTGAAGGCCGATGCGGGCGCCGCGACGGTCAACGGGCTCGACGTCGCCGAGAGGTCCGGGGAGGTGCGCGCCTCGATCAGCCTGACCGGCCAGTTCGCTGCGGTCGACGGTGTGCTCACCGGCCGGGAGAACCTGGTCTTGATCGCCAGGCTGCGGCACCTGAGCAACCCGGGTGCGATCGCCGACGAGTTGCTCGCCCGGTTCTCGCTCACCGACGCGGGCAGTCGTGCGGCGGCCACCTACTCCGGCGGCATGCGCCGCCGGCTCGACATCGCGATGAGCCTGATCGGCGACCCGCCGATCATCTTCCTCGACGAGCCGACGACCGGGCTCGACCCGCAGGCACGGATCGAGGTGTGGCAGACGATCAAGCAGTTGGCCGACGGCGGCACGACGGTACTGCTGACGACGCAGTACCTCGACGAGGCCGAGCAGCTCGCCGACCGGATCGCGATCCTGCACAAGGGCACGATCATCCAGAACGGCACCCTGGCCGAGCTCAAGCAACTCCTGCCGGCGGCCGAGGTCGAGTACGTGCAGAAGCAGCCCTCCCTCGAGGACGTGTTCCTCGCACTCGTCGGCGACACCGGCGAGGCAGACAGTGCCACCACAGCCGGCGACGCCTCAGATCGGACCGCCGACACCGCCCCAGCAGGAAAGGAACCCCGATGACCGCGCACGTCCTCGGCGACACCGGCGTCCTCACCGGCCGCTCGCTGCGCCACATCCTCCGCAGCCCGGACACGATCATCACCACCGCCATCACACCGATCGCGCTGATGCTGCTGTTCGTGTACGTCCTGGGCGGTGCGATCGAGACCGGGTCCGACCAGTCCTACATCGACTACATGCTCCCCGGCATCCTGCTCATCACGATCGCGTCCGGCATCGCGTACACCGCGTACCGGCTGTTCCTGGACATGTCGGACGGCATCTTCGAGCGCTTCCAGTCCATGCCGATCGCGAGATCCAGCGTGCTCTGGGCACACGTGCTCACCTCCCTGGTCGCGAACCTGGTCTCGGTCGCGATCGTCATCGGCGTCGCGCTGATCATGGGCTTCCGCACCGGAGCGTCTGTGGCGGCCTGGCTCGCCGTGATCGGCATCCTGATCATGTTCACCCTCGCCCTGACCTGGCTCGCCGTGGTCGCCGGGCTGTCGGCGAAGACCGTCGACGGCGCGAGCGCGTTCAGCTACCCGCTGATCTTCCTGCCCTTCATCAGTTCGGCGTTCGTGCCCACCGAGTCGATGCCGGGCCCCGTCGCGTGGTTCGCCGAGAACCAGCCGGTGACCTCCATCGTGAACAGCCTGCGCGCCCTGTTCGCGCAGGAGCCGGTCGGCACTGACATCTGGATCGCCCTCGCCTGGCTCGTCGGCATCCTCGTCGTCGCCTACGCCCTCGCGATCGCCAGGTACCGGCGCAGGATCAGCTGACGCCGACCGTCCGGTCGATGACCCGTGCACACGCGCGGGCACCGTCCTCGTCGGCGAACGCCAACCGGACACGTTCGGCCGCCTCCCGGAACGCGGGCTCTTCGAGCAGCCGGGTCACCGCGCGAGCGAGCTCCGCGGTGTCCGCCTGTTTCGGAGCCAGGGAGAGGGCATTGCCCTGGCGGACGCAGACGTCCACGTTCCAGACCTGCTCCGGCTGTAGTCCCATGCCGACGAACGGGATCCCGGCCGAGCAGGCGGTCTGGACGGTGCCCTGCCCGCCGTGGAGCACCGCCGCGTCGACGAGTCCGCCGAGCCGGTGCGCGGGGATCAGACCGGTCACGTGCACGTTGGCCGGCAGCCGGTCGCCATCGGCGACGTAGTGCTTGATGGGGGCGATCACGTTGACCGGCAGCGACCCCAGCCGGCGCGCGGCGGCGAGCGCGAGCTCACGGTTCGCCGAGGAGCCGAGTCCCAGGTAGACCAGCGGTTCGGCGGCAGCCGCGAGCCGTTCCACCACATCGGGCAGCGGCGTGTCCAGACGGGCGAAGATCGGACCGACCCGCTCGTAGCCGGGCGGCAGCGTGTACCCGTCGAGCTCGGCCGGCATCACCGTGAGCAGGTTCAGGTCGGCCTCGATCAGGGACACCACGTTGCGCAGCGGCGCAACCCCGTTCTCGCGGGCAACGCGCGTGAACGCCCGCGGCGCCAGCGGGGCGTGGTTGTAGGCCCACCGCAACAGCGTCGACGCGACCGCGTCCCTCGCCCGCGCGGACCGACCGGTCCCCCGCACGAGCCCGAGCCGCCGAGTCTGCTCCACCTGCGGCCGGGTCAGCGCGAACGGCACCGGGTAGAGCAGCGGCACCCGCTCGGCGCGTGCGGAGATCATCGAGGTCGGGTTCGTCCCGATGACGACCGCGGCCGCTCCCGTCGCGCGGATGAGCTCGCGTTCGGCGCGCACTCGCTCGGACACGAGGCCGTAGCTGAAGGGAGAGCGCAGCGTGCGGCCCTGGTCGAAGCGCAGGGCCTGATCACGCTCGGCCCGCGTGAAGGCGGGCTCGCTGGCCCGGTAGTCGAAACCGGCGTCGGTGATGAGGTCGGCGAAGTCGGTCTCGTAGCCCATGAAGACGGGCGTGTGCCGCGGGTCCAGCGCACGGGCAACCTCGATCATCCGGGTCACCTCAGCGAGGTTGAACGTGATCGGGCAGAAGATGACGGTCGCCATGTCACTCTCGAGCCTACGACCTGTACCGAAGGAGGACGGGACCGACGAGCCCACCTGGGCTCCGCCGTCGGGCGTTCGGCGCGATGCGGCTAGCGTGACCGAGTGACGATTCCGCGGGTTCACCTGCTCTACGGGCTGGCCGGTGGAGCGCGCGCGCCGCGTGGGAGCCCGAGTCGTTCTGCACAAGCTCACCACCCCGGCGGAGGTCGCCTCGGCCCGAGCCCTTGCGCGGACGCGGGCGGGCCAGGCGTACGCGCACCCGACGACCGCCGAGGGCAACGAGCACCTCGCCGTGCTGATGGAGGAGCCGTCACCGGACGAGGGCGTCCAGATCGTCGAACTCTGATGCCCGACGCAGTGCGCCGGACAACGCGTGCCGACGCTACGCCGTGAGGTGGGTGGTCCGGTTCAGGTAGGCGATGACGTGGCTGTGGTTTCGCGCGTCGAGGTGGAGCTTCGTGATTCCGCCCGAGGTCAGGCCGAACTGGACCTGACCCGAGGCCTCGATCGGCATGCCGATCCACGCGGCCAGCAGCAGGGTCGCGGCCCCGCCATGGGTGACGACGATCGTGTTGGCTGCGCTCGAGGTCTCGATCCTGTGCATGGCCGCGTACGCCCGCTCGGCCAGTTGCCATCGTGTCTCGGCGCCCGCGACGCCTTCGTCGTGCCGCAGTCGGTCCCCGACGGGCGGCAGTGGGATCTGACGCTCACGCAGCCAGGACTGCGGACGGCCCTCCGCCTCCCCGTAGGACTTCTCACGGAGGTCGGCATCAGGCCTCGGTTCGGTGCCGACCCTGACTGCGATGATCCGCGCAGTCCGGCTCGCGCGGCGCAGGTCGGAGCACACGAGGTCGACGGACTCCCCGGCGATCTCTTGCGAGAGCACGGCGGCGATCGCCTCGGCGTGCCGCCGACCCAGCTCGGTCAGGTCGGAGTCGAACCACCCGCCGACCAGTCCGTCGACGTGATGTGTCGCCTGCGGGTGCGTCACCACATAGATGCTCACGGCCACAGCCTTCCGTGCCCTCGCTACGGGTGTCGACCGCTCCGAGCACTTCGGAGCGGTGTGGGACGGCCGCTCGGGAAATCTCTTCGGTCCGCGTCGCCGATGCTCATACTCTGCCCGGATGACGAGTTCCTCGAGGGCGAACGCAGTACCGCCGACCGTGATCGCTGTCCTGGGAGGCGGCGGATCGGAACTCGTGGACCAGGTGCGGACCCCACTGACCGGCAGCACCGGTGCCGCGACCGCTGCGGTGGAGCGGCTCGCACCACGGATCCGAGACGCGGCCGGAACCGTGAGCACCCATCGCGTCGTCCGCAAGGCCCTCCAGCCCCTCACCAGCGGTCGGCACGCGCTCGCTTCCCGGAGCACCGACCACTGGGCGTACTGGCGTCGCGAGGCGCTCGCCTACGCCGGTGGCACGCTTCCGGCCGGTCCCGAACGCGCCCTGGCTCGCCCAGAACCAACTCGCCCAGCGGATCGCCGCCACCGATCTCAGCTGGGAGGACGTTGACGCCGACCCTCGGCTGGCGGACCTGTGGGAACACCGCGAGGAGCTCCTCGCCGAACTCGCCACGCTGCCGTCCACCGTGGTGCACGGCGACTACTCGACGGGGAACCTGCGCGCGGCGGACCCCGACACCACTGTGGCTGTCGACTGGGCCACGTTCGGAATCGGACCCGTCGGGGCCGATCTCTCCGCCCTGACGCTCAGCACCGGTGTCTGGCTGCTCGACGACTACCTGACCGGAATCGAGAATGCCTTCGCCACCGGATCGATCCGCCGGGGGTACGAGATCGCCCTCACACTGACCCACGCGAGCCGCGTGCACTGGGCGCTCGGCCAGCAGCGGCCGGTCGATCCTTCGCTGACCGAACTGGTGCTCGGGCGAACCGGCCGTTAGGCGCCGTCTCCGACCCTGCGCGTGAAGGTCAGATGCGTGACCCCGCTCGGGGATGAGACCGCCTCGATGTCGTAACTGTCCTCAAGGGCCTCCAGCCCATCCCAGACGCGGACACCTCGGCCGAGCACGATGGGGACCTGGACCAGGTGCATGTGGTCGACGAGCCCGGCTGCGACGAAGTCCCGGACGACGGTGGCGCCGCCGCCGATGCGAACGTCCAAGCCTCCGGCTGCCTCGGCGGCGGTGGCCAGTGCTTCGGCCGGACTGGCCTGGAGGAAGTGGAAGGTGGTGCCGCCTGCCATCTCGATGGGTGGCCGCGGGTGGTGGGTGAGCACGAAGGTCGGCGTGTGGAACGGCGGGTTCGGGCCCCACCAGCCCTTCCAGTCCGAGTCGTCCTGCCAGCCGGGCGGACCGAACTTGTTGGCGCCCATGATCTCGGCGCCGCAGCCGATATTGTGGCGCGCGGCGAAGGCGTCGTCGACGCCTTCGGTTCCGCCGGCGCCCCAGAACCGGGTCGCGAACATCCACTCGTGCAGCCGCTCGCCAGCATGGCCGAACGGGGCATCGGCGGACTGTGGCTCGCCGGTGGCGAAGCCGTCGAGGGAGATCGACATATTGTGGATCCGGGTGAGAGACATTTCGGGTACTCCTCGATTCGTGGCTCCCGCTGAATAGGTTCCGACACGTCCGACCCGCGGCGACGGCGAAACTCATCGGCCCGGGTACGGTCAGAGGCCCACGCGCACCGTCGGAAGGTTCAACGCATGGCCCGGACGGGATCGACGGACTCTCGACTCATTGTGATCCGGGGCAACTCCAGCAGCGGGAAGTCCCATCTGGCCCAGGCGATCCGCGACGCTCGCCCGCGCGGCATCGCGATCGTGGGGCACGACGTACTGCGGCGGCAGATCCTCCACGTCCGTGACCACCCGGGCGCGCTGAGCGTGCCCTACCTCGACCTGTCCGCACGGTTCGCCCTCGACCACGGCTTGCATGTGGTCATCGAGGGGATCCTGCACTCCGAAAGCTACGGCCCGATGCTGACCAGCCTGCGTGCGGATCACCGGGGCGTGACCCGCTGCTACCGCTACGACCTCGACCTGGATGAGACGCTGCGCCGCCACCGCACCAAGCCACTGGCGGCCGAGGTCACCGAGGACTCCGTCCGCTCCTGGTACCGAGCGGCGGATCCGGTCCACGGTCTCGACGAGACGAGTCTCGGCGCCACGGTCTCGCTCCGGTCCGCGCTGGACATGGTGCTCGTCGATGCTGGGTGGCCATTCGAAGATCCAGACGCTGGCCCATGACGTGCACACTCACGCCGACGACGGCGCACCGACCACGTCCAGCAGCCGCAGCTTCTCGTAGCTCTCGCTCCCCGGCACCGCCGTGTAGACGAGCAGGGTATGCGCCTGCTCGGGGTCCAGCATGATCTGACAGTTCAGTTCCATATGCCCGACGGCGGGGTGCTGGTATCGCTTGATGGCTCGCGGCCTGATGCCGACCTCGTGCTCCTGCCACACCTTGCGGAACTCCTCGCTCTTCGCGGTGAGCAGCTCGGCGAGTTGGGCGGCCTTCGAGTCGGGGCCACGCAGGGTCAGCACCCCCCGCAGCCCTGAGGCATACATCCGCGAGTAGAACTCGTGGTCCTCGGGCGGGTGCAGCTCGCGGGCCGCCGGGTCGGTGAACCATCGGTACCCGATGCTGCGCGACGGCCCGGTGTAGCGAGTCAGGTCCCCGACGAGCGCGACCCCGAGCGGAGTCTGCCGGAGTGTCTCACCGAGTTCGGTGACGATCTCGGCCGGGGTGTCGGTGAGCCGGTCGAAGATCCGGAGCATCCCTGGGCTGACGTGGTCGCTTCCCGAACCGTGCGAAGGCGGCTCGTGCCCGGCGAGCCGGAAGAGGTGGTCGCGCTCGTGGCGGGAGAGGTGCAGGCCCTGGGCGATCGAGGCGATCATCTGCTGCGAGGGCTGCGGGCCGCGCTCCCGCTCCAGGCGCGAGTAGTAGTCCGTCGACATGTGGCTGAGCGCCGCGACCTCCTCCCGTCGCAGTCCGCTGGTCCGGCGGCGCTGCCCACGGGGAAGCCCGACATCCTCCGGCTGCAACGCCTCCCGGCGACGGCGAAGGAACTCGGCCAGCCCGGCTCGATCGATCATGTGAGCATCCTCCCCCGCATCGGATCGCTCAGCCACGGATCATCAGGCCGTGGCTAACGTCCTCGACTCAGGGAAGTCTGTTGGTCAGCACCCGGAACCGGTGCAGACACCAGACGACGTAGGAGTAACACCATGCCACGCAGGCAGTTCGACATCTCCGTCCCCACCCTCTCCGGAAGGCGAGCGGTGGTCACCGGCGCAAGCGACGGCGTCGGGCTCGGCATCGCAACCAGGCTCGCAGCCGCGGGCGCCGACGTGGTCATGCCGGTCCGGAACCCACACAAGGGTGCGGCGGCGGTGGCGAGGATCCGCGAGCAACATCCCGAGGCGAAGCTCTCGCTGGAGGAGCTTGATCTGTCCTCGCTCTCGTCCGTCGCAGCTCTCGGCGAGAAGTTGTGCGCCGATGGGGCTCCGATCCACTTCCTCATCAACAACGCGGGCGTCATGACCCCGCCCGACCGGCAGAGGACCGCCGACGGGTTCGAGCTGCAGTTCGGCACGAACCACCTGGGCCATTTCGCTCTCACCGGCCGGCTCCTGCCGCTGCTCAAGGCCGGCCGCGCACGGGTCACCTCGCAGGTGAGCGTGGCCGCGCGCAGCGGCGCGATCAACTGGGACGACCTGAACTGGGAACGTGAGTACGACGGCATGCGTGCCTACCGGCAGTCCAAGATCGCGTTCGGGCTGTTCGGACTCGAGCTCGGTCGTCGCAGCGGCGCCGCCGGCTGGGGCGTCACGAGCAACATCTCTCATCCCGGTGTCGCCCCGACCAGCCTGCTCGCAGCACGGTCGGAGGTGGGTCGGACCGAGGACACCACCAGCGTCCGGATGATCCGTTGGCTTTCCGCCCGAGGTCTCATCGTGGGCACCGTGGACAGCGCGAAGCTGCCCGCCATGATGGCCGCGACCTCGCCCGACGCCAAGGACGGCGCGCTCTACGGACCCCAGTGGCCCGGGAACGTCGGTGGTCCCCCCGGTCCGCAGAAGCTCTGGGCGCCGCTGCACAGCACCGAGAACGCGTCACGCATCTGGACGGTCTCGGAGCAACTGACCGGAGTCGCCTACGAGTGAGGCCGAGGGCTCGAGCCCTTCACGACCGGCGTGAGTCGAGTCGCGCGATCGCCGCCCCGACGAACGCGCGAGCGCTCGCCGAGCACGGCCCGAGGTCCGCGCCGGCCGCCTGCGCCTCCAGGGCCGAGGTCACGAGGGGAGCCGGGCCGAACCGCTCGAGCCACCACCGCCCGCCGTCGATCTTGGACAGCAGCGCCCCGTGATCCGCGTACGCGACCGCACGGCACGCGTTGAGCATCGCGTACCGCTGATCCGCTTCGTCGCGCCCCCACTCCAACTCCCCGGTGAGGTAGCCGATGAGGACGTCGCGTTCGATGCCACCCACGACGGCAGAGGGGTCGGGCCCGTAGAGCGGCAGACCGGCGGCGCGCACGACGGCGTAGTGAGCGATCAGGTCCGGGTCACCGCCGTCTCCACCGAGGACGTAGCGGTGCGCACCGCTGTTCACATGGAGCACGAACGGCCATGGCGGCGCCGGCGCCGCAGCCTCGCTCGACCGCACCACTGAGAGTTCGAGTGCACGTCCGCCCTCGGCCGCCCGCAGCAGCGCACCTCCCACCGAGTCCCAGTCGGCCTCAGGTTCATCGCGGACAACGACCAGCACGTCGAGGTCCGAGGTCGGACCGAAGCCGCCCAATGCAGCAGACCCGTGCAGGTAGACCCCAACCACAGAGGTCAGCTGCGCGGTGAGCAGGTCGCTGATCGCGTCGGCCTGCGCGCGCCACGGCTCCGAGATCGGGACACTCATCTGCTGACCGTAATGGAGCGAGCAACTAGCGCCGTCCGGGCTACGGTGCTGGGATGCGGGTCGAGGAGACAGAGAGCTTCGCACCAGGCGATTCGGTGGTGTTGCGGGACGTCCGAGGCGGCCTGGTGCGCGCAGTGTCGACAGCGGTCGTGGTCGAACACTCACCTGAGCGCCTGGTCACGTGGATCCCCCTCGGCAGCCCGCTGTTGCTGCCCGGAGATGTCGACGGTCAACCCGTGAAGACCGAACGGGTGGACCGATTGACCGAGGTGTCCTGGAACTCGTGGGGTGGCCCGGTGTTCGTCTGGCCGCAGGGTGGCTGGCATTCGGTGCGCGCATCCTGGACCGACGCCGGCACGGACCGATCGCTGGACCACTGGTACGTCAACCTGCATACGCCGCTGCGGCGCTCGCCGTTCGGGTTCGATCTGGAGGATCTGATCCTCGACGTCATCGTGACGCCGGACCGGCGGTCGTGGAGTTGGAAGGACGAGGCCGAGTTCGAGACGGCATGCGCGGCCGGCATCATCGAACCCGACCTTGCCAAGATCGTGCGTGACACGGGTACCCGTGTGGCTGCCGGCGCTGAACGGGGCGTCGAGCCCTTCACGGAGGCATGGGAGACGTGGCGTCCCGACCCGTCGTGGCAACTGCCGACGCTCCCGCCCGGCTGCGCGTCGTTGTAGCTCGCGATGACCAGCGCCGTGCCGTACTCCTCGCTGCCGGATGATGTCGACGGGCTCGTGTACGAGCACGGGCCCGACTCGGTCCCTCGACCCGCAGTCCTGCCCGGACGCACGATCGAACTCACGCATCGTTCCAGCGACGTCTACCCGGGCACCGTCCGGTCGGTGTGGATTCACATCCCCGCGGCATGCACGGCGACCGAGCCGTCGGCGGTGATGTTCTTCCAGGACGGCTGGTGGTACCTCGACCCCGCCGGCCAGGTCCGGGCCGGCATCGTCCTGGACAACCTCACCAGTGCCGGAGCCATCCGACCGACCGTCGGTGTCTTCGTCGACCCAGGGCTCCGGGCCGACGTCGCCGATCCCCGACTTCGCAGGAATCGGAACGTCGAGTACGACGCGTTCGATGATCGCTACGCGACGTTCCTGATCGAGGAGATCGCACCGCTCGTCCGCCAGCATGTCCGCATCATCGACGGGCCCGACGGGTGGGGCCTCTGCGGCGGCAGTAGCGGTGGCAACTGCGCGCTCACCACAGCGTGGAACCGACCGGACCGGTTCCGCCGGGTGATCGCCTACCTGTCGAGTTTCGCTCAGATGCCGGGTGGCAACCCCTACCCCGATCTCATCTCGAACGCGCCACGGAAGCCGCTGCGCGTCTTCATGCACGCCGCGCGGTACGACCTCGGGCACCACCAGAAGCACCGAAACTGGTACGCCGAGAACCTCCGGGTCTCAGCGGCCTTGGACGAGGCAGGCTATGACCACCGCCTGGTCGTCGGCGACGGCGGGCACAACCCGAATCACGGCGGCGTGCTCCTCCCGGACGCGCTGCGCTGGGTCTGGCGCAATTAGGGTCCGACCCCCGGCCGACTGAACCGGTCGCGATCGCACGAACGGTCTCGACCTTCAAAGCCGTGCCGCGGCGACGGAGCTCAGTCCGAGGTCGTTGAGCGGCAGGTGGAAGCGCTCGTAGGTATCGAACACCGCGACTGACCTGAACTCATTGCGCCGCAGCACCCGCGCGCTCGCGGCGTTGCCCAGCGAGACGCCGGCGAGGATGTCGCTGCCGCCCAACGCGTCGCGCGCATGGACGATCACTGCCCGCACTCCCGCAGCCGCCAACCCCCTGCCCGTGTGCGCCTGGGCCACCCAGTAGCCCAACCCGTACCGGGGGTGGTGGTCGATGAGACGCACCCGGCCCGCAAGAGTGCCGTCGAGTCTGAGCCCGAAGTCGAGATCGCTCCCGTCGCCGAGTTCATCACGCCACTGCTGCACCGATGTATCGAGTTCTCCGGAGTAGTCGCTCCATCGCATCAGGTGCTCGCGGTTGGCTTGGAGCAATTCATGCACAGCCTCGGCGTCGGATGCCGCCAGCGGGGTGAGCGTCAGTTCTTGATGGGTCGTCGTCAAGACACGCAAGGAGTCGGCCCTTCTCTCACAACGAGATGGTTGCGGACGCTAGCCCCTATGGCGCCGGGCGAGCAACAGCATTCCTTCGAAATGCGACGTGGCCTGGTGGTGGACCGATCCGACGCCGAGTCCCGATTCGGACGCGGCGTACCGCACGGCGTCTGCGTAGGTCCATGCTCGTCCCGCTGCGGCGTCGACATCGACGCCGCGCTCCCTTACCGTGCTGAACCGTGACACGTCTGTTGATCCTCGTGAACGGACTTCCGGGCGCAGGGAAGACGACCCTGGCGCACCAACTCGGAAACGAACTGGGCGCCGTCGTGATCTCTAAGGACACGATCAAGGAGACAGTCGCCGACGCCGTCGGGCTCGAGGGCGTCACGGGCTCACACCTGGGGGCTGCGGCCATGGAGATGGCCTGGGCACTCGCCTCGGCGATCCCGGGCGCAGTCATCGTCGAGTCGTGGTGGTTCGCACCGCGCGACACCGACCATGTCCGTGCCGGGCTGGAGCGGGTCGGGGCCGACAAGGTCGTCGAGGTCTGGTGCGACGCGTCCGTCGAACTCGCACGTGCGCGCTACGCGAGCCGTCAGCGGCACGCCCTACACGGCGACCATGAACGACTCGCCGGCGCTTGGGACGTGTGGGCCGAACAGGCCCGACCATTAGGCCTTTGCCCGACCATTCTGGTGACCACCTCCGGTCCCGTTGAACTCGACGACGTCATAGCCGGGATCGACAACGCCGAGGGCCGTGTCCAGTCACGCTCGGCGTGCGTCAGGACCACGGGGGCGGACTATCTGAGGATCGCCGAGGGATGCGCAGCAGCGTTTCCCGATGGCGACGACCCGTTGCGGATCCTGGCTCGCTTGACTGAGGACCTCGGCGAGGTCGCTTCCGCAGTCGCGCACCTCGAACGGCACGGCGCGAAGGTCGCCAAGCACGGAGAACCCGATGTGCAGCAGCTCGCTGACGAGGTCGAAGACCTTGTCCACAACACGTTCGCCCTGCTGCGGACCTACGGTGCCGAGCAGGCTTTTGACCGGGCAGTTGCCGAAACACTCCGTCGTCTTCGGGACTCCGGGCACCTGACGTAAGGCCTGACGCACCCCGCAGGACCTGTAGTCAGGGTGCCTCGATGGGCAACCCGATAACTACCGTCTTGGGATGCCCTATTCGACGGAGATCCCCATTGGTGGGAGGCGGACGGCATCGAGAGAGCATGCGACAGGTCCGTGCCTGCACGCTCGGCCTGCATCGTTCAGGCGTTGGTGACCTCGAGACACTGCTGGATCATGCGGTGCCCCTGCTGCTCGAAGGGCTCGTCGCCCACCTGGTAGGCCCAGGCGGCCGTGCCGATGGCCTCACGAACGAGAGTGCGTTGCCACGCCCCTTGCTCCCTGGGGTCGCTGCCATAGCCGTCCAGGAAGGCAGCCTCAAGATCTGGCCGCCCCTCCCACTCCTGTCGTGCGAGTCTGCCAAGGTCAGTCAGGGCTGGGCGCCACGCCGCTCGCCCGAGGTCGATGACGCGGACGCGCCCTTCGTCGTCCACCAGCCAGTTGCGTGGCTGCCAGTCGCCATGTGTCGGCACGAGTACGGCGGGCGCATGTTCGTGAGTGGCGATGATGCTCCGCAAGTCGCGCTCGGTATCGGCGCCGATGCGATGCTCCCCGTCGAGCCAGCGGAGCGCCTGGGCGTCCATCCCGGCCTCGTAGTCCTCGCTCACCGTCGAGGCTTGCCCATGGAAGGCCGCGAGCAGCTCGCCTGCTTGCCGGTACGTCTTCGGGTCACCTGCAGCGGGAGTGCCCTGGACCAGCGTGCCAGGAAGATAGCTGAGGGCCAGGAGATTGCGGTCATGGTCGGCGCGCAGGAGGCGGTTGACGTGGCCGCCGTCCAGCCACGGCCCGGTCCAGTCGCGGTGCCCGCTGATCTCGCGGCCGATGTGGCGGTTGCCCGGTCCGCCCGCCTTGACCACCACGTCACCGGCCTGGGTCTTCAGGTGCAGGACGACCGTGTCCACCAGGCCCCAACTCATATCCGCAACGACTTCGGCACCAGGGAACCACCGGTCGACCGCCTGCTGCTGAGTCCGCTCGAGAGGCATGCGGTCAATCTAGGAGAGTCCGACCGTGACCGTGAGCGGACTTGCCGATCTCCCTGCTTCCACTGTCAGTCGGCAACCGCCGCGGTTGAACTCGCCTTCCGTGCTGCGGCCTCGACAGTGGCGACGTGGGCTCGCCACCACTCGGCATCATGCAGCGACGGACGAGCGCCGGCAATCGCCCGTGACGCCGTCGAGTTGCTCTCGCAGGATGTCGGCGTGCCCGGCATGACGGTTCGTCTCCGACAGAACATGGGCCACGACATTGACCAGTTTCACCTGCGGTCGTGGCCACCACGCCACGTGACCCGGCGAATCAAGCTCAAGCGAATCGATGGTCGCGTCCGCATGAGCGCACACGCGCTCATAGCGCCGCACGATCTGCGCGCGAGACTCCTCGGCGGTTGCCCACTTGTCCACATCTGGCTCGGCATCCGCGTCCCACCACGGCAGGTGCTCCGGGAACGGCCGGCCGAAGACCTCCCCCAGGTACTTCGACTCGCCCATCGACAGGTGCTTGATCAACCCAAGGAGGTTGGTGCCCGTCCCAGTCATCGGGCGACGCACGTCGTACTCGCTCAGACCCTCCAGTTTTCCGACCATCGCCTCCCGCGCCCACCGCAGCTCGTCATGCAGCGCGGACTTCACCTCGTCGACGTCGGCCATGATGCCATGATTACAGGGCCGCGGGTCCGCGGGCTGGGTTCCCTACCCTGTTGCGATGCGACTGCTGACTGCCCTCAACGACTTCAACGCAGCTCATCCCTGGTCGCACAACGACGCATTCGTGGGCTTCGTGCTGAAGCATGCGCGCGCTGCTCGCAGCCGACGCGGTACCACCGCCGTGGACGTGGGATGCGGCACCGGCAACATGGTGGAGCGTCTCGCCGGAGTGTTTCCCAACGTGGTCGGAGTCGAACCTGACGCCGAGACTCGCGCGATCGCCGCCCGCAGATTCCGCGACTCGAACACCGTTCGGATCGTTCAGCGCCGATTCGGCGAAGAGTCACACCAGCAGTACGACCTGATCCTGTTCGTCGCATCGCTCCATCACATGCCGCTCGGAGCAACACTTCGCCAGGCCCGAACGGCACTGCGACCCGGCGGGAGGATCCTCATCGTGGGAGTCGCGAGGGAGAGTCCAGCCGACAGGTTGCGATCCCTGACGTCTCTCGCGCTCAACCCCCTCGTCGGCTTGATCCGTCACCCCACGCGCGCCGCGCAGCCTCCCGCGAGCATGCGTGCACCCACGGTCGAGGCGACTGAGTCGTTCGATGACATCCGCGCCGTCGCCAGCCAGGTGCTACCGGGTGTTCGGATGCGGCGCCGCCTTTTCTGGCGCTACACGGCATCGTGGGTGGCACCCTGGTGAGTCTTGACCCGGATCCGGAGCCTGTCGGCACTACGTCCCGGTCACCGCGAACGGCACCCAGGGATGTCTCGAGGGCTCAACTGACGATGAGCCATTCTGCGTAGAAGATCCCGAGTCCGGTTGCTACGCACAGGCCGCAGATGATCCAGAAGCGGATCGTGATGGTGATCTGTTCCCAGCCGAGCAGCTCGAAGTGGTGGTGGATCGGTGTCATCCGGAAGAGTCGCTTGCCTACGCCGCCGTTGCTGCGCTTGGTGAGCTTGAAGTAGCTCACCTGGAGCATCACGGCAGTCGTCTGGATGACGAACAGGCCGCCGAGGATGACGAGGAGCAGCTCGGTGCGGGTCATGATGGCCAACCCGGCCAGCGCGGCTCCGAGGCCGAGAGAGCCGGTGTCACCCATGAACAGACGAGCCGGCGACGCGTTCCACCACAGGAAGCCGAAGCAAACGCCCATGACGCATGCGGCTACGACAGCGAGGTCGAGCGGGTCGCGGACCTCGTAACACTGAGCGGACGGGTCCTGTCGACAGCTCTGGTTGTACTGCCAGATCGCGATCAACGAGTAGGCGCCGAACACCATGGCCGAGGCGCCGGCCGCCAGACCATCGAGCCCATCCGTGAGGTTCACGCCGTTGCTCGCTCCGGCGATCATGAGGTTCGCCCAGACGACGAACAGGACCACACCGATGAGCGGACCGAAGTGTGCGAGGTCGACCGCAGTGTCGCGGACGAAAGAGATGTTGTAGCTGGCGGGCGTGACACCGTCACGCGCGAACCTGGAGGCAAGGACGGCGAAGACGACCGCGACGACGGTCTGTCCGATCAGCTTCTCCCACGACCGAAGCCCCAGCGAACGTTCGCGCCTGATCTTGGTCCAGTCGTCCAGGAACCCGACGAATCCGACACCGACCATCAGGAACAGGACGAGAAGGCCCGAGACGGTCGGCGGTGTCCACGTGAGCAGGTGCGCCGCCGCGTAGCCGGCGAGAGAGCCGCCGATGATGACGAGCCCGCCCATCTGAGGGGTGCCGCGTTTACTGTGGTGGCTGGTCGGTCCGTCTTCGCGGATGAACTGGGCCCATCCGCGGCGTGTCGCGAGCGTGATGTAGGAACGGGTGCCCAAGAGTCCGATCAAGAACGCCACGAAGGCGCCGATGACGACCAGCCTCACGGGCGGAAGGCCCGACAGGTCGTCGACCTACTCGTGAGGTGGGGCCACGGGTCCCAGCACATCGTCCTCTGGTCTCCCTCTCGCCGGTACCTTGCGCGGTCGCGCGCCCAACCGCCGCAAGCAAGGGTAGGCGAAAGCACGGTCCGGTCCAGCACAGACACCCCGCGAACTGACCCTGGCCGACTCCTGCGGCAGACTACTGCGCCATGTCGACGAACCGCGCGTAGTGCCCCTGGAAGGCCACGACGATCGTGTCCGTGGGGCCGTTACGGTGCTTGGCGACGATCATGTCGGCCTCTCCGGCACGCGGGGACTCCTTCTCGTACATGTCCTCGCGGTGCAGCAGGATGATGACGTCGGCATCTTGCTCGATGCTGCCCGATTCGCGAAGGTCGCTCATCTGCGGCTTCTTGTCGGTGCGCTGTTCGGAACCACGGTTGAGCTGCGAGATCGCGATCACCGGGACCTCAAGCTCCTTCGCCAGCAACTTCAGCGCCCGGGAGAACTCCGAGACCTCCTGCTGCCGGGACTCCACGCGCTTCCCGGAGCTCATCAGCTGGAGGTAGTCGATGACGACGAGCTTGAGGTCGTGGCGCTGCTTGAGTCGGCGACACTTCGCCCGGATCTCCATCAGCGACATGTTCGGAGAGTCGTCGATGAACAGCGGCGCCTCGGACACACGCCCCATCGCACGCGCCATCCGGGTCCAGTCCTCGTCGCGCATGTTGCCCTTGCGCATGTTCTGCAGCGGCACCTGCGACTCCGCGGAGAGCATCCGCATCGCGATCTCGTTGCGGCTCATCTCCAGCGAGAAGATGACGGACGTCTGCCCGTTCTTGATGGACGCGGCGCGGGCCACGTCCAGTCCCATCGTCGAGTTGTGCGTCGGGATCATGGCGCGAGAAGCCATGTACAAGTGGCTCGGGTGGGCAATCTCGACGCAGCGAACGGGAACCGAGCCCACGCGTCGGACCTGAGTGATGAAGCGTGACAGCCGCCGCGGGGTGGCACGAGTCGCCCTCTCTTTGTGGGCGACCTGCTTCCGCGTCAGGCCGAAGACTTCATCAGCGGTGGTGAAGGTGATCGTGTAGGCGGTGCTGGTTTCCAGCTTCCGGCCGGGGACGGCCTTGCGGGTGAAGCCTGTCCGATAGCCGAGGCTGTGCACGAGTTCTCGCACGTCCGTCGCGAGTCGTTCGGACACCACCGTGAACTGCACGGCGCCTGTCGGACTCACGGTCCCGTCGGTGTCGAGAAGGCCGGCGAGGAGTTCGCGCCGTTGCGATTCGCTCGAGCGTAGGTAGTCGGTCGGGATGTGCTTGTTTCCAAGTACGCCGATGGCTCGGAGCAACCCATGGACCGTGCCGTGCTCGTTATGACATACCTGGCAGCGCCGCATACCCGAACTGGGACGCCCACAATCGGGGCAGACGGGACCTGCGTTCATCCCCTCGATGCCCCTGGCCCGTCCTCCGCACGACCGGCCACATGTCTTCGCCTGACTGGTGCGGGGCACGAACTCGTCCCCACAGACCACACATTCGCGTGACTGGACGGAGGATTTCGGGAGCATGACGGAGTACGTCAGTCCAGAGCCGGGGTGCACCTCGTACCCCAGGCCCTCTATTCGCATTGCGATCTCTGGGTCCGCAGAGGTGTACCGCGCGCTCGCACTGTGACCGTCACCCAGCCAGACGCCGAGCACGTACGGTTCGATGGCTAGGTCGGCCTTCGGCAGTTCAAGGGGACGGCCGTTCGTGACACTGTGGTTCAGTCTCGCGTCTGCTGTCAGGCACCGGACCGAGTCCGCAATCTCGTCCGTAGTGCGCACCTGGGCGAACGTCCGCTGGTTGCGGTACCCGTTGTAACGGGCCGCCGCTGCTTGCGCCGACTTACGCGAGGCCCGAGTCTCGGTGAGCCACTGGTGCTGGGCGTCCGCGACGATCGTGGTGCCATCGTCGAAGGTCACCTCGTAGCACGGCCGGTCAGTCATCACGTCGGTGGCGGCAACCACCTCGGTGGGTGTGCCGTCGGCAGCGATCAGCAGGTCACCGACCGAGACGTCGCCCATCGTGGTCCACCCGGTCGGCGTGGGCAGCGGGGTGTCCAGGGCGAGGGCCTTGCCCACGGCCGGCCTGGCCGCCAGCACGATCATCTGCCCGGGGTGCAGACCGTTGGTGAGTGCGTCCAGATCGGCGAAACCGGTGGGCACCCCGACCATCCCCTCGCCACGGTGGGAGGCGGCGTCGATCTCCTCCATGGTGGAGTTGATGACGTCCTTGAGCGGGACGTAGTCCTCGGCGGTGCGCCGCTCGGTGACGGCGTACACCTCGGCCTGTGCGGTGTTCACGAGTTCGTCGACGTCCCCGCCGTCGGTGGCGTAGCCCAACTGCACGATCCGGGTTCCGGCGTCGACCAGGCGCCGCAGCACCGCGCGTTCGCGGACGATCCGGGCGTAGTAGCCGGCGTTCGCGGCCGTCGGCACCGAGGACAGCAGCGTGTGCAGGTAGGGGGCGCCACCGATGCGGGTGAGCTCGCCGCGCTTGGTCAGTTCGGCGGAGACGGTGACGGCGTCGGCCGGCTCGCCGCGGCCGTACAGGTCGAGGATCGCGTCGTAGATGACCTCGTGCGCGGGACGGTAGAAGTCGGTGCCGCGGAGCACCTCGACGACGTCGGCGATGGCGTCCTTGGACAGCAGCATGCCGCCGATCACGCTCTGCTCGGCGGCCACGTCCTGCGGCGGCGTGCGCTCGAAACTCTCCCGCGCCGGCGACATCTCGGCGACGCTCACCGCGCCACCGCCCGAACCTGGTCAGTTCCGTCGAACGGTGCCAAGACCATCGTGTGGACCGCCTCCCCTGCCTCTTCAATACCGGCTCTGCGAGCCCCGTCGAACATGTGTATCGGCGACCACCGACAACGCCTGCCTCACCGCCCGCGGCGATGGCTACTCCGGCACACCCGCGTGACCGTATGCCTCCCACCATGCCCCCCACAACTCGATGGTGCGCCAGCCTGGGGACGAAGACCCCCTAGGCTGTGGATAGCATGTGGATCACCGCGGAAAAGGTTGTGCACAGGCTCCATCCACTGGTGTGGATAACATCTGAGATCGGCGGGATGGCAACGGATTCGCTGTACCCAAGGTGTGCATAACAATTACTCGGAGGATCGGTGGACGACACGCCGGGTGTACACGCCGATGAGCGGCGGGCCCTCGATCGGCGCATCCTCTCCCTCGCGGTCCCCGCGCTCGGCGCCCTCGTCGCCGAGCCGCTGTTCGTGCTCATCGACTCCGCCGTCGTCGGCCGCTTGGGCACCGCCGAGCTCGCCGGGCTGACGATCGCCTCGACGGTTCTGGTCACGATCGTCTCGATCTTCGTCTTCCTCGCCTACGCCACCACAGGCGCCGTCGCCCGGCGCCTCGGTGCTGGCGACACCAGAGGCGCCCTCGCCGTCGGGCTGGACGGGATCTGGCTGGCGCTCGGGCTCGGTGTCCTGACCTGCGCCGTCGCGATCGGAGTCGCCGAGCCGATCGTCACGGCACTGGGCGCCTCGGCGGACGTCACGCCCCACGCCGTCGCGTACCTGCGCGCGTCGGCGCCTGGGATTCCCGGGATGCTGGTGGTCCTGGCCGCGACCGGGGCTCTGCGCGGCCTCCAGGACACCCGGACCCCGCTCGTCGTCGCGGTGGTCGGCGCGGTCGTCAACACGATCGGGTCGATCACGCTCGTCTACGGCTTCAACATGGGCATCGCCGGGTCCGGACTGGCGACGGCGCTCACCCAGATCGGCATGGGGGTGGTCCTCGCCGCGATCGTGCTCCGGGGCGCCCGGGCTCGCGGCGTGGGGCTGCGGCCCCACCCGGCCGGGATCATGGCGAACGCCCGCGCGGGCACTCCGCTGCTGATCCGGACACTCACGCTGCGCGCGGCGATCCTGCTCACCGTGGCCACCGCCACGAAGCTCGGCGACGCCACGCTGGCCGCACACCAGATCGTGAATGCGGTCTGGGGTCTGACCGCGTTCGCCCTGGACGCCCTCGCGATCGCCGCCCAGGCATTGGTCGGGCACGGACTCGGCGCCCGTGACGTCCGCCAGGTCCGCGCGGTCACCCGGCGTTGCCTGCAGTGGGGCATGGGCGCTGGAGCCGTCATCGGCATCGCCATCGCCGGCCTGGGGTGGTTCGTGACGCCGCTGTTCACCTCCGACCCGCAGGTGCAGCGAGCCGCGGCCATCTCGCTGGTGGTGATCGGTCTGCTGCTGCCGCTGGCCGCATGGCCGTTCGTGCTCGACGGCGTGCTGATGGGCGCCGGCGACGGCCGGTTCCTCGCATGGGCCGGTGTGATCACCCTGGTGGCGTACCTCCCGATGGTCGGAGCGGTCTGGCTCTGGGCGCCCGACGGCGCAGCGGGCCTCGCGTGGTTGTGGGTCGCCTTCGCGGGTGGGTTCATCGGGGCGCGTGCCATCACCACGGGTCTGCGAGCGCGGGGGACCGCCTGGATGGTGCTGGGCGCATAGCGCCTCGGCCGAAGCTCGGTCAGGACACCGAGCAGGTCGTGCTCGGTACCCAGCACGACCTCGGGTATCACGACAGCCGCTTCGGCCTCTCTTCAGGGTGAGACGGGGCGCACGAACGGGCACCCCGGCGGGCCCGACCGGCCTATGCTCAGAAACGTTCCGACCGGGAGGCTCCCCGTGGCCGAAGGCGTCCGACTCGATGGCGTGGCACCGGCCTCGCTGTCGCGCGTGCCCACGGCGGGCGGAGTGCCCCGACCGGCACTGCTGCGTGCCCTCGACGGGATCAGGGCGACGCGCCTCGGGCTCGTCGTGGCGTGGCCGGGGACCGGCAAGACCACCCTGATGGCGCGCTGGGCTCGCGGCCAGGATGGACTCGTGGCCTGGTGCCGGCTGACCCTCGCCGATGCGGACCAGCGCGCACTGATCCGTACCCTCGCGGTCGCCGTCCGCACCGCCGGGGGGACCGGCGCAGCCGTGTCCAGCGCATTGGCCGCACCCGAGCCGGGCACGGCGGCCGGACCCACGAACCGGCCGGGCGAAGTCACCGGCGGACACCCCGCCGTCGAGCCGACCAGCGCCCACGACGTGCTCCGCCTCGTCGACCTGCTCCCGGCGCCCCTGCTCCTCGTCCTCGACGACGTCCACCACCTCGTCGGTACCCCGGCCGAGGCCGAGCTGGAGACCCTCATCCTCGGCACCGGTGACCGTCTGAGGATCCTGCTCGGGTCCCGGACGATGCCCACGTTGAACCTGACCCGCTCGGAGATCCCGCCGCCGGTCGTGCTCACCGGACGCGATCTGCGGTTCCGCATCTGGGACACCGACGCCCTGATGCGCTCGGCCGGGGACGAGCCGCTCCCGCTCGACGACCTGGTCGTGATCACCAGGGAGACGGAGGGCTGGGCCGCTGCAGTGCGCCTGTTCCAGCGTTCCATCGAGGGCCGCCTCCCCGCTGAGCGCCGGCGCGCCGTGCACGCCCTGGCGATGCATGCCGACTACGCCGCCGGCTACCTGGACGCGACCGTGCTCCGTGGGCTCCCCCCGCACCAGCGCGACTTCCTGTCGGACGTGGCCGTGTTCGAGAACCTCAGCGCCGCCCGCGTGGACGCCCACCGCGGAACCAGCACCGGGCATGAGGACCTTCGGGCCGTGGCTCGTTCCCTGCCGCTGCTGATCGATGTGGGCAACGACCGCTTCCGTATGCACCGCGTGCTGCGCCGTCACCTGATCTCGGCCGCCCGTGCCGAACTCGGTCCGGTGCGGACCTCATCCTGGTTCTCCGGTGCCGCCACGATCCTGCGCACCGAGGGCGCCACCCACGAGGCCCTGCGCGCGCTCTGCCTGGCCGAGGACTGGCGGCACCTGACAGACCTCCTCGAGGACGTCGGGCCCGGATCCGTCGACATCCAGGGTCGGCTGTGGACCGACCCGCTGCCCGTGGACCGGATCGGTCCCCCACCCTGGCGCACCATCGCGCGCGCCCGCGCCGCGCACCTCGAGGGACAGTTCGACCGGGTGCGCAACCTCCTGAACGACCTGAGCGACTCCACGAGCCCTGCGGAGCGTGCCGCGACACGGCTGATCTCGTCGGGCGCGGGGGTCTGGTCGACGACGCCGGCCCGCGATCACGCCGACGGGTGGGAGCACTGCGTCCGCGAGGCGAGCAGACGCGACCCGCTGCAGGCAGCCCGGCGAGCGGCCCGGCAGCGAGGTCCGGGTGCCACCCTCGCGGAGGGCATCAGCCTGTTGATCGCCGGCGATCAACGCACGGCGACCGAGGTTCTGCACCGGTGCGCGTCCGACCCCGAGGCCCCGGATGAGATGGCGCTCGCCGCGCGGCTGGCGGAGGTTTCAATGGCCTCCACCCGCCCGACGCTGCCCACCCTCGCCGCGATCGATCGGGTGTACGTGGCCGCCGAACAGGCGGGGCACACTTGGCTGGCCCGGCTCGCGCACGGCGCGATCGTCAGTTTCGACGGCGATGAGCGGTCCCATCGCCGCGCCCAGCAGCTTATCCGCCACTGCGACCGGATCGGCGACGCGTGGGGAGCGGCGATCATCGCCTGGTCACTGGCGCTGTCCTGCCTACGCGCCGGCGGCGTGCATCCGCAGGAGTGGGACGATCTCGGTCTACGCTTCCGGACCCTCGGTGCCACGTCGCTCGAGTCGTGGGCACGGTCCCTGTACGCGCTCACCGCCACCGCCGCCAGGCTCCCGGATGCGACGGCCGACGCGGTGGCGGCAGAATCCTTCGCTCGCACCCTCGCGGTGCCCGGCGCCCTTGCCATCGCGTACGCGACGCTGGCCCGCAGCGGCGCGCCCGACAGTGTTAACGCCGCCGAGATGATGCACCTGGCGACGTCGACGGCCGAGGCAGAAGGATTGCTCGCCCGGCCGTGGGAGTGGTTGTCCTCCACCGCCGTCGAGGCCCACGGCGCCGACCGCGTCGAGTCGATGCATGGCCGTGCCGCCGAGCCTGCGCCGGTCGTCGGCGCGCCGGGCGCCGTTGTATCCGCCGGTCCTCCGGACCGGTCCGCACCGCCGTCCCACGTGGTCGCGGAACTGGACGTGCACTGTTTCGGCGCGTTCTCGATCACGGTGCGGGGCCGCGCCATCGACCTTGGCCAGATGCGTCCCCGGGCCCGCGCCGTGCTGCGCATCCTCGCCCTCAGTGCCGGCCGGCCGGTGCACCGGGAACGACTGGCCGAGGCGCTGTGGCGCGACCTCGACCCGGCCGCGGCGATGCACAACCTCCAAGTCAGCGTCTCCACGATCCGGCGGTGCCTGGAACCGGGTCGCCCGGCCCGTAGCAGCACCCTGCTGGTGCGGGACGGGGAGGCCTACACGCTCCGCCTGCGCAGTTCCTCACGATGCGATGTCGTCGAGTTCGAGGCCGCGCTCCGGACCGCGAACAAGACCCGGAGGACCGACCCGGTTGCGCACGCCGCGGCGCTGCGGCGGGCCCTCGACCTGTATGCCGCGGACCTGCTCCCGGAGGACGGCCCGGCCGAGTGGGTGACCGGCCCGAGGGATCGCTACCGCAGCCAGGCCGCCGAGGCCGCCGCGGCGCTCGGCACGCTTGAGCTCGCCGACGGCAACCTCGAGGCGGCGACCTCCGCGGCCAACCGCAGCATCGAGCTCAACACCTTCCGCGACGCGTCCTGGCAACTGCTGATCGACGCGCTGCACCGGTCTGGCGCGGCCGCGGAGGCCGAGCGCGCGCAACGTGGCTACGCACGGATGCTCGCCACCCTCGGCGTGCCCGCGGACACTACTCGCGTCCTCGGAACTCTACCTCTGCCAGTGCCACGAACGACTCGGGGCTAGGCGCGAAGGTGTCGACGATGGTCAGCCGCACGGCGACCACGTTCTCGATCACGAGCTCGACGCTCTGCGCCCCGGCTCGGTCCTCGAGCACGATCTCCTCGCTCTCCTGAGCTCCGGTGGACGTGGTCGTCGTGACGGTCAGCGTCTGCGGCCGGTCCGCAGCCAGGAAGTCCTCCTGCACGGTGGACTGGCCCGGCGTGATCAGGATCCGGACCATCCGGAACGGCTGGGCGAACGTCATGTCCACCCACTCGCCCACCCCGGGTCCCGGCGCCGCCGGTGTCCAGGCCCGGTCGAAGGTGCCGTCGCCGATGTTCGTCACGGGTGTCTCGGCCCCCTGAGTCGAGGCTGTGAATCCGGTCGGATTCACGGCGGTATTGCCCTGGGCGCGGTCCAGTACGGCCTCGTAGGCCCGCTCGAGCTCGGGCCGGAAGTAGAGCCCGACAGCGGTGAGCAGGCCGAGGATGACGACGGTGCTGACGAGCTTCGTGGGGAACCGGCGTCGCCGGGTCTTGGGCCGGGTGCCGGCGACCGGCCCGGGCTTGGCGTCGGGGCGCAGGAGTCGCCGCCACCAGGACCGGCTCGGCTGCACCTTCGCCTCGGCGAGGCTGGTGCCGCACCGGCGGCAGAACTTGCGGGTGGGCACGTTCCCGGTGCCGCAGCTGCCGCAGATGAGATCGCCGGGCGCGGGCGGCGGCTCGTCCGCGGGGACCGGTCGCGGCGCCGGGCGGGGCTTGGCCGCGCCCGGCCGCACCGCCATCGGTGCGCCTGGTGCTCTCGCGGCAGGCTCGTCCGCGCCGCCCGGGCGGGGTGCGCCGGGGAGTTGCCCGCCGGAGGAGGCGGTGGGTTCGGCGGTGCTCCGGGTGGTTCGGCGCCTGCGCTGCACCGGCGGCGCGACGAGCGCGGGAGCGATCGCCGCCGCCGGCTTCGCCTGCTCGATGGTCTCCCGGGTCGGGGTGCCGTTCGAGTGGGGCTGGTCGGCCCGGCGGGCCGGGCTGTCCTCGACGCCCGACGGCGCAGCCTCGCCAGTGCCGGATGGCACAGCCGCGTTCGTGCCCGACGGCGCATCCTCGCCAATTCTCGACGGGGTCGTCTCGTTCGTGCCCGGCGGCAGCGTCTCCGCCGGGTCGGCCGTGGCGTCGGCGGCCGGTCGCGGCACCGGCGCGTTCCCAGCGCTGGCAGCCGTGGCGGCGGCGGTCGCCGCGGCGTCCTGCCCGGTCCCGGGCACCGGTTCGGCGGTCGTGCGCTGCTCTGCCCGGGGTGCGGGCTCAGGAACCGGCGCCGGGTCGGGAGCCGGCGGAGGAGCAGGCGCCGGCTCGGGCTCGGGCTCCGGCACCGGTTCGGGCACGGGCTCCGGTTCCGGCACGGGTACGGGCACGGGCACGGGCCCGGGAGCGGGTTCCTGCTCGAGTTCGGGCTCAGGTTCCTCCTCGAGCCCGGGCTCAGGTTCGAGTCCATGCTCGTCGGCCGCGGGATCCTCCCACTCCAGGTAGGTGCCGCAGCCACCACAGAACTGCTCCCCGACCTCGTTGCGGGTGCCGCATTCGGGACAGATCACCATCAGGCCACCTCCACGATCTCAACGACGTGTGGCACGTGCGCCGGTTTGACGTCACGCACCACGCGATCCACCCGGCGCAGGTCGACGGCGTCGACGTCGGGCACCTCCACCGTCACTGTCAGCTCCGCGGGCGAGCGCCCCGGCAGGTCCGCACCCGGGGTTCGCGACCAGATGGTGCCGCCGGAGTCGGTCACGGTGACCTCGCCACCGGTGACCAGCCGCACGGCCAGCTCCACCCCGGCCACCGTGCCGCGACGGCGGTGGATCTGAGCGGCCTGCGCCACGATCTCGCGCTTGCGCTCGACCGACCAGGAGTCGTCCACCTCCACCCCCACCCAGTCCGCCAGCCAGTCCAGGAAGTCCTCCGGCGCCAGGTGCGGGTCGATGTAGGTCCACAGCGAGTCCAGCGTGGTGAACGTCGGCGCGAGCACCTCGTCCAGCGCCTGGGTGAACAGCTGCATCATCTCGTCATCGCCGTACACACCGGGCAACCGGGAGGCCACCGGGACCACCGGGACGAGCCCTGGGATCATGCCGCGCATCTCAGTCCCCCGCCGTGACACGGACCTGGTGGCGGTAGGAGAACGCCAACGCGTGCTGGTCCAGCTCGATCCGCTGCACCGGCTCGCCGCGGCGGGATGTGATCGGGTCCGCCGCGAACAGCTTGACGTCCTCGACCAGCTCCGTGCCGGGCAGCCGCTGCAGCACGGCGTACACCTCGCCCGCCTGGACCGGCCTTCCGAACGGCCACCCCTCGCCGTCGAGCCCTCCGGTGAGTGGGTCGAAGTAGGCGTTCAGGGCTCGGACGGCGTCCCGCTCGAGCACGTGCGCCGTCGTCCGTGGTCGCGGACTCAGCCGGGCGACCACGGTGACCCCCTGATAGAACGGCGGCTCCACGAGCACGCGCACGCCCACGGGCCGCCGGTCGTCGAGGTAGGCGGCCACGGCGGCGAGGTCATCGGTGGAGGGCACCATGTCCTCGAACCGCAGCTGGCCCTCGTCGTCGGGGACTGCCGACGGGACCACGAGCACCCGCACGCCGCCGGCGTCGTCGTCCCCCACGGCGGGCACGCACCGGACCCTCGCGATGCCGGGCGCCGCCGCGCGGGCTAGCTGTTCGTAGTCCTCGGCCGTGATCGCCCGGTCCCGGGTCCGCAGCGCCAACGGTCCGCGCAGGCGCGCCTCGGCAACCGACTCCGCGGCCACGCCGCCGAGTGCGGGGCGCCGGTTCTCGACCCGGTCCACGAACGGGACCGTGGCACGCATCACGCTGATCGTCCGGGCGCCGACGTTGCCGGCCGGGCCGCCCCCGGTGCGGTAGCTGCGCACCCGCAGCGGCGCGCCCTTGGGCGGCACGGCGCCGTACCCGCGTAGCGAGCCGTCCACCTGACGCACCGCCGGACCGAGGTGCACCGCCCCCTGCGCCCGGTCGACCCAGAAGACGTGGTCATCGGGACCGGCACCGGCGAACGAGTCCACCTCCGTCCAGCGCTGCCAGCCACCGCCGTCGGCCACATCGAGCTCGATCGGCGGGCCGCCCGCCACGACCGGGCGGTGCTCGAGCGGGAACACCTGCGCGGGCGTGCCCTCGGACAGGCCGAGCACCTCCTCTTCGATGGTCTCCGCGTGAACCACCGCCACCGTGCCGCCGATGGTGAAGGCGCTCGCGGCGCTCATGGTCGGGGAGGCGCTGTAGAACGGGTAGCCCTCGTCCGCCGGGATCACCCGGCATCGCAGCCAGCCGGCGCGGATCCGCCCGATGACCGAGGCGGTGTGGGTCTCGGGGACATGCACCACGACGTCCCCGGCCCGGTTCAGCCCGCCGGTCCCGTCACTGTCCAGGTCGCACCCGACCCAGCGCCGTCCGTCCCAGGCCTCCCAGACAAGGGGAGGGTTCCGCGGGTCGACGCCCACGCCCTGCACGTCGCACTCGAAGCGCAGCACGACCGCGCACGACGGCGCCGGCTCGTCGAGGCCGAGGAGCAGCACATCGTCCTCGACCGGCGTCCCGGAGAAGACGTCGAACCCGTCCCCGCCGAGCAGGTCGTCGTCGCGGGACAGCGGTTCGTCGTCGGCGCCGTGGGTCAGCACGTGCGCGAGACGGCGCGGCGGCACCTCCAGCGGGCGGACGGTCGCGAATCTCGTGGCCGGGTCGTCCTCGGTGCGCAGCGTCGAGACCTCGAACCCCTCCGGCACCCCGACCGTCTCCGGCTGCTCGGCGGAGAGCCAGAACGTGGCGTCCGCCGTGGCCGCCGTGGGTGGGAGCAGGCTCATCCCGAGCAGGTCCAGGAACGTGAGGTAGAGGCGGTCCGGGACCCGGTTGAGCCGGTAGAACAGCTCGTCGGTCATGAACGCGACCGTCTCGATCAGCGTCACCCCGGGGTCGGACACGTTGTGGTCCGTCCACTCCGGGTTGTGCCGTTGGACCATCCGCTTGGCGTCGTCGACGAGGTCCTGGAAGCGGCGGTCGTCGAGGTTCGGGGTAGGCAGCATGTCAGGCTCCGGCCTCGTCATGGGTGGGGATCACGTAGAACGGGAAGACCAGGTTGCGCGGCTCGTTGGTGCCGCGGACGGAATAGACGACGTCGACGTACAGGACGCCGTCGTCGACGGCGTCGAACCGCACCACGACGTCCTCGAGGTCGATGCGGGGCTCCCACCGTTCGAGCGCGACTCGCACGACGTAGGCGATGTCGCCCGCCGTCGCGGCGTTCGCCGGTGCGAAGACGTAGTCGTGGATGGCGCACCCGAACTCCGGGCGCATCGGCCGCTCGCCCGGCGAGGTCGCCAGGATGAGCCGGATGGCCTCCTCGATCTCCCGGGTCTCGCGGACCAGCGCGACCCGGCCGGTCCGGTCGAACCGCAGCGGGAAGGACCAGCCTGCTCCAACGAACTCCTGACCCATTCCCGCCTCCCGCCTAGTTGATCTTCACGAGGGCGCCCCGGATGGTCGCCATGGCGCCCGCGGAGAGCTCTGCGGAGGCTTGACCGTTCACCTTCACGTTGGCTGCAGTCAGCTCCGCCGTTGCCTGGCCGGCGACCTTCACGGTGGCGCCCCCGGCCTCGAATCCGGCGCTGGCCTTGAGCTTGATGTTGATCGCCTCCATCGCGATGTCACCGCCGAGGCTCTTCAGTGAGATGTTGTTCTGCGCCTCGACCGTGATGGCCTGCTTCGCCTTGATGCTCACCGGCCCCTCGGAGAAGATCTCGATGCCGGCCTGCTGCTTCTGGGTGAGGGTGATGCGCTGTTGGCCGGCGTTCGTGCTGATCACGAGGGACTCCCCGGCCGGCGCCTCGAGGAACTCCACGAGCATCCCGGTGCGCGAGACGAAGGCCCGCCGGGTGACCTTGCCGTCGCTGCCGACGTGCGCCGACCAGGCCTTGTCCGGACGGTCCGGGCCGTTGTACAGACCGCCGAGGATGTACGGGGAGCCGAACTCCCCCTCGGCGAACGCGACCAGCACCTCGTCGCCGACCTCCGGCAGCACCACCGTGCCGCGCGCCGCACCCGCGCCCACCTGCACCAGGCGGGCCCACTCGCTCTCATAGTCGCCCGAGTAGGTCGGGAGCTTGATCTTCACCCGACCCAGGCCGTCCGGGTCCTTGAGGTTCGTGACGATCGCCGGGATCACGCCCGACCGGACCGCCGAGCGGTCCTCACCGCGGGTGATCCCGAACAGGGACCGCTCGGAGGCACCGGACGCGGTGAACGACGTCCGGAACCCCTCAGCCGTGAACTCGTGCCGGACCTGGGTGAGCGTGTAGGTCCCCTCGAAGGTCTTCCCCACCCCGACCACGCGCACGGCGACGCCGGCCGCGAGCGCCGGGTTGCCGAACCCGCCGCCCTCGATCTCGGCGAACCCGCCGCTGATCCGCTCGGTGAGCGCCGCCGCCTCTCCGTCGCACTCCGCCTGGGTGCTCAGCGCGGCGCGGGAGACCACGTGGCTGGCGGCACCGACCGTCGACGCGAGCTTGGCCGGGCCGTCCGCTCCGGCGAGCGTGGCCACCCGGGTCTGCGCGGTGGCCAGCCCGACGAGTTCGCGCTTCTGGCTGGGGTCCCAGCCGCGGACCTCGACCTTGGGTACCTGACCGGCGGAGGTCACCGTGGCCCTCACCCACTCGAGGTCGACACCCCGCTCGATGACCAGCGGGTTGTCGCGCCCACCGGGCGCGGGCGCGGACGAGGAGTCGGTCGGGGCGACGAAGTCGAGCCCGCCGTCACGCACCTTCGCCCGGGCGCCGACCCGGTCCCCGATCCTGGCGAGGAAGTCCCAGTCGCTGATCCCGTCCTGGGTGATGTGCGTGAAGATCGGCTTACGCACGTCGATCTTTCCCACCCTCAGCCCGTGCGCCCCGGCGATGGTGGAGACGATGTCACCGGGACCGACGTTCAGGTAGGCCTTGATCCGGGTGCCGTGCTGGAGCTTGTGGGAGGCGTCCAGCCCACGCACGATCGCGAACATGCCGGTCGGCCCGAGCTCCGTCTCGAGGGCGGTGACGTCACCGGTGAGCAGTTCCGTGGGTCCGCCGGGACCGCTGGTCTGCACCTTCAGGGCGATCTTTGACCCGATCTTCAGGCCGGCCTTCTCGATCAGGTCGGCCTGTGGGTCGGCGAAGCGCAGCGAGAACACGGCCGGCAGGCGGATCGCGTCCTCGATGTGCCCCGACACCAGCGCGGCCGCGAGGAGCGGGGACAGTGGCGACCCGTCCACGGTCACGATCAGGCTCGACGTGAAGGTCTCAGTCGCCGGCACGGGCCACCTCCCGCGCTCGCTCACCGCGAGGCAGGGCCACGCGCGGCAGTTCGTCGGCCGCGGGCAACAGGAGCCGGCGCCCGGGCCTGAGCCGGACCGGGTCGTCCACCCCATTGAGCTCGGCCACCGCGCGCCAGAGCGACGGGTCCCCGTACTCGGCGTAGGCGATGCCGGCGAGCGTGTCCCCCGCCCGGAGCACGTGCTCCCGGCGCGGCACGAGCCCGCCCGACGTGGGGTTCTGCCCCGGTTGCTCCCCGGCGATCTCGTTCAGGGTCACCGTGCACGTGGCCCGCACCGGCAACCCGGCGGACGTGAACAGGGTGTAGGTCGCCGTGACGGATTCGATGTAGGCGAGGAACCCGGTCAGGGCGCCCCACCGGAACAGCACCCACGGAGGGGAGGCCTTCTTCTGCCCGAACGACGCCGATGTCGGCACGCAGCAGGTGAACAACCGCTCGACCTTCTTCACCACCGAGGAGTCCAGCGTGTCCGAGGCGTCGAAGAACATCTCCAGCGTGAGCGAGGTCGGCTGCGGCCCGGTGTACTGCGGGGGTCCGGCCCTCTTGTTGCCGGTGGCCGGGCTCTCCTTCCACACGGCTCGCTTCGACAGACTCAGCTCCTTGGGGTTGAACTGGAAGTCGATGCGGTCCAGCTTCGGTCCCGGCTTGGACAGCGAGCCGTCCAAGGAGGGCTCGTGCAGTTGCAGGTAGGCGTGCTCGAGCCGCGCGGGGGAGCCGGCACCACCGGCCCCGGCGGCCTCGAACGCTACGGGTGCGGGGGGCATGACGTCCTCACTTCGATCCAGGGGCGAGGAACCCGTGGTGGGCGATCTCCACCGACTCGGTCAGCACGGCCGGGGAGTCGGGGTTGAACGTGGGGCCCGACCAGCGGACCGGAACGATGTCCATGAGCCCCCAGCTGGCGATCACCCGCCCGTCGACGGTCTTCGCCTCGATGGCGCCGGTGCGGCGCTTGTACCCCTTGGCGATGGAGGAGAACCACTCGGCGACCTTCGTGGTGTCCTTGCCGAGCGGACGGGACAGGGTGATGTTCGGATACTTCAGGCGGGTCGGCAGCTGCCATGGGTTGCCGTTGTTGCCGCCCTCCTCGCGCACCTCGATCACGACCTCGCAGCCCAGGCCGCTGCACGAGCTGAACGAGCCGAGGTCGACTCCGTCGAGCTTGACGGTGTACTGCACCCCGATGCCGGTCTCGATGTCTTCAAGCATGTTCGTCCTCTCCCTACCGCAGGTCCGTGCGCATGCCGCGGCGTTCGCGGTCCACGAGCAGTTGCGTCCGAAGCCGTCGCAGGATCGGGCCGGCCAACCGATCTGCCAGTTCGTCGACGGCGCCGGCGGACAGGTCGCGCAGGCCCGCCGACCCGCCGTCGGGCGGTGGGTCCGAGCGGGAGACCGTGGTCGCCCGGGCTGTCGCCTCCGGCACGGTCCGCTCCGGTGCGCCGGCGGGCGGGACGGTCCTGGCCATGCCGAGCCCCGCAGCGCCACCGCGGCCG
>NZ_CACRYJ010000005.1 GCF_902703175.1 Occultella aeris | reverse complement strand
GTCCCCGTCCCACCATCCCCCCACCAGGCGCGTCGAACGTAACCCTGTAACGATCCATCGCGAGGATGGATCGTTGCAGGTTGCGTTCGGCAGTCGGCCTGCGGGGTCGGAGTCCGGCGTCGGTGCCGACCAAAGGCAAGCCTCAGGAGTAGACGCCGACCGTGATCCCGACGAGGATCGCTGCGACGAGGGCGACACCCGCGATGGCGCCGCGCGTGCGTTCCTTCTTCGGCAGATAGGCGAACAGGGCGCCGAGGGCGGCGCCGGTGACCAGCCCGCCGAGGTGCGCCTGCCAGGAGATTCCCGGGATCACGAACCCGACGACCACGTTGATCCCGATCACGATGAGGATCTGCCGGGCCTCGCGCCCGGTCCGACGCAGCACCACGGCGATCGCCGCGAAGAGTCCGAACACGGCACCGGACGCGCCGACGGTGGCCACGTTCCACTCGTCGTTGCCCGCCAGCGCAAGCACCGCCACACTGCCACCGAGCGCGCTGAGCAGGTAGAGGGCGATGTAGCGCCACCGCCCGAGCATCTGCTCCAGGAACGGTCCCACGATCCACAGCGCGTACATGTTGAACAGCAGGTGCACGATGCCGGCGTGCAGGAAAGCCGTGGTGATCATTCGGTACGGCTCGACCTGCCCGAGGACCGGCGCAAAGATCAGGCGCATCCGCAGCGTCGGGCTCACGTAGTCCGCAACGAACAGCAGCACGCAGATCGCGATGAACGTGATCGTGACGACCGGGCGGTTGTCCGGGCTTATCCGGGCACCGAGCACGCTGGTCCTCGGCCGGACCGCACGGGCTTCCTCGCGCACGCAGTCGACGCAGTGCACGCCGACGGCGGCAGGCCGCTGGCACTCCGGGCACGCCGGGCGCCCGCACCGCTGGCACCGAACGTAGGAGACACGATCGGGGTGGCGCGGACACACCGGCGGTGCGCCTCCCGCTCCGGGCTGCCCCGGCGGCGGCGCGGGCGGGTAAGCGCTCATCGAGCGGTCAGTCGACGATCTCGATCGAGGTGATCACGATGTCCTCGACCGGACGGTCGTTGCGCGGGTCGGTGGACACGACGTTGACGGCGTCGACGACGGCGGTGGAGGCCGGGTCCTTCACCTTCCCGAAGATGGTGTGCTTGCCCTGCAGCCAGGTGGTCGGCGCCGTGGTGATGAAGAACTGCGAACCGTTCGTGCCACGGCCCATCTGGATCCCAGCGTTCGCCATGGGTTTCTCCTATGTCAAGCCGCTGCCGGTTGGCAAGTCGGCGGGGCTTGGGTGTGGTCGTTCTGGTGGTCGGTGTTGAGTTGGTTGTAGACGACGCGG
>NZ_CACRYJ010000004.1 GCF_902703175.1 Occultella aeris | reverse complement strand
CACCATTACCCCCGCCGTTGCCTGGGCCGCCGCCACCCTCGCCGCCGCCGGTGTCACCTGGGTCGGGAGTCGCGGGCGGCGCCGGTGCGGGCCCCCCGCTGATCACGATCGTGACACCGCTGCCCGGGGTGACCAGGCTGCCTGCGCCCGGGTTCGTGCCGATCACGGAGCCCGCCGGCACGGTGTCGTGGTTCTCGGTGGCGCCGGTGCGGACCGTGAAGCCGGCACCCTCCAGGATCGACGTTGCGTCGGCCACGGAGCGCCCGCCCACGTTCGGCACGGGGCGGCGTTCACCGTAGATCTCCCGGTCACCGGCCGCGGCGAAGCCCTCCACGGGCAGCCCCTGGACGGCTTGGCTCATGTAGTTCTGCCAGATGGGTGCGGCCATCGCGCCACCGTAGACGTACTGGTAGTAGCGGCCGTTGATGGTGATGTTCTGCATCGACTCGGTGCCCTCGGAGAAGCCGACCCAGACGGCCGACGCGAGCCGGGGCACATACCCGACGAACCACGCCGCGGAGTCATCGTTCGCCGTTCCGGTCTTGCCCGCGGAGGGGCGGTCCCCGAGCTGGCTCGGCCGACCGGTGCCGTCCGCGACGACCTGGCCGAGCGCGTAGTTCATGGCGTTCGCGATGTTCGGCTGGAGTGCCTGCGAGCAGGTCTGCGGCGGTACCGGGAGTTCCTCGCCGTCCGAGTTCTGGATGGACAGGATCGCGATCGGCTCGCAGTAGACGCCGCCGGAGGCGTAGGTCGCGAACGCGGCGGCCATGGTCAGCGGCGCGATTTCGTTCGCGCCGAGCGCCATCGAGGGGACCACGTTCAACGCGAAGCCGTTGTCGAAGGTGCCGCCGGGCGCGAGGGTGGCGTGGTGCACGCCCATCGACTGCGCGGTGTTCGTGAGATCGCACAGGTTCATCTGGTTCGCCATGTTCACGAACGCGGTGTTCACCGACTCCTCCGTGGCCGAGAGCACGCTCATCGGGCCGGTGCCGATGCCCTCAAGGTTCCTCGGTTCGTAGGGGTCACTCGAGATGTACTCGGGCAGACACGTTTCCCACGTGTTGCGCGGGAAACTCTGTCCCGTGGAGCCGTCCACCCTGTCGTTGAGGGAGTGTCCGTCGATGAGCCACTGCGTCAGCACGAACGCCTTGAACGTGGACCCCGTCTGGAACCCGCTGGAGCCGCCGAATCTGGTGTCGGCGTTGAAGTTCACCTCGGTGGTTCTGGAGGCTCCCTCGGCGGGTTTGCCGTACAGGGTGTTCTGCGCCATTGCGAGGATCTGCCCGGTGTTGGGCTGGACCGTCGAGACGGCGGTCGAGACGCCGGAAGGGTCGTCGACGGGGATCGCGTCGATGAGGGAGGCGTAGGCCTGAGCCTGCATGCTGAGGTTGATCGTGGTGTTGATGGTCAGCCCACCGCGCACCAGCAGCTGGTACCGCTCGGCCTGGGTCTCACCGAAGACCGGGTTGTTCAGGATCTCGGACTTGACGTAGTCGCAGAAGTACGCGGCAGTGCCGGCGTTCGAGCAGCCCACCGGGGTGTTCGAGACGAGCATCATGTCTGCGATCGGCTGCGCCACGGCGGCGTCGTGCTCCTCCTGGGTGATCTTTCCCTGCGAGAGCATCAGCCCGAGCACGGTGTTGCGGCCCGCTTCCGCGACCTCCGGGTTGTTGACCGGGTTCCACTTCGCCGGGTTCTGTGTGATCCGGGCGAGCATCGCCGACTGGCCGAGGGTGAGCTCGGCGGCGCTGCGCGAGAAGAAGTACTGCGCGGCGGCCTCGACCCCGTACTGGGACGGGCCGAACTGCGCGATGTTGAGGTAGCCCTCGAGGATCTCGTCCTTCGTGCGGACCTGCTCCAGCGCGATCGCCAGCTTGGCCTCGCGCAGCTTGCGGCCGATGGTGCTTTCCCGCGCGGCCTCGATCGCCTCGGGGTCGTTCGCGTTCCGGCCGGCCTCGATGAGCACGTTCTTCACGTACTGCTGGGTCAGCGTCGAGCCACCCTGGAGCCCGCCGCCGGTCAGGGTCTGCACCGCGGCCCGGATCAGACCCTCCGGGTCCACGCCGCCGTGCTCGTAGTAGCGCTGGTCCTCGACCGCGATCACCGCCGCACCCATGTACGGGTTGATCTCGGACAGCGGCACCACGATCCGGTTCTCGAGGAAGAACGTCGCCAGCCGGGTCCCGTCCGAGGCATTCATGACCGTCTGCTCGGACAGTTCCTCCGAGCCCAGCTCCGTCGGCAGCTCGTCGAACAGCCGCGTGGAGGCGTCCGTGGTCGCGCCGACCGCCGTCACGAACGGCATCATGAAGCCGGCCGAGAGGACGCCACCGACGCCCGCGACCAGGAGGAACGCGAGGAACAGGGAGACCAGTTGTGCCGCGTTGACGGCGCGCGAAGTCGACCGGGAAGGAGGTGCCATGCGTTCTAGGATACGTTGTGCTCCGGGTGTGGCCACGCTCCCGCGCACCGCGGCGCGTACAGCGCATCCACGCACCCCGAACTGGGAACCGGACACCGGCCGAGTGCCGTCGAAGTGCCGTCCCCGCTCGTGCCCGATGCCACAGGGATCCGCGGCAATCGCCGAACCGGACAGGCTCCGGCGCGACCGCCCGCTGAGCCGGTTCCGTCCGCCGATCGGCAAGGACTGTCTTTTGTCCGTGCGGGGGTGTATAACTCGGCAGATAGGGGGAGTGTTCGAAGTCCTTGTATTTATCGGGGACGGGGACCCTCTTGTCGGGTGACTGGCAAGCAGTCTCGTCGTGGAGGTCATTGTGGACGTACGTTTTGATGAGAGTTGGACGTTGCAGGCGGCGTGTGCGCAGAAGTCGCCCGACGACCTCTTCGTGCAGGGCGCAGCGCAGCGGCAGGCACGCGAGGTGTGCTTCTCCTGCACCGTGCGCCTGGAGTGCTTGGTCGACGCACTGGACAACCGGATCCAGTTCGGTGTCTGGGGCGGCATGACCGAGCGGGAGCGCCGCGCGCTGTTGCGCCGCGCACCCACGGTGGAGTCCTGGCGGATGGCCCTGGCGGACACGGACCGCAACGCCATCAACGAACTGATCAGCCAGAAGTGGCCGGCGACGAAGCCGCGCCGAGGGGCCGATCCGCGCAACAACTGAAGCCCTAGGATCAGTGGCATGGCTACTTGGGAGTACGCAACCATTCCACTGATCATCCACTCGACGAAGGCGATCCTCGACCAGTGGGGCGCCGACGGGTGGGAACTCGTCCAGGTGGTGCCCGGCCCCGACGGTCAGGGACTGGTCGCCTACCTCAAGCGGGAGAAGGCGTGAGCGCATCGACGCGCCTCGCCGAACTCGGGATCGACCTGCCCGACGTCGTCCCACCGGTCGCGTCGTACGTGCCGGCACTGCGCCAGGGGAACCTGGTGCACACGTCGGGGCAGTTGCCCATGGTCGACGGCGTGATGGCGCACACCGGCAAGGTCGGCGAGGGCGACGGGCTGGTCAGCCCGGCCGACGCGACCGCGCTCGCCCGGCTCGCAGCCCTGAACGGCCTGGCCGCCGTGGTGGCACTGGTCGGTGGGGTGGACCGGATCGTCCGGGTCGTGAAGGTCGTCGGCTTCGTCGCCTCCGACCCGTCCTTCACGGGCCAGCCCGGCGTGATCAACGGCGCCTCGAACGTGCTCCAGGAGATCTTCGGTGACGCGGGCGTGCACGCACGTTCCGCCGTCGGCGTCGCGGTCCTCCCGCTCGACGCTCCGGTCGAGGTCGAGCTGACCGTCGAGGTCCTGCCCGACTAACCGCCGATCGGCCAGGCCACCCACCTGGCTGCCCACCTGGCTGCCCGCCCGCCTCGGTCGAGCGTGTTGTTGCCCCTTGTTCCGGTCGGCTTGGAACGTGACAAGTGCGCGCTCGCCGAGTCTTGCGGAACGATCGGGGATCGCCGGGGATGGGAGCGGAGCCGGGGCTCGTCGGCGTTGTCCACAGGGGCACGTGGGCGGGGACCGGACGATGGTGTGCTGGGTGAGTGTCAGGTGTGAAGCAACCGGAGTCTGCGCTGCGGGTCGCGCGCGGGCAGGCGGGGCTGATCACGACCGCACAGTGCGCACGCCTGGGAATCTCCGAACTGCGGATCGCCAATCTTGTCCGCAGTGGGCTGTGGCACCGGCTCGTGCGGGGTGTTTACGACTGCGGTGAGCCAGCGGTCGGCGATCTTCATGATCACCAGCGGCGCCGGGCCGCATGGCTCGGACTGCTGGGTGCCGGCCCGGACGCGATCGCCGTCGGGGTGTGCGCCCTCGCGCTCCACGGGGTGTGGGGCCTGCCCGCCCGGATTGCACCCGAGGTGAGCTTGCCGGGAGCTCGCGGGAACCGCGGCCCGGCGTCGATCCGGGTCCGGCGGTTCGATCACGGGTTCGGGGTCGCCACACTGCGCGGGCGGGCCGTGGCCGACCTTCGCTCTGCGCTGGTCCAGGCGCTGCCCGAGATGAACCGGGAGACCGCGGTCGCCGTGCTCGACTCGACCCTGTTCCGCCGTCAACTCGACGCCGAGGGTCTCGCCGACGTCCGCCGACGGGTGCGCGGCAGGCGAGGCGCCGCGAGACTCACTCCGTGGTGGGACCTGGTGGACGGCCGGGCCGAGTCGCCGCTCGAGACGCGTGCCAGGTTGGTATGCGTGGACGCGTGTCTCCCGCCGGATGACATTCAGGTGGTGGTCACCGACTCACGCGGCGCCTTCATCGCCCGAGGTGACATGGGCTGGCTCCGAGAGGATGGATCGTGGGTGCTGGTCGAGATCGACGGCGTCGCGATCCACTCCGCTCCCGAAGCTCTGTTCCGCGACCGGGTCCGGCAGAACGCCCTGGCGTCGCGCACGGACACGGTGATCCTGCGATTCACCGCCGCCGATGTCTATCAGCCGACTCTGATCCCACGACAGGTCGCCGCCGCCCTGGGCCGAGTGCGCGGAAGCCCCGGTCCCTCGTGAGTTGCGACGAGGGTTTCCACGCGCTCGGCGAGCGCGGCGGCCAGCGGTTCAGGCGTCCAGGCGGGTCCGGAAGCAGTCAGCCAGGTACGGCAGGTCGATGACGTCCCGGCCGGCCAGTTCGGCGTGGCCGGCGAGCAGGTCCCCGACGGCGCCGAGGACGTCCGCCTGCTGCTCCGGCGTCGCGGTGATGAAGTAGCTGCGCGATCGCACCAGGTCCACGAGCGTTTCGGCGGGCATGGCCTGCGTCCACCGGATGGTGGTGCTCTCGACGGGCCCGAACGGGGCGCCGATATCCGGTGCGAGTTCCTGCTCGTCGCGTTCGTACAGCCGGATCAGGATGTCGCCGAACTCGGCCACCCACGCCACCGACTCGTCACGGGAGTTCCAGACCAGGCCGAGCGTGCCGCCGGGCCGCAGCACCCGCGCGATCTCGGGTACCGCCGCGGCCGGGTCCACCCAGTGCCACGCCTGCGCCACGGTCACCACGTCCACCGCGTCGTCCGGGAGCGGGAGGTTCTCGGCGGTCCCCACGAACGTGGGCACACCGGGCACGTGCTCGTGCAGCTCGCCGAGCATGTTCGGCGCGGGGTCCACGGCCACCACCTCCAAGCCGCCGCGGTCGACCAGGAGTCGGGTCAGCTTGCCGGTGCCCGCCGCCAGGTCGAGGACCCGACGCGCCGAGCGCGGCACCAGCCAGTCGACGGCGGCCGGCGGGTAGGAGGGTCGGGTCGCGGCGTACACCGCGGCCGCCCGGTCGAAGGATCGGGCGTGTTCGGTCATCGAACTGCGGTTCCTCACGGCACCATTGTCCCGCCGAACCATGCGGCTCGCACACCGTCCACAGGCCCACGCAGCAGGTGTCCGAGGCGCCCTCTAGCGTCGTGCGTAGTTGCCCGCCCCCACGACAGCGAGGATCGAGATGGACCTCACCGATGCCGACGCGCTCGGCCGCGAACTCCTGGCCGAGCACGGCCTGACCGGTTGGACCTTCGGGTTCGACAACGCCAAGCGTCGGGCCGGTGCCTGCCGTTACGACCGGCGTCGGATCACGATCAGCCGCTACCTGACCGCGGTGCACGAGCCCGCGCAGGTGCGCGACACCCTGCTGCACGAGATCGCCCATGCGCTGGCGGGCCACGGGGCCGGCCACGGGCCACAGTGGCGCCGGATCGCCCTCTCGATCGGGTGCACCGCGCAGCGCCGGGTGCCGGCCGGGGCCGGCGAGGTGCCCGCACCCTGGGTCGGGATCTGCCCGGCCGGGCACGAGCACGCCCGGTTCCGGCGCCCCACCCGGGCCCTGGCCTGCGGACGGTGCTCGCCCAGGTTCTCCTCGGCCCACCTGATCGCCTGGCAGCGGCGGGACGCTAACGTGCGGCGCTAGTCTGGACGGACTCGAACGGGAGCAGGTGCGCGATGGATGGCTCGGCGCACGCGGTCGTCGCCGCCGCGATGCGGTCCGTCTCGCGCGCGGACTTCCTGCCCCCGGCCCAGCGCCGCAACACCGGCCTGGACCAGCCGCTGCACCTGGCCGATGGTCAGACCTGCTCCCAGCCCACGACGGTGCGGATCATGCTCGAGCTGCTCGCCGCGGAGCCAGGCGACCGGGTGCTGGACGTCGGCAGCGGGTCGGGCTGGACCACTGCGCTGCTGGCCCACCTGGTCGGATCGACCGGCCGGGTCGACGGCGTGGAGCTGCGCCCGCAGCTGGCCGAGTTCGGGCGGGCGAACGTCGCCCGAGCCGGCATCACCCACGCCCAGGTGCACGTAGCGGTCGACGGCGTGCTCGGCTGGCCGTGGCGCGCGCCGTACGACCGGATCCTGGTCTCCGCGGAGGCCCGCGCGGTGCCTCGTGCGCTGGCCGAGCAGCTCGCCGACGGTGGCCGGATGATCATTCCCGTCCGGGGCCGGATGACGATCGTCACGATGGCCGACGGCGTCCCTTCCGCCGAGCAGGCACCCGGCAGCTACCGCTTCGTGCCGCTCATCGAGCCCGAGCCCGGGTGAGGCTCGGCCACGCTCGTCGCCGCGTCGCTACGGTTGGGCCGTGACCGATCGCTTCCAAGTGGTGCCCGCCGCCTACGTCCTGCTCCGCCGCCAGACCCCGACCGGTGCGGAGGTGCTGCTGTCGCTGCGACGTGGCACCGGGTACATGGACGGGCACTGGGCGCACGCCGCGGCCGGGCACGTCGAGGCAGACGAGTCGGTGCACGCTGCCGCCGTCCGTGAGGCGCGGGAGGAACTCGGCATCACGATCTCCGAGGCCGACCTCGAGCCACTCTGCGCCATGCACCGCACGCACGGGAACGGCCGCCCGATCGACGAGCGCGTCGACTTCTTCTTCTCCTGCCGCACCTGGTCCGGCGTCCCGTCGCTGATGGAGGCGGACAAGGCCGCCGAACTCGCCTGGTTCCCCTTGGATGCGCTGCCCGAACCGGTGGTGCCGCACGAGCGGGCCGTCCTGGAGGCCATCCGGACCGGCACCCTTGCGCCGATCATGACGTTCGGCTTCGAGGGAACCGAGACCTGACCTCGGACCGCCCCACCACCTCACCCGCACCGCCCGTCAGGAGTGCGGATCGGCCGGTGCGCTGGCCGCGGTCATGCCGGTGAGCGGAGGCCGGCCGATGAGCACCGCCGCCCCGGTGAGCGCCAACCACGCGACCACCGGGTACGCCGTCATCCGCTGAACGGTGCCCGGGCCCACCGTGGCGAGGCCTAGCGTGTCGATCGCGATGCCGAGCAGGCCCACGCAGACGAGCGCCGCGGAGACGACGGCATAGCCCCTCCAGGTGCGCCAGGTCGCCACCGCGGTGAGCAGCACCAGCAGATTCCCGCCGCCGATCGCCGCCAGGGTGCCGGCCGAGTGCAGCAACATCCGCCGGGCGTCTCCGCCGATCGCCTCCACAACAGACCCGGGGAAGAGTCCGATCATCGCCACCCCCGTGGCGTGCACGAGTGCGACCGCGAGCACCGGCCGCCGCCACTGCGAGGAGAGGACCGGCGCGAGAGCGATCGAACCGAACGCGATGACGACGCCCAGGAACACGAACGCAGCGTTGAACACGATATGCCGCGGCGAGCACACGGTGCCCCGCGCGAGGTCCACGCACTGGGTGAGGCCGAGGTCGCTGATGAAGTTCCGCGACCAGCTGTAGCCGTCCACCCAGGCACGCGCGACCACGACCTCCACCAGTGGGAAGAGCATGCCCGCCAGGTAGGCGAGACCACCCAGGGTGCGCCGCATCGATCCAGGGTAGATGCCGGGTACGGGACCGACGGTCCGGGCCCGGACTACCTGCTGAGCGGTCGGGTGACCTCCTCAAACAGCTCCAGCACGTGCCGGTACGGCCTCCCGGTGGCCCTGGTCATGCCCATCTCGCAGGTGCGGTTGCACGAGGCGTAGCCGGCGAACGGGCCGCCCGAGGCCTCGAGGCGCTTGATCTCGGCGGCCTCGGCCTCGGTAGCGCCGGCGGTCAGTTCGGGGTGCAGGAGGCCGCGGTCCCCGGCGAAGCCGCAGCAACCCCAGTCGTCCGGGACCCGCACGTCGCGGGCCACGGCGCCCGCCACGGCGACGAGGTCCTCGGTGGCGCCCAGGTGCACGGTGGAGCACGTCGGGTGCACGGCGAGGCTCGCCAGCTCCTGGCCGGCCGGCACCGCGATCCGGGGCAGCAGCTCGCGACGGGCATAGCTGACGACGTCGAGCAGCTCGAGGGTGTCCCAGCGCGCCGCTCGCATTGGGTCCAGGTGCGCGGCCAGGCCGTCCAGACCGTGCGTGCAGGACGACGCGTCGCAGACGAGCGGGCGCTTGCCATCGTCGGTCGCCGCCCACACACCGTCGAACACGCGCGCCGCCATGGCGGCCTGCCCGTCCACGAAGCCCTTCGACTCCCACGGGGTGCCGCAGCACAGGCCGTCGACGCCGTCGGGCAGGACGGCCCGAAGACCTGCCCGCTCGCACAGCGTGAGGAACGCCGCGGCGGCGCCCTCGCCACGCCCCTCGGGACCGAACATCGCCCCGGTGCAGGACGGGAAGAAGACCAGATCGACGCGCGCCGACCCGGGGACGGACGGGCCGCCGTCGTCCGCTCTTGTACCGCTCCGGGCGGCCGAGCCGCCCACCGCAGGCAGGTCCGCCAGCTTCGACCTGGCCGTGCCCGCGCCGGGCAGGCCGGCACCCAGCTGCGGGACGAGTTCGTGCGGCAGTACCGTCCGGGCCGCGGACGTGGCGCCGGCGAGCAGCGCAGGCGGCATCGCACCCGCGACTGTCAGGCCCAGACGAAGTCCGGACGTCGCGGCGGCCCAGGCTCCGGTCGCGGCCGCACCGGCGCGCTGGGCCGCGGGCCCGTGCCCGGCCGCGCGGACGGACTTCATCACCTTGCCGGTGTCGATCTTCACCGGGCAGGCTGTGACGCAGAGGGAGTCCGCGGCGCAGGTCTGCACCGCGTCGTAGGAGAACGCCGCCTCGAGCTCGGCGCGATGCTCGGGCCCGGCGGCGGCGATCTCCCGCATCAGGATGATCCGCTGCCTCGGGGTGGTCGTGGTGTTGCGCGACGGGCAGCCCGGCTCGCAGAACCCACACTCCACGCAGGAGTCGACGGCGGGGTCGACTCCCGTCACGGTCTTCAGGTTGTCCAGGTGTGCCCGCGGGTCGTCGTCCAGGAGGACGCCGGGGTTCAGGATCCCGCGCGGGTCGCAGAGCCGCTTGAGCTCGGTCATCACCTCGTACAGCTCGTCGCCGTACTGGCGGCGCACGTAGGCGGACATGATCCGCCCGGTGCCGTGCTCCGCCTTGAGCGTGCCGTTCGCGCCGAGGATGAGGTCCACGAGGTCCTCGGTGAACGCCTCGTAGGTGGCGAGTTCGCGCGGGTCGTCCAGGTGCGGATTGATCATGAAGTGCAGGTTCGCGTCCCGGGCGTGCCCGAACGTGACCGCGTCGTCGTAGCCGTGCCGGGCGAGCAGGACGCCGAGTCCACGGACGGTCTCGGTGAGGACCTGCGCCGGTACGGCCACGTCCTCGAGCAGGTTCGTGGTGCCCTTCGGCCGGGCCCCGGCGACGGCCGCGTACAGGCCCTTGCGCACGGCCCACAGGCCGGCCCGCTCGGTGGGGTCCTGAGTGAGGGCCGCCGGGGCGCTGAGGTCGAGGGCGCGGATCACCGGGTCTGCCGGACCGGTGAGCTCGGCGAGCGCCGCGGCGTCGGGCGCCTGGAACTCCACGAGCAGTGCCGTGTGGTCCACGACGGGGATCGATGCGATCGCGGCCGGGGCAGCGCGATCGGTCTGCGCCACGCGCAGCGACGCCGCATCCATGAGTTCGACCGCGCGGGCACCGGCTCCGAGCAGCGCGGGCAGTGCGTCGGTCGCCCGCTCGATGGAGTCGAACACGAGCAGGCTGGTGGCGGCCCTGGCCAGCACCGGGACCGTGTCCAGCACCACGGAGGCGACATACCCGAGGGTGCCCTCGGAGCCGATCATGAGGTGCGCGAGGATGTCTGCCGGCTCGTCGTGGTCGAGCAGGGCGTTCAGGCCGTAGCCCATCGTGTTCTTCATCGAGAACTGGTGGGTGACGATGGCACTCAGCCGCGGGTCCGCGCGGACCGTGTCCCGGAGCCGGATCAGGCCGGCGTGCAGGTCGGGCTCGAGGGCTCGCAGGCGCGCGTCCGCGTCCGGGCGGGCGGTGTCGATCGTGGTCCCGGAGGGCAGCACGAACTGCATCGAGCTCAGCGTCCGGTAGGCCGTGGCCGTGAGCGAGCTGGTCATCCCGGAGGAGTTGTTCGCCACCACGCCGCCGATGGTGCAGGCGATCTCGCTGGCCGGGTCGGGGCCGAGCTTGCGCCCGTACCGGGCGAGCGTCACGTTGACGCGCCGCAGCACAGCCCCCGGTCCACACCGGACCCGGGCTCCGCCGTCGAGCACCTCCACCTCGTCGAGGTGACGTCGCACGTCGATGAGTACTCCGGACCCACCGGCCTGCCCGGACAGGGACGTGCCGCCGGCGCGGAACGTGACGCCCTGGCCGGCGTCGTTCGCGGCCACGAGGGCGGCGACCAGCTCGGGCAGGGAACCCGGGGTGAGCACCGCCTGCGGCCGGAGCAGGTAGTGCGAGGCGTCGTGCGCCATCACGGCGAGATCCGCGGCCCGCTCGCTCCACGCCTGCCGGCCCGCGGCGCGCCGCACCTCGTCGAGCGGTTCCGCGGTGACGGTCATGGGGCCAAACCTAGACCGATTCGCAGGCGGCTCGTGGTTGGCGTCCATGCAGCGGCACCCATCGCGGGGCGACCTCGAACCGCGACGGCGCCACATGAGAGTTGTCATACGGAACCGGTGACGGCGCGCCCTGGTGTGGGCGTCCTGCCACCGAGAGGCTGGAAGCAACCCCAATCGAAAGGCGTGCTCCCCGCGATGTCCCACCTCCTCATCGACCTTCAGGCATTCACCGAGTCCCTGCCCCCGCTGCTGCGCTGGGTGGGCGTCGTGCTCGCGGCGCTCATCCCCTACGTGGAGGCGGAGGGTGCCTCGATCATCGGGATCGTGGCGGGCATCCACCCGGCGATCGCCATCCCGGCGGCCGTGGTCGGGAACGCCATCGCACTCGCCGTGATCATCGCAGTCACCTCGGCCGTGCGCGCCGGCGTCACCCGGAACCGGCTCCCGGAGGCGAACCCCAAGAAGCAGCGCATGCGGCGGGTCTTCGACCGTTGGGGCGTCCCGGGGGTGAGCTTCCTCGGGCCGTTGCTGCTCCCCAGCCACGTCACCGCCGCCGCGATGGTCGGCTTCGGCGCACCGAAGGCCAGGGTCTTCGTCTGGGGCGTCGTGGCCGTGGCGGCCTGGGCGGTCGTCCTCGGAGTGCTCGTCTACCTCGGTGTCCGGGTCGCACTGCACTGACGCTGCCGGCCGCCGTCCTCACCGTTCGAAACGGCGGCTCCGCCACCGTTCGAGACGGCCGTCGCGTCGGCCATGACGACCGGCACGATCTGGCTAGGCTCGCTCCCAGACGACACCCGGGGAGTGAACGCATGAACGCACGCCAGCGCCACGAGGCGCGTTCGGCGTACGCGATGCTGCTCCCGAGCCTGATCGGCGTGATCGGATTCCTGCTGCTGCCGGTGCTGATCGTGGTGGCCCTGTCCTTCATGCGGTGGAACCTGATCAGTGCGCCCGAGTGGATCGGCCTGGAGAACTACGCCTACATCCTCACCTCGGGCCGGTTCGGGAACTCCCTGCTGGTCACGGCCCTGTTCGTCCTGATGGCGATCCCGACCTCGATCGTGATCGGTCTGCTGCTCGCGATCGCGATCAACCGCGGCCTGCCCGGGACGAGTTGGTTGCGGGTGCTGTACGTGCTGCCCTGGGTCTGCGCGCCGCTGGCCCTCGGCGTGGTGTGGAAATGGATCTTCGACCCCACCAACGGCGCGCTGAACGCGATCATCGGGCGCCGGGTCGAGTGGCTCACCGATCCCGACCTGGCGTTGCCGGCCGTGGTGTTCGTGCAGGTCTGGTCCACGGTGGGGTACATCTCGCTGTTCTTCCTGGCCGGGCTCCAGCAGATCCCGCGAGCCGTGTACGAGGCGGCCATGCTCGACGGCGCAGGCAGCGTCCGCACGCTCGTCTCGGTCACGCTGCCGCTGCTTCGCCCGACGATGTTCTTCGTGACCGTCACCTCGGTGATCTCCTCGTTCCAGGTGTTCGACTCGATCTACGCGATGACCGGTGGCGGTCCCGCGTTCCGCACCGACGTCATCGCCGCCCGCATCTACGACGAGGCGTTCGTCGGGTTGCGGCTCGGCCGGGCCGCTGCGATGGCCGTGGTCCTGTTCGTGGTCCTCGTCGGCGTGACCCTCGTCCAACAGCGCTACTTCCAGCGCCGGATCACCTACGACATGTCATGACCGGGACCACCCGCCACCGAACGCTGGGGTCCCGGCCCGGGGCGTCCAGCTGGCGCACGTCCCGGCTGTTCGCGAACGTGCTCACCTACGCGTTCCTGATCGCCGGGGGCCTGCTCATGCTCGGCCCGTTCGTGTTCTCGGCGATGACGGCGGTGAAGACACCGAAGCAGTTCAACACCACGTGGCCACTGACGCTGCCGGCGCCGGCCACCGTCGAGAACTTCACGGCGCTGTTCTCCGAGCAGTACAACTTCGTGGTGCCGATCGCGGTGACGGCACAGGTGGTCCTGGTGCTCGTGCTCGGCCAGATGCTGACGTCGATCCTGGCCGCGTACGCGTTCGCCCAGCTGAGCTTCCCGGGCCGGGACACGCTGTTCTGGGTGTATCTGTCCACGCTGATGATCCCCGCGGTCGTCACGATCATCCCGCTGTACTCGATGATGACGACCCTCGGCCTGAAGAACTCGTTCGCCGGCCTCGTGGTGCCGTTCCTGTTCGGCTCCCCGTATGCGATCTTCCTGCTCCGGGAGAGCTTCCGGTCCACTCCCTCCGACGTGCTGGACGCCGCGAAGATCGACGGCGCCGGAGTGCTGCGGCGGCTGTGGCAGGTCATGGTCCCGATGAACAAGCCGATCCTGGCGACCCTGTTGCTGATCACCGTGGTGAGCCAGTGGAACAACTTCATGTGGCCGCTGATCATCGCGCCGGCTCCGGAGTGGAATGTCATCACGGTGGCCACCGCCGCCCTGCAGACCCAGTACAACGGCAACTGGACGCTCGTCATGGCCGCGACCACGATCGCGCTCGCCCCGCTGGTGATCCTGTTCCTCGTGTTCCAGAAGCAGATCACGTCGTCCCTCGGCGTGACCGGGGTCCGCTGAGGCGCGACTCCGGATCGTTCGTGGCCAACACCGGCGCGGCACGTGCCAGCATCGACCGGGCCGAGCTGCCGCCGAGCTGGCCTGGGGCGCGCCTCAGACGGTGGGACCGTCCGAGCGCAGCTTGTCGACCTCGGCCATCGCCTCCCGGAGCTGGCCGAGCCATTCGTCGGCGTGCTCGCCGACGAGCCGCACCGACCAGGCCAGCGCGTCCGAGCGGGACCGCGCCACCCCGGCGTCGACGAGGGTGTCCAGCACCCGCCGCTCGGGCTGACGCAGGCGCGTCATCACCGGCGCCGCGACGTGGGTGAAGAGCGACCCGCTCGCACCGAGGCGCGCGCCCCACGAGACCTTGCGCTGGTAGCGGGACTGCGCCTCCTCGGCGATCTCGATCCGCTCGGCCCTGGTCTCGGCGCGGAACCGGCTGATCCGTCCTTCCGCCTCGGCGCCGTCCGCCTCCTCGGCGAGGGTGCCGACCACCAGGATCTCCTCGCGGTCGACCGTCACCTCGACCTCGCTGAACCACGCGCTCGGCAGCCGACCGCGGAACCAGTCCTCGGCGTCGTCGGCAGCCGGCAGGTCGGCGACCTGCCAGCCACCACGCCCACGCCCACCGGGGCTGCCAACCCGTCCGCGACCGCGCCAGCGCCCTTGCGCCTGCTCGCGTCCTTCACGGGTCTCGTCGTACTCGTCTCGCGTCATCATGTCTCCAGCTGCTGATTACAGGATTACATGATTACACTGCGGTGAGGTTGTCCACGGCCCCGATTCATCGAGCCGCGCCGGAGCGGGTCACGCCATCCCGGCCGGGGTGGCGAACACCGTCCACGGCACCGTCGCGCTGACGGTGTCGGGCGCGACGCGCAGCGGTTCGACCTCGAGGGTCTCGATCTCGTCCAAGCGTCCCTCACTCCACTCCGTCAGGGCATGCCGGGTGCTGGCAAGGCGCGAGAGCAGCCCGGCGTATCGGCGCTCGAGGACCTCCCAGCCGAAGGCCTTGTTGTCCGCGAACCACCGGTCGCGGTGCGCCTGCGCCAGGCGCGAGACGGCAGTCTCGACGTCCGGCACGAGATCCGTCGCCAGGCGTTTCGCCTCGAGCCGGTCGCCGGCCAGGTAGGCGGGACGAAGCGCACGGTGAAGTTCCGCCTTGAGCGCGAGTGCGTGACACAGGTGGGCGATCACACCGAGCCGTCGGTCCGGGCCGTCCACGGTCTCCGTGACGATCAACTGCTCCCCCAGTGCACGCATCCGATCTGCGACGTCAACCGAAAGGCCGATCTCCCCGAACGAGATCAGCGGGTCCAGCCACAGCAGCCACTTGCTGGGGTTCGGCGGCTCGATGGCCCCCGAGCGATCGGTGTCGTCGAAAGGATCGTCGATCGCCGACGCCGCCACCCACAGTTCCTGGCTCACCCCGAGGGACCCGAGACCCGCGTCCGTCTGCTCGGCCGTCAGCCCGTACGCACGGTCCCCCGCGTGGGCGAGCGCCGGCAGGCACGAGAAGTAGTCACACTCGTTGCCGTCGTTGCCCCACATCGTGATCATCGCCTCGTCGACGCCGGCGGCGATGGCCCCGCCGACGGCAGCGGTGCAAGCCGTGATCGACTCCGGCAACCGCGTCCACAGTCGACCCCAACTCGCGCACCCACCGGCCATGACCGTGGGCAGCGGTCCGTGCTGGCGCAACTTCTGCTCGTAGTAGGAGTCCGTGTGGTGGAAGTAGTCCCAGTACACCAGCGTGAGTCCGTCCGGAAGGGCATCCAGCGTCGGCGTCGCAATGGTGCGGTCGATGCGGTAGTAGTCCTTCGCGCCGTGCTCGACGTCGAAGAGCATGTCGCTCCACATCATCGGCTCGACCCCGAGCTCGCGGCAGATTGCGGTGACGTCCTCGACATGCCGCAGGAAGTGGCCCATCCGGTCGGACGGGTCGGGGGCGTCGTCGGCGAACCCGTATGCCTCATCCAGGCCGAGGTGCACCTGCGCCGATCGGAACGGAGCCGTCGCGGCGGAGATCATCGCCCGGATCAGTTCCAAGCCACTCTCGTCCCCGATCCGGATCACCTCCGGTGCGACGCGGATCCCGTGGAACGGCGGCCATTTCAGGATTTGCCGCAGGTGCCCGAGAGTCTGGATCACCGGCACCACCTCGACGCCGAGGCCGTGCGCGATGTCATCGATCCGCCGGAGCTCATCCTGGCTGTAGCGACCACGCCCGTGACCGATGTATGGCTGACCGGGCACCTCGTAGGTGTCCTCAAGGTAGAGGTAGAGCGTCGAGTAGCCCATGAGCGCGGCGCAGGCCAGGTACCGCTCGACGGTCTCAACCCTCATGACGGCGTTGCGGGACATGTCGATCATCACGCTCAGTCGCCGCAGTTCCCGCCGAGCGCGGATCGTGGCAGGCTGCTCGCGGAGCGCGAGCGCGGCCCGCATCGCGTCCGCCAGTGCGTGGTAACTCACCCGGGTCACGTCCGCGTCGTGGTCGACGGCGAACCCCGCCTCGGTCTGTCCGGACAGTTCCGCGCGCTCCCAGCGCCGCACCTGTTCCGGGGAACTCACGAGCTCCAGGGCCCGTCGCACCGAGGCTCGCACCCGGTCGTGGTCATGATTCACGTGTCGCATTCCATCCCATTCTCCGCTGTTTCCAAACGCTCGGTACGGACCGCGTCGGCCCGAAGTCTGCCCGTGTCCAGACCCGTCAGTGCGATCGTGGCGGTCGCCACGTCGAGGTCCCAGATCCCGAGCTCGATCCAGGCCGAGCCTTCACGCTGGTCCAGCTCGACCTCAGCCTGTCCGCCCGCATGGGTGACCTGATAGACGGCGCGGGTGCTGTTGTTGATCTCACCCGGGAACCAGACGCTGACGCGGTAGCGTCCGCTCGCACCGAGCGCCGGCGTCCAGGCAGCGGTCCCGGCGGTCGCCGGCGCGATCCACCGAGTGACACCACCGTCCCAGCCACGCAGGTTGGACTGCGCCCACGCGCCGGTCTCGCCGTAGCTGCCTGCGCCGCTGCCGGTGTCGATGACCACCCGGTTCCCGGGATCGACCTCGCCGACGGCGATGATCGCCGTCGTAGTCAGCTCACCGAGGGTGAGGGTAACCTCGTGCAGTGCCCCGACGGCGGCGATCGCCGACGCCTGGATCTCCACCTCGATCGTCTGCTCGTCACCCGCGGCGACGTCGACGTCGACGGCGCCCGGTTCTGCGAGCCAGCCGGCGGGCACGCCTATGGAGAGGCAACCGGCGATGGCTGCCGCCGGCGCCGCCGAGACGCTGACGGTCAGCGTGCTGTTCCCCCCTGGAGTCGCGATGTCAGCCGCGCTCACCACCAGGTTCGCCCGGAGATCCGCGTCGGTCGTGGGGCGGAACCGGACCGCGCTTGTCCGATGGGTTTCCGCGTCCTGAACCTCGAGATAGACGTCGCCGGTTCGGCCTGCCTCGAACTCGTAGTATCCGAGCGATCGCCATTCGCCGCCGCCCGACGTCTGGTCCACCACCACGGTGTCCTCACCGCCTCCGTGCCTGACCACGAACGCTGCCTGCGTGGCCGAGACCGTGTGGGCGGGGTACCAGACCGACACCTCGTAGGATCCTGCCGCGGGGATGTCTGGTGCCCAGCGCGCGGTGCCACCGGTGAGACTGTCGAGGTTGTAGCGGCTACGGGTGCCACCCCAGCCGGCGAGACCGCTGAAGCGCCACTGCCCGGTCTCCTGGTACAGCGGCCACGGGCTCTGCACGTGGACCACCTGCGGCTCGGTGGCGACCGCGACGGCGACGTTCGCCGACCAGATGCCGTCCAGGCTCGCGGTGAAGCGGGGGCTTGTCCCCCACGGCAGCTCGGCCGGCGCGGTCACCGTCACCGTGTGGCGTTCGATGTCCCCCGCGGGCACGCTCACCTGTGCGGTCGGCACGTCGATCACCCAGCCGCCCGGGCCGGAGATCGTGACCGGGATGTCGACCGCCTGGGTGCCGGGATTGCTCACCGTCGCGGTCACCGTGAACTGTTGCCCGGGCTCGGTCACGCGTTGGGTTCCGGCGATCACGCCGACGAGGCGCCGGGGGTCGCGAACAGTGAGCTGGAACGGCTCCGACTGCGCCGAGCCGCCGGTCCAGGCCGCGGTGGCCGCGAGCGTCGCGGCACCGGCCGTCGCGTCGGGCGCCACGGAGACGTCGTAGATCCAGCTCGCCGTGCCGGCGGCCGGGATCGGCTCGGTCGGCACGGAGTCGGGCGTCACCGTCCAGCCACTCGGCAGACCGAGGTCGACGGCGGCGCCCGCCAGCGCAGCCGACGTCCGGTTCCGCACGATCACCCGGACCGAGAGGTCGGCCCCGGCGACCGTGGTGCTGGGTGCGTCGAGGTCCACCAGCACGCCGATGGTGGACCCTCCGGTCTGCGCGGCAGGCAGCCGGAGTGTCACCGGGTCGGTCGTGACGGTGTCGGCGACGACTCGATAGGTGAAGGATGCGCTGACCTCGTCAACACCGATGGTCCACTCGTAGGGATACGGCTTCTCCGGCGACGCCACCCACGCGCCCTCATCGACCCGGTGTTCGAGTGTGACCGGGTCGAGACTGTCGACCATCACGTACGCGTCGTAACCGGAGCCTCCGCCGGCCCGTGGCAGCAGCACCCCGCGGACAGTCCCGAGGTTCGCATCCGCCGGCCGAGCATGGAAGGTCGTGGCGCCATGGTCGCCGTCGACCGCGGGCACGTGCCAGGGTGCGTGGACGTCGATGGCGCGGGCGGCGATCGCGACGATGCCGTGGGGCGGCACGGTGACCTCGATTCCGCCCGCCGGTAGGGACGCCGTCGAACCCGACGGGTCGCTCAGCACCTCTACGTCGACGGTGTCGTTCGGTAGCAGCCCCAGGAGGTCGGTCGCAAGGCTGACGACGACCACCTGCGGTTCGCCGCTGGTGTTCGTGAGGCTGAGGTAGAGCGAGCCGTTCCCGACCCCGGTCAACCAGTTCACCGCCGGGTTGTCGACCTCGACGATGCCACGTGGGAACCACGGCCACACGCCGTCCTCGCCGTAGAAGCGGCCGGGTGCGTGACCGAACAGCGTGTACCGGAAATACACGTAGTCCGCCTCGTGCACGCCCGGGAAGTCGATCTGCCCGTCCGAGCGCACCAGGTGTTCGGAGACCAGGTAGTCGATCGTCATCCCGATCTGGGCCGGCATGTGGTGGGGGTAGATAGCGGTGACGCCGCTCGGGCCCTGGAGCGGGAAGTCCGGCTTCATCTGGATCACCTGGAAGTCACGGCTGTAGTAGCCGGGGTAGTTCGTGTACCGGCCGATCACCATGTTGTGGGCGAGGTCGACGATCAGGTCGTCGTCGGCGTAGTGCCCGAGCCGCAGGAGGGCACCGGCCCAGCACGGGTTGAAAACGAATCCGCCGCCCGCCGCCGTACTGGCCGAGGTGCTCACCTTGTACGTGGTCAGCTGTTCGAACGTCAGGCCCGTGGTCGAGACGTACCAGGACGGTACGGTCTCGACGTCGACCGCGGTCCGCGGGTAGGCGGGCAAACCGTCCGAGGGCCAGTCGTACTGCTGCGTCCGCACCGGCGGCTGCCCAACCGTGACCGTCCCGCCGACGGGTACCGGGCGCACGGTCGTCTGCGTGACGAAGCGTTGCGCCTCGCGGTAGGCGCCGGCCAGGATGTCCGCCTCACCGGTCGCCTCGTACAGCACGACGAGGTCCAGCCAGGACCGGCTGTAGGAGATGGCGAAGCCACCTTCGGCCGGCACGGTCGTGTATGCGGTGTCGATCTCGTGCTCGATGTAGTCCCGGGCCAGGCGCAAGGCTGCGGTGAGGTGGGACCCGTCCCCAGTGAGCTGGTAGGCGGCGAGCTCGACGGCGAAGCGCGGCCGGTCCCTGCCGACCTCGTCCGCAGCGATGCTCGCGATGCCGAGCCGTCGGATCCCGCCGGCGCGATGCCCACTGAGCTCATAGAGCGCATTCAGCATGATCGCGTCACCGGCGACGTAGCCGAGCCGGTGCTGATTCGCCACCTGTCCCGGTTTGCTCAGCGGCGAGTACGCGATGCTGCCGCGGGAGAGCTGGTACTCGACCATGGGTCGCGCACGGCCGGCGTACAGGGGGGCATCGTCGGTGGTCGCGGTGAGCAGGTGTGCCGACTGCAGCACGCCGCCCACCGCGACCCGGACGTCGTCGGTGATCTCGACGTTCATGAAGCCCTTGGCGCGGCTCCACCAGCCCGAGAACGAGGGCACGAAGTCCTCGCTGTCGCCGGTGGCCGGCTCCACGACGGCGAGGTCGAGCATCGTGTGAACTGTGTCCGTGAGCGATGACCCGTAGACGTTGCTGCGGTACGCGCGGAGGTCGTAGGCGTCCCGGGCAAGCGCGGCGAAGGCGTCGTAGAGCGGGACCGAGAAGGCACAGACACCGAACGTGAAGCCGCGGCTCTCGCCGGCTGCCATAGTGGCGCGCAGTCCCGGCTGCGGCGCGTAGATCGTCGGCGTGATGTCGAGCGAGTCGTTGCGCAGACTCATCCCGAAGGGCTGGTCGTCGCCACCGAGCGCCTGCTCGTGCTCGAACTCAAGAACCTCGGCCGGCACGAACACACCGGTGGTGAGCGGTCCGCCGTCGACCTCCCGCTGGGTGAGCGCCATCGGCGCGAACAACTCCCAGGCGCCGCGTGGCTGCGGATCATCCAGGACGGCCTTCGCGTGCTGCTGCGCCCCGCAGAGGACCTCGTCCACGCCATCGAGGTCGGATATCTCGCCCGACTGGTAGCCCACGATGAAGTCGCCGGCTGTGTGCGCGGTGAGGACGAACTGGGCCTCCGGATGATCACCGTCCAGAGTCCATTGGACGACGAGGTCGAACAGGGCGGGGTCCCCCGCGCGCATCTCCACCGAGTTGCCACCGCTCGACCGCACCTCGTCGAACGCGAGCCAGACGGGTTCCGCCCGCGGGTGGCCAGGGCCACCGTGGCGGTAGACCACCCACTGCTCCTCCAGCCGGCTCTGCTGATCGGTCGCGGCGACCCAGGCACCGTCGCGGCGGAGCTCAAGGTCACGCACAATCGTCTCACCGCCGCGCCAGCGCGCCAGGCTGAACGTCATCCGGTAGCGGTCGTTTGCGATCTGGAACAGCCTGCGGTAGCGCAGGTCCCGCATCTCGAGTCGGCGCAACGCGTCGGCGACCGTGCTGACGCGCCGGCGGACCGGCCGTGCCGACGCCGAGGCCGGGGCAGCCCCGATCACGGCGGGCAATACGGCGCTGCCCAGCAGCAGACCGACCGCCTGGCGGCGACTCATTCCGCGCGGTGCCCCGGGCGTCGCGACGACATCAGAGATCGGAGGGCTGGGACTCATGGCGTTCTCCTCGCCTCGTTGCGATTGGACGTGTGTGTCAGTACGCGCGGTTCTGCGGCCACGCCAGATCGACGCCGGCGAGACTCAGGTCGGTCTGCAGGTCGGTCGTGAGAGGCTCGTCGCCGTGGATCTGCTGCGGCTCGTGGCCGGTCTCGATCCCGCCGGCGGCCAGATGGCCCGCGACGTCGTCCGGGACGTCGATTACCAGCCCCTCGAAGTAGTCGACACTCGGCCAGTTCACGAGTGTGACGTCGGCTGGCGACGTAACCGGGTGCGAACGTCTCGTGTGCCACGATCCGGCGGAACATCCACGGGTTGACGTCTCCGTCCTGCTTGGACCGGTCGGCATCGACGGCACGGACGTCGTCGACCGGGCTCGGGTCGAACAGGCGCGCAAGCGGCTCCAGCGTGCGTGGGTTCGGCGCAGAGAAGCTCAGCAGCGGTGCACCCCAGAATTCGGGACGCACCGAGCGCCAGTGCTCGTACGCTTCGGGCCGGTCGATCGTGTGGTCGCCGTCCACGTGGTCGACGGCGAAGCAATACCCGAGCGCCTGGATGTCGGGGTTCGCGACAGCGGGTGCGCTCGGCTCGCCGGTCTGCGACTGCGGCTCGGCGCGGACGGTGTACTCGGTTCCGGTGAGCGGCAGCAGGTCACCGGTCTTGGTCGCGTCGATCACGTAGCTCGCCTCGACGGTGTGCTCGGCCCCGGTGTGCACGTCACGCAAAGGGTCGGTGAGGGGATAGTTCGCCCGGTAGTACCCGCGGATCCGGTCCCGCAGATGCCGGTAGCCGCGGGTGGCGCCGAACATCTCGATCCATGGGTGTTCGTCCGGCGGGACCGCTCGCGACATCAGTTGCCCGCCGAGCCAGGCGTACTCCTCGGTCATCACCACGGTGCGTCCGCGCCGGAGCGCCGCGAGCGCAGCCGTGAAACCATCGAGCCCACCGCCGACACAAGGATGTCGACGCGCGCGTCCAGGTGCATCAGTGGGTCCGATCAGCTCTTGACGGCACCGGCGATGCCCTCGATGAAGGTCTTCTGGAGCAGGAGGAAGACGACGATGGTGGGCAGGACGCTGATCGTCGCGCCAGCGGCGAGACCGGCGAAGTCGGTCGACTCCTGGCCGAAGAAGTTGTACATGCCGACCCCGAGCGTGCGCAGACCCGGATTCCCGAGGGTGAACACAAGTGGCACGAAGAACGCGCTCCACGCACTGATGAAGTTCATGAGCGCGACCGTCCCGATCACCGGCTTGGCCAGCGGCAGCATGATCGAGAGGAAGGTCCGGAAGAACCCGGCACCGTCGACCTTCGCCGCATCCTCCAGCTCCGAGGGCATGCCCGCGAAGAAACCCATGAACAACAGCACCGGGACCACGTGGACCGGCGCCGCCTGCGCCAGCGCGGCACCAAGCAGGCTGTTGCCCAGTCCCAACTCGTTCACGAGCAGGAACACCGGGATGATGGTGTACCCGTGCGGGATGAACATGGTCGCGACCAGCACCCCGATGATCAGCTTCTTCAACGGGAGCCCGGGGCGGGAGAGCGCGTACCCGGCCAGCGACGTGACCAGCAACACGATGCCCACGACGAGCACCGTGAAGACGATCGTGTTGACCGTGTACTCGCCGAACTTCGCTGTCGTCCAGGCACGCGCGAAATTCTCGAGCGTCGGCTCCTGCGGAATGAGGCCCAGTCCACCGAGCAGCATCTCGCGCTGCGACTTGAAAGCGGCGGAGAACATCCAGATGAACGGATACACCCAGAGCGCACAGAACGGGATGAGGAACAGGTGCCACAGCTGCGGTCGCCAGCGCCCAGGTGACCTGCGTCCGTGGAACAACTTCGGCATGCTGTCCTCGGTGCGGCTCGGATCCGCCGAGCTGGCCGTGGTGATCGTGGCGCTCATGCGGCGACTCGTTTCCGGTAGCGCAGCGCGGGTGCTTGCAGCAGCGTGAGGGCCAGCGTGAGCAGCCCGAAGACCACTCCGGCCGCACATGCGAACCCGTACCGCGGGGCCTGCATCTCGGGTGAGAACGCGAAGCGGTAGATGAAGGTCGGTACGACGTCGGTCGAGTAGACCGGGCCGCCCGCCGTCATCGCCTGCACCAGGTCGAAGGTGCCGAGGCTGCGCTGGAACAGCAGCAGCATGATGACGATCGCGATCGGTGCCATGACCGGCACCATGACGTGACGGACGATCGCGCCCTTGCGGGCGCCGTCGAGCTGTGCGGCCTCGATCAGATCCTTCGGGACCGTCTGCAGCGCGGCCAGCCAATAGATCAGGGAGATCCCGAACCCCTTCCAGAGGTCGATCGCCATCACGGAGGGCAGCGCCGTCGTCGTCGACCCGAGGAAGTTGATCGGTGCGTCGACGAGCCCGATGGCCAGCAGGGCCTCGTTGACCGCACCTCGCACCGGGTCGAGGAGGGCGACGAAGACGATGCCGACCACCGCCGTCGTTGTGACGACCGGCACGAACAGGGCGAGACGGTACACGTTCCGACCACGGAGCCTGCCGTTGTTCAGCAGGATCGCGAAGGCCAGCGCAAGCGGGAGTTCAATGAGGATCGCGACCAACGAGAACAGGAACGAATGCCAGAACGCACGCCAGAAGTCAGGGGAGGTCAGCACCTCGGCGAAGTTGGCCAGGCCCACCCATTCGGTGGGGTTGCCGACGCCGTCCCAGTCGAAGAACGAATACCACCAGCTGGCGACGATGGGCCACAGGGTGAACCCTCCGAATGCCAGCAGCAACGGCAGCAGCAGCAGGTAGCACCAGAGGTACTCCCTCCGCTTGGCCGCCGTGCGCCTGGCTCGTGCGTCCATCTGGTCGACCTCAGCTCGCCGCGTCGTACGGCTGCAGCGGGTCCCAATCGGCGAAGCGGATGTCCTCCACCGACGCGTCGCCGCTGGCATAGATCTCGCCGAGGAACGTGCGCAGTTGCTCGTCGAGCGCCGCGGCCTTGGGTGCGAAGTCCTCGTTCTTGACCATCGACTCCAGCGCCGAGTCGGTGAACCGGAGTTCGGGACGCTCGGCCCTAGCGTTGAGGATGGCGGCACCACCCACACTGGCGAGCTTCGGGTTCGGGACGACCTTCATCGTGGTCTCGGCGACATCGAACATCGCCGACAGGTCGGGGTCCTCCTGCACGTCGGCCTCCCACACGGTCTGCATGGCGGTCAACGTCCCGAACTGCTCGTAGTAGGCCCGGTAGAACTCCTCGGACGCAAGGAAGTCGAGGACCAGCCAGGACTCCTCGGGGTGCGCGGTCTCGGCCGACATCGACCACAACGGGTCGAAGTGCTGGGTGATCGGCGTATAGGAGCCCCGCCCGGAGTCCGGTACCGGAGCGCCGACGATGCCCAGGTCGATCTCGGGGTTGAGCTTGCGGATCTCGGCGAGGTGCCACGACTGGGCGGTGTACATAGCGAAGCTGCCGGCCGCGAACTCGGTGTACGAGCGCGAGCCGTCCCAGCTCTCCCAACCCGTGATCAGCGATCCGTCGGCGTTCATGCGGCGCATCAGCTCGACGGCCTCCACCATCGTCGAGTTCGACGTGTCCGGCTCGCCGGTGATCAGGTTGATCCCGTCGCCCGGGATCGAGTACGGGACACCCTGGCGCGACAGGCGCACGATGCCCGAGGCCTGTTCGGGCGCCATCCCGAAGACCCGGCCGCCGCCGTCGGTTGTGACCGCGCGGGCGACCTCCTCGATCTCGCCCCACGTGGTCGGCGCCGCGTCGAAGCCGCTCGCGGAGAGTAGGGACCGGTTGTAGACGAACAGGTCCATCGCGGACCACTTGCCCCAGACGAGCGGGATCGAATACAACTCGCCCTCTCGGTGCAGCCCCGAACTCAAGGGATCCAGGGATCCCTCCGGGAACCGCGACAGGAAGTCGTCGGTGACGAACTCCTCGAGCGAGCGAGCCCAGCCCCGCGAGTACATCCGGTCGAAGCCGGCGGCCTGCGCGCGATAGATGTCCGGCGCGTTGCCCTGCTGGAACATCAGCTCGATGGCGCTGAGCTGCTGATCGGACGGATTCTCGACGACCTTGATCGTGATGCCGGGGTTGGCGGCCTCGAAGGCGTCGAACTGCGCGCGGTAGAACTCGCTGGCACCCGGCGGGTCCGGGATCAGCGCGATCGTCAACTCAACGGGGGAACCACTGCTGGAGCCACCGCCGCTCGGGCTGTCGGAGGATCCACACGCCGCGAGGCCGAGACCGGCCGCGGCGCCGAGGCCCCCGGTGAGCAGTCCGCGACGAGAGATCTGGGCAGGTCGAAGGTAGGTCATGTCGATGCTTCCTTGTGAGGTGAGGTGAGGTGCGGTGGCTCAACGGTGGGCCGACCGCACGTCGGCGAGGCCGACCCGGGATCGTTGGGTGAAGGGGTCGGTGTCGGTGAATGCGACGAACGCGCCGTCCGGGGAGAACCCCGGATGCCCGTGTCGCGGGTGCACATCGCCGAAATGCATCTCGGCGAGCGTGATGGGTGCGAACTCTCCGGTCATGCTGATGAGTTCGATGCGGCCCGCAGATGCCTCGGGATCGATCGGGTCCTCGGGTGAAGTCGGGAACAGCCATGGGGGGCGAGTCGGTCCGGCGTCGACGACCGCGAGGTCGCCCTGCCGGCTGATCGCTGCGTGGTTGTAGTCCGCGGCCTCGGAAATCAGCCGTGGCTCGCGCCCGTCGGGCCAGATCTGCCACAGGCCCGGCGTCCCTTCGCACGGCGTGTTCGAGGGCTGGGTTGTGTCCGCCGCGACGGTCACGCAGCTGACGTCGTGGAAGGCCCACGCCTCGTGACCGGTGGGGACGATGCCGGCACCGGCGATCTGATCCCAGATCTTCATGCCACGCGGAGCGTGCACCGGGTGCATGACCCAGAGTCGGTTGTAGGGACCGTAGTTGTGCTTGAAGCGACTCTGGTTCGCGAATCCGATCCAGTCCGGGTCTGCCTCGCAGTACTGGAAATGGGCGAGTTCGGTTGCGGAGTCGAGGAGCTGCGTCGCTTCACCAGTGGTCAGGTCGATCTCCACGAGCACCGTCGGGCCCGTCTTCTTGCCGAGCGGGTAGTGCGACGCAAGACAGCGGTCGAAGTCGGGATGGAGCGTCACGATCACCGAGAGTTCACGGTTCGGCGGAGGGGTGAACACCGGCCGGGTCCGTACGCCGTCGGCATCGATGTCGACGGCGATGACCTGGTTGCCGGACATGGTGACGATCCGGCTGCCATCGGTTGCGACGTCGTACCAGCCGTAGGGGTTGGCATCGTCGGCAGGGCGCTCGAAGCGGCAGAGCTCGCGGTCTGTGCCGGTGGCGATGTCGATGAAGTGCAGGCTCATCTCGGCGGGAGCTAGGTCGATCTGTCCGACCACGACCCCGGTCGTGACGCCCCCGGCGTCGGTCACGAACCCGTTGAGATGCGGGTAGGTGAAGTACCTGTACTCCTCGAACTGAGAGAGGTAGCGCGCTGAAGACATCTGAGGTTCCTCGTTCGTTGGGGGGCGACTCTTCGGCGGCTGCAGCGCCACGTACTGGCCCTGCTGAGGATCCTGCCCGTCCAATTGTGCGGCTGTCAACCCCGTGACCTGCATGTTCTTAAACAAGTTTGTTTTATGTGAGTGAGCCTGACGACCATGTAGGCTCTGCGTGTGAGCACAGTGAGGCGTCCCGCACAGACAAGGAACACCCGCCCGACCGGCGGCGACCAGTCCCTGTTGCGGCGGATCAACCTCGGCGCCGCACTGGTTCGATTCCGGTCGGGGGCGGCAACGGTCGCGCAGGTCGGGGACACCATCGGCGTCTCCCGCACGTCGGCACAGCAGATCGTCAACCAACTTGTCGAGCTGCGCTGGGTCACGGCCGAGAAGCCCGTGCCGCCCTCCACGCCGCAGATCGGGCCCGCACCCCGCCGCTTCCGCTTCCGCTCGGAGGCCGGCTACGTGGCCGGGGTGGATCTCGGTCGTCACCGAATCCGTGCAGTCGTCGCCGATCTCGGTGGCGAGCCGCTGGCATCCTCGACTGTGGAGATCGGCCCGGGAGCCGGGCCCATCGAACGCCTGCAGGCGGCACGCGCCGTAGTGGAAGCCTGCTGCCAGCGGGCGCGACTACGGTACAGCCAGGTCTGGGTCGTCGCCGCCGGCGCTCGCGGCGTGATTCACAAGGGACGGGTCGTGGCCGCCGGCGGGATGCCGAACTGGACCGGCCTCGACCTCGAGCATGAGTTGCGAGCCGTGCTCGACCGGCCCGTTCTCGTCGGCAACGACTGCAACATCGCGACCGTCGGTGAGCATTGGCGCGGCGCGGGCACAGACACCGGAAGCCTGGTCAACGTCGCAGCGGGCCAGTCGATCGGGGCCGGGATCATGATCGACGGCACGCTGCTGACCGGGTTCGCTGGATACGCGAGCGAGATCCACCATCTACCGTTCCTACGCTGGCGGGGCGCCGCTGCACGGCTGAAGGCGGACCCGAGCGAGGAAGTGGACATCAAGGCGGTCTTCGACCAGGCGCGGGCCGGTTCAACCTCCGCTCAAGAGCGCGTCGAGGACTACGCCCGCGTGCTCGCAGAGGGCATCGCCACCATCATCGCGACCGTGGATCCCGAACTGGTCGTCATTGGGGGCGGGCTGTCCGCCAGCGGCGCAACGCTGCTCGAGCCGGTACGACGACACCTGACTCCGCTCACCGCGCGCATGCCGCGTCTGGAGCTCTCCCCTCTCGGTGCGGACGCGGTGACCTTGGGCGCGATCCGCATCGCGCTGAACCACGTCGACACTCTCATCGATGCCGCCGCCGATCGGCTCGACGACTTCCCCAAGCCGCTGCGCCGCGTCATCGCTGCGAGCTGAGTCCAGCCGAGTGGTGCTGATATAGTGCCGCTCTAGTACACGCCACGAGACATTGGGACGCTCCATGCAGATCACCGTTCACACCGACGACGTAGACCCGATGCACCAAGCCGTTGCTGACGTGCTCGGCGAGTTCCCCGATCGACTCGGCGACGATGGGTTCGATATCTCGCTACGTCGGGGCACCGACAGCGGCTTGCGGATCACTGCGCGCGACCGCGGTGCCGACGTGGAGTACGGCACCATCCCGCAAGGCTTGCGAGGCCTCGGCGCCGCCATGGGTGAACTGCTCGTGGCAGGCTCGGTGAGCGAGCGATCCGAGCAAACCCCCTTCGAGACGATCACCGTGATGTTCGACGTCTCGCGCAACGCGGTGCTGACCGTCGACGCCGTGATCGGCCTCATCCGCCGGGTCGCCCTGATGGGCGCAACGAGCGTAATGCTCTACACCGAGGACATCTACGAGATCCCGGGCGAGCCGTACTTCGGGCATGCGCGCGGGCGGTACGCGGCCAGCGAGCTCACTGCGATCGACGACGCGGCCGCCCGCGTCGGCATCGAGCTCATCCCGTGCATCCAGACCCTCGGCCATCTCGCGAACGTGCTCCAATGGCCCGTGTACGGTCCGGTCCGGGACAACGCGCAGGTGCTGCTCGTCGACGAGCCGAAGAGCTACGAGCTCGTCCGGGCAATGCTCGAGGCCGCCAGCGCGCCGGTCCGGTCTCGTCGGATCCACGTCGGCATGGACGAGACCTACGGGATCGGCAGCGGAGCGCACCGGTCCCGGTACGGCTCCGAGGAGCCGATCGAGCTGGTCAATCGTCACCTCCGGCGGGTGACGGAACTGTGCGACGAGCTCGGCCTTCAGCCGATGATCTGGAGCGACATGTATCTGAAGTTCGCCTCCGTCCGTCACGACATGCATGACCTAGCCGTCGCGTTCCCCGCCAAGGACATCGCGCCAATCCCCAGCAATGTCACACTCGTCCACTGGGACTATCTGAGCCTGGACGAGGACCATTACGTCCGGCAGCTCGAACGGCACCAGGCGGCCGGCCACGAGCCCGTGTTCGCGGCAGGGGTCTCGTGCTGGTCGCGGCTCTGGTCGCAGAACACCTCCTCGATCGCGGCGCTCACGCCGGGCGTGCGAGCAGCCCGCCGCGTCGGGCTCGCCGAGGTGATGGTTACGACATGGGGCAACGACAGCTCACAGGCCGACCTCTACTCGACCCTTCCCGCCATCCAGCACTTCTGCGATGAGGCCTACGCCGGTGCCGAGAACGCGGGCTTCTCAGCGACGAACTTCCGAGGGTCCTGCGACGGCACGCTACGGACGTGGCTGCTCGCGGACGACCTCGACCGCGCCTTGTCGGACTCCGACGCCGGCCCTGATCACCCCGAGTTGTTCGGAAACCCCGGCGCCTGGTTGCTGTGGTCCGACCCACTGCTCGACCTGATGCCCCTGCCCGCCGAGCCGTTGGCGCCGAGGTTCCGCCAGCTCGCAGACGACCTGACCGCCGCCGCGGGGAGCGGGACTGCCGCCGACCAGATCGTCTCGGCCGTGATCGATGCCGCTCGCGTGCTCGAGCACAAGGTGGAGCTGCACCAGCGTCTGCGCCCGGCGTACCGCGCGGGCGACATGGAGACGGTACGCGACCTCCTCGACCGTGTGATCCCCGCCGTCGCCGACGGCGTTCGTTCCCTGCGGCGCTCAGCGCACGCCCGATGGGTCGCCCACAACAAGGTCTTCGGCTGGGAGGTTCTCGACTTGCGCTACGGGGGTCTGCTCGCACGGCTCGACACTCTGCACGACACACTGATCGTGTGGCTGGCGGACCCGACACGACGCATCGAGCAGCTCGATGTCGACCAACTACCGATGTTCCGTCCGGGCGCGGGCGGTCAGATCATGCGCCACGACATGGTCGCCAGTCCGAGCCCGGTTAACTGACGCCGCTGCGATCGGTTCAGCTCGCCTGCGCGAGCTGGGCTGCTGCGGACCTGAGTTCGCGCACCAAGCCGGGCACGTCATCGTCTGGGAACGAACCCGAGACGCCGACGGCCACCCGATGCCCACCCTCGAGCGCGATCGCGACAGTGCGCTTGCCGTCACCGGCATCGAAGAGTGCGTACCCCTGGCGACGGACCCTGGCAACCCTCTCGAGCAGACCGTTGCGGCCCTCGAGGTACGCACCGCTGCGGGTGGCGTACTGCGCTCGTAGCTCGTCATCGCTCTTCTGCGCCATCAGCACGAGCCCGAGTCCGGAGGTCGACGCCGGAACGGGCCGGTGCCGGATAGTCCCGCCATCGGTGTTCGAGGGGTACTGGTGATACAGGTAGCAGATCAGGTCCTGCCAGAGCACGCCCATCGCGACCGTGAGGCGCTGGTCGTCGAGGCCCTTCAGGACTTCGACGGCGCGATCGATGAAGCCCGACGTGTGCAGGCTCTCGACTCCGAGCACGTGGATGGCGGGACCGACGCGATACTTGCGCTTCTCGTCCTGTTCCGCCAGCCCGAGGTGCGCGAGGGTCTTCAGAAGCCGGTTTGTGCGCGTGGGCTCAAGATCGAGCATCCGCGCGAGCTCCCGCGAACCGACCGCGGTCGGACTGACGGCCAGCGCGTGAAGGCAGGCGAGCCCGTCGATCAGCGACTGGTTCGGTTGGGCCGGAAGCATGGCTTCAAGTCTACGGCCGGGCGTCGGACCTGGAGTCCGTCATCGCGGTAGAGCACGGCACAGCACGACGGCATCCCTCGCCTTCACTCCGATCGCACCGTCCAGTTCCTCACCCGTCAACAGATCGCGATATCGCCCCTGGAGCGTCACCGTCTGCTCGACCTCGCCGCCGTTGACGACGAACACGTACTCTGTGACCTCTGGCGGTCCGGACCCTGGCCCGAACCGCCTCCTGAGGTGCACGTCCGGGGGCAGGTCGTGCCACTCGACGTCCCGTTCGGCGAGAACCTCGGTCAGCAGGCTTCTCACGGCGACATGGTCCAGCGCCGTGCCCACATACATAGCGGTACCGCGCCCGTAAGTGTGCGAGGCGATTGCAGGCGTGCCGGCGTACCACCGGTTCCGGTACTCGAACTTGACCTCGGCGCCAGCGAGGCGCAGGAGATCGCAGCAGAGCACGCCCTGCAGATCGGGGACCGGTGCCTCACCGGCGCCGACGGGTCGTGCGAGCACCACGGTCTCGCCGTCGGCGAGGAAGTCCTGATCGGTGACCGAGAGCCCGAAGACGTCGGTCAGACCGGCCGGGACCGCGGCCGCGACGAGGTTGTCGTTGTCGTCTACGTGCGCGGTGAACGGAGTCGCGACGAGGCACCCCCCGCCGGCCACATACTTCCTGACCGAGGTCGCCAAGTCGCCACTCGCAATCACCTGGCCGGCAAGGATGACCACGTCGTAGTGCGCAAGGTCCCGTCCGCACGGGATGACGTCGACGTCGACGCCGAGGCTCTGCAGGGCACGGTGGTACGGGCGCACGAGATGTTCGAGGTGGCTGAGCAGCTGCGAGCGCTTCTTGACCAGGTGTGGCAGCGGGCTGGTAATCGCCACGCCAGCGGTGGTGTCGTACACGATCGCCACCCGGGCACGCACCTGCGACCCGGCGACCGCATCACCGATCTGCCGCAGCCGCGGCACCGAGGACGCCAACTCGCGGTAGATGCGGGTGTCGGTGCCGCCGCTGCGGTCGAGGATGCCGCCGTGGGCGTTCTCGGCCCCGAACAGCGCCTGCTCGAGCCGGAAGTAGATCGTCGCGTCGGAGCCACACGCGATGTTGTGCAGGGTCATCGTGGTGACCTCGCCTTCGCGCAGCAGCGGCACGTGCTGCCGGTTGTCCGGTGGCGCGCACCGCTGCTCCGGGGTCCACGTCGGCTGCGACCCATGCTTGGCACCGCGGACCACATCGTGGTTGAAGGACGCCCCGTACAGGTCGAGTTCGTAGTTGTCCCAACTGGTGAAATCGATGCGCTTCGCCATCACCTCACGGTCGAACGCGGCCGTGGTCAGGCTGGTCCAGTTGGTCGTGACCGGAACCTGCGGGAACCACTCGCGCAGAGCGTCAGCCTGATCACCCACGAAGTCGGCGAGCGCGTCGGAACTGAACCGCCAGAAGTCCAGCAGTGCCGACTTGTTGGATCCCGTCCAGCCATTCATAGCCGGCCGCGGGATCTGCACCTCGTCCCAGCCTCGCACCTCCTGCGACCAGAACACGGTCCCCCACCGCTGGTTGAGCGTGGCGACATCGTGGTAGCGGGCCTCCAGCCAGCGCCGGAACGCGGCCTCGCACAGATCGCAGTAGCAGAACGTCGACCGGTAAGCCCCTACCTCGTTGTCGACCTGCCACGCCACGATGTCGGTGCGCCCGGCCAGGTGGTTCGCCAGCTGCTCGACGACGCCACGTGCAGCGGCGCGGTAGCGCTCGTTATGCAGGCAGTAGTGACGCCGTCCACCCGGTTGTCGCCGGAGGCCGTCGGGGCCGACGGGCAGGATGTCCGGGTACGCGCTGATCAGCCACACCGGCGGCGCCGCTGTCGGAGTTCCGAGCATCATCGAGAGGCCGAACGTCTCGCAGAGGTCCGCCGCACGGTCGAACCAGTCGAAGCGGTACTCGCCCGGTCTCGGCTCGAGCCGGGACCAAGCGAACTCCAGCATGCGCACGGCGGTGAAACCGAGGTCGGTCATGGCGCCCAAGTCCCGCTCCCACCGCTCCTGCGGCCAGTGCTCGGGGTAGTAGGACGCTCCGATGTGGAAGCCCTTCGGCTGTCCGGTCATGACTCCACCTCCGGGCAGTACGCGCGTAACGAGACCACGTGCGCGTTCGCCGCACCGTTGGTCGAGCCGACCACGAGACGGATGCGATCTGTCGTGACGGCGTGCTCGAGCACGTGCAGGTGCCGTCTGCGTCGGTTCTGGCGCACGCGCTCCAGCACCCGCCACTCACCATCCACGTAGGCCTCCAACTGGTAGTCGCGGATCAGGGTCGGCATGGTCCGGAACGGGGTGCGGTGGTGGTGGAGATTGACCAGGTCCTCGTTCACGTCATCGTCGAGCACCACCTCGATCCGGCCTACCCTCACGGCCGCGGGCCAGGCGAGCTGCAACCACTCCGGCGTCCCGGGGCGCATCGGCTCCGACACCCACATCTGCGGGCCTCCGTAGGGTCGGCTGTAGCCGCCCACGGCGCGCTCGGGCGCGAAGGCTCTAGTGGCACCGCCGAGTTGGACCGCGAATGCTCGCCGATCGCTCAGCTTCATCCATTCGATCAGCGGCTGGTCACCGTCCACCCGGTAGGGGATGTCACGACGAGCAAAGCTGAGCACCCCGGGGGACTGCTCGGTCGTCGTCGCCAGCGAGACGTCCGGGTTCTCCCGCACGACGACGAACGCGTTGCAGGGCACGCGGGGCCGCCAGCTGATGTCCAGGTGCACCCACCGCGGCCGGCCCGCCTCGAGAGGCACGTCGACCGTCGCCACGAGACGGCCAGGGACATAGTTCTGAGGGAGGTCGGTCTCGTGGACGTCAACCGTGACCGACGTCGGCCGGGAGACCTCCAGGAACAGCCCGATTCCCGCAATCTCCGGATCGACTGGGACCACGAGGCCGGCCGGCACCTCGAGGACGAAGGGGACGCCGTCCGCCGCCGAGGCGACCCGGCCGAGGCTGCTCGAGGAGGTGACCCGCGCTGTTCGAGCCAGGTCGAACCGGTCGGTGTTGGCGACCCCGAGCAGCGAGGCATCCTGACGCAACATCAGCTGTTGGAGTTCGCCGATGTGTTCGTGCGCCACTTCCCGCGGTGTCGCGTTCTTGGCGATGGCGAATGCCGCGGCACTGCCGGCCGCTTCGCCGATGACGGCGCAGGTCGCCATCACCCGCGTCGATCCGAACGCGACATGGCTGGCACTGATGTTGCGGCCGGCGAACAGGAGGTTCTGGACGTTCACCGAGTACAGAGAGCGCATTGGGATGTGGTAGTTCCCGTCAGGGTGCCAGCTCTTGCTCCCGCGCTCCGCTGCGTAGACCCCGCCGGGAGGATGCAGGTCGATCGACCAGCCGCCGTGGCCGATCCGGTCGAGGAACTCCGTCTGGCCGAGGATATCCTTCTGGGTGAGCGTGTAGTCGCCGACGAACCTGCGGTACTCCCGCTTGCCGGGGACCGAACCCACCCACTCCAAGGTCAGCGGCTCCGCCTCGGGGAACTCACCCGAGTTCTTGATGTAGTCCCAGACCCCATAGATCACCGCCCAGAGCTCGTCGCGGATCCGCTCGTTGTCGCGGACGGCATCGACCTCACCGCCCCACTCGATCCACCAGTTCCAGCAGCCGTCCTTCTCGACGCTGATCACGCGATGCTCCGGTATCGACGTCTTCGTGATGTCCCGACTGAAATTCGGCGGCACGAACGGGACCGGGCGGCCGGCGTCCTTGGAGTGGAACAACATCGTGCTGCCGAGCGTCAGGTCGTCTGCGGCCTCGGGCGCCCACGGTTCGTCATACTCGGCTCGTGCCTCACGACCGATGCGGTACCTGGCACCGGCGAGGTGGCCGACCAGGCCGTCGCCGCTGCAGTCCAGGAACATCGCCGCCCGGAACCGGAGCCGACGCTCGGAGCCGGTCATCCAGCCGGTGACCGCCTCGATGCGACGCTGATCGACTGGCCCGCTGGCCTCGACGTCATGGACCTCGGTGTTGAGGAAGAGGGAGATGTTCGGCTCCGCTCGCACCGCCCCAAGCACGACCAGGTCCCAGTAATAGGGATTGCCCTCGGGGTTCGTGAACTGGTTCTCGACGAACAGCTCGCCCATGATCCCGGTCTCACGCGCATAGCGCTGGCGACCGTGCGACGTGCCGCCGACCACCCAGACCCGGACCTCGCTGGAGGCGTTGCCGCCCAGCACCGGACGGTTGGTGACGAGCGCGACCGATCGCCCCAGCCGGGCGGCGGCGATCGCGGCACAGACACCGGCCAGTCCGCCTCCCACCACCACGACCTCTGCGGTCACCTGTTCCGTCGGGATCGTTGTCTCGGCGTGCATCTCGTCCTTGTCCGCCACCTGGCTCGGTGGCTGTCTCATGAGGCTTGCTGGAACCGCACGGCACTGACGCGTGTGACCAGCCCGGTGATTGCAGTGAGCGTGACCGACGAATCGGACCCGGTCGGCAGTGCGAACGTCCCGAGCATGCGCCAGCCGTCGGCTTCCTGTGTCTGGTCGACGTGGAAGTCGGTGCTGCCGTCCGGCGTCGTGACCGTGTACAGAGCGTCCGTGGTGGTGTCCGGGTTGGTCGGGTACCAGACCGAGATCTCGTAGTCGGCGGCGTCGGCGATCGTCGGCGTGAACGTGGCGGTGCCGCCGTACTGGCTCTCCGGGCTGTAGCGGGATCGGATGCCGTCATATCCCTCGAGGCTGCTGGGGAGCCAGGTCCCGGTCTCGCTGTAGGCGGTGTCGCCGTACGCGACGATGTATCTGGTTCCGACCGAAACCTGTACCGAGCGGCTCGGGAGACCACCTCCCGGCTGGATCATGAGCGTCGCGTCACCGAAGGGAGCGGCAGTCGGAGTTGCGACCATCGTCACGGCGACCCACGACCTGGGGTCGGCGGTCCAAGTCACGGCCGTCTCGTCCGCCGTCCAGCCGGTCGGCAAGGTCAGCGTCGCCGTCCCGGTCGCGGCCGCGGCGCCGCGGTTCAGGATCGAGGTCCTGATGGTGACGTCGTCGGTGAGGGAGGTGACGGCAGCGGGCGAGGCCGAGACGTCGAGGAGCTTCATCGCTGTGAGGTGCTGGACGACGAGCGACGCCAACGGCTTGCTACCGCCGCTCCAGCGGATCCGGCCGGTGATCGACCGGTCGACTCCCGTCGCCCCGGAGTATGGGCCCGGTGTGACCGTGGCGGGAAGCTCGAGCACGGAGTTCGCGGGAATCGTCGTCGGCACCGTCGGGTCGACCTTGGTCCACCCGCTCGGGACCCCCAGCCAGGCCGTGACACCGTCGAGATCGACATCGGTCTCGTTGCGAAGCACCACCGTGACGTCGATGGCGTCGCCGGGGGTCGAGGAACCTCGATCGGTCCGCAGCTCGCCTCCGACCGTCTGCCCATAGGGCAGCCCGCCGGAGATGAACCCTGGAAGGTAGAGGGTGCGCTCATCGCGAGCCACACCGTCGACCGTCGCGACATAGCTGAAACTCGAGCGGAGGTCCTCGACGCCGAACGTCCACTCACGAGGGTAGGTCTTGGCGGGAGCGTCGACCCAGGCGCCGTCGTCGACGCGGTAGCGCAGCGACATCGGAGTCGCGTCCGGGATACTCGACTGGATGTAGATGTCGTAGCCACTACGGTCCGGGCGTGGGATCGTGACGCCGTAGACCTTGTCCTCAAGGGTGGTGCCACTGCCATCGATGTCGTCGAGGTGATAGCTCGCCGAGGTCCAGTCGGTGGCGCCGCCGCGCTGCCACGGCATGCTCGGCACAGCCGGGACGTCGATGACGAGCGCGGCGATCCCGTGACCCGGCACCGTGACGTCGACGGCGGCCTGTGCGATCGTGACGGCCGTGCTGGCGCCGTTCACGATCAGCGACGCGGAATAGGTCTGATCGGGTTCGATGCCCGTGAGGGCCGCGTCGAAGTCGACGTGCGCGGTCTGCACGGTCCCGGTCGCGTTGGTCAGGCTGAGATAGAACCGCTCAGTGCCGACGGCGGTGAGCCAGTTGAGTTGAGCGTTGTCCACCGCGATGATCCCCTGGGGGAAGTACGGCCAGACGCCGTCGTCTCCGTAGAAGGTTCCCGGCTGGTGCCCGTAGGTGTGGAACGTGAAGTACGCGAAGGTGGACTCCCACGCATAGGGAAAGACGATCTCGCCGTCGGACCTGGTCTGGTGCTCGCTGATCAGGTAGTCGATCGCGAGGCCGATCTGCGCTGGGATGTGGTGGTAGTAGATGGCCGAGGTGCCGAAGGGACCCTCGAGCGGATAGTCCGGGTGCATCGGCCACGAGACGAACTGCCGGTTGTAGTAGCCCGGGTAGTTGCTGAACCTTCCGATCACCATGTTGTGGGTCATGTCCCGGATGAAGTCGTCACCGACCAGGTGCGCGAGTCGGAGCAGGAACGGAGCCCAGACGGCGTTCAGCGTGAAGCCGCCCGCGTCGCCCTCGGTCTTGAAGGTCCGTAGCTGTTCGTAGGTCAGGCCGGTCGTCGAGACCATCCACTTCTCGACCGTCTCGGTCGGCGGAACGGTGCGCGTGTAGGTCGGGATGCCTGGGCTGGTGACCCACTTGTAGTAGGCGTCGTCGATCGGAGCCCCGACCGGGGAGACCACGGTGCCCTCAGGCACCGGGCGGACGTCGAAGGCACCCATGTACCGCTTGGCCTCGGCGTGCGCCGCATCGAGATAACGCTGCTCACCTGTCACATCGTGAAGGACCACCAGCTCCAGCCAGTGCCCGACGGTCTCGGCGCTGAAGTCGACCTCGCTGTGGTTGGTGGTGCTCGGCGTGAGGATCCGGTCCTCGATGTAGATGTCCGCGACGGCCTTCGCCTCCGCGAGCCAGCCGGGATCCTGCGTGAGCAGGTGCGCGGACAGCGGGGCTACGAAGTTCGGCCAACGTCGTTTCGCGGTGGCCAACCGGGCGATGTGCCCGAAGCCTGCTGACTCGCCCCGGGTCATCTGCCACATCGGCACCGTCGAGCAGGCGTCGAACGCATACCCTCCCAGCGGGGCATCGGCGCCGAAGCCGTGCTTCGGCGAGTGGGCCATGCTGCGCCGGGAGAAGTTGTACTCGGCCTGAGGGCGGGCGCGGTGCTCCCACAACCAGGCTGCGTCCTGCGGGCCGCATGCCACCAACGCAGCGCTCGCCAGCACACTGGACGTCGCGGTCCTGGTCTGCTGGTCGGCCTCGATGTTGGCGAACCCCTTGGCGCGGTTCCACCAGCCGGAGACCGAAGGGACGAAGTCGACCGAGTCGTCGCCATCCGGCTCGACCGCGACCAGGTCGAGCATGTTGTGCACACTCGCGGTCAGCGAGGTGTCGTACACGTTGCGGCGATACCGGGTCAGTCCGTACGAGCCTCGGCTGATATCGACCTGGGTCTCATAGAGGGATGACAGGCTGGCGACGACCCCGAACACGTATCCGACGCTCTGGTCCGCTGCCAGCTCCGACCGCAGACCACCGGGCGGCGCGTAGACCGATGCTTGAATCTGCCCCATCGAATTCCGCAGACTCATCGCGAACGGCTGATCATCCCAACTGAGGAAGCGCTCGTGCTCGAAAGCCATCACGTCGCCTGGTACGTAGACCCCGGTGGTGAGCGTCCGGTTGTCGACCTCGGTCTGCAGCAGTGCCATCGGCGCGAAGAGCTCCCACGCGAGCAGGGCAGTCGAAGAGCCGATCGACCGGGCGTGCTGGAGCGCACCGCACAGGACCTCATCGACAGCGTCGAACTCGAGCCGAGGAGTGGCGTGATAGCCGACCACATAGGTGCCGGCGGACTGAACGTGCAGGCTCCATTGCACCTCCGGCTGGGCACCGGAGACATCCCAACGGACCGTGAGATCGAGCACGCCGGGGATCTCGGCGGTCAGTTCGGCCACGGATGCGGACAGCTTGGTCACCGACCCCAGGGCCAGCCAGAGGTTCGCAGCCTGCGTGTAGTCGCCGGCGCTAATCGTGCTGCCGTCACCGCTGACCACACGCCATTGCTCATCGAGACGGGACCCGGGGCCGGACACCGTGACCCACTGCGAGCCATCGCGGACCTCGATGTCGCGGACGATCGCCGAGGCGGGATGGCCGTCCGACCCGTTCCAGAACGCACGGAGGAAGCTCACGCGGTGGCTCGGCCCAGCGATCTGGACGACGCTCTGGTAGTTCAGGTCGGTCATCGCGGTGTCCGCGAGCGGCTCGTCGAGTTCGGCAACCGGGCAGGGCGGGTCCGCCCTGGCTGAATCCGGAGCGGCTAGCGCGATGACGGGGAGCGCCCCGACACCGAGCAGGCCCACGAGCACCTGACGACGGCTCAGTCCGGGCGCTGCGGTCTCCGCGGCAACGCGATCCGAGGCAATGTTCACGCGAACCTTCGACACGATCTGACTCCTGACCCTCATTGGCTAGACATCGATCCAAACGGCACTGTAACAGCACTGATGTTGCTATAGCACCATTGACCAGGGACGAGAGCGTATCTGTGCGGTGCTACTATAGCTCCGTACCCGGGATCCGGCAGCCAGGCCAAGCGGCCCTCCACCTCACCCCGGGCGCAAATCCGCCGTCGACGACACACCGAAGGAGCAGCGCGTGAGCGGCCAAATCTCGCAGCCCAACGTCTCGGGGGTCTTCCCTCACCTGGCACAGGTCGGAGACCTGGGTCCCCCGCGCAGTGAGATCGGAGTCGGTGCCCTTATGCCCTGGGCCGGAGAGCTGTACGTGCAGAACTACAACTCGCACAAGCGGCAGAGTGGCAGCGGTGTCAGCCTGCGCAGGATCAGCTCCGACCTCTCGATGGAGGTCGTCCCGGACGCCATCGGCGTCGATGGCACCTACACGAACCGTTTCGTGCACTACGCGTCGAACCAGATGATCATCGGGCCGCATGTGATCGACGCCGAGCACAACATCCGCACGGTGCCGGAACTCGAGCTGATCCGGGTGTGCGGCACGACGCGCCACCTGACGAACCCCGATGATCTCGTCTATGTGCTGGGCATGGAGGGCGAACTCTTCGAGCTGAACATGCGGACCCTGGCGTGCGAGCAGATCGCGGACCTGAACGTCGAGCTCGACACCGGCAACGGTGCACGCGTCCACTACAAGGACTGCTACACGGGCTTCGGACGCTTGGTCGTGTGTTCCAACGAGTACGACGAGCAGGACTGGGCCGGGACCCGCAGCGAGGGTCGCCTGGCCGAGTTCGACGGCGAACGTTGGACGGTCCTGGAGCGCAAGCCCTTCACCGCGATCAGTGGCCGACACGAGTTCGGCGGCACAATCTTCGCCAGTGGATGGGACCAGGCCTCGGCGATCCTGAAGGTCTACACCGAGTCCGACGACACCTGGACCACGTACAGGCTGCCCAAGGCCTCACATACGTTCGACCACAAGTGGCAGACCGAGTGGCCACGGATCCGGGAGACCGAGCACGAGCGGCTGCTGATGGATCACCACGGCATGTTCTACGAACTGTCGCCCTGGGCCTACGGGGGAAGGATCTGGGGTGTTCGCCCGGTCTCGACGCACCTGTGGGTGCTCGGCGACTTCTGCTCCTGGCGCGGCATGCTGGTACTCGGCGCCGACCACGCCTCGCCGAGCCGGGGCCTCAGCCCGACGACGGCGGAGCCCCAGTCCGGCCTCTGGTTCGGCAAGACCGATGACCTGTGGGGCTTCGGCAAGGCCTCGGGCTGGGGCGGGCCGTGGTGGATGGCCGAGGTCAGAGCAGCGGTCCCCTCCGACCCTTACCTGATGACCGGGTTCGAGAACAAGTGCGTGCACCTGGAGAATCAGGGAGAGCAGGACGCGCGGTTCACGATCGAGATCGACTTCCACGGGCACGGTCGGTTCAGCGCATACGAGACGCTCACCGTCGAACCGGGGGCCGCCGTGACCCACACCTTTCCCACCGGTTTCTCGGCGCACTGGGTCCGGATCGTAAGTGACGTCGACACCGTCGCCAGCGCGCAATTTTTCTACACCTGAGCCGCCTCGGGTCACTCCGGCGTCTTGGGCAGCCGCTGGCGTCGGCAGTGGACCGGGGTCGTTATCCGGCAGCTCTGGTGGCAGCGCGGCGGCTACGCAGCCGGCCGGATCACCAGTTCGGCATCGCCGGACCCGCCCCGAGGTCGGGGATCGGCAGGCGCACGCCGCCCTGCTTGGCGGACTCGTACGCGATAACCCCGGGAAGGGTGAACCGGGCCGCCGTCCAGGCGTTGATCGGCGGCTGGGTGTTCGTGGTGACACCGCGGACGAAGTCGTCCGCGAGGAAGTGGTGCGCGCCCTCGTGCCCGTTGTGGGCGCCGTCGAACTCCTTCGGCAGCCGCGACTGGTCGTGCACCTTCGCCAAACCGGAGCTGAAGCTCTGCATCAGAGCCGGGTCGACGTCGCCGAAGTCCTCGGGCAGCTGCCCTGCCTTGGTGTGGAACAGGTCGCTGATGTCGAGGGTCTCGCCCTTGGCGTAGTCCTCGCCCTCGGTCTTGACGCTCAACGTGGCACCCGAGCCGGACTGCTCCATGACGGCCTCGGTCCCGAAGAAGCGGAACCGCGACTCGTGGCCCTTCCAGTAACCGACCCGACGGAATTCGTTGGTGCGCATCGCCCCGCCGTCGGCGAGGTCGAACAGTGCGGTCATGTTCGAGAACGTGTTGCCCCAGCGGGACACGTCCGCGTCGAAGACGCCGTCGCCGCGGTCATCGACGATGCCGATGCAACTCACGCTCGTCGCGTACGTGGGCAGCGCACCGAGCACGCCACCGATCGCGTGCGTCGGGTACAGCATCGGCGGGTAGCTGGCCGTCGACTTCCAGTCCTCACCGCCGCTGTACTTATAGGCGGCGTAGAAGCCGTTGTCCATGTCGTGCACGTAGTCGCCCTCGGAGTAGAAGACGCGGCCGAGTTCGCCCGCGCCGATCTTCTCCCGGGCCCACACCACGGCGGGGTTGTAGTAGCTCGTCTCCCCCATCATGTAGATCAGGCCGGTGGCCTCGACCTCGGCCACGATCGCGGTGATCTCCTCGGCCGTCATCGCCATCGGCACCGAGGAGTACACGTGCTTGCCCGCCCGGAGCGCCTGCAGCACGAGCCCGCCGTGGCTCCACCGCTGGGTCATCACGGCGACCGCGTCCACGTCGGACGCGAGCAACTCCTCCGCGGTCGCGAACGAGCCGGCGAGGCCGTACTTCTCCACATGCTCCGCGGCCCGCTCCGGGACGAGGTCGCAGACGTAGACCGCCTCGACGTCCGGGTGGAGCTGCCACAAGGAGATGAAACTGCGCGCGAACTGGCCGGTTCCGATGACGCCGATCTTCATAGGGCAATCCTGGCACGATCCGCGGCTCCGTCGCGCCACGGGTCCGCGGATCACCCGCTGCACCGACACGGAAGCGGCGCGCCGGTCCGGTCCCGGTGCGCCGCGTCTGCCCGGATCGGATCAATCGGCGCTGCGCCGCATCCCCCGGATCCCGACCGCGAGCCCGACGGCGAGGGTCGCCACCGCGGCGACCACGCCCCACGCCACGGTCGCCGTGGCGATCTCGCCAGAGAACAGCGCCCGCTCGGCGTCGACGATGTAGGTGAGCGGGTTGAACCGGGACAGGACCTGCATCCACCCGGGACCGGACTCCAACGGCAGCAGCATGCCGGACAGGATCATCAGCGGGAACAGGAATGTCTGCTGGACCACCCAGAACATCCAGTCCTGCTTGCGCACGGCGATCGCGAGCGCGTAGCTGAGCGAGCCGAGCCCGATGCCGAACACCGCAAGCAGCGCGAGCCCCAGCACCGCGCCGGCCGGGTACAGCCGGAACCCGAACGGCACCATCACGGCCACGATCAGCACCGCCTGCGCGCCGAGGGTGACCATCTCCTTCAGGGCCCGGCCGACGAGCAGCGACGAGCGGGACAGAGGGGTCACGAGCATCCGCTCGTGCGCGCCGGTCTGCATCTCGTAGAGCAGGTTGGAGCCCACAGTCGAGGACCCGAACAGGGCGGTCATCACCAGGATCGCGGGAACGAACCACTGCCAGACGCTGCCGCCCGGCACCGACCCGGCCAGACTGCCGCCGAGCAGCGGGCCGAACAGGGCCAGGAACACGATCGGCTGCACCAGCCCGAAGACCAGGGAGAACGGGTCCCGGAGCATCGGCCGCAGCTCGCGCATCAGGACGATGCCGGTGTCCCGGGCGAAGGAGCTCCGCTCCATCCGCGAGTCGGTCGTCACGGCCCCGGTCGGGGTCAGGGTCGTCGCGCTCATGCCGCCACCTCCTCGTTCTCGGTCCCGCTCTCGCGCAGGCTCCGTCCGGTCAGGTTCAGGAATACGTCGTCCAGGGTGGGGCGGCGCACCTGCACGTCGGAAAGCCCGACGGCGGCCGCGTCGGCCGTGTGGACGAGTTCGGCCACGCGCGTGGTGCCGTTCGCGATCCGCGCGCTGATCCGGGTGCCGGTCAGGGTCACCTCGCTCGCCCCCTGCCACCGTTCGACGACCCGCGCGAGTTGCGCCGCGCCGTCGGGGGCGTCAGTGGTGACCACGAGCAGGTCGCCGGCGAGTTGGGTCTTGAGCGCGTCCGGGGTGTCGTCGGCGATCACCTCGCCGTGGTCGACCACGACCACCCGCTCGGCCATCGAGTCGGCCTCGTCGAGGTAGTGCGTGGTGAGCAGGACGGTGATGTCGAACGTCGTCCGCATCGCGGTGATGTGCTCCCACAGGTTCGCCCGGTTCTGCGGGTCCAGGCCGGTGGAGGGCTCATCGAGGACGAGGAGCGGCGGAGCGTGCATGAGTCCCATCGCCACATCGAGACGGCGGCGCTGACCGCCGGAGAGGTCGGTCACCTTGCGCTGTGCCTTTCCGGCGAGGTCGAGGGACTCGAGCAGTTCGCCGGCCCGGCGGCGCGAGTCGGCGCGGGACAGCCCGTAGGTGACGCCCTGCGAGTACAGCTCGTCCGCGGCGCGCTGGTTGTGCCCGGCGCCGTTGCCTTGACCCACATAACCGATCCGGCGGCGCACCTGCCCGGGCTCGGTCACCACGTCGAACCCGGCAACCCGCGCCGAACCGGACGTCGGGGCGAGCAGCGTGGTGAGCATCCGCATCGTGGTGGTCTTGCCGGCCCCGTTCGGGCCAAGGATCGCGACGAGTTCCCCTGGTGCGACGTCGAGATCGATGCCGCGCACGGCGTGCACGGTCTCCTTGCGACTGACGACGAAATCCTTCGTCAGGCCTTCGGTGTGGATCATGGCGCAGTGCCTCCTCGGTCGTTGTGGGAACGACGCTACGAGCAGTAGAGGTCAGGGTCGGTCCGCTACCTCAGGGACTTCCGGAGGACGTCCGGCTGCCTGAGTTCGCCCCCCTTACGGCCCCCTCCGCGCGCGTACTTTCACCCGTCCGACCTGCGCTTTCACCCTGTCCCCGCCCGGCCGCCCGAACCTACGCTCGGCTCACTCCCCACCCGAGCCGGTCGGCTCGCCCACGTTCGAGAGGTCCCGCATGGACACGTCCGCACTGACCTGCAACACCGATGACATGTTCGTCATCCACCGTCTCCTGCGCCGGGTGTTCACCGACGCACCCGTCCTCGTCCGGGGCGTGGCCGAGGGTGACGTGCCCCGCGCCACGATCGTCGCCGACCACGTCTCGGAGATCGCCGACGGCCTGCACGGTCATCACCACACCGAGGATGACCTCCTCTGGGACAAGCTCGAGTCACGCTCGCCCGGCTGCGCACTGCACGTGGGACAGATGCGGGCCCAGCACGCGGAGGCCACTGCCCTGATCACCGATCTGCGCGAGGTCCTGCCTGCCTGGCGGGCCGGCGCGTCCGCCGCTGACCGGGAGCGGGCCGCCGCGGTGCTCGACGAACTGCTAGCCACGCTGCTGCGCCACCTCGGCCAGGAGGAGGACCAGATCCTGCCGATCGCGCAGGTGTCGATGACGCAGGCCGAGTGGGACGTCCTCGGTGAGCACGGCCGCGCCTCGGTGCCGCGGGACCGCCAGTTCATCCAGCTCGGGATGATGCTGGACGCCTTCGACGACCCGGCGGAGCGTCAGGCCTGGATGCGCGCGAACCTGCCGGTGCCGGCCAGGGTGCTGTTCAGCCTGGTCGGACGGCGCCAGTTCGAGGCACACCGGGCGAAGGTCTACGGGCTCGCCGGTTGACGAATGGACCGATCTGCCCCGCCCCTGGGCTTGTGACGAGGAGGGTGGATCTCGATCGAGCCGTTCGGCTCTCGAGCGGGATACCTGGACATGGAGCTGTTCACGGCTGCCGTGGCCGACCCAGCGGTGCTGCGTCGCCTGGAACTGGCACTCGAGAGGCGCGGGCCGAGTCGCGTGCGATCGAATGGCTCGTCGGGCTCGACCTGGTCGGCGCCGAACCAGCAGAGATCCTGCGCGACCGCGCAGAGGCCGCCGACCGGGCGCTCGCCGAGGGAGCGGGCCAGGTCGGGCTGCGGGTCGAGGAGCGGGACGCCCCACGCCGCTGGGCCGAGATCGCGGCGGTGCTGGGTGCTGGTCGGCCCGTGCAACTGAGCCGCGACGCGAGCCATGGGCCGTGATCGAGCCGCTGGCCTGAGCCAGGACTCCGCTCTCGTAGAGCAGTTTGCTCGCGCCCTCGCTCACGTCGGTCGCGGTGCCGGCAGCAGAGTTGGGCAGCGCCGCCGTCGACCTGCTGCTGGGTGCGGGTCCTGCCGAGCCCGGCCTGCGCACGCTGCCAGTCGAGCTCACCGTCCGGCGCTCGACGGCGGAGCCCGGTGGAGGTGCAGCAGGAGGCCGCGACCGGGCTCGATGAGGATCGGCTCGTCGATCCGGTAGCGGGCCGCGGGCTGGAACCCGGCGATCTCAGGCGCGGAGACGACGATCTCGTCCATCGACATCCCGAACGTCGATCCGTCCACGACCAGGGACACCTCGCACGGCTCCGGGGCCCAACTCGCGACCGCGACGACGGCCCGGCCGTCGCCAGCGAACGTGGTGGCCAGGACGTCGTCACGGTCGGTGCGTACCGGTGCGTCCGCCGACCACCAGCCGGTCATCGTCATCGCGGGCAGGCCCAGCTGGTCCCAGGCGTTCCACAGCGGGCGGTTGTCCACCCGCGGCGCCCGTGCGGTCATCCCGAACGCCATGCCCCGCCACGGGTTGCCGCCGTCCTGCAGCATCTCGCCCATCAGCCCGAACGGGATACCCGACACCTCGACGAGCCAGTAGGCAGGGTCGGTGCCCTCGTAGTCGACATACTCGCCGAGCCACAGCCGGTCCAGGTACGGGAACAGCTCGAGATACAGGTTGGCGCTGGAGGCGTAGCCGTCGGACGCGTTGAACTGGTTGGCGGAGTGCAGGTCGACCAGGGGATCCGGACGGTGCCGCGCCAGCACCGTGCGCAGCCGCTTCATGGTGGTCCGGTCGAAGGCGACGTCGTCGAGGTACAGCCCGTCGACGCCGACGTGCTCAGCGAGGTGCTCGACGCTGCGCACGTAGACGTTGTGCCAGCGGGAGTCGCCGGTCGTGACCACGGCGACGTCCTCGACGTCGGGGGCCACCCAGCCGGGGACATGGTCGCCGGGCAGGTGCTCCTGCAGCCAGGGGTGACCGCCGCCCGGCCCTGCCGCGAGCACCTCGTGGTCGAGGGCGATCAGCGCGGCCAGCTCGGGCACGTGCCGCGTCAGCTCCCGCACGGTGTCGTAGACCTTGACCCGCTGCCCGCGCCGGTGGGCCTCGTCGACGAACGCTCGCAGGTCCTCGATCGCCCGCATCGGGTCGTTGATGTAGGGGTTCACCGGGGTGGCGTGGTGGAGGTTGATGACGTTGCCACCGTACGTCGCGACCGCGGCGGGCTCGGTGTAGGCGTGCACGTACCGCTCGTTCAGGTGCCGCTCCGGCGTCAGCGGCTTGAAGGGTGTCAGCAGCAGCCGGACATCGAAGGTACGGGTGCCGCCGGCCGGCAGCTGCAACGGACCCGTGAACGCCGACAGCGACCGGACGTCGCCCTCGGTGCGCAGCCGGACGCCGCCGCGGCCTGCGTTGCCCCACGACTCGGGCTCGAGCAACGGCCGCTCGGTGTAGTAGTTCGTGTTGAGCGGCCTGCGGTAGTGCTGGTCCCGCCACGACACCTGCACCCCGGCGTTGACGTCACCCACCCAGAGCGCGTCCTGGTTGGCGGTGGCCACCTGCCAGGTCCAGTCGAGGCTGTCCGGGCAGGATCGACCGAGCTGACCCAGACCCATCAGGTAGCGCGCCACGTCTCGACGCAGCGGCACCGAGAGCGACACGTCGTCGAGGTTCAGCGCGGCGTCGGTGTCGGCGTGGAGCACGATCCGCTGCTGCAGGCAGCCGTCTGCCTCGAGCGAGCCGGTCAGCTCCAGTCGCATCTCGGAGGACTGCCCGGTGCGCTGCCAGGTCACCCGGCCCGGGACGCGCTGCTCGTAGGCGACCGGTCCCCAGCGCACGTCGGCGCCGACGTCGAAGGTGATCGGTCCGGCCAGCAGCTCGCGGGGCGCATGGTCCACCGCGGTCACGGCGGGTGAGAACGACGAGCTGAGCCGGCTCGGCAGCCCGTTCGCGCCGACCTGCACGGTGCGGCCGAGGATCTGCAGCAGGTCGCCGTCGCGTCGCACCGGCAGGAGCGGCTGGACGACCTCGCCGTCGTGGCCGGTGGTGGAGTCCAGCCACCCGAGCCGCGCCATCGGGTCGATGGCGATCCCGCCGTCGGTCACGACCCGCTCGCCGACGACGAGCGTCACCTCGACGACCTGGCGCACTCCGCCGGCGGTGACCGCGATCTGGCCGGGGTGCGGACCAGGAGCGGCGTCGGCAGGTACCTCCATCCCGATCCACAACGACCGCGCGTGACCGGCGGTGGTGGGCAGCGCGGCCGAGAAGCTCCGGCCGCGGGCGTCGGTCCCGCCGCCGGTGAGGTGTCGGGCGGGCAACGGCAGGCCACCGACCTCGACCTCGATGTCGCTCAGGTCCTGCCGTGCCCAGACGCCCAGCTGGAAGGTCCGGAGGGTACCTCGGTCGGTCTCCAGCCGCAGCGGCGCCCCAGGTTCAGCCCGGCTCCACCGCGCGGGCAGGTAGTCACCGCGGCCGAAGGGATGGTTGCTGTCCTCGGGGTAGAGCACGAACGGGAGGTCGCGACAACGCTCGGCGAGAGCGCCTTCCTCGGCGGCGGTCGCCGCGAACCCCATAGGTGCGAAGGAGTCGATCGCCGACCTGGCCTCGTAGCGCACCGCGGTCGCCAGCGGCAGCTCCGGCCACCTGGTGCCATCGCCCAGTCCGGTCCGATGGATCCACGCGGGGTCGGCGGTCGGGGTCACGGTCCGGTAGGCGGCCCGCGGGTAGTGGGCGCTGCCGGTGAGGGAGTACGGCAGGTAGTAGACGTGGTACTCGCCCGGGCCGGCGATCGGCTCGAAGGCAAGCTCACCGGCGTCGAGATCGATCCGGCCGCGGACGACGTTCCGGATGCGAGTCCCGCCGGCGGCGACGACCCAGGTGTCGACCAGGTGGTGATCGTGGTCGTGCCGGCGCCACGGCACCACCACCCGGACACACGGGGCTTCCTCGAGCACCGACACCACGATCCGGTGGTTCCCGTAGGCGTACGCGTCCCACTGCCCGAGGCCGCAGGTCAGTTCAGGATGGCCTTCTGGGCCTGGGTCGGTCACGTCCTCAAGCCTCCACCTGACCGCGCTCGAAGTAGTCGATCAGTTCGGCGGGCAGTGGCGGCACTGGACGGGCGGAGCCGTCGGAGCGCAGTGACTCCGTCGCGACCACCCCGGCCGCCACCGACATCCGCGCGGCGACCGGCGATGTGTCAGTGTGCCCGCCGTTGCTCACGAACCGCAGGAACTCCGATATCAGCAGCGGATCGGCGCCGCCGTGGCCACCCTCGGCCGCCGGGACCGTGAACGTCTCGTCGGGCTCGGCGTAGCCGGAGTGTCGCCGGTTCCACAGCCCGATCGTGTCGCCCGGGCCGTCCCCCTGGTTCTCGATCCGGCCCTCGGTGCCGATCACGGTGTAGTTGCGCCAGTAGTCGGGGGTGAAGTGGCACTGCTGGTAGGACGCCAGCACGCCGTTGTCGAGCCGCATGGTCATCATCGAGATGTCCTCGACGTCCACCACCGGGTGCAGCCCGGTCTGTGCGGTCGGCGGCCAGTTGTCGAGGCTGTGCCAGTCGCCCATGCGCTGCTGCCCCCGGTCCTGGCGGTCGGTGATGTCGCCATAGACCATCAGGTCGCCTATTGCCGCCACGGTCGTGGCGAACCCTCCGGCCAGCCAGTGGATGACGTCGAGGTCGTGGGCACCCTTCTGCAGCAGCAGACCGGTGGTCTTGCTGCGGTCGGCGTGCCAGTCCTTGAAGTAGTAGTCGCCACCGTGGCCGACGAAGTGCCGGCACCAGACGGCCTTGACCTGCCCGATCCTGCCTTCCTGGATCAGCCGGCGCATCTCGACCACCATGGGCATGTGACGCATGTTGTGACCGACATAGAGCCGACTGCCCGTGCGCTGCGCGGTGGCCAGCATGTCGTCGCACTCCTCGACGGTGATGCCGAGCGGCTTCTCGCAGAACACCGCAGACCCGGCCTCGAGCGCCGCGATGGTCGGCGCGTGGTGCTGGTGGTCGGGTGTGGTCACCAGCACGGCATCGAGACCGAGACCGAGGAGCTCGTCGAGGTCACCGGTGACCAGTGCCGTCGCGGGCAACGCGGCGACGGCGTCCGCGCGCCCACGCTCCGAGGTGTCGCAGGCCGCCACCACCTCGACGCCCTGGTCGGGGCGGTGCGCATGGCGCCAGAGGCCGGAGCGCAGGCCGAAGCCGATGATGCCGATCTTGATGGTCACGAGGATGCCTTCATGTGGTCGGTGGTGCCGGTCGTGGACTCGCGAGCGAAGAGCTCCCAGACGAACTCGTGTAGCTCGCCCGGGCTGTCGTCGCCCTGGGCACGACGCGTCAGCAGCGTGGCCAGCGAGGTGAACAGGTCGCGGGGACCGACGGAGGAGATGCTGGGGGAGACGAGCTCGGTCTCACGAGCGTTGCCTACGCCGATCACGGCGACCTCGCCCGGGACGTCGAGACGCAGCCGCTGAGCGGCGTTCACCGCGGCGATCGCGGCGAAGTCCGTGGTGGCGTAGATCGCCGTCGGTCGGTCTGAGCGGCTGAGGAGGTCGATGGCAGCCCGGTATGCGCTCGCCGAGCTGCCGCGGAACTCGGCGACCAAGGAGTCGTCGTGGGGCAGCCCGGCATCCTGCATCGCCTTCTCCCAGACGCCGTGCCGGACGTTGCGGCCTCCGCTCGATCCGACCGAGGTCAGGCTACCGATCCGCTCGTGCGACGTCAGCAGGTGCGCCAGGGCGATCCGACAGCCGGGCACGTCCGAGGAGCGAACCACGTCGAACCCGTCCGGATCGAGCGTCTCGGAGAAGGCGACCAGCCGCAGCTGACGGGCCAGCGCACGCAACCGCGGGGTCTGTGCGGGCGTCACCGCGTCGATGAAGACAGCGTCGGCCTGCACCCGGTCGAGGGCGGTGCACCAGTCGGAGTCGGGCAGCACCAACGCGGTCTTGCCACGGTCACGCACGGCCGGGACCACCGCGTCGATCACGCTCTGGCTCCACGGGTCCGCGAGCATGGTGAGCGAGAGCAGCACCACATCGGTCCGGCCGGTGCGGACCGCGCGGGCGGCCTGGTTGGGTACGTACTCGAGCTGGGCGGCCGCGGCCCGGACCCGCTCGCTGGTCTCGGCAGAGACCTCCGAGCCGCCCCGCCTCCCGGACAGCACGTAGGAGACGGTCGCTGTCGACACCCCCGCCAGGTCCGCCACCTGGCGCAGGGTCACTCGTCGGGGGCGCGCTGGTCCAGCGCGATCGGCGATATCGGTCATGTCTCCATCCGAAGCTGGCTCTAGGTGGACTGGTCGGGGCTGTTCATCCTGACCCGTCCGGCGTCGCGCCGTGGGGTCAGGCCGTGGGTGTCACTGGGACGTCGTCGGGCAGGATCGCCTCGAACTCCTCGCGGATCTTGTCACCGCCGTCCCTGTTGTACCGCTCGATCGCGGCCTCGAAGTCGGCGATCGTCGCCCGCCCCGTGATGACGTCCACGACAGTGTCGCTCACGGGGACGGCGATGCTGGCGCCGTCCCTGGTGTTCGTGTCGGAGTAGAGACCTCGGACCGGCGAGTACATCGCCTGCTTGAGCAACTGGCCCTCCAGCTCGTGCGAGGCCCGGGTGTCGTCGCCGTAGCCGGGGGTGTAGAGGACGGTCTCGCAGCTGGTCATGATGTTGAGCGCGCTGACCAGACCGGGAACGTTGGTCTGCGCCGAGTCGGTGGGCTGGATGTCGCCTGCGCTGTCACGCGTCCAGTCCTCGCCCTCGGCTCCGAACTGCTTCTGCACGTACTCGGCGCTCCCGAAGGGCGCGGAAAGCCAGTTGACGAGGGCGAGCAGCTCGCGGATCTTGCTCTCGTCCGCCTGCTTGAACGGCGTGAACCCGACGGTGCCGTAGCCCATGTTGTAGGAGGCTCGGGACTCGCTGGTGGCGGCGAAGGGCACGAGCGGCACGGCCTGCAGCTCCGGGTCGTGCACGCGCAGCTGGTTGACGCCGATCGGGCCGACGGAGACGAACGCGCCGACCGTGCCCTGGGCGACCAGTGGCTGGGGGTTCGCCAGGGTGAGGTCCTGGTAGATCAACCCGGCGGCCCAGAGGCGGGCCACGAACTCCAGCGCGGCCTTGTACTCCTCGGTCTCATTCGCCCGGGTGAGGGTGCGGTCGTCGTTGACCCGCCAGGCGTTGGGGACGCCGAAGCACTGGCCGATCACGTTGAGCACGTTGACGACGGCAGGCTCGAACGCGAACGTGTTGCCGTCGCTGATCTCGCTGGCCTTGTCGAAGAGGTCCTCCATGTCGGTGAAGGTGAACCCACCGACCCTCTCCCACACGCGGGGGTTGGCGCACATCACCTGCCCGAACGGGGTGGACGGGATCGGAGCACCCCAGATCTTGCCGTTGACCACCGCCGTCTGCCACGAGCTGGGCTTGAGTGCAGCGAGATTCGGGTACTCGAGCACCGCGTCACCGGAGAGGTAGTCGGTGAGGTCGGTGAACTTCGCCTCGAGCATCTGCCCGACGTTGGGGATGCCCTGGTTCGGCGGCACCCACATCATGTCGGGCAGGTCGTCGGAGGCCAGGATGGTGGCGAACTTCTCCGGGTAGCCGGGGTCGGTGCCGATGATGAGGTCGAGGTCGCCACCGAGAGCCGAGTTGAGCCGCTGCCAGAACGGGTTCTGACCCATCGCGGGCGGCGGTGTGGCGAACGTCTCGGTCAGCCCTGTGGCGGTCTGGGCCAGCGGCGGCGCATCCGTTGTCGCGGCGAAGTCCTGCGGGAACGTGAGGTAACCAGGCTGAACGCCCTCAGCGGTCCCGGCGAGGTCGGGGGCGGCCCCGGTGGCCTCCTGGTAGGTGGGAAGGGTGAGGTCGGCGGACTCGGCGGCACCCCCGCTCGACCCGCCCGATGGGCCGCAGCCGGTCAGTCCGCCGAGGGTGGTGGCGCCCAGGCCGGCGGCGCCGGCGATCGTGAGGAAGCTGCGGCGGCTGACGCCAGGTCGGCTGGGGCGGGGAGTGGTGCGGATGGGAGACATGAGATTCCTTCGGTCGGTGACGGCTCGGACGGACAACTCAGCCCTTCACGGCGCCGGTGATGACGCCCTTGGTGAAGTGCCTCTGCAGGAAGGGGTAGACGAGCAGGATCGGAACGAGGGCCACCATCACGATGGCCATCTGAAGGGACTGCGGTGGCGGCACCTGTGTGACGCCGAGCTGGTCGGCGGTGAGCGAGTCGCCGCGGATGACGTAGGAGCGCAGGATCACCTGGATGGGGTACAGGTCGGTGCGCCGCTGGATGTAGAGCAGGGCGTTGAAGAAGGCGTTCCAGAACCCCACGGCGTAGAACAGCCCGACGACGGCGACCACCGCCTTCGACAGCGGCAGCACGATCCGCCGCAGCACGTAGAAGTCCGACGCGCCGTCGATCTGCGCAGCTTCGAGCAGCTCCCGCGGTATCGACATGAAGAACGAGCGCATCACCACGAAGTTGAAGGCGCTGATCGCACCGGGCAGGACCAGCGACCAGACGGTGTCCAGCAGGTTGAGCTGGCGCACCATCAGGAACATGGGGATGAGGCCCGGCGCGAACAGCAACGTGAAGAGCACCGCGAACAGCACCGGCCGCCCGAACAGCACCGGTCGGCTGAGTGCGTAAGCCATGGTGACGGTGGTGAAGAGCGCGAGGGCCGTGCCGACGGCGGTGACGAAGATGCTGACCCCGATGGCCTGGACCATGAACGGTCCGCGGAACAGGACGCGGTAGGCCTCAAGGGTGGGATCTGTCGGGAACAGCACGTAGCCGCCGGCCGCGAGGATCTGATCCTCGCTGGCGAGCGAGGTCGAGATGACCACCAGCATCGGGATGAGGATCGCCGCGGTGGTGAGCACCACGACGACGGCCTTGGTCGAGCTCAGGACGGCGGAGGGCTTCTCCTTCCACGCCGGGCGAGTGGACGCTGTGACGTCGCGAGCCATGTCAGGACTCCTTCCGGCTCTGGAAGATCCCTGGCTCGCCGAACCGGTGAGCCAGCTTGTTGGCGCCGATGATCAGCGCCAGCCCCACCACGCCCTTGGCGAGCCCGGCAGCGGCACCGGCGCTCCAGTTGCCGCCGATCACGCCGGAGAAGTAGGTGAAGGTGTCCAGCACCTCTGCCGCGCCGGCGCCGACGGAGTCGCGCTGCAGGAGGAACTGCTCGAAGCCGACGCTGAGGATGTCGCCGATGCGCAGGATGAGCAGCAGGATCACGATGGCCCTGATCGAGGGGAGCGTAATGTGCCACAGCCGACGCCACCGGCCGGCGCCGTCAGCAGCCGCGGCCTCGTAGAGCTCGACGTCGACGTTGGCGAGGGCGGCGAGGAAGATGATCATCGCCCAGCCGGCGTCCTTCCAGATCACCTGGAACGTCGCCATCAGAGGAAAGATGCTCGGATCGGTCATGAAACCGATCGGGTCCATCCCCAGTGTGCGCAAGCCGTTGTTGACCAGCCCGTTGGCACCGAGCGCCTGCTGGAAGAGGGCGATGACCCAGCACCCAGGAGAGGAAGTGGGGCAGGTAGACGATGCTCTGGAAGGTGCGGCGGACCTTGGTGCTGACCAGCGAGTCGACCAGGAGAGCCAGCGCCAGCGGGAACGGGAAGAACAGCACCAGCTGGAACAGCGCCAGGGTCAGCGTGTTCTTGAGGGCGTTCCAGAAGTCCGGGTTGTCGTAGAGATCGACGAAGTTCCCGAAGCCCACCCACTCCGAGTCGGCGATGCCGAGATAGGGCTGATAGTCCTGGAAGGCGACGACGTTGCCGAGGATCGGGATGTAGAAGAAGAGCAGCAGTGCGGCCACCCCGGGCACCATCATCAGCAGCATCCGCCAGTCACGCCTCAACCGCGTCCGCAGCGTCCGCCGACGCGGCCTCTCGGGCGTGGGAGGCTCCGGCCCGTCTGGAGCGGTGACCGGCTGCTGCGATATGCCTGTTGTGACCTGCATCATCTGCTGTCCCGTCGACGGCATCGTTCGAGTTCCGAGGAACCTAATCGATTAACCGCAACGAGCGCAAGTACCTGTCCACGTCTTCTGCGCGGCGCTCGTGGCCCACCTGCCCCTAGGCCCGGGCCATGGATCGGGACATCACCGTGATGCTGTGGACGACCACGGGGTGGTCCGCCGCGGCGTCGCCGAGGTGATCGACCGGGCCGACGTGCTGCAGGTCGTGGCCGAGGCGGCGAGCGTGGCGGCGGTACTGCGAGCCATCACTATCTGGCACAAACGGTTGTGAGACACGCCCCAGCGGCCGTTCGGCTGGACGGTACGGGACTCGGCCACCAGGTCCGCGGAGAGCAGACGAGCGCCGTCCGTGGTGAGCCCCCGCGTTGCTGCATCGCCAGCCAAGCGCCCATGTCGCGGGCAGCGCTGATCACACCGCCGGCACCGTCGATGTCACGCGCCAGGTCCGGCTCCGGTGGGCGAGCAGAGCACAGCGGCCATGCTGCAGATCAGGGCGATCAGGACTGCTCCGAGCCGCGCGGGTCAACTCGGCAGCATCCCGGGCAACCCAGCACGTGCACTGACACCGGAGAGTTGACCAGCGCGACCCCTTGGATCAGGAGGTGGCGTCCGTCTCGAGCGGTTCCTCGGGGGTCTCGCAGAACGCCAGGTCGTCCTCGCCGGCGCCGTGGTAGGCGTACTCCTCGCCCTCCGCGGTGAGGATCAGCCGCCGGCCCTCGACGAGCGCCTGCGTGTACACCTGATCCGGCACGGGGCAACCGACCGCGCCGTCGCGCCAGGTGACGGACTCCAGAGTGCCGACCTCGATGTCGCCGGCGTCCACACCGAGGCGGTCCGCCAGGTCGTCGACGGCGGCGCTCACCGCGGGATCGTCGGCGTCGCCCGAGCCGGTGGTCTCGTCAGTGGGTTCCTCCGTCGGCTCCGTGGAGCCGCCAGTGGGATCGCCCCCGCCGGGTTCCTCCGTGCCGCCGCACCCGGACAGACCGAGCAACGCACCGAACAGGAACACCCCAGCCAACACCGCTCTGGATCGCGCCACCCTGACCACCCCTCCGACGACCGTTTGGCTCCCGAGTCTAGGGTGCGGGGGCGACCCGCCGCTATGACGGTTCGGCAACGATCCGGCCGGACGAGGCGGCTTGGGAAGCGGACAGGTACTGGCCGCTTCCAATGCCAGACTGGCCACATGTGGGAGACGTCCGGACGACTGCTCAAGCTGCTCTCGTTGCTCCAGGCGCGCCGGGACTGGCCCGGCGCGGACCTCGCCGAGCGGCTCGATGTCAGCCCGCGCACGGTCCGCCGCGACGTCGACCGCCTGCGCGAGCTCGGCTACCCGGTCCAGGCCACGAAGGGGCCCGACGGCGGATATCGCCTCGGCGCCGGCACCGAGCTGCCGCCGCTGCTGCTCGACGACGAGCAGGCGGTGGCGGTCGCCGTCGCCCTGCAGACCGCGAGCAGCGGGGTGGCCGGGATCGAGGAGGCGGCACTGCGGGCGCTGACCACGGTGCGCCAGGTGATGCCGTCCCGGCTGCGGCATCGCGTGGACGCGCTCCAGTTCACGTCGGTACCGACCGTGACCGAGGCGCCCCAGGTCGACGCCGACCTGCTCCTGGAGCTGGGCGCGGTGTGCCGGGACCACCACGTGCTCAGGTTCGAGTACGTGGCCAAGGACGGGACGCCGTCGTTGCGGCGGGTGGAACCGCACCGGCTGGTCAGCTGGGGCACCCGCTGGTACCTCGTCGCGTGGTGCCTGGACCGGGAGGCGTGGCGGACGTTCCGAGCGGACCGGATGACGCTCCGGACCCCGCACGGCGCCCGGTTCACCCCGCGCGAGCTGCCCGAGGCGGATCTCGCCGATTACCTACGCAGCCAGGTGCGGGGCGCCGCCCAGTGGCCGGCGCGGGGCCGGGTGCTCCTGTACGCGCCGGCCACCACGGTGGCCTCGTGGATCCAGCGGCAGGGCACCCTGGTCGCCCGCGACGAGGAGTCCTGCTGGGTCGAGGCTGGTTCCTGGACGTACAACGCGCTGGCCGCGTGGTTCTGCATGTTCGACGCGGACTTCACGGTCGAGGGCCCCGACGAGCTCAGGGCAGCGGTCGGCGCCATGTCGGCCCGCCTCGCCCGCTCCACGTGAGCCCGGGCAGGTCCAACTTCCGCAGGGCTGCGTCCGCCGAGTCGACGCGGCGACGGCGTGGCTCGCCTGTCGCCTCGTCCCTGCCCGACGGCGGTGGGTCGCCTCAACGCCCGACGGCGTAGCCCTGCATTCCGCGCGGGTTCGCGGCCGCCATCAGCATCCCGTCGGCGCGGATCCCGGCCGCGCTGATCCGGCCGAGCGACCACGGGCCGGCGTCGCTCACGTCGTGCCCACGGCGGCGCAGGTCGGCGAGCACGTCGGCGCCGAGCCGGGTCTCGGCGCGCACCCCGCGCGGCTGCGCGACCCGCGGCGCGAACGAGGACGGGCCGTGGGTGGAGTGCCAGGACGGGGCGTCGATGGCGGCCTGCAGGTCCATCCCGAAGACCAGGTGGTTGATCAGGAACGGCACCGTCCACTGGTCCTGCTGATCCCCACCTGGAGTGCCGAAGGACAGGTACGGGCGCCCGCCGGCGAGCAGCAGGCTCGGGCTCAGGGTGGTCCGGGGGCGGGTGCGCGGCGCCAGTGAGGACGCCAGCCCGGGTTCCAGCCAGAACATCTGGGCGCGGGTGCCGAGCGCGAACCCGAGGCCGGGGATGGCCGGGGAGGACTGCAGCCAGCCGCCCGATGGCGTCGCGGACACGACGTTGCCCCACCGGTCGACCACGTCCAGGTGGCAGGTGTCGCCGCGGGCGACGGTCGGCTCGCCCTGACCCGGCGCCGGCGGTGTCGCCAGACCATCCGGCCACGCACCGCCGTCGGCCATCGCGGCGAGTACCGCCTGCGGAAGGCGCGCCGACCGCCCTGCAGGTGACCCAGGGCGCAGCGTCCCGTCCGCGGTCGGACCGATGAGTCGGGCGCGCTCAGCGGCGTACCCGGCCGAGATGAGCTCATCGGTCGGGACGTCCACGTGGTCCGGGTCGCCGTAGAAGGCCTCCCGGTCGGCGAACGCGAGCTTCGCGGACTCCACCACGGCGTGCACCAGATCCGCCGAGCCCGGTCCCATCGAGACGAGGTCGACCTGCGCAAGGATCTGCAACTGCTGCAGCAGGACCGGGCCCTGCCCCCAGGCCTGCGTCTTCGCGACCTGGACGCCGGCGAAGTCGGCGATCACCGGGTCCTCCTCGCCGGCCCGCCAGGCGTCGAGGTCCGCGCCGGTGAGCAGGCCGCGGTGGGTGCCGGTCGTGTCCCATTGCTCGGTGGCGGCGAACGCGTCGATCGCCTCGGCGACGAACCCGGAGTAGAACGCCCGCCGGGCGCCCTCGATCTGTGCCTCGCGCGTGTTCCCGGCCGCCTCGCCCTCGGCGACCAGACGCGTCAGGGTGTCCGCCAGCATCGGGTTCGCGAACCGGGAGCGCGGCGCGGGCGCCCGCCCGCCGGGGGTGTAGATCTGCGCGGAGGTCTGCCAGTGCTCGGCGAACACCGGGGCCACCGCGGAGATCGTGTCCGCTGCCTGGCGCACGAGCGGGTAGCCGTCGCGGGCGTAGCCGATGGCGTAGCCGAGCACGTCCCGCAGGCCAAGGGTGCCGTACCGCTCGAGCATGAGCAGCCACGCCCCGAACGCTCCGGGGACGGTTGCGGCGAGCAGCCCGGTGCCGGGGATCGCATCGACGCCCTGCGCGGCGTAGGCCTCCGGGGTGGCGGCCGCGGGCGCGGTGCCCTGCCCGCACACGACGAAGGTGCGCCCCGACCTCGCGTCGTGGCAGATGGCGGGCATGTCCCCGCCGACGCCGTTGAGGTGCGGCTCGACCACGTGCAGCACGAACCCCGCGGCGACGGCCGCGTCGTAGGCGTTGCCGCCCGCCTCCAGCACGGCCATCCCGGCCGACGAGGCGAGCCAGTGGGTCGAGGCCACCATCCCGAAGGTTCCGAGGAGCTCCGGGCGGGTGGTGAATGCGCTGGCGGACATCAGGCCAGTATCGCAGCGACGGTGTATCACGATTCGGTCGCAACCTGGACCGCCGTGGGGCCGGGCGGCCAGACGGCGCTAGCGTGCCGGGTGGGACGGGCATGCCGCCCGGCACGAGAGGACTGATCGATGGACATCCGCAGGAGACGACTGCTCGGCGCCGTGGGCGCGCTCGGGGCGACCGCGCTGGTGCTGGCGGCCTGCTCGCCCGGCAGCTCGGACGACTCCGGGGACGACGGCTCCGGTGACGGCGAGTCCACCACCGTGACCTTCCGGCTCTGGGACGAGGCTGCCGCGGCCGCGTACGAGGAGTCCTTCGCCGCGTTCACCGAAGCGAACCCGGAGATCACCGTGGACGTTGAGGTGGTTCCGTGGGCGAACTACTGGGAGCGCCTGCCGCAGGACATCGGCTCGGGCACGATGGCGGACATCTTCTGGGCGAACACGTCGAATTTCGCGCTCTACGCCGACAACGGCAACCTGATCGACATCACCGAGACCCTCGGCGACGACCACGACGAGTGGACCCAGTCGATCGTGGACCTGTACACCCGGGATGGCTCGCTGTGGGGTGTGCCGCAGCTCTCGGACTCGATCGCGCTGTTCTACAACAAGGACCTCGTGGACGCGGCGGGCATCGACCCGACCACGCTGCGGTGGGACCCCTCCGGCACGAACGACACGTTCCTGCCGGCCGCCCAGCAGCTCACCGTGGACGCCGCCGGCGTTACCGCCGCCGATCCTGCGTTCAACCCCGACGACGTCGCACAGTTCGGCTTCAACGCGCAGAACGACCTGCAGGCGATCTACATCGACTTCCTCGCGTCCAACGGCGGGGTGTTCCAGGACGAGGACAACCAGTTCGCGTTCAACTCGCCCGAGGGCGTGGCCGCGTTCCAGTACGTGGTCGACCTGATCAACACCCACCACGTCTCCCCCTCCGCGGCGGACACCAGCCAGAACGGAGACCTCGCCCGCGACCTGTTCGTGCAGGGCAAGATGGCCCTCTTCCAGTCCGGCCAGTACTCGCTGCCGGCCATGGCGGACGCCGAGTTCGAGTGGGGCCTTGCCCCGATGCTCGAAGGGCCTGAGGGGCGCGTCGGAGTCGTGCACGGGGTGGCCGCGCTCGGCAACGCCGCGACCGAGAATCTCGAGGCGACCACAACCGTCCTGGCGTGGCTCGGCTCGGCCGAGGGTCAGCTCCCGCTCGGCGCGAACGGTGCCTCGTTCCCGGCCGCGACCGATGCGCAGTCGTCGTTCACCGACTACTGGACCGAGCAGGGCGTGGACACCCAGGTGTTCCTCGACGCTGCCCAGGGCGACACCACGGCGGCCCCCATCGGGCCGCGGGTGCAGGCCGGCATGACCGCGTACGGCCCGTACTTCGAGGAGATGTTCGCCGGTCGCCTCGACGTCCCGACGGCGCTCCAGCAGGCCCAGGACGCCGGCAACGAGGCGCAGGCCGAATAGGAGACGCCAGAGCCCGACGGCGGCCCGTCACCCTCGTGGGTGACCGGGCCGCTCGCACTGTGGCCTGGCCGGAGGTCAGGACCTCCGGGTCCGGACAATGCGGCGCAGACCGAGTCCGGCAGCCGTGAGCGCGGCGGCCAGCACGATCGGTGCGGCGAGATCAGCGCCGGTGGCGGGCATGCTCCCGGTCACCTGGCCGTCGGCGTCCGGAGCCGACGTGCCCTGCTCATCGGTGCCGGGCACGGTCGGAACCTCGGTGTCCGGCTCCGGGTCGATCGGGTCGATCGGGTCGATCGGGTCGATCGGGTCGGTCGGGTCGGTCGGGTCGGTCGGGTCGGTCGGGTCGACGGGTACCGGCGCCGCGGTGTTCGTCACGGTGATCGCGACGGCGGTGGAGCCGTCCACGGTGAACGCCACCCAACCCTGCGCGTCCGGCACCGTCGAGGTACCGCCGATGCTCCAACCGGGTGTGCCCCAGGTCACCGCCTCGGTGTTCACCGGCGCGACCTCGCGTACCGATACCTCGGTACCGAGAGGCAGTCCGTCGATCGCGGCGGACGTCTCACCGGCGGTGAGCGTCAAGGCAACCGGTGCCGCACCGGCGAGGCGGTACTCGACGGTGAACTCGGTGTCGGCCGGGACCAGGGCCGCACCACTGCCGGTCACCTGCTTGGTCACGATGAACGCACCGGTCTGCTGGGGCTGCTGCCCACACGGGATGGTGCCGCGGAAGAAGTAGGCGTGCGCCTCACCGGAACTATCGCTGAGATGAAGGTTCCCGGCGATGATCTGGCCGTCGATCGGCTGGGCGTGCACGGTCAACTCCACGTCCGGCGCGTACACCGAGCCATCGATGCGCGAGTTCGCGGCTCGGACCTCGACCGCTCCACTGAGCGCAGAGAGGTCCCACATGAGGTACGGCGCGGACGCGAAGGAGTCCGTCCGTGGTGCGCTCACCAAGGCCGTGCCGGGCTCCACGCGGATGATGAGCGGGTTCTCGGCTCCGGGGGTCACGGTCCCGCTGAACTGGATCAACCCGGCGCCGGCGATGGCGGTGTAGTCCACCACGTTCGGCCGGTCCGCGGCGAGGTCGGTCAGGACCACCCGGTCACCGGCGTTCTCGGCGAGGCCGACATGGTTCGCAAGACCTGTCGTCGGATCGGTGACGGCGGCCAGGCACTGGGCTGCCTCGTCGTAGGTCCAGGTCATCTCCGACTCTACGTAGCGGGCGACGCTGGGCTGCTCGGTGGTCATCGCGGCGGACGCAGCCGCGGCGTCGCCGGGCCAGGCCTGACCCTGGGCATCGATCAGCGGCGGCTGGTCGGCGTCGGCGGCGTCCGTGAGCCGGTAGCGGATCCATCCGCCGCGCTCGTAGAACCCGAAGGGGGAATCCTCGGCCTGGGGCGCGATCTTCACGGCACCGGCCTCGGTCGAGCCCGCGCCGGTGACCTCCACCCGCCCGTTGTCCGCAGCCGCGAAGCCGCCGATCAGGAGCCGGGTCGGCGCGCCGTCGACGACCGGAAGCGGGTAGTCACCGGTCCCCGCCGAGACGTGCAGGACGGCGTATGCGCCGCCTTCCGTGCGGACTCTCATCGTGCCACCGACGGCGATCGCACCCTCGGTCTCGGCATTGCCGAGGGTGGCGTTCTCGCGCGCGTAGATGCTGTACCCGCCGGCCGCATCGAACGGGTTGAACTCGTCACCGACGGCGGCCCCGGCAGGTGCTGCGGCACCAGCCACGGCGAGTGCCGCGACGAGCGCGGCACCGAGCGCGCCGACAGTCTTCCTCTTGCTCATGTCACCCTGACTTCTGGCGCCGGTCCGTCCGTGCGCCACATCCATCAGATCACCGAAGATGTGAGCAGATCCGGCCGTTGGTCCCGGTCCGGGAGTGTCCTTGATCACGCTCCCTCGGGCGTGCTCACGACGGCACGTCGGGGGTGTGGACGACTCGCCTGCGCGTGCCCGGTCGTCGCCCGACGGTTCAGATCCGCTCGCGCAGCCAGGCGATGTCGGCAGCGTGCTCCGGGGCCTCGCCCGGGGTCTCCACGATCACCGGGGTGCCGGCCTCGCGGATGAGGTCGATCAGGTCCGCCTCTGGCAGGGAGCCCTGGCCGAGGTTGGCGTGCCGGTCGGCGCCGGAGTCGAACGCGTCCCGGCTGTCATTGGCGTGCACCAGGTCGATCCGCCCGGTGACGGCCTTCACCCGCCCCACCAGTCCGGCGAGCTCCTCGCCGCCGGCGTAGGCGTGGCAGGTGTCCAGGCAGAAGCCGACGTCGGCGCCGCCCTTGGCCTCGAGCACCGACGCCCACAGACGCTCCAGCTTCTCGACGCCACGGGCCATCGAGTTGGTGCCGCCGGCGGTGTTCTCGATGAGCACCGGGATCGGCATGTCCATGCCGTCGATGCACTTGCGCCAGTTGTCGTACCCCTTGGCCGGGTCGTCCGCGGCGAGCACATGCCCACCGTGCACAACGATGCCCGCGGCCCCGATCTCGGCCGCAAGGTTCACGTGCTGCTGGAGCAGCTTGCGGCTCGGGATCCGGATCCGGTTGTTCGTGGTCGCGACGTTGATGACGTACGGCGAGTGGACGTACAACGTCACTCCCGCCTCGGCGGCGGCCGCCTTGAGAGCCGGCGCTCCGCCGTCGAACCGGACCTCCGGCCCCTTCCACCCCTGCGGATCGCCGAGGAAGATCTGCACCGCGTCCGCGCCGCGGGCGCGGGCCTGCGCAATGGGGTCGGTCTGGTCGACGTGGGCTCCGATGACGGTCATACCGTCGAGCCTAATCGCCACCCCGGACACCGCGCCGGGCGGGCGCTCAGCTCGTGAAGTTGAGGAAGATCGGGATGAGTCCGATGGCAGCGAGCACGATCCCGAAGTACTGCATCGGGATGAAGAAGATCGTGTGCCGGTTGCGCAGCTGCTTCCTGACGGTCCCCTGCTCCTGCTCGAGCATCTGCGTGGCGAGGTGCTGCGCCTCGGCGTGGTCGCGCGGCTGGTAGCCGGGCACCGGCTGGAACCGGCCGGAGGCGACGGTCGCCTCGACCTCGGCCTGCCGGGCGACCATGTAGTTCTTCGTGCGTCGCTCCGCGTCCCAGTCCTGGAACCAGCGGCCGGCGAAGAAGCACGCGACCCCGCCGACGATCAGGCCGAGCCCGAGGCCGAGCAGGGAGTTCTCCTCGCCGAGGATGAGCGTGAACAGTCCCCCGAAAGCGACCGCGCCGAGGGGGATGAACAAGATTGCGAGGATTCCCCATCCTCTCCAGATGACCATGAGAACCGAGGCTAGCGGCTCCGGGTGACTGAACGGTCAACTGCCGATGGGGAGCACTACCCGCCTGCGGGACGGCCGTCCTCCCAGGCACGCGGGGTGAGGTCCGGGCGGCGGTTCTCGTAGTCACTGCCGAGCAACGGGGAGGAGATCATCAGGTCCGCCGAGGCCACGTTGCACGCCATCGGCACGTTCCACACGGTGCCGATCCGCAGCAGGGCCTTGACGTCCGGGTCGTGCGGCTGCGGCTCGAGCGGGTCCCAGAAGAAGATCAGCATCGTGATCTGGCCCTCGGCGATCTTGGCGCCGATCTGCTGGTCGCCGCCGACCGGTCCGGAGAGGAACCGGTGCACTGGCAGCCCGAGCTCGAACTCGAGCATGGTGCCGGTGGTGCCGGTCGCGTACAGGACATGCTCGGCGAGGGTGTCCCTGTTGAACTCCGCCCAGCGCAGGAGCTCGACCTTCATGTTGTCGTGGGCGACGAGTGCGATGTGGCGGGGCATGGGGGTCTCCGTCGGTCGACGTCGTGGGACTTCAGCGTAGGAGCCCGATGTTGCAGTGCGGTGACATGCCCGCGCACGACTACGACGGCATCTGGCTGTTTCACGCCGACCGGGTCCCGCCAGAGGTGGCGCTACCGGCACGGTCGACGTCTGCGGCCGGATCTCCCTGGCATGGGTGGCCGGTCTGGGTAGCGTTCTCCGGGTGTCGCTCAGCCTCGCAGCTCTCGAGCCCGTCACGGTGCTGCACCGGACCGGGCAACGGTGTCGAGGGCTTCGCACACATGAGTACGTCATCGTCTACACGGGTGCGCTGGAAGGAGCCTGGTACATCGATCTGGTCACCGTCCTCGATCGCGGTGCCGAGTGCGAGATCCGTGACTGCTTCGTCGACCTCATGGTGTTCCCGGATGAGCGCCGGTATGAGGTTCTGGACCTCGACGAGCTGGGTGATGCGCTGGCGTCCGGTTCCATCGATGGTGCGACCGCGGTCTCGGTGCTGCGTAACGCCCAACGCTTCGTGGAACGGCGATTGGGCGGCACCAGGAGCGACGCACTGGCCGTCTGGCCACCGTTCCCGCCGGCCTCCGTCGTTCCTCTGCTCGAGCTGCCCGACCCGCTCAGGCCTCCGCACCGCGGTCCAGACCGAGGGTCGCGATGAGGTCCTCGTGGAGCTGGAACCACACGCGGTGGCAGGAGTCGATGTCGGTCCCGTCGACCCATTCGGCCTGACCGCCGCGGGCTCGGTCAAGGGCCGCGTCGAAGCGGGCGTGGTATCCGCCGAACCGCTCCAGTACGCCGGTCAGGCGCTCGTCCAACGGAGCCAACGCGTCGCCGATGCTGGTGAGCTCGTCGAGGACTCGGGCATCCCAGCCGGTGTCGGTGTGGTTATTGGGGGCGAGCCGGCCAGCGGCGGTCGGCATCAGCTGCCAGTCGGTGCACGCGCGCTGGAGCAGGGCGTTGTGCGGGAGGAACTCGCGGTAGGTGGTCGCGATGATGCCACCCGGGTCGGCCGATTCCCGCTCCCGGGCGAGTCCACGTTCGTTCTCGCCCTTCCCGTCCTCGGTCAGCCACCAGCCGCCGACGTCGGCGAACGACGACCGTTGCAGCCAGCCGCGGTCGGCAGCCTCGTTCAGGAGTGTGGCGGTCTCGCGCCGGCCGGTGCCGGCACGGTCGGCCACCTCGGGAGTGTCGCCGAACCCGAGGAGTCGCACTGCGTGCAGCACGAGCAGCCGCGGCTCCGAGGTCCTGACCATGGCTACTCTCCCTGCCTGTCGGTGAGTCGCGCGAAGTGCTGTTGACACGCCTGAGGGGACCGGAAACCCATCGCGTCGGCGATCTGCGCCCAGGTCAGTCCCGCGCTGCGGGCCGTGAAGAGCAGCCCGGCCTCCATGCCGTCGACCTCCGCCCGCGCCGCGGGCAGCAGGGTGAGCGCGCTGAGCAGGTCGTCCGGGGTGAGGTCGGCCGAGCGCCAGAGCGCGAACTGCGTCAGGTCGACGGCGGTGGGCGGCACCGGGGCGGGTCGCCATGGTCGTGGGTCCAGCGCGTCGGCGCCGATCGCGAGGAGCCGGTCCTGTGCCTCATGTTCTCGTCGTGCCCGGGTCTGGTCGGTGCCCTGCGCTTGGACCTCGTGCTTGCGTGCCATGCCCCGATCCTGCAGAATCAACACAGTGTTGTCAACACAATGTTGCCAATGTTTCGTTGATGGGTGGATGATGCTCACGGGCCTCGCAGACGCGACTGCCGCTACCTGCGGCGGCAAGGCGGCGGCGCTGGCCGTTCTGCTGCGGGCGGGCCTGCCGGTGCCCGACGGCTTCGTCGTGCCGTTCGCCGTGCACGGCGCCGGGGCCGGGTCGGTCGGCTCCTACGCGCTCAGGGACGCGGTCGCCCGGCACCTGGCCCGGCTCGGCGACCCGACGGTGGCGGTGCGCTCCTCGGCCGATGCCGAGGACCGGCCGGACGCCTCAGCGGCCGGCATGTACGAGAGCGTGCTGGGCGCGCGGGGAGCGCCCGCGGTCGTGGCGGCCGTGCGAACGTGCTGGACGTCGCTGCACTCCGCCCGCGCCCTGGAGTACCGGAGCAGCCGCGCGGCGTCGCCGGCGGGTGGGTCGATGGCCGTGCTCATCCAGCGCATGGTCGATGCCGACAGCTCGGGCGTGATGTTCACGCCCGCCCACCCCGACGCGAGCACCCGCATCGAGGCATCCTGGGGCCTCGGTCCGAGTGTGGTCGGCGGCACGGTCACCCCCGACACCTACGAGATCACCATGGACGGAACCATCAGGCGCACCGTCGGACGCAAGGCCACGCGCCTGGATCGGGGTGGCGATGGCACCGGTGTCACGGCGAGCGACGTGCCGGAGCCCCAGCAGACCCGACCAGCGCTCGACGACGCCACCGCTCTGGCCCTCACCGCGCTCGGGCACCGGATCGCCGCCGAGCTCGAGGGCCCCCAGGACGTCGAGTGGGCACTCGCCGACGGCGTGCTCTGGACCCTGCAGTCCAGGCCGATCACGGCGCCCGTTCCTCCGCTGCCGACGGCGCTACCCATCACCCGCGGTGCCACGCTGACGGGCACGCCGGGCGCCCACGGCACCGCGACCGGCATCGCCCGCGTCCTGCGCGGACCGTCCGACTTCGGGCGGGTCCAGCCCGGGGACATCGTGATCTGCCCCTACACCGACCCGGCCTGGACGGCGTTGCTGCGCATCGCCGCCGGCGTCGTCACCGAGACCGGGGGCGTCCTGTCCCACGCGGCGATCGTCGCCCGCGAGCAGGGCATCCCCGCCGTCCTCGGCGTGCCCGACGCCACCACCGCGATCCATGACGGCGACCTCATCAGCATCAACGGCACCGAGGGGACCGTCACCCCACCACGACCCGCATCGGAGGACGATCATGGCGACCAGGTTCCTGTACCTCGCACGCCACGGTGAGGCCGATGCCTTCGGGGAGCTCACCGAGAGAGGTAGGGAACAGGTGCGGCTCCTCGGCCGCCGCCTCGCTTCCTTGCCGATCGACGCCGTCTGGCATTCTCCGCTCCCGCGTGCCGAGGCGAGCGCGCACGAACTGGCCGGGCAGCTACCGGAGAGAACACCCGTCTGCGCCGCCGCGGAGCTCATCGACCACGTGCCCTACGTTCCGGGGCCCGAGGAGACGCCGCCCGCCTGGGTGCCGTTCTTCGACGGCTACGACACGGACGAGGCCGCCGCCGGCCACCGGGTCGCTCGGAGCCTGACCGTACGGTTCGCCGTTGCCGTCGACGGTGCCGATCTCCACGAGGTGCTCATCACGCACAGCTATCCGATCGCGTGGCTCGTTCGCGACGCGCTTGAGGCTCCGCCGGCACGCTGGCTCGGCCTCGACAGCGCGAACACAGCCCTGACCGTCCTGGAGTACCGACCCGGCCTCCCGCCCACCATCAAGATGTTCAACGACATGAGCCATCTACCCGCCGAGCTCCGCTGGACCGGATTCCCGCGGACGGTTCGCCTCTGAATGGAGACCTGGCTCAGACGGAGGTTCCCCGGCGATCTCTCGGCCGCTGTCGCTAGGATCATCCGTCATGGCCGAGAGCCGACGTAGGACTCTGGATGTCCGGCGGCGCGCCGTCGCGGCCGGGGTCACGGCCATCGCCGTCGTGGGCGGTGGCATTGCGCTCTGGCTCACGGTTGCTGACAACACGGCCTATCCCGACGCCGCGTGGGAACGGGTCGTGCTGGGAGGTGACTGCCACTGCGCCGACGGCAGCGAGTTCGCCATCTGGGACCGCCTGGCCGACCCGACCAGGGTTGTGCTGTTCCTGAACGGCGGCGGCGTCTGTTGGGACGAGACGAGTTGTGCCTTCACCAGCGCGGGCCCTCCCGGAGAGAGCGACTTCTATGCGTGGAACCAGCAGTCCGATGGTCCGGGAGACAACTTCGACGAGGAAGGGATCTTCGACTTCAACAACGGCAGCAACCCATTTGTCGACTACTCGTTCATCTATGTGGCCGGCTGCACCGGCGACGCGCACCTCGGCAGCGCCTCCCAGACGTACTCGGACACCCTGACCGTCGAGCACAACGGCTACACCAACGGCACCGCGGCCTTGGACCGCCTCGCCGAGCACTACCCCGACGCCGCCCAGGTCGTCGTCATCGGCAAGACCGCCGGGTCGATCGCCGCTCCGCTCTACGGGGGCCTGGCCGCCGACCGGCTCCCGGACGCGCAGGTCACAGTCTTCGGTGCCCAATCCGGCGCCTGGCCGGACCACCCTGACTTCAACCTCGAGATCCTCGACACGACCTGGGGCGCCTACGACGCCATGCCTGGCTGGGCGGTCGAAGGCCTCGCCGCTCGCCAATGGGGCGTCCCGACGTTCTGGAGCCAGGCCGGCCTGCACCACCCCGACCTGGTCCTCTCCCGCTTCGACTTCGCCTACGACCCTCACGCAGCGGTCGAGATCACCGGCTGGGAAAGCGGCGACCCGACGAACCTCGATCCCGTGCCCAACTCGGACGAGCTCGCCGTCATCGATGCCAACGAGGAAGCGATCGAGGCCACCGGGGTGACCGTGCACAGTTACACCGCGCCCGGCGAAGGCCACGGACTGTTCGAGTTCGAGGACTTCTACCGGATCGAGGTCAACGGCATACAGCTGGTCGACTGGCTCGGCGATCTGACCACCGGCGACCCGCCGGCCGACGTCCACTGCGACGACTGCACCTGATTCGGCGAACGGCCGTCGGTGTTAGCCTCGACCGGACACGCGTGGACCACCGAGAGCCATATGCCGCAGATCTTCGAGCAACTCGAGCACCTCGCCCGATTCCTGATCGTGGTGCTCGGCTTCGACGTGTCCGCGCAGGGTATCGGCACCCTCGCCGTCGCCGGGGCCGTTGGCCTGGCCGCGGTGGCACTGCTCGCCGCGACGCTCAACCACGTCGCGGTGGCGGCTACCTTCGGAGGCCTGCGTGGCCCGCGGATGCGCCTCGAGCACGCTCGCGCACCCGAACCGCGCCCGCAGAGCGCGCCGGACACGCCAGGCAAGCCGCGCCCCCGGGCACCGGGCCGCTTCCTCGCGGTCGCCACGCACTGACGCCCAGCCCCACCGCCACGACCGGCGGCAAGCCCGACCAACGCCGTCGGGCATCGGCATGGCGGCGTCATGCCGCGCGACCATACGGCCCCCACCCGCCCGTATGACGCTAGGACCCACCCATGAACCTGTACGAATTCGCGCCGATCAGGGCGCTCATCTCCGTTGCCAACTCCGTCGTCACCACGTTGACGGACCTGCTCGAACCGATCGCCGCCGGGAGCGCGGCTGCCCTCGCGATCGTGGTCTTCACCCTGCTCGTGCGCGCCGTCCTCATCCCCGTCGGGGTGTCCCAGGCCCGTGCGGAGCGGACCCGGCGCCGGATCGCGCCCAAGCTCGCCGAACTGCAGAAGCGGTACAAGAAGCAGCCGGAGGTCCTTCAGCGCAAGATGATCGAGCTCTACCGCGAGGAGAAGTCGAGCCCGTTCGCCGGGTTCGGCCCCGTCCTACTGCAGATGCCGGTGCTGCTCGCCGTCTACGGGCTGTTCATCACCCCGACGATCGGCGGCGAGCCCAACCACCTGCTCGAGAACGAGCTGCTCGGCAACCCGCTCGGCACCAGTCTGATCAGCGCCATCGGGGCGGGCACGACCAGTCCCCTGACCTGGTTGCTCTACGCCGTGATCATCGTGGTCATCGTCGCCGCCGCGCAGACCTCGCGCAGGCTGCTGATGCCGCCGCCGGTGCCGGCCGCGGCGGAGCGAGCGCCGGGGGTGCCGGACCTGTCCGGGCTCACCAGGATCCTCGGGTTCCTCCCGTTCCTGACCGCGGTGTTCGCCACGTTCGTGCCGCTCGCGGCCGCCCTCTACCTGATGGTCACCACGACCTGGACGCTGGTGGAGCGCGTGGTGCTGCGCCGGCTCCTGAACCCACCCGCCCCGGCTGCGGCAACCGGCGAGGTTCAGCCGAACGCCGGGTAGCCGGCCGGACGTAGGGCGCCCCAGTCCCGTTCGACGCCCGCGACGGCATTGGTGAGGAACGCGGTCGCGGCCGGGAAGTCGGCGGCCAGCTGACGCGTGCCCCAGCGCCATCGGAGCAGCACGTGCTCCCGAAAGGTCAGGGCTGGGGAGTCCTTCGGGCCCAGCCGGCGCTCGGGGTCATCGGTGTACTTGAGCAGGATGCCCGTCATCATCAGGAGCCAGCCCAGGCAGGCCGTGCGGACCTGACCCGGCCAGCGCGGGTCCGCGGCGACCGCGGGCAGGTGTGCCGCGAGCCCGCCGGTGAACTCGACGAGCAGGTCCTCCACGAACCCGGGCGGCGGCTCGTAGACGCACCAGCAGGTCGCGAACGGGAGCAGGGTGTAGGCGGCGTCGAGAGCCGGGTGGTGGACGTCCGTGCCCTCGAGGTCCAGGAACACCACCCTCCCGTCCGGCTCGAGCAGCGCGTTGTCCGGGCATGTGTCCCCCGGGGAGGCCACCAGCACGCTCCGGTCGTTCAGCAGGCCGAGGACGGCGGCGAGTTCCGCCTCGAGGTCATCCGGGACGACGGCGCCGCTCACCCGGGCGATCGCGTCAACCCCTGCGCGGATCCTCGCCTCGATCCCGGGATCGGCGCTCTCGCCGATGGCCGAGGTGACGGCCTCGACGGCGGAGCTCGACCCGCCGCACAGGTCACCGAGGGCGTGGGCCCAGCGGGCCGCCGCGGACCAGGCCGCGTCCGGTTCGGAGCCGCGCAACAGGTCCGCGAGCGTCGGCGCCGAGCCCGCGTCCGTCATCACCACCAGTCGCGCGGCCAGGTCGGCGGCGAGCAGGTCCGGGGTGTGGTCCAGGTGCGCCAGCCCGGCCGCCTCCCGTCGGCACGCGCCGTCGCCGTCCTCGCCGTTCGCGCCGCCGCCGTCGGGCTCGAAGTGCTTGATGACCACGCTCGTCCCCACGGGCGTCCGCGCCCGCAGCACCAGGGACCGGGTCGACCCGCCGAGCGGCATCGGGTCGGTCAGTGGGCGCCCGAGGGCGGCGGAGGCGAGGCGCAGCGTCGCGGTGACGTCGGATTCGGACATCCCCCAACTCTGCCATCGAGGCGGCGCAGCACGAGTACCGCCGCCCGTCCAGCCAACTGCTCCAGCAGTCTCTTCCACCTCGGCCCTTGCGCGGGTTCCCAGCCGCTCGCTACGTTGATGCAACGCGACATCAGAGGTCGCGGCCTCTCATCGGCAGCGCACGGATCATCGCCCCGTGCGCCGGTGAGTTGCGCCCACAGGGCGTCCGTCACGTCATCGAAGGAGATACCGTGCACAGCCAGGAATCCGCCGTCACCCTCCCGTTCTCCCGCCGCACGCTGTTGCGCATGAGCGCAGCCGGCGTCGCGGGCATCGCCCTCGCCAGCCGGGCCCGCCCGGCGGCAGCCGACATCGGGGACGTGCTAACCCTGCCCATCCCGGACATGGACCCGTACGACATCGCCACGCTCGACCGTTCGCTGTTCACGCCCCAGGAGCAGCGCATCACCCAGTACTTCGTGAGCCTCGCCGACATCGCGAACAACATGGAGGACACCGACCCCGAGACGGTCGGGTGGTTCAACGGTGGTTACTCCGCCTACGCCCCGGACCCGTGGAACGCGCGGAACCAGGAGTCCGTCTACACCCTGGCGTTCTTCTACACACACGAGGCGGACTGGAACCCGTACTACCTCGACCCGGTTCTCCGCGATCACGTGTACGCAGCGATGCGCTACTACCTCCGGCTCCAGGGACCCGAGGGGTGGTGGCCCGCCTACAGCTACACCGACAAGAACCGGGCGGCGACCGGGTTCGGCCTGATCTACCTCGGTGAGGCGGCGGTCATGATGGAGGAGGTCGGCTGGGACCCAGAGGTCCGTGCGGAGGTGCTTGCCTCGCTTCAGCTCGGCGCCGAGTACCTGCTCGACCCGACCGTCGCGGACGTCTGGGACGCGGGCATGCGGTACGTGAACCAGATCATCGGGGGGATGACCGGGATCTCGGCATTCCTGCATCTGATGCCCCCGCACATCGAGGCCTCGTACCACGAGCGGCTCGACTACCTGATGGCGAACGGTCAGAGCCAGGGGGCCGGCTACATGTACGAGTACGCCGCCTTCGACGCCCACTACTCCCTCTACACCGCGCTCCGGGACCTCGCCGTCGCCTACGAACGCACCGGCGACGATCGCTACCGACAGATCGCGCTCAAGCACCTCGACTGGTGCCAGTACAACTACCTCTGGGAGCCCGACGGCGCCGGCTGGACCGTGAACGGCATCTCCAGCCGCACGTCGATGCGGTCGCTGGCCGCCCTACGTGAGGCCGACACGAGCAACTACCCCGACCACCTGAACATCTTCAACGAGTCGCACGTGGTCCGGGCCCTCAACTGGCCCGCCGAGCACCTCGCGGCGCTGCAGCACGCCTGGGCTGACGGGGGGGTCGAGGTGACCAGGCTCAGCGCCGGTGGCACGGCCCCGCAGAACCTCCGCCTCACCGTGGACGAGCCGGTCTACCCGACCGTGCTCGAGCGGCAGACGGCGATCGCGGCGTTCCCGTACATGGGCTCCGATTCCTTCGTCGAGGCCCGGTCCGACGAACGGTTCGACGCGCACTACGTGTTCACCAAGCGCGCCGGGTACTACTTCGCTACGCATCATGGTCGGGCCCTCTCGCCACGGGTGGTCCGCGGCCCGTCGTTCTTCTACCACCACGCCACCGGGGCCTTCGTGGCCACCCAGATGGGGACCGAGAGTGCGTGGACCACGATCCTCGCCGACGGTTACACCGATGCGTCGGTCAGCACCGTCCAGACCGGTGGGCGGTATCACCAGAGCCTCCCGTTCACCTACACCTACGCCGACGCCGGCGACCGGATCCACCGCACGTTCCGGTGCCTGCCTGAGTGCGTCAGGATCGTTGTCGACGCACCGGCCGAGACCTCCTTCACCGAGCGGGTCCCGCTCGTCGTCGGGCCGAGCGACACGGTCAGCTTCCTCGTCGGCGATGCTGAGACGCTCGCCGAGGGCGCCGGGTCGGCCGTGGCCCGGGGCGTGCGGATCCGCCGCGGCGGCAGCACGTTCGACCTGACGATCGGCGACGGCGGCGCCGTGGACATGAGCATCACGCCGACGGCCGTCACGCTCTTCGGCGGGACCCAACGACGGGTCATCACCAATCTCGACATCTCGAGCGTGGGCACGTCGCTCACCTACAGGCTGCAGATCCGCCCGTAGCAGGTCGCCAGCCACGTCGGCCGTGGATCGATGGCGGGCGGACCGAGCTAGCCTCGGTCCATGGCTGACGAGGAGACCCTGGCGGGCGGCAACGTCAGCGAGGTGGTGCGGGTCGGCGCGACCGTGCGCAAGCCCTGGACGGAGGCGACCGCGCACGTCCATGCCTTCATGGACACCGTGCGCGACGCCGGCGTGGACGTGCCCGAGGTGCTCGGCCGCGACGAGCGCGGTCGACAGATCCTCGAGTTCGTCCCCGGCCGACTGGCGCTCGGCGCCGACCCGCTCACCCCGGTCGAGCTGACCCGGGTAGGTCGCCTCGTCCGTGCCATCCACGACGCCGCCGCGGCGTTCCGCCCCACCCCGGACGCGCCCTGGGACATCGCGATCCCCGCTCCTGGCGATGACCTGATCTGCCACAACGACCTGACCCCGTGGAACCTGCTCATCGGCGAGCGGTGGACGTTCATCGACTGGGACGGCGCCGCACCGAGCACCCGCCTGTGGGACCTGGCCTACAGCGCTCAGGCCTTCACACTCTCCGACACCACGCAGGCGCCCGCCATCGCGGCTCGCAGACTCGCCGCACTCGTCGACGGCTACGCCGCCGACCCCGCCGTGCGCACGCGACTGCCGGATGCCATCGTCCGCCGGACCGCGGCGATGTATGACCTCCTCGAGACCTCACATCGCTGTGGCCGGGAGCCCTGGGGCTCCATGTTCATCGCCGGCCACGGCGACCACTGGCGGGCCGTGCACCGGTACGTCGCCCGGCATCGCGAGGTCTGGCGCGAGGCGCTGACCCCGACGCTCAGCTGAACGGACCTCGGTCGGGACGGACCGCCCGACCGTGATCTCCACGACCGTGCCCTCGGGGCTGCTGATGACCGCCCGGTCGTCCTCGATGTGCGCGTGCCACCCACGGATCCGGGGTTCGTCGTCGGCGATGATCGCGTAGACGGCGCGGTGCGTCCGGCCGGACCCTGCGGTGCTGAAGGTCTGCACCACGCCGCTGCCCTCGCGGCCCTGGCCGGGAGCGAGGGGTAGCGGGTCGTACACGTCGTGCAGGGCCGTCGCCGACAGCACGACCGGAGCAGCGGACTCGGCCCCGTCGGTGCGCGCATCGAGCCTGAGGATCTTCGCGGCCTGGCCGCGGCGACGGATGACGACGCGCGATCCGGTCGCGACGTGGGTGGACAGGTCATCGTCGCTGTTGTCGGTGACGAACCGCGTGTGCATCTCGACCGGGCGGTCCGCGGTGATCTCGTCGACCACGACGACGACGTGCGGCACCAGCACGTGCCAGGTGCGCCGCGCCGTCGAGATCGGTGCGTCATACGCGGACGCGACGTCGACGCCGACGCTGCGCAGTGGCCCGAGCGGCGTCTGCCCGAGCGCGGCGACCTCGCCCGGCTCCGGCCGTCCGGGCACCGCCGTGACCTGATGTTGCTCGATCGGCCCGGACGGGTCGCTGAACGTCCACGTGCTGTGGCTGGTCGCAGCCGTCGCGTCCCGGTAGGCGGCCAGGCGGTAGGTGCAGTGCCCCGCATCCGCCAGCAGGCTGACCCCGCGCCGGACCAGGACGAAGGAACCCACGTCGGCATGCCGGTGCGAAGCGGCGCGCAACGCATCGTGCCCGGTCTGCAGCGCCACGAGCGTCTCGGGCACCGTGCTCCAGTCGGTGCGCACGACCGTGGTCCCCGCCGTGTAGGTGACGGCCCGGGCCGCCTCGCCGGGCGCCACCGCGGGCACCCGCCCCGGCGCGTCGAGCACGGCGCGCCAGCCGGCCCGGTTGAAGAAGCCGAACGTGCTCAGCTCCGAGGCGAGCGGGACCGGAGACTCCGGATAGCACCGCTCCAGCAGCCAACTCGCCAGCCCGGCGTGCGGCAGCGGGCGCCGGGAGACGGCGGCCAGCACCTCGGCGGGCGGGCGCCAGGTGCGCGCGGAGTCGCCGAGGTTGACCGCCCCGGGCATGCGGTCCGTGGCCGGGTCCGAGTGGGCGGTCAGCGAGGCGGCGACCCAGGGCAGGCACCGGGCCAGCGGCTCGAGCAGCAGCCGGTCCAGATCCGCGCGGTCCAGCCCGGCGACGGCATCGCCACCACCGGATGGGTCCAGCCACCCGGTCAGGCGGGCGTGCAGTTCCGTGGCGTGCCGCGCCGCGTAGCCCCAGTACTGCAGCGACTCGCCGTAACTGTCCGTCTCGAAGAGGTCGTGCACACGCTGCAGCCGTGCGGGCAGCCGGTCCAGATCCTCCGTACCCCCGGCGTGCAGCGCCGCCGCCACCTGGCCATCGAGCAGGACCACGTACCAGTTGTTCAGCCGGCCACCGCCGTCGGCATGCTCGTCGCGCCGGCGCAGCCACCGCTCGCACGGCCCCAGCGCCTTCGTCCGCAGCGCCTGAACGGCACGCTCGCGCAGATTCCCGACGGCGTCCGGAGCGATCTCGAGGACCGTGGCCAGTGCGAGGGCGACGTGGGCGGTCTCGAGTTGTCCGAGGGACGGGCTCTCCCGCTCGCGGAAGCCAGGGCCGATCCAGGCATCCGCGTCGGCGTCGACGATCCAGGCGACCTGATCGCGCAGCCAGTCTGCGAGCGCCTGATCGGGTTCGAGGAGATGGCTGAAGGCGACGTCGGAGAGTCGATCCCACGCCACGTGCCACCACCGTTCCCGGTCCGGCCGGTCCGCCAGCGTCGGGCGTGCGGTCGCGGCGCGGGCGTGTGTGCGGATCTCCTCGGCGGCCCGGCGCGCCCACAGGTCCTCCCGCACGGCAGCACGGGCGACCGCACCGGGCACCCGCGGGACGCGCACCTGCCTCACCTGCGACATCTGTGATCCCTTCGGTCGGCATCCAGCCATTCTCGCCTTACGCAGCGCCACGCCTCCATGCACGGACGGAGCGTGCCTTTGCACGTTCCGCCACGCCGCCGGATTCGTGCAGGCCGGCCCCGCTCGCGTGCGTGGCCCGGGCGCGACCCGGAAGATGAGGGTCCTCTCATGCGTCGTTCATCTCCGTTTCACCGGCGCGCCGGATCGTGGTCATCCTCGCGGCAGTCCGACCCGGGCTGCCTCCGACCACTTGGAGGACCGATGACGCGTCGGCGGATCGCGCTCTACTCGCACGACACCCAGGGCCTCGGACACATCCGGCGCAACATCGAGCTGGCGGCCGCCCTGGTCGATGCGGACGCCCACACCGATGTCCTCCTCCTCACCGGTGCCCCCGAGGCCACCGCCCTCCCGCTGCCCGCGAACACCGAGGTCCTGACCCTGCCGACCGTGGGCAAGGACGCCGACGGCGGTTACGGCGCCCGCGTGCTCGACCTGAGCCTGGCCGAGGTGCTCGAGTTGCGCGGCCGCCTCATCGCGGCAGCGGTCACCTCCTTCACGCCGGACCTGTTCATCGTCGACAAGGTCGCACGCGGCCTCGGCGGTGAGTTGGATCGCGCCCTGCGGGCGCTCCGGGGGAACGGACGCACCCGCGTGGTGCTCGGCCTGCGCGACGTGCTGGACAGCCCCGACGTCACCCGGCGCGAGTGGCGGGAGGCGAACACCACCTCGGTCCTGCTGACCGCCTACGACCAGGTCTGGGTCTACGGGGACGCCGGCGTCTACGACATGGTGGCCGAGTACCGGCTCCCCGAACCGGTCGCCCGGATGATCCGTTTCACCGGCTACCTCGGTCACGGCCGCGGTCGCTCGCTCGGTGCCCGGCCCGGCCGCGTCGCAGCCGCCGCGGGCGCCCCGGACGAACCGTACGTACTGTGCATGGTCGGTGGCGGTCAGGACGGCGCGGACCTGGCCCGCTCGTTCGCACGGACCCCGCTGCCGGCCGGCCACCACGGCGTCCTGGTCACCGGTCCGTACATGGACCCCTGCGCCCGCGCCGCCGTCCACCGGGCCGCGACCCGCCGTGCCGACCTCCAGGTGCACGAGTTCGTCACGGACACGCTCGACCTCATCCGCGGCGCACGTGCCGTGGTCACGATGGGCGGCTACAACACCGTCTGCGAGGTGCTCGCCTCCGCCCGGCCGGCGCTCGTGGTCCCGCGGGAGCGGCCCCGGCTCGAGCAGGCCATCCGTGCCGACCGGCTGGCGCAGGCCGGCAACCTCGACACCATGCGCTCGGACCGGGCCGACCCCAGCCGCCTCGGCGCGTGGCTCGCCGAGGCCGTCGGCCGTGGGCCGCAGCCCCACCGGATCGACCTCGACGGACTGAGCAGCGTCCCCGCGCTCGCCCGCCGCCTGCTCACCGCCCCCACCAGCTTGGAGTCCTCCCGTGTTCCCGCCTGAACCCCGCATCGGCTACGTCCTGAAGATGTACCCCCGCTTCTCCGAGACATTCATCGTCACCGAGATGCTCGCGCTCGAGGAGCGAGGCGCCGACCTCGAGATCTTCTCGCTGCGTCCCCCCGCCGACGGCCGGTTCCACGAGGCCCTCGCCCGGGTCGCCGCCCCGGTGACCTATCTGCCGCACCACCTCAGGGCGGTCGAGGTGTGGCGCGTGCTGAGCGCCGCGAGGCCGGTCCTGCCTGAACTCGCCCAGCACCTCGACGAGCTCCTCGCGGCGGCCCCGGACGACGCCGCGGCCGCCGTCGAACTCGCCGCTCAGGTGCGCCGCCGCCGGATCACCCACCTGCACGCCCACTTCGGTTCGGTCTCCACCACGGTGGCGCGGCTCGCGGCCCGCATCGCGGGCATCGGCTACAGCTTCACGGCGCACGCGAAGGACATCTTCCACGCCGATGTCGACCCGGCGGACCTGACCCGCAAGCTCACCGACGCGGCCTTCGTGATCACCGTCAGCGACTACAACCTCACCCACCTGCGCCGCGAGTACGGCACGGCGGCGGCGGGTGTGATCCGCCTCTACAACGGCCTGGACCTGGACACTTTCGCCTACCGCGTCACGCCGCCCGACGCGCGCACCGATCCCGTGATCGTCGGCGTGGGGCGCCTCGTCGAGAAGAAGGGTTTCGTGCACCTCGTCGACGCGCTGGCACTCCTGGCCCGGCGCGGCTCGCCCGTGCGCCTCGAGCTCGTCGGCACCGGCCCGGAGGAGGCCGCGCTGCGCGCGCAGGTCATCGCGCGCGGGCTCGCCGGCCGCGTCACCTTCCACGGCCCGTTGCCGCAGGGACGGATGGCCGACGTCGTCTCCCGCGCCGCCGTGTTCGCCGCACCGTGTGTGATCGGTTCCGACGGCAACCGCGACGGCCTGCCCACCGTGGTTCTCGAGGCCCTCGCCCTCGGCACCCCCGTCGTCGCCACCCCCGTGACCGGCATGCCCGAGGCGGTCCGCGACGCCGAGACCGGCCTGCTCGTACCCGAGGCCGACCCGGTCGCGCTCGCGAACGCCCTGGAGCGGGTCCTCACGGACCCCGACAGCGCCCGCGAGCGCGCGAGCACGGGTCGGCTCCTGGTCGAGGACTTGTTCGACAGCCGCCGCAATGCCGCCGCGCTGCACGCCTTGTACGCCGGGACCGCCGTCCGCACTCCGGACCAGATGTCACCGCCGGCACCGGCGCGCCCCGCCATCCGGGCACACGAGCTTGCGGAGGTGGCCCGATGACGCGCATCGCCTACGTGAGCACCGATCCCGGCATCGGCGTCTTCGGACGCAAGGGCGCCTCGGTCCACATCCGGGCCGTCGTCCGGGTCCTGGCCGCCGCCGGAGCGCAGGTACACCTGATCACGCCCCGGACCGACGGCGAACCACCCGAGGACCTGCGCGGCGTCACCGTGCACCTGCTGCCCGGGGTTGCCGGTGCGGACCGGGCGGCACGGGAACGCTCCGCCCGGGACAGTGACGCCGCGGTCGCCGTGGTTCTCGACGACCTGCGCGCGGCAGGCCAGCTCGACCTCGTCTACGAGCGGTATGCCCTCTGGGGCCGTACCGCGACCGCATGGGCGGCCGAGCACGGCATCCGCACGGTGCTCGAGGTGAACGCGCCGCTGGTGCAGGAGGCGTCCCGGCACCGGGGGCTGGTCGAGGTCGCCCGCGCGGAGCGCGTCGCAACGGACGCGATCGGACGCGCCGACGCCGTCGTCTGCGTCACCGACGCCGTCGCCGACTGGGCCCGCGCACACACCCACACCCCCGAACGGGTGCACACCGTCGCGAACGGCGTCGACACCAGGGCTATCACCCCGGCCGAGGCGCCGGTCACCCCGGCCGACGCCGCGACCTTCACGGTCGGCTTCGTCGGGACCCTCAAGCCGTGGCACGGCGTCGACGTGCTGCTCGACGCCCTCGCCCTGCTGGTGCGCCGCGATCCCACGTTCCGGCTGCTGCTCGCGGGTCACGGCCCGCAGGCGCGGGCACTCGCCGACCGCGCGGTGTACCTCGGCATCGACCATGCGGTCGAGGCCACCGGCTCCGTCGACCCTGCGGACATGCCGGCTCTGCTGCATCGCATGGACGTCGCCACCGCGCCGTACCCGGCGCTGGCCGACTTCTACTTCTCACCGCTCAAGATCTACGAGTACCTCGCCGCGGGTCTGCCGGTGGTCGCGTCCCGGATCGGCGGGTTGCCCGCGCTGCTCGGCGACGGTGACCTCGGCACGCTCGTGCCACCGGGCGACGCCGAGGCACTCGCGGAGGCGATCGTGGACCTTCGCGCCGACACCGCCCGCCGTGCCGACCTGCGCCGCCGCAGCGCGGCGAGCGTGGCCGTGAACGACTGGACCCGCGTGGTCGAGCGGATCCTCGGCCTCGTGGCCGCGAGGACGGACCTGCCGACGAGCGGGCCGACGGACAGGCGAGCGGTCGTGGAGTCCCATGAGCTCGTCTAAGCCCACCACGTTGCGTGGTGCCCTGCCCGGGCTGCGCCGGACCGTCAAGCACGTCGCGCCGCATCTGCGCTCCGAGCGCCCCCTGCTCGTGGGCGGGCTGGCGGCCATGTTCGCCGAGGTGCTCATGCGGCTCCTCGAGCCGTGGCCGCTGAAGTTCGTGCTCGACGGGGTCATCGCCGCCAGCGGGGCCGAGATCGCCGGCGAGGCACCGGCCAGCCTCCCCATGGTGCTGCTCCTCGCCTGCATCGGCCTGCTGGTCGTGGTGTCGCTGCGGGCGTTGGCCTCCTATCTGATGACGATCGCGTTCGCGCTCGCCGGGAACCGCTTGCTCACCAAGGTTCGCGGCCACGCGTTCACGCACCTGCAGACGCTGTCGATGGCGTTCCACGACAACTCCCGCACCGGTGACCTGGTGGCCAGAGTCACCTCCGACGTCGGCCGGCTCAAGGAGGTCGCGGTCACGGCGGCCCTGCCCCTGATCGGCAACGTCGTCACCATGATCGCCATGGTCGTCGTGGTCTTCGTCCTGGACGCCCCGCTCGCGCTCGTCATGATCGCGGTACTGCCGATCTTCTTCCTCACCGGGGCACGGGTGTCCAGGCGGATCAACGGTGTGTCCCGGCAGCAGCGCAAGGCCGAGGGCGAACTTGCTTCGATGGCCACCGAAAGCCTGTCCGCGATGCGCGTGATCCAGTCCTACTCGCTCGAGGACAAGATGAGCGGCGCGTTCGCGAGCAACAACGCCAAGACCCTCAAGGACGGTGTGAAGGCCAAGAAGCTCTCCGCCGGTCTCGAGCGCAAGACGGACGTACTGGTCGGCCTGGCCACCGCCGTCGTGCTCTACATCGGAGCCAACCGTGTGCTCGCCGGCGCGCTGACCCCCGGTGAACTCGTCGTCTTCATCACCTACCTGAAGGCCGCGTTCAAGCCGATGCGGGACCTGGCCAAGTACACCGGCCGGATCGCGCAGGCGGCAGCCTCCGGGGAACGGCTCGTCGACGTCCTGGAGGAGACCCCGAAGGTGGTGAACACGTCCTGGGCACGGCACGCTCGCCGGTTCCGCGGTGACGTCTGGCTGCGTCGCGTGTGGATGTCCTACACGCCGGGTCACCCGGTGCTGCGCGGGCTCGACCTGCACGTGCTGCCCGGCGAACGGGTCGCCGTGGTCGGACCGTCCGGGGCCGGGAAGTCCAGCCTCGCGATGCTCCTGTCCCGGCTCCGGGACCCGGAGGCCGGCCAGGTCTGCATCGACGGGATCGACGTCCGCGACCTCACCCTGGAGTCCGTGCGGCCGCAGATCGCGATCGTGCTCCAGGAGAGCCTGCTGTTCGCGACCACGATCCGGGAGAACATCGCCGACGGCGCGCCCGGGACGAGCGACGCGCAGATCGAGGCCGCCGCCCGGCTGGCCGGGGCGCACGACTTCATCATGGCCATGCCGCACGGTTACGACACCGTCGTGGGCGAACGCGGCACCACGCTCTCCGGTGGCCAGCGCCAGCGGATCGCGATCGCGCGGGCCGCGGTCCGGGACGCACCGATCGTCATCCTCGACGAGGCCATGACGGGCCTGGACAAGGGCACCGAGAAGGAGGTGCTCGCGGCGATGAACCGCCTCACGGAGGGCCGCACCACCATCATCATCACGCACGACCTGGCCGCCGCCCGCGACGCCGACCGGGTGTTCTGGGTCGAGGGCGGTGTGGTCACCGACTCGGGTCGACCGGGTGCCGTCATGGACCGGCGGGCCGGACCGGCCGGAGCCGGAGGCGCCAACGCGGCGGCGCCCGCAGCGTCCTCGTCGCCACCCACGGACCCCGCCGCGCACATCGAACGGAAGGAGCAGGGCCTTGCTCTCCCGAACTGACCGCGCCCTCGCCGCACGCGACCCGCGGCTGACCGCGCTGCCCGTGCTGCTCGACCGGGTCGCGCTGCAGGAGTGGCTGAGCGACCTGCTCGGTGCGGACCTGCGGATCGCCCCCCGGTACCTGCGGTACAAGCCGGGCACGAGCTGCGTGGCCGCCGTCGAGGTCATAAGCGTTGGCGGCCCCGCCGTTGCGCCGCTGCCGCCGGCACTGGCGGCCGTCCCCGCGACCCCGGCGGGCACCCGCACCGTCATCGTGACCGCCCATGGGCCGAACGGCGTCCGCAAGCTCGGCAAGACCGTCGAGCGGGCGCCGGGCGGCTCGGTCCTCGCCACCGACCAGGACCTGACCGCGATCCTGACCACCGTCGTCGCCGACCGCGACCTGCCCGCCGTTGCCGCGCTGCGCGACCCGACCCGCACCGATCGGCTGGTCCTGCGGGTGGCGGGCGACGCCGTCGGGGGTCTGCGCTCCAGCGCCGGCGTGCGCCAGCTCGCCTACAAGCCGCAGCGTCGGTGGGTCGGTGCGGTGCGCTCCGACACGGGCACCGACTTGCTCCTGCGGGCCTACCGACCCGGCGACCTGGCCGCCACCACCGACCGCGTCCGCGCGCTCGAGCGGGCCGGTGCCGCGACCCCGCGACTGCTCGGCCGGAGCACGAGGTCCGGCCTCGCGGTACTGGAGTACCAACCGGGCGCGGCGCTCGAGGCCTCCGTCGCCGCCGGGGACCTCGCAGCGGTCGGCGCCGCCCTGGGAGTCCTGCACGCCACCGCGGCGGACCTCCCGACCCGCGACCCCCGGACCGACCTCTCGGCCGCGCGGCGCACCGCCCGCCAGGTGACCATGCTGCTCCCGCGCCTGGCCGAACGGCTCGAGCGGGTCACCGATGCCCTTTCCGGTGGTTGGGCCCTGGCGGCTGTGGACCGGCAGATGAGCCTGCACGGTGATTTCTCGCTCGACCAGGTGGTCCGGGCCGGCGACGGCACGGTGACCCTGATCGACCTCGACCACGCCGCTCGCGGCCCGGCCGAGGTGGACGTGGCGAGCCTCGCCGCGCAGGCCGTTCTCGACGGCACGGCGGAGCCGGAGGCGCTCATCGCCGCCGTCGCGGCGGGCTACCCGGCCGCGCTGGACGCGACCCGCCTGCGCCTGCACCTCGCGGCGCAGCTCCTGCGCCGGGCCGCCGAACCGTTCCGCAGCATGCGCGGCGACTGGGCGGAGGCGACCGAGGACGTCCTCTTGCGGGTCGAGGACCTGGTCCGCGAACGACTGGTGGTGGCGTCGTGACCGGCTCGCTCGAACAGCTGGTCGACGACCTGCACGGCGCCGGGCACACGCTCGAGCGGGCGACGCCCCGCGAGGACGATCACGCGCTGCTGATGGTGCGCACCGGTTCCGGGGCAAGCGTCGCCGGCCAGTGGTTCGCCGACCACGACCGGGCCGCGCACGTCGCCACGGCCACGGCCCGCCGGCCGGGAGCGGCACCGCACGTCCGTCGGGTCGGCGAAGGCATCATCCTGCAGTCCGGGGGCGCCGACCGGCGGCTGCCGGCGCTACAGGACCTCGCCACGGCACCCGGTGCGCACGTGGTGGCGCACCGCCCGGAACGCCGCGGCGTTGTGCGGCACGAGGCGGACGGCCACACCGTCTTCACGAAGGTGGTGCGGCCCGGCCGCGCCGCCGGGCTCCTCGACATGCTCACCGCGGTCACTGCCGCCGGGGTGAGCGCCCCGCGCGTGCTCGGTGCCGACGAGACCAGCGTGACCACCGCCGCGCTGCCTGGACGCACGCTGCACGAGGCGCTCGCCGCACCCGACGCCGATGCCGGCTCGCTGACCAGGGTGGGCCACGCCGTCGGGGCTGTGCTGCGCCGGCTGCACGCGGTGCCGGCGCCCGCGCGCGTGGTCGTCACGCACGACGGCGCAGCCGAGATCGCAGTGACGCGGCGGTGGCTGGAGCTCGCGCAGGCGTACCGGGCGCTGCCGCGGACCTCGGCGGAGCCGCTCGCGATGCTCGCCCGGGCCGAGTCCGCGTTGGTCCCGTGCGCGCGACCGGTGCTGCTGCACCGCGACCTGCACGACAAGCAGCTGCTCACCGCCGGTGACGACGTCGCGATCCTCGACCTCGACCTGCTCGCCGTCGGCGACCCGGCCCTGGATCTGGCGAACCTGCTCGTGCACCTCGAGCTGCGCGCCAAGCAGGGCCTGACCGCGCGGGCGCTCGCGCACGCCTGCGCCGCCGGCGTGCTGCGCGGCTACCGTCCCACCGCCGTCGAGCGGACCACCCTGCTCGGCTACGCCCTGGCGACCCGGCTGCGGCTGCTCGCCGTGTACGCCTTCCGACCCGAGAGCACGGACGCGGCGACGAGTGTCCTCGACGACCCCTGGGAGTTCCATGACGAGCGTTCCGGCTGAGCCGGAGCACGTGCTCGTCGGGGTCCGTCAGCTCATCGGCCGCTCCCGGCGGACGCCCGGGAATCGATCGAAGTCAGAGTCGTAGGACACAACGGTGGCGCGATGCTCGATCGCCAGGGCCGCCAGGTGGCCGTCGGTGACCAGGTTGCCGGCCGCGTTCGTATGGCTCAGGAGATCCGCTAGGACGGTCGCGTGCCGGGCGGTCGGTTGCACGATCTGCGCACTGGGCTGCGCCAGCCAGGCGGATACCTGGGACGTGACCTGTTCGATGGTCGCCGGTCGGGGAAAGAGTCCGGGCCTCGTCGCGAGCCGGATGAAGGCCAGCAGCGGCACCCTCCCTGGCCATTCGCTCACGCAGCATCTGTTCGACATCGGAGTCGAGAGTCACGGTCGTTCGCACGATGACAGCATCGCATCACCGTCAATGATGCCATGCTGTCAGCAGGCGTCAGACGCGCTGGGTGAGCGCCGCGGGATGCTCGAGCCTCCCGGCTACCGGCGGCGCTGGCAGCGGCCGCACCAGTACAGGGTGCGGCCGGCGAGCGGCTTCGAGCGGACCTTGGAGCCGCAGACCAGGCAGGGCTCGCCGGTGCGCTTGTACAGGAAGAACCGCCGCTCGAAGTGGTCGCCGAGGCGATCGCCGGTGATGTCGGCGGTGTACCGAGGCGCCTGCCCGTCGGCGATCTCGGCCTGCGCGGCCTCGATCTGATCGTCCATCGTGAGGATCTGGTGGTAGACCACGCCGAGCGGCAGCATCAGCACCAGGTCGTCCCAGATCGCCCGCCAGGTGGACCGGCGGAGCTCCTTGCCCGGGCGCATCGGATCCACCCGGTGCCGGAACAGCACCTCGCACCGGTACACGTTGCCGACACCGGCCAGCACGGCCTGATCCATCAGGAGTTCGGCGATGGGCCGGGTGCTGCGGCTCAGCTTCGCCCACCCGAGCTCCGGGTCCGCGTCCGGCCGCAACGGGTCCGGGCCGAGCCGGCGGGAGAAGGCGGTGACCTCGTCGCCGGTGAGCACCGCGCACGTCATCGGCCCGCGCAGGTCCGCGACGTGGCCGTCGCCCGTGATCCGCAGCCGCACGGCGCCGGTGACAGGGATGTCCTCAGGGTCGGCGGCGCCGCGCAGGTCCGCCGGCAATGGCATCACGGGGAACAACCCGATCAGGCCGAGGTGCACGTGCAGCCAAGCGTCGCCGTCGAACTCCACGAACAGATTCTTGCCCCACGCGCCGGCCTCCACCAGCACCCGCCGGTCGAGGATCTGTGCGCCACCCGCGAACCGGCCCTGCAGGCTCGTCACCCGCACGGACTCACCGGCGAACGCGCGGTTGAGCCGGCCCGCGAGCGCGTGGATGGTGTGGCCTTCGGGCACGATGCTCCCAGGGGTCTCGGACGTCGCCGGCCTCAACCGTATGCCACCGATCGCAACACCTGCGACGACGACGGATGACGCCCGCCCGTGACGTGGAGGGCACGCGACGCCCCCAGCAGGCGCCGTGCGGGTCTAGCATCGAAAGGCCCCGGCGTCCCGAGCCGAACGGACAGACATGGACGATCCGCGCACGCAGGACATCCGCACCATCGCCGTGATCGGCCACAGCGGCAGCGGCAAGACCACACTGGTCGAGGCGCTGCTGCAGCGCGCCGGCGTGATCGGCCGGATGGGCCGCACGGAGGACGGTTCCACCGTCTGCGACACCGAGCCCGAGGCCACCAGCCGGGGCATCTCCACCTCGCTAGCGTTCGCCCCGCTTGACTGGACGACGGCGGGTCGCGGCTATCGGGTGAACGTCATCGACACCCCCGGTCACGATGATTTCGGGTACGCGGTGGACGTGGCACTGTCCGTGGCCGACCTCGCCGTGCTGGTGGTCGCCGCTACCAACGGCGTCGAGCCGGGCACCCAGCGAGCCTGGGCCAGGTGCGCGGCGCTGCACCTGCCGGCGCTGGTGTTCGTGACCAAGGAGGACAAGTCCGGCGCTGACTTCCGTCGGGTGCTGACCGACCTCCAGGACCGGTTCGGGCCGACCATCCGACCGCTGGAGCTGCCGCTGGGCGAGCGGGCCGACTTCCACGGCATCGCGGACCTGCTGACCGACACCGACGCCGACTACGACGGCGAGGGCCACAGCCACCCGGTCGCTGCACCGTCGGAGCTGGCCGCCGAGCAGCACCGGCTGCACGAGGACCTGGTGGAGGAGGTGGTCACCGGGGACGACGATCAGTTGGAGCGGTACCTGGCCGGGGACCCGCTCACCCCGGTCGAGATCGGTGCCACGCTGGCCGCCGAGATCGCTGCCGGGAGCGTGGTGCCGGTGCTCGTCGGCTCTGCGATCACCGGGGTGGGCATCACCGAACTGCTCGACCACATCTGCCTGCTCGGCCCGCCGCCACGACCGACCCGGGTTCTCGTTGGTGGCCGCGAGACCGACGTGCCGGCCGATCCCGACGGGGAGCCGCTGGTGCACGTGTTCCGGACCCTGTCCGATCCTTTCGTGGGGCAGGTCTCGCTGATCAAGGTGCTCAGTGGCACGGTGCAGGCCGAGGACCACCTGACCAACACCGATACCGGCGCCGCCGAACGGCTGCACGGCCTGTTCCGGATCCGCGGTGCGGACCACCTGATGGCCATCCGGGTGCCGGCCGGTGACATCGCCGCGGTCGCGAAGCTGTCCGACTCCCCCACCCGTACCCTGCTGGCCCGCCCGGGCCGGCCGGTCACGCTCGGCGAGCCGACCTGGCCGGAGCCGGGGTTCGCCGTGGCCGTGCACGCCGCCTCGCCGGCGGAGGAGGACCGGCTGCCCGAGGCGCTGCGCCGGCTGTGCGCGGAGGATCCGGCACTGGTCACCGAGCACGTGGCCGACACCGGGCAGGTGCTGCTGCGCGGCACCGGGGACATGCACCTGGACGTCGCGATCGAGCGGCTGGAGCGCAAGTTCGCGGTGCGCGCCGTGACCGAGCCGGTCCGGGTCGCCTTCCGCGAGACCCTCGCGGCACCCGTCGAGGTCGAGGGTCGCGTGAAGAAGCAGTCGGGTGGGCACGGGCAGTTCGCCGTGGTGCGGGTGCGGTTCACCCCCGCGTCGCGCGGCACCGGCCTGACGTTCGAGAGCAAGGTGGTCGGCGGTGCGGTGCCACGGCAGTACGTGCCCGCGGTGCAGCGCGGCCTGACCGAGGCAATGGCGGCCGGCGGCGCGCACGGGTACCCGGTGGTGGACCTGGTGGCCGAGTGCGTGGACGGCAGGTACCACTCGGTCGACTCCTCGGAGATGGCGTTCCGCGCCGCGGCCGGGCACGCGCTCCGCGAGGCCGTCGCCCAGGCGGGCACGGTCGTCCTCGAGCCGATCAGTGCCGTGCAGGTGAGCGTCCCGGACTCGAGCACCGGGGACGTGCTGGCCGATCTGGGCGCCCGCCGTGCCCAGGTGCGCGGCACCCGCACCCTGGACGGCGGCACCCAGGTGATCGAGGCGCTGGTCCCGGCCGCGGAACTCGGCCGCTACGTGCTCGACCTCCGCTCCCTCACCGGCGGCTGGGGCTCGGTGCAGAGCACCCACGACCACTACGAGGTGCAGCCGGCACGCGCCGCGGCCCGCGGCCGGGACCGGTGACCGCGGGCCGCTGACCCACCCGTCGTGACGACCGGAGTCATCCGCCGGAGAGGATCGCGTTCACCTCCTCGTTCATCTCGGTGAGGGTGGCCACGTCCCGGTTGCCGATGTAGATCTCGTCCATGATCGGGGCACCGAGAGCCGAGATCGAACCGTACGCATCCGTGACCGGGAAGTAGACCGTGTACCCGTTGTCCACGAGGTCCGTGAACGGCGACACGTCCAGGCCGCGGTCGGCGAACGCCTCGATCGCCGCCTCCGTGCCGGCGGGCCGCGCCGGGAGCACCACGCCCGCCTCACCCACGAGGTTCTGGCAGTCGTCCGATCCGAGGAAGGCCACCCAGCGGGCGGCCTCCTCCGGGTCCGGCGACTGGGCGCTGACCGAGTCGGCGAGGCCGTTGTACATCGAGACCGGGTGCCCGATCGGCCCGCTCGGCAGGGAGGCGATGCCGAGGTCGACGCCCTCGAGATTGGCATAGGTGCCGAGCATCCAGGACCCGTTCACCGACAGTGCCGCCCGGCCCGAACCGAGCGCCTGCTGCGGGTTCGGCGCGGTCCCGACCTCCTCGAACGGTGCCATGTAGCCCTTCTCCACGAGGCCGAAGAGCCAGGCCAGGGACGCCTGCAGCCGGGGGTCGTCGTAGTAGTACTCGGTGCCCCACACGTCCGCGTTCGTGAACTCCCACCCGGTCGAGGCGGCGAGCCAGGACCACGCGGTCTGCCCGTCCGTTCCGCCCGAGCCGTTCGAGGCGTAGCCGTACACCGCGACGTTGTCCGGATCGAAACCCTCCTCGTCGCCGCGCACCCCGCTCTCATCGACGCTCAGATGCGCCAGGAGCTCCTCGAACGAGCCACCGTCCTCGGGGTTCCAGTCCAACGACTCGAGGTCCTCCGGGCTCAGGCCCGCTTCCTCGATCACGTTCCGGTCGTAGAACAGCGCGACCGTGTCGAAGTCCTTGGGCATGCCGTACTGCCCGCCGTCCTGACCCACCCAGAGGTCGGCGAGGCCCTCCTGGAACCCGCCCGGATCGAGATCGGCTGTGGCGTCGAGAGTGGACAGATCCACCAACAGGCCGCGCTGGGCGTACTCCGGGTACCGGGTCAGGTGGTCGGTGAACACGTCCGGGCCGGCGCCGGCCACGAAGCCGGCGGTGAGCTTGCTCCAGTAGTCGTCCCAGCCGTACTGGCTGATCCGGATCTGCAGGTCCGGGTTCTGTTCCTCGAACGCGTCCGCGCAGCGTTGGTATGCCGGCAGCTGGTTGGCGTCCCAGAGCCAGTAGTCGATGGCCGTCCGGCCGTCACCCTCGGCGGTACCGGAGCACCCGGCCGCCACCAGCGTCACGGCAGCGAGTGCCGCCGAGGTCCGCGCTATCCGCGATGCGAGCCCACGCCGTCGGGAATGTGTCTTGTTCATGGTTGACCGCCTCACTTGATCCCGCTGAAGCCGATGGAGTTGACGATCCGTTTCGCGAACACGAGGAAGAGCAGGATCATCGGCAGCGCCGCCACCAGGGTCGCGGCCATCAGGCCGGCCCAGTCCGGTCCGGTCTGCGGCGTCTGCGACTTGAAGTTGCCCAGGGCCACCGTCAGCACCCGGGACTCGTCGGTGTAGGAGACCATCAACGGCCAGAAGTAGTCGTTCCAGGAGCCGATGTAGGTCAGGATCGAGATGGTCGCGATCGGCCCGACCGACATCGGGATGATCAGTGCGAAGAACACCCGGACCTTGCTGGCACCGTCGATCAGTGCCGCCTCCTCGACCTCGATCGGCACGTTCATGAAGAACTGGCGCAGGAAGAAGATCGCGAACGGGGTCATGAACAGGCCCGGCAGCATGATGCCCAGCAGCGTGTCGATCAGGCCCAGGTCACGGATCATCACGAAGTTCGGCAGCAGCGTGAAGATGGCCGGGACCATCAGGGAGAGCAGGAACACGCTGAACACCGCGTTGCGGCCCTTCCAGCGCAGCCGCGAGAACGCGTAGGCGGCCATGGCTGAGAAGAACACCTGGCAAGCGGTCACCACGGTCGCGACGATCACCGAGTTGCGCAGATAGAGCCAGAAGTCGATGGAGGCCCCGGAGCCACCCTGCGCGATGGCCTCCTCGGTGGTCTGCAGGCCGAAGACCCGCTCGAACCCACCCCAGCTGAAGTCCACCGGCAGGAGCGAGGTGGCGTTCGAGTAGAGGGCGCCGTTGCTGGACAGCGCGGTGCGCAGCATCCAGTAGAAGGGGAACAGGGTGATGATCAGCAGGACGATCATCACCGCCCAGGCCACCACCTTGCCGACCGTCGGCCGGCGCCGCCGGCGCGGCGCGGCGGTCCGGTCGGTGGTGCGTGCGGTCACGGGTTCGAGACCCGCCGTTGCGATGCCGGTCATGTCCGCCTCCTCAGTTCAGGTCCGTCTGGCCCGCACGCGTGATGCGGTACTGGAGGAATGTGACGACCATCAGGATGACCAGCAGCGCCACGCTGAGCGCCGACGCGTAGCCGAAGTCGAACTGGCCGAAGGCCTTGTCGTAGATGTAGACCTGCAGCACCCGGCTGGCGTCCACCGGACCACCGCCGGTGGTCACGGCCACGGTGTCGAACACCTGGAACGAGCCGATCACGGAGACGATCAGGACCAGGCCGAGGATCGGGCGTAGCAGTGGGACCGTGATCCCGAAGAACATCCGGGTCTCGGACGCGCCATCGATCCGGCCGGCCTCGTACATCGTCGGCGGGATCGTCTGCAGGCCGGCGAAGATCAGCAGCGCCGTGTAGCCCATGTGCCGCCAGACGTTCACCAGGGCGATGGTCGGGATCGCCCACGCCTCGGTGGTGAAGAACCCGATCCGGTCCAGCCCGATCCACTCCAGGACCTGGTTGCCGATCCCGAGCTGGAAGTCGAGGATCCACAGGAACACCAGCGCCGCGACCACGTTCGAGACCAGGAAGGGGGTCAGCACCAGCCCCCGCAGCAGGGTGGACTGGCTGAGCCGCTGCATCAGCACTGCCAGCACGAGGGCCACCACGGTCTGCACGCCGATGTTGATGATCACGTACAGCACGGTCACCCGCACGGCGTTCCAGAACACCGGGTCCGCGATCATCTCGCGGTAGTTGTCGAGGCCGATGAACTCGACGGGGCTGAGCAGGTCCCAGGACGTGAAGCTCAGGTAGATGCCCCGCAGCAGAGGCCAGAAGTAGAACATGGCCAGGCCGATCGAAGCCGGCAGGATGAACGCCAGCGCGAGCCGGGTGTCATCCCGGCGCCGACGGCGTCCCTCCCGTCCGGTGCGGGTGGTGGTTGCCAGGGCCATGTTCTACTCCTTGCGTCGTTGCAGGCGTTTCAGGTGGCTGGTGGTGCTCGGGTCAGGCGCTCGGGTGGGCGTAGTCGGGGATCGGCAGGCGCTCGCCGCCGGCGAGCGCGGAGGCGTGCGCCACGATGCCGGGGGCGGTGAACATGGCAGCCCGTCGAGCGTCCACCGGGGGCGCGACGCCGGTGACGACGGCGCGGACGAAGTCGTCGGCAAGGAAGTGGTGGGAGCCCTCGTGGCCGTTCGGGGCGTCCGCGTAGACGGCCGGGAGCCGGCTGCGGTCGTGCACCGGCGCGGAGCCGGAGGTGAACGCCTCCCGCAGGGCCGGGTCGACGTCCGCCAGCTCCTCCACATCGGTGTCGCTGCGCAGCGGCACGAACTTCTCGGAGATGTCGGTCGAGTCGGACTTGTCGTTCCACACGCTCTGGTGGGCGAGCTGCTCGAAGCTCGCCTCGGTGCCGAAGAACCGGAACCGGGACTCCCGGATGTGCGAGGGGTAACCGACGCGGCGCATCTCGTTCGTGCGCATGGTGCCGCCGTCGGAGAGTTCGAACAGCGCCGTGGCGTTGGAGAAGCTGTTGCCGAACTGGCTGACCTCCCGGTCGAAGACCCCGTCGCCGCGGCGGTCCTCCACCCCGAGGCAGCTGACGCTCACGGCCTGCGTGGGCACCGCGCCGAGGACGCCACCGATCGCGTGCGTGGGGTACAGCATCGGCGGGTAGCTCGCCGTCGCCTTCCAGTCCTCGCCGCCGCTGTACTGGTAGGCCGCATAGAAGCCGAGGTCCATGTCATGAACGTAGTCGCCCTCGGCGTAGAACACCTGGCCCAGCGCCCCTTCGGCGATCTTGTTCCGCAGGTGCACGGTGGCCGGGTTGTAGTAGCTCGTCTCGCCCATCATGTAGGTGAGGCCGGTGCGGTCGGTCTCGGCGATGATCGCGTCGATGTCGGTGATCTCGGTGGCCATCGGCACCGCCGAGTACACGTGCTTGCCCGCGGCCAGCGCCGCCAGCACCAGCGGGGCGTGGGTCCAGCGCTGGGTGAAGATGGCGACGGCGTCCACGTCGCTGGCGAGCATCTCCTCATAGCTTGCCACCGTGGTGGCCCCCTCGTAGCGGGCCGCGAGTTGTTCCGCGCGCTCGGGCACGAGGTCGGTCACGACGAGCCGGCTGACGTTCGGGTGCAGGTCCCAGAGCGTGGCGAAACTCTTGGAGAACTGTCCCGCGCCGACGATGCCGATGCTGAACGTGCCGGCGGCGGGGTCGAGGGGGGTGTGCGGTTCGGGCGCGAAAGCGGTCACTGGTGCTCCTGGGTCGGGTGGTCGGGGCTGTGGTCGGGTCGATCGGTGGGTGTTGGTTCGGATCGGGTGCGAGCGGCCGCCGGGCGTCCTCGGTCAGATGCCGGACGGCGCCCGCTCGGTCGGTCGGTGCGTGCCGACGGTCTCGGGTGCGGCGAGCACCCACTGACAGGCCACGACGGCGGCGCCGCGGGCCCACTCGTCGAACGTCGAGTCGAACTCCTCGATGTGGGGTGCGCGGGTGCCGGGATCGAGGTGCTCGGAGAGCGCCGCGGCCATCGCGGCACGGGCCACGGGCATGATGCCGAGCCCGTCGCCGGCGAGGATGACGGCCGGCAGGTCGAGGAGGTTCACGATCGAGGCGATGAGCGTGCCGAGCGCACGCCCGGCGTCGGTCAGCGCGCGCAGGGCGGCGAGATCTCCGGCCTCCGCGAGCGCGACCGCGCCGGCCAGGTCCAGGTCCGCACGCCCGTGTGGCACGCCGATGGACCGGCTGATCGCCTCGGCGTTCAGCAGGCTCGCGGCGCAGCCGCGATGTCCGAGTTCGCACAGCGGCCCGGAATCCGTGACCGGGGTGTGGCCCACGTGTCCGGCGGTGCCGTGCCCGCCCGCGCGGACCTGGCCACCGAGGACCAGGCCGACGCCGATCCCGACGCCGATGGTCACCACAGCGAAGTCGTCGTAGCCACGGCCCGGCCCGGACCACTGAACGCCCGCGGTGAGCGCGCGGGCATCACCGCTGAGCACCGTCGGCACACCGGTGGCGTCGTTGATCAGGCGGGCGAGCGGGACGTCGTCCCAGCCCAGATAGCCGTTGTCACGGACCGTGTCGTCGAAGTGCAGCATCCGACCCGCGAGTCCGATACCGAGCGCCTGAGCGATGCCCTTGGGGTCGAGTTCATTCACCATCTCAACTATCACCCTGGAGACCGTGGTGACGTCTGTGCTGAGCAGGTCACGGTGTGCGACCTCCTGCACGGCCCCACCGGCGTCCGTAGAGACCCCGAACAACTCGTCGCCAGTGACTTTCATGCCGAGGAAGCGATGCCGGCCCACATCCATGGCGAGTGGCGCCCCAGGGCGCCCCGGGCGCGCGGATTGCGCGGATTCTTCACGAACCAGGCCGGAGTTCACCAAGGGCCGAGTGAGCTTTGTCAGGCTCGCCGGGGAGAGGTCCAGGCGGCGGGCCAGGTCCGCGCGGGACAGCGGACCGGCCCGCAGGAGCTCACGAACCACGGCCCGGGTGGTGGGCCGAAGGCTCGAGAGGGAGGTGGCGTCGGTGCTGCGGTGCACGAGGCTAGCGTGGCCCCGTTCGTTCACCTTGTCAAGGAACTACCAGCAATCCCGTCACGGTGTCCAGGCCAAGCGCAAGGATGAGCGTGGGCAGCCGCGGTCCCCGCTCGGCATCGACGAGGAGGCGATAGAGCAGCCGGAAGAACTCCTTCTGGTCGGTCTTCACGTCGTCGGTCGGTGCTTCGTCGAGCGCGAGCCCGTGCGCGAGCTTCGGTACGCCGTAGACCACCGTGGTGACGCGCCCGAGGTCGGGCACGCCGTGGCTCCAGGCACTCGGCAGGTGCTCGACCAACAGCCGGAGCCACTCGCGCTCCCGCTCACCGAGCGACACCATTAGCTCGCGGTCCGGGGCGGAGCGCACCGTGGTGCGGTCTTCGGGAGGCACGAACTCCTGCGTCCACGTCATGGCCCGGGTCAACCGGGGTTCGAGATCGTTGACCGACGCGTGCTCGTGCCCGAGATCGCCGACGAGGCGGCTGATCTGGGCGGCACTACCGGCGGTGACGTCGGCGATCGATGAAAGGGTACGAAATGGCACGGCCACGGGTGGGGTCGGCAGCGCACCGGCACTCGAGGTGGCCGAGGCACGTTGGAACGCCAACACCTGGGCGTCCAGCTTGTCGGGGTCGCCCGCCCTGCGGCCCAGGGCATCCCACTCGTCATAGAGCCGCACGACCTCGGGCCCGAGGTCGACGGTGAAGGCCTGCTTGGGCTGGCGGCGGGCATAGAGCCAGCGCAGCATCGGCGCTTCCAGCACGCGCAGCGCGTCGGACGGGGTCGGCACGCCGCCCTTCGACGACGACATCTTCGCCATGCCGGCGACGCCCACGAAGCTGTAGCCGACGAACGAGGGCGCGCGTCCGCCGAACAGCTTCACGATCTCCTTGCCGACGGTGTAGGAGGAGCCCGGGGAGGCGTGATCCATTCCACCGGGCTCGAAATTGACGCCTTCCACCGACCAGCGCATCGGCCAGTCAACCTTCCAGACGAGTTTGCCCTCGTGCTGCGTGCGCACGGTGGTGACGTGCGCCGACCCGCACTCGTCGCAGGTGTAGGCGAGGTCGGTCGTGCTGTCGTCGTAGGACGTCAGAGTCACCGTGTCCCGGCCGCAGGTGCGGCAGAACGGCTTGTACGGGAAGCGCGCCAGGGTACCCGCCTGGGTGGCCGGATCGTCGCCGGCGACCGAGTCGGCCAGGTTTGCGGCTTCCCCCTCGGAGAGGACCAGCGCTTCGGGCTTCTTGGTGCGATGCCGGGCGAGCACCGCCTCGATGGCCTCACGCTGCGAGAGCGCGTGCAACACCTGCTCGGTGTAGTCACCCGCCCGGTATCGCTGGGTCTGATCGACCTCCTCCATCGTGGCACCCATCTCGGCGAGCGCCTCGCGCAGCGGTGCCTTGAAATGCTCGGCCCACGATGCGTGGCACTCCCACGGGTCGGGCACCGCCGAGAGCGGCCTGCCGACGTGAACCGCCCAGCTCGCGTCGACGCCGGCGGGTACCTTCCGCAGCCGGTCGAAGTCGTCCCAGCTGTGCAGGTGCCGCGCGGGCACGCCACGGCGCTTGAGCTCCTCGGTCACGAAGTGCACGGTGAGGACCTCGCGCAGGTTACCCAGGTGGATCGGGCCGGACGGGCTGATCCCGGAGGCGCACGTGACGACCCTGCCCTCGTCCGCGAGGCTCGCGCCGACCGCCGGGTCGCGCGGGTCGCCACCGGCGTGCCGAATAGCATCGGCGGCGGCGCGGGTCACCCAGTCCGTGGGCGCGGAGTCGTTGCCTCGTCGTGCCATTCCTGGTCTCTGCCTGCCTCGAAGTGCCCGATGTGCGGGGCACCCGGGGGTGCCGACCGGCTACGTTACCGCTCCGGGGCCGCCCGTCCCGGACCGGCAGGGACGAGCACGGCCGTCACCGTCGGGTTGCGTGGGGTGTGGGATCCGAGGGGATCTGTAGGAGTTCGGCGACGTCAACGATCCTGCGCTCGGCGATGGAGCGCCAGATCCCTTCCCCGGCGGCCACGGCCAAGGCGCCCTCGCGCGCGGACGCCCCGAGGCGTAGCGCCTCGGACTCGGAGTCCGGGCCCACGAACAGGTCTCGTCGCATCAGCGGGTCCGCGCCGTCGTGCCCCCCGGACACGCTCTCGATGTCGATCGTCTCGGCCGGTCCGAACAACGGGCGGTGGGTCACCTGACCGGACCCGGGCAGCGCCTCGCCGGCGGGCGTGCGGCCGGTGAACACCTCGATGGTGCCGTGCGTGCCGGTCAGCGTGGCCCGGTAGCCCTCCCACGGTGAGGAGAAGTCGACGGCGTAGGCCGCGGTGGCACCGGACGCGAACGTCAGCAGGGTCGCGACGTGGTCCTCGATGTCGATCTCGTCGTCGTAGAGGTAGAGGTCCTTGCCTGCCGGGTACTGCACCTCGTAGGGCAGGTCGAACAGCCCGCGCCGGGCCTCGTCGGCGCCGTCGTGGAACGTGCCGCTGCCGCGTTGGGCGAGGTAGTACGGGTCGCGTTCACGCATCTGTGCGGCTACGGCCCCCTCGGGCCGGTGCGGGCTCTGCGGTCCGTAGTAGTCCCGCCCGCCGACGGCGTAGACGGTGCTCGGGGCGTCCGCCAGCCACCACGAGATGAGGTCCAGGTGGTGGGTCGACTTGTGGATGGTCAGGCCACCGGAGTTCGCCCGTTCCCGGTTCCAACGCAGGAAATAACTCGCACCGTGCCGAATATCCACGTGGTAATCGAGGTTCACGTGCAGCGGCCGTCCGATCGCCCCGGCCAGAACCATCCTCTTGATCTGCCGGTGCCGGGCCGTATAGCGCAGATTGTGGGTGACTCGCACGGTGCCCGCCGAGGCCCGCTCCGCCTCGAGCACCCGGGCCGCGTCGGCGGCGGTGGCGACCATCGGCTTCTCGGAGATCACGTCGACGCCCGCGGCCAGCGCGGCCTCGATGTACCGGGCGTGGCTGTGGTCGGGCGAGGTCACGATGACCACGTCCGGGCGGACGTCACGCACCATGTCGTCGAACTGTTCCGGTGCGTAGATCGGTACCTCGGGGTGTCCCGGGGGCAGGATCGTCGCCGCGAACGTGTCCGCGCGAGCCCGGTCGATGTCCAGCACCGCGACGAGTTCGCCGTGACCGGAGAAGTCGTCGGCGCTGGCGCCGTAGCCGAGCGCCGAGTCATCTGAGTTGTCGGTATCCGTACGGCCGGCAACGGAGACGCCCAGGAGTGGTCGCACGAAGCTGGCCACGCCACGGTTCGACAGGCCGACGACGGCGTAGCGTCGCCTCGGTCCGCCGGGGTCGGCACGGTCCGCGGTGCCGACCGGTCCGGCGGCCCGGACGTCCGGGTTCCGACCACTCGAACCGGAATCGCTCGGGTATTCCCGGGGCGTGCTCATGACATCTCCCTGACATCGTCGTAGGCTTGTGCTGCAATTGCAGCAACCGCATGCATCCAGAGCACGATACCGTCGCGTGGCCCTGCCCGCGACACCCACGAAGGAGTGCCATTGCCCTCGCTCGGCTTCCGAGTCAACCTCGACGGCTACGTGGACGTCTCGATCGATCTGCTCCGGCACGTGGCCGCTCGCACCGAGACGGCGCTGGCAGGGGGTCGGGCCGGGCTGCTTGCGGCGGACTCCCCCGATCTTGTCCGCGCGCACCAGGCGGCCACCCGAGCCGCGGTGGCGGCAGGGATCGGCGGGGAAGTGACCACCGACGGCGACGGCACCTGCCCGCCGGTGAGCTGGGGTGAACGCATCGAGACCGCCCACCACACCGTCGACATGCTGATCCTGGAGTCCCTTCCGGGCGTGCCCGTGACGGCGAACCTGTACCGGCCGGTCGCCACCGGGTCTGCCCGTGAGTCGTCGGGACCGAACGCCGCGGGCCCTGCGGTGCTGTTCGTCTGCGGGCACGCGAACCTCGCCAAGGCTGATCCCGAGTACCAGGCCGTGTGCGGGCGACTGGCGGACGCCGGGTTCGTGGTACTCGCGATCGACCCATGGGGACAGGGGGAACGGCTCGGTTACCTCGACGCCGACGGCAGCCCGCTCGTCGCCGGTGGGACCACGGAACACACCTACGCCGGGATCCAGTCGTGGTGGCTCGGCGAGTCCCCGGCTCGCTACTTCGTGCACGACGCGCGCCGGGCGATCGACCTGCTCACGCATCTGCCCGAGGTCGATCCGGCTCGGATCGGCATCACCGGCAACAGCGGCGGCGGGATGCTGTGCACCCTCATGATGGCCCTCGAGCCACGGTTGGCGGCTGCCGCGGTCGGCACCTACCTGACCAGCCGGGCGTCCTACCTGTGGACCGGCCAACGTCAGGACGCCGAACAGGTCCTGCTCGGCGGCACCCGCAACGGCGTCGACCACGCGGACCTCCTCGCCGTCATGGCACCACGGCCCGTGGCGGTGCTCGCCGCCGAGTTCGACTTCTTCCCGATCGAGGGCACGCTGGACTCGGTCGCTCTCGCCCAGCGAGCCTACGACGCGTCCGGCGCACCGGACGCACTGCGGCTCGCGCGCGCACACAGCACCCACCGTTACGCGCCGGAACTGGCGAGCGCCGCCGTCGAGTTCTTCGGCTGGGCGCTCGCCGGATCGGCGGCACCCCCGGGATCGGCTCCCGCACGCCCGGGGTCGACGGCGCCGATGGCGCCGCCGGCCCGGGTCGCCCTCGCCACGCCGGGTGGCGCCACCTCGGCCACCACGTCCGACTCCGGCGCCGAGACAGATCGGGCTGCCGGATCCGACCGCGCCGCCGAACCGGATCTGCTCGATCCCGCTCGGTTGGCCTGCACGCCATCGGGCCAGGTCGCCCTCGACCACCCGGACGCCCGGTTCCTGTACGACCTGAACCTGGCCACCTACGACGCGCTGCCCGAACCGACCCCGGCGGATGCGGTGGCCTGGCTGCGGGACCGGGTCGCCGGCGGGCGCCGGCCGGCCGGCCGACCCAACGCCCGCTGGCTTCCTGGACCGTCGGGGACCGCCCACGGGCTCTGGCGGGCGGAGACCGACCTCTGGGGTGCCGGGGTCCTGCTACCCGCCGACCAGACCCCGACCGGCGGCACGCGGGCCGTGCACGTGCTCCTGCTCGAGGAGGGCACGCGCGCATTGACCGACGACCACCCGCTCACTCGACGAGCCGATCCGCGCGACCTCGTCCTCGCTCTCGACGTGCGCGGGCACGGCGCCCTGACGCCGCACGACAGGGACGGCCTGCCGCCCACCGACCAAGCGAGCTCGACCTACAAACTCCTCTGCGACCTGCTCTGGCTCGACGACTCCCTCACCGCCGCCCGGGTCCACGACGTCACCCGCGCCGTCGACATGCTCCTGACCGATACCCACCTGGCTCGCACCTACCCGGGCCTTGCCACCGGCAGCCCGGTCCACCTGCACGGGGAGGGTGCCGGCGCCTTCCTCGCCGTGCTCGCGGCAGCCGTCGACGAACGGGTTCGCACCGTGCACGTGCGAGACGAGGTCGTCGAGCCGGACCGGTTGATGCGGACCCGCTGCTACGACGATGGCCGCGGCGGCTGGCAGTGGGTGCTACCCGGGATGGCGCGTCGCGCGCCCCTGCGGGTCCTGCGTGCGGCGCTCGGCGAACGGCTCGTTGGCGCCCCCGCCTGACCGCGCGCGCACCGAACCTGCGATCGCGACCGGACGCTCGCCACGAGACCGGCCTCCACGAGGTGCGGTCTCGCCGTCGAAGTCGGGCCCCGCCGGCGCACCGGCTCAGGCGGCCGACTCCTCCTCGGACTCGTCCTCGTCGGGCCGGTAGACGATGCGCTCCCGGGTACCGCGCAGCCGGGGGTCGGCGACCGGCACTGCCGAGAGGAGCGCTCGGGTGTAGCCGTGCTGGGGGTTCGCGAACAGGCGCTCCGCCGGTCCTTCCTCGACCAGGTTGCCGTAGTACATCACCGCGACCCGGTCGCAGATCCGCTCCACCACGGACAGGTCGTGGGAGATGAACAGATACGTCAGGCCGAGCTCGTCCTGGAGGTCGGCGAGGAGTTCGAGGATCTGCGTGCGGACCGAGACGTCCAGGGCCGAGACCGCCTCGTCCGCGATGACCAGTTTCGGCGCCGTGATCAGCGCTCGGGCGATGCCGATGCGCTGGCGCTCACCACCGGAGAACGCGTGCGGGTACCGGCTGGCCATCGAGCGCTTCAGTCCGACCCGCTCCAACATCGCCTCGACCCGGTCATCCAGTTCGGAGCCCTTCGCCAGGCCGGCCACCCGCAACGGCTCGCCGATCACCTGGCGCACGGTCATCCGCGGGTTCAGCGATCCGTACGGGTCCTGGAACACCATGCGCACCTGCCGCCGATAGGGCAGCAGCTGCTTCTGGGAAAGGCTCGCGAGGTCGACGGCGCCCGAACCGTCGTCGTAGAGCAGCTCACCCCCGGTGGGGTCGTAGGCCCGCATCACGCACCTGCCGAGGGTCGTCTTTCCGCACCCGGACTCGCCGACCAGGCCGAGGGTGGCCCCCTCCGTGATGTCCAGGTCCACGCCGTTGACGGCGACGATCTTCTCCTTGCGGCGCCGCCCGAACATGTTCCCCGAGACCGCGTCGAACTCCATCCGCAGGTCCCGGATCCGCAGCAGCGAGCGCGCCGACGCCTCCTCGTGGCGGAGCGTGCGGGCCGGGTCCGAGACCACCTCGACGGCGGTGGCCGGCTCGGGCGGCGGCGTCGCCCGCGGGCGGTCCGCGCCATCGTCCTCGGGCTCACCGAGCGGCGCGGACCGCTGCGGCAGGCTGGCCAGGAGTTCCTTGGTGTAGTCGTGCTGCGGGTCGTGGAAGATCTGGTCGACCGGGCCGGTCTCGACCACCTTGCCGTGCCGCATCACGACCACGTCGTCGGCGATCTCGGCGACGACGCCGAGGTCGTGGGTGATGAAGATCATGGTCATCGACAGCTCGGACTTGAGCTCGCCGAGCAGGTCGAGGATCTGTGCCTGCGTGGTGACGTCGAGGGCCGTGGTCGGCTCGTCGGCGATCAGCAGCGCGGGCCGGGCGATCAGCGCCATCGCGATCATGGCGCGCTGGCGCATGCCTCCGGAGAGCTGGAAGGTGAAGGCGTCGACGCGCTCGTCCGCGCGGGGGATGCCCACGTTGTTCAGCTCGTCGATGACCCGCTCGCGGATCTGCGCCGGGCTGAGGTCGCTGTGCAGCTCGAGGACCTCGCTGATCTGGTTGCCGATCGTGTGCACGGGACTCAGCGCTGACATCGGCTCCTGGAAGATGATGCCGATCTCACGACCCCGGATGGAGCGGATCGCGTCCCCCTGCGACTTCAGCGCGGCCAGGTCCCGCACCGGCCCGTTCGGCTCCGCGCGGAACAGGATCCGTCCGCCCTCGATCAGACCCGGGTTGTCGACCACCTGCAGGATCGAACGAGCCGTGGCGGACTTGCCGGACCCGGACTCCCCGACGATGCAGGTGGTCCTGCCCCGCCGGACCACCAGGTCGATGTCGTCGACGGCATGCACGGTGCCCTCGTCGGAGTGGAACGTGGTCTTCAGCCCCTGGATGTCCAGGATCGCGTCGGCCTCGCTGAGCTCGGCGGCGTCGACGGTCGCGGCGGCCAGGCCGCGTCGTGCGGTCTGGGCGGCGCGGTCGCGCTCACGGATACGGCGACGGGCGGAGAACATCAGGACCTCTTTCCGTACGGGTCGGCGGAGTCTCGGAGCCCGTCACCGACGAAGTTGAACGCGACCACTGCCAGCACTACGGCCACGCCGGGCAGGATCAGCCAGGGCGCGGTCGCCACGACGTTCACGCTCTGCGCGTTCTGCAGGAGCACGCCCCAGGAGACCGCGGGGGCCCTCAGGCCGAGGCCGAGGAAGGACAAGGACGTCTCGGACAGGATCATCGCGGGCACGGCGAGCGACACGGTGGCGATGATGTGGGAGGAGAACGAGGGCAGCATGTGCCGGAAGATGATCCGGCCGGTCGGGACGCCGTCCAGCCTGGCGGCCAGTACGTAGTCCTCGCCGCGAGTCTGCAGCAGCCGACCACGGATCACGCGGGCCAGCGATGTCCAGCCCACCAGCGAGAGGATGACGGTGATCATCAGGTACGTCTGCATCGGCCCCCACTGGGGTGGCACCGCAGCCGCGAGACCCAGCCAAAGGGGCAGGGTCGGGATGGACATGAACAGCTCGATGATCCGCTGCAGCACCGTGTCCACCGCACCACCGAAGTATCCGGAGATGCCGCCGAGGATGAGGCCGAGCAGGAGCGAGATCGCCACGCCCACGAGCCCGATCGACAGCGAGATCTGGGATCCGTAGATGATCTTCGAGAGGAGGTCGCCGCCGCCGCGGTCCGCACCGAGCGCGTACCAGCGCTCGCCCGGGTCCTCGGGGCCGAAGAAGTGGACGTTCGCGTCGATGACGCCGAGCAGCCGGTAGGGGTCACCCTCGACGAAGAACCCGAGGTGCACCATCTGTGAGGTGTCCTCGGTGAAGACCGGGGCGAGCGTCTCCGGGTCCGTGGCGCCGGTCGTGGGGTGCACGTAGAAGCCCTCGGAGAACGAGAAGTGCGGGATCTGCGGGGGCTGATAGGCGTGCTGACCGCTGTAGGAGGTCGTGTTGAACGGCGCGAAGAAGCCCGCGAAGAGGGCGACCACGTAGAGCATCACCAGGATGACCATCCCGATCATCGCGAGCCGGTGCCGGCGGAACCGCCACCAGATGAGCTTCCACTGCGGTGCCGAGGTGACCTCGGAGCGGCTCCGACCGGTCTCGGTGTCGAGGTTGTCGGCCGTCCCGGTCCCGGTCGGGTCCGCCGGCTTGGGAGCGGCTGGGGGGAGTTGGGTCTGGGAGGTCATCCGATCACGCCTTCCCGAATCGGACCCGCGGGTCGACGGCGGCCAGCAGCAGGTCGGAGATCAACGTGCCCACCACGGTGAGCACGGCGATGATCAGGATGATCCCGCCGGCCAGGAACATGTCCTGGGATTTCAGTGCGGCCAGCAGGAGCGGGCCGGTGGTGCCGAGGGCGAGCACGGTCGCCACGATCACCTCGCCGTCGAAGATGGACGGAATCGACCAGCCGACCGTCGAGATGAACGGGTTCAGGGCGATTCGCAGCGGGTACTTGCGAATGTTGCGTCCCTCCGGTAGCCCTTTCGCCCGGGCCGTGGTGACGTACGGCTTGTACAGCTCGTCCAGCATGTTCGCGCGCATGGTGCGGATGATGCCCGCGGTGCCGGCCAGCCCGATGACGAGCACGGGGATCCACAGGTGTTCGAGCAGGTCCCCCACCTTGGCCAGGCTCCACGGAGCATTGACGTACTCCGGCGAGAACAGCCCGCCGACGCTCTGACCGAAGTAGGCGAAGCCGATGTAGGCGAGGACCAGCGCAGCCAGGAAGTTCGGTACCGCGAGGGCGATGAAGCCGACCACCGAGATCGTGTAGTCCGCCGCTGAGTGCTGCTTGATCGCCGAGTAGATGCCGGCCGGCAGCGCGATCGCCCAGGTGAACAGCAGTGTGGCGACCCCGAGCAGGATCGTCAGCGGCAGGCGCTCGGTGATCAGGTCGATGACCGGCCGCTGGAACTGGAAGGACAGACCGAAGTCACCGTGCAGCAGGATGTTGCTGATCCACTTCCAGTACTGGATCCAGAACGGGTCGTCGATCCCGTACCGGACCCGGAGGGCATCGAGCTGAGCCGGGTCGATGCTCTCGCCCTGGGCTTCCAACGCCGCCACCTGCGTGGTCAGGAAGTCCCCGGGCGGGAGCTGGATGATGAAGAACGAGATCACCGAGATGATGATCAGGGTCGGGATCACGTGCAGGATCCGGTGGATCGTGAATCTCAGCATCGCTTCCTCCTTCCGCTCGGTCCGAAGTCGTGAGTCATTGCACGAGGGTGGGCACGGCCGTCAGCCGCAGTGAGGCTCCGGTGACGACCGTGCCGCCCGCGGTTCACGCCGGCTGGAACGAGATCTGCTCAGGCTTCGTGATGCCCTCACGTCCGTAGTAGAAGGACAGCTTCGGCTCGTCGTCGCGCACTCCGCGCACGTCGTTGGTGACGATGACCGGCTGGAACGGCAGGCCGAGCAGTCCGATCGCGTACACGTTCTCGTCATGCTGCGTGACGATGGCGCGGCCCGCGTCGAGCCGCTCCTCGTCCGTGGCCGCACCGCGGAGCAGGTCCCAGTTGTCCATGAGCGCCAGGATCTCCGCCGGCGGTTCCATGCCCTCTGCCCCGTTCGAGGCGTACCACTGGCCGTAGGCCGGCCCGCTGTGGCTGTTGGCACCGGTCGGGATGAACCAGACCGGTTCGAGGTCGAAGTCGTCGCCGGGCACGGTGGTGCCGCTGATGTCGAAGTCGTTCGCGCTGCGCAGTTCTGCATAGAGCGTCGGGTCAACCGGCCGCAGGCTGAGCGTCACCCCGATCTCACCCCAGTACCGCTGCACCATCGTGAACGCGTCCGCGGTCGGCACCCCGGCGGTGCTGTCCACGTACAGCACGACGAGCGCCAGCGGCTGCCCGTCCGGACGCAGCCGGACGCCGTCCGCGCCGCGGGTCAGCCCGAGCCCGTCCAGGAGCGAGTTGGCCGTGTCCAGGTCGAACTCGATGAACCGCTGCCCCGTTCCCTCGACGTAGTAGTCGGAGTTCTCCGTGGCGAGCGGCTGCCGGACGTCTCCGAGGCCACCGAGGAGGGTGGCGTTCAGGTCCTCGCGGTCGATCGCGTGGGACAACGCCGCCCGGAAGTCCACCTCGAGGAACAGCTCACGCAGCACGTCGTCGGTGCTGGACAGGTTCAGACACAGGGAGAGCAGTGTCGCGTCGTTCTTCCACCGGAGCATCTCGTAGCCCCGGTCCGCGGCGTTCTGCAGGTACACCTGCGCCGAGTTGTACCCGAGGTAGTTGCCCTGGAAGTTGAGGTCACCGTTGGCGGCGCGGAGGTCGAGCGCGTCCTGGGCGAGCACCTGTACCTGGATCTGGTCGATGAAGGGCAGCTGTCGCCCGTCCGGGTCGACCTTCCAGAAATACGGGTTGCGCTCGAGGTTCGCGGTGCCGCTCTGGGCGTTCGCGGCACTGACCACCTGGTATGCGCCGAGAACCGGGCGTTCGGGGTTCGTCCACCAGTTGTCCCGGTCCCCGAAGTACTGGTCCCAGGAGTCGAACCCGGCCGCCGCGGTGGCCGCATCCACCTCGGCCTGGTCGGTGTAGGTGGGGTGGAACTGCTCGAGGTAGTGCTTGGGCTTGAGGAACTGGTTGCTCACGGCCGGGTGGCACATGTACTTCTCGAACAGCGCGAACGGCTGGGTGTAGCGGAAGATGACGGTGCGCTCGTCCGGAACCTCGACCGTGGGCCGTGCGTCACCGTCGCTGAACCAGAACGGGGCCGACGGGATGGTGGTCTCATTGCGCAGCACGTCGTCCACGGTGAACTGCAGGTCGGCGGAGGTGAAGGGCTCGCCGTCGGACCACCGCAGCCCTTCGCGAAGCACGAACGTGAACTCCGTGTTCGTCTCGTTCTTCGTGAACTCCTCGGCCAGGCTGGGCAGATATCCGTCCGAGTCCCAGTTCCACTCGAGCAGGCCAACGCTCGCGAAGGCAGTGAGGGCACCGGCGTCGCCGACGTCGGTCTGGGCCCTGTTCAGGGTGCCGCCGTACTGGGCCGGCCCGTCCATGACCTCGACCTCCATCGGCGTCGCCGGCAGCCGCTCGGCAAGTTCGGGGAGCTCACCGGCGTCGACACGCTCGGTGAGCATGGGTGACTCCTTGACGTCCGCTCCGTTGCCGTCGAACGGGTTGGGCGCCTCGTCCTCGGAACACGCGGTGAGTCCGAAGATGGCGATCGCGGCCGCGCCACCGCCACCGAACTTGAGCAGGGACCGGCGGGAGATGCTCCGGTGTTCCATCGTCATTGAAATTCCTCCAGCTCGCGGCTCTCGCCGTGGGTCAGACTTCATGTTGGGTGCACCGCTGGGGTGCGGGACCGGCACCGACGGCCACGTCGGCCCGGGAATGTCGCGGTGCGCCCTGCGGCGTCGGGACGGTACGGGGGTTATCTGAACCTAGCGACCGCAAGCGGTTGCTGCAACATCAGCACAGATTCAGCCAGGGTCACGCTGGCCATTCTCGAAGTACGTCCGTAGCGCTGCATCCAGCTCGGGTACGTCCAGCGCACCCGAATCCCCACGCATCGACTCGGCCGCCGTGGCGCCGGCCGCGACCGCCTCCCGGGCGGCCACGGGCGAGGTCGCGGTCGGGGCGCCGGTGCGGACGAAGTCCAGGAACTCGGCGAGCAGCGCCGGGTCGGCGCCGTGATGGCCGCCCTCGACGTCCGGGATGGGGAACTGCTCATCGCCCTCGGCGTTGTACTCGGTGCGACGGTTCCACAGGCGCACCACGCCGTCATGCCCGAGCCCGAAGTTCTCGATCCGGCCCTCGGTGCCGATGATCGTGTAGTTGCGCCAGTAGTCCGGCGTGTAATGGCATTCGGAGTAGGTGGCGAACACCCCGTTGTCCAGGCGCATGGTCATCATCGAGATGTCCTCGACGTCAACCACCGGATTCAGGCCCTCCTGGGCCAGCGGCGGCCAGTTCTTCTCCCGGTCCAGCCACTCGGTGACGACCTGACCGGTCCGGTCCGTCCGGGACGTCACGTCCCCGTACACGGTGAGGCCGCCCATCGCACTGACTCGCCGCGTGTACCCGCCGGCGAGCCAGTGGATCACGTCGATGTCGTGTGCACCCTTCTGCAACAGGAGCGTGTTCACGTTCGCGCGCTCGGCGTGCCAGTCCTTGAAGAACCGGTCCCCACCGTCGCCGACGAAGTACCGGCACCAGACCGCCTTGACCTGACCGATCCGACCCTGGAGGACGAGGTCCCTCATCAGCCTGATCACGGGCATGTGGCGCATGTTGTGACCTACATACAGGCGCGATCCGGTCGAGCGGGCGGTCGCGAGCATCCGGTCCGCGTCCGCGACCGTGGTGGCCATCGGCTTGTCCACGAAGACGTCGACGCCGGCCTCGAGCAGCGCGACCACGTGGTCGGCGTGCTGGTGGTCGAGCGAGGTCACGAAGGCGGCATCCAGGTCCGCACCGAGCAGCACGCCCAGGTCCGAGCCCACCGCTACGTCCGCGCCGAAGCGTTCACGAGCCCGGTCCTGCGCCCGGGGGTGCGGGTCCGAGACGGCCACCACGGTGGCGTTGCCATCGTCGATGCTGGCCCGCTGCGCGATCACCCCGCGGTTGCCGTTGCCCACGAGTCCGAGCCTGAGATGGGCGTCGGCGCCAGGGCCGGACGGAGCCTGCGTTGCCATCGGAGATTCCATGACCAGGGACGTTACGGGACGCAAGCGGTTGCGGCAACCATGCGTCACTTGTGGCAACCTTGGTCCGGCAATCGTCCGCTCGCCACCGCCGTGCGGTAGCATCGGCGCACGTTGCGCACACGTTCGCACAACCATCGACGGCGCACCCACACGGAAATCCATCACCGAAGTCGGTAGTGGACGCCCACCGGGCGGCCGGTTCGCCACCGCCCCGGGGCCGGAAGGAAGAGGAAGCCATGGCCGTCACGCTCGCCGACGTCGCCCGAGCCGTCGGCATGTCCGCCTCCACGGTCTCCCGCGCCCTGTCCGGCACCGAGAAGGTCAACGACGCCACCCGCGAGAAGATTCGCCGCGTGGCCCAGGAGATGGGTTACGAGCCGAATCAGGTGGCGCGCTCGCTCACCTCGGGCCGCAGCGACCTGATCGGGCTGATCGTCCCGGACATCGCCAACCCGTTCTTCCCGCCGATCATCAAGGCGGTGCAGAGCCGGGCCAGCGCCAGGGGCAAGACGGTGCTGATCTCCGACGTCGACGAGCACCCGGCCGATGAGATCCAGCGGGCCCGGGTGATGCGCAAGCGGGTCGACGGGCTGATCGTGGTCTCCCCGCGGACCCCGGTGGAGTCCCTTCCCGAGCTGGCCGCACTGCAGCCGATCGTGTTCGTGAACCGCAAGGTCGACGGCGCGGCGAGCGTGATCATCGAGGCGTCCGAGGGCATCCAGGAGGCCGTGGAACACCTCGCCTCGCTCGGGCACAAGCGGATCTGCTACCTGAACGGCCCCCGGCGATCGTGGTCGAACTCCCAGCGCCAGGCGGCGATGCGCGCCGCCTGCGCCGAGCTGAACCTCGAACTGGTCGAGTTCGGTCCCTTCGAGCCGCAGATCCAGGCCGGGGTGCGCGCGGCGGACCTCGTGCACAGCCGCGACATCACCGCGGTGATCGCCTACGACGACATGATCGCCATGGGCCTGATGGCCCGTCTGACCGAGCGCGGGGTGCGCGTCGGGTCGGACATCTCGGTGATCGGCATCGACGACAGCCCGATGTCCGGCATGGCCTACCCGACCCTCACCTCGATCCACGTGCCGGGCACGCGGGCCGGGGCGACCGCCGTCGACCTCGTCCTGGACCTGGTGGACCACCCGGACGACGCTCCGAAACCTGTCGTCCAACTCGAGACCCGGCTCATCATCCGCGGCAGCACGGCACCGGCACCCGCCCCGTAGAATCCGGCCGAAGCCCTGCACCCTCCACGAGCGGAAGCCACACCGATGAACCAGCCTGCCCCCATGGCCGCCGACCTGCGCCTGAACACGACCATGCTCACCGGGGCGACGGTCTTCCAGACGAGGAAGGTGCGCCTGGAGTGGACCCGGCAGGACCGGCTCCGGATCATCGACCTCGAGAGCCCTCAGGAGCAGGTCATGGCCGACTTCGCTCCCCAGGAGGTCGCGAAGGCGTCCTACGTGGGCGGCGTCTACGGCTCCCAGCAGTCCACCCTCACCCTCAGGACCGTGTCCGGGCAGAAGTTCCGGATCATGATCGAGGATGCGGTGATCAGCCCGCAGCCGTGGGAGTCCGTCGAGCAGTACAACGCCCGCGTCATGCAGCAGGGCATCCCGGGACCCCAGTGGTGGACCGACCGGCTCGCGGCGTTCGGTGTGAACGCCAAGCACACGGGCGCGGGAAAGGTGTGGCTCTGGGCGGTGGGCGGCGCGGTGGCACTCGTCATCGTGATCGTGGTGGTCGTCCTCATCGCCGACGCCCTCGGCTGAGCCTGCCGCCCCGACGGGGTCACCAGCCCGCAGCCCGGGCACGACGGAAGAGGAGTCCTCGTGACGGACCTGGTCGCCGAGGATGCGTGGCGCGCCTTCTGGAACAAGGGCGGATGGTGGCGAGCCCTGCTCGTCGCCGCGGTCTACCTGTTGCTCTACCTGGGCACGAGTGTGGTCACCAGCACGGTCTTCGCGGAGTTCATCGACCCCGAGGATGTCTTCGGCACGGCGGGCAGTGTGTTCTTCGCAGTGGCTCTCCCGATCCTGATCGGGGGCCTGCTCCTGCTGGCTTTCGCGATCTCCCTCGGCTGGCTGGGTGACCTCTTCGGCCCTCAGCCGATCGCGGGGCGGCGCTGGATGTGGATCGCCGTCGCGCTCGTCGCCATCCCGATCGTGCTTCGTCTCTTCGGCACCGACTGGGCGGCACTCTCGGTGGGTGTCGTTGCGGCAACCCTGTTCATGGGGCTGTGCGTCGGGTTCGCGGAGGAACTCCTGACCCGCGGCATCGCCGTCACGCTCCTACGCAGAGCCGGCTACGGCGAGAAGCTCGTCATGGTGGTCTCGTCGGCCCTCTTCGCTCTGCTGCACTCCGCGAACATCCTCGAAGGGCAAGCACCGCTCACGGTGCTGCTCACCGTCGTGTACGCGTTCGGCTTCGGCGTCATGATGTACCTCGTGCTGCGCGTGACGGGGTCGCTCGTCTGGCCGATGTTGTTGCACGCGGCCACCGACCCGACGACGGCCCTGGCCACGGGTGGCATCGACCAGGCCACGTCCGCCGCAGGCTCGGCCGGTCTCATCGGGATCGCCGGCGTCTTCAACGTCATCTACCCGCTGTTCGCGATCGTCGCGATCGTCCTCGTGAAGGGCAAGGTCGCGCCGCGTCCCTCGTGACGACGCACGTCACCGAGGCGCAGCGACCTCGTGCCCGCGCACGAACGTGCGCCACGGGACCAGGTCGTCGGAGAGGACGACCACGTCCGCGTCATGACCGGGCGTGAGCGCACCCTTGCGATCGGCCACGCCCGCCACCCGGGCAGGGCGTGAGGAGCCCATCGCGAGCACTTCGAGCAACGGCCAGCCGAGGTCCACGTGCAGGTGGGCCAGCATCGCGGCGAGGGTGGTGGTGCTGCCACCGAACGCGTCGGCGCCGATGACCACGCCGACCCCGTCGCGCACCTCGCAGCGGACGTCCGCGAGCCCGTAGGTGTACCCCTCGGGCATGCCGGCGCCCTGGGTCGCGTCGGAGACCACGACCAGTCGCTCGCCGAGGCAGCGGCGCGCGATCTCGAGGAGCGCGGGCGGCAGGTGCTTGCCGTCGGCGATCACCTCCGCGGTGAGGGTGTCCGAGGACAGGGAGGCCTCGAGCAGTCCGGGCACCCGCCACGGGCCGCTGCGCGTGGTGCTGGACTGCCCGCTCCACAGGTGGGTGACGTGAGTCAGGCCGGCCTCGACAGCGGCGGCCAGCGCCGGCCCCGTCGCCTCGCTGTGCCCGGCGGCCACCACGGTGCCGGCGGCGACGAACGCCCTGATCGCGTCGACGGCGCCCGGTAGCTCCGGCGCGAGCGTCACCATCGCGGGGGCGAGCGCGCTCAACCGCGCCACGTCCGCCGCGGCGGGCGCACGCAGCTTGCTCGGCTCATGGGCGCCGGCCTGGGCCTCGGCGAGGAACGGGCCCTCGAGGTGGATGCCGAGCAGGTCCGCGCCGCCGGCGACGCCGCGATCACGCCAGGCGTGCAGGGCCCGGACCTTGCCGGCCATCACGCCGATGCGGTCGGAGGCGAGCGAGGCCTGGGTGGCGGTCACGCCGACCGATGCCAGGTGCCGCAGGATCGCGGGGACCGCGTCGTCGGTGGGCGCGGCCGCCGAGACGTCGCCGCCCAGCGCCGCCTCCTCGAAGGAGTGGCCCGCGGCGCCGTGGATGTGCAGGTCGATGAGGCCGGGTGCGACGATCCGCCCACCGACGTCCAGGACCCGTGCGGACTCCAGCAGCGCGGGCGTCGGCGCGGACGTGAGCACGTCCGCGACCCGTGTTCCCTCGATAAGGACGCAGGCGCCGTCGAGCAGCGCGCCCCCGGCGATCACCCGGCCGGACGTGAGCAGTACCCGCTCGACCATCTCGTGCCCCGCTCTGCCGGCTCCGAACGTCATGATCCGAACCTACCCGGCCGCCCGACCGGCCCGGCCCCACCCCCGCGGGGCCGGGCCGGGGTCCTGGCCGTGCTCAGGCCTGCGCGGGGAGCAGGGACGCGGATGCCGGCTCAAGGAAGAGCCGCGCGTTCGGGGACTCGCGCAGCTTGGTGGCGGGGCAGGCCGTGCTGACGTCCTCCGACAGCGCGCGGGCCACGGCCCTGGCCTTGCGGGCCTCGGGTGCGCAGACCTGGACGTGCGTCGCGGACAGCAGCGCGGGGATGGTCATCGAGATGGCCGTCCTCGGGGTGGCGGCCTCGTCCGGGAAGTGTCCCTCGCCGACCTGCTGCAACACGGACTCCGAGGTCAGCGTGATGATCCGGGTCCAGCGCTCGTCGTCGAAGTCGGCGTCGAACGGCTCGTTGAAGGCGAGGTGGCCGTTCTCTCCGATGCCCATGCAGACCAGGTCGAGCGGGGCCTCGCGGAGCAGGCCCTCGTAGGCGTCGGCAGCCGCCTGCGGGTCGGGCGCATCGCCGATGATGTACTCCACCTTCGCCGGCGCGAAGGGCTCCTCGATGCGCTCCCGGATCCAGCGGCGGAAGCTCGCGGTGTGGTTCTCGTCGATGCCGACGTACTCGTCCATGTGGAACGCGGTCACGTCGCTCCAGGGGACGTCCTGGTCCTTGAGCGCCTCGACGAACGCGAACTGGGAGTTTCCCGTCGCGATGACCACCCGTGCGTGCCCCTTGGCGGCGACGGTGTCGCGGATGACCTGGGCGGCGCTGGCGGCCGCGGCGGCCCCCATCTCGGCCTCCGAGGCGTACACCGCAACGGGTAGCTCCCCGGCGACGAACTGCTGGATCGGCTCCGACACTTGACTCCTCCTGCGCTTCAACTTGGTTGGATCGGCGGCGGGGACCAGCCCCGCCGCAACGAATTGCAACCGTACCGCAACCGCGTGCATTACGCGATTGTCGAGGAATTGCACGGAGCCTCGAGTGTCGATCGTGGACGTGCAGGACCGCTTGCGGTCCTGGCTGGAACGGGAGCCCGACGGCGGTGGTGCCGTCGGGTGGCACGGGTCGCGACGGCGGTGGTCCCGTCAGGCGACGAGCGTCCCCACCCCCACTGGTGCCGTCAGCGCCCGCACCCGCGCGCGGTTCGCCTCAGGCGCCCACGGACTCAGGAGACGCCGCCTCGACGATGGCGCGCACCGCCGTCGGGAGCTCGGACGCCTCGGCGACCGTATAGAGGCGGCGGGCGTGCGCCGTCGGGATCTCCGCCTCGAGCTCGTGGGCCCAGGTGAGGTGATAGGGGACGTGCACGCCCCAGCCGCCGAGCGCAAGCACCGGTGCGATGTCCGAGCGCAGCGAGTTCCCGATCATCACGAACTCCGACGCCCCCGCGTCGAACTCGGACAACAGCCGCGCGTAGGTGGCCGCGTCCTTCTCGCTCACGGTCTCGATGCGCCGGAACAGGTCGCCGAGGCCGGAGTCCCGGACCTTGGCCTCCTGGTGGAACAGGTCGCCCTTGGTGATCATGACGATCGGGTGGACCGCGGCGATCTCCTCGACCGCGGCCCGGATCCCCGGCAGGAGCTCGACCGGGTGCGCCAGCATCTCCTTGCTGAGGACGACGATCCGATGCAGGTCGGCCGCGCCGATCCGCTGTTCGGTGACCTCGATGGCGGCCTCGACCATGGACAGCGCCATGCCCTTGACGCCGTAGCCGAAGACGGCCAGGTTCGCCCGTTCGATGGCGGCAAGCCGTTCGAGCGCGCCGGGGCCGCTCACGTGCGGCGCGACGATGCGCTCGAACTCCGCCTGGGCTGCGTCGAAGTAGTCCTCGCTACGCCAGAGCGTGTCATCGGCGTCGAAGGCGACCATGCGGATCTGCGGCATTGCTCGAGTGTAGGCAGCGGCGCTGCGAGATTTGCATCGGAAATACCTTGGCGTGTGGCGACGACAGACGTAGATTGGCCGCACACGCGAAAGGAGGTGGTCCGAGACGTGAAGAATCTTGGGACTCGTGAGGTGGCTGTCCGCTAGCCGCTCGTCAAAGTGAACGGACGGCATGCCGTCTCCACGGCGCGCGAGCGCTAGCGAGACCACGGCAGCCACCGGAGCCCTGCGGGGCCGCACCTTCGTCCAGTGCGGCACCCCGACACCACGTCGGGAACCGCGGGGCTTCTTCATGCCCGAATGCCGCGCACCGCTCACCGCGTAGTACGCGCGGGCTCGAGTTCGGACGCACGGACCAGCGATCTCATCGCCTCCGGTACTAGGTCAGAACCTGGACCGCCCGGCTCGGAGTCGCCCGGCATAGCGATTGTTCGCCCGCAACGGTCGTACGCTGGCCGACCTCGAGTCGCACGTCGAGATGACCAGGTTCGGTGTCATGAAGCACCTGAAGGTCCTCGAGGACGCGAACCTCGTCGCCGCCATCGCCACGCAGATCTATCACGTGTTCATCAAGGCGACCCCGGAGGCGATCTGGGAGGCGATGCTGACAGTCACCCATGACCGGCTCGAGGGTGCGCCCGCACGGCCGAGAGTGTCCGCGGCGAGGGGTGGATGATGGTGCTGTCCGGGCTGAAGACCCTGCTCGAGACGGGCGAGCCGCTCGTCAGCTGATCGGAGCGGGACGAGTGCTCGCACAGACCGGCCGGGCGCGAGAGGCGTCGCGGCCACCGGCGGACCGGTCGTGGCAGGGTGGACCCATGCAACTGCGCATCTTCACCGAACCCCAACAAGGCGCCACCTACGACGACCTCCTCGCCGTCGCCAAGGCCACCGAGGAACTCGGCTTCGACGCCTTCTTCCGCTCCGACCACTACCTGACGATGGGCGGCGACGGCCTGCCCGGGCCCAGCGACGCGTGGACCACACTCGCCGGCCTGGCCCGGGAGACGTCCCGGATCCGGCTCGGCACGCTCGTCTCCTCCGCCACGTTCCGGCTCCCCGGCGTGCTCGCCATCCAGGTGGCCCAGGTGGACCAGATGTCCGGCGGCCGCGTGGAACTGGGCCTGGGCTCGGGCTGGTTCGAGGCCGAGCACACCGCGTACGGCATCCCGTTCCCGGCGAAGCGGTTCGGGCTCCTCGAGGAGCAACTGGAGATCATCACCGGCCTGTGGCGGACGCCGGTCGGCGAGACGTTCTCGTTCACGGGTCAGCACTACCAGCTGAACGACGCACCCGCCCTGCCGAAGCCGGTGCAGGCGTCAATCCCGGTGATCATCGGCGGACAGGGCCCCAAGCGCACGCCGGCGCTGGCGGCGAGGTTCGCGTCCGAGTTCAACCTCGGATTCGCCGAGTTCGACCAGGTCGCACCCAAGCTGGACCGCGTCCGGGCCGCGTGCACCGAGGCCGGCCGGGACCCGGACTCGCTGACCTACTCGGCCGCGCATGTCCTGTGCGTGGGCGCGAACGAGGCGGAGTTCACCCGCCGCGCCGCCGCCATCGGCCGCGAGGGCGCGGAGCTGCGTGAGCACGGCATCGCCGGCACCGTGGCCGAGGCCACGGATCGCCTCGCCGGCCTGCGTGAGTCCGGGGTGGAGCGGGTCTACCTGCAGGTGATGGATCTGCACGATCTTGACCATCTGGATCTGGTCGCACGCGAGATCGCGCCGCACGTGGGTTGATGCCATGCGCTTCACGATCAAGGGTCGATCACACCACCTCACGCAGGAGAGCGTGCGCGAGTCGCTCGCGGGGCACCGACCCGCGCGGGTCCAGCTCCATTGGGTCGCGGTGGCTGGTCTGCACTGGCCGGTGAAGCAGGCGCTGGAGTTGAGCATCGGGCTCTACCGAGCCGACTTCACCACGGATACCGCGCGGCGGATCTTCCAACAGCTGGGGTTCCAGGTCTCCTCCCCCGCGACCGGTCGGACGCGGCGTCAGAGCGCGCCGACCACCCGACGACCGGAGGACGTCACGGCCGCCGCCGGACTCGCCTGGCAGAACCTCGCGAGGGCGCTGGTGACACCGTCCCTCGGCCGGTTCGTGGACGACTGGGAGCGCGCGCTGTCCGGCACGACGGCGGCCGCCCCCGAGTCCTCCGACGGTGACGCCCGGCGCGTGGCGGCGTCGCTGGTCTCCGATCCGGACGCGGCCGCCGAGCTGATCGAGTACGCCACCCTCGCCCGCAGGCGTGCGGACCGACTGTCCGCGGTGAGCACGGCGACGGCGGTCGCGCTCGGCCTCCAACGGATGCTCCGTGACGGAGAACGGATCCTCGAACCCCCCAACCTGACCGGCCGGGCACGTCCTGGTTTCGACCTGACGACCACGCACCGGCGCGCGCAGTTCGTCATCGGCCCACTCACCTCGAGCAACACCGTGCGGCAGCGGCGGGCGATCTCCTCCGTGGTGCGCCTGGCCCTGGACACGTCCGGAGCGGAGTGCGAGCTCTGGACGTCGGACCCCCTGTTCGCCGACTTCCTGCGTTCGACCGACGAGACCGTGGAGTGGGGCCTGTCGCGCTCCCCTCGGGCGCTGCGGGAGGCGTTCGAGGAGGTCTATTCCTCGACCAGGATCCCGGTCCGCGTGTTCGTGAACGGGCCGGCCGGCGACGTGGCCCTGCGGGACCTGTCCGCGCTCGTGCCGCAGGCCCGGCTCATCGACTGAAGGATGCCGCGGGCGTCAGTCGCCGGTCTCCAGCGCGGCCACCGCTCCGCGCACGTGTGGCTCGCGGAGATGGCGCCGGCGCGCCCTGCCGACGCGGCCGGCGGCCCGGCGGGCGGCGTAGTCGGAGGCGCGCACGACCTCGATCGAGCCATCGGGCAGGGCCCGGGTCATGGTCGAGGAGAACGGACGGGCAGCGAGCCACTGCCGTACGTCCTCCACCCGCCAGAGCGGGGTCGCCCCGGCCCGCCAGGTGGGCTCGGGGAAGCCCGACGACGAGTCCCGACGGTACGAGCGCAGCGTTCCGACGGCGATCGCGGCCAGGGCTGCGATCTCGCGCAGGCCGAGGTACCCGGGCAGCGCCGGGGTCACTCGCGTAGCCGGTTCGTGCCGGTCCCGGTCGGGGTCCGCCGGTGTTGCGTCGTCCGGAACGGGGTCGACCGGATCGGGAGCGCTCACCTGCTCACCGGTTCACCGAGGGGGTGCTGCAACGGCCAGTCCTGGTTCTCCAGGATCACCTGGAGGGCGGCACCGCTGCTGCGGTGCACGATCACTGGTGCCATCAGGTTGACGGTGGTGATCTCACCCGAAGGGTTGGCGACCACGAAGACCCAGGCGTCGTCGGCGTGGGCCAGGCCGAGCCGGGTGCCCTGCTCGGCGGAGAGGACCGGGGCGTAGCCGGGCAGTTGCGTCGGAGCGTCGACGAGGAACAGCCGCGGGCCGTCGTCTGCGGCGGTCAGCGTCAGCAGGCCGGTGACTCCGGGCACCGGTGTCAGCTCGAACCGGGCATGCGGGGCCAGCCCGGGGGGCGGCGTGAGGAAGGAGACCGTGCTCATCGCAGGAAGTCCAGCAGGCTGTTCTGGAGTACCCGAGCCGTGACGCCGAGGGCACCCTGATAGGCGACCTCGGCGGACTTCAGGTCGATGATCATCCTGGCCATGTCCACATCCTCGACTGCGGAGAGTCGGCTCTCCAACCCTCCCATACGTTCCTGCGTGGCCACCTGGGCCACCTCCAACCGGTTGTAGCGGGTGCCGACGCCCGCGAGTTCGCCGAGCATCTCCTGCCGGCGCTCGTCGATCGCGTCGATCCGGGGGGACACGTCGGCACCCGAGCGAAGGTCCGCGGCGATGTCCGCCATCAGGGCGAAGACCGATCCCGGTCCCGAACCGAACACGGCCGCACCGTCGGCGTCGACCCGGACCGACTCGTCCGGACCGACCCGCCTGTGCACCGTGGCACCCGGGACGCCCACGTAGGTGCCGTCCGGGCCGAACGCCATCCCGGCATCGGAGGTCCCCGCGAATACCGATCGCCCGCCGAAGGTGGAGTTCGCCTGCACGAGCAGCGCCTCCCGGATGCCATCGATCTCGACGGCGAGCGCCTCCCGGCCGGCCGGGGACATCGCCCCGTTGGCCCCCTGGATGGTCAGGTCCTGCGCGCGCCCGATCAGGTCGAGGCCGGCCTGGATGGCGGTGTCGGCCGTGGTCAGCCAACCGAGGCCGTCCTGGGCGTTGCGGGTGTGCTGCTGCGCGAGGCGCTGCTCCCCCCGCAGGCGCAGGGATTCCGCCGTGCCGCTCGGATCGTCGGACGGGCGCGTGATCCGGGTGTTGCTGGTCGCCTGGTCGGTGAGCCGGTTCAACTGGGCCAGCGAAGCCTGGAGGTTCTGCGCCGCGGTGCGTGCGGTCATCTGGTGGGTGACTCGGGTGATCATGGCCATCACCTCCCGACGATTCCGGTTCGGTTGATGAGGGTGTCGAGCATCTCGTCGATCGCCGTCATCACCCGCGCGGAACCCTCATAGGCACGTTGGAAGGTCATCATGTTCATGGTCTCCTCATCGAGGTCGACACCTGCGGTGCCCAGCTGCTGATCCAGTGCGGAACCCGCCGCGAGCGCCGCCAGGGCGGCGCTCTGGGCGTCACCACGGGCGCGGACGCCGGTCTCACTGACGAAGGTGGCCCAGAGCTCGTCCGGCGCCTGCGGCCCGGATCCGATCTGCGCGATCGCGTCGGCCACCGAGCCGTCCTGGCCGCCGGCACCGGGTGCGCCGGTCGCCAGTGCGGTGGCGACCACCCGCAGGCCGGCAGCGGCCGGAACGCCTGCGGCGAGGCCGAAGAAGTCGCCGGCCGCGACGCCGTCGACGGTCAGGCCGGCGGCGTGCACGGCATTCACCTTCGCGGCAAGGTCCGTGGCGAAGGCGTTGTAGGAGGCGGCCGCCTCGGCCAGTACACCGCCGGTGCCGTTGCCGTCGGCGGGAGCCAGGAGCGAAATGGTCCCCGCGAGCTCGCCCCCGCCGAGTCCCGCGGGTGCACCCGGCCGGTGGGCCCACTCCACACGTACGGGATCGGAGGAGGCCTCAGCCAACCGACTCGCACCGGCCACCTGGACCGGGTTGTGCGTGGTGCCGGAGACCAGGGGATTGCCGCCGACCAGGACGTCCACGGTGCCGTCCTCGCGCTGGCGCACCTCCCCACCGGCGAGCGCGGCGATGGTGCTGGTCAGGTTCGAGCGTTGGTCGACGAGCTCGTTCACCGATCCCCCGGCTGCGGCCGTGGACCGGATCCGCGCGTTCAGATCCGCCACCTGCGCGGCGGCCGTGTTCAGTTCGCCGACGAGTGCGTCGGCCTGCGCGCGGGCCCGGCCCCATTGCGCGTCCACCTCGGCGTAGCCCTGGTTGACCGTGACGGCCACGGCGGCGGCCGTCTCCAGGACGACGGCCTCGGGCGCTCTCTCACCGGGGCGGTTGGCCAGGTCGGACCAGGACGCCCAGAAGTCGTCGAGCTTGGCCGCGAGCCCGTTCTCCCCCGGCTCGCGCAGGGACTCCTCCAGGGTCGCGAGCGCGGCGGCCCGGACGGCGCTGAAGCCGTGCGTCGAGGCGGTGCCGCGGACCCGGGCGTCGAGGTAGGCGTCGCCGAGCCGGGTGACGCCGTCCACGCGGACACCGCGTCCGGGTTCCGGACTGCCGGCGAACAGGCCGAGCACGGCCGGCGAGCCGATGCCCGAGAGTTCCACCCGCTGGCGGGTGTATCCGACGGTGTTGAGGTTGGCCACGTTCTGGGCCACCACATCGAGGGCACGGCGCTGGGCCGTGACGCCGAGATAGGCCGTGTTCAGTCCGGCGAAGGTGCTCATCGTGTCCTCACAGTCTCTTGTCCACGAGCCGGGCGCCGACCAGCTCGGTCCGGCTGGCCCCGTGGGAGTCGTACGTGCCGGCCGCACCGTCGAGGCCGGCCAAGGTCTCCTGGGCGGCACGCAGCCCGGTATGCAGGAACTGCGCGTTGGCATCCCGCACGTCCCGGATCCGAGTGGTCAGCGCGGTCAGGGCGCTGAGGTGCTCGGCGAGCACCTCGTCCCAGGGCGACGGCGCCCGCTGGATCAGCTCGCGCAGGCTGCTTCCGTCCGCAGCCCCCCACTCGCTGGCCACCCCGGCCGCTTCAACGTCCCGAGCCAATCCAGATTCGTATAGACGTCCGAGCACTTGTTCTACTTCACGGGTAGCGTTCGCCAGCCAGTCGGTCCGACCGGCCGTGAGCAACAGCTGCTCCTCGGTCAACTTGAACAGGAGCAGCTCCAGCAGGTTCCTTTGGTGCCAAATGGCGGCAGACAACTCTTGCACTCCCATGCCAACCCCGATTCGGTCCAAGGCGGGGACCCGTTCCCTCGCACCATTGACTCTCGGCATCGGCACGCTGGCCGTAAGGTCTAGTCCAACGTCTATACATGCGGTAGGGTCAGCGACGCACGACGGCAGGGCCGACCCGGCCCGACCCGATCGTGCTTTCGTTCGAGGTCCCGGGGGTCCGAGTCGTGAATCGTGCCGAGCGCAATGCCGTCGTCGTGGCGAACCTGCCACTGGTCGGCTATCTCGTCGCCGACGTCTGCCGGCGGGCTACGCACCTGAGCCGCGACGATCTGGCCTCGGCCGGTGCCGTGGCCCTGGTGACCGCCGCCGACGCCTTCGATCCGACCCTCGGCGTGCCGTTCGGCGCCTACGCCCGGCAGCGGATCATCGGCGCGCTCGCCGACGAGATGCGCGCGGGCGACTGGGCAACCCGCGGGGCCCGCTCCCGGATCCGTCAGACCCTCTCGGCCCACGAGCAACTGCGCGCGACCCTCGGCCGGGAGCCGGCCCGCGTGGAGCTTGCCGACGCCCTCGGCGTCGACGTGGCCGGAGTCGACGCCGCACTCGCCGACGCTGCCCGCACGGTGCACCCCCTCGACGACGTCACCGTCGACCGACTGCAGGATGCCGACGGCTCGCCACAGGACGCGGTCCTGGTCGCCGAACGCGCCACCTATGTGCGCGCCGCGGTCGCGGCGCTGCCGGAGCGGATGCGCTACATCACCGAGCAGGTGTACTTCGCCGACCGCGCCGTGAACGAGGTCGCTGCGGAGCTGGGCATCTCCCACGCTGCGGTGTCGCAGCAGCGCGCCGAAGCGGTCCGATTGCTCCGGGACGGACTCGCCGCGCACTACGGCGACGACGACGCGCCCGCCCCGGAGCCGACGTCGCGGGTTGCGCCCTCACGCCGCCGCGCCTTCCTCACCGAGCTCGCCGCGCTGACGCAGGGCGGCTTCACCCGCCCGGAGAGCGTTCGCGCCGTCTCCTGACCGATGAGGATCGATCCGACTCCTTACATCGGTGCGCGGCCGGCCGAGAACTACCGGTGACCGGCCCACGGATGGGCCGGACACGACCAACCCACTCACGGAGGAAAGCATCATGGGTTTCGCCATCAACACCAACACCGCGGCGGCCAACGCCTACCGCAACCTGTCCATCACCCAGGACCAGCAGGCCAAGTCCCTGGAGAAGCTCTCCTCGGGTCTGCGGATCAACCGCGCCGGTGACGACGCGGCCGGCCTGTCCATCGCCGAGGGCCTGCGCAGCCAGGTCAACGGCTACACCGTCGCAGCCCGCAACGCCCAGGACGGCATCAGCGTCGTCCAGACCGCCGAGGGCGCGCTCGGTGAGGCACACTCCATCCTGCAGCGGATGCGCGACCTCGCCGTCCAGGGTGCGAACGACACGAACAACGCCGACTCCCGCACCGCGATCGCCAACGAGCTCACCGACCTCACGTCCGAGCTCACCCGGATCGCGGACAGCACCAACTTCAACGGCATCCAGCTCCTCGACGCCACCGCGACGGACCTGACCCTGCAGGTGGGTGCCGATTCCGGGACCAGCTCCCAGATCACGGTGGGGCTGGCCGCCAACAACCTGAGCACCATCGTGGCGGACATGACCACGGCCGGCGTCGCGGTGACCGACGCCACCGCGGCGCAGACGGCGATCGAATCCATCGACGCCGCCATCGCCTCGGTCTCCACCGGACGTTCCGAGCTCGGGGCCACGCAGAACCGGCTCGAGTACGCGGTCAAGAACATCAATGTCTCCATCGAGAACCTGACCGCGTCGGAGTCCCGCATCCGCGACACCGACATGGCCAACGAGATGGTGAACTTCACCCGCTCGCAGATCCTGTCCCAGGCCGGCACGGCGATGCTCGCGCAGGCCAACCAGGCATCCCAGGGCGTGCTGCAGCTGCTCCAGTGATCCGGTGCCGGCCGGTGGTGAACCCACCGGCCGGCCACCTGAGCACCGCCGCAACCTGCAGTATCCGCAACACCCGACGCCCGGGGCGGGAGGGACCCCGTCTCCCTCCCGCCCCAGGCATCGGCACCCCACCGATCGGAGCAACCGATGGCCGGCTTCGGCATCGACGGCATCATCAGCGGCCTGGACACCACCAGCCTGATCAACGCCCTCATCTCGGCGGAGGCAGGTCCGCAGCGCATCCTCGCGAACAAGCGCACGGCCGCCGAGAGCCTGATCACCGCTTGGCAGTCGCTGAACACGAAGATCGCAGCCCTCACGGACCGGGCCAAGGACGTCTCCTCGGGCACCGGCCTGCAGCCGCGCACGGTCACCAGTACCGAGCCCTCGGTCACGGCCACCGCGGCGGACGGCGCGGGCATCGGTGACCTCACCCTCGTGGTCTCCGCCACCGCGCAGACGCAGACCTCGGTGACCGCCGCCATGACCCGCTGGGCCGCGGACCCCGCCGTGCTCACGGTCCGGTCCGCCGATGGCACCCTCACCGAGATCAGCGCCGCGGGCACGGACCTGGACGCCGTCGCCGCAGCCGTGAACACCTCCGAGGCCGGGGTCAGGGCGACGAAGGTGCCCGCCGGGACCGACCCCGACACCGGCGAGACCCGGTTCCGACTGCAGTTCACGTCCACCGAATCGGGCGCCACCGGTGCCTTCGAGGTGTTCGACGGCGACGCCGCCGCCGTCACCGCCGGCACCGCAGAGAATCTGTTCGAGCGGCCCGGCGCCGCCCACGTACGCACCGCAGCCGACGCCGTCGTGACGCTGTGGGCCGGCACCGCCGCCGAGCAGCAGATCACCTCGGCCACGAACACGTTCGTCGACCTGATGCCGGGCGTCGACCTGACCGTCGGTGCGGCGAGCACCGAGCCGGTGACCATCACCGTCTCCGCGGACGTCGAGGCGCAGACCACCTCCGCCAAGGACCTCGTGGCGGCACTGGCCGCGATCTTCGGCGAGATCGCCACCCGCAGCAGGGTCACCAGCAGCACCGGCGCGAGCGGCCAGCCCGTGGTCACCGGCGGGCTGTTCGCCGGGGAGTCGACCGTGCGGGACGCCTCTGCGCGGCTGCTGAACGCGGCAACGGCACCGGTGGGCGGCCGCTCGCCGTCCGAGATCGGTCTGGTCATCACCCGTGACGGCACGGTCGAGTTCGACGAGGAACGGTTCCGTGAGGCACTCGCCGCCGACCCGGACCTGGTCACCGGCACCCTGGCCGCCATCGGTGCGCGCGTGGCCGAGGCGGGAGAGATCATCTCGGCACCCAAGGACGGCCTGCTCAGCGCGCGGATCTCCGGCCAGGAGAGCCAGGTCGCCGACTTCGGCACCCAGATCGCGGAGTGGGACCGCCGGCTCGCCTCCCGGCGGGAGACGCTGCAGCGCACGTACACCTCGATGGAGGTCGCGCTCTCCCGGCTGCAGTCGCAGCAGTCCTACCTGACCGCGCAACTCGCCTCCTTCGCCACATCCGCCAGTTCGTCCTGAACCCGAACACCCCACCCGGAGAGGAGGCAGCACCCCGACAGGGGCGCGCCGCACCCATGACCACCCTCAGCACCGCCCGCCGGTCCTATCTCGCGGACCAGGTCCTGGCGGCATCGCCCGCCCGCCTCGTCACCATGCTCTACGACCGCCTCATGCTCGACCTCAGCCGGGCCGAGACCGCGCAGCGCGCCGGCGAGTGGTCCCAGGCGACCACGCAACTCGTGCACGCCCAGAGCATCGTCACCGAGCTGATGACCACGCTCGACGTGGACGCATGGGACGGGGCAGCCCAGCTGCACGCGATCTACGTGTATGCGCTGTCCACCCTGTTGACGGCGAGCTCCACCAGGGACGCCGAACTCACGGCCTCCGTGTGCGAGCTCCTCGAGCCCATCCGGCAGGCCTGGCACGACGCCGCCGCCGCCCTGCCGGCGACTCGCAGCGCAGCGCCGAACGGCTCGCTCGGAGTCGCCTGATGGCCACCTGGGCCGAGGTTCTGGACGAGTTGGAGCAGGAGACCCGTCGCGAGACCGGTTCGCCGGGTGGCGTGGCCGGCAGCGGCTTCCAGCCCGACGGCGGCACCTGGGTTCCGCCGTCAGGCCTCGGGCCGCTGCCGGCCGAGCTGGCCGGACGCGCCCGCGAGGTGCTCACGGCGCAGCGTGAGGCCACGGCCACCCTGCGGTCATCGATGACGCGGGCCCGACGCCACGACTCCGCCCTCGCCGCCGTGCCGGCGGCGCGATCGGCCCGTCCGGTCTACCTCGACGTCACAGCCTGACCGGTCTGTCAAGACGCCTCTCGGCGATGATGCCGTAGAGCGGGCCGCACTTCCTTGGCAACGTCTATACAGTGGATGTCCAGAACCGCTTACCGGCGGCACCCCGCTGCCGAGAGGAGGGAGTGAGCACGGATCGCTCACTCCTCCGGCCACGGATCGGCCACCCACAGTCTCGACGCTAAGTGAGTGTCCTCGTGCTGGAATCCGTGACCGCCCTCGCGATCTCGAGCGCCCTGGATGGCCTGTCCGCGCGACAGCGGGCCATCGCCTCGAACATCGCGAACGTGAACACCCCGAACTACACTGCCCGCCGGGTCGCCTTCGAGGACGCCATCACCCGGTCCGTGGCCTCGGGTGACGGGCGCGCCGAGGCGACCGAGCAACGCTCCCTCGAGCCCACCCGACTCGACGGCAACAACGTCAACCTCGACACCGAGACGCTCTCCAACGTCGACACCGTGCTGCGGTTCCAGTTCGCGGCGCGCGCGGCCGAGGGCCCGTTCACCGGCCTGCGCACGGCGATGCGGACGAGCTCATGACCTTCGACGCCATCGGCGTGGCCGGCACCGGCCTGACCGTGCACCGCAAGTGGCTGGACGCGATCAGCGACAACATCGCCAACGTCAACACGGTGACCGGCACGGACGGCGAGGCGTTCCGCGCGCGGTACGTCCTGGCCGCCGCAGGCGAGGACGGTGGCGTGTACGTGCAGGGCGCGGCGTACGGGGACGCCGAGGGCAGGCTCGTCCACGAGCCGGACCACCCGCTCGCCGACGCCGACGGCTACGTGCGCTACCCGGACATCGACATGGCCGCCCAGATGTCGCAGCTCATCCTCGCCCAGCGCGGCTACCAGGCCTCGGCCGCCGTCGTCGACCGGGCCAAGGACACCTACACGGCAGCCCTCCAGATCGGACGAAACTGATGCCCATCGAAGCCATCGGCGCGCTCGGCGCCGCGCTCCCGACCACGGCCGCCGGCCTCGCCGGCGCCGACCGGGCCGCCCCGACCACCGGGCCGGACGGGTTCGGCACGGCGCTGACCGGCGCGCTCGAGGACCTGCAGGCACTGCAGGGCGCCTCGGACGAACTCGCCATCCGCGCGGTGAGCGGTGACCTCACCGACATCCACCAGGCCACCCTGGCCTCCACTCGCGCCCAGGTGACCCTCGAACTCGTCGCCACGATCCGGAACAAGGGCGTGGACGCGTTCAACGAGATCATGAGGATGCAGGCCTGATGGCGGCGACCCTGACGTCCTGGTTCGGCCGGCTCGTCGAGTCGGTCCGCTCGTTCAGCCTCGCTCAGCGCACGCTGGCGCTGATCGGGATCGCCGTGCTGGTTCTCGGCACGATCGCACTCTCCTCCTGGCTCACCCGCCCGTCCTTCGCACCGCTGTTCTCCGGCCTGTCCCCCGGCGACGCGAACACGATCGTGGACCAGTTGCGCACGAACGGCGTCGAGTACCAGCTCGCCGACGGCGGCTCCACGGTCCTCGTCCCCGAAGACGCGGTGTACGACCAGCGACTGCAGGCCGCAGCCGCTGGGCTGCCGAGCTCGTCCACCGGCGGCTACTCCCTGCTCGACGACATGGGCGTGACAACCAGCGAGTTCCAGCAGGAGGTCACCTACCAGCGCGCCATCGAAGGTGAGCTTGCCGCGACCATCGGTGCCATGTCGGGGGTCCGGACCGCCTCGGTGCGGCTCGCCATCCCGGAGGAGACGGTGTTCGTCTCCCAGACCGCGAACCCGACCGCGTCCGTGTTCATCGAGACCGAGGAGGGTGTCTCGCTCAACTCCGACCAGGTGCAGGCCATCGTGCACCTCACCTCGGCGTCCATCGACGGGATGTCTCCCACGGATGTCGCCGTGATCGACGCGACCGGACGGGTGCTCTCCGCCGTCGGGCAGGGTGCCACCGGTACCCCGGACCAGCAGGCGAGCGACCACGAGGAGCGGGTCCGCGCGCAGGTCCAGGCCATGCTCGACCAGGTGCTCGGCGCCGGGAACTCCACGGTGGTGGTGGCGGCGCAGGTCTCCACCGAATCGGCCGAGCGGCTCGAGGAGAGCTTCACCGCCCCGGAGGGGACGCCCGCACATTCGACCTCAAGTACCACGGAGAACTACACCGGGTCCGCGGGGACCGGCGCCGGAGTCCTCGGACCGGACAACATCGCCGTCCCCGATACCGAGGCCGGCGGTGGGGACTACAACTCGGAGTCCGAGGTGCGCGACAACGCGCTCAACTCCGTCACACAGACGACCACCATCCCGGCCGGAACCCTGATCCGCCAGTCCGTGTCCGTGGCCGTGGACACGGCGGCCGCGGCGCCGGTGAACATGGCCGAGCTCTCCGCGTTGGTGGCCACCGCCGCGGGCGTCGACGCCGAGCGCGGCGACGAGGTCACCGTCACCCCGGTCCAGTTCGACACCTCGTCGGCACAGGAGGCACAGGACGCGCTCGCCGCGGCGGCTGCCGCCGAGGGTGCGCAACAGCGCGCGGACCTCACCCGCACCGGGATGATCATCGCGGGAGTCCTGGCCGCCGTGATCATCGCGCTCGTGATCTACGCCCGCCGCAACCGACGCCAGGACCGGGAGCCGATCGAGCTCGGTCCGGCCACGATCGAGCCGATCGAGGACGAGATCGCACCAACGGCGCTGCTGACCGACCCGGAGCCGCGGTTCGAGCTGCCGCCGCCACCGTTCCTCGACAACGGACCCGAGGACCTCGTGCGCAAGCGGGCCGAGCTCGACGCCATCGCCGAGCACGATCCGGAGCGGATGGCCGAGGCACTGCGCGACCTGATGGACGAACGGCGCCCGGTATGAGCGTCACGGACGCGCCGTTGACGGGCGTGCAGAAGGCGGCTCTGCTGCTCATGCAGCTGGACACCGAGCGCGCGGCCAGGGTGATGCAGCAGTTCTCCGAGTCCGAGGCGGAGGAGATCACCGCGGAGATCGTCCGGCTGCGCCGGGTGGATCCGGCGCTGGCCGATTCGGTCATCTCGGAGGTGCACGACTCCACGATCGCCGGCCGGTTCCGCTCACGTGGCGGCAAGGACGTCGCGACGGGGCTGCTCGAAGCCTCGTTCGGTTCCGAGCGCGCGGCCGGGGTGATGACCCGGGTCGAGTCGACGATGGCTGGCCAGCAGTTCGAGTTCCTGGAGACGATCGAGGACCCGCACCTGCTCCAGCTGCTCGACGGCGAGCACCCGCAGACCGTCGCACTGGTGCTCGCGCACCTGCGCCCCGAGCGTGCCTCCAGCGCGCTCGCCGCGCTTCCCGACCCGTTGCGACCCCAGCTGGCCCGCCGCATCGCCACGATGGCACCCCCGTCCCCCGAGGCGGTCTCGATCATCGCCGAGACCCTCAAGCAGCGCGCCGGTGCCGCGGTCGCGTCCCGTGAGGCTGCGGACTCCGTGGGCGGCGTGGCGCCGCTCGTGGAGATCATCAACAGAACCGACAAGCGCACCGAGACGGCCGTGCTCGAAGGACTCGACCGGCTCGATCCGGAGCTCGCCGAGGAGGTCCGGTCCCAGCTGCTGACGTTCGCGGACGTGGTGCACGTGGAGGACCTCGACATGCAGCAGGTGCTGCGCGGGATCGACCCGGCCACCCTCGCGATCGCGCTCCGGGGTGCGACGCCGGCGATCACGGAGAAGGTCACCGCCAACATCTCAGCCCGCAATCGGGAGATCCTCGAGGAGGAGACCGGCCGCCCCGTGCGCCTGCGTGCCGCGCAGGTCGAGGACGCCCGGACCGAGGTGGTGCTGGCGATGCGGCGCCTCGAGGCGAGCGGCGACCTGGTGGTCGTGCGCGGCTCGGAGGACCGTTATGTCGACTGACACCCACGCGGCGATGACGGCGTTCGCGCCGGCGGTGTTCCCGAGCACCGGACCGGGCCCGGACCCGCTCGGTCAGGAGCGGGCGCATCGGCTCGGGCACGCGGCCGGGTACGCCGCCGGCCTGCGCGCCGCCCGCGCCACGCTCGCCGAGCGGCTCGCCGACCTCGAGGCCGACCACGAGCGGCGCGACGCCGTACGGAGCGCGAGCATCGCGACCGCCGTGGCGGCACTGAGCGCCGCTGCGGCACGCCTGGATGCCCGGGAGACCACCACCCTGCTCGAGGCCCAGGACCAGCTGGCGGCCGCCGCCGTCGACCTCGCCGAGGCCGTCCTGGGCATGGAACTTGCCTACGGCGACACGAGCGCCCGCGCCGCACTGGCCAGGGCCCTGGCCGGGGTGCGGCACGAGCCGCAGCGAACGGTCCGGATGAATCCCGACGACGTCGCGGCCCTCGCCGGGACCGTGGTGCCGGCCGAGCTCGTCGGCGACCCTGCCCTCGCCCGCGGCGACGCGATGGTCGACCTCGACGACGGGTTCCTCGACGCCGGCATCGGCGCGGCCCTAGGGCGCGCCCGGGCCGCGCTCACGGAGGATCCGTCATGACCGCGGGCGTGCGGCCGCACCCCGCGCGCTTCACCCGCGCTCTGCACGCGGCGCGCCCGGAGCGGGTGGGCATCGTCACCAGTGCCGTCGGCCTCGGCCTGGAGATCGCCGGTCTCGAGGTGCCGATCGGTCACCTGGTCACGGTGGGCGAAGGCCCGACGGCGGTGCCCGCCGAGGTGGTCGCGGCCACCTCCGCCGGGGTGCGGTGCATGCCACTCGGGCGGATGACCGGCCTGGTCGCGGGTGCCCCCGCGCGGGCCCGCGGGACCGGGGTCCTGGTCCCCACCGGCACCGGCCTGTTCGGGCGGGTCCTGGACGGACTCGGCCGCCCGATCGACGGCCGCGGACCGCTGCCGCGAGCACGGTACGTGCCGGTCGCCAATCCGGCCCCTGCACCGCTCGACCGAGCTCGGGTCAGGGACCCGCTCACCCTGGGGGTCCGCGTGCTGGACACCCTGACCAGCGTCGGACGGGGCCAGCGGCTGGGTCTGTTCGCCGGTTCCGGCGTCGGGAAGTCGTCGCTGCTGTCCATGGTCGCGCGCGGCACCGAGGCCGAGGTGTCCGTGATCGCGCTCGTGGGCGAACGGGGCCGGGAGGTCCGGGAGTTCCTCGAGGACGATCTCGGACCGGAGGGACTGGCCCGCTCCGTGGTGGTGGTGGCCACCTCGGACGAACCCGCGCTGGTACGGCTGCGCGCCGCATTCGTCGCGACCCGGATCGCCGAGTCGTTCCGGGACACCGGCGCGCACGTGATGCTGATGATGGACTCCCTGACCCGTGTCGCCATGGCGCAGCGGGAGATCGGGCTGTCCGTCGGCGAGCCACCGGCCACCCGCGGCTACCCGCCGTCGACCTTCTCGTTGCTGGCCGAGCTCCTGGAGCGCGCGGGCACCGCCGCGCAGGGGTCGGTGACGGGTATCTACACGGTGCTGGTCGACGGTGACGACCACAACGAGCCGATCGCCGACTCGGCCAGGTCCATCCTGGACGGGCACGTCGTGCTCGACCGCAAGCTTGCCGTCGCCGGGCACTTTCCGTCGGTGGATCCGCTCGGCTCGATCAGCCGGCTCGCGAACCGGGTGACGACGACCCAGCAGCGTGCCGATGCCACCAGCCTGCGCCGGGTGCTAGCCGCCCGCGCGGCCGCACGGGACCTGCTCGACGTCGGCGCCTATCAGCGGGGTGCGAACCCGCTCGTCGATGCCGCGCTCGAGCACGCGGCGGAGATCGACGCGTTCCTGCTCCAGGACCTGTCCGAGACGGCTTCGGCCGACGATTCGTGGGCCCGGCTGGCCGGGCTCGCCCGAGTGCTGGGAGGCACCCGATGAACTTCCGCCTTGCCGGCCTCCTCCGGGTCCGCCGCCTCCAGCAGGACCAGCGGGCCGGCGACCTCGCCCGTGCGAACCGGCGCCACCGGGAGGACGTCCGACGCACCGAGCGTCTCGCCGGAGCTCTGGCCGGGAGCCAGGTGGAGGTCACGGACCGCGCCACCCTGGTCGCCCTGGTCGCGGCACGCGCCTCGGCCCGTGGCCTACTCGTCGAACTGCGTGCCAGCCAGGACCGGTCCGCCGAGGATCTCGAGACCGCCCGCGCCGCGCACCACGACGCGCGTGCCGCGACGACATCCCTGGAGAAGCTCGAAGAGCGCCACGACGCCGTCGTGGCGTTCGAGGAGCTGCGCGCCGAGCAGGGCGCGCTGGACGAGACCGCCGGCCAGACCTGGGCCCGCTCGAAGCTGGAGCCGGGCCGATGACGGTCACCATGATCTCCGCCCGGATCGGGCAGATCCAGCAGGCGATGGCGCAGCTCACCGCGACGCTCCAGCCGCCGGTCGCGACCCCGTCGACGACCGCCACCTCGGCGACCGCCACCTCGGCGACCAGCCGGTCGGCGGCCGAGATCTCGGCGGGTGGTCGCACCGGCGCGACCGCCGGCGCCGATCAAGCCCTGTTCGCCACGGCGCTCGCCACCGCACAAGCGGTCGGGACCGGGTCGGCTGCGACCTCGACGACGCCGGCCACCACGAGCGGCACTCCGGTCGCTGCGGGCACCGCCACCGGCGACGACCTCGTCGCAGCGGCCCGGAAGTACCTCGGCACCCCCTACGTCTGGGGCGGGGAGTCGCTCGCCGAGGGCGGGCTGGACTGCTCCGGCCTGGTGCAGCTGGCCATGAAGGACCTCGGTGTGGAGGTGCCCCGCACGGCCCGTCAGCAGATGACGATCGGGACCGAGGTGGCCTCGCTCGCGCAGGCGCGGCCCGGTGACCTGATCGTCACCCGCGGTGGCGGCCACGTCATGATCTACCTCGGCGACAACCAGGTGCTGCACTCCCCGCGGCCCGGGCAGGACGTCCAGATCCGGGACATGTTCGAGACCGATGCGGACATCACCTCGATCCGGCGAGTGCTGCCGACCGGCGGGCAGGACCTGGCCACCGCGGGCGCCCGCGACGTGGTGACGGCGGGCTCACGATGAGCGCACCGACCTTCCCCTCGACGACGCGGACCCTCGGACCGTCGACCGGACCCGGCCCCGCCCACCTACGAACGGACCGGTCCGGTCCGGCGTTCCAGGAGGTGCTGTCCGCCCACACCGGCGCATCGCACGAGCCCAGGAACGCGCGCCCGACCGACCGGTCCGCGGCGGGCACCGGCGGCGCCGAGTCCCGCGACACCCCCGCGGCCAGGCCCGGATCGCGGCCGAACCCGACCCGGTCCGGCCCATCCGAGGCCGCAGCCGACCGTCCCGGCGACCGGCCGGAGCCCACCGGACCCGGAGCCGGAGCCGGAACCGACCCGGTCACGGCGCTCGGGACGACACCGGGCGTACCGACTTCGGCCGCGGTGCCCGGCGGCGCGGCCGCCATTGTGGACGGCGTGGCCGCCGGCGTCGGGTTCGGGGGCCCGACGGACCCCGACGGTACGGCGCTCGCCCCGAACGCGGGCGGCGGTCCGGCTGGTTCGGACGGCTACGTCATGTCGGCCGGTCTCGCCGGTGCACCGTCAGCCGAGGACCCCGCTGCTGGCATGCCCGCCGCGCCGAGCCCTGCAGGCGCCCCGGGCACACCGGGCGCCCTCGGCGCAGTGGGCACGACCGGTGCGGCGGGTGCCGCCTCGTCGCAGCGCGCCGCCTCGTTGCACGGCGTCGTCACCGCACCGGACGCCCTCACCGCGGCCGGCGCCGCCGGCCCACTTGCCGGCGCCACCGAGCCAGGCATCGCAGGCGCCGACGCCGCCTCGCCGAACCCGACCACCGGACAACCCGCCGCAGTTCCGGGAACCCCGTCTGACCCGGCGACCGCGGGACCGGGCCGGTGGGTGCCGGCCGGTTCGGACGGTGTCACCGGGGGCGCACCCTCCGTCGCCACGGCCCCCAGTGGCAGTGCACCCACCGCCGGCCCGGACGCCTCGCCGTCCCCCACCCTTACCGCGCCCCTGACCGCACCGGCGCCGAACGTGCCCGTGACCGCGACGGCGCCGGCCGCCGTCGGGCCGTCCGCGTCACCATGGCCGGCTGCAGCGACCCTGCTCGATGGTCTGCTCACCCTGCGCTCGACACCGGCAGGGCAGCACACGCTCACCATCAACGTCACCCCGGACCACCTCGGACCGATCGCCGTGCGGGCACTCATCACCGCCGACGGCGTCCGGATCGAGCTGCAGACCCCGGACGCCGGCCGGGAAGCGCTCCGTGCGATCCTGCCGGACCTTCGCCGGGACCTCGCCGCCGGCGGCCTGAACGCCACGCTGGATCTGGACTCCGGCCCCCGGGACCAGCCGGGTTCGGCCACCAGGGCCGGGTCCGACGGCGACGACGCCCACCATCGCGGCCCCGGCGCCGGCCACTCCGAGGCTTCCGCCATCGGCCGCACCGAAGGTGCCGACCACGCTCCGTGGGTTCCGGACGCCGGCCGGCCGGCCGACCGCCCCGGCGGAGCCACAGCCCTCGACGTCCTGCTCTGAACTCCAAGGAGACCCCATGCCCATCCCACCGATCGGTGCCGCCGCCGCCGCGCAGGAGCCGGTCACCCCGGCCGCACCGAAGCAGACCCTCGACTCCGAGGTGTTCCTCGAGCTTCTGGTCACCCAGCTGCGCAACCAGGACCCGTCCTCACCGATGGACACCACTCAGATGATCGCCCAGACCACGCAGCTGGCCAGCATGGAGCAGCTCACGTCGCTGGCGCGCCTGACCGAGGAGTCCTTCTCCTTGCAGATGCGTTCCGCCGCCGCCGATCTCCTCGGCCGCGAGGTCAGCTACCTCGACGCGGACGGCGCGGCCCACACCGGTATCGCGAGCGCCGTCTCCTACGCCGACCAGGTACCGACGGTGACCGTCGGCACCGAACACGTGACCCTCGACGCCGTCAGCGGCGTCACCGCGACGACCGACTCCTGACCCACCCCCTCTTCGACAACCGAAAGGCAGACCCATGCTGCGCTCACTCACCTCCGGTATCACCGGGCTGCGCGCCCACCAGCAGATGCTGGACGTCACCGGCAACAACATCGCGAATGTGAACACCACAGGCTTCAAGGCGGGCACGATCCGGTTCCAGGACACGCTGTCCCAGATGGTGCAGAACTCCGCCGGCCCGCAGGCCGGGGCGGGCGGCACGAACCCGGCCCAGATCGGCCTCGGCGTCCAGGTCGCCGGGATCTCCACCACCTTCACCCAGGGTGCGGCGCAGTCGACCGGGCGGGCCTCCGACATGATGATCGCCGGCGACGGGTTCTTCGTGGTCCGCAAGGGCAACGAGACCCTGTACACCCGCGCCGGCGCCTTCGACTTCGACGGCGCGGGCCGGCTGGTCACGACGGACGGTTCGTTCGTGCGTGGCTGGGCCGCCGTGAACGGCCAGGTCAACCCGACCGGTCCGCTCACCGACATCACCCTCCCGGTCGGTGCCCTCGCGTCGGCGGAGGCCACCACCACGGCGACCGTCGGCGGCAACCTCCCGGCCGATGCCGAGGACGGGACCCAGCTGGTTCGGGACGTCGAGGTCCACGACGCGCTCGGCGGCACCCGTCGGCTGTCCCTGACGTTCGAGTTCTCCACCGCCGGGGGCTGGACCGTGGCCGGGTCGGACGGCGCCGCAACCGCGCCCGCACAGGCACTCACGTTCACCGACGGCCGGCTCACCGGCGGCGGCGCCCTCACCGTCGGCGGCGTGAGCGTGGACCTCGCCGGCGTGACCGGCTACGCCGACCTCAGCTCGGTCGAGGTGACCGACGTCGACGGCCGTGGCGTGGGCGAGCTCGAGTCGTTCACGCTGTCCCCCGACGGCACCCTGATCGGGTCGTTCTCGAACGGGGTGAAGGAGGCCATCGGCCGCATCGCCCTGGCCGGCTTCACGAACCCGGCCGGCCTGGAGAAGGCCGGCGGCTCGCTCTACCGGGCGTCCGCCAACTCCGGGGCCGCGGAGGTCGGGACCGCGGCGTCGAACGGCCTCGGCCAGCTCATCGGCGGTGCCGTGGAGATGTCGAACGTGGACCTGTCCCAGGAGTTCACGAACCTGATCGTGGCCCAACGTGGCTTCCAGGCGAACTCGCGGATCATCACCACCTCCGACCAGGTCCTCGAGGAACTCGTCAACCTCAAGCGCTGATCCGACCGGTCGGGGGCGGGCCCGCCCTTACCCGGCCCGCCCACCGGCCGACAGTGACCAACGAGGCCCGATCGGGCCCTGCCCGCACCCTAGAACGAGCCTCCCATGATCATCCTCACGCGCCTGAACGGCACCGCCTTCGCGATCAACCCGGACCTGGTCGAACGCATGCACGCCACCCCGGACACCACGCTCATCCTCGTGGACGGTTCCAAGCACGTGGTTGCCGAGGCGCTCGACGTGGTCCTGGACCGGATCATCGACTTCCGGGCCGCCGTCGTCTCCCGGGCGCGGGACCTGCCCATCACCACCGACCGGACGCAGTTCGGTCTGGTGCCGCCCGCCGTGGCCACGGGCCCGTCGGCGCCCGTGCCTCTGCGACCCCGTCAGAAGGAGGATCCGACGTGGACCCCGCAACGCTGATCGGAATCCTCCTCGCGTTCGGTGCCCTGGTGGGCATGGTCACGCTGGAGGGTGCGAGCCTCACGTCGTTACTGCTGCCGGCGCCGATCCTGCTCGTGGTGGGTGCCACCATCTGTGTGGCGATCGCCGGGGGCACACTTGCCGACGCCGGCCGCGCCCTGAAGGGTGCGGGCAAGGCGTTCCGAGGCAAGCCGGTGCCGCCGACCCGGACGATCAGCACGCTGGTGGAACTGTCCGAGAAGGCCCGCAACGACGGGCTGCTCTCCATGGAGAGCATGCTCGAGGAGGTCGACGACCCGTTCCTTCGGGAGGCGTTCCAGGCGATCGTGGACGGCATGGACTCCGAGGAGCTGCGCCAGCTCCTCGAGGACAAGCTCGACACCAAGTCCGGTCGGGACCGGCAGGTCGCCAAGTTCTACTCCGACATGGGTGGCTACGCCCCCACCATCGGAATCGTCGGGACGGTCGTCTCGCTGGTGCACGTGCTCGAGTACCTGTCCGAGCCGGCCACCCTCGGCCCGTCGATCGCGGCGGCGTTCGTGGCGACGCTCTGGGGCGTGATGACCGCGAACTTCCTCTGGCTGCCGATCTCGAACCGGCTCAAGCGCCTGTCCGATCTCGAGTGCGACCGGATGACGCTCGTCATCGAGGGTGCGCTCGCCGTGCAGGGTGGGCTGCAGACCCGCGCCCTGGACGAGCGGCTCCGTGCGCTCGTCCCGGACGACCTCCCGCAGGAGAAGGAGAAGGCGGCGTGAGCCGAGCCCGCAGCCGCTCCCGGCGGGGCCACGCCGCCCACGGCGAGGAGGGCGGCGACGAACGCTGGCTGGTCTCCTACTCGGACATGATCACCGTCCTGATGGCGCTGTTCATCGTGATGTTCGCGATCTCGAGCGTCGACCAGGGCAAGTACGACGAGCTGCGCAACGCGCTCTCCTCCGGCTTCGGTCAGACCGACCTCGGCCGGCTCGACGTCACCGAGGGCGTGGTGGTCCCCCCCGAACAGATGCCCGAGGTGGGGCCCACACCGCAGCCGGAGACGGACGCCGAGCGGGCCGCGCTGGAACTCGCCTCCCTGGAGCAGCTCCGGGACGAGGTCGAGGCGGCGCTCGCGGCCAACGGGCTCGCCGGCGCGGCCCGCCTCACCCTTGACCAGCGGGGCTTGACGATCGGTCTGGTCACCTCCGAGATGTTCTTCGAGCCCAACCGGGCCGATCTGACCGACCGGGCCGAACAGGTCCTGGACGCGATCACCCCCGCCGTGGTGGCCTCCGGGTACGACGTCTCCGTTGAGGGGCACGCCGACCACCGCACCGGTACCTACCCGTTCCCGACGAACTGGGAACTCTCCTCCGGCCGCGCCACCCAGGTGGTCCGGCACCTGATCGCCACCGGCGGCATCGGCCCGGAGCGGATAGCGGCGGTCGGGTTCGGCGACTCCCGTCCCCTGGCAGCCGGCACCGACCCCGACGCCCTGGCGATGAACCGCCGGGTCGACATCGTGGTGCTCTCGGACGCACCGGAGTCCGTGCGCCAGTTGCTGCCGGAACTACTCTCACAGGAATCCTGAACATCCACCAACGTCTATACACGAATCGCTTACATCGGCACCTTCGCCGACGACAGTCAGCCTTGTGACGGCGGTAGACACGCGCTCAGGCGCCCCATCCTCCACACCACAGGAGCCCGTGGTGTATGACTTCCGACGACCGACGGCGCTGGCCAGGGAACAGTCGCGGACCCTGGAGCTCGCGTTCGAGACGTTCGCCCGGCAGTGGGGGACGCAACTCACCGCGAAAGTCCGGGTACGGTCCCGCGTGGCGCTCGACCAGGTCCGCCTGCAGACCTACGACGACTACACCGCCGGCGTGCCCACGTTGACCACGATGGTGCTCCTGGAGCTGCCCGGGGAGGCGCCGCGCGCGGTGGTCCAGTTCCCGGCCGGTGCGGCGCTCACCTGGATCGGGCACATGCTCGGCGCCACCGCGGAGCAGGCCCCCGACGCCGACCGGGAACTGACCGCGCTGGAACAGAACCTGGTACGCCGGCTGATGAGTGACGCCGTCGAGGATCTGCGGTACTCGCTCGGCGACCTGCTCACCGTCGCCCCGGTGGTGCGCTCGCTCCGCTTCAACGCCCAGTTCGCCCAGGCCGCCGGGCCGAACGAACCGATGGTCGTGGCGGCTTTCACGGTCACGTTCGGTGACCGCAGCTGCCCGGCCACGCTGGCGCTGCCCGCCGCGGCCCTGCTGCCCCAGCTCGGCGGGTCCGTCCCCAGCGTCGGGGAGCACTCCGGCAACCCGATCGCCGGAGCGCTGGAGCTGGTGCCCCTGGAGGTGTCCGTCCGGCTCGCACCCGTGCCGGTGCGGCCGGCGCAGATCCTGGACCTCGCCGTCGGTGACCTGATCCCCGTCCCCCACCCACGAACGCGTCCCCTGGACGTGGCCGTCGACGATCGGGTGCTCGCCACCGCCGCCGTCGGGTCGACCGGTTCCAGGTTGGCCTGCGTCATCGTCACCACCGAGGAGTCCAACCGATGAGCACCACCACCGCACCCACCGCAACCCTCGACGCCGCCGCGGCCCTGACCGCGCTACTGCCGATGCCCGTGTCCGGAGTCGAGATCCGGCCCGACGACCTTGCCGCAGACGGCGCCGCCACCGCGTACCTGGCCTCGTTCGTTGGTGCCACCTCCGCCGATGTGGCACTCGTCCTCACCGACGAGCTACCCACGGACGGCGTGGTCTCTGGCGCGGACGTGCTGCGCCCAGCGCTCGAAGCCGCGACCGCCACCCTCGGTGCCGGGATCCTCTCCGACGTCACCGAGGGCGACGCCGCCGACCTGCTCGCCGCCCCGGACGTCGTGGTGTACGACCTGAACGCCCCGGACGGGCGCACGCTCGGCTGGTTCGCGATCCGGCTCCGCCCGAACGCCCGCCAGCCCGCCCGCCCGGGCACCGTCGACGCGGCGAACTCGCGCCCGGGGCGTATCGGCCGGATCAACGACGTGGAGATGACCCTCACCGTGGAGATCGGCCGCACCCGAATGAGCGTGCGGGACGTGCTGGACCTGGAGCCCGGCGGTGTCATCGAGCTCGACCGGTCCGCCGGTGCGCCGGCCGATCTGCTCCTGAACGGCCGGCTGATCGCGCACGGCGAGGTCGTCGTGGTCGACCAGGACTACGCGATCCGCGTCACCCAGATCCTGGACGCGACCGAGGCGCACTGATGGACTCCCTCCTGCTCGCCCTGCGGGTGGCGCTCTCCCTCGCCTGCGTGCTGGGTCTGATGTGGTTCGCCCAGCGCCGACTCGGCCGGGCCCGGACCCGGCGCCACGGCGAGTTGCAGGTCGTGGCTCGCCAGAACCTCGGCGGCAAGGCCCAGGTGGTCCTGTTGGAGACCGCCGGCAGCCGATTCCTGCTCGGCGTCACCGAACACCAGGTCAGCGTCCTGCACACAACCGACGCACCCGCGCAGCCGGTGTTCGAGGCGTCCCTGGCCCGCGCCGCGGACGACGCCGCGGACGAGCCCACCCTGCTGCCGGTGAACGCCCTCGAGCCGGCGAAGGGCTGGGCCGCGGGCTCCCTGCTGGACGCCGGCACCTGGAAGGCGGCCGCCGCGGCGGTCACCGGTAGGAATCGGGCCGCGTGAACACCGCCGCCGACGCCATGAGCGGCGCCGCACGGGTGCGTCGGCTCGTCCTGATCCTGCTCGCCGCCGTCACCTTGACCGTGTTGGTGTCGGTCCTGTTCGGCGGCACCGCGCACGCCGACACCGCCCAACCCCCGGATCCGACCGCGCCCACCGCGCCCGCCGGGCCGAGCGGTCCCGACGACACGAGCGATCCCGCGGGCGGCGTCTCGGTGTCCATCAACGGCCCGAACGACGCACCGAACGGCGCGATCGTCACGCTGCTCGCGGTCACGGTGCTGGCCGTCGCGCCGTCGCTGCTGCTCATGATGACGTCGTTCACGAAGATCTTCGTGGTGCTGGCGATGACCCGGAACGCGCTCGGGCTGACCACGGTGCCGCCGAACCAGGTGCTGGCCGGGTTGGCCCTGTTCCTGTCCCTGTTCATCATGGCTCCGGTGCTGAGCGAGATCAACGACGTCGCGCTGCAGCCCTACCTCGCCGGGGACATCCTGGTCAGCGACGCCTTCGACGTCGGTTCGGGCCCGCTGCGCGAGTTCATGCTCGCCCACACCCGCGAGGAGGACCTCGCGCTGATGACCCGGGCCGCCGGTGCCGAGAACCCGGAGACCACCGCGATGGTGCCGCTCACCACGCTCGTGCCAGCCTTCATGATCTCGGAGCTGCGGGCCGCGTTCATCATCGCGTTCGTCATCTTCGTGCCGTTCCTGATCATCGACCTGGTCACGTCGGCGGCCCTGATGAGCATGGGCATGATGATGCTGCCGCCGGTCATGATCTCGCTGCCGTTCAAGCTTCTGCTCTTCATCCTCGTGGACGGCTGGGGCCTGATCATCACGGCCCTGGTGTCCTCCTACCAGGTGACCTGACGTGGACACCTCGGCCGTCCTGGACATCGCGGTGGACGCGCTCATCCTCGCCGCGAAGCTCTGCCTCCCGATCCTCATCACCGCCCTGGTGGTCGGGTTCGGGATCTCCCTGCTGCAGTCGATGACGCAGATCCAGGAGATCACTCTCTCGTTCGTGCCCAAGGCCGCCGCGGTGGCGGTCGCCCTCCTGGTCTGCGGGCACTGGATGATCGCCGAGCTGACCACCTTCACCACGGGCCTCTTCGACTCGATCCCCGGGCTCCTGGGCGGGGGCTGACGTGGGGTTCGACCTGGATCAGGGCTGGTTGGAGGCCGTGCTGCTCGCGGCGGTGCGGGTGACCGCGTTCCTGTTCATCGCCCCACCGTTCGCGCACCGGGGGGTGCCGGCCCGGATCAGGGCGATGCTCGCCGTCGGGCTCGCCCTGGCGGTGTCCCCGGTGGTCACGGCCGGCTACGTCCCCGGTGACCTGCCGGCGTTCCTGCTCAGCCTGGTTTCACAGCTGTTCATCGGGGCCGGTCTGGGCACGCTCGTGGCGGTGGTGTTCGCCGCGGTGCAGTCGGCCGGCGGACTGATCGACCTGTTCGGCGGGTTCCAGATGGCGCAGGCGTTCGACCCGGGACTGCAGGTCTCGGCTGCGCCGTTCGCACGCCTCTACCAGTTCGCCGCGATCGTGCTGCTCTTCGCCTCGGACGGTTACCAGCTGATCCTGGCCGGTCTGGTCCGCACGTTCACCGCGCTGCCGCTCGGCGAGGCCTGGCCGGCCGCCGACCCGGCCGCCGCGCTGACCACCGCGGTGACCCAGATGTTCGTCGCGGCCCTGCAGATCGCCGGCCCGATGATCGTGGTCCTCTTCCTCGCCGATGCCGGGCTCGGCCTGCTCACGCGGGTCGCGCCCGCCCTGAACGCCTTCGCGCTCGGCTTCCCGGTCAAGATCCTGCTCACCGTCTCCCTGGCCGCGACGGCGTTCCTGGCCCTGCCCCGGATCGTTGCGTCATTGACGGACCAGGTCACCGACCTGCTCGTCGGGGTGGGCTGAGATGGCCGAGACCGGTGGGCAGGAACGATCCGAGAAGGCCACCGACAAGCGGATGAAGGAGGTCCGCGGCGACGGCTCCCTCGCCAAGTCCCAGGACCTGTCCGCGTGGCTGGGCATCGGCGCCGGCGCCCTCGTCCTGCCCTGGACGCTCACCCTGGGCGCGGCGGCCGCCCGGGACCAGATGGGCGCCGTCGAGCGCATCATCGCCTCGCCCGATCCCGCCGTCGCCGTCGCGGCGCTCGGCGAGGGACTGGGCACGGTGCTGCCCACCCTCGTCCCCGTGCTCGCGGCGACCATCATCGCGGCGGTGGCGGGCGCCGTCGGGCAGGGCGGCATCCACCGGAAGAAGTTCAAGGTCTCGGCGCAGAACCTCGACCCGGTCGCCGGCCTCAAGCGCACGTTCGGACCGCAGGCCTTGTGGAACGGTGTGAAGGCCGCGTTGAAGACGGCGGTCGTCGCCGTGGTCCTGGTCGGCGCGGTGCAGTCCCTGATGCCGGTACTGCTGTCCTCCGGTGGGCTGTCCCTGTCCGCCCTGCTGAGCGCGGCCGGCAGCGGGGTCACCTCGCTGCTGCGCGCGGCGGTGGCCGCCGGGCTGGTGCTGGCCGCGCTCGACGTCTTCATCATCATCCGGCGCAACCGGAAGAAGACCCGGATGACCAAGCGCGAGGTCAAGGACGAGAACAAGCAGAGCGACGGCGATCCGCTGATCAAGGGCGCGATCCGGTCCCGGCAGCTTGCCACGTCGCGGAACCGGATGATCGCCGCGATCGCCGACGCCGACGTGGTGCTCGTGAACCCCACCCACGTCGCCGTCGCGCTGCGCTACGAGCCCGGCCGCTCGGCGCCGCGGGTCGTGGCCAAGGGATCGGGTCACGTCGCCGCCCGGATCCGGGAGCGGGCCGCGGCCGACGGCGTCCCTCTGGTCGCGGACGTCCCGCTCGCCCGGGCGCTGCACGCCGCGTGCCGCCTCGGTGAGGAGATCCCGGTCGAGCTGTACGACTCCGTGGCCGCGATCCTCGCGTTCGTGATGGCCCTGAAGCGGCGCGGTTCGGCGCCGCCCGGAGCCGTCCACACGGTTCCGGTGGCGCGGTCCGCGGCGCCCACCCGGCCACCGGCGCCCGCACCGCCGGGCCGAACCACCCGAACCGCCCTGCCGACCCGCAGCCCGGCCGCCCGCACCCAGTCACTACCCGTCTAGGAGACCGCGATGAACCGTAACTACGCCCGCCTGGTCGTCCCGATCTTCGTCGTGGCGATCGTGCTCCTGCTCGTCGTCCCGGTGCCCGCTGCCCTGCTGGACGTGCTGTTCGTGGTGAACATCATCGGTGCCCTGGTGATCCTGCTCATCGCGATGTACGCGACGAAGCCCCTGGACTTCTCCGTGTTCCCGTCCCTGCTGCTCGTGGCGACCCTGCTCCGGTTGGGCCTGAACGTCGCGTCCACCCGGCTGGTCCTGCGGGACGGCTACGCGGGCGCCATCATCGAGACGTTCGGCCACATCGTGGTAGGCGGCTCGATGATCATCGGCGCGGTCATCTTCTGCATCCTCGTCGTCATCCAGTTCGTGGTGATCACCAAGGGCGCCGAACGGGTCGCCGAGGTCGGCGCCCGGTTCACCCTCGATGCGATGCCCGGCAAGCAGATGGCGATCGACGCTGACCTGAACGCCGGGCTGATCACGGACGAACAGGCGCGCGCCCGGCGCAGCGAGGTGGCCGCGGAGGCCGACTTCTACGGGGCAATGGACGGCGGGTCGAAGTTCGTCAAGGGCGACGCGATCGCCGGCATCATCATCATCTTCATCAACCTCATCGGTGGTTTCGCGATGGGCATGCTGCAGCGCGGCATGTCCGCGGCGGACGCCCTCCAGACCTACTCGCTGCTCACCATCGGCGACGGCCTGGTCTCCCAGATCCCGGCCCTGCTGATGGCGGTCGCGACCGGCCTCATCGTGACCCGATCGACCGCGGATACGGACATGGGCACCGCCGCCGGTGCCCAGCTCACGCAGTCGCGCTCGGCTCTGATGATCGCCGGTGGCGCCGCCATCGCGCTGGCGATCATCCCGGGCATGCCGAAGCTCCCGTTCGTCCTGATCGGCGGCGTACTCCTGCTCACCGCGCAGCGGATCAAGGCACGTGAGGACGCGGCCACACGCGAGTCCGCGCGAGCCGAGGCCGTGACGCAGGGTGCGCCCCGGGACGAGACCGAGGACCTGATCGACGCGATGCGGGTGCACGCCCTCGAGATCATGCTGGCCCCCGACCTGGTGGACCTCGTCTCGGGCAGCGCCGACGACCTGCTCGGTCGGGTCCGTGCGCTTCGCCGCAAGATCGCGATGGAGCTCGGCGTCGTGATCCCCCCGGTCCGCACCCGGGACAGCCTCGAGCTCCCGGCCGCCACCTATGTGGTTCGCATCGCCGGGGTCGAGGTCGGCCGCGGGCACGCACCGGCCGGGAAGGTGCTCGCCCTCGGGGAGGACCTCGGATCCCTGCCGGGTACCCCGATCGTCGAGCCGGTGTTCGGACTCGCCGGCAAGTGGATCCCCGTCGAGCTGCAGCACGCGGCCGAGCTGGCCGGGGCCACCGTCATCGACCGGGTCTCGGTGCTGGTGACCCACCTGTCCGCGCTCGTCACGGCCCACGCCGACCGGCTGCTCACCCGGGAGGACGTCCGGGTCCTGGTCGAGTCCGTCCGCACGGTCAGCCCGTCCGCCGTCGACGAGCTCGTGCCGGGGGTGCTGTCCCTGGCGCAGGTGCAGCAGGTCCTGCAGGGGCTACTCGTCGAGCAGGCGCCGATCAACGACCTCACCCGGATCCTCGAAGCGCTGACGCTGCGCGCCAGGGCGAGCACGGATCCGGAGCAGCTGGTCGAGGCGGCGCGCGCCGCCGTCGCCCCCGCACTGGTGGCCCGGCACACCGATGGCGGCCTCCTCCGGGTCGTCACCATCGACCCGAGCCTCGAACAGGCCATGCTGGAGGGCCTGCGCCCTGGTGAGGACGGCAGCCAGATCCTGCTCGACCCCGTCCAGATCGACGCCGCGCTCACCTCCATCGGCACGGAGATGGCGGCCCTGGAGGCAACCGGGACCGAGGCCGTGCTCGTGTGTGCGCCCCAGTTGCGACCGGCCGTACGCCGGCTGGTCGCGGCCCGGACCCCGAAGGCGGCGGTCCTGTCCTACGGCGAGGTGACGTCGGCGTCCGTGGCGATCGAGACGGTGGGGGTGGTGCGTGGTGCAGCGACGCTTACGGCTGGAGGGTGAGAGCCTCGAGGACCTGCGGGCGCAGGCCCGGCGTCAGTTCCCGCGCGCCCGGATCGTGTCCGCGGAACGGGTACGGGTGGGCGGCATCGCGGGCTTCCTCGCCCGGCAGCACTTCGAGCTGGTCCTTGAACTGCCCGACGGCGTCCGGTCCGGTCCGCAGGCCGGTGGCCTGGCTGCGTTGCTCGCCTCGGCCGAGGCCGAGGAGGAGTCGATGCGAGGGGCGCCGGTATCGACCGAGTCGCGGCGGTTCGCGGATCTCCTCGACGCCCTCACGCAGGAGGCCGAAGACGAGGCCGGCCCGCTCGACCCGGTCGGCCCACCGGACAGGCTCGGCTCGCTCAGCACACTCGGCCCACCGGCGGCTCCGCGGCTGCTGAGAGGACCCGGGGACCTCGTGCTGGTCGTCGGGCCCGAGCGAGCGGCGCTCGAGGTCGGCGCCACCATGCTCGGCGCGCTCGGGCTCGAGACCTCCGGTCTGCTGCGCTCGGGAAGCTTCGATCGGGAGCCGATCCCGCCGCTGGAGGCCCGCAACCGCGCGACCCGGGCGCGCGCCGCGGGGGTCGAGGACGGCCATGCAGCCGTGATCGCGATCGGCCTGGGACGTCACGGCACCGAACCGGAGGCCCAGGCCGCGACGGTTCGCGCGCTCGCCGCCGATCAGGTGTGGCTCGTGGTCGACGCCGGCCGCAAGACGGAGGACACAGCGCGGTATGTGAGGGACGTCCGCGCTGCCATGGTGATCGACGCCGTCGCCGTGGAGGGGGCGGGCGCCACTGCCACCCCGGAGACGGTCACGCACCTTGAGGTGCCGATCGGCTGGGTGGACGGCAGCGCGTTGGCCGAATCTCCGTCCGGGCTCGCCAGTGTCTATACATTGGAGTAGGGTGACCACGTGCTTGTACTCACACGGAAGGCCGGCGAGCAGATCGTCATCGGCAACGACATCACGATCACGCTCATCGAGGTGCGCGGCGGCGACGTCCGGATCGGAATCGATGCGCCGCGGTCCGTGACGGTCCACCGTGCAGAAGTACTTGAGGCGGTCTCAGCCGCCAACGTCTCCGCGGCGCACGCCTCCGCGGCAGACGAGGACCGGATCCGCGCCCTGCTCGCACCCGCGGGTGCGGCAGGCAGCACAGAAGCTTCAGACGACGTCTAGACGAACAGGGTGGAAATGGCACACCTCGCACCGCAGGCCGGGTCCCGTGCGGACCGGACCCAGCGCAGCGCGCTCCAGGCACTCATCGCCGCGATGGCGGTCGGGCTGGACCCCTATGGCGTCCAGGGCCTGACGCTGGCGCAGAAGGAACTCCTGGCGGACATCGTGGATGCGGAGCACCGGGCTGCCGATCGCGCCGACGGCATCGAACCCGGACACCCCCTGGCCTACGAGCCGGAATGGCGATGGTGGCGCGAGTCGGTGCTGCCGCCGACGCAGGCGACCACGCGGGTGGGCTGAGCCGACCACCCGAGCGACCGAGCGTGGTGGTCCGACCAGCCGACCACGCAGCCCCGACCGAGGGTTGACGACGCCGGCGGGCGAGACGACCTGACACATCGGGCGTCCAGTTGCCGACATCCGGTTCGTCAGCGAAGCAGGAGTTGCGCTGCCAGTGCGAACATGATGAGCGCGATCACGGCGTCGAGAACGCGCCATGAGCTCCGCCGTCGGAACGCCGGGACGAGCAGCCGCGCGCCGAGACCGAGCGCGGTGAACCACAGTACGGATCCGGTCATCGCGCCGAGCGCGAACCACCAGCGGTCGTCACCGTGCGCGGCGGACATCGAGCCGAGCAGCACCACTGTGTCGAGGTAGACGTGCGGATTGAGCCAGGTGAGCGCAAGTGCGGTAGCCAGCACTCCGGCCCAACCTGGGGCGCTGCCCTCCCCCGGTTCCCGCATCGACTCGCCCCGCCACGCGCGCAGCGCCGCTCGGATGCCGTACCCGATGAGGAACGCCGCGCCACCCCAACGGACGATCTCCAGCGCCACCGGCGCGCGGGTCACGAGGGCACCGAGACCGGCCACCCCGGCCGCGATCAGCACGGCATCGGAGGCAGCGCACACCGCGATCACCAGAGGGACGTGGCGGCGCGCCAGACCCTGTCGGAGCACGAAGGCGTTCTGAGCACCGATCGCGATGATGAGGGAGAGACCGGCAGCGAGGCCGGACAGCAGAGGTAGCACGCGAGCACCGTAAGCCCGCGTCGTTCAGAAGGACACCTCAGGTTCCTTCTGGTACATAAGATGTGCTTCATGACAGCCTTGGCCGCCGAAGCGGCCCGAACGATCGTCGCGATCGCCGAGGCGGGCACGCTCGAAGGCGCTGCCAGGGCGCTGCACGTGACGCCATCAGCCGTCAGCCAACGGGTCCGCGCTCTCGAGGCCGAGCTGGGGCGGCCCGTGCTGCACCGCACCCGACCGATCGAGCTGACCGACGCCGGTCTCGCGGTGCTGCGATTCGCGCGGCAGCTCGAGCAGCTGACCGTCGACCTACGGGCCGAACTGTCTCCGGAGACGACCGGGCCGGAACCTCTCACGATCGTGGTCAACTCCGACTCGCTGCACACCTGGGCGCTGCCGCCGCTGGCCGGGCTGGTCGACCGCGTGTACCTCGAGATCCTGCGCGAGGACGAGGAGCACTCGCTGGCGCTGCTGCGCGAAGGTGCTGCGTCCGGTGCGGTGACAGCCGAGTCCGACCCGGTCCCCGGTTGCTCAGCCGAGCAGCTCGGAGTGATGCGCTATCTCGCGGTGTGCGCGCCCGCGTACGCCGAGCGGTGGTTCAGCGGCGGGATCGACGCCACATCGCTCGCTGCCGCCCCGAGCGTGAGCTACGACCGCAAGGACAATCTGCAGCGACGATGCCTGCGGCGCCTCACCCGGGCGCAGGTCGAACCGCCGACCCACTACGTTCCCGCGTCGGCCGAGTTCGCTGATGCCATCCGGCTCGGCATGGGGTGGGGCATGGTGCCCGAGATCGAGTGCCGTGAGGAGGTACGCGTCGGTGACCTGATCCACCTGGGCGAGCGTGCCGTCGCCGACGTCCCACTGTATTGGCAGCAATGGCGCCGATCCTCTGCCGTGCTCCGCGAGGTCGGCGACACGCTCCGCGAGGCGGCGCAGGCGCTGCTGCGGTAGTTCGGCGAAACTCCGGCGGTACCCGAGTAAGACACGACCGCTCGTTCTCGCGCACGACGGTCCGCGGCTCGGGGCGTGGCGATCAGAACGCGCCGTGCCAGGCGATCAGGTCCGCGGCGAAGCCCTGCGCCGGACCATCGAACTCCAGTGAGCCGAGGGCATCGGCTCCGAACAGTCGCGCGTCCCCCGCGAGTCCGGCGAGCCAGTCCTCGAGCTCGACCGCTTCGGCAACCGCCGGTGACTGCGTGACCCGCCGATCGGCACGGTCACACACCTCCGCAACTACAGACATCCTTCCACCCTCCAGGCCATGACAGGCGGCCCTCCCCGGCCGCGCAAGACACACATTCGCCGGAACCGGCTCGAACCGTCAACAACCCGCAATACTTTCTGTGACCGTTCTGTGACCTTCCGCCCTGTCGGTCACAGGAGAGCCCCCGCACCGGTGTCGATGCGGAGGCTCTGGTGGTTCTGTGCGGGCTGGTCACCCGTGTGGTCAGCGCTGGCGCGGCGCCTTGTACGCGACCTGCGCGCCGGGCGAGGAGTTGGCGTACGCCTGGAGGGCCTGCGTGACCACGTCGGTGACGGTCACGCCCTCCATGTCCGCCTTGGCCCGCACGAACGCGAGCAGTCGCGGAGGCAGCCGGCACGCCCACGGCACGAGGAGTGCGTCCGCGGGTGGCAGTTCGTCCGGCACCGTGGCGCCCTTGCGCCCGTGGGACATCTGCACCCGGGCGATCCGTCTGGCGACCGCGAGCGCTTCATCGGGCGCGATGGGAGCGCCGCCGTATCGCATCGGCAACTGCTCGAACTCGCCCGGAAGGGCCTCTATCGTCGCGGCGTCCGCCGCTGCCGTCTCATTCATGAACTGCGCCTTCACCTGGGCCCGTTGCTGGTGTACCTGACGCACCCTCGCGCGAACCGAGGGCGGCGTTATCCGCACCCAGTACTCTATCGTCCCCACGGATGACTAGACAAACGAACCGAGAACCTCTCGTCGAGAGCTGGCTCGAACTCCCGTCATATCAGGGCAAAGCCCTCATCGCGGCGTCCGCGTTCCCGATCCGGGACGTCTGACGCCGCGTCAGACCGTCGCCCGGTGCGGCGCCGCGAGCGGGCTTGTGGCAGATGTCATATGCGGAATCCACACAAGGGCGGCCGGGGCCGCTACTATGTCGCTGGCAGATGGTGCACGGCCAGTCGGTTCGGGGGAACGACGCTGGTTGCGCACCGCTCCCGCCACATCGATCGTTGTCGCCCTGTCCCCCTCCACGCACTTCTTCTCGTTCGAGGGTTCTCCGATGACCGATCGTCGCAGGCAAGCCATTCTCGCTGCCGCCCTCTCCATCGGCGACCTCACCGATGACACGATGCCCGCGGTCGCGCCCATCGACACCCAGCAGTCGATCTTCGAGATGGCCGCCATCCAGCTCGAGCACACCCTCGACCAGTTGCGGCCGCACAGCCAGGTGCCCGCCTGGGCCGGCGCCGTGGAGCAGGAGCTCATCGCCGCGCACGATCGTCAGCCGGACCTGATCCACTCGGCGTTCCCGTGGTTCGACCGCTGGTACGACGGGCCCGCGGCCTACCGGTCGCCGCTGCTGCACAAGTTCGCCCATCACCTCGGTAACGCGGTCCGCTCCGAGCGCCTGCTGCGCACCGGCGCCCTCGGTCAGTTCCTGCAGGAATGCGTGGGCAGCCTGCTTCGTCGTCGTCGCGGCTTCCACACGCTGTTCCTCGATGAGGCCCCGGCGGCTCGGGTGGCCCGGATCGATGCCCTCCGGCTGCGCGAGGAGGTGCCGTCGCTGGAGCTGCTCACCCTTGACCTGCTGTGGCACTGGCGCGACCAGGTCCAGCTCCAGGCGACCCGCGCTCGGATCGATCGGATCGTCCTGTACCGGACGATCACCCTGATCGGTCCCGCAGCGGAATGGGCGCTGGCCGAGGGCCGGCAGATGTTGGCCAACGGCGACCACAACCCACTCCGGTACGCGCAGCACCATCTCGTGTTCACGCCCCTGGCCCGATGGACGATGTCCCGCTGGGAGGCCACCCAGGAGGGTCTCAAGCTCGGGCGCCGCGGTCAGGTGGTCCTGGAGGTGGAGCTCCCGATCCGGTCGGTCTGGGCGCCCTCCTCGTCCGACCCGGTCGCGTTCGTCGCCTCACCGGTGCCACCCCGCCCGGCCAGCCCCGACTTCCCCCTCGTCACACCGGAGGAGTCCTGGCGGCTGATCGGCGTCGATATCCTCTGACCCGGTGACGGCCCGCTGAGGTCGAAGCGCCCGCTCCCCGATGGCCGTGCGGCAGGATGGCAGTCATGCGCTACGGACTCCACACCGGGTACTGGGCCGCCGGACCACCGACCGGAACCGCCGAGGCGGTCCTTGCCGCCGACCGGCTCGGCTTCGACTCGGTCTGGACGGCCGAGTCCTACGGATCGGACGCACTGACACCGCTCGCCTGGTGGGGCGCGGCGACGAGCAGGGTCCGGCTCGGGACCGGCATCATGCAGATGTCCGCCCGCACCCCGACGGCGACGGCGATGGCGGCGCTCACAATGGACCACCTCTCCGGCGGCCGGTTCGTGCTCGGCATCGGCGCATCCGGACCGCAGGTCGTGGAGGGCTGGTACGGACAGCCGTACCCCAAGCCGCTCGCCCGCACCCGGGAGTACGTGGACATCGTCCGGCAGGTGCTGCGCCGGGACGGCCCGGTCACCTACGCCGGCACGCACTACCGACTCCCGGTCGACGGCGGAACCGGGCAGGGCAAGGCGCTGCGGTCCACGGTCCACCCGTTGCGCTCCGATCTGCCGATCCACCTGGCCGCGCAGGGGCCGAGGAACACCGCGCTTGCCGCGGAGATCGCGGATGGCTGGCTGCCCGCGTTCGTGTCACCGAAGCTGGACGCGGCCTACCGCGAGCACCTCGCGGACGGGTTCGCGGCGCGATCACCCGAGCTGACGCCGTCGGAGTCCTTCGAGGTGTGCGCGAGCGTGCCGGTGGCCCTCGGACGTGATCTCGAGAGCGCCGCGGACCAGATCCGCCCGCACCTGGCCCTGTACATCGGCGGGATGGGCTCGGCGACCACGAACTTCCACCGGGACGCGATCGAGCGGCTCGGCTACACGCAGGAGTGCGCGCAGGTGCAGCGCCGGTACGCCGCCGGGGACAAGGCCGGCGCCGCCGCCGCGATCCCGCTCGAGCTGGTCCTCGACGTTGCGCTCGTGGGCCCGCCCGCCGCGATCCGCGAGCAGTTGGCGGCCTGGGAGTCGAGCGTCGTCACCACGCTGATCCTGCAGACCGATCCACGGCTGCTGCCCGCGTTGGCCGAGGTGCTGGGACTCACTGCGGACTGACGGTTCGGTGGCGAGGACATCAGATTGCGATGTGACGGACGGGCTCGTCCCGGGGATGTAGAGGTGACAGCAGGGTTTCGTCCCCAAGGGTGAGGTGGGCCGCCAGATGACCGACGAGGACCGGTTCGATCGTCTCTACGAGGCGCATCGAGGCGACCTGGAGAGGTTCGTCCGCAGACGGATCCCACCGGCGCAGGTCGAGGACATCGTGGCCGAGACGTTCCTGGTGGCCTGGCGGCGCCTCGACGACGCCCCGGCCGAGCCACGGCCGTGGCTCTTCGGGATCGCCCGCAACCTCATGCTCCGCAGCATGCGTTCGTCGGGTCGGTGGCACGCCCTGCAGGTACGGCTCGCGGCACAACCCCGACTGCTGTCCGAGGACCTCGCCAGCAGCGTCGCCACGCGAACCGACCTCGCTCGTGCCTGGGCGAAACTCAGCGCGGGCGAGCAGGAGGTCCTCGCCCTGGTCGCCTGGGACGGACTCACCACCAACGAGGCCGCGGCGGTCCTCGGCTGCCAGATCGGCACATCCCGAATGCGCCTGATGCGAGCTCGACGCCACCTCCTGCACATCCTCGACCGGCTGCCGCCCGTCGAGGCGCGGCCCGCGCGTCCAGTCACCAACGGAGTCCTCTCATGAACAGCACCGATACGTTCCTGAACGAACTCGCCATCCTGGATCCCGCGGCCGCGTCGCCGCCGACCGACCCCGAGGCCATCGAGGGGACCCGGTTGTGGGTGCTCGGCCACGACCGGGCCGCTCACGTGGCCGACGCGGGCGCGCCTGCCCTCGCCGGCGTGAGTGAACTGGTTACGCGGCTCCAGGAGGAGCCCGTCGCTCCCAAGGTGCGTCGGAGCCACTCCGTGCGTCTCCGGGTCGCCCTCATCGGTGCGGCGGCCGTGCTCGTCCTCGGGGTCGTGGGAGTGCTGCCGAGCGTCCTTCCCGGCGGCGGGACGACCACACCGCCGGCCGCGGCGCTCCCGATGCTCGCGTATTCGGAGCCGGACGGGGCCGACGGACCGACCGGGCTCCTGCAGCTCGCAGACCAGGTGCGCGCCAGCACGATCCCGGACGGGTCCGGACGGTACTTCTTCGAGCACCGCCGCTACGTCGGCTACGCGACGCACGAGGTCGAGGTGTCCGAGGGCTACTGGGAGGCAGACCGCCTGATTCCGATCGAAGACGACGCCTATCGCTGGCACGACACCACCGATCTCTCCGGTGGCCAGTTGTATCTGCGCGATGGCGAGGACCTCGGGGGCGGGGAGACCGTGTTCGCTCCAGGGGAGGCCGGCTCCGACCCGCGCGACGTCCCGGACTCACCGCAGGCGATCTACGAGCTCATCATGCTGAACAACGATCAGCACCAGCGCTTCCCCGGTCACTACCTGATCGACGCGTACAACTTCCAGGCCAATGGACTCAGCCAGGCCGACCGCGCGAACTTCCTCGAGGCGATCGCGCTCGCCGGCGACGTCACCTCCTACGGCAGGGTCACCGACCGCGAGGGACGCGACGGGCTCGCGTTCGGGGCCTCCCGTTTCGAGGACGCCGGGGGCGAGACGATCGAGATCGAGCTGATCCTGATCCTCGACCCGGCCACCGGAGCCGTCCTCGAGACGGATACGGTCTACCCGAACGACCTTCCCGGAGCACCCGACATCGTCGAGCAGTACGACCTGGTGGTCGACTCCCGGTACACCGACACGCTGCCGGCCTGCGGGACCGTCACCTGCCCCGGAGCCGCCGACGCCGGCTGACGCGTCAGGCCGGCCCGCCGGCGATCCCGTCGAGCAGCGCGAGCTCGGACTCGCTCAGTTCGAGCGCACCCGCCGCCACGTTCTCCTCGAGGTGCGAGACGTTGCCGGTGCCGGGGATCGCGAGCACGTGCGGGCCACGCTGCAGCGTCCAGGCCAGCCGCACCTGGGCCGAGGTGGCGTCGTGGGCCTCGGCGACGGCGTCGATCTCCGCCGTCCCGGTCTCGTCGGCCGCGTCATGGGGGCTCGTGCCGGGCACCACCGCCGCGACGGCGAAGAACGGCACGAACGCGATGCCGAGCTCGCCGCAGCGGGCGAGCAGGGCATCGTCGGCGCGGTTGGTGAGGCCGTACTGGTTCTGCACGCACACGATCGGGGACACCGTCAGTGCCTCGGTCAGCTGCTCGGTGGTGATGTTGGAGATGCCGAGGTGCCGGATCAGGCCGGCGTCGCGCAGGTCCGCGAGGGTGCCGACATGGTCTGCGACCGGTCCCGCCTCGGTCGTCATGCCGGAACCCCACCGGAGGTTGACCACGTCGAGGTGGTCGAGGCCGAGCTGGCGGATGTTCTCCTCCACCTGGCCGCGGAGCTGCTCGGGGCGCGCGTACGGCTCGAAGCCGCCGTCGCGGGAACGACTTGCGCCGACCTTGGTGGTGATCACGAGGTCGTCGGGGTAGGGCTGCAGGGCGGTGCCGATGAGTTCGTTCGCCGTCCGAGTGGGCACGAAGTAGAAGGCGGCGGTGTCGATGTGGTTCACACCGAGCTCGACGGCGCGGCGCAGCACGGCTATGGCGCCGTCGCGGTCCCGGGGTGCCGGGTCCCACGGCATGCCGGTGAGGCGCATCGCGCCAAGGCCGATCCGGTTGACGGTCCGGTCGCCGAGTTGCCAGGTGCCGGCGGCGCCGGCGTTCGGGCCGGACTGGGTTGCGGTGTTCGGGGCTGCGGTGTTCGTTGTCATGGGGACAGCCTTGCGCGGCGCCGGCCGGCTACGGCCGTGCTGGCAGGTTGCTGCCGATCCTTGGCAGGATGCTGCCGGCGAGCAAGAATCGATGTATGCAGACCGGCGAAGCAGTCACGCTCGTGCACGGTGAGGAGGAGTTGCTCGCCCGGACGAAGCACTTGTTCGAGACGGCGACCGACGTGGCGTGCGCCGCGAACGATCTGGGCACCTGGACGATGAGGCAGGAGCCACAACGGCTGGACGCCACGGCATTGTCGCGGCGGGGCGACGTCCGGGTCCGCAAGATCTACCGGCCCGGGATGCTGCTCGACCCGGTGTCCGCGCAGCAGGTGGCCACGGCCCGCGACCGCCACGGTGCGCAGATCCGCATCACGACCGAGGACATCAACGAGACCATCATCTTCGACCGGCGGCTTGCGGTCCTGGCCGGCGACGTCAGGGCCGGCCGGCGCAGCTACAGCGTGATCACCCAACCGGAGGTGGTGCAGGGCGTCACCTCGCTGTTCGAGGCGGCTTGGCGTTCCGCCACGGATCTCGCGCGCTACGACGCCCGGATCGCCGAGGTGCGCGAGCTCGCACCCCGGGTGCTGGACCTGCTCGCCCAAGGGGCCAAGGACGAGTCCGCGGCCAGGATCCTCGGGCTCGGCGTGCGGACCTATCGCCGCCGGGTTGCCGAACTGATGGAAGCCCTGGGTGCCGAGTCGCGGTTCCAGGCCGGCGTGCGGGCCCGGGAACTGGGTCTCGTCTGAACGACCGATGAGAAACGCCGAGGACATGGGTCCATAGGCTCTGAGTCGGCACGATGCCGTACTCCCCTCGACGATCCAAGGAGTTCACATGTCCTTCCAGGCCTACCTCGACACCATCGAGGACAAGACCGGACACACCCCGCGCGAACTACTCGCGGTCGCCGAGGCGAAGGGCATCACCGCGGGTTCCAAGGCCGGTGACGTCGTCACCTGGCTGGCCGACGACTACGGCCTGGGCCGCGGGCACTCGATGGCGTTGTGGCACGTGATCAAGAACGGGCCGCAGATCAGCAGCAAGCACGTCGGCACCACCGGGGCCCACCGGGACGCGTCCGACACCCTCTGGCTGGACGGGAAGGCGACCCGGCCCACACCTGCCTGACCGGACCCCAGCAACGGTGGCCTACTCCGGCGGATCGAGCAGCGTCTGTGCCGCGTCGCGGTGCTCGGGAAGTCCGGTGGTCAGCGCGAACAGGCCGTACCCGACGGGCCCGAAGGCGTGCAGCTCCGTGCACTGATCGGCGAGCCGCGGCCAGGTCCGCCCGCCCGCCTCGCGGTAGGCCTCGAGCGTGAGGTCGAAGGTCTGCGGCGGGGCCGTCATCTGCTGCAGCATCAGGTCACGGGCCGGGTCGCCGACGCCGCCGGTAGTCCAGTCCAGCACGCCGGTGATCCGCTCGTCGGAGTCCAGCAGCACGTGGGCCTGGTACAGCTCGCCGTGGCTGAACACGGTCCAGGTGGGCCAGAGCGAGTCGTCGGCGAGCCACGCCTCCCACCTGCTGCGTAGCTCGGGGGCGATGGCGAACTCCGCCGCCACCCGTTCGTACTCCGCGCGGCGCTCGGCCCGGACCTCCTCCGGGCCGGGCGTCTCGAGCCCGCCCGCTCGGGCCTCGGAGATGGGGATCGCGTGCAGCGCGGCCAGCAGCCGTCCGATCTCGACGGCGTACACCTCCGACGCCACGTCCATGTGCCACACCGGCTCGCCGGCCTCGTCGAGGGTGAGGCCGGGCGAGCCGGGCAGCTGCGGGTAGGCGATCAGGTCCTCGCCCGCGATCCGCCAGTCCGGCACCGCGACGGGCAGGTGCCGCCGCGCCACCTCCAGGACCGCGGACTCGCGGGCGATCGACGCGGCCATGTCGCCACGGCGCGGGATCCGCAGAACCCAGGCGACGCCGTCGGGCGTGGTCGCGTAGGCGACCCGGAAGTCCAGCCCGGCCTCATTGAGGCGAACCGATCCGGGTTCGATCGTCAGGCCGTGCCTGGCTGCGAGCGCCGCGATCGACTTCGGGCTCGTGGGGTTGTCGGCGGGCATCGGGCCAGCCTGGCACAGGCTGTGGCGCTCCGGCGCCTTCGGGGGAGGACTGAAGTACCTTGTGTACCCGCGGGCAACGCACGAGCGGCCGCCGCCCGCGGGCCGGGCATCATCCGGTCGATCCGCCCCGCTCCTGACCGGTAGGGACCCGATGTCCGACGAAGCCCGCACCGAGGCCGCACGCGAAGCCACCCAACCAGCCGTGACCCGCTCCGAGCGTCTGGACCGGCTCCCGTTCACCCGGCTGCACGGCAAGCTGCTCGGCGGTTCCGGCATCGGCTGGGCCCTGGACGCCATGGACGTCGGGCTCATCTCCTTCATCCTGGCCGCGCTCGCCACGGAGTGGAACCTGAGCCAGGCGCAGGTCTCCTGGGTCGCGTCGATCGGGTTCGTCGGCATGGCCATCGGCGCGAGCGTCGGCGGGCTGCTCGCCGACCGGATCGGCCGCCGGCAGGTGTTCGCCCTGACCCTGCTCGTCTACGGCCTCGCCACCGGCGCATCCGCGCTCGTCGGCGGCCTCGCCGCGCTGATCGTGCTGCGCTTCATCGTCGGGTTGGGGCTTGGCTCGGAGCTGCCGGTCGCGTCCACGCTGGTCAGCGAGTACGCCCCGAAGAGGATCCGCGGCCGGGTCGTGGTGATCCTCGAGGCGTTCTGGGCGGTGGGCTGGATCGCCGCCGCACTGATCGGGTACTTCGTGGTGCCGCTGGAGAACGGGTGGCGCTGGGCGTTCCTGATCGGGATGGTCCCGGCCGCGTACGCCCTGGTGGTGCGCCGCGCCCTGCCCGAGTCGGTCCGGTTCCTCGAGCGCAAGGGCCGAACCGACGAGGCCGAGGCCGCTGTGCGCCGGTTCGAGGCGGCCGCGGGCGTCGCGGCGGTCCCGTCGCCGCCCGCCCAGCCCGAACCTGCGCCGCCGCACTGGCGTGAGCTCTGGACCGCCCGGTTCCGGCGCCGCACGCTCGCCCTCTGGGTGGCCTGGTTCGGCGTGAACTTCGCCTACTACGGGGCGTTCATCTGGCTGCCGTCACTCCTGGTGGCGCAGGGTTTCACGCTGGTGAAGTCCTTCGAGTACACGCTGATCATCACGCTCGCGCAGATTCCGGGGTATGCCCTGGCTGCATTCCTGATCGAGAAGTGGGGACGACGCGCCACCCTCGCCACCTTCCTCGCCGGCTCGGCGGTCGCCGCCGTGTTGTTCGGCCAGGCGGACACGGTCGCCGGGATCATCGCCGCCGGCATGGCGTTGTCCGCGTTCAACCTCGGTGCGTGGGGTGCCCTGTACGCCGTCACGCCCGAGGTCTACCCGACGGCGTTGCGCGGCACGGGGGCCGGCGCCGCCGCCGCTTTCGGCCGGATCGCCTCGATCGTGGCACCACTGTGCGTGCCGGTGCTGATCGCCACCGGCGGCTCACCGCTCGCGTTCGGGGTGTTCGGGGTCGCGTTCGTGGTGGCGATGGTGGGCTCATTGTTCCTGCCGGACCTGACCGGGGTCGCCCTCGAGGAGACCTGAGCGGGACGGTGCCTGCTGCCCCACTGACTCCCGAAGAGCGTGCGCCAGTGACCCGTCCGACGGATCAGCAGGTGGGTCGGAACCTGTAGGGCCGCGATGGTGACGAACGTCAGTGCCGTGTCCAGGCTCGGCACCAGGGCCACCGGCAGGGTGACTGACATCCAGATCCGGAGGACGGCGTCCAGCATCACGGAGCCGCCCCAGACGACAGTGATCTGCCGCCAGGCCCGCCGGAACGCGGGGTCGGCGTCCCACAGCCGATCCATCAGTGCCGCCTTGCCGGGGAGCACCTCACGAGTCACCGTGAAGGTGATCGGCCTGGCCAGTGCGAGCGTCACGAACGTCCACAGGCTCAGTGGGGCGCTCACCCACGCGTTGCGGACGAGCAGCTGCCGGGGATCGTCGGTCGCCACGCCGACCACGAGACCCGCCACCATCGCGAGCAGGACGAGCACGCCGAGCGCGTCGACGGTGCGGGCCCGGACCAGGCTCACGACGGTGCTCACGACCGGCGGCACCATGCCGGCGATCAGTGCCGGCATCTCACCGACACCGACGGCGAGCAGCCCGTGGAAGAGTGCGAGCGGCGCGGCCACGTCGAGGAGCAGGCGGGACGCGCGTCGGAGACGGTGACGAAGGGTCTTCCTCATGCCTTCCAGACTCGCTCGCGACGGAGTCGGCGCGCTGCGGCCTAGCGGCTACCGCCGAACCAACAGGAGGAGGCGGCGACACCTACTTTCGTAGGTGGTCCACCCGATCGTCACCGCTGCACGGAAGGTCGAGGGCCAACAATGGCCAGCAGTCAGCGCCTGATCGGATCGTTGTCGCCCAGGATGTCGGCGACTTGCTCGACGCCGCCTCATGTCGTCACGGCATCCGCATCATGATGCAGCCGGTCGGATGGCATGTGCGAGCACCGCCTGTCGGTGCCACTGGTTCGCCTCGGTGATCGACGCGTGGAGCTCGCGCTGCCATCCGGGGTCGGTCGCTCGTGCGCCCTCGTCGAGCGTCCCGCTATCGCTCGCGCGCCGAGCCGAATGCGCGAGCGCGTGCAGAGGGACCGCGTCGAGCTCGGCATCCGAGAAGGGCGCGCTCGAGCGATAGCCGGCCACGAACGCGTCGAACAGGTGCGACAGTGCTGGCGCCCCCTCCTCGCCTCGCAGGTCCCGGGTGGCCAGTGCGACATCCTCCGCGGCCCATCCCGCGCGGGTCTCGTCGAGGTCGAACACCGTGACGCCATGTTCGGGCAAGCGCAGGTTGTCCAGCTCGAAGTCACCGTGCAGCGTGACGCGTCGATGCACCCGCGGGTCCAGGCGCTCAAGTCGCTCCTCGATGTCCGCCAGTGCTGTCGTCAGCTCTGGGTCGGAGGCGTCGAGCCGGCTTCTCCCGGCGTCGACCACGGGAGCAGCACCGTGGAAGCACGCCAGCGCGGCGCCCCAGCGATGCGCCTGCTCGCGGGTGAGCGACTCTGCGACGACGGCGTCCCCGGTGGCGTCCTCGACGAGCATCGCGACCATCGGCCCGGCCGGGGTGTCGATGGTCGGCGTGCGCGCCCCGGATGTCGTGGACACGGGCGCGGACACGCTGAGACCAGTAGTGACTGGGAACGCCGCCGCAAGGTCCGCGCCCCGACGCAGCCGCGCCGCCGCCGGCGATCCGGCGGGAGCGAACCGCAGGTAGTGGCGCGGCGGCCCCGGGACGACGAACACGTGCGTGGCACTGGACCGCCACCATCTCGCCGCGCCCGGTGGCAGCATCCACGCCCCTGCCACGGCATCGGCGACGGGGGAACGCCAGTCCTCGTCGACGGATTCGTGCACGGCCCGGATCTCACTCAGTCGCAGCATCGCGCCGACATTGGCACGAGGGCGAGACCTGTGTCGACAACTTTCCCGCCGGCGTCGCCGGCCGCGGCGTGGGCGCCGAGCTCGTCACTCAGGCGGGCGCTCCGAAGACCTGGACCTCCCCGATCTGCATCAGGTACCCGTCCGCGGCCGGCTGCGCGAGTTTCAGTTCGGTGCCCACGACCCGAAGGTAGGCCGCCGTGGTCGGCGTCTCGAGGGTGATGGTGCGCGGCTCGGCGGTGACCGCGACGTCATCGACCACCTCGGCGACCACGGTCCAGGTGACACCGTCCGCGGACGTCTCGATCCGGTAGTCGGTGGGGAACCCGCGGCCGGCGTTCGCCTGGTCGGTGGCCGCGTTGCGCGGGTGGAGCACCACCTGCTCGACGGCGTACGGCCCGCCGAGGTAGACGGCCACCCACTCGGAGTCGGTGGGCGAGGTGTTCGTGCCGACCTGCGAGGTCCAGCCGTTCGTGGTGGCGGTGGGACCGAACTGACCGTCGTTCACGAACGTGCTGGCCCAGCCCCACTGTGCGGCCTCGGTCGAGCTGGAGACCCCCACCGGGCGTGCCTGCGCCAGGTCCTTGCCCTCGTACCAGGGGGTCTCCTCGACGGTGTCGTCGAAGGCCTCGGGGGCGGGCAGAGAACCGTCGTCGGAGTAGACCTCGATCTCGGCGAGCTCGAGTGCGGCCGCGCCGGTCCGGGTGCTGTGGGAGTCGACGACCACCCGCACATACTGGGCGCGCACCGAACGGAACGTGATGCTCGGCACCGGCACGGACGCCGTCGGAGGTTCGAGGGCCGCCTGCGCCACCGTCCGCCACGCAAGCCCATCGGTGGAGACCTGGATGGTCGCCGTCTCCGGGAACGCCAGACCGTAGCCGAACACGCCTCCGGCCGCGTAGAGGTCCACGCGGTTGAACCGGCGCTCCGTGCGCAGGTCCAGCGTGAGCGTGCTGGGTTCGCCCTCGACGATCTCGGTGGCGCGCCAGCCCTGGCTGCTCGGGGTCGAGAAGCGCTCGCCGTCGGTGAGCTTGTCCATGTACCAGCCGTTCGCCCCCTCGGAGGAGGCTGCGGTCACATCCGCGTTCGCGGCCAGATTCAGCGGCACGGCTGGGCCCGGAGCCACGTAGCGGAGGTCATCCGGCAGCGCGAGCAGCACGGCATCCCCCGCGGCGAGGTCGAGGGCGAACCTGCCGTTCCGGGCGAACAGCGGCTGGGACGACCCGTCCTCGCGGCTGATTACCTCCAGGTCGCGAACCCCACCACGCAGGCGCAGCTCGACCTGCTGCTCGCTGGTGAAGTCGTTGTTCACCACCATGAGGTACTGGCGCCCGGTCTCGGAGTCGACCATGCGGGAGACGATCACGTTGTCGTCGTCGGCGAACCGAGCGATGAATCCGTCCGGGATCGACGGCTGCCCGAACTGGTCGGGTCCGTGCAGGTAGACCTCGGCGGCGTCCAGGCTCATCAAGGTCGGGCCGAGGGCGTGCACCTCGGCGTTCAGCTCACTGACCGGCTGGTACAGATCGGTGGGGGTGCCGTCCGGCGCGATGATCGCGTCGGTGAACGTCTCCGGCCGACCGGTCGGGGTGAACCACGTGAAGTAGGACAGCTGCGTGTAGCCGTAGGCGAGTGCCGCGTTCACCTCGTACCGGACCTCCGCGGGGTTCGTGCGCCGGAACCCGGCCGGGTTGCCGTTCGCGTCGACCCGGCCGATGGACTGGATGTACAGCCCGGTGGGCACGTCGTTCTCGAGTCCCTCCACGCGCATCGCGTCCATGTTGTCCAGCATGGACGCGTAGTCCAGCGAGTCCGGGGCGTCGCCGAACGGGTACCGGTCGTACATCAGGTAGTCGAGCTCGTCGGTGAGTGCCAGCTCGGCGAAGTCGTCGACCTGGCTCTGGTAGGTGGCGCGATCCGGGTAGGCGAACATCGGCAGGAAGTTGAGGTAGGGGTAGAGCCAGTCCGCCTCGTCCTTGACCGCCTGGTGCACGCGGCCGTAAGCGTTCGCGTTGTACGGCTCGTCCCGCAGGTAGAAGCCACCGACGCCGGGCACGTTCTCGTACTCGGCGACGATGTCACGGATCTCCTGGTCCGTCAGGGACAGCGATTCGTTGAGCCGGGGGTCCGAGACTCCCACGAGCATGCCGCGCTCGGCGGCCAGGGTGGCCATCTGCATGTTGATGGCCCGGCCCTGCAGGTCGGTGGAGTCGACGTTCTGGACGTAGTCGATGCCGGCGTCGGCGAGGTAGTCGTACTGCTGTGCCGTCGTGTGCTGCGCGGTCGGCGGCCAGAACGCCGAGATCATGAACTCGGCATCGGTGTCGACCCGCTCAGCGATGACGGTGACCGGGATGGTCACCGGCGCACCGCCGTCGCCGGTCGCGGAGACGGTGGTGGAGCCGAGGGCCACCGCGGTTACCAGCCCGGCGGCGTCGACGCCCGCCACGGACGGATCCGCCGAGGTCCACGTGAAGGCGCTCGGGTCCGTGGGAACGCCGTTGCGGCTGGGAGTCAGCTGGTCGGTGTCGCCCGGGAGCAGCTCGAGGGCCGGCTTGTCGAGCTCGACGAGCACCCCCGAGCTGGTGCCGTACACCGCGAACTCGGCCAGTTGGACCAGGTAGCCGTCACGACCGGTTGGCTCGGCGCGGCGAGTGGCGAGGGCTCTGACGTAACGGCCCTCGGCGGCGTCGATCTCGAGGACCTGGGCGCCGGCGACCGCGGTGTTCCCGGTGCTGGTGGCCACGGTGGTCCAGGTGCTCGCGTCGTCGGAGACCTGCACCTGGTAGTCCACCGGGAAGTTCTGGCCGTCGTTGGCAGCGTCCAGCCGCGGCCACACGGCAACGCCGTTGATGGTGCTCGGCGCGAGGAGGTCCAGCTGCACCCACGCCGGCGTGGTCGCCGTCGCCGTGTTGCCGATCGGGTTCGTGGTCCAGCCGTACGGCAGGGTGGCGGTGCCGATCCGGCCGTCGTTGATGAATGACGTGGCCCAGCCCTCGTTCGACATCTCATACGAGGAGGAGGACGTGGCGGGCTTGCCCTCGGCGAGGTTCACAAGGCCGTCCGGAAGGTTCGGGTCCACGTCGAAGATGTCGATATCTGCCGCGTGTGCCGGCTGGGGCGTGACGGCGAGACCGAAGGTCAGGACCGCACCGAGAACCACGGCGAGGCCACGTCTTGTCCGGGTGTGAAGTGCCATGGCAGAACCTCCGAGTGTGCACATCGACGTGCTGGGGCCCGACCCTATCTGAATCGACTCAACCCCGGTCAAGGGCTGCGCGCGTTCTCGTTCGCGAGGACGTCGGGTCAGGTCGCGGCCGGGGGCACCCATGCATTGACCCCGTCCCCGATCTGCGCCACTGTGTGCCACACCAGAGATCTGTTCGGTGTTCGCGTTGCGATGTGGCGGCGCGATCCAGCACGAGGAGCTTCCGATCGTGACGTTGTTCTCAGGACTTGGCCGCACCGTCGTGGGTCTCGCCGGTGCGGTGGCGCTGATCGGGCCGCTGGCGGTGGTCGCGAGCGCTCCGGCCAGGGCGGACGAGGCCCCGCGGGACGTCGCGCTCGACGGCGTCGCAGTGGCATCGTCGGAGTTCCCCGATCCTGCGCGGTTCGCGGCGGCCCACGTGAACGACGGCGATCCGTCCACCCGGTGGGGTTCGGACTACGCGCACGGCGAGGAGGAGCCTGGGTACCCGCCGAGCGATCACGACCCTACGAACGACTGGATCACCGTCGAACTCGCACAGCCGAGCACCGTACACAGCGTGGTGTTCGAGTGGGAGGCGGCGTACGCACGACAGTACGAGATCCAGGTCTCCGACGACGGGCAGGCCTGGCAGACCGTGTCGGCCCTCGCCGGTCAGCAGGGACGCCAGGAGGTCGTGCTCGGCCTCACCGACCCGGTCGGCTTCGTTCGGATGCAGGGCCGGGAGGCGTCCGCGTGGGGCTACTCCATGTTCTCCTTCGAGATCTGGGACGCCGCCACCTCGAGCGAGGAGCCGGACCCCACAGGTTGGGATCACGGCATCGACATCGGCCCCGAGGGCGTCGCCACGGCCTCCTCGGTCTACACCGGTGACCTGGCACGATTCGCGGCGGCCAACGCCAACGACCGCAACTCCGCGTCGCGCTGGGGCACCGACTACGCACGCACCAATCCGGCTGAGCCACCGCCGAGCGACCATGACCCGAGCAGCGACTGGATCCAGATCGCCCTCGCCGAGCCGTCACCGGTGTGGAGCGTGGTACTCGACTGGGAGACCGCCCGACCCGCCCTGTTCGAGCTCCAGACCTCGACGGATGGCCTGACCTGGACCACCGTGCGCGAGGTGGCCAGCCCCGCAACCGGACGCACCGAGTACCGGCTCGGCCTCCAGGAGCCGGTCTCGCACGTGCGGATGCAGGGCGTCGCGACCGCCACCACCTTCGGGTACTCGTTGTGGAGCTTCGAGGTCTGGTCCGGGCCGCAGGCCCCACCCGAGCCGGGCGGAACGATCCTGCCCGCCCCGGTCTCGCAGACCCAGATCGATGCCGACGCCTTCACGCTGACGGCGCAGACCCGGATCACGATCGGGGTCGAGGCCGCCCGCGCGGAGGCGGAACTCCTCGCCGAGCGACTGCGCCCGGCCACCGGCCACGACCTGCCGGTCGTGCTCGAGGAGCCGGAGACCGGTGACATCAGCCTGGTGCTCGACGCCGAGGAAGGGCCCACGGACACCGAGCTCGCAGTGGCCGAGGGCTACACGTTGACGGCCTCCGCGATCGGCGTGCGCGTCGTGGCGGCCACCACCACCGGCCTCTTCAACGGCGCCCAGACCCTCGTGCAGCTCCTCCCGGCCGAGATCGCCGGCGACGTGGTGCGACCCGGCCCGTGGCAGATCGAGGCAACGCAGATCGTCGACTACCCGCGGTTCTCGCACCGCGGGGTGATGCTGGACCCGGCCCGCAACTTCATCGAGGTCGACGGCGTGCTGGGCATCATCGACGCCCTCGCCGCGCTGAAGGGCAACCGCCTGCACATGCACCTCTCGGACGACCAGGGCTGGCGGATCGAGATCCCGTCATGGCCACTGCTGACCGAGATCGGCGGGTCGATGTCGATGCCGGGCGGACGCTCCGGGTTCTACACCCAGGAGCAGTTCGCCCAGATCGTGGCCTACGCCGATGCCCGCCACATCGAGGTGATCCCCGAGATCGACCTGCCCGGCCACTCCACGGCGGCGATCGCCTCCTACCCGGAACTCGCCTGCGGGTCGTCCAACACCGTGTGCACCACCTCGCCGGTGGTGGACGGTTTCATCAATGACGTCATCGGCACGATCGCCCCGATGGTGAACTCGGACCTGTTCCACATCGGCGGCGACGAGTCCATCTCGGGCCAGCCCTACATCGACTTCATCACCAAGCTCGAGGGCTTCGTGATGGACCATGACCTGCGCATGGTCGGCTGGACGCCGCTGCCGATGGCGGGCCTGGACCCGACCTCGGTGCACCAGTACTGGCGGGACCAGAGCCTGGAGATGACCCCGGAGTGGTTCGCCGGCGGCAACGACGTCATCCTGTCGCCGACCTCGAAGGCCTACCTGGACTACCCCTACCCGGCCCACACCGCCTACAGCACGCACGACTGGGACCCGAGCAACGTCATCGACGACTACCGGAACCTGTCCCTGCAGTCGTTCGGGCTGGACGACGACGACATCATCGGGATCGAGGGCCCGGCGTGGGGGGAGAACAACAGCGGCGGTGCCGTGGACGTGGAGCACAAGGTCTTCCCTCGGCTCGCCTCCATCCTGGACCTCGCCTGGTCGCCGCAGGAGCTGACGGCTGATTCCCGGTCCTTCCTGGACCGCCTGGCGGTGCAGGGCAGCAGGTGGCAGTTCGCCGGCACGAACTTCTGGCCGGACCCGAACGTCGCCTGGACCACCTCGATGGTCGGCACCAGCCACGTCATCGACGACGACCTCACCGTCAGCGGATCGCTGGCCACGGTCGCCTCGCCCACGGTGCGGGTGGAGAACCTCGCCGCGACCATCGACTGGGGCGACGGAACGGTCTCCGAGGGGTCCCTGACCGGTGCGTCGGCGGCGGGCAAGGTGGGCAACTCCCTGTACCAGGTGACCGGCGCGCACACCTATGCCGACGCCGGCACGCGAGTCGGCACGGTCACCGTCTCCGGCCCGGGCGGACAGACCTGGACCACCTCGTTCATCGTCGGTCCACCCGCGGACGACTCCCGCTCCTTCGCCGAGCACAGCCAGGAGTACCTCGCGCAGGTGGACGCCTACGTCGCGCAGGGGCGGCTCGACCCCAGCAGCGCCGACCAGCTGCACGCCGCGGTCGCGCGGGTTCTGCGCCACCAGGAGGCCGGCCGGGTCACCAGGATGCATCAGGAGCTCGACAGGCTGGAGGCCATGATCGCCAGGCAGCAGCGCCACATCGACGACCCGGAGGTGTGGACCTATCTCTGGGAGGAGGGGCAGGCCCTGATCGAGACGGGCCTCGACGAGGGCTGAGCGCGCTCGATCGGCGCCTGAGCAAGAACGGTCGGGCGCCGGTGGGCGGACCGGCCGCACACTGGATCCCATGACCGAGAACGGACGCGACCGCCTGCGCGAACTGCTCGATGCGGTGCTCGACGACGACCACACGGACCTGCGAGACATGGCCGCGGGCGCGTTCTCCTCGCCGTGGCACTTCAGCCGGCAACTCAGCCGCGGCACCGGCGAATCCCCGGTGGCGCTGCGCCGCCGGGTCATCCTGGAGCGGGCCGCATGGCGCCTGAGCCATGGCGACACCGTGACGGACACCGCGTGGGCGGCCGGCTACGACTCCGTCGACGGCTTCAGCCGCGCGTTCGCGCGTGCCTACGGCTACCCACCGAGCACCGTCGGCGAGAGCGATGACTCACCCCACGCCGTCGGGCACCGCGACGGGACCGGCTCCGGACCGGCGCCCGGCCGCGCCGTGGCGAGCACGCACTGGCTGCCCGCGCCGAACGGCATCCACTTCCACCCGCCCACCAACCTGTGGGTGAGCGCGACCGAGACGCCCGCGCCGGACGGCGCGCCGACGGCACACCTGGTGCGCCACGACGTCGACGACACCCGCCACCTGTTGCGGCTCGCCGCGGACCTGGACGACGACGCCTTCCGGCGGGTCCGGTGGCCGGGGCTGACGGTGCTGTCCTGGGACGGGCCGGAGGAGTCGATCGCCGCCGTCCTCGAGCACCACATCTGGACCAAGGAGGTCTGGCTCGCCTCGATCGAGGGCCGAGACTTCCCGGACCGGGGCGCGGACGATCCGGCGACGTTGTCGGACCGGCACGAGCGCGCCGCCGGACGGTGGCTCGACGCGGTCCGGGACATCCAGCGGCGTGGCGCCTGGGACGACCGGCTCATCGACGCACTCTGCGAACCACCCGAGAGCTTCGTGCTGAGCAGCGTCGTCGCCCAGGTGCTCACCTACGCCGCACATCGCCGCCTGTTGGTGCGCCACCTCCTGCGCGACGCCGGCGTCGACCCCGGCGAGGGCGACCCGATCGACTGGCTGCGCGGACCGAACCCGACCCCCACCGAGGAGAACCGATGACCCGCACCATCTACTACACCGCGAGCACCCTGGACGGCTTCATCGCCACCCCCGAGCACTCCCTCGACTGGCTGCTCACCCGCGACATCGACAACACCGGCCCGATGAACTACGACGAGTTCATCGCGAAGGTCGGGGCGATAGCGATGGGCGCCTCGACCTACGCCTGGGTCGAGGAGCACGCACCCGGCGGCTGGGAGTACACGATGCCCGCCTGGGTGTTCGCGCACCGGGACTTCCCACCCCGCACCGACGGCGCAGATGTCACCTTCACCTCCGAGGCCGTCCCGCAGGTGCACGCCCGGATGGTCGCCGCGGCCGCCGGGAAGGACGTCTGGATCGTGGGCGGCGGCGACCTCGCCGGCCAGTTCGCCGACCACGGCCTGCTCGACGAGATGATCGTCTCCTACGCCCCGGTCACGATCGGCGCCGGCGCGCCCCTGCTTCCCCGCCACGTCGAGTTCCGGCTGGAGGAGGTGGCGCGCAACCGCGAGTTCGCGTGTGCCCGATTCGAGGTGGTGCGCGACGGCGAGTGAGGCGCGGGCAGCCGGGTCGCCTTGCGCTCGGTCACCTCGAGCGCCCGCGTCTGATAGATAGTTGGGATGCGCCCGACGCTCAGCACGCCACGGATGACGCTGACACCGATGCGGATCGGGCACCTGCCGCGCCTCGTCGAGCTCGACCGTGACGCCGAGGTGATGCGCTACCTCATCGGTCGGGCCCGCACGCCGCAGGAGGCGCGACAGACCTGGGCGCCCGTGTGCGAGAGCACCGCCGCCGACGCCCACGGGCTCGGCCACTGGGTCGGGTTCGCCGACGGCGAGTTCGTCGGTTGGTGGGACGCAGCACCGTCCGAGCCGCTCACCCGGGCGCCGGCGACGGCGGAGGTCGGGTGGCGCCTTCGTCGAGAGTTCTGGGGTGGCGGCCTCGCCACGGAAGGCGCGCGGGCCGTCGTCGAGCACTGCTTCGGGACTGTCGGTCTCGAGTCGGTGACCGCCGAGACGATGGCGGTGAACCTGGCCAGCCGCGGCGTGATGCGCAAGCTCGGCATGAAGCACGTGCGCACCGAGGTGCGCGAGTGGGACGAGCCGCTGCCCGGTACGGAGGAGGGTGAGGTGATCTACGAGCTGCACCGCTCGCACTGGCGCCGCTAGGTCGCGTCAGGCGCGCTCGGGAACCAGGTCGAGCTCCGCCGTCGTGCTCACGTCCGAGTCCTGGTGGTCCGGCGCGGTGCCGCGGCGGGCCGAGGGGCGGCCGTGGGTGAGGTAGAGGGGCAGCCCCGTCAGCAGCAGTCCGCCGACGAGGTTGCCGAGGACCGTCGGGATCTCGTTCCAGATCAGGTAGTCCATGATCGTGAACTGCCCACCGAGGAGCAGGCCGGACGGGAACAGGAACATGTTGACGATCGAGTGCTCGAACGCCATGAAGAAGAACAGCATGACCGGCATCCACATGACGATCGCCTTGCCCGGCACGTCCTTGGCGACCATCGCGCCGATGACCCCCATCGACACCATCCAGTTGCACAGCATCCCGCGCACGAACAGGGTCAGCATGCCCGACGCCCCGTGCTCCGCGTACCCGACGGTCCGGCCCTCACCGATGTGCCCGATCGCCTGACCGACCTCGTTGGGCGGGGTGTCGAACCCGTACGTCACGACGATCGCCAACATCACGGCGACGGCGAACGCCCCGAGGAAGTTGCCGACGAACACGAGTCCCCAGTTGCGCAGCACGCCCCGCACCGTGATGCCGGGCCGCTTGTCGAGCCATGCGAGCGGGCCGAGCACGAACATGCCGGTGAGCAGGTCGTACCCCAGCAGGTACAGCAGGATGAAGCCCACCGGGAACAGCACGGCGCCGAGGATGGCGTGGCCGGTCGTCACGGTGACCGTGACGGCGAAGGCGGCGGCGATCGCGAGGATCGCGCCGCCCATCGTGGACCGGACCAGCGTGTCGCGGGCGGACAGGAGCACCTTGCTTGCACCCGCGTCGATGATCGTCGGGACGAGCTCAGCTGGCTTGACGTAGGACATGTGGCACAGCTCCGTGGATCGGACGGTCGCGATCTGCCGCTGATACGGCGTCCCCGACGCTATGAGCACTCCGTTTCATCAGCGTGTCTGCGCCTGCCCGGTCTCGTTACGGTCTTCGCTCAGTCGGGCGGTACCCACTGTGAGATCGCGCGCGGAAGTGGCACCATCGGAGCATGCGGAAGCCAGCGACGACGCCGGCCCGGGTGGAGGACATCCACGCGGCCGCCCTTGCGATGCCGTTCGTCACCGTCGAGTCCGCCGGCCAGAATCCGGTGTACCAGGTGGGCGGGAAGTCGTTCGTGTTCTTCCGCAACCCGCGCAAGGACGCGTTCGACCCGGCTACCGGGGAGCTCTACGACGACGTCATCGTCATCTGGGTCAGCGATGAGGCGGACCGGGTCGCACTGGTGCAGGACGAGACGCGGCCGTTCTTCACGACGCCGCACTTCAACGGCCATCCCTCGGTGCTGATCCGCGCGACCCACGTGGGTCAGGTGGCACGCGAGGAGATCACCGAACTCGTCCAGGACGCGTGGCTCAGCCGGGCCTCGCGTCGGCGCGCCAAGGAGTGGCTCACGCAGCACGCGCCCGGCTGACCCGTTCCTCGCCGGCTCGGCGTCGGTCATCCCTACCGGCGGGCTCGGCTCGAGGCTCGCCTCCTCGCGGCCCAGTGCACGATGCGTCGCGTTCGTCGCCGGACGGTCAGGATGTTGTGCTCGGGTGTGGGCGCGAAGAGGCCGCCGCCGCGGCAAGCTGCCCCCAGACACCAAGTTGGATCTCGAAGCACTCCTCGACCAGATAGTGCGAGAGATCGTGCGGCATGAGGTCGTCGTAGCCCGGCGCGTGACGCGGAACCAGGGCGGGACCACGCTCGCGCTCGATGGCGACCAGGTACCGCTTGCCGTCGACCTTCGTGAACGTCACCCTCACGCGACGAAGACAGGCCGGAAACTACTCAGGTCACTCGAAATACGCGGGGGGCGCGGTCCTCCAGGTACCCGGAGCCAGAGGCCTGCCGACCGGCTGGCCGCCCAGACGAGCGCGCCCGCGGCCAGGAGCGTGCCGAGCAGCGCCACGACGTGAAGGCCCAGAGAGGCCAGCCCTCGGTCAGGCAGCAGGAATCCGTAGGGCACCCAGCCGTCGGTGACGCCACGCACGAGGACGACGAGCAGCCACAGCAGTGGGTAGGGAAGCACGAGCCAGAGCCGGCGCCAGGCCAGCGGCCCGCGGTCTCCGACGAGGAGCCAGTCGAGCGTGATGGCGAGCGGGAACGCGAGGTGCAGGATCGTGCTCACCACTGGTGGTGCGGACCCGGTGCCAGGGATGAGGGTGTTGTAGATGACCGCGACCTGCGCGGCGTATGGGTACCCGAGTACGCCCATGACCAGCAGCCCGGCGAGGATCCGGATGATCGCGAACAGCCCCGGCGTTGGTGCGGTACACGCCGGACGCCATCACACCGCGCAGCCTAACGACCGGCCCGGTCCGGCAGGTCGTCGCCGGCTCGCTCAGGCGGCGGCGAGCTCGGACCGGACCGCGGGCAGCACGGCGGAGCCGAGCAGGTCGATGCCGCCCGCACCGGTGAGACCGTGCGGCGTGCCGAACTCCACCCGGTCGGCGCCCGCCTCCACCAATTCCAGCGTGTGCGCGACGATCTGGGCCGGCGTCCCGGCGAACGCGAACCGGTCCAGCAGGTCGTCGCTGAGCAGGGCGCCGGCATCGTCGGCACGATCCTGCGCGAGCAGGGCACGCAGCCGCACCAGGAGCTCGTCCTCGATCCGCACCGTGGGGTCGAGTGCGGCGATCACGTCCACGTACATCGCCACCTCGCGACGGGCGATGCCCCGCGCGAGGTCGCCGTCGGTGTCGACCACGGTGACCGCTCCGGCGCAGACCGCGACGGCGCCGGCGCCCCGCCCCGCCGAGACGGCTGAGTCGTCCAGCCAGTGGCGCATCTGGCGCACCATGTCCGGGTTGGCCGATCCGCCGATCTTCACCTCGTCGGCGATCCGCCCGGCCAGGGCGGCGCCCCGCGGACCCCAGACCCCGAGCAGCACGTCCACCACCGGCCGGACCGGTTCGTACTGCAGGGCGAAGCCGGCCTCGATCGCGAACACCTTCCCGGCATAGCCGGAGTCGTCACCGGCGAGCAGCCGCCGCACGATCTGCACTGTGTCCTCCAGGTGCGCGAGCGGCCGGTCCTGGCGCACTCCCACCTGCGACATCCAGGAGCCGCGTGCCAGGCCCAGGTAGGCGCGCCCACCGGAGGCCTCGTCGAGGGCGGCGATCTGACCTGCGATCTCCACGGGGTGGAGCAGGTACGGGTTCAGGCAGGACGGACCCAGACGCACCGAGTCGGTCACGTCCGCGGCGACCATGAGCGGGGCCATCGGCGGCTGATAGCCGAGGTCGGAGTACACCGAGAGCCCGTCGAAGCCGATCCCCTCCACGATCCGCGCCAGCCGGGCGTACTCGACCGCGGTCTTGTCCGACTGGAGGGCGATGGTCAGCGACACGCTCACGTGAGGTCCTCCGTGGGGATGCTGCGTCGGCCGAGGCGTTCGATCCGCATGATCAGCCGCTCCTCCGGGTCCGGGCAGGCGACCTCGTCGCTCGCCAGCCAGTCGTCGGGGTCGACCGACCGCTGGGCGGCCGGCAGCAGCGGCAGCACCGCCGAGAGCGCATAGATGCAGAAGTGGCGCCCCTCCGGAATGGTCAGCCGGCTCGAGCAGGAGACGTCGAAGGAATCCCCGGGAGCCAGTCCGCACACCGATCGACCCTCGATCCGATCCACCACGACCCGCAGATCACTCAGCTCGGTCCGGCGCCGCGCCGCGGTGTTGCCGGCGCGCTCGCCCGTCTCGTCGCTCATCGCATCCTCCCGTTCCGAGCAAGCAGTATCCCCGATCGGTGGACGGCGACGACTCGGCGTTCCACGCCCGTGTAAGGTCCGTGGCCGAGCCGCGCGAGCTGGGTCGCGGCAGATCCGTCACGGCGAGGTACGAGGTCGAATCGATGAATGACGAGCCGGAACTGAAGTTCCGCGGCGGCTGGATGATGGCGTTCGTGCCCGTGGCGATCTTCCTGATCTTCTGCGTCCTCTACTTCGTGGTGCTCGACGCGTTCGACATGACCGCGCTGGCGACGGGCGGCTTCATCGCGCTCCTGATCGGCGCGCTCCTGGCCCGCAACTACGGCAAGTACTGGGACGCCGTCATGGCCGGGATCGGGAGCCCGACGGCGGTCTCGATCGTCATGGTGCTGTTCATGGTCGGCATGCTCGGCCAGTTGATCAAGGACTCGAACGTCTCCGGTGGCTTCGTCTGGATCGCCGACCAGGCCGGTCTGAACGGGGCCGCGCTGACCTTGTTCACGTTCTTGGCGTGCTGCCTGATCGCCATGGCCACCGGGTCCTCCATCGGCACCATGTTCACCGCGTTCCCGATCTTCTACCCGGCGGGCGTGCTCCTCGGCGCGGACCCGACGCTGCTGGCCGGCGCGATCGTCTCCGGCGCGATCTTCGGCGACAACCTCGCGCCGATCTCCGACACCACGATCATCTCCGCCTCCACGCAGCGCTTCCGCCGCAAGGACGGCGCCGCGGACATCGGCGGAGTCGTCACGAGCCGCGCCCGGTACGCGCTGGTGGCGGCGGGCGTCAGCGCCGTGGCCTACCTGGTCTTCGGGGGCACCGGCGCCGGTCCGGTGGACAGCGCCGACCTCGCTGAGGCGTCGGATGCACGCGGCCTGCTCATGCTGATCCCGATCGCCGTGCTGCTCGCGGTGTCGTTCTACACCCGGAACATCTTCCTGGCCGTGACGGTCGGACTGATCCTGGGGACGGCGACCGCGCTGCTCTCCGGGCTCCTGGAACCGTCCGGCGTGCTCGGGGTGGTCGACGGCGCCCCCACCGGCTACCTCGTGACCGGGGTCGCGTCGTTGCTGCCCACGGTCTGCCTGGTGATCTCCGTGTTCGGGATCATGGGTGTGCTCCGTGCCGGCGGCGTGCTGAACCGGATCGTCGACGCCCTCGCCCGGGGGCGGCTGGCCGGCACCCCGCGTGGCGCCGAGACCGCGATCGGCCTCGGCGTGAGCGCCACGACGGTGCTCTTCGGCGGAGTGAACTCGGCCTCCATGCTCGCCTTCGGACCCATCGCCGACGAGATCGGGGCGCGTCAGCAGCTCCACCCGTACCGGCGCACGAACGTGATGGACTGCTTCGCGATGGGCGTGTCCTGCGTGGTCCCGGTGTTCAGCGCGTTCCTGTTCATCGGTGCGCTCCTCACCGGCGGTCACGAGCAGGCACCGGCCCTGTCCACCGTGCAGTTGTTCGGGGCCACGTTCTACCCGTTGGTGCTCACGGTGGTGCTGATCGTGGCGGTGGCCACCGGCTGGGGACGGCGCTTCGAGGGGGCCGACGGCGTCGCGGTGCGGCAGCGCGAGGACGCCGCCGAGCCGGTTTCAGTCTGACGTCGAGGCGCGCCCGATCACCCTCCATGACCCGCACCTGTCGGACGTCGCGTGCGTCCCGGGCACGGCCGAGCCAACGGTCGTAGCCTGGTGCAATGCACCCAGACGATCAGCACAGGATGCGGTGGACGAACCTCTCCACCGGGCAGCAGGCAGCGCTCATCGGTGTCGCCGCGGTGGAGATCAGCCTGCTCGTCGCCGCACTCATCGACCTGAAGCGGCGGCCCGCGGATCAGGTCCGCGGCCCCAAGGGCGCCTGGGTGGCGGTGAGCTTCGTGAACTTCGTCGGCCCGATCAGCTACTTCGCCTTCGGTCGCAAGCGTTGAGCCGGGCCGCCGTTCGTTGAGGACCCCGGTGCCATGAGCACAGGGGCCCGCTGGGCGGTGTCCACGGGTCGACCGGAGACTGGCCACCGCCGCCGCAGTCCGTAGGCTGCGGTCCATGGGTTCAGGCACCACGGACGTCGCACTGATCGGCGCCGGCATCATGAGCGCGACTCTCGGCACGCTGATCCAGCACCTCGAGCCGGACTGGTCGATCGAGATCTTCGAGTCCCTCGACGGGGCAGCGCTGGAGAGTTCGAACGCATGGCACAACGCCGGCACCGGCCACGCAGGCTTCTGCGAGCTCGACTACGCGACCCCGTTGCCGGGTGGTGGCCTCGACGTGTCGAAGTCCATCGCGATCAACGAGCAGTTCCACGTCACCCGCCAGTTCTGGTCCGCGCTGGTCACCTGCGGCGATCTCCCGACACCGTCGGCATTCGTGAACCCGACCCCGCATGTCGCGTTCGTGACCGGCGCGGAACAGGTCTCCCTCCTACGGACCTGGTATGCCGCGCTACGGTCGCAGCCGCTGTTCGCGAACCTCCATTACAGCGACGACCCGGCTCAGATCGGCGAGTGGTCAAGGGCGCTCGTGGAGCGCCGGACACCGGGTGAGCCGATCGCTGCCACCTACGAGGCCTCAGGCACGGACGTCGACTACGGTGCTCTGACCCGTGCGCTGACCGACACGCTGGTCGAGCGTGGCGCGCGCCTGCACCTGCACCAACGGGTCACCGACCTGCGCCGCGACGGCGAGGGGTGGATGATCGAGCACCGCACCCCGACCGGCGTCGCCACGACCCCGGCCCGGTTCGTCTTCGTCGGCGCGGGCGGTGGCTCGCTCCGGCTCCTGCAGCGATCGGGAGTCCCCGAGGCCAACGGCTTCGGCGGCTTCCCGGTCAGTGGGAAGTTCTTGCGCACCCGCACGTCCGAGGTCGTCGACGCACACCCCGTCAAGGCCTACGGTCTTGCCGAGAAGGGCGTGCCCGGCCTCGGCGCTCCGCACCTCGACCACCGCACGGTCGACGGCGAGGACTCGCTGCTGTTCGGCCCGTTCGCCGGCTTCGACCCGCGATTCCTGAAGGCCGGCTCCCGACTGGACCTGTTCCGCACCATTCGCCCCGGAAACATTGCCCCGATGCTGACCGTGGCCAAGGACAACTTCGACCTGCTGAAGTACCTGATCCGCGAGATCACCGCCCCGCGTGACAAGCAGATGCGCGCGCTGCGCAAGATGATGCCCGCCGCCGTCGACGCCGACTGGGAGATGATCGACGCCGGCAAGCGCGTCCAGGTGATCGGCAGGAACGAGCGCGGACACGGCGCCCTGCAGTTCGGCACCGAGCTTGTGATCTCCCCCGGGAACAACCTCGCCGGACTGCTCGGCGCCTCACCCGGCGCATCGACGGCGGTCCCGGTCATGATCCGGCTGCTGCAGGAGGCGTTCCCCGACCGGTATCAGGGCTGGACGCAGCCACTGCGCGAACTGGTGCCCTCCCTCGGACGGTCGATGAACACCGACGAGGAGTGGGCGCTGGAGATCCGCCGCGCCACCGCGCAGACGCTGGGACTGGGCGGGGCATAGAGCTCCGGCCGCGGGAAGCCCTGCGATACTCGTCGCCGTGAGCACCCCCGACTGGCAGGCACGGCTCGCCTCCCCTCGCTTCGTGCCCTACGCGGGCGCGGACATCCGCTACCAGCGGACTGCACCGGCCGAGGAGCTCATCACCCGGCTGCACCTGGTCGCGATCACCCCGGCCGGACGCGTGCTGGTCTGTCACAGCATCGAAGGCTGGCGGTTCCTGCCCGGCGGTACCCGCGAGCAGGGCGAGTCCGTGCGCGAACTGGCGGGGCGGGAACTGCTCGAGGAGGCCGGCGCGGAGTTCCGCAGCGAGCCCGTCGTCTTCGCCGCCCACGCGGCGACCAGCCGCCTGCCCCACCCCTACCGGCCGCACCAGCCGCACCCGCACGCCTACTGGGCCTACGCCGTCGGGCAGGTCGAGGTGACGGGACCACCCACCAACCCGCCGGACGGCGAGCAGATCGTCGCCGTCGAGGAACTCGATCCGGACGCGGCCGTCGCCGAACTGGAGACGCACGACGAGCGGCACGCCGACGTCCTGCGCGACGCGATCAGCCGCGGGATCGTGGGCTGAGCGCCGGGCGAGTCCTCACCAGGCGACGAGTCCGTCACTGTCGATGAAGGTTCCCGACTTCGCATCGGCGGGCAGCGTCGCCGCCGTGACGACCACCCTCGCGGCCTGCTCGGCGGTGGTGGGAGCCACCTCCCTGCTGAACGGTGTCAGATCGGTCTGGACGAAGCCGGGGCAGACGGAGGTGACCTTGATGTGGGTGTCCGCCAGCGTCTTGGCAAGGCTGATCGTGACGCTGTTCAGGGCCGCCTTGGAACTCTGATAGGCGGGCACGACTGTCTGGTAGTACGCCGAGTCAGGGTTCTCCTGATCGTGCAGCGAACCCATAGTGCTGGAGACGTTGACGATCCGACCGGCAGTGCTCCGGCGCAGCAGTGGCAGGAACGCCTCGGTGACCGCGACCGCTCCGAAGAGATTGGTCTCGAAGGTGGTACGGAACAGGTACGGATCCCCGAACTGATGCTCGGTGGCGTCCGTCGCCTCGGGCAGGATGCCGGCGTTGTTCACCAGCACGTCGATGTGCCCGTGCCGCCGTTCGACCTGCTTCACGGCGGCTTGGATGCTGTCCGGAGAGGTGACGTCGAGTTGAACCGCGTGCGCATCGAGTCCTTCCTGGCGCAGCCCGTCGACCACCTGCTCCGTGACGGTTCGTGCCCGGCCGGCGATCAGCACGCGGGCGCCGGTCCGTGCCAGCGCCCGGGAGGTGGCCAGGCCGAGTCCACGGGTGGCTCCGGTGACAAGTGCGGTAGTCATACTCGGTCCCTTCACGAAGATTCCTCGGGCGCCGGGTCCGGCGCGCGAGGTGAGCTCATGGCTCGTCACCGTGTAGACGTGGACCGGCGCCGAGATGTGAGGTGCGAGCCCTGCGCAATGCGATGAGCGCCGAGATTCTGGGTGACCGCGGGGCCGGGCTATCGCGCGAGTTCGACGACCAGGTCGCCGGCGCGGACGGACGCGCGCCGCTCGTCCTCGGAGAGGGTCACGTTCGCGACCCGTCGCCGAACCGCTTCGCCCAGCTGGGCGACCGGGGCGCCGCCGGCGGCGGCCAGGAACACCCCGACGGCGTGGCGCAGCTGGTCGTGCAACGCGCCCACGAGCTCCGCTCCGTCGGGGTTGACGGCCACCTCGGCCATGATCAGCGCCGTCATCGCGACGTCCAGGTCACCCGGTCCGATCTCGGCGTTGTTCCAGTCGATGAGGACCGGGCCGCGGCCGGGCTCCATGATGACGTTGTCCGGGTGCAGGTCCAGGTGGATGAGCCCGTGACCGGTTGGCACCAGGGCATCCGGGGGCGGGCCAACCTGCCGTAGTGCGCGGTGCAGCTCGGCCAGCACGGTCATGGCGGTCTCGATGTCCATCTCACCTGCGATGAGGGCACCGAGCATGGTCGGCCCGTACAGCCGCTCCATCACCAGGTCGCCGCCGTGGGCCGAGTGGACCAGTGGGACCGGGAAGCTCTGGCGGGTGAGGTGGCCGATTAGTTTCCCTTCGGGCTCCGCGTTCTGTCCGTCCCGGTACCGGCGCAGCACCGAATCGTCCCCGAGCGCGAACACGTCAGCCGTGCGGCCGCGGCCGATCAGCTCTCCCGGCGGCCCGGCCTCGTCTGCGTTCACGGCCCTATGACATCGAAGTTCTCACCGCTGCGCAACGCCCTTGAACGCAGGATCTCAGCGAGCGCCGACCCGGCGGCAAGCCCAGGAGCCAGCACGCGGCCCGCTAGGCTGGACCGCTCGAGGGCGCCGGTTCCGCTGACGTCGGATGCGGGTCGCGTGTGCCCGGACCCGCTCCGCGCGTCAGTGGAGCCCTCGGCTCAGAACTCCCAGTCCTCGTCCTCGGTGTTCACGGCCTTGCCGATCACGTAGGAGGACCCGGACCCGGAGAAGAAGTCGTGGTTCTCGTCCGCGTTCGGGGACAACGCGGACAGGATCGCCGGGTTCACGGCCGTCTGGTCCTTCGGGAAGAGGCCCTCGTAGCCGAGATTCATCAGCGCCTTGTTCGCGTTGTACCGCAGGAACGCCTTGACGTCCTCGGTCAGGCCGAGCGGGTCGTAGAGGTCCTCGGTGTACTGCTCCTCGTTCTCGTACAGCTCGAAGAGCAGCTCGAAGGTGTAATCCTTGAGCTCCTGGCGGCGCTCGGGCGTCGCCTTCTCCAGGGCCTTCTGGAACTTGTAGCCGATGTAGTACCCGTGCACGGCCTCGTCCCGGATGATCAGCCGGATCAGGTCCGCGGTGTTCGTCAGCTTCGCCCGGCTGGACCAGTACATCGGCGCGTAGAAGCCCGAGTAGAACAGGAACGACTCCAGCATGGTGGAGGCGACCTTGCGCTTCTCCGGGTCGTCCCCGCGGTAGTAGTTCAGCACGATGTCGGCCTTGCGCTGGAGGTTCTCGTTCTCCTCCGACCAGCGGAACGCGTCATCGATCTCCGCGGTGGAGATCAGGGTGGAGAAGATCGAGGAGTAGGACTTCGCGTGCACCGACTCCATGAACGCGATGTTCGTGTAGACGGCCTCCTCGTGCGGGGTGACCGCGTCCGGGATGAGGCTCACGGCGCCGACGGTGCCCTGGATCGTGTCCAGCATGGTCAGGCCGGTGAACACCCGGGTGGTCATGAGCTGCTCGTCCGCGGTGAGCGTGTGCCAGGACTGGATGTCGTTGGACAGCGGGACCTTCTCGGGCAGCCAGAAGTTGCCGGTGAGACGATCCCAGACCTCGAGGTCCTTGTCGTCCTGGATTCGGTTCCAGTTGATGGCCGTGACGCGACTGACCAACTTGAGCTTCTCGGACACGGGTGCTGCTCCTTGCGCGGGGTGGTTCTGGGGAGGGGAGAAATGGGGGCCCCTCCCGGCGCGGAGCGAGTCACGCGCCGGGAGGGGGATCTGATCCGGAACCGGTCAGGAGACCGGCCGGAGGTTCACAGCATGCAGGACACGCAGCCCTCGACCTCGGTGCCGGTCAGGGCCAGCTGGCGCAGTCGGATGTAGTAGAGCGTCTTGATGCCCTTGCGCCAGGCGTAGATCTGCGCCTTGTTCAGGTCCCGGGTGGTGACGGTGTCCTTGAAGAACAGCGTCAGCGACAGGCCCTGGTCCACGTGCTGGGTGGCCGCGGCATAGGTGTCGATGATCTTCTCGTAGCCGATCTCATAGGCGTCCTCGAAGTACTCGACGTTATCGTTGCTCAGGTAGGGCGCCGGGTAGTAGACGCGCCCGATCTTGCCCTCCTTGCGGATCTCGATCTTCGAGGCCACCGGGTGGATCGAGGAGGTCGAGTTGTTGATGTAGGAGATCGAACCGGTGGGCGGCACGGCCTGCAGGTTCTGGTTGTAGATACCGTGCTCCTGCACGGACGCCTTCAACGCCGCCCAGTCCTCCTGGGTGGGGATATGCACACCCGCGTCGGCGAACAGGGTGCGGACCCGCTCGGTGGCCGGCTCCCAGGTCTGGGTGAGGTACTTGTCGAAGTACTCCCCGCTGGCGTACTTCGAGTCGTCGAAGCCCTTGAACTTCGACCCCCGCTCGATGCTCAGCTTGTTCGACTCGGTGAGGGCGTGGAACAGCACCGTGTAGAAATAGATGTTCGTGAAGTCGATGCCCTCGGTGGACCCGTAGAAGATCCGCTCCCGGGCAAGGTAGCCGTGCAGGTTCATCTGGCCGAGGCCGATGGCGTGCGAGTCGTTGTTGCCCTGCTCGATCGAGGGCACCGACCAGATGTGGGTCTGGTCGGACACGGCCGTCAGGGCCCGGATCGCGGTGCCCACGGTGGCCCCGAAGTTCGGGGAGTCCATGGTGGCGGCGATGTTCAGGGAGCCCAGGTTGCAGGAGATGTCCTTGCCCACGTGGTCGTAGGAGAGGTCCTCGTTGTACGTCGAGGCGGTGGAGACCTGCAGGATCTCCGAGCACAGGTTCGAGTGGGTGATCTTGCCCTTGATCGGGTTCGCCTTGTTCACCGTGTCCTCGAACATGATGTACGGGTAGCCCGACTCGAACTGGATCTCCGCGAGGACCTGGAAGAAGTCGCGCGCCTTGATCTTCTTCTTCTTGATCCGGCCGTCGTCGACCATCTCGTGGTACTTCTCGGAGACGTTGATCTCGGCGAACGGCACGCCGTACACGCGCTCCACGTCGTAGGGGGAGAACAGGTACATGTCCTCGTTCTTGCGGGCCAGCTCGAACGTGATGTCCGGGATCACCACACCGAGCGAGAGCGTCTTGATGCGGATCTTCTCGTCCGCGTTCTCCCGCTTGGTGTCCAGGAAGCGCAGGATGTCCGGGTGGTGGGCGTGCAGGTACACGGCGCCCGCACCCTGGCGGGCGCCGAGCTGGTTGGCGTAGGAGAAGGAGTCCTCGAGGAGCTTCATGACCGGGATCACGCCGGAGGACTGGTTCTCGATCTTCTTGATCGGGGCGCCGTGCTCACGGATGTTGGACAGCAGCAGGGCCACGCCGCCGCCACGCTTGGACAGCTGCAGCGCGGAGTTGATCGCCCGCGCGATCGACTCCATGTTGTCCTCGATGCGCAGCAGGAAGCAGGACACGGCCTCGCCGCGCTGCTTCTTGCCGGAGTTGAGGAACGTGGGGGTGGCCGGCTGGAACCGCCCGGAGACGATCTCGTCGACCATCCGGGTGGCGAACGTCTCGTCGCCGTCGGCCAGGGTGAGCGCCACCATCACCACGCGGTCCTCGAACCGCTCCAGGTAGCGCTTCCCGTCGAAGGTCTTCAGCGTGTACGACGTGTAGTACTTGAACGCGCCCAGGAACGTCTGGAACCGGAACTTCTTGCCGTAGGCGTGGTCGAAGATCGACTGCAGGAACTCGAAGGAGTACTTCTCCAGGACCTCGGCCTCGTAGTACCCGTTCTCGACCAGGTACTCGAGCTTCTCCTTGAGGTTGTGGAAGAAGACCGTGTTCTGGTTGACGTGCTGCAGGAAGTACTCCCGCGCCGCCTCCCGGTCCTTGTCGAACTGGATCTCGCCGTCCGGGCCGTAGAGGTTGAGCATGGCATTCAGCGCGTGGTAGTCCATCGCCGGCTCACTCGTCGTGGTCTCTGTCATTGTCGTCAGCGTTGCAGCCAAAACTGTCCCAATCCCTCACGGACGCGATGCACGTCCTCAGCGGTTCCCAGTAGTTCGAAGTTGTAGAGGTAGGGCACCTGGCACTTGCGCGCCACGATGTCCCCGGCGATGCAGTAGGCGGAGCCGAAGTTCGTGTTGCCCGCGGCCACCACCCCGCGGATCAGCGACCGGTTCTCCTCGTCGTTGAGGAACCGGATCACCTGCTTCGGCACGGCGCCCCGCCCGTTCCCGCCACCGTACGTCGGCACGAAGAGCACGTAGGGCGCCTTCACCTTCAGCGCCGGTTCGTGCGCCCGGAGCGGGATGCGCTCCGCCGGCAGCTCGAGCCGGTCCACGAAACGGCGCGTGTTCTCCGAGACGGAGGAGAAGTACACGATGCCGGTCACGATGATCACGCCCTCGGTGGTCAGACGCCTACGACTGATGGCCGACGGCGGGACTTAGCGGTCCCGTCGCCGGCGGTGTGCGGTGGTGCTCAGGCGAGCACGGCGGCGGCGTTGGAACTGCCGGCCGCTCCCGCGGCCACGGCTGCGAGCGCCTTGATCTTGTCCGGACGGAAGCCCGACCAGTGGTCGCCACCGGCGAACACCACGGGTGCCTGCTGGTAACCGAGCGCCTTCACCGACTCCAGGGCCTGCGCGTCCTCGGTGATGTCCACCACCGTGTACTCGAGGCCCTGCTTCTTGAGGGCTCGGTACGTCGCGTCGCACTGCACGCAGGCCGGCTTGCTGAAGACGGTGATGGTCATGGCGGGGATCCCTTCGGTGTGGTGTCGGTGGTGCGTCCCCCTGGACTACCGCCGTGTAACTACCTTCATGTCATTCGTCGGGGCAACTACCGCTGCCCGTTCCATAGACACTACACCTAGTGGTGACGATCCGCGCGAACCCCTAGGGATTGTGTCGGCGCGTCGTGTCGCGGGCGTGTCTTCCACAGCTGGCGGCGTGTCGCTGTGGACTTCCGCGGCTGTTCTGTGTACCGCCTGTGGGCCGACCTGTGGGTAACCGCCCGACGGTGCCGGTGCGGCCGAGTTGTCCACAGCCGGGGCCGTAGCGGCGCCTGATCGACGGTCCGTGAATCCACCGGCCCGTGCACCGTCCGTCCACGGATCCACAACCGCGGACCGGCACCTGGAGCACCTTCTGGTCACGACACCAGTCTCGACCCGACCACCGACATTGGTCGTCGAGGCGCGCGGGGCGAACTGCCGCCACCTCCTCCGTCACCTCCCTCGCCTCCGCGGCCGAACGCAGCCCTCCAACGTTTCATCGGTGGGATGCAACGTTGGAGCGTTGCGGTCGGCGGCGCGTTGGCGACCAGAGTGAGACGCGACGGCCCCCGAGGTCACCGTGAGGTGCCTCGGGGGCCGTCGGATCGGAGCCAGGGTCCGCCGCGTGGCGGTGCGTCAGCCCCGGGTGGGGATCACCGTCAGGTCGTCCCAGCCGAGGATGACCTCGTCAGCGGCGAGCAACGCGAGCCTGGCCCGGGCCCGGGCGTCGGCCGGCAGGGTGATCGTGACGGTGCCGTCGGCGGCCACCACGGTGGTGCCCAGTCCGGTCGCGTCACCGAGCGGAGTCGAGTACAGGAACGTGCCGACCTCGGTGCCGGCGTATTCGGCGCCGACCGTCACGGTGAGGCTCGTGCCGGCCCGCGCCGAGGGCGGCAGGTCGACCGCGCCACGGTTGCCCGGCACCAGTGCCTCCCGAGGCACCGGGACGATCTCGCCCGGCGCTTCGAACTCGGTGGTGAACACCCGCGTGTCGGACAGGGTCACCCCGCCCGCCGCACTGGTGGTCACGACGAACCAGGCGTAGGTCTGGTTCGGCTCCAGGTCCGTCCAGGTGGCGGTGGCCGCTGTGCCCGAGGGGACGGTGTCGGTGCCGATCACCTCGGACGTCGGGGTGAACAGCGCCACCCCGTCCGTCGCGAAGCTGGTGGCCCGGCTGGACAGGTCGACCGGCAGCACCATGTTGTCCTCGAGCCCGTTGTAGCGGGCGTCGGTGTCGAACTCGGTGGCGCCGAAGTCGTCCAGCCACGGGGAGTACGTGTCCACGATCATCTCGGAACGGTCCACGTCGAACTGCAGCAGCCGGAAGAAGCTGGCGCCGAACCGCAGCCCCTGCTGCGGGTCGTAGCCGCCGATGTCGACGAGGCCGGCGCGCTCGGCGGTGACCTCGTAGAACTGGTAGTCGGCGAGCATCTCGACCACGCCGTTGCCGTCGGCGCCGACGTCGGTGCGCACGTTCGTGCCGACGCCGTGCTCGTGGCCGCCAAGGACCAGGAACACGTTCGGGTTCACGGTGACGACCCGGTTGTAGAGCAGCGCGCCGTCCCGGCTGGAGAACCCGGCGTCCCGGCCGTCCGGGTTCACGCTCGGGCGCAGGTAGTCATGCGCGAGCAGGATCGCGTTGCGGTCGGAGTACTGCGCGAGGATCTCGTTCGCCCAGGCCGCCTCCTCGTTCGTCACGCCGTAGGAGAGGTAGACCGCGACGAAGTCGAGGCCGCCGGCGGTGAACAGGTCGTAGTGGTTCTGGTTGTCCCCCTCGCGCCAGGGCGCGCCATAGGCGGCGCCCGCCCAGGTGCCGGAGAGAGCCTCGTACCGCTCCGGTCCGTAGTAGTCGTTGAAGAGCGCCCCCGGGCCGTCGTCGGTGCCGGTGCCGTTGTCGTGGTTGCCGGCCAGCACCCCGTTCGGGATACCGGCGTCGTCGAGGATCCGCTGGGCGGCAGAGGACACCTCGTACTCGGCGCGGGCGTTGGCGACGTAGGCCGGGTCGTCGTTGTTCTGGGTGTAGTTCTCGATGATGTCCCCGGTGTGTGCGGCATAGGCGATGCCCCGCTCGTCGGCGTTGTCGGCGATCCACTGGGTGACGTCGGTGTAGGCCTGCTCCCAGACGGCTCGCTCCTGCTCGCTCTCCTGCTCCACGGCGCCCTCGGACAGGTACTGGGTGTCGGTGAAGTGCGCCAGCGAGAAGTCGTAGTCGTCACGGTCGGCGAACCCGGCCGGGTCCCCTGGCTCGATGTCGTCGGCGAACGGGTCGGTGCCGGTCACGAGCACGTGCACCAGGCCCGCGTCGAGGTGGCCGGCCGCGACCGGGGCCGAGAGCGCGGTGACTGCGTCGAACACGCCGCGGGCGCTGTCGACCAGCACCCACGCACCCGTCGGGACGTCCCACACGTACAGGGAGGCGAGCCGTTGCGGGTCGAGCGTGCCCTGCCAGGAGATGGTCGAACCGTTGAGGTCGGTCGCGGTGGCGATGTCGAACCGCTGGTACACCACCGCCGCGCCGGACGGTGAGTCGAGGGTCATGCCGTCACCGAGGTTCAGCGCGTCGACCGGCACCTCCTCGGCGCCCTCGATGTCGAGGGTGGTCGGCACCGTCTCGGACTCGCCCTGGTAGGCGACCGTCGCACCGTCGGCGCCGGCGCGGTTGAACGTCGCCGTGACGTCACCACCGTCGGGTTCGGCGACGACCGCGGACAGGTCCACGGTGTCGGTGGTGACCACGGCGCCGTCGGCCGGGCTGAGGTCGGCCGGTACGGACGGCACACCGAGCGCCACGAACGTGATCTCGTGCGTGGAGACGTTGCCGAGCACGTCCTCGGCGGTGACACCGATGACGTGCTCGCCGGCGGTCAGGCCGGGGCCAACGGAGGTACCCGGGGCCACCTCCGCGCCGTCGAGGGTGAGGGTGGGCTCGCCGAGCACGCCGGAGAGGTCGTCCAGCTCGACGGCGAGGGGCACCGGGGAGCCGATCTCGGCGCCGTCGGCGGGGCTGCTACCCGTCAGGGCGGGCCCGGTGTTGTCCGTGCTGATGGTGCGGCGCGAGGTCGCGCCGGACGCGGTGACCGCGGTCAGCGTGTGTTCGCCGTCGGTCAGGGTCGCGGTGTCGACGTCGGCGCGCAGGCCGGACGTCTCGGCGTCCACCACGAACGTGAGGCTGATCTCGCGCGGCTTCGTGGTGCTCGAGCCACAGTCGCCGTCGCCCATGTTGTAGGAGGCGGCGATGTCCTGGCCGACGGCGGTGCCCTGGGAAACCTCGAGGCTCAGGTCCGAGACGACGAAGTCGTCGCGGTTGGCGCCGCAGGAGGTGACGAACGTTCCGGTGACCACCTCGATGACGTTCTCGCCCGCGAGCAGGTACGAGTTGGGCACGTCCACACGTACGGTCTCGCTGACGTGGTCGCCGAGCAGGATGGGCAGGCCGTTGACGACGACGGAGTTGCCGTAGCGGGCCTCGATCGAGTTCGAGCCGACCGTGAGGACGAACGCGGAGGTGTCGGCGCCGAGGGTTGGCACGGTGGGCAGCGGCACGTCGTCGAGGGTGAGCTCCGCGACGGGATCCGCGGCGTCCGTGGGCGCGGCGAGGAACGTCTGCGGTCCGTTCAGGAGAGCGCCGTCCTCGGGGATGATCGTGGGCGCACCCGGGTCGCCGTTGTTCACGACGACGGAGTGGGAGGTGCTCACCCCGGCGACGGTGATCGCCTCGAGGGTGTGGGTGCCGTCCGTCAGCGCGGTGGTGTCCAGGGTGGTGGCCAGACCCGTGGTCGCGCCGGGCATGCCGTCGAACTCGAAGGTCAGTGTGACCTCGGGCAGCCGGGAGGTGTTCGAGCCGCAGCTGCCGTCGCCCATCAGGTAGGCGTACTCGTTAACGGACCCGTCCGCCGTGCCATCGAGGAACTCGATGTCGAGGTTCGAGATGTCGAAGTCGTCGAAGTTGTCGCCGCAGCTGCTCGGGGTCGAGCCGGTGACGAACTCGACGGTGTTGGTGCCCTCGGTGAGGTAGTCGTTCGGGACGGGCAGCGCGACCCGCTCGTCGACGTAGTCGCGCTCGGTCAGGCCGATGACGTTGCCGTTGACGACCACCGAGTTGCCGAACCGTGCCTCGATCGAGTTCGTGCCGACGTCGAACAGGAGCGTGGCCGCGCCGGTCGTCACGTCGGCGGTGAGGTCCTCGCCGTCGAGCCGCAGCGCGGTGACCGAGTCACCGGCCGCGACCGGCTCGGCGGCGACCGCGGCGTCGCCGTGCAGGTAGCTGCCCTGTTCGGGCAGCAGGATCGGTGCCCCGTCCTCGGTATCGGCCAGCGCGGCCGGTGCCAGCAGGCCGGAGGCCACCAGAGCGGCCCCGGTCACCAACGCGATGGCGCTCGCGCGCCCTGATCTCCCGCTACGTTCTCGCATGCTGCTGCGCACGTTCCGTTCCCCCGGATCGTCGTGGAGTCCCCGCCACCACGTGGGCCGGGGCGGACGTCATCGCCCGGGTACCCAGCCTGTCGGTGCCGGGTGAACTCCGTCCGACCTGCGCGCGAAGCGCCGCCAACGGATCGGCGCCCAGTTGAAGATCGAACGATGACCGGATGCGCGGCTCAGGCCCTGGCCGGGGCGTCCGGCGGCAGGGCCGCCAGTTGCTGACGGCCGCGCACGTCCAGCTTGCGGTAGATCCGGGTGAGGTGGGCCTCGACCGTCGACTCGCCGATGAACAGTTCGGCGGCGATCTCCTTGTTGCGTCTGCCGGCCCGCACGCGAGCGGCGACGGCCGACTCCGTGGGCGTCAACCGAGCCCCGTCCACGCCGACCAGCCGGGCGAGCGCGTCGTCGACCATCGCCGTCCACCCGGCGACCTCCTGCGCGGCGAAGTGGGTGCGGCACGCGCCGAGTTCCGCCCGTGCGAAGGTGCGGCGTCCCGCCCGCACCGAGGTCACCGCCGCGAAATAGCCGGCGCGGTGCGCGTCGAGGGTGAAACCCAGCGCGGAGAGCCGGCGCGCCGAGTCCCGGAAGTCCTGCTCCGCGTCGAGGTCACCGGCGAGCAGTCGCGCGTGACCGCGGCCCAGGACCGCGATCGCGTCCAGCCAGGGCGAGCCGAGCCCGGCCGCGCGCTCGGTCTGCCGGGCCACCAGGTCCGCGCACAGTCCCTCCTCGCCGAGGATCGCAGCCGCCTCTATCGCGCACGGCAGCGCCGGAAGGAAGCCGGGATGGACGACACCCAGGTCGTCCAATCGGGCCAGCCCACGCAGGTGATGCTCCAGCGCCGCAGCCCAGGCGCCCTGCGCGGCGGCGAGCACACCCCGGATCTGTTGGGCCACGGCCAGCCGCAACGGTTCGTCCACTCGGGCCGCCCACGCCTCGATCCTCATCGCCGCCCACAGGGCCTGCTCATCGCCGCCCCGCATGGCCGCGACCAGTCCCGCCGGGTGAGCGAGCCACACCACCGCCTGGTCGTTGCCGGCGTCCGAGGCGGCCTCCAAACCCTGCAGCACGAGGGCCTGAGCGAGGTCCAGCCGCCCACACGAGATCTCGAGCATCGCCATGTCCCGGAGCCGGTAGGGTCGCTGGAACTCGCTGCCCAGGACCACCGCCTGCTGCAGGGTGGCCTCGAACCCCGTCCGCGCCCTGGGGAGGTCTCCGTCCCACAGCGCCTGGCGCGCCTGGAACACGCCGGGCCAGACGCGCAGCAGGCTGCCCTCCGGCGCTCCGCCGGCGTGCGCTCCGGAGCGCAGTGCCTCGGCCATCAGGGCGCGCCGGGGCACCCCGGCGATGAGCGACACCGTCGACAGGGTCGCCGCGGCACGGGCGGTGGCCTCCCGGTCCCCTCGCGCACGCGCGATGTCCAGAGCTTGTTCGCAACAGGCCATCGCCTCCGCGACCCGGCCTTTGAACAGCCCGAGCTGCCAGCCGAGCAGGTCGAGCAGCATGCCGCGCAACGCCTGATCCTCGCCGACCGCGTCCAAGGCGGCGCGCAGGAAGGTCTCGGCGCCCGCGAAGTCGAGCAGAACCCGCTGCCCGAGGATCTGGGCATGCAACGGAGCGGAGTGCCGCTCCGCGAGCAGCCGGTCGGCGAGCAGGGTGGCTTGCGCGATCTGCCCGGCACCGGCGCGGAACGTGACCTCCGCGAGTGCCCGGATGGTCGCGTGCGACGCCTGGGGGGTCGGGGTCAGCCGCACACTGTGCGCCGCCAGCTCGGCGGCGGTCGATGCCGCGCCGCGACGGATCGCCCGGCCGGCAGCCGCCTCGAGTTCCGCCGCCACGTGCTCGTCGGGCACCGTGGCGCTGAGGGCGAGGTGCCGGGCGCGCTCCACCGGATCGGTCAGGAGCGGCACCAACCTGGCGTGCAGATCCTGACGGCGGACCGGGTCGAGCGCGGCGAGTGCGGCCGTGGCGATCAGCGGGTGGCCACAGCGCAGCACGAAGTGGTCGTCGAGATCGGCCAGGTGCGCCAACGGCCCACCGAGGTGCGCGAGCACGCGTTCGACGTCGTGGGCTTCCCCCGTGGCCAGTCGGCCGATCGTCGCCAACGGCGCCGGACCGGTGATCGCGAGGGCGTCGAGGATCCGGCGGGACTCCTCGGGCAGCGACTCGATCTGGTCGGTCAGCAGCGCCAGGGCGCTGCGCCGCACCGCCTGACGCTCGCCATGGTGCCATTGGCGGCTCAACTCGAGGGCGAACAGCGGGTTTCCTCCCGCGACCTCGTGGATCCGGTTCAGGTCCGGCAGCGTCACACGGCGACCGTCCCGGACCAGGACGCCGCGCAGGTCACGGACCGGGAGCGGGCCGATCTCGACGACGTCCGCGTCCAGGACAGGGTGGCGCAGGGGGACCTCCCGCGCCCCCGGGGTCCAGGTGCGGGCCGTCGCCAGGACCGCGATGGGCTCCCCGTCCAGGCACCGCAGCAGGTGGCGGATCAGCCGGCGCGTGAGTCCGTCCAGCCACTGGAGATCATCGATAGCCAGGACCACCGGAGCGGCCCTGGTCAGGGCGCGCAGCCGTTCGACGTATACCTCGGCGCCGCCGACCGGGTCCGCGGCGAGCGCCTCCGCCGGGACGGCGGCAGAGGCACCGGGCTCCCCGAAGAGGTCACGCAGGCCCAGCCCCGGGTCGGGCCAGTCGTCCTCTGCCGGACGAGTGGTGAGCACGTGGTACCCGGCGTCGGCGGCGCGGTCCAGACCATAGGTCCACAGCGTGCTCTTGCCGATCCCCGCCTCGCCCACCAGCACCATCGACCGCGGCGCGCTCACCAGCCGGGTGACGAACTCCTCCACCCGGTCTCGCTCCACGGGCCTGCCGACGAGACGAGTCGGCAAGCCCGTCTCCGGCTTCCCCACGGACCCAGCGTAGCCCTGCACCCCCGGGGTCACCGCGGGGTTTTCGGCCCGGATCTTGAGGGTCGTCCGAGGGCTTTCCCACTGTTGGGCGAGCGTCGCGCCCTCCTACCGTTGGCGCAGGACCCGGCCACCAAGGGACGGGACCCGAGAGAGGACAACACCAATGAGCACCACCGACACCACTGCGCGGACCAAGGGGACACAGGCGATCGCCTCGACCCCGTTCCCGCAACCAAGTCCCAACACCGTCCTGGCGGATCTGGAGGAGGCCCTCGAGACCTACCCCCAGACGTACCTCATCGTCCAGATCTACTCGGTGGATCCACCCGGCGGGTCGTTCAACGTCGGCGAGAACGCGACGTACAAGGTCCGCGTGCACAATGACGGGCCGCTCGATGTCGACGACCTGACCCTGCTCATGAGCGGCGAGAACGGCAGCCGCGTCGGCGAGCACGGGTGGGCCAGCGGGCAGATCTCCTTGCAGACGCCTGTGTTCGCACGGGTACCTGCCCACATGGCCGACGACACGTGGGTCGAGGCGCCGGACGACCACTACCACCTTTTCGTGCACCAGCCGCTGCCGGCGAACAGCGCCCTGCTGAAGGTGTCCGTGAAGGACTGGAACACCAAGCTCGATCACCTCACGATCGGCCACAGCGATCCCGTCCTCGCCGCCAACGACATCTACCGCAATCAGGTTCTGGCGGACTGAACGAGCACGACACCCTGGCGTTGCCGGCGCCGGACCGATCCGTCGCCGGCAGCCCGGAAGACCGGACCCGGCACGATCCGGTCCCGGCGGAAGGTCACGGTTCTCGAGGTCCCGCGAACGGTCCGGCGCGTCCCGGTTCGCCCCGCGTGTCGGCAGCGTCCGCGGAGCAGGACTGGGCAGGATTGCGTTGTGGCCCCCATCCCCGACGCACCGAGTCGCGTACTCGTCACCGGGGCGGCCGGCACGATCGGACGCGGGGTGCTCTGGGCACTGCGGCGTGCCGGCATCGCGTCCACCGCCCTGGTCCTCGACGACCCCGGTGACCTCGACGCCGACCGGGTTGTGCTCGGCACGGCGACCGACCGCGACCGGGTGCGGGAAGCGCTCGACGGCGCGGACGCCGTCGTGCACCTTGCCGCCCTCGCGGCGCCGCACCTGGGCACCGCGGACGACGTGTTCGGCGGCAACACGGCCGCCACGTTCACCGTGCTCGACGCCGCCGGCCGGGCCGGCGTGCGGCGCGCCGCCATCGCGAGCAGCATCAACGCGCTCGGGGTGCTCTACAGCCCGGTGCCGGTCGCACCCGCGTACTTCCCGCTCGATGTCGAGATGCCCACCGCGGCCGCCGACCCGTACTCGTTGTCCAAGCGCGTCGACGAGGAGACCGCCCGCGCCATGCATCGCGCGTACGGTATGGACGTCATCGCCCTGCGGTACCCGATGACCGGCGGGCTCGGGCAGGAGCCGGGCCTCGGCGACCGGCTCCTCGGCGGCATCGCGAACGGGCGGGCGAACCCGGCCGCCGTGGCCGCCGACGGGTGGAGCTACCTCGAGGTGCGCGACGCCGCCCGCGCTGCACTCGCCGCCCTCAGCCCTCGCCGTCGGGGCGCGTTCGCCGTGCACGTGGCCGCGCCCACCACCTACCTCGCCGAGCCCACCGAGGCAGCACTCGACCAGTACTGGCCGGGCGTGCCGCGGCGCCGGGCGATCCCGGGCCGGGACGTTCCGATCGACCTACGCCCGGCACAGGACCTGCTCGCCTTCAGAGCCGAACACATCGTCGACCCCGAGTCGGACTGACCGAACCAGCCACCCACCACCACGAGGACGTGAACCAGCCGCATGCCTGTCGACCCAACCGTCGAGCCCGCCTTCCCGACCGTCACCCCGCCCTGGCCCGCCCCTGACGACCTGCGCATCACCGCGGTGCGCGCGATCGTCACGGCGCCTGAGGGGATCCCGCTGGTGGTCGTCCGCGTGGACACCACCGACCCCCAGATCTACGGCCTCGGCTGCGCCACCTTCACCCAGCGGTGGCACGCCGTCGCGACCTACGTCGACGAGCACGTCGCCCGGCTCGCGGTCGGGCGCCACCCGGAGGACATCGAGGACATCGTCCGGGCCGTGAAGTTCTCCTCCTACTGGCGCGAGGGTCCGGTCGGCAACAACGCCATCTCAGGCCTGGACATGGCGCTCTGGGACATCGCCGGCAAGCGCGCCGGACTGCCGGTCCATGCGCTGCTCGGCGGCCGGGTGCGCGCCGCCGTGCCCACCTACGCGCACGCCTCCGGCGGCGACGTCGACGCCACGCTGGCCTCCGCCCACGCCTGGATGGACTCCGGCTGGCGACACGTGCGGCTGCAGACCTCCCAGCCCGGGCGCGGCAGCTACGGCAGCACCGGCTCCGAGGCCGCCTACCCCGGCCAGCCGAACGAGGACGGCTGGGATGTGCAGCACTACCTGCGCACCACGCCGGAACTGTTCGCGCGCGCCCGCGCCGAGCTCGGCGACGAGGTCAACCTGCTCCACGACGTGCACTCCCGGCTGACCCCGAAGCAGGCCGTGCTGCTGGCGCGCGCGCTGGAGCCGTACCGGCTGTTCTTCCTCGAGGACGTGGTGGCACCGGAGTTCTTCGACGAGCTCCCCGGCGTCCGGGCCGCCTCCCCGGTGCCGATCGCGGTCGGCGAGCTGTGCACTTCGCTGACCGACGCCGCCCGACTGATCACCGGCGGCGGCGTGGACCTGATCCGCTGCCACATCACCGCCATCGGTGGTCTCACGCCGGCACGCAAGCTCGCGACGCTGGCCGAGTTCCACGGCGTCCAGACGGCGTGGCACTCCCCCGGCGACGTGTCCCCGGTCGGCGCGGCCGCGAACGTCGCTGTGGACGTGACGAGCGCCGCGTTCGGGATCCAGGAGTACCACCACTACTCCGAGCCCGTACACGAGGTTTTTCCCGGCACGCTGCGGGCCGAGGCCGGGTACCTGCGCCCGAACGTTGCACCTGGCTGGGGCATCGACATCGACGAGGAAGCAGCCGCTCGCTATCCCGCGGGTCTGTCCCGCCACGACGAGTGGGCCCTCGGCGTGCGCGGGCTGGACGGCGCGCTGTACGCACCATGAGAGGAGCCGAGCCCATGCCCACCCTGACCAACGCCGAGCTCACCGTCGAACTCCTGGACCCCGTCGCGGACCGAGCCAGGTTCGGGCCTCGGTACTGCACCGGCGGTTACGTCTTCCAGATCCATGACCGTCGGCACGGCCCACTGCTCACCGGACCCACCTATCCGCACGAGTTCAACTGGTTCGACGGCCAGGGCATCCCGGACGCGTTCAACCTCGCGCCGTTGCGGGACCCGGCGAGCACCAGCACGACCTCGCTCGTGATCGGCGTGGGGACCTGTGATCTCGAGCGACGAGAGGTGCTCGAGTTCTGCTCCTGGGAGACCGAGCAGGTGGCCACTCCCGGCGGTGGCGCCATCACCTACCGCACCGCGCACGCCTTCCAGGGCTTCGAACTGACCCTCGTGCGGACCGTGACACTGGAGAACCGTACCCTGCACTCCGAGACCCAGATCCACAATCACGGTCAGCGGTTGCTCCCGGTCTCCTGGTTCCCGCACCCCTTCTATCCGCAGCCGTCCGGGGACGAACTGCTGCGCACGAGCCTGTCGATCGACATGCCGGCCAACGACGGCTACGACCTCGCTCCGAACGGTTTCATCCGACGCCGGACGCTCGCTCCCGGGCACGAGGGCCACTACGCGGCGCTCGGCGTGCGCGCCCAGGAGCGAGCGACATTCACGCAGCGTCATCCCGCCCTCGGCCTGGTCACCGCGACGACGAGCTACGCGCCGACGTTCCTACCGATCTGGGGCAACCACGAGACGTTCTCGTTCGAGCCGTTCTTCGAGCGGACCCTCGGCGCCGGTCAGTCCGACCGGTGGTCCGTCAGCTACGACTTCTGAGCCCGGGTCCGGGTGCGAGGGCACTCTCACCACCGCTTGTCCTCCGCCCAGCGCAGTTGCACGCCGCGCGCGGTGAGGACGCGCTGGAAGTCCTCGACCGAGCCGGGCGCCGCGACGACGGCGTGTGGCTCGGTGCCGTTCGCCAGGCAGTACGCGGCGAGCGCCCCGACCGCCTCGCCGATGCTCCATTCGACCGGGTGCAGCCGGTAGGCGCCGTTGGTGATCTGCGTGGTCCCGATGTTCTTCGCGGCCGGCAGCAGGTTGCGCAGCCGGCGGGGGATCAGCGCCCGGAGCGGGATCTCGAACGGGTGCGGGGTGCCGCCCGCGCCACGGCCGTCGCCCGTGGTGTGGTGGCGGTCGATCCAGTAGTAGTGACCGGTGCCGACCGAGTCCGGGTAGCGCTCGGCCCCGCCGTCGCCGCGGTAGGCCGTGGAGAGTTCCTGCTCGATGATCGTCTTCAGCGCGAGGATCCGGCGGGACTCCCGGATGTAGGGGTACATCGCGAACCCGTCCTCGGTCCCGGCGACGTCGGCGCGCAGCCGCATCCCGGGCCACCCGGTTCCGCCGTCCGGGCGTGGTGCGTCGGTCTGCAGCCAGTACACGAGCGACCTGCTCAGGGCCTTGGCCTGGTGCCAATGGTGCTCGGCTTCCGGGACACCGAAGAGCGGTCCGCCGACGTAGTCGTTCATCGGCCAGTTGACCACCACCACGTCGCTACGGAAGAACCCGGGCGTGAAGAACCGGCGCACCGCGATCCTGCGGTAGTTCCACAGCTCCGGGGCCAGGTCCATGTTGCGGTGGTCGAGGTCGATGACGTCGTCGTCGAGGTTCGGGTTCAGGGTGTAGACGCGTCCGGGCTTGCCCTCGGGGGTGACGGGTTCGCCGAAGCTGAGGATCTTGCGCCCGTTCAGCTGGGCCGGGCGCAGATCGCGCCAGTAGGCGTAGTCGTCCGGGCGGTCGATCGTGTGGTCCTCGCCCTCGAGGTGGTCGATCGCGAAGCACCAGCTCACGCCCTGCATGTCGGTCGGGTCCGCCGTCGGCCACGCGCCGGGCTCCCCGGTCTGCTCCTGCGACTCCCGCCCCGAGACGTGCTCGACCCCGGCCAGCGGAAGCAGGTCGCCGAGCTCGGTAGCGTCGAGGACATATGCGGCGGCGATGTCGATCTCGTCCCCCGTTGCGGTACGCACCCGGACCGAGGTGACGTGGTCGCCGTCGGTGGCGACCGAGACCGGCACGGTCTCGCGCAGGACCACGAGGCGGTCCGCAGCCAGGTACGGCATGAGCAGGTCGTCGATGACCGCGACTGCCACTCGCGGATCGACGCTGACCGGGCTGACCCAGGCGTGGCCCGGGTTCAGGTGGGGGTCCGCCCGCGCAGCATCGGTGAGCGGGAAGTTCCGGCGGTAGTGCTCGCGCAGACCGTCGCGCAGCCGACGGTAGGAGCGGTTCGCGCCGTCGTCCTCGATGTACCGGTGCTCATCGGTCGGCACCAGTTGGCTGGTCAATTGGCCGCCCAGCCACCGGGTCTGCTCCGTGAGCACCACGCGACGGCCGGCCTCGAGGGCCGCCAGGGCCGCCGACACCCCGCCCATGCCGCCGCCGATGACGGCGATGTCTGCCTGCAACTCCACGATCGACCACTCCTATGTGAGACCTGTGCCATGCTCCGGTTCCAGCCGAAGCATCCTTCCCGGAGAAGACTACCCGAACATTTTCGGAGAATTCTAGGGTTGTTTGCTACAGTTGGTACTCGGATCGACGGGCGCGACGCCGCCCAGGAGCGAGAGGAGCCGGTCATGGGCGACCGCCCCACGAAGCGCAAGAAGCCATCACTGGCCGAGGTCGCCGCCATCGCCGGCGTGTCGATCTCGACCGTGTCCAAGGTGGCCAACGGCAGCGCCGACGTCTCCGACGTGACCCGGGAGCGGGTCGATCGGATCCTGCGCGATCGTGGCTACGTGGCAACCAAGAAGCGCCGCGGCTCACTGACTCCCGTGGTGATCCTGGCCCGGGACATGCACTCCCCGTACAGCCTCGACGTGATCCGCGGCGCGGTCGACGCGGCAGGACCGGCGCAGATCGACATCAGCATCGCGCTCTACCCGAACGACGCCCAGGACCTCGGCTGGATCGACGAGATCCAGGCGGCCGGCAAGCGCGGGGTCATCGCGGTCACGTCCGTCCTCGACGACGCGCAGCGGGCCCGCTTCGACGCCCATCGTCTGCCGCTGGTCGTGATCGACCCGCTCAGCAACCCGGACGAGAGCACCTACAGCGTTGGCGCCACGAACTGGGCCGGCGGCCTCGCGGCGACCGAGCACCTGCTCGGCCTGGGACACCGCAGCATCGCCATGCTCAGCGGGCTCCCGACGGCGATGGCCAGCCGGGCCCGCATGTCCGGGTATCTCGCGGCGCTGAATATGGCCACGGACGACCACGAACCGCCACGGGTGATCCCCGGCGACTTCACCTACGACTCGGGCCTCGAGGAGGGCCTCGCGCTGCTCTCGGAGCCGGAACCGCCGACGGCGATCTTCGCCGCGAGCGACTTCCAAGCCCTCGGAGTGCTGGAGGCCGCGCGCCGGGTGGGCATGAGCGTGCCCGACGACCTCAGCGTGATCGGCTTCGACGATCTCATCATCGCGCAACTGGCCTCGCCGCCACTGACCTCGGTGCGACAGCCCGTGGACCAGATGGGCGCCGCCGCGGTGGAGACGATCGTGGCCCTGCTCGGCGAAGCCACCACCCGGCCTCGTCACACGGAGCTGGCGACCCGGCTCGTCGTCAGGCACTCCACTACGGCGCCCCGCGCCTGACCATCCGCGCCCGCCACCCCTGATCGCGGACCTTCGCGCCGGGACCGCCCGCGTCACACCACGTCGCGCACCTTCGCGCCCTCGCGGCCCTCCGAACGAGCCGCACCGCTTGCCGAAAATTCTTCCAAAAATCTCTAGACACTTTCGAGGAACCTGCAGTAGCCTCGCTCGCAGCAGGGACAACTGCTACCCAACGCCGATGTTGAGGTGATGAGAACGATGGCTATCCCGAAGGCAACCCATCGCCCCCGAGCGGGGCGTCCCGATGCACACACCCGCCGGCACCCCCACCGGCGTCCCGCCGTCATGCGGCCCAACCACCGACTGGAGCTCCGATGAACGGATCAACGAACCGGCGCCGCTTCCTCGCCGCGGCAGCAACCCTCAGCGCAGGCGCCCTGTTGCTCGCCGCGTGCAGCGGCGGGGACGACGGCGGCGGTGACGGGGACACCCCCGACGGCCCAGTGGAACTGCGCATGGTGATGTGGAGCGCGAACGAGGGCCACCACGAGATCTTCAACCAGATCGCCGACGCCTATATCGCCGAGAACCCGGAGCTGGTGAGCGCAGTGTCGTTCGAGCCGCTGACCGGATCCGGCTACGTGAACGCCCTGACCACCCAGATCGCCGGCGGTGACGCGCCGGACCTGGCCTGGGTCTCGGAGGCCAACGCGGCACAGTTCGTGCAGAGCGGCGTGCTCTACAACCTCCAGCCGACGTTCACCGAGACCGAGGGGTACGAGATCGACGACCTGCTCGACGGCGCGATCGACGTCTGGTCCGCGGACGGCGAGATCTACGGCTACCCGTTCTCGAACAGCCCGTTCGGGATGTACGTCAACAACGACCTGCTGACGGCCGCGGGCCAACCGAACCCGCGCGACCTGATGGTGAGCGGCGAATGGACCTGGGACAAGGCGATGGAGATCGCGGCTGCCGTCGCCGACGGTACCTCGACCACCGGCTTCCAGGCCTCGGACGACCCCTACACCAACTGGAACTCGGCGCTCGGCGCGATGTGGATGTCGTGGGGCGCGGCTCCGTGGAGCGAGGACGGCACCGAGTGCACGTTCGACTCCCCGGAGATGGTCGAGTTCTTCGATTGGTTCCACGGCCAGATCTATGACACCGGCGCGGTCGCCGAGCCGGGCGCGGAGTTCGACTTCGCCTCCGGACAGGTCGGCCTGCGGCTGTCCCAGCTCAGCTCCTCCACCGCGCTCGGCGACGACTTCGCCTGGGACTTCGTCCCGATGCCCGAAGGGCCGGCCGGCACCGTGCCCGTGGTCGGCCAGGGCGGTGTGGGTGTGGTCGCACGCGGCGACAACCCGCAGATCGCCGCAGACTTCCTCGCCTACTTCACGAACCCGGAGAACTCGCAGCTGCTCGCCCAGTTCTTCCCGCCGCCGCGCGAGTCGCTGCTGACCGTCGAGACTCTGTCCGCTGCCGCCCCGGCCCTCACCGAGGAGCAGATCCAGGGCACCGTCATCGACCAGGCACTGGTCGGCGTGACGAAGGCCGGACACGTCAACATGAGCGAGATCGCCGATCCGGTCCGGGTGGAGCTCGACGCCCTCTGGGTGCCGGAGGGTGACGCCGCCACGGTCATGCCGGCGATCTGCGAGGCCATCTCCGACAGCCTCGCCGGCTGATCCGATGAGCGCCGAACCGATGGGGGCGACCGACCGCAAGGTCGGTCGCACCCCAGGGCCGCGGACCGGCTCCTCGAAGCGGTTGGCCCGGATCGACGCCGCCGTCGGGCTCTCGTTCGCGGCCCCGGCGGTGATCGGTGTGCTCGTGCTGGGTCTCGTGCCGTTCGGGTACGTGATCTGGTACAGCCTGCACGACTGGAGCCCGCTGATCGGAGAGTTCAACTGGATCGGGCTGGACAACTTCACGCGGTTGATCGCCGACGACACGGTCTGGTCGTCCTTCCTCACGACGTTCAAGTACGCCGCGTTGCTGATGGTCCTCAACATCACCCTGGCCATGGGCCTCGCGGTCCTGCTGAATCAGAAGCTGCGCGGCACCACGACCTTCCGGGCGTTCTTCTTCTCCCCGGTGATCGTCTCGGCCGTGGCCTGGGTCCTGGTCTGGAACTACCTCGTCGCGGCCAACGGGGGCATCAACGGCGCCCTCGCCACGATCGGCATCCAGGGTCCGAACTGGCTGCGCGATCCCACCTGGGCACTCGTCACCGTCGTCGTGATCCAGGTCTTCAAGGGCGTCGGTATGAACATGATCCTGTTCCTGGCCGCACTGCAGAACGTGCCGGCCGAACTGAGGGAGGCCGCCCGCATCGACGGCGCCTCCCCAGCCCGAATCTTCCGGTCCGTCACCCTGCCCCTGATCAGCCCGACCATCCTGCTCGTGGTCATGATCACCACGATCGGCGCCATGGACGTGTTCGTGCCGATCCAGATCCTCACCCAGGGTGGGCCGGGACGGTCCACCACGGTCATCTCCTACCTGCTCTACCGCACGGCATTCGAACAGCAGGACTTCGGGTACGCCTCCGCGATCGGCGTGGTCCTGTTCGTGGTCGTCCTCGTGCTCGCCGCCCTGCAGTGGAGCTCCCGGAAGAGGTGGGTACACGATGAGGTCTGACGTCATCACGGCCGAGGAGCAGGGTGCTGCCGGCGATGTGACAGGAGGCTCCGAACCGGTCCGGAGCAAACGCACGCCGGACTCGGCGCATGCCCGCCGGCGCCGGCTGTGGTCGAAGATCGTGCTGTACACGCTGCTGTGCGTGCTCTCGATCCCGTTCATCTATCCGACGATCTGGATGATCTTCGCCGCCTTCAAGCCGACGGACGAGTTCTTCCAGATCCCACCGACGCTGTTCCCGGAGAACTGGACCCTGGACGGCGTCTCGAAGATCTTCACCGTCACGCCGTTCGCGCAGCAGTACCTGAACTCGCTCTACCTGGCCGCGGTGATCACGATCGGCTCGATCATCGTCTGCTCGCTCGCCGGGTACGCGTTCGCCCGGGTCCGGTTCCCGTTCGCCGGCAAGCTCTTCCTGGTGCTGATGTCCGGGATGATGATCCCGGGCGAGGTGACGATCATCCCGATCTTCCGCTGGGTGGCCGACCTCGGCCTGATGAACACGCACATCCCACTGATCGTGCTGCCGATCTTCGGACCCGGTTGCATCGTCGGCGTCTTCATCTTCCGGCAGTTCTACCTCTCGCTACCCGTCGAGCTCGAGGAGGCCGGCCGCCTCGACGGGCTCGGCCGGCTCGGGCTGTTCTGGCGGATCGCGCTGCCGCTGTCCGGCCCGGCGATCGCCGCCGTCGCGATCATGAAGTTCCTGTCGTCGTTCAACATGTACTTCGAGCCGCTGATCTTCCTACGCAGCGAGGAGCTGTTCCCGGTCGGGCTCGGACTCACCCGCTACCAGGACGGGTACGGCGAGCCGCTCTACAACACCCAGATCGGGGCGACCGCGCTCACCGTCATCCCTGTCCTGATCGTCTTCCTGTTCGCCCAACGGCAGTTCGTGGAGGGCCTGTCCAGGACCGGCCTGAAGGGCTGACGGACCGCCGACAACACCTTCGCAGTCACGGAGAAACTCATGATCACCATCGGCATCAGCGGCGCGGGCCTGTTCGCGGAGTCGTTCATCCCGCTGTTCGCCAAGCACCCGCTCGTGGAGCGGGTGGTCCTGGCCGACCTCATCCCCGACCGACTCGCCGAGGTGGCGGCCCGGCACGGCATCACCGAGACGGCCGCCTCCCACGCGGACCTGTGCGCGAGCGACGTGGACGCCGTCGCCATCTTCGCGCAGCGGCACCTGCACGGACCACTCACCCTGGAAGCTCTCGAGGCCGGCAAGCACGTCTACTGCGCGGTGCCGATCGCGTCGAGCCCGTCCGACGTCGAGCAGATCGTCGGCACGGTGGAGCGCACGGGGCTCGTCTACGCCAGCGGGGAGACCTCCTACTACTACCCGCACACCATCTACTGCCGGGACCGGTACGCGGCCGGCGACTTCGGTGCGTTCGTCTACGGCGAGGGCAACTACCTCCACGACATGACGCACGGCTTCTACACGGCGTTCCAGCACAGCGGCGGCGAGCAGTGGCGCCGGGTGGCGGGCTTCCCGCCGATGTTCTACCCGACGCACTCGACCGGTGCCGTGCTCGGTGTGACCGGTGCCCGGGTGACCGAGGTCAGCTGCCTGGGCTACACCGACACCGAGGACGACGGCGTGTTCGGCGTTGGTCGCAACGAGTGGGACAACCCGTTCTCGAACCAGACCGCGCTGATGCGCACCGACGACGGGGGGATGATGCGCATCAACGAGTTCCGCCGGTCGGGCTGGCGCGGCCGGCACGGCAGCAACCCGCTCACCATCTACGGCACGCTCGCCTCGTACGAGGAGAACGCCGGCAGTCAGCTGTGGGTCGACCGTCAGGACGGGCCCACCGACGTGTCGGAGATCCTCGCGTGCGCCGCACACACCCGGGACACCGAGGCAGCCGACGCCGCCGATCGGGCCGGCCTGCACGAGGTGCTCCGCGAGGACTTCAACAGCCGGTATGCCTCGGTGCACCCCACCGACCGACTGCCGCAGGTCTACGCCGGGCTGCGCAACGGGCACCTCGGCTCCCACCATTTCCTCGCCGACGACTTCGTGCGCGCCGCTCAAACCCGGTCGGTGCCACCGGTCAACGTGTGGGAAGCGGCGAAGTTCGCCCTGCCGGGCCTGCTCGCACACGCCTCCAGCCTGGCCGGTGGGAAGCAGCTCGAGGTGCCCGACCTCGGCGATGCACCGCCGGACCTGCCGCGCCTGGACCTGAGCATCCCCGTGGAGGAGCTCATCGACTGATCCGGGCCATGTTCCTCGCTGAGGCGGGGCGGACCGGCACTGCCCAGAGAGAACTGCATGTTGGACCGGTCCTGCGCATCGCGGGATCGCGCCACCTGGGGCCCGCCGCGGGCGCCCGGGCGCACGGAACCCAATGGAGGGACTGCAGATGCACGCTCAGAACCAGGTCGACTCCGACCCCGAACCTCGGAGCCCACAACACACCGACCCGATCCGCGCCGGGGTCTCCCGGCGCGCGATCCTCCTCGGCACCGCCGGGTTGGCGGGTGCGCTGGCGCTCGGCGCCGCCCCTGCCTCCCGGGTCTGGGCGACCTCGGAGGGGACCGTGCTCCCGCTCGTCGACCCGCTCGACGCGCCGCCGGACCGAACCGCGTTCGAGGACTCCGAGCAGGTCCTCTCCGGCTACCTGACGGTGGTCGCCCCGATGGCGAACAGCGTCCGCGACGTGGAGCCGAACTACGGGTGGATGGAGGACGGCTGGTGGCGTTCACCCGAGCAGCCGTACAACGCCCGGGAGATGGAGCAGGTCGCCACCCTGACCTGGTTCCTCACGCACGAGCGCTCCTGGAACCCGTACTTCGGCGACGCCAGACTGCGCGACCGTCTTGAGGCCGCGCTCACCTACTACCTCGGCATCCAGCTGCCGAGCGGAGCGTGGTCGGAGTACGCCTACGACGTCCCACATCTGTCACCGACCGGTTTCGGTTCCGTCGCCCTGTCCCTGACCTACACCTACCTCTCCGAGGCCGGCGAACTCCCCGGGATGCTGCCACGCATCGAGGCGGCGCTACGGGCCGCCGCGGTCTGGCTGACCGACCGGTCGAAGCCGCACTGGACCCGACCGGTCCCCTACACGAACCAGGTCGTCGCCGGCCTCGTCGGCGTCGCCAACGCCGCCGAGGCACTCGGCGACCCCTCCATCGCCGCCTCCGCCGACGCGTGCTGGACCGAGTTGCTCGAGCACAGCATCACGCCCGCCGGCCACTCCATGGAGCCGGCCGGCTACGACAACGGCTACTCGTTCACAGTCGCCCTGCCGGACATCGCCGACGCGGCGCAGACCGGTGTGCCTCAGGCGGTCGAGATGGCGCGCTCGATGATGGGGTTCATCAGCCTGGCGGCAGTCTGGGAGCCGGACCGGGCCGGGTGGATCCACTGGGCGGCCATCTGCGTCCGGAACACGGCGTTCGCGAGCTCGGTGCAGCCGAGCGAGGTCAACGACCGATCGGCTCTGGGTCGGGCGCTGCTCGGCGAGCTGCCGGAGATCGGCGCGTTCCACGCGACCGACGTCGAGATCCTCGCAGCCCGCGAAGCGTGGGCGGCGGACCCCACCCCGGTTGCACCGCTGGAGAAGAAGGGCACCTCGCCGCGGACCTGGATGCATGGCAGCCGTGCACCCCTCGGCCTCACGGTCGCTCAGCGCGAGGCCGCGATCGAGGCGCTGCCGTACCACGCGAGCGAGCGGTTCACGCAGGTGCGCCAGGCGGGCAGCTTCGACCTGGACTACCTGTTCGTCCGCCGACCCTCCTACTACCTGACCGCGGCGCTCGGGCACCGGGACGGGCACGGCGGGCCGTACCGCCGGCTCCGGATGGGCCCCGGGCTGCTCTGGCACCCGACGATGGGCACGCTGGCGCTCGTCCTGAACAACTACACCGACGACGGTTGGGGCCACTTCCCCGATGCGTCGGAGATCGCGGTCGTGGAGGTGGACCCGACCTACTACAGCGCTCCCGAACGCGGCGGCACCGTGCTCCTCGCGACCGACGTCAATACGGTGACCGGCGACTTCAGTGTCGCCTACCTCGATGCCGCGCTCGGCACCGATACCGACATGAGCTTCCGGGACCATGCGTTCACCCAGCGGATCCGCACCCCCGAGCCTGGCCGGGCGCTCGTGCCCCTGCTCGTGCAGCCCGAGGACGTGCTGACGTTCTCCGACGGCACCGTCGCCCGGTCCGGCGACGCCGTCGCCCTGACCGGCGTCACCGGCCTGACCCTCGCCCGCAACGGGGCAACGTTCCAGATCAGCTTCGACGGCGTCCGGGACGTGAGCTTCGCCGGGACGGACCGCTCCGCGTTGGGTGGGACCCGTCGCCAGCACCTGCTCTGGATCCCGCACGACGGTGCGCTGGATATCACCTACACGTTCGCGACACCGGCGGAGCTGGCCACCCGGCCGCCGGCAAGCACGGCCGCGCTGTCCACCGACAGCGGGCACAGCGGCGTCACGGACGGTACCTTCGCGGTCACGCTGAACCTGTGGTGGGGCGTCAACGCGACCGTGTTCCGCCTGTACGAGAACGGCAACCTCGTGGCGACCCGCACGCTGGCGCCGGCCTCTCCGGGTGCCCAGCGCGTCCAGATCCCCCTGACCGGTCGGGTGAACGGCGACTACGTGTACACCGGCACGCTGAGCAACGCGGCCGGGACCGCTCCGACGGGCTCGGCGACCGTCCGGGTACGCGACGCGAAGCCGGCGGTCCCGGTGCTGTCCCACGACAACCACGTCGCCGAGCCGGACTACACGGTGACGGCCGACCTGTGGTGGGGCACGAACGCGACCCAGTACCGGCTCTACGAGGACGGTGTGCTCATCGACACCCAGGAGCTGATCGCGGCCACCCCGGCCGCTCAGCAGGCGTCGACGGCCGTTGCGGGCCGGCCCGCGGGTGCATACCGGTACCACGCGGAGTTCTCGAACGCGGCCGGGACGTCCGCCTCGGAGCCGATCACGGTCCGGGTCGGCTGACACCGGTGCCGGTCCTGCCCCGCGACGGCAGGACCGGCGTCGGCCGTCGGGTCCGTCAGATCGCGCGGAGCGCGATCAGCGGCGTGACGTAGTGCTCCCGGACGGTGCCGCCGAGATCCCGGGCAGCGGCACCGGCAGCGGCGACCTCGGCCTCGCTCCAGTCGCTGAACGTCGCGAACAACGCCCGCACGCCGGCCTCGTCGAGGTCCACGCTCCAGCGGGTGACGTCGATCTCCTCGACCGCGAACAGGCCACCCGCCGTCAGCGCCCGGGCGAGCTCCGCCGTCCCACCACGACGACGCACATCGACCACGGGCGCACGACGCGCCACGATCTCACCGACGCGTTCCCGGAACGGCGTGAGCGACGCCGTCGGGTCCCCGAACTCGGTGCGCCAGACGAGGAACCGGCCGTCGGAGGTCAGCGCCTCGCGCACGCGGGCCAGCACCACGTCGAGGTCCATCCAGTGGATCGACGTGGCGGCCACGGCGACGTCGTACCCGGCCCGGGACAACTCGACGTCCTCTGCACGGGCCACCAGGACGCGGGCGGCTGGGAACCGCTCGGCCAGGCGCCGCGCCAACCGTTCGCCCGGCTCGACCGCGGTCACGCTCAGCCCGGCCGTCAGGAGCGGCCCGGTCGCCTGGCCGGTGCCGGCGCCGAGGTCGAGCGCATGCAGCCCGGGTCGCAGCACGCCGAGGGCGCGCAGCCGCGCCCAGAGCGCGTCCGGATACGGCGGGCGGCCCGCCTCGTAGCCGGACGGGTCGGCATCGAAGTGCCCGGGGTGGGGCACTCGTGCCGCTGAGGGGTCCACCGCCGCACGGTAGCACCGGTCTAGGTGCCACCCTCGGCCGCGATCGCCGCTGCTTCCGCCCGGGCGGCGCCCGGGTCCAGGTACTCGCCGCCGCGGACCGCGGGCACCGGGGCGGTCGCGTTCTGCGCGCTCAGCCGGTAGGCGAGGGGTCGCGCGTTCGGGAGGTTGAGCGCCGCGAGCTCGTCGCCGTCGAGCCGGTCCAGGACGCCGCAGACGGCCCGCAGGGAGTTGCCGTGCGCGACCAACAGGACCCGCCGGCCGGCGGCGACATGCGCGCCGAGCACGTCCGCGACCCAGGGCCGGACCCGCGACACGACGTCAGCGAGGGACTCGGTCGCCGTCAGCGCCTCCGGTGGGAGGACGTCGAACGGGGGCAGCACCCGCCAGAGTGCGAGCACCTCCGGCGCGAGCGGTGGCGGGCGGCCCTCCAGGGAGCGCCGCCAGTACAGGAACCGGTCCCGGCCGAACCGCTCGGCGATCTCGGACTTCAGGTACCCGGACAGAGCGCCGTAGTTGCGTTCGTTGAGCCGCCAGTCCCGCTCCACGGGGACGAGCTCCGGCCACGCCGTGCGCATCAGCTCCGCCGTGCGCCAGCCGCGCACGAGCTCGGAGGTGCAGATCACGTCCGGCACCCAGCCCGCGCCGGCCAAGCGTTGACCGGCGAGCACGCACTCGGCCTCGCCGGCCGGGGTGAGTCCGACGTCGATCACGCCGGTGAACAGGTGCCGGGCGTTCGCGACGGACTCGCCGTGGCGCACGAGCACCACATTCGCCGGCGACCACGTGGCCCGCTCGGCCTCGACCGTCGCCGTCCGCCCGTGCGGATCTGGCTGCTCACCTGGGCTCGGGACGTGGCTCATCGCCCCCAGCCTAGGATCTGCGGACCGGTCGGGTCGGGCGCGTTCGAAGCCGAACGTGACATTCGGCCAGAAGAGAGGATGCTTGAGGGATGGCCACCCCCCGTTCGCTCGCGTCCAGCCCGTTCAACAACCTCCGCCTACCGCCCCCGCCGCCGGTGCTTTTCGAGGTGGGACAGCGGGTCACCCACGACCGTCACGGGCTCGGCCGGGTGGTCGGCGTGGAAGGTGAGATCGCCACCTTGGTGGACTTCGGCGACCGGGTGGTCCGGGTGGCCGTGGGTTCGGGCCGGCTGCACCCGCTCTGAGCCGCGGCCCTCACCCGGCGCGCGCCGGCGTACTCACCACTCCCGGTGGTCGGGGATCAGCGTGCCCGGGTTCAGGTTGCGTCCCGGGTCTGCCGCCCGCAGCAGGCCCACCATCAGGTCCGTCCCCGCCTCGGAGATGTCCTGCTCCAGCCACGGTGCATGATCCGTGCCCACTCCGTGGTGGTGCGACAGCGTGGCGCCGGAGTCGATGAACGACTGCTGGATCACGGTCTTCACCGCGTCGTACTGACCGAGGAAGTCATCGTCGGCGTTCGGCGGGAACGCGAACGTGAAGTACAGGCACGCACCCGAGTGATACGAGTGCGACAGGTGGCACATGATGAACCCTGTGACACCCAGTTCGGCGAACTTCGCTCGCGCCGCCCGCACCGTGGTGGTGTAGACCTGACCCAACTTCGACCACGGTGCGGCGGTCTCGGAGACGTCGCCGATCGCGCCCCGGTCGAGGAGGAAGTCACGGATGTAGGGGGTGTCGAACTTCTTCTGGTCGTACAGCGCCCCGGGGCCGCGGCCGAGCCGGATGCCGCCGTGCTTGCCGATGATCTTGCCGACGATGGACTTCTCGGCACGGATCTTCGCGGTGCCGCCCTCATACCCGATGTAGGACAAGCAGACCTTCTCGAGGTCCCAGCCCCGCCGGCGCAGCACCTCGAAGAGGCCCTCGCCGACCTTGCCGGAGATGCCCTTCGAGGCCTTGCGGGTGGCAAGCGAGAACGAGGTCTCGTTGGCGTCGGAGACCCTGGTGATCGTGGGTGAGGCATCGGAGGTGGAGATCTCCGCCATGGCCGCGAGCCCGGCCGCCCAGTTCGGGAACAGGTAGGCGATGACATCGCGATTCTCGGGGACCCGGTGAACGTTGACCCAGGCCTCGGTGACCACGCCGAGGCGTCCCTCGCTGCCGATGATCATCTCGCGCACGCTCGGCCCGGTGGAGGTCGACGGCAGCGGCCGTAGTTCCACGACCTTGCCCGGCAGCACTACCCGAAAACCACGGGTGATGTCCGCGATGTCGCCGTACTTGTCCGACTGCATCCCCGAGGAGCGGGTCGCGATCCAGCCGCCGAGGGTGGAGTGCTTGAACGAGTCGGGCTGGTGGCCCATCGTCCAGCCCCGCGTGGTGAGCTGCTCCTCGATGTCCGGCCCGAGGCCGCCGGCCTGGATCCGGGCGAGCCCGGAGCTCTCGTCGATCTCGAGCACCCGGTTCATCCGGCCGAGGTCTAGGGAGATGACCGTGCGCTCCTCGTGCGGCTGCGGGGTCAGGCTGCCCGAGATGTTCGAACCGCCTCCGAACGGGATCAGGACGGCGTCCGCGGCCACTACCGCGTCGACGACGGCGCGCACCTCGTCCTCGTTCGCGGGATAGACCACCGCGTCCGGGACCCGGGGCAGATCACCGGCCCGTACCCGGACCAGGTCGCGCATGCCCTTGCCGTAGGTGTGCACGACGCGCAGCATGTCGTCGGTGCTGACCTGGTGGTCGCCGACGGCGGCCCGCAATTGGGCGCCGAGGTCATCGCCCAGCCGGCTGGCCGGCACCTCGATCTCGTCGAATGTCGGCGGTTCGCCGCCGGGCTGGGTCAGGTCGATTCCGACCTTGTCCAGGACGAAGCCCGCGAACGCCGGCTTGTCCTCGTGGTGGAAGGCGATGCCCTCCACGCCCCAACCCCACCATTTCTGGTGTTCGACGTCGGTCATGAAACATCCTCCTGTGCCTGGCCGAGGTCGGCCTCCGGCGCTCTGGTGGCTCGGTCGTCATCGGTGACGAGGACGTACGAGGTCTGCATGGTGTGCATGGCGCGCACCCGCGCCGTCAGGCGTGCGTTCAGGTCCGGCAGGCTCTCGCCGGCGCGGGCCCGGACGGGCTTTCCGACGATCACCTTGACGGGCATCCGGCCCGGCTTTGGCCACGCGGCGCCCACCGGCATCGCGTCGTACGCGCCGACCAGCGCCACCGGGATCAGTGGCACCCGAAGGGACCGGGCGAGCGCGGCGGCGCCGGGCTTGAACGCGGCCATCTCACCGGTCCGGGACCGGGTGCCTTCCGGAAATATCATCAGCGGCACGCCCTGGCGCAGCAGGGACACGGACATCCCGGCGCCCTTGCCGCGGTTGCCGCCCCGTTCGACCGGGTAGGAGTTGAAGAAGAAGGACGTCAGAGTGCTGCGCCACTTCTGCTTGTAGAAATAGTCCGCCGCAGTCGCCGTGGCGAGGTTCTTCGTGACCCGGTACGGCAGCGCGGTGATGCACAGCGGTGCGTCCAGGTGGCTGGAGTGGTTGGCGACCAGGATGAACGGTCCGTCGATGCCGGCGAGGTGCCGCTCCCCCTCGACGGTCACCCGGGTGTTGGCGAAGATCACGGGCCGCAGGATCAGCCGCTGCGCGACGTAGCGCAGCCAGCGGTGCCACGCGCGGTGATACCGGGCGGTCCTACGCTGTGCGCTCATCTGCGTCCCTTCTTGATCAGGGCGGTGGCCCTGTTCACCAACGGCCGCGGCGCGTGCCGGGCTCCCCAGGCGAGAGCCTTGAACCGCCGCGACGGCACCGACCTGGTCCGCCCCCGGTCCACATCGGCGAGGCAGTCGGAGACCAGTCGATCCGCATCAAGCCACAGTACCGAGGGGATCGAGTTCGTGCGGATCGCGGCGCGCTCATGGAACTCGGTGCGAACCCATCCGGGCAGCAGGGTCATCACCCGGACACCGGTGCCGGAGAGCTCGATGCCGAGGCCCTCGGAGTAGGCGTTCACCCAGGCCTTGATCGCCGAGTAGGAGCCCATCGGGATCAGGCCGGCCACGGAGGCCACGTTGATGATGAGGCCGCTACCACGCTCGGACATCGCACGTCCGGCGGCTCCGCCGAGGACGAGCACCCCGCTGACCATGAGGTCGATCGCCTGCAGGTGCGGGCTGGGGTCCTCGCTGATCAGCGGCGTGTGCACGCCGTGCCCGGCGTTGTTGACCAGCACGGTCACCGGAGTCTGGGGGCGCGTCAGCCGGGCCACCGCCACCGCGACGCCGTCGGGCTCGGCGAGGTCCGCCGTCAGGGTCTCGACCGCGACGCCGAACTCGTGCCGCAGGTCGGCCGCGGTGGACTCGAGCCGAGCCGCATCACGGGCGACGAGGACCAGGTCCAGTCCCCTGCCCGCGAGAGCGCGGGCGAACGCGAGGCCGATACCGGACGTGCCGCCGGTGACCATGGCGATCCCGGTCAGCGGCGACCGCTCGGCGGCCGCGGACGTCACCGACGCCCCGATCCGTTGAGGCTGCGAAGGACCGGGGAGAACCGCCCCTCGGCGGTGGTGGTCCAGCTGTGCACCGGCCAGCGCTTCTCCTTGGCGTACCGGTACAGCGAGGAGTCGGGGTTGACGACGTTCGGGTGGCCGACCACCTCGAGCCAGGGCCGGTCCGAGTAGGTGTCGCCGTAGGCGTAGGAGCCGGCGAGGTCGACGCCGGAGTCCCGGGCGTACCGGGTCAGCCACGTGGCGCGGGCCTCGTCCACGAGCGGGGACGTGGCCAGGTGGCCGGTCCAGCGTCCGTCCGCGTCCTTCTCCATCCGACCGGCCACGATCACGTCGAACATGTCCGCCAGCGGTTCCACGAAGACGTCGATCTGCCCGGTGACCAGGACGGTGCGGTGGCCGGCGGCGCGGTGCTCCGCGATCCGTTCGGTGGCCTCCGCGAGGACCCGGGCGCGCAGGGACGGGGTCACCTTGCGCGCGATGACATCCCGCAACGCGTCCTCGTTGACCCCCTCGTACCGGCGCATGAAACTGCGGATGAAGTCGCCACGGTCGCGCCACTCGGCCTGCAGGTAGGTGCCGGAGTTGGCCACCATGCCACCGAGTTCACGCAACGCCCGGCCGGACCCCTTGGCGGCGAGCTCCACCCACACGTAGTGCTCGATCAGGCTGGCCGCGGCGACCGTGCCGTGCAGGTCGAATACGGCGAGCACGTCGGTGCGCTGCGGCAGGGCGCGCTTGGTGGAGGTCCCGGAGGCGCCGCGCCGGCCGCGGGCCCGCATCAGGCCGGGGACCTTGGGGACGTGCACCTCCATCATGTAGTAGTCCCAGTCGATCGCCGTGACGTCGAAGCCGTGGGAGTCCCACCGCTGTGCGGGCAGGGACTCGTGCAGCGCGCGGGTGTTCGCGTCGTCGAAGACCACCTCGGTCTGCGTGTACGGCTTGTACAGGTCCGTGAACTTCCGCAGGGTCCCGAGGTCACGCTTCGCCTTGAAGACCGCGGAGATCCAGCCGCGGGTGCGGTCGTTCGCGGGCAGCCGGCCGACGGCGCGGTCAGCGAGGTCGACGGCGAGCTCGCGGCGGCGCAGGCTTCGCTCGACGGCGGGTCCGTTCGGGAACGTCCAGTTCGGCACCTGCACCGTGGTGCCCTCGTCGTCCAGCAGCGGGTGGGCGCTGAAGTACTCGCGGATCATCGCGACCATCCGCCCGAACCGCAGCGGGTTCCGGATGCCGGAGGCCACCTGGTAGTACCGCGGCTCACCCACCGGCGACGGCGCGGCGGCCGCGGCCAGGATCGCATTGACGACGTGGTCGACCGGGATCACATCGAGGATCGTGTCCGCGAGCGCGGGGAACTCGGGCAGCATGCCGCGCCCGTACGCCGCGATGAGCGGGTCGGCCACCTTGAAACCGTCGATCCAACCCGGGTAGGGGTGGCTCAGCGAGCTCTCGATGATCGTGGGCCGCACCACGGACAGCCGGTGCTCGCGCCCCCACAGCTCCTCCGCGACGCGCTCCCCGAGCGCCTTGGTGAAGGTGTACACGTCGGGCCAGCCGAGGGACTGGGCGCGGGTCCGTCCGGCGTCCTGCAGCCGTTCGGTCACCCAGGCGGCGCGGGCCTCCTCGGCGGCCTGGGACACGGCCTGGGCGCCCGCGCGGCGGTGCACGGACCGGGCCCGCTCGAGCAGCTTGCCGAGCACCTCGGGGCGCCTGGAGGCGGCCTCGGCCTCGGCCCGTGCCGCCAGCGCGCGGGTCGTCTCCTCCGTGCGGTCGACGGCGTGGTCCAGGGATCGCTCCTCGGCGACGCCCTTGCGCAGCCCGGCGACGTAGCAGGTGGAGACGTGCACCACGTGCGGGTCCGAGCCGGACTCCAGCAGCGCGGTGTAGAGGGAGACCGGGCCGCCCACGTTGTCGCGGAAGGCGTCGTCGATCGGCATGTCGAAGGAGACGCTCGATGCGGAGTGGATGACGACGTCGATGCCGTCCGAGAGCGGCGGTACGTCCCCGAGGTCACCGGCCAGAACGGTGACGCGACCCGCGGCGGCGGCTACGCCGTCGTCCCCTACCCGCTCGCGCCACGCGGAGAACACGGGCTTCTTCAGCAGCTTGTCCACGCGCATCTGCGCGGTCAGCGCGCCGCGCGGCCGGACCAGCAGGCTGATCCGGGTGGTGGGGTAGGTCGAGAGCAACTTCTCCAGGACGGCCTGGCCGACGAAGCCGGTGGCGCCCGTGATGAGGACGTGGGCGTTGTTCAAAGGGTCGGACACCCCGGATACTGTACGCGGCGTCGTCACTGCCGTGCTCCTCGGGACGCGAACCGTCCGAGGGCCCGCCGGATCGGGTGCTGATCGGCCATCCCGGGCAGGGCGGCGACCCGGGCGTCGGCGGCATCGATGTCCACGCGAACGGACGGATCCGCGAAGAGGTAGCGCAGCACCGGCTGGACGTAGCCGGGGTCGCCGTAGCGTGATCCGGGCCAGCGCCAGGACCGCACCGCCTGTTGCCCGAGGCGGCGGGCGCCCACGGAGGCGGCGAGCCGGTCCGCCGCCTCGTCGGTGTAGAACTCCACGTGCCGGTCCTTGATCGTCACGATCGGGTCGATCAGGCTCGCCAGGCGGGGCTCCAGCACCCCGACGCGGGCGTAGCTCGCGCGGGCCACGAGGCTGTCCAGGAGGCCGACGGCCATGTGTCCGGCGACGATGTCGCTGCCGAGCAGGTTCGTCCGGATCGCGTCCACGGTGGGGATGATCCGGTCGTCCCAGCCTCGGCGCATCCGCCCGAGCCTGGTGCTGTGCGCGACCTCGGTGTGGTTGTTGTCCTCCAGCACCGCCTCGAGGGCGTCGGCGATCCAGTACTCCTCGTACGCCCAGGTGGTCAGGAACGCCGTGACCCGTGACTCGGCGTGCGTCGGTGTGACCAGCAGGTCCCGCATCAGGCGCAGGGTGCCGCGTTCGACCTGCTGCAGGTGCCGCAGGGTGAGCAGGGTGTTCGTGGGCAGTCCCTGCATGGCACCAAGGTCGAGGTCGCCCCGGCGCAGCGACCGTGGATCACGTGTGTAGGCGCGCACGTCGAAGCCGTCCGAGTCGGACATGAACGGCAGCTGCGCGCCGTCGTCGGTCGCGCCCGGTTCCTCGCGGGCCCCCGGTCGAGCCTGGTCGTCCGGACCCGCCTGGCGTCCCGGGCCTACGGTCCTACGGGTCTCGCCGCTCACGCCGCGACGCCGCGCGCGTCGAGGGCGTCCGCGAAGATGGTCAGGCCCTCCATGCCGGGCAGTCGGCCGATGTGGCGGTCGATCGCGTTGATCTCCTTGCGACCCTCCGTGCCGCCGAACAGATGACCCATCACATGGGTCACCTCGTCGTCGGTCATGATTCCCGAGCCCACCGGCGCCCAGGCGTTCTTCAGGGCGAACCGGGCCAGCTTCTGCGCCTTGGGGTTGCCGGCGAGCCGGGCCTTCGCCTGGGTGGCGTAGAAGGCCACGTGCTTGGACTCCTGAGCGGCGATCCGCCGGAGCAGCTCGGCCAGGGACGGGTGCCCCTCGAGCACGCCGAGGCGCTTGTACGCGGCTGCGGCGGACCATTCGTTGGCGGCGCCCCAGAGCATGTGCACGGCCACGAAGTCCTTGCCGACGATGTTGCTGAGCAGGGATTGCTTCACCGGGGCGAGCCGGTCCCGCCAGCCCAGCTTCTTGCGGCGGTCCTTGAGCTGATCGTAGTTGACCGTCACGCCATGCAGCGAGAGAACGTGCGCGAGCGCCTCCCCGTGCCAGAACTCCTCACGGTTCCACATCGTCATGAAGGCGTTCACCTCGCCCTCCCCGTGGGAGCGGGTGACCAGCATGTCCCGCAGGTAGCACACCGTGTGGTACTCGACGTCGCACATGTACCGCAGCGTCCGCACCGATTCCGGCGGCAGCGGGTTCTCGCGGAAGTTGTCGAGGTCGAGGTCCTCCCAGTTGACCCGCACCGAGTCCTGGGTGAACCGTTCGATATCGAATGCCATGAGGTGTGCCCTTCACTCCCGGTGCTGCGCTGGCGGCCAGGCGCCGTCGGCCCGGAGCGGGTGAGCGCTACACACCGTGTAGCGCCTAACGGTCCGAGCCTACGGCCTTACCCGGAGTTCGTGCCACATCATCCTTCGGATGGGTCGCAGTCCGCCTGCAGTGCGACCCGCAGGGTCGACACGACCGAGCCGGCCCAGCCCGGCGGAAATGTTCCCGAGTGGGCGAACCGGGCCGCCACGGCGCCGAGGAGCAGGTCGACGGCGACCTCGATGTCCGCGTCGGGGCGCACCTGCCCGGTCGCGACGCCGTCCCGCAGCCGCTCCACCGCGAGCGCGATCCGCGGCCGCAGCAGCTTGTCCCGGATGAGTTCCACCTGGTCCCGGTCCCCGCTCTGCACCAGTCCGAGGAACACGCCGGACCCGGGGCCGCCCTCCAGGGTGGCGATCAGGGACTCGACCGCGGCGCGCATGTCCCGCCAGACGTCATCGCCCGGTTCGACGACCCGGCTCGCCATGTGGTCGCCGAGCGCCGCCGCGAGGACCGCGTCCCGGTCCTTGTGGCGCCGGTAGATCGTGGTCCGGGCGACCCCGGACTCGGCGGCGACCGCCTCGACCGTCACGGCCAGCGGGCCATGGGTGCGGAGCAGGTTCATCGCCGCCGCGTAGATACGGCGGTCGACATCCTCGCGGCGCGACATCCGCGGTCAGGCGTCGAGGTCGCGGGAGAGGAGTTCGGCCAGTTCCTCGAGGACCCGCGCGGCCCGCGCGCCCTCGGCGTGCAGGGTGACGGTGTCCCCGTACTTCGCGCCGATCGTCATCACGCCGAGGATGCTCGCCGCGTCCTGGGGCACCGATCCGTTCTTGGAGATCCGCACCTGGATGCCGGAGTCCTCGGCGGCGCGGGTGAAGATCGCCGCCGGGCGGGCGTGCAACCCCACCGGCGAGCCAATCGTCGCCGTGCGCTCAGCCATCGTCGGATCCTTCGTGGTGGTCGGTCTTCAGGTCCCCAATCTACCCGTTCACGCGGGTCCATTCGAGCAGCGTCGGGGCGGCCCAGGAGTTCACGATCCGGTCCGGTGTGAGGCCGGCGGCAGCGGCGCGTGCGCACCCGTGGTCGAGCAGGTCGAGCTGGCCGGGGGCGTGCGCGTCGGAGTCGATCGCGAACACGCAGTCCATCTCGACGGCGAGGCGGAGCAACCGGGTGGGCGGGTCCCGTCGCTCGGGGCGTGAGTTGATCTCCACGGCGACGCCGAACCGGCGGCACGCCTCGAACACGATCTCCGCGTCGAACTCGGACTCCGGCCGGGTGCCACGTCCGCCCATGACCCGGCGACCGGTGCAGTGTCCGAGCACGTCCACGCGCGGGTTCGCGATCGCGGTGACCATCCGCAGCGTCATCTGCTCGGCCGGCATCCGTAGCGCCGAGTGCACGCTCGCGACCACGATGTCGACCTCGTCGAGGAGGTCGGGCTCGCCGTCGAGCATGCCGTTCTCGAGAATGTCCGCCTCCACGCCGGTGAGGATCCGGAACGGCGCGAGCTCGGCGTTCAGCGCGGCGACCTGTGCGATCTGGGCGCGCAGCCGCTCCGGGGACAACCCGCGCGCCACGGTCAGGCGCGGCGAGTGGTCGGTCAGCGCGACGTACTCATGCCCTAGGTCGATCGCGGTCGCGGCCATCTCGCCGACCGGGCTGCCGCCGTCGGAGGCGTCCGAGTGGGTGTGCAGGTCGCCGCGCAGCCAGCCGCGCACCTCGGCGGCCCCGTCGACGAGCGGACCGGCGGCTGACTCCAGGTCCGCCAGGTAGTCCGGCAGTTCCCCGCGTGCGACCGCCATGGCAACGCCCGCGGTGCGCGGTCCGACGTCGGGGAGTTCCGTGAGCGTGCCGGCGGCGAGCCGCGACGCGAGTTCGTCCGGCCCGAGCCCGCGCAGCCGGCGTGCGGCCCGGCGGAACGCCTGGATCCGGTGGGTGTCGGCGAGGTCGCGCTCGAGCAGGAACGCCACCCGCTCCAGCGCGTCGATCGGATCCACGACTCGACGCTACCCGTCGGCGGCGATGGCGTCGACGAACCAGCCGGTGATGGTGCTCGGGTGCGTGATCGCGGTGCCGACGCAGACGGCGAACGCCCCGGCCCGGCGCGCCTGCGCGGCAGCGGCGGGAGTGTGGATGCGGCCCTCGGCGATCACCGGCACCTCGCATGTGACCGCGATCAGGGCGATCAGGTCGAGGTCCGGGCCGTCCGTCCGCGGACGTTCGCCGGTGTACCCGGCCAAGGTGGTGCCGAGCAGGTCCGCGCCCGCCTCCTGCGCGGCCACGGCGTCCTCGAGGGAGCCGCAGTCAGCCATGACGAGCACGTCGTGGGTGTCGCGGAGGCCGGCAACGGTCTGCGCGAGCGTGAGGCCGTCCGGTCGGGGGCGGCGGGTGCCGTCCACGGCGACGATCTGCGCGCCGGCGTCCGCCACGGCACGCGCGTGCTCGAGGGTCGGGGTGATGAACACGCCGTCCGGCCCGTCCTTCCACAGGCCGACCACCGGCACGTCGACGGCAGCGACGGTCGCGCGGATGTCCGCGAGTCCTTGCACCCGCACCGCGGCCGCGCCACCGATCACGGCGGCCCGGGCGACCCTGGACATGACGTCCGGGTCCCGCATCGGCTCCCCGGGATAGGCCTGGCAGGACACGATGAGGGTGTCGCGCAGGGTCTCGAGCAGGCCGGCGAGGTCCATCCCGGATCCGCTCGTCACGCGTCCGCGTCCACGGCCGCACCGATCCAGGGACGGCCCAGGCGCAGCCACCGGGCCGCGCCGGCGATCGCCGCACCGGGACCGAGCCGGGCCGGCCGCAGCTCGATGCCGGCCAACGGCGGGATGAGTTCGCGGCGCAGTTCGTCCTCCATGGGCCGCCACCAGAGTTCGCCGGCACCGGCGGCGCCACCGCCGACGACCACGACGTCCGGGTCCAGCATCGTCACGATCCCGGCGATGCCCCGGCCGAGCGCGCGGCCGGTGTCCGTCAGCGCCCGGACGGCCAGCTCCTCCCCGGCGGCTGCGCGGCGGGCCACGTCGCGCGTGTCCGCGCTGGCGGGATCGCCCCCGAGGGCGAGGTACCGGCGGTGGATCGCCGGCCCGGCGGCAATGGCCTCCAGATGGCCGTCCCGCCCGCAGGTGCAGGTGAGTCCGACGGCGTCCGGCGACGGCAGGTGGCCGAGCTCGCCGGCGCTGTGGTGGGCTCCGCGCCACGGCAGGCCACCGGCGACCAGACCGGCGCCGATCCCGGTGCCCGCGGCCACCATGAGGACGACCTCACGCCCTGCGCCGGCCCCGATCCACGCCTCTCCCACGGCATGGGCGTCCACGTCGTTGAGCACCCCGACTACCGCGTCCGGGGCGAACACGTCGGTGAGTCGGGCCCGCAGGCCACCGGCGACGTCCGTCCCGGCCCACGCCGTGATCGCGTCGGTCGCGGAGATGATCCGGCCGCTCTGCGCCTCGACCACCCCGGCACTGGCGACGCCGAGGCCGACGGGCGATCCGCCGTCGCCGGCTTGCGTACCCAGGTCGGCGGCGACCTGCCGCACCACGCCGGCCACGGCGTCGAGCACCGCGTCCGGGCCTGCCGTCGCGGGCGTGGGCACCTCACGCAACCCGCGCAGGTTGCCGTCGGCGGCGACGAGTGCGGCGGCCGTCTTGGTGCCGCCGAGGTCGACGCCGATGACAGTGTCCATCCCGGTTCTGCTCCGTTCAGGGTCGGAAGATCCGGCCCAATTCCACCACGGCCGGACGTGCCGACGGCACGCGCGCCACCTCCATTACATTTGGCCCATGTCCGAGTCCCCGCGCACCCCTGCCCTGGAAGTCCTGCCCTGGAACAGGTTCGGTGAGGCGGCCCGTGAACTGGCGCGCGAGGTGGTCGCGAGTGGGTGGATGCCAGACCTGGTGATCGCAGTGGCCCGCGGCGGGCTGGTGCCGGCGGGTGCGATCGCGTACGCGCTCGGGGTGAAGGCGATGGGCACGATGAACGTCGAGTTCTACACGGACGTCGCCGAGACGCTGCCCGAACCGGTGGTGCTGCCCCCGTTGCTCGACACCACCGTGCTTGCCGACGCCAAGGTCCTCGTCGTCGACGACGTCGCGGACTCCGGGCACACGCTCCGGGTGGTCATGGACCTGCTACAGCGCGGCCTGCCGATCGACCTCGACGGCGACGGCCGGATCGAGGCCGGCGAGCACCTGCCCGTGGAAGCCCGCAGCGCCGTGCTCTACACGAAGCCGCGGTCGGTGATCGAGCCGGACTACACGTGGCGCCGGACCGACCGGTGGATCTCGTTCCCGTGGTCCGCCCAGCCGCCGGTCACCGGCTCCTCCGATGCGCCCGGCGAGAACGGCTGAGCTCGGCCGATGCCCGACATGCCCCCGGCCGAGGTGGAGATCACCACCGACCTCGCCCGCCGCCTCCTCACCGACCAGTTCCCCGAGCTCGCGACGGCGTTCCTGCACACGGTCGCGAACGGCTGGGACAACGTCATGATCCGCGCGGGCGAACACTTCGTGCTGCGCCTGCCCCGGCGTGCGGCCGCCGTTGACCTGGTGCGCCACGAGCAGCTGAGCCTGCCGGCGATCCGCCGGCTGGTCCGGGTGCCCGTCCCGAGCCCGCGCCTGGCCGGCGAACCGACCGACTACTACCCCTGGCCCTGGTCCGTGCTGCGCTGGCTGCCGGGGCACCCGGCCATCGGCCAGGCGGTCGCGGCCCGCTGGTTCTGGGCCGCCGGCCTCGCCGACTTCCTCGCGGACCTGCACGTACCCGCGCCCGACTGGGCGCCGCCCAATCCCGTGCGGGGCGTGCCGCTGGCGGCCAGGGACGCCGCGGTCACCCGACGGCTCGCGTCCGGTCACGTGCCGCGCAGCGACGAGCTCTCCGCGCTGTGGCGCACGCTGCTGGCGGCCCCCGTGCACGCGGGGCCGCCGGTGTGGCTGCACGGTGACCTCCATCCGCTGAACCTGCTTGTGGAGCGCGGCCGGCTGAGCGCCGTCGTCGACTTCGGCGACGTCACCTCCGGCGACCCGGCCACGGACCTGGCGACGGCGTGGCTCACCTTCGACGGTGCCGGCCGGGCCGAGTTCGTGGTGCGGTACTCGCTGCGCACCGGCGTCGACGACGCCGTCTGGGCCCGGGCCCGCGGGTGGGCGCTGGTGCTGGCCACCGCCCTCGCGGAACACTCCGACGACAACGCCGAGCTCGCGGCGATCGGAACGCACGCGATCACCGAACTGCTCGACGCCCCGGACGCCAACCTCGCCCGGTGAGGGGCGGATGCGGCGTCGCTTGTCAGCCTCGAGCGGGTGTTCTGGAAGAAGAAGGACCGCGACAGCGCCTCGACCGTCGACACCTACCTGCGCGAGGTGAACGGACCCCCGGCGCCGGCGACGGGCCCACCCGCCGTTGCTCCGCCGTCGGACTTCGGTCCGCCGGTGGCGGCGACGCCGCCCCGGGCGGTCCCGGGCGCCTTCAGCCTGGTCGTGGAGGATGCCTTCACCATCACCGGCCGCGGCACGGTCGTGACCGGGACGCTGGCCGACGGTGTGGCGCGGACCGGACAGCAGGTCGCGATCATCCGCGACGGCGTCCACGTCGTCTCCAGCGAAGTCACCGGCGTCGAGTCCGCACGGCGCCTGCGCCGAGAGGCCGGCCCGGGCGACCGGGTCGGTCTGCTCATGGAAGGGCTCGGCAAGGATCAGGTGCAGCGGGGAGACATCGTCGCCGGCCGGTGACCCGCCCGGATCAGCGCCTGATCGGCAGCGGCTGCTGCCCGAGCCAGTCACGGAACGAGGCCCCGCCGAGCAGGGCGCCGGGACCCGGCAGGTCCGCGACCGTGGCGAAGGCCCGGGCCGGGCCCCCGAGCCCGGGTAGCCGCAGGAACCGGTGTGGCCGGCCGTCGTGGGCGAGCACCGCGTCGGCCAGCTGGTCGGTCGTCAGCATCTCCGGCCCGGCGAGGTCCGGCGCGTGCATGCAGCCGTCCGGGCGCCCGCCGAGGACGTACTCCACGAGTTCGGCGGCGACCCAGGCCGGGTCGACCGGACGTGCCGGCGCCGGCGACACGTCACGGTGCGCGCGGGCCGTGGCCCGAGCCAGGAACGCGGCCGAGGGGTGGAACCGGGTGGACCGGACGATGGTCGCCGACAGGCCGCTGTCCTCGATGAGGGTCTCGACGGCGCGCTTCGTGCGGGCGTAGGGCGCGGTGGAGGTCGAGCAGCCCACGAGGGAGGCGTAGACCAGGTGCGGCGGGCTGGCCATGGTCGCGATCGCGGCGAGCAGCTGAACGGTGCCGTCGACGTCGACCAGCCGGGCGCGGCGCGGGTTGCAGGCGGTGTGGACCACGGCGTCGGCTCCGGCCAGCACCGCCGCGAGCCCTTCTCCCGTGGACAGGTCGACGCCCCAGCGCCGGCTCGCAGGAACCACGTGATGACCGAGTTCGCGGGCGCGGTGGACCACCTGCGTGCCGAGCACCCCCGAGGCCCCCGTGACGACGATCCGCATTGCTGCCCTCCCTGGTCGCCTCCAACCATGATGGGCGCCTCCCGCGCTACTCGCCACCGCACACGCGGTCGGCGAAGGTCACGTTCCGATGTCAGATCCGGGTGCCGCGGGCCCTGGCCTGCACCTTGCGCTGCCAGCGGTCGGCGTTGCGACCGAGTGGGGTGCCGATGAACTCCCCGAGCGTGACCCCGGCCGCGAGCGCGAGCCCGATCGAGAGCGCCGCGATCAGCCGCACCGCGCCGGTGATGACATCCCCGGAATCGACGAACTCGAACATCGCGGCATAGATCGCCAGGCCGGGCAGCAGCGGGGTGATGCCACAGACGGCGATCACCATCGACGGCGTCCGCATGCTGCGCTGGACCAGGGCGGAGAGCAACCCGACCACCAGGGCGGCGCCGAAGGAACTGCCGGCCGGCCCCATGCCGAGGGCGAGGAACACCGCGTAGGAGGCCGAGGCCAGCGCGCCGACGCCCATCACCACCGGCACGGTGCGCATCCGCGTGTACGAGGCGACCGACCACGCTCCGGCGATCACCGCGCCGCACGCGATCTGCAGTGGTAGCGCGGTGGCGACGCCGGTCACGTCGCTGATGCTCAGGGGCACCCCGAACCGCCGTCCCACATCGAGGACGAACCCGATGCCGATGACGATCCCGACCGTGTACAGCACCACCTCGTAGGACCGGGCCGCGGCGGTGAGCGGGAACCCGGAGATCGCGTCCTGCGCCGCACCCACGAGCGACAGGCCCGCCAGCAGCACCACGATCCCGGACGCCACGACCAGGGACGGCGGCAGCATCTGGTCGGAAATGTCGAGATAGGGCTTGCCCCACAGCATCAGCAGCGCGACCAGTGTCGCGATGCCTGCCCCGAGCGCCTGCTGGAACAGGTACGGCAGGCCGCGGTTGCGCAGGAACCGCAGGGACCGGTCGATGACCATCGTGGTGGCCGCGGCGACCGCCGCCACCGGGAGGCCGCCGCCGAGGAGCACGGCGACACCGGCCGCCATCATGCCGAGGGCGACCGTGACCACCGAGCGCCGGTAGGGGTGCGGCGAGGTCAGGATGACGTTCATCCGCTCGTGCGCGGCCTCGAGGGACAAATTACCGGCGCCGGCCTCGTCGACGAGCTGGGTCACATCGGTGAGCCGGCTGTAGTCCGAGGTGCGCACGTTGATGACGCGGACCTTCGTGACCGGGTCGTCGTCCCGGTCGATCGAGGCCGTGATCGAGATGAACGTGATGTCCACCTGGCAGTTCGTGACGCCGTACGCCGCGGCCAGCCGCAGCATCACCGCAGTCGTGTCCGCGACCGGCGCGCCGGTGGCGATCATGACCTCCCCGGTGCGCAGCACCAGGTCGAGGACGGACCGCTCCACCTCCGCCGTCAGGCCTGACTCCTTGCGGACCATCGCGAACGTCACGGTCGGCGGCCCGTCCCCGGCCATCGCCCGGCGAGCCCGCGCCCGCAGGGTGCGCTGCGGCACGCTCCACACCGTGGGGGTGCGGGCCGACTTGCGCACCGGACCGGTCGCGGGACCAGCGGCTGGGATCTGTCCCGTCAGCGGCTCGCCGAGCGCACCGGTCGGCGTCGGCGACGCGTCGTCTCCTGGGGTCTGATCGGCCACGACTCGACGGTACGCGATCGCGGCTGACCAGGGCGGCTCTGGACGGCGCCGGGCCACCGGCGGGCCGGCGCTCCCCGCGATGGGCACTCCTGCCCACCGAGGTCCTCGACAGATCGACGCCGGGTTGGTTCCCTGTCGGGGAAACGGGCCGACGACGAAGGAGTCCATGTGAGTGACCCGACAGGTTCTGCACAGCCCCTGGGCTGGCGCCCCGGCGACCCACCACCCGATCCCACGTCCCCGTACGCGCAGGCCGCGTCCCCGTACGCACCGGTGTCCCTCGGCGGCTCGGCGGCCACGTCGAACCCCGCCGGGCGGACCGCCCTCGTGCTCGGGTTCGTCGCGCTGGTCGGTTGGATCGCCTACGAGGTCGCGGAGAACGTCGCCTTCAGCACCGGCTCCTACAGCCGGGCCGTCTTCCAGGTACTCCGCGTCGGCGGCTGGTTCCAGCTGATCCTCGCGTTCGGTGCCCTGGGCACCGGGATCTACGCACTGCGTCGGGGTGGCCCCCGCGGCGCGGCCGGCATCGGGACCGGGATCGGGCTGACTCTTGTGGTGCTCTGGCTGGTCCCGCGCGTGACCACCTCGCTGGCGCTTTCCCTGTGGTGAGCGGCCGGCGGCCCTGCTGGACACCCATCCACGACGACGAAGGAACCCCACATGAGCACGAACGCCCCCGGGCCCACCCCACCCGGGAACTGGCGCCCCGGTGACTATCCGGCCGCGGGATCGCCGTACGCTCCGGACTCGATCCTGAACCCTGGCTCGACGAACAACCCCCAGGGCCGGATCTCGCTGATCCTCGGGGTCGTGGCCGTTGTCCTGTCGCTCGTCGGGACGATCATCCAGTCGATCCTGATCCGTCAGGGCTGGAGCCCCGGCACCGTCGGCCTCGGAGGTGGAATCCCCAACCTCGCGGGCACGGCTGCCGCCATCGGGGCCGTCATCCTCGGCATCATCGGGCTCCGCAACCCCGGCCCCAAGGCGGCGGCCGGTGCCGGCACGGGCATCGGTGCGAGCCACCTCGTCGGGAGTCTGGCAACGACGCTCGTCTGGGGTCTCGGCAGCTACTTCTGAAGCGACGGCCCGGGCCGCTGGGTGCCGCCCCTCGACACGACCCGAGTTCGCGCTCGGCTCAGCGCTCCCGGGCGAACCGGTACATCTCGGCCCGTTGCTGGGCCTGCCCGCCCTCGTGTCCGCTGTAGGCCCAGACGACCATCTCCTTGTCCTGCGCCCCGTAGTGGTTGTAGGCGGCGAACACGGTCGACGGCGGAGAGGTCGCGTCCATGAGCCCGACCGAGAACAGCGCGGGTGCACTCGCTCGCGCCGCCAGGTTGACGCCGTCGAAGTAGCTCAGCGTGTGGAAGACCTGCTCGACGTCGGCGCGGTGCGTCTGGAGGTAGGACGTGATCTCCGAGTAGGGCGAGGCGTCGGTGATCTCGGTGGCGCGGCGGATGTGGCACAGGAACGGCACGTTGATCATGACCCCGGCCAGCCCGGGCTCGAGGCCCGCGACGGCGAGCGCAACGCCGCCGCCCTGACTGCCGCCGGCCACGAAGACCCGTTGCGGATCGATGCCTGGATGGGCGCGCGTGACGTCCACGGCGCGCACCGCGTCGGTGTAGAGCCGCCGGTAGTAGTAGGTGGCCGGGTCGGTGATGCCACGGGTCAGGAACCCGCCCACCTGCGGTGCGCCGACCGGGTCGGGATCCGCCGTGGCGCCGACGAGCCCGGACTTGCTGCCCTGGCCGCGCACGTCCATGACCAGGTTGGCGTAGCCGGCGGCGCTCCAGGCCAGCCAGTCATGGGGCAGGCTCCGGCCGCCGTTGTAGCCGATGTGGTCGATGACGCACGGCAGTGGGCCGTCGAGGTGGCGCGGGATGAGCAGCCAGCCCTTGACCGGTTGGCCGGCGTATCCGCTGAAGGTGACGTCGAAGACGTCCACGGTGACCAGTTCGGAGTCGAGTCGGGCGAAGGCGGGCTCGGTCGCAGCGGCCCGTGCCTGTGTCAGCGTCGCGTCCCAGAACGCGTCGAAGTCGCTGGGCTCGTCGCGATCGGGCCGGTAGGCACGCAGGCGGTCCAGTGGCATGTCGACGAGCATGGGTTCTCCTTCGAAGGGGGTCGGAGCGAGGATGCCAGGGCCGGCATGCGATGGGTGGGGCAACCCTCCGGATGCCCCACCCGTCGCGTGGTGTTACGGGTCGAGCCGGGTGCTCGGGAACAGCGCGGGGTTCTTGCCCATCCCGATCCCGGAGCCCCATTCCAACCATCCTCGGCGGATGGCACCGTCGTTCTCGTTGACGAGGAACGACAGCGCCAGCAGCCGGTCGGCGGGGTCGAACGGCGCGAGTTCGCTCCACGGCATCGCCATCTCGTAGACCGTGGTCTGCGTGGCCTCGTCGCGGCTGACCGCGAGGTCGACGGCGTCCACCGGCCCGTTGGGCAGGATGCCGCCGCCGCCGTTCCACCGGAACACCTGCGGACCCTGAGTGGTCAGCGCGAGGCCGTACTCGTAGTAGCCGGTCAGGTCCTCCCCGGGCGCACCGGCGACGGCACCGAACTGGATGCTGTCACCGGTCCAGATCGTGTCGTTGAGGCCCGGCTGGGCGTGCACGTTGTCGGTGATGGCCGCCGTCAGGTAGAGATTGTCCTGGTCCCAGGTCCACCAGACGTCGCCGCCCAGATCTGCGGCGCCACCCCAGTCGGGGATCTGGCGCACCTCGCCGTCGGCGTCCAGATCGATCGGTGTGATCCCGCTCAGATCGTCGGGGACGCCGTCCACGGTGATCGTCTGCTGGTGCAGTGCGGTCACCGCCGCCGGGTCGACCAGGACCAGTGAACCGTTCTCGGTGATCGCGTCGGCGTCCGGCATGGCCAGGTTCAGCGACCACGGGTGGGTGCCCGGCGAGGTGAGCCCGGTGGTCGGGATGTCGAGCGTGACGGTCTGTCCGGCGGCCAGCGTCCCGATCGTCTCCGTTCCGCTGCCTGCACCGAGCTGCCACGCCAGGTCGCCGACCGGTTGGTCGGTCGCGACCTGGTTGGTCACCGAGACCGACAGCACGTCCGCGTCCTCCCGCAGCGCATGCCCGGCGGACACGGTGATCGGTGTGGAGAGCACCTCGATCTCGGCGGTCAGCCGGGCGACCGGCGTCCCGTTGTTCGTGACGAGAGCGACCAGGCCACGGGTGCCGAGCAGACCGGTGTCCCGGATGCTGATCGGGATCTGCACCGACGCCTGCCCGGAGGTGACCTGCACCGGGACGGTGCGCTCGTTGACGGTGACGGCCAGTTCCATTCGCGGTCCGCCGATCTTGTCCACGTCCAGAGTGAGCTGGATGGCGTCGCCGGCGAGCGTGGGGCCGGCCGCGGTCAGGGTGAACTGGCCGCCGTCGGTCACGTCGGAGGCGTCCGCGGAGCCGATCACGTACACGGGATCCTCGGTGAGCGTCAGTTCCACTCCGTGCAGATACGGGGTGAGGGTGCGCGACTGGCCGGACATCTCGACGACGGTCTCCGGCACCCGGGTCTCGATGGTGACGGTCCGCGGTCCGGACGTGGACCACAGCGCGAGGAGGTTGTCGTCACCGGCGGTGGCGAACTCGTACGCGGTGACCCCGTCGGCGACCTCCTGCGCACCCTCGAACGTCGCACCGGTGAGCAACCGGCTCATCGTGGCGTGTGCGGCGTAGGACGGCTTGGGCGTCAGCGCTCCCAGCGGGTCGGCGGCGTTGCGCAGCAGACCGAAGTTGCTCTCGTGGTCGGCCGGGTCGAGACCGTCGTTGTTGAAGTCGTACCAGAAGTTCCGTTCGACCCCCTGGGACAGCCCGATGACGCCCGCACGCGCGGCGTAGGACGCCTGGGTGTGCTCGTCGACGCTGCCGGTCCGGCTGGACCAGCCCCACTCCGAGACCCAGATGGGCTTGCTCTCGCCGTTGTTGTACTCGCGGACGAGCGCGTCGACGGCCTCGAGGTTCGCGACGGCCGCCTCGGGTGGGTCGCCCGGGTAGTGGACGGAGACGACATCCATGTAGTCGAGGGCGCCGAGCGCGAACAGGGTCTCCAGCCAGCCCAGGTCCGGCCAGCTCGTGGCGGGGCCGACCACGAGCGTGTCCGGGTGCTCCGCCTTCACGGCCTCGTAGGTCGCCTGCAGCAGCGGGAAGTAGTACTCCGGCAGGGAGTTCGCAGGGCCGTCGCCGCGGTCGCCGAAGCCGGCGTTGAACTCGTTGTAGACCTCGACGGCGGGGGCCGGGTTGCCGAGGTCGACGTACCCGTCGAGCGCCGCGACGCAGTAGTCGGCGAACGCCGCCCGTCCGGCGTCGGTGTGCGGGGTGGCGTCGTTGTCGTACAACGGGTTGGTGTAGGCGCAGATCGGCATCGGCGCCAGGCCCGCGTCGCGGGCCTCGATGGTCTGCTGCTGCCACGCCGTCGGGTAGGTGTAGACGCCGGCGGTGCGCTCCATGCCGGCCCAGGTCAGCGTGGGCCTGTAGTAGGAGTCACCGGCCAATGCGGCCAGTGGGGCACTGCCGGGCGGCAGCTGGCGGTGCGACACGGCGGCGGCGAACGGGGAGTTCGCGGCGTCCGGCTGCGGAGCGACGACGGCGAGCGTCGTCTCCGCCGGCAGGGACGCCTGGCCGTTGATGGTCGCGGTCGCCTGGAGCCGGTAGTAGCCCTCGGGCAGCGTGCCGATCTGGATCGTCCCGGCGCCGTCGGTGTTGGTGGCGACGCCCTGGGTCACGTGGTTGTTGTTTACGTCGTAGACGCGGTAGTCGACCCGGGCGTCGGGTGCGGCGGTGAAGTCGATCTTCGGTGGGGTGCCGGTGACGAAGATGTTGCCGGGCGTCCGCAGACTCAGGGCCGGGGCGTCGACGAGCCGCTCGACGGTCACGCTGCGGAAGGCGATCGCCGACGTGCCGGTCCCGATCCGCAGGTCCGCACCGTTCTCACGGTTCGAGAGTCGCGCGTCGGTGACCGTGAACTCCTCGGTCCGCCAGGTGTTGCTCCCAGTGAGCGGGACCGCGGGCAGCGCCCGCCACGGGTTGGTCGCCGAGTCGTAGGTCACGTCCCAGGATCCGCCGGAGATGGCCGCGTCGTAGTACTCCACCGTGATCCGGACGGTGTTGGTGCCACCGTTGATGAGGGTGTCGTCGATGTCGTTGTAGATGTAGGTGTTGCCGATCGCGGGGTTGGTCTGCAGTGCGGGTAGGCCACCGACCTCGAGCCAGGTCCCTCGGCCGGCGTCGCCGGTCCGGACGGTGATCCCTTCGTTGACCGGCGGGTCGTCGAAGGTGACCGAGGCGGTGACGACGGCGTCATCGGCCGCAGCGGGTACAGCGGGGGCGACCAGGACGGCCGCGCCCACCGCGGCGGCGGCCGCGATGGCCAGTGGGCGTCTCACCCCTCGGGTGATCCCGGGTGGTCTGGACGGTCTCATTGCGGACGCTCCTTCGCGAACCTTCGGCGGTCAGGCAGCTTCGGCAGGTGCCGGGCTGTGGCCGTGCCGCGACGGTGTCCAACTTGCCGGCGGTGACGCGTGCAACCGAAGGACAACGCTGATCGGACGGCGTCACCAATCCTGCCCATGACCTATTAACGTGTCAATAGCCAACCCGGTCCTCTCCGGCAACCTCAGGCACGCGAGTGCGCAGATTCCCGCTCATATCTCGAGATATGACCGCGATCGCGCGCACTCGCTTCGGTTCGTCAGCCCGGCCCGGGCGCCTGCGTGCGAACCACCCGGAGATGGCCGGTCGAGGAGTCCCGGACCCGGATGCCGATCGGGAGAACGACGTGCTCCACGTCTCCGCCGTCCGGCTCGGCCATGCGGCGCGCGAGGATCGTCATCGCCCGGCGGCCGATCTCCTCCGACGGCAGGATCGCCGAGACGAGCGTCAGGGGCGGCAGCTCCAGCGGTCCGCCGTCGTCCATGCCGGCCAACTCGATCTCGTCGGGGATCTGCACCCCGAGCGAGGTCAGATCGTGCACCGCGCCCGCGAGCACGTATCCGTTCGCGCACATGATCGCCGTGGGCGGTTCGGCCAGCGCCAGCAAGTCACGGACCGTCTCGATCCGGGAGTCGGCGGGCGGGCCGAGGTAGGGGCGCAGGACCGAGAACTCGCGGCGCTGCCGGATGCCGTGCCGCTGCAAGGCCTGCAGGTGCCCGGCCAGCCGGTCCCGGACGCTCGTCGAGTCCGTCTCCTCCCACAGGACCGCGATGCGCGTGTGGCCGGCGGCGACGAGGTGCTCGGTGAGCTGGAAGCCGACGGCGAAGTTGTCTGCCACGACCGCGTCGGCGACGACGTCCTGCCGGTATCGGTCGACCATCACCATCGGGACGCCCCGTCGGCGCATCCCCTCCAGGGCCGGCAGCGGCGCCCGGCCCTCCACGGGATACAGCACCACCCCGGCGGCGCCGCCGCGGGCGGCCCGCAGCAGCGCCCGCTCCTCGAGGTCGGGATCGCCCTTGGTGTCCGAGAGGAACATCCGGTAGCCGAGTTCCGCGCACACGGCCTCGACACCGCGGATCAGTCGGGCGGCGTGCGGGCTCCGGTCGTGCAGCAGCGACAGCACACACATGATCGAGGCGTCGGCGCCGTCCTCGTCGGACCGGGTCGTCCTCGGGCCCTCGGCGACGAACGTCCCCTTGCCGCGCCGGCGCACCAGCAGTCCGTCGACGACGAGATCGTTCAACGCCTTGACGGCGGTCGTGTTGCTGACGCCGAACCGCTCGCGAATCTCGCGCTGCGTGATGAACGGCTCCCCTGGTGTGTACTCGCCCGCAGCGATGGCGCGGAGCAGCTCCGACTTCACGTTCTGATAGAGCGGGACCCGCGGGTCCCCGTCCCGTGCACTCACCTGCCACCTCCCGCTGGACGGCCACGAACGACCTGACATCCGAACCCAATTGACACGTCAAAAAGGCTAAAGCCAGAGTAGACGAGGCCGGCGACCCCGGCCGCGCTACCGCGCAACCTCAGATGCGTAGTCCCTCAACTCGATCGCGTTCGCGGCACGGTGGATCGGACGGATCGCGAGCGCCGCCAGCCGGTCCCGGCCCGGCAGCCTGCCGAGCACGGACAGCATGGTCAGCGCCGTCCGGACCTGCCGGACGCTGCCCAGCACCATGCGGCTGAGGTTGGGCGAGGCGAGTGCCTGGTTGCGGCGCGCGAACTCGCGCATGGCGCGTTCGTAACCGGCGAGACCACCGCCGGTGGCCAGCTCCCCGGCAAGCACGTAGCCGCCGACGATGGCCATGCTGGTCCCCTGGCCGGACGCGGTCGACGCGCAGTAGGCCGCGTCACCGACAAGCCCGACCCGGCCCACGGACCACCGCGCCAGGTGTACCTGGGCGAGCGCGTCGAGGTAGACCTCGTCGGCGCGTTCGACGTGGCCGAGCAGGCGAGGCAACTCCCACCCCTGGTCCGCGTAGACCTCCCGCACCAGTCTCTTGGGATCCGCCGGGATCGGACGGTCGTCGGCGAACAGGAACATCGCGGTTGCCTTGGTCGACTGCGCGGTGCTGTAGACGAGGGCGGTGCGCCCGGGCGCGACGTACGTGACCTCCTCACGGTCCAGGCCCAGGTCGTTCGGGACGGCGACGACGGCGACGCGATAGCCGAGGTCGTGGAAGGCGTCGGGTTCGTCGAAGACGAGCGTGCGCGTGGCGGAATGCACGCCGTCGGCGCCGATAACGTAGTCGAAGCGCCTGGTGTCACCGCGCGCGAACACGACCTCGACGCCGTCGCCGGCCTCGGCGAGGGCGACGACCGAGTCGCCCCAGCGGCACTCGACCCCCGCGGCCGCGCCACGGAGCAGTTGCGTCAGATCACCCCGGCGAAGCTCGACGTCGTCGTGATCACGTCCCCCGAACGTGTCACCGTCCATGCTCGCGACGCTGCGGCCAGCGGCGTCGACGATCGTTCCGCGGCCGATATCGGTGCTGTGGGCGCGGACGTCGTCGAGCAGGCCCATGCGCTCGACGACGTCCAGCGCGGCGCCCCGGATGTCGACCTTGTAGCCGCCATCGCGTGGTGACGGGGAGCGCTCGACGAGTGTCGGCGCCATGCCGTGCCGGCGCAACCAGTGAGCGAGCGTGAGGCCGGCGATGCCGGCGCCGGAGATCAGGATCGTGGTCATGACATGATGGTACGTATGTCTTAGACGCACGTGCAAGACGCTTGTGTCATAGGATGTCGCCATGGGCAACCGCGAGGACCTCCTGGCCGCAGCGAAGGGCTCGCTCTTCGAGAAGGGCTACGCCCGCACGACCGCCCGCGATGTCGCCTCGGCAGCAGGCGTGAGCCTCGCGGCGATCGGCTACCACTTCGGGTCGAAGGATCAGTTGCTCACCGTTGCCCTACGTCAGGCCGTCGAGGAGTGGAGCGACGACCTGGCTGCCGCGCTGGCCGCAGCCGACGAGACGGCCCCGGCCGAGCGCTTCGAGCAGACCTGGCAGCACATCATGGCGTCGTTCGCGTCGAACGGCAGACTCTGGGCGGTCCAGTTCGAACTCCTCGGCTCACTGGAGCACCAGCCCGACCTCCGGGCTGCTTTCGCCGACGCGAACGAGCAGGCACGCGAGGCCCTGGCCACGCTCGTCGGCGTCGATGCCCACGGCGTCGGTGGTCTGTTCCACGCGCTCATCGGCGGATTGGCCGCGCAGTGGCTCGTCGACCCCGCCGGCGTCCCGACGGCTGCCGAGCTCCGCACCGCGATCACTGCGGTGGCGGCACGTATCGCCTGACTCCGGGCCTCCCGGCGTGGCGGCCGTCTCCATCACGGACGTCGCGGCCCTTCGTGGGCGCCGTCCCACACTCTGGGAGGATCGGGGCGACCCGTTGCTTTCATAACCATGCGGCCTTAACTTTTTATGCACCGAAGACCGAAAGGCGATGGGTGCCCGACCGGTGCGCCGTCGTCGGCCAGAGCAAAGTCACCCGCGCGATGCCGCGCACAGGAGGACGAATGTCCGCACGATCCGATCAAGCCCAGGACGGTCTGAACCGCCGTCACTTCGTTCTCGGAGGCGCCGCACTCACGGGCAGCGCACTCATCGGTCTGCGCGCGCTACGCGCCGCTGCCGCCACCCCACCGCCCGGACCGCGGCCGGCGATGCCGCCGCAACCCGACGCCGTCGTGGGCAACACGGTGCCCGCGTTCCCTGGCTGCGAGGGAGCCGGCAAGTTCACCACCGGCGGTCGTGGCCATGAGGTCGTCGCCGTGACCTCTCTCGAGGACTCGGGCGAGGGCAGCCTGCGCGAGGCGCTCTCGGCAGGCAACCGCACGATCGTGTTCCGCGTCGGCGGCACGATCTCGCTGGAGTCCGGGCTGACCGTGACCGGTGACAACACCACGATCGCCGGGCAGTCGGCACCGGGCGGTGGGATCGCGATCATCGGCAACGAGTTCCAGATCGATGCCGACAACGTCATCGTGCGACACCTGCGCGTGCGCGCCGGCGACGGCGCCAACCCCGGCGGCATCGACACCTTCAACGGGCGCGGGCACCGCAACATCGTGGTGGATCACTGCTCGATCGGGTGGGGCATCGACGAGTGCCTGTCGTTGTACGGCAACTACGACGTCACCGTCAGCAACTGCATCATCCACGAGGGACTGGCGATGTCCGCGCACCTCAAGGGGTTGCACGGGTACGGCGGGCTCTGGGGCGGCCAGAACGTCACCTACCACCACAACCTCCTCGTCCATCAGGGCGGCCGTAATCCCCGCTTCAGCTTCACCGAGGACATGGAGATGCGGGTCGACCACCGCAACAACGTGGTCTACAACCACGGCTTCACCTCGCTCTACGGAGCCGAGTGGTGTGAGGGGATCAACGTCGTCGGGAACTACTACAAGCCGGGTCCCGACACCCTGGGCGGGGTCGAGCGGCACATCATCGAGCCGTACCGGGGCGGCAACTGGTACGTGACGGGCAACGCGGTCGAGGGTCACCCCGACGTCACCGATGACAACACCCTCGGCATCTCCTACCAGATCGTGGGACAGGCGGCCGACCCGTCGCTGACCCCGCAGACGACCGGCGTCGTCAACGTGCCGGGCGGTGGGATCAACCTGCTGGACTCCCCCGCGACGATCTCCTACCCGCTCTCGGAGACGCTCTCGGCCGAGGACGCCTACGAGGCCGTGCTCGCCGGCGTCGGAGCGAACCTGCCCTACTACGACGCCGTCGACGCCCGTCTCCTGAACGAGGTCCGCACGGGTACCGGCCGGCTGATCAACTCACAGAACGAGGTCGGCGGCTATCCGGTGCTGGACGGCGGCGACCCACCGGTCGACAGCGACCGGGACGGCATCCCCGACGACTGGGAGACCGCGGACGGGCTCGACCCCGACGACCCGGCAGACGGTCCCGCGATCGGCCGCGACGGCTACAGCAACCTCGAGCGGTACCTGAACTCGATCACCAGCGCGGTCGATGACTACCCGTCGGTGGCTGTCACCAATCCCGTGTACGACTTCGTCGCGTCGGCCGGTCGCGCCACCCAGTCGGTCACGGTGACCGCCGAGGCGACCGGCGTGCAGGGCGCGACGATCAGCGCCGTGGAGTTCTACTCCAACGAGGTCAAGATCGGCGAAGCGCTGAGGTCTCCCTTTCGGGTGACCTGGGACGCCCCGGTCGGCACCTGGTACCTGTCGGCGCGGGTGGTCGACAGCCGGGGCGTCAAGGTCCACTCGACCGCGGTGCCGATCCACGTCAATCTCACGTCCGGGACGAACCCATGGATCTCCAAGGACATCGGAGCCGTGCCGCTGGCCGGCTCGGCGTGCCAGGACCCCACCTCCGGCGACCTCACGATCACGGGATCGGGCAAGGTGCGCGGCCGCACCGACGCCTTCCAGTTCCTGTACCAGGAGATCGCGGCGGGCAGCGACGACACTGTCGAGATCATGGGACGGATCGACTCGGTCAGCCGTCCCTGGGACGGCGTCTTCGCAGGCTTCATCTTCCGCGAGTCGCTCGATGAGAACTCGCGCTACTTCGCCGGCGGCCTTCAGGTCGCTCGCGACGGACTCAAGGGACACGTCACCCGGATCCAGTCCCACGGTCCCGGGCCCAGCCTCGGCTCCCACCCCTACGAGGAGGACGAAGTGCTGGACGTCGAGCCCCAGTGGATCCGTCTGGTCAAGCGCGGCACGGAGTTCGAAGCCCATCTGAGCCCGGACTCGCTGCAGTGGACCCGGATCGGCTACGAACGGATCCCGATGCGGGGCCGGATCTACGTGGGCATGGTGATCGATGCCAATCAGCAGGACAACGCGATCGCCAACTACGCCACGGCCACGTTCCACAACGTCAGGTTGAGCAACTGAGCCGCCAGGACCTCGACTCAGGTGATGCCTCGACATCAACGAGGCCGGAGCAATCCCCGCGGAACCCCTGGCCAGGGACCAGCGGCAAGCCAGGTCCACGCGGCGTTCACGAAAAGGAGGCTGTCCTGCCTGCGATGCTGGACATGTGACTTCTACGACGGGCGTCGTGATCCTCAGTGGCCCACCGGGAGCGGGAAAGTCGACGATCGCGCGAGCGCTGGCGCGGCACCACGGCAAGGCGGTGCACCTGCATACAGACGACTTCTGGCACTACATCGTCTCGGGTGCGATCGCGCCCTATGAGCCTGCAGCAGACGGGCAGAACCGTGTCGTGGTCCGCGTCGTGGCTGGCGCCGCATACACCTACGCACTCGGCGGCTTCACCACGATCGTCGACGGAGTCGTCGGACCGTGGATGCTCAACCACTACTACGACCAAGCTCGGTGTCATCCCGGCCAGCCCTTGCACTACGTGGTGCTGCGACCAGGCCGCGAGGTCACGCTCAGACGTGCGCAGGGGCGAACAGCACCCACCGCCCTGACCCAGCGGGGCCCCGTCCTGGAGATGTGGGACCAATTCGCAGACCTCGGCGAGCTGGAAACCCATGTGCTGGACACAAGCCATGAAGACCTGGAGGCCAGCGTGCGGTCCGTCGCCAGCGCTATCGACAGTCAACGCTTCATCCTTCGGCCACCGCCTGCCTGAATCGCTACTCGGTGGGTGGCTCGGGGCACTCGATGACCTCGATCGAGTTGCCCGGCGCGAGGCCGAGGTGCGGATGGCTGGCGAACATCTCGACGGCTTGGTCGTGTGACGCCGCGTCGATGATCGCGTAGGCCGTCCTCGAGTCCTCGAACGGCTCGGCTGCGTCCACCGTGAGACGGACCTTTCGGTACAGCGGCGCGCCTGGGTCGAGCAGGGCCGCGCCGAGTCCACTCGCCCAGGCGCCCCAGCGCGCCAGGAAGGCGTCGCTCTCCTCGGGGGTGATCTTCTCGCGTGCTTCGCGCGTTGCCGCACCGTTGAATATCGCCAAGTACTTGCCCATACCCGGCACGCTAGCCCTCCGCGCACGGACGGATCCACAGATCGGCTGGTTGCGGGAGCGGTGCGAGTCGGGAGTCTAGGTAGGTGGACAGACTCCGGGTCTCAGGCGATCGAGACGGGCGACTGCCGTAGCGCTCTGTCGCCCTCGTGCCACAGCGGCGATGCGAGGTACTGATCCAAGGCGAGCGCCGCTGATGCGTGCGGCCAATAATCCGGACGCCGATGGTCGTAGTAGCGAACCTTGGCGTCGCGCCCGACCAGTTCGCGGTATCGCTCTCGAATCATGTCGATGCATGTGGAGATCTCGTCAGGTGTACCCACCTGGCCGCGCACAGTCGTCTCCCCTGGCGCAACAAGGCTCATGATGAGCGGAATCACCCGGCCAAGTTCCTCGGCCCGATGCTGGCGAAGCTCGCGCAAGCCCTCGATGTCATCGTCCGGATAGAGGTCGCGCTGCAACGAGCCCGGGGGCAGCAGTCCTGCCTCGACGGCACGCCGAAGAAGGGCGTCATCCGTGCAGGTTGCTTTGACACACCCGACCTGGCCGCAGTCGCACGGGTACGTGGAGCCTGGGACCACGATGTGCGAGACGAGGCCTCCGGCACCTGGGCCGTCCCACACGAGGTCGCCGCCCCGCATCTGGGCCACTCCGACGGACCGTCCGACCAGAACCGTGAGGACATCGTCGCCGCCGCCACCCCACCAGTAGTGCTCCAGCGCCTGCGCCCGGACGTTCGGCTCGACCCGCACCGGGTGAGGAAGACGCTCACGCAGACCCGCGCGGAGCGCATCGGAGTCGACGTCGGCCACGAGCGGTGGCGGTTGGCGGTGATGGAGCTCGGCCCACGGCGTCGTCATCCCGATGCCGATGACGGCGGCCGTGCCAACCTCCGTCACGATGGCGTCGACAAGTTCGGCGGCCTCCTCGATACGCTCGCGCTGAGTCCCGCCGCTGGCACCGGCCGATCGCCATGTGACGAGGTCGCCGCGCAGCGTGTAGGCACCGCAGGAGGTGCTCTCCGGGTGCAGATGTCCACCCAGGACCAGTCGTTGTGCGGACGGAACGTCGAGTGGGGTGACCGGACGGCCGGCTCCGCGGGGTGCCGGCGGCGCCGACTCCGTGAGCGCACCGAGCGCGAGCAGCTCCGTCACGGTCTTCGTGATCGTTGTGAAACTGACGCCGATGGCGGACGACAGGTCCTTGCGCCCCAGCGGTCCGTCGCGCACGAGCGTGCGCATGATCGCGGACGCAGTCACGTTGCGCTGACGCACCATGAGTCCGGTGCGCTCTATGCCAGGAGCCACCGTTCCAGAATAGGCCAGGCCCTGTCGCTGACGAGGGCAGGTCGCGACGATGTACTCGGTGAACTGCGTCCCTTCGGCCAGGGCGGTCCCGCTGACGGGTGCTGTGCCCTCATCGCGCAGCGACCGCCCTGGCCGTTGCCTCGAGCGCGAGCCGTGTCGCCGCGAGTCCGTCCCGCCCGGTCGGGAGCGCATGCTCCTCACCGTGGAGCGCCGCGGCCAGGTCGGCGTACATCCCCTCGAACGACTTCTCGTGCGCCCAGCCGAGGTCGTGCAAGCCGTCGCTGTCGATGAGCACGAAGTCACGCTCCTCGCGTCGGTAACGGATGACGCCGTCGGTCCCGATGACCTCGTAGGTGAAGGTCGGGAGCCTCGAAGGTGAACGGTGACCGTAGGCGAAGCTGACGTCGACCAGGACACGGGCACCGCCACCCGACAGGTGCGTCGTCACGTGCTCGGGCGCGTCCACTCCGTCGATCTCGTCGAACCAGACGCCGGTCGCGTGGTCGACCTGCAGGTCGCTGCCGAGCCACCAGCGCGCGAGGTCGATCTGGTGCACGCCGCAGTCCACGAGCGGGCCGCCCTCGAGCATCCGTCCGACCCGCCGCTGGTTCACGCCCTTCTGGGCCACTCGGTCCTGGAACGCACCATGGAGGTCCCACAGGAAGACCATCCGCAGGGCGCGCACCTCGCCCACCGCGCCGGTCGCCACGAGGTCGTGGATCCGCTGCGCCACTGGCGAGAATCGATAGTTGAAGGCGACCCACAGCGGGATGCTTGCTGCTTCCATCTGCTCCACCATCGCAACCGATGTCGCCTCGTCCACAGCGATCGGCTTTTCGCACAGCACCGGGACACCGCGCCGGGCCGCCCACCGCACGTTCTGCGCGTGTGCCCCGGCGGGTGAGGTGATGACCAGCGCGTCGAGGTCGGGCATCTCGTCCAGGGAGGTGCAGCGCGCCACCCCCGCCGGTGCCGGCGCCGCCGCGAGTCGATCGGTCGATAGGTCGCACACGCCGACCAGCTCGAGCCGCTCCGCCCTCAGGAGGGCCGGGAGATGTCCGTAGCCGGCGACCTCGCCACACCCCACGAGCCCAACCCGCCTGCGCCGCTCCGTCGTCATGGCCCCACCTCATCACGACGACGACGAGGAGTCGTCGCGCCGCCTGCGCCGAGACGCGGGGAGTTCGTGTTCATCGGTCGGCTACGAGTGCGGGGGTCGCGCTGACTGGCACCGGCACGGGACCGTGGAGCAGGGCGTCGTCCGTCGCGATCATGAACGCGTCCAGCCGCTCGCGCAGGTCGCCAGCCATCTCGGCCGAGCAGGGGTCGTTGACGAGATTGGTCGTTTCCCCTGGGTCGACCACGAGGTCGTACAACTCCTCCTGCGGGCGTGGAGTCAGGTGCGCGTCGCCCATACCCCGGCGTGTGGTCGAGGCCTCGAGGTCGGGAGGCAGGTCGAGGAGTGGGCGCGGCTCGTAGTTGTGGATGTACTTGTGGGAGTCGGTCCGGATGGCCCGGATCGGGTCGTAGCCGGCGTGGTAGGTCTTCTCGAGGAACACCTCGCGACGCGTCGGTGGAGCACCCTCGCGCAGGGTCGCCGCGAAACTGACGCCCTGCACGTCGTCCGGTACCACGACACCCAGCAGATCGAGCAGGGTCGGCACCAGGTCGACGTGGCTCACCAGTCCCGGCTCTCGTCGCGGCCCCGCGTGGCCGAGCCGCGGCGGCATCCGCACCATGAGCGCCACGTGTACGCCCGGGTCGTACAGCGTGCTCTTCGCGCGGGGGAACGGTGCGCCGTGATCGGTGGTGAAGACGACGATCGTGTCCTCGTCGAGCCCGTTGCGCCGAAGGGCGTCCAGGATGATCCCGAGCCCTCGGTCCGCGACGGCGATCGCACCGCCGAATGCGGCGATGTCCTCGCGGGTGTGCTCGTTGTCGGGCAGGTACTCGGGGACGTCGACGGCGTGGGGCGGGTCGGGGGGATACCGCTCGGCCGGCCAGTCCCGGTGCACCTCGAGCATGCCGCAGACCAGCAGGAACGGATCACCTTCGTCCTCTCGTTCGTCGAGCCACCGGCCGGCGGCCTCGGCGACGTCGCCAGCATGGTTGCTCGCGCAGATCGGGTGCTCGTCGAAGCCCAGACGGCCGCGGTCGCGCGACTCGTGCTGGAGGCCGACGAGCACCGTCCGGTACCCGGCGTCGCCGAGGTGCATCGGCAGCGTCCGCTCGTCCTCGCCGTACTCCCAGCCGCGGTGCGTCAGCCCTTGCAGTCCGTTGCTGTGCGGGTAGCGGCCGGTCCACAGCGCCCCGCGTGCCGGGCTGCACAGAGGGCTGGTGCTGAAGCACCGCTCGAACACGGTCGATTGCTCCGCGAGCGTGTCGGCGTGCGGCACGTTCACGTCGTATCCGTAGGCCCGCAGGTGCGTCCCCAGGTCATGCCAGTGCACGACGACGACGTTCGGTCGGCGCATCCGGGCGGTCACCGCACCCGCGCGGTCAGAACTGGAGGGTGCTGACAGGTATGCGGCATGGTCAGGTGTCTCGTCATGTCGAACTCCTTGTCGGGCTCCGTCGGTGACGGCCCGGGTTGCGGTCGTTGGTCAGATCGGGGACAGGTGGCATCAACGGGTCGGCTCTGGACCGTCGGCTTCGCGTTCGTTGCCACGGCCTGCTCACGTGCGGAGAGTCGTGCTCAGCCTTCGCTCTGTTCGTAGGCTTCGGTGAGTTCGTCGCGGATCTGGTCGCCGCCGTCGCGCTTCCATCGCTCGACCGCTTCGGTCCACGCGGAGACCGGCTCACGGCCCTGCAGGATGTCGGTCTCCATGCTGCCGATGGCGCTGCCGATCTGGGACCCCTTGCGGGACTGGGTCTCGCTGAACAACGTCGACGCGGGGTTGGGGATTGCCGTCGGGACCACGGCCGACTGTGCGTCGAACTGAGCCTGCGCTACGTCGGGCTTGCCCGGCACGTAGTTCACCCACGGCCCCTCACCGACGTACTTGAGGCCGAGTTGCGTTTCGCTCTGGCCCTTGTCGTTCAGTACAGGGTCGCCGTCGATGAGCGTGTGGTGCACGCCCTCGAGGCCGTAGTTCTTGAAGATGTGCTCCGCACTGCCGAATGGTGCTGCCAGGTAGTTGAGGACGTCGAGCAGCGCGGCCGCTCGATCTGCCGAGTCAACGCTGACGCCGGTCAGGTTGTGCGTCGCCGGTCCGAGCCAGATGGGCGCGGCACCGCCACCCTCGATCGCCGGTGGCACCACAACACCCAGCCGCATGTCGCCCGCGGTCGGCAGGTTGGCCAGGTTCGGCCAGGCGGCGAACGTGCCCTCGAAGAACCGAGTCGTGCCACCGACGACCCAGGCCTGACGTTGCTGGTTGTCGGACGTGGTGGTGTCCGGGTGCACCAGACCGTCGGCCACCAGCCGACGGCCCTCCGCCAGCGCATCCAGCTGCCGCTCGTCCTCGTTTGCGCTCACGAGCGTGCCGTCATCACCGAGCTCCCAGGTGTTCGCGATTCCGTGAGCCTGGCGGATGAGCTGCATGGGGACGTTCGACAGTGCCCAGGCGTTGCCGCCGGTCAGTTCCTGGAAGATCGCCAGCAGGTCATCCCAGCTGTCCACGTCGCCCTCGATGCCTAGCTCGCTGAGCACATCGTCGCGCCGGTAGAGCGCCGGGCTGCTCTGGGCACCACGTGCGATCGGGACACCGTAGATGCGGCCCTCGTATACGGCAGAGCGCCAGCTCTCGGTGGGGATGTTGGCGAGGAAGGGGTAGTTCTCGATGGCATCGCCGCTGAGCAGATCGGTGAGATCGGCTGCCCGCTCACGCAGCAACGAAGGCAGCCCAGGGACCCCGGAGGGGAAGTAAGTGAACAGGTCGGGTAGCTGGTCGCCTGCGACCGTCGTCTGAAACCGTTCGGTGAAGTCGCCGCTCGGCACCAGCGCGACCGACAGGCCGAACCCGAGACGGTCGTTCAGTTCCTGCCAGAACGCGTTCTGGCCCAGTGGCGGCGATGCCGGCGCGTTGGTCAGGGCGAAGATTGCGACATCCGCTCCGTCGCCGGGTGGTCCGGTCGTCACCGCGGTGGGATTCTCCGGGTACCGCAGCACGGTGTCGCTGACACCGTTCTCGCCCTGGAGGTCGGGCACGAACCCCGTGTACGGGATGTAGGTAGGCAGTTCGACGGCGTCGTTCTCCACCTGCGAGCCGGTGTCGCCCCGGCCTTCGTTACTGCAGCCGGCCAGCCCGAGTGCGGCTAGGGCGCCGATGCCAAGTGAGCCTTGCAGCAGACGCCGTCGGGCGATCTGGGGGTGAGACATACGATTGCTCCTCGTCGAGTCGTGGCCGCCGAGCGGCCGGTGGGGTATTCGGGTGCCCGGTCAGCCCTTGACGGCGCCGGTGAGCATTCCCTTGGCGAAATGTCGCTGGAGGAAGGGGTAGACGATCAGGATCGGGATGATCGAGATGACGAGGATCGCCATCTGCAGCGACGTCTGCGGCGGCAGCGCCGCCTCCGTGCCGAGGTCCTGTGCACCGATCTGGTAGCCGTCCACCACGTAGGTGCGCAGTACCAGCTGCAGCGGCCACTTCGAAGCGTCGGAGATGTAGAGCAGGGCATTGAAGAACGCGTTCCAATAGCCCACGCCATAGAAGAGCCCGACGACCGCCAGCACGGGCCTGGCCAGCGGCAGCCCCATGTAGCGGAAGGTCTGCCACTCGCCAGCACCGTCGATGCGCGCGCTGTCCATGACCTCCTGCGGCAGCCCCACGAAGAAGGCCCGTACCACGATGACATTGAAGGCCGAGACCGCCGTCGGGATGATCAGTGCCCACAGGCTGTCGAGCAGACCGAACTGTTGGACGACCAGGTAACTGGGAATGATGCCGGGGCTGAACAGCAGGCTCACCAGGACCAGAACCAGCAGCTGCCGGTTGCCGATGCTGCCGCGTCGACTGAGCGCCCACCCGAGCATTGCGGTCAGCGTGAGGCTGATGAGCGTGCCCACCCCTGTCACGAACACGCTGACGAGCAGGGCCCGTGTGACCGCGCCGCCGGCAAAGACCGAGCGGTAGGCGGTGAGGTCGATGCCCTCGGGGATCAGCACGAAACCGCCGGCCTGAATGACCTGCGCGGGGGTCGCCAGCGATGTCGAGATGATGCCAAGGAACGGCAGCAGCACCAGCAGGCAGGCGACGCCGAGCACGATCGCCTTGATGACGTTCTCGACAGGCCCGGGACGCGGGACCCCGTCGATGAGAGCACCTCGGCGACGTCGACGGGGCGCCCGGTCGCGCCGGGCATCGGCCGAGCCGGTCTGAGTCGCGGTCATGCCCGATACACCCCTTCCTCGCCGAAGATGTGGGCGACCTTGTTCGCCACCAGCACGAGCACGAGACCCACCAGGCCCTTCACGAGTCCGACGGCGGCGGAGACGCCCCAGGCGCCGCCGAGGATGCCGTTGTTGTACACGTAGGTGTCGAGCACCTGCGCGACACCCAGTCCGACCGCCTGTTGCTGCAGGACGAGTTGCTCGAAGCCGACCGACAGCGAGTCGCCAAGCTTGAGAATGAACAGCAGGATGATGATCGGCCGCATCCCCGGCAGCGTCACATGCCAGATCTGGCGCATGCGAGTGGCGCCGTCCATCGCAGACGCCTCATAGAGCGAACGGTCGATCTGCGAGAGCACCGCGAGGAACAGGATCGTCGCCCAGCCCGTGTCTTTCCAGATGACCTGGGAGGTGATGAGTGCGTAGAAGGTGTCGGGGTTCCCGATGATGTCGATGGTCTCCAGGCCACGCGACCGGATCCAGTTGTTGAGCAGGCCGGCGCCGCCGAGCATCTGCTGGAAGATCGCCACCACGATGACCCAGGAGAGGAAGTGCGGCAGGTACAGCACGGACTGCACGGCCTGCTTCACCCTGTTCGAGACCAGGCTGTTGAGCAGCAGCGCGAGAACGATCGGTGCGGGAAACACGAAGACCGTCTGCAGGGCGGTGATCAAGAGCGTGTTCCGCAGTGCCTGCAGGAACTCGGGATCCCCGTTGAAGAGGACTGAGAAGTTCTCGAAGCCCACCCACAGCGAGCGGCCGATGCCGAGGTAGGGCTGGAAGTCCTGGAACGCGATGACGTTGCCGCCGAGGGCGACGTACTGGAAGACGACGATGACCGCGATCCCAGGCAACGCCAGCAGCAGCACCGTGCGGTCCCGCACGACCCGACGCCACCACGGCGTGCGACGGCGCTGCTGCGAGTTCCCACGGGTCGACTTCGGCGTGGTCTTTCCAGGGCGTTCGATGGTCGCCGTCACGAGGGCACGATCTCGTTGGAATCCCCGGCCGACCTGCCACCTCGGCCGCGGGCCGCACCTGCGATGGAGATCGACCCACTCGACACGAGCAACTGCCGACCGTAGAACGTCCCTGTCCTTCTTTCGGTCACCCTCAGCTCCTTCGGTTGTGACTGACCGGCCGAGAGTCGCAGTGAGAGGAGAGGTTTGTCAAGGGCGTACGATTAATACCAATGAGGACGACGAAGCGCTCCAAGTCGGTTTGGATCAGTGGGTGGGCCCGGCACTCGGAGGGACTCGCGAGCATTCCTGCGGGTTGACCTTGTGGACCCCACGCAGGGTCACGGGTGCTGCGACACGCGGCTCCCCGACGCCGGGGTCAGGACCGGCCCCGTCCTTCGCGTCCACCAGCAGATGATGACGGTGATGATGAGGACTGCGAGGGCCGGCAGCAGTTGGGAGGGCGAGCCGACCCCGGCGGACCGGTCCCCGAGCGCGGCACCGAAGTCGATGCGCAGCAGGATGGCCGCGAGGAAACTGCTGGTGTTGAGGATCGCGTGCAGCACGACCGCTATCTCCAGGCCACCGGTGCGCCACGTGATGATGGCCAGGCAGGTGAACAACGTCAGGTACCACGTGATGATGTAGGGGTCCGTTGAGCCGTGCATGAGGGTGAACAGAACGCTGGTGACGACGATGCCGGCGACGAGCCCGGCGCGGGCGTTCCGGGTCCAGCTCCCGATGACGCGGAAGGCCAGCCCGCGGACCCCGTATTCCTCCCCGGTGGTCTGTAGCGGCGTGAGCAGGATGGTGAGCAGAAACATCGCCACGAGCTCGGCCTGCGACCAGGGCACCTCCTCGGCGGGGAGGAAGAAGGCGACGGTGTTCACGACGAGCCAGGCGGGTCCGAAGACAAGCAGCGCCTTGCCGAAGAGATCGAAGCGGAACCGCGAGGACACGGAGTGCAGGGACGCCCCGGGCACTCCGTAGAGCCATCGCTGCAGAAGCATGCTCCAGGGCAGGAGGAGGCCGAGGCCGATCATGCTGGCCGCGTGGCGCGCCGGGGTGTAGGCCTGCGGATCGTTGCCCAAACGGGTGTCGACGAGTGTCGCGAGCGCGCCGGTGCCGAGGGAGAAGACGACCAGGCCCACGGCGACGAGGAAGATCGCAAGGAGACCTCGGAGGATGCGTCGGTCCTCGCCGGCCAAGACCCGGTGATACTCCACCCCAGCCGAGACCGAGGGCGAGTTCCTGTCGTCCTGTGGGGTGGTGACCAGCCAGGGCGAGGAGGGCGTTGTCGACATGTCGTTCCCTTCCGTTCGGTGCATAGGTGCGTCAGTTGCCGGAGTGCCGGACTGCTCGACCAATACGGTGTATTGCTCTCGCTGACCGTAGCATGGTGACCAATACGGCGTAACGGAGGTCGACGTGGAGTTGCAGCCACCAGAAGGCATCGGCAGCCGGGACAAGATCCTGTGGGCCGCAGCGACGATGCTCGGCGAGGCTCCCGGTGCGATGCTGAGCGTGCGGGCGGTCGCGGCGCGCGCTGGGGTGAGCGCCGGCTCGCTGCAGCATCACTTCCCCACCAAGCGTGCCCTGATGGAGGAGGTGATGGTACTGATCTATGACCTGGTGCTCCCCGAGGACAGCATCCACGACGAGTCGATACCGGCCAGGGACCGGCTCGTCGGGTGCTTGCAACGCATCCTCAACCCGGTCGGCGTCGACCTCGAGCCCCGCGAAGCCTGGCGCCGAACAATGGACCGTTACGCGGCCGACGACTCGTCTGCGGCGGCCGGTGCCGAGTACATCGCCATCGAGCGGGAACTCCGTCGCCGGATCGAGTACTGCCTGGGAATCCTCCGGCGCGAGGGAGCGCTGGCGCCAGGAGACGATGCCCGGCGGGCGAGGGTGTTGCTCACCCTCGTCAATGGGCTCGCGGTCGCACGCGCGCTGCCATCCGAGGACTCGACGCTCGCAACCGAGCTGGAAGTGCTGTACGCAGCGGCGGACGACGTCCTCAGCGGCGCGCCGGCTCGCTCAGCAGACCCACAGCGCTAGTGGTCGCACGGTGCTGGTGCCCGGCTCCGCTGCTGCGCTGGCGCACCTGTGCAGATTGCCGTCAGTCCGTGCCTGAGAGGGTGGCAGGACGACGGATGGACCGAGAAAAATGACCGGCGGGACCCCTACTTCCCGTTGGAGTCCCGCCGGTCTCTGCTTGTGCGCGAGGGGGGAGTTGAACCCCCACGCCCTTTCGGGCACACGGACCTGAACCGTGCGCGTCTGCCTATTCCGCCACTCGCGCGCGCCGCATCACTCAGTGGCACGCCACCTCGATCAGCGTTCCGTAGATTATCACGGCGCACGCACCCTTTCGGCCATGCGTGGGCGCCGTCCGGGCCTGCCTCACCCCGCCATGGCCCTGCGACGTTTACGATCTGGTGTAACGAGTGGGCGTTCGCCTGCATTCGCCGCGTGCCCGCCGGAGGTGCGCAGCGGGTGCCAGTGAGCAACCACACAGTGGGCCGCCGGCCCACCGACACTAGGGAGGAGGTGCGCCATGGGAGTGCTGGACCGTTTCGAGAAGGGTGTCGAACGAGTCGTCAACAACGCGTTCGCGAAGGCGTTCCGGTCCGAGCTGAAGCCGGTGGAGATCGCCAGCGCCATCCGCCGGGACATGGACGATCGCACCGCCGCGCTGTCCCGCGGCCGCACCGTGGTCCCCAACACATTCGTGGTGGAACTCTCGCCGAAGGACTACGACCAGGTCCTGGACTGGGGCGAGGAGGCGATGGCGGACGAGATGATCGCCGCCGCCACGGATCACGCAACGAGCCAGAACTACGTGTTCGTGGGACCGGTGGAGGTCGAGTTCGACCAGTCCGAGGACCTCGAGCCGGGCCGCTTCAAGGTCCGCTCCAGCTCCCGGCGGGGCGCCGTCGCGCCGGCCACCTCGACCGCCACCACACGCCACCCGATCGTGGACATCGATGGCCAACGCTACCTCCTCACCGGCCCAGTGACAGTGATCGGCCGTGGCTCCGAGGCAGACATCATCGTCGACGACTCCGGCGTCTCGCGGCGGCACCTGGAGATCCGGATCACCTCGGACGGCGTGATCGCGACCGACCTCGGCTCCACCAACGGCACGTTCGTCGAGGGGCACCAGGTCGCGGCGGCCACGCTCGTCGACGGCAACACCCTCACCATCGGACGGACCCGCATCCTCTTCTGGACCGGCGCCGACGACGGCGACGGCCGCTGAGGGCCCCTCGTGAGCGAACTGATCGTCACCCTGTTGCGGGTGGGCTACCTGGTGGTGCTCTGGCTGCTCGTGCTCTCCGCGGTGTCCGTGCTGCGTCGAGACATCTTCGGGACCCGCGTGATCGCGCGTGGCTCGGTGCTGACCGGCTCACGCCGGCCGGTGCCCGACGGCGGAGCGAACCAACGCTCCTCGCGCGCCTCTCGTGGGGCTCCGTCGACCATCCGCGTGACCGCGGGGCCGCTGCGCGGCACGACCCTCAAGCTCGGCCAGTCGTCGGTCCTGATCGGCCGCGCGCCGTCGTCCACCCTCGTCCTCGACGACGACTACGCCTCGAACCGGCACGCCCGGATCTTCCCCGAGGACGGTCAGTGGTTCGTCGAGGACCTCGAGTCCCGAAACGGCACGTACCTCGGCGCGCACCGCGTCCACGGTCCGACACCGGTGACGATCGGAACCCCGATCCGGATCGGCCAGACCGTCATCGAACTGCACCGGTAGGCCACGTGACCCTCACCCTCAGATACGTCGCCCGCTCCGATGTGGGTCTGGTCCGCTCCGTGAACCAGGACTCGGGATACGCCGGCCCGCACCTGCTGGTGCTCGCCGACGGCATGGGCGGACCGGCGGGCGGTGACATCGCCTCCTCCGTGGCCGTGGCACACCTGGCGCCGCTGGACGGGGAGGCCCACGGCGGGGACGACCTGGTGGACCAGTTGCGGCGGGCGGTCAGCGCCGCGCACACCGACCTCGTCGAGTACTCCGACGCCAAGCCGGAGCTCGCGGGTCTTGGCACCACCGTGATCGCCCTGCTGCGCTCCGGGCGCAAGCTCGGCATGGTGCACGTCGGCGACTCGCGCGCCTACCTGCTGCGCGACGACGAACTCGTCCAGGTCACCGCCGACCACACGTTCGTGCAGCACCTGGTGGACCTCGGACAGCTCACCCCGGAGGAGGCGGAGCAGCACCCGCACCGGTCGGTGCTGCTGCGCGTCCTGGGTGACGACGCCGCCGAGCCGGAGCTGGACGAGTCCGTGCGGGAGGCCCGCGCCGGGGACCGCTGGCTACTCTGCTCCGACGGCCTCTCCTCCTACGTCTCGGCCGAGACGATCGCCGAGACCGTGCGGTCCATCACGAACCTCGGCGAGTGCGCCGACGCCCTGATCGACCTGGCCCTGCGTGCCGGCGGCCAGGACAACATCACGATCGTGTTGGCCGACGTCGTCGAGACGGACGAACTGCCCGAGAACGCCCCGATGATCGTGGGGGCGGCCGCCGTCGACCGGTCCAAGCCGACCCGCGGCGGCGACAGCGCGGCAGCCCGGGCCGCCGCGCTCACCCGCTCCACCGGGCGGCCCGCCCGGGTGAGCAACGGCCCCGACTCCCCGGCGGACGGCGAGCGCTACCTCGACGAGGACGCCGACGACGACGAACGTGCGGCCGAAGAGGCCGTACTCGCCCTCGAGCCGCCGCGGCGGCGCGCCCTTCGGGTTGGCATCTGGGTCCTGGTCGCGCTCGCCCTGGTCGCAGGTGCGCTCACCCTCGGCTACCGCTGGGCGCAGACCCAGTACTTCGTGGCGCCGAACGCCGATCGGGTCGCGATCTACCAGGGCATCCCGCAGTCCCTCGGCCCGCTCGAACTGTCCCACGTGCACGAGACCACGACGATCGCTCTGGACGACCTGCCCGCGTTCGCCCGGACCCGGGTCGAGGATGTGATCGCGGCGACCTCCCTGGCCGACGCCGAGACGATCGTCGAGGACCTCCGGGCACAGACGACCGAGGAACCCTGATGGCGACCGTCGCCCCGAGCAGGGTCCGCACCGGGCGCGGCGTGGAGATCGCGCTGCTGCTCCTCGCCCTGACGCTCGGCATCGGCGGCTACGCACTGGTCGGCCTGGCCACCGGCGGCGCCCTGCCAGCCGGCTTCGGGGGCTACGCGGCAACGCTCGCCGCCATCGCCGTCGGGCTCCACCTGATCCTGCGCTGGCGCGCCCCCTACGCGGATCCCCTCATCCTGCCGATCGTGATGGCCCTGAACGGCATCGGGCTTGCGATGATCCACCGGATCGACCTGCGCCTGGACGCCCGCGGCCTGACCGCCGGCTTCGGCGACCGCCAGGAACTCTGGACGATCATCGGCGCGGTCTGTGCGGCCGCCGTCCTGATCCTGCTGCGCGATCACCGCACCCTGCGCCGCTACACCTACACCGCGATGGTCGTCGGTCTGGTCCTGCTGGTGCTGCCGATGCTCCCGGGCCTCGGGGTGAACATCAACGGTGCCCAGGTCTGGGTCCGGGTCGGGCCGTTCTCGGTGCAGCCGGCCGAGTTCGCGAAGATCGCGCTCGCGGTGTTCTTCGCCGGCTACCTGGTCACCCACCGGGACGTGCTCACCCTGGCCGGGCCGAAGGTCCTCGGGCTGCAGCTGCCGCGGCTGCGTGACTTCGGGCCGATCGTGCTCGCGTGGGCGGTCAGCATCCTGGTGCTGGTCCGCCAGACGGACCTCGGCAGTTCGCTGCTGTTCTTCGGGCTGTTCGTCGCGATGCTGTACGTGGCCACCGAGCGGTGGAGCTGGATCCTGATCGGGTTGCTCATGTTCGCGGCCGGCGCCGTGCTCGCGGCCAACATCTTCGGGCACGTCGGGGCACGCGTGGACGTGTGGCTGAACGCCCTCGACCCGGAGATCTACAACCGGGACCCCGGCGGCTCGGGGCAAGTCGTCCGCGGCCTGTTCGGGATGGCCAGCGGCGGGTTGTTCGGGACCGGCTGGGGCGAGGGTTATCCGGACCTGGTGCCGTACGCGAACTCCGACTTCATCATGGCCTCGCTCGGCGAGGAACTCGGCCTGACCGGCGTGATGGCGATCCTGATGCTGTACCTGATCCTGATCGAGCGCGGCATCCGGACGGGCATCGGCCTGCGCGACGGGTTCGGCAAGCTGCTCGCCTCCGGTCTGTCCTTCGTGGTGGCCCTGCAGTGCTTCGTCGTGGTGGGCGGCGTGACCCGGCTGATCCCGCTGACCGGGCTGACCATGCCGTTCCTGGCCAGCGGTGGCTCGTCACTGGTGGCGAACTGGATCGTCGTGGCTCTGCTGCTGCGGATGTCCGACGGCGCCCGTCGTCCCGCCGGCGAGGGCGGCGGCGGTCTGGTCTCGACCGAGACCTCCCTCGAGGTCGTGCCCGCAGGCTCCGAACCCCCGGGGGCGGAACAGGACCCGGGCGAGACCGGCGAGTTCGCCTCCGACGATCAGCACACCGAGGTGGTGGAACGACCATGAACTCACCCCTGCGCAAGCTCAGCATCGTGATCGTGGTCATGTTCTTCGCGCTCATGGGCGGCGCGACCTGGGTCCAGTTCTTCCAGGCGAACTCGCTGAACAACGACGCCCGCAACGTACGCACCCTCTATCGCGACTACGGGCACGACCGCGGCCCGATCGTGGTCGACGGCACGTCCGTCGCATACTCGGTGCCGGTCGACGACGCCTTCGGGTTCCAGCGAACCTACGCGAACGGACCGCTGTACGCGCCGGTGACCGGCTACTACGGCATGTACAGCCTGAGCGGCATCGAACAGGCCGCGAACACTGTCCTGAACGGCACCGACGACTCGCTGCTGCTGGCCCGGATCCGGGCCCTGTTCACCGGTGCCGAGCAGCAGGGCGGCACGGTGGAGCTGACGATCGACCCGGTGGTGCAGCAGGCGGCGTGGGACGCCCTGGGTGACAACAACGGTGCGATCGTGGCGCTCGACCCGAACACGGGTGCGATCCTGGCCATGGTGTCCAAGCCGACCTTCGACCCGAACGTCCTCGCCGGGCACACCTCGGCCGAGGTGACCGCGGCGTACCAGGCGCTCCTCGCAGATCCGTCGGACCCACTCTTCAACCGGACCATCGGGGGAAACCTGTATCCCCCCGGGTCCACCTTCAAGCTCATCGACGTGGCGATGGCCCTCGAGTCCGGCGAGTACACGCCCGACTCGCAGGTGCCGGCACCGGCGGAGTTCCTGCTGCCCGGCACGCAGGACACCTACATCCGCAACCCCGGCGGCGGACCGTGCACGGCCGAGGACACGGTCACGCTCACCTACGCGCTTCAGGTCTCCTGCAACACCCCGTTCGCGTCCCTCGGGGTGGAGTTCGGCGCGGACGCACTCACCGCCCAGGCGGAGGCGTTCGGGTTCCGACGTGACCTCGAGGTCCCGCTGAACGTCACGCCGTCGACCGTCGGTGAGGACCTGGACCCGGCGCAGACCGCGATGACGGCGATCGGCCAGTTCGACACCCGGGTCACCCCGCTGCAGATGGCCATGGTCTCCGCCGCTGTCGCGAACGGCGGCGTGATCATGGAGCCGTACCTGGTGGCCGCCGAGCGCGGGCCCAACCTGCAGCTGACCTACAGCGCCTCGCCGCGGGAGTGGGCCACTCCGATGTCCGCCACGACCGCCGCGCAGATGACGGACATGATGGTCAACGTCGTCGAGAACGGCACCGGGCACCCGGCGCAGATCTCCGGCGTGCAGGTGGCCGGCAAGACCGGAACCGCCGAGACCGGATTGGCCGACGACGTCGCCCCGGACGCGTGGTTCACGTCGTTCGCGCCGGCGGACGCACCCGAGGTCGCCGTGGCCGTCGTGGTCGAGGACGGCGGCCAGCTCGGTGACGAGGCCACCGGGGCGCAGGTGGCGGCGCCGATCGCGCGCGCCGTCATCCAGGCGGTGCTGGCGGAATGATCCCCACGGCCGGCCTGGTGCTCGGCGACCGGTACGAACTGGAGTCCCGGATCGCCATCGGCGGCATGGGCGAGGTGTGGGTCGCGCTCGACCGGCACCTGCGCCGCCGCGTGGCCGCGAAGGTCCTGCGGGCCGAGTTCGCCGGGGAGAAGACGTTCCTGGACCGCCTGCGTGCCGAGGCCCGGAACTCGGCGGCCTTGTCGCACCAGAACATCGCCGCCATGTACGACTACGGGGAGCAGAACGGCTCCGGCTACCTGATCATGGAACTCGTGCAGGGCGAGCCGCTCGCGGACCTGTTGGAGCGCGAGCGCACCCTTGAGCCGGCCCAGCTGCTACCGGTCCTGGCCCAGACCGCGCGGGCGCTGCACACCGCCCACATGGCCGGCGTGGTGCACCGGGACGTGAAGCCGTCCAACATACTGATCACACCCGACGGGTACGTGAAGATCACGGACTTCGGGATCTCGCTCGGGTCGAACCAGGCCCCGATGACCGCGGCCGGGATGGTGATGGGCACCGCCCAGTACCTGCCCCCGGAGCAGGCGATGGGCCGTGCCGCCACCGGTGCCGGCGACATCTATGCGCTCGGCGTGGTCGCCTACGAGGCGCTCGTCGGAAAGCGCCCGTTCACCGGTGGCTCGCAGGTGGACATCGCGTTCGCGCACGTGAACCAGCCGGTACCGGCGCTGCCGGACACCGTCGACGCCCGCGTGCGCGACGTCGTCATGGCGATGCTCGAGAAGGACCCCGAGCGACGGCCCCGCAGCGCAGCCTCGCTGGCCCGCTCGCTCGAAGAGCTCGCCGGCCACCTGGACGTCATCATCGAACCGGTCGCCGAGCGGCCGGCCGCGTTGATCACCGAGCCCGACGGCGACTCCTCGCCCCGGTCCGGTGCGCTCACCCAGGTCTGGTTCGCCGAGGAGCCCCGGTCCGACGCCGCACCCGCCGAGGCGGGCGGAGCCGCCGACGCTGACGGCGACGATCACGCCGACCACGACAACACCGCCCGGACGGACCACAACGACGAGACCCACGAGGATCGGGACGACGACGACACCGAGGAGAACTGGGACGGCGACGACACCGACGAGCCGCCGACGCGGCCGCGGTGGCGGCCCCTGTCCCAGGTCGACCCGGCCGCACCCACCACGCCCCCCTCCCCGCTGCCGGCGATCTCCGCAACCGGACCGGCCGCCGTCGCCGGCTCGGTGCCGACCCGGCGCACGCTCCGCACCCGGCAGACCGCCGCGAACCGCCTCGCAATCGGCGTCCACCGCGAGCGCCTGGGCGCGGCACACGCCGCGGGTGGCTTCATCGCCTGGGTCCGCTCCGGATGGTGGTGGGCCGCCGGAATCGTGGCCATGGCTGCGGTGCTGACCGTGGTGGCGCTGTGGCTCGGTAGGCTATGGGAGGCTGACGCGTCCATGGCGATCGCGTCGCCCCTGCTCGCGGCCGCATTGCATCGACCATCCCAGACCAGAGAGTGAAGGAACGCTAAGTGGTAGACGACGTTCCCCGAGTGCTGGCCGGTCGCTACGAGGTCGGCGAGCTGATCGGTCGCGGCGGCATGGCCGAGGTGCACATCGGGCGGGACAACCGCCTCGGGCGCTCGGTCGCGATCAAGATGCTCCGACCGGACCTCGCCCGCGACCCCAGTTTCCACGCCCGGTTCCGCCGTGAGGCCCAGGCCGCCGCCTCGCTCAACCACCCGGCGATCGTCTCCGTCTACGACACGGGTGAGGACCTCAGCACCGGGATCGACGGCGCGGAGGTGCGGATCCCGTTCATCGTGATGGAGTACGTCGAGGGCCACACGGTCCGCGACCTCCTGCGCGACGGTGCCGCGCTGCCCATCGACGAGGCGATCGAGATCACCCAGGGCGTGCTCGCCGCGCTCGAGTACTCCCACCATGCCGGCATCGTGCACCGCGACATCAAGCCCGCGAACGTGATGCTGACGCCGACCGGCGCCGTGAAGGTGATGGACTTCGGCATCGCCCGCGCCATGGCCGACTCGGCTGCCACGATGACCCAGACCCACGCCGTCGTGGGCACCGCGCAGTACCTGTCCCCGGAGCAGGCCCGCGGCGAGGTCGTGGACGCCCGCTCGGACCTGTACTCGACCGGGTGCCTCCTGTTCGAGCTCCTCACCGGCAGGCCGCCGTTCATCGGTGACTCCGCCGTGGCGGTCGCCTACCAGCACGTCAGCGAGGAGCCCCCGACGCCGAGCACGTTCGCGCCGGACGTGCCCGAGTCGCTCGACCGGATCACCATGCTGGCGCTCACCAAGGACCGGGAGCAGCGCTACTCGACCGCCGCACAGTTCCGGGCCGACCTCGAGGCCGCCGCCCGTCAGGAGGCCATCAGCGCGCCGCCGCTCGGCGCGGTGCCGATCGCGGCGGCGGGTGCCACGCAGGTCCTCGGTGCCGCGGCGATCGCCGATCCCGTGCCGGTGGCCGAGCCGGAGGAGGAGCCGGACGACAAGCCCAAGAACAACAAGACGCTGATCTGGATCCTCTCGATCGTGGGTGTCGCCGCCATCATCGGCATCATCCTGCTCGCCCTGAACCGTCCCGAGGAACCGACCGTGCCGACCACGGTGCAGGTCCCGGACCTGACCTCGATGACGCAGGACCAGGCGCGTACCGAGCTCGCGGAGACCGTTGCCTCCGAGGACGGTCCGGGCCTGCAGCTCGTGATCGGCGACCCGGTCACGGACCCGGAGATCCCCGAGGGTGAGGCAGTCTCCTGGACGCCGACCACGGGGACCGCGGTCGACGAGGGCAGCGACGTCACCGTCGTGTTCTCATCCGGCCCCGGGGAGATCGAGATCCCGGATGTGTCCGGGCTCAGCCAGGACCGGGCCCGCCAGGAACTCATCGACGCCGGCTTCAGCGGCGCGAACATCCGAACCACCACCGAGAACAGTCCCGACTTCGGCGCCGACGAGGCGATCCGCACCGATCCCGAGGCCGCCACCATGGCGAATCCGGAGGATGCGATCACGATCGTCCTCGCCACCGGCAACGTGGACCTGCCCTCGCTCGTGGGCCAGGAGCTCGAGGCGGCGCAGAACACCATCACCGAACTCGGCCTGAGCTCGCGGGTCACCAACCAGGAGGATCCGGGCCCGGTCGGCGTGGTCCTCAACCAGGACCGGGAGGGTTCGGTGCCGCAGGGCACCGTCGTGGAGCTCATCGTCTCGATCCCGGAGCCGACCCAGGAGCCGACGACGGACCCGCCCACGACGGACCCGACGACGGAGCCGACCACTCCGGCTGATGGCGAAGAGCCGACCGAGGAGCCGCCCGCCAACCCGTAGTACGGCGGGCTCCGCGGCGCGGGCTCGGGGCGGGCGCGGGCTCAGTGCTGCGTGACCAGCGGGGCCAGGCCCGCGCTGAGGGCGACCGCCTCGCCGTCGCCCGCGAGCGCGAGCCAGTTCGCCAGGAGCCGGTGCCCACCCTCGGTCAGCACGGACTCCGGGTGGAACTGCACCCCGTGCAGGGGCAGGGTGCGGTGCACCAGCCCCATCACGATGCCATTGGCGGTGTGCCCGGTGACCCGGAGGTCGGCGGGCACGGTGTCCGCCTGGACCGCGAGGGAGTGGTAGCGGGTCGCGGTGAACGGGGACGGCAGGGAATCGAAGACACCCGTCCCGTCGTGCTCCACCTCGGAGGTCTTGCCGTGCATGAGTTCCGGTGAGTGGTTGACCACCCCGCCGAACACCTCGCCGAGTGCTTGATGGCCGAGGCACACGCCGAGCATCGGAACCTCCTCGGCCGCGCACCGCTCGATGACCGCCATGCTCTCGCCGGCTTCCTTCGGGGTGCCAGGTCCGGGCGAGACGAGCACGCCGTCGTAGCCGGCGAGCGGGTCAGCCCCGCTGAGGGACTCGTCGTCGTTGCGCACGACGGTGGTCTGCGCACCGAGCTGCTGCAGATAGCCGACGATCGTGTAGACGAAGCTGTCGTAGTTGTCGATGACGAGGATGCGGCTCATCGGCCCTCTCCCACGGTCTGGTCGTTGAACGGCATGTACGGGGCCACGGCGGGGAAGACCCACAGGAACAGCGCGGCCACGACGGCCACGACGAGAACCGTGGACTGGACGACGCGCGCCCACGCTGGGCCGGGCAGGTGGGTGAAGATCCAGCCGTACATCAGGACCCTTCCGGTAGCAGGGCGGCGGGCATGCCGTCGGTGAGCGGGATCCAGTGATCCAGTTGCGCGTGGACGATGTACCGCTCCCGGGTCGACCACAACGGGTGGCAGGTGGTCAGGGTGAGCATCGCGTCGGTGGCGACCGCCGCCGGATCCCCGGGGACCGGTGCGATCACCTCGACCTGCTCGGGCCGGACGATGTCGCTGGTCGTGACGGCGTAGACGTACCAGGCCTGCGCGGTCCGCACGATGATCTGATCGCCGGCCTCAAGGGTGTCGATCGAATAGAACGGCTTGCCGTAGGTCTGTCGGTGCCCGGCAACGGAGAAGTTGCCGATCTGACCGGCCTGCGCGGTCTCCGAGTAGTGACCCACCCGGCCGGCGTCCAGCACGGTGGGGCGATCGACACCCTCGGCAACCGGCTGGGCGTAGTCGAGACCCCAGTCCGGCACGAACAACGTCGCGAACACCTCACCTTCGGCGGCGGCCGCTTCGAGCGGAGGAGAGTCCGTGCGCGGCGTGCCTGCGACCTGGGGCACCGGCGGGAGCGTCTCCTCGAGCTCGGCGACGGCGCTGGCCGCCTGCTGCTCGCCCTCGACGTCGGTCCACCACAGCTGCCACACGACGAACAGCCCGAGCAGGACCCCGGCCGTGATCAGGAGCTCCCCGACACCGCCGAGGATGCGGGAACCGATCGAGGGGCGCCGGCGACGCGCGGCCGGCTGCTCGACCTTGTCCACCGCCGCGGTCGACGGCGGCGCTGCGTTGGTCACTGTGGTCCGTTCGGATCGGAGGTGGGCCCCTCGAGCGTGATCGGGTCCCCACCGGGGATCCTGGCATACCTGGTGCTCAGATTGCCGTCGTCCCCGGGTGCCTCGATCTCATCCTCGGTGGTCACGGAGAACCCCAGCCCGACGGCGTCCACGTACTGGCGGTAGATCCGGACCGCGGAGGAGTCGTCGAGGGCGTCCTCGAGGGCGTCAGCGTCCCCGATCGCGGCGATCCGGTACGGCGGGGAGTAGGTGTCGCCGTCCAGCAGCAGGACGTTCCCCACGCACCGGATCAAAGTGGTGGCGGTGACCCGGTGCCCCTGCACCGTCATCGCCTCGGCGCCGCCCGCCCAGAGCGCGTTGATCACGGCCTCCAGGTCCTGCTGGTGCACCACGAGGTCATCGGGGCTGAACCCCTCCGGGACGTCCTGGACGAGCGGTGAGTCCCAGAGGGAGACCTCCACCCCCGGCCCGGTGACGGCCAACCGCCCCGCCGCGAGCGCCAAGGCGTCGCTCGCGGCTGCCTCCGGCACCTCCGCCGACTGCTCGCCCAGCAGCGCGTCGACCTCCGCCCGCAACTGCGACACCTCGGCGTTCGTCTCCTGCAGTCGGGCCTCCTCGGCCTCGACCAGTTCCGGGAGGTTCTGTGGCTGGCGCTCTGTGTCCTCGGCGAACACCGAGGCGCTGGTGGCGAACATCAGGCCGGCGAGGACCCCTACCAGCGCGACGCCGATCGACCGCCCACGCACGCGCGGCGGCCGCGACGGCAGCGCGGGAGTCCTCATGTGTCCCAGTGTAGGTTGCCCTCCCCATTAGGATTGGGGGCAGTTCACCACCTGAGGAGTCACCATGCCCGAGTCCAGGTCCCGCAAGAAGCCGGCCTACACCCCGCCGCCGGCGTCGAGCGCGGTCAAGCCGAACCCGCGCTGGTGGGCACCCACGATGGTGACCCTGCTGATCGTCGGCCTCGTGTACGTCGTCGTCACCTACCTGATGGAGTCGGCCGGCCCGGTTCCTGGCATCGGAGCCTGGAACCTCGGCATCGGCTTCGCGGTCATGATGGTCGGCTTCGTCATGACGATGCGCTGGCGCTGAGCCGGCACTCCGCACAGCTCCCCCGAGGGGCCGCTTCATCCACCCGGATGACGCGGCCCTTCGCCGTTCTCGCGGCCTGTGGACTCCGCGGTCCGTCCCCAGGTCTGTGCACACCTGTGGAGAACTACACCCGTGTGATTTCCACACCTGTGGAGTCGGCTGTGGAGAACTACAGGCATGTAGTTCCACAGGTGTGAACAACCCTGTGGACAGGCGTTCGACGGTCGTCGAAGGTCGGCTGGCCGGCCCCAACGCACCGTAGCCCCAGAGCCCTGCCCCCG
>NZ_CACRYJ010000003.1 GCF_902703175.1 Occultella aeris | reverse complement strand
GGGGTTCTGCTTGGGGGTTGGGAACGGCTTGAGGGGTGGGCCGGCTCAGCCGGTGACGGCCCCGGCGGTGAGGCCGGCCACGAGCCGGCGCTGCAGGACCAGGAACACGGCAAGCATCGGGAGCGTCAGCAGTGTGGTGGCGGCCAGCAGCACGCCCCAGTTCTGGATGCCCTCGAGGTCCTGGAGGTGGGTCAGGCCCACCGGCAGGGTCATCAGGTCAGGGCTCTTGGCCACCAGGGAGGGCCAGAGGTACTCGTTCCACTCGCCGACCAGGGTCACCAGGGTGACCGCGGCGATGGTGGGGACCGAGATCGGTACGACCACCCGGAACAGCCGGCGCAGGTGCCCGGCACCGTCCAGCTCCGCGGCCTCGAGCAGGGACCTGGGCAGCTGCATGAACTGCTGCCGGAACAGGAACGTCCCGAACGCGCTGGCCAGGCCGGGCAGGATGATGCCCAGGTAGGTGTTCGTCCAGTCCAGGCCGGCCACCAGGACGTAGTTCGGGATGATCGTGATCTGGCCCGGGATCAGCAGTGTGAACAGCACGAGCATGAACGCGAGCTTCTTGAACGGGACGTCCACGAAGACGAGGGCGTAGGCACAGGCCAGGCCGAGAACCACCTTGAGGAAGGTGCTGGCCACCGTGATGAACACGCTGTTGAAGATCATCCGGCCGATCGGGATCGAGTTCGCGACTGCGATGAAGTTGTCGAAGTTCCATTCCTGCGGCAACCACTGGATCGGCCAGGTGGAGATCTCCGGGTTCGACTTGAAGCTGGCCAGCAGCATCCAGATCAGGGGGAACGCCATGACTAGCGCGGCCAGTACGAGCGTCACGTAGAGGCCGCCGTCCAGGGCGATCGCGCCCGGGCTGCGCCGACGTCGACGGCGTTCGGGCGGCTTGGGTGGTTGCGGCGTCTCCGCTCTGGTGCGCTGATCGCCCGCTGTGGCCGGAACGACCGGAGCCGCCGGGGTGTCGGTGGTGCTCGTGCTCACTGGTAGTGCACCCGCCTCTCGACGAACTTCATCTGGATGGCCGTGACCACGAGCAGGATCACGAAGAGGATCGTGGCGACCGCGGAGCCGTACCCGCCGCGGCCGATCTGGAAGCCCTCGACGTAGACCTGGTACATGAGCGTCTTGGTGGAGCCGAGCGGGCCACCGTTCGTCATCGAGCGGATCAGGTCGAAGGACTGCAGCGCGCTGAGCGTGAGCGTGATCAGCAGGAAGAAGGTGATCGGCCCGAGCAGCGGCAGCACGATCGCCCGGAACACCCGCCAGGTGCCTGCGCCGTCGAGTGCGGCGGCGTCACGCAGGTCCTGTGGCACGGACTGCAGGCCCGCCAGGTAGATCAACGCGACGTACCCGATGTGCTTCCACAACGTGACGATGATGATCATGATCAGCGGCCACGGCTCCTGCGTGAACCACGGCGGCGAGGAGAGCCCGAACCAGCCGAGCACCGTGCGGAGCAGTCCGATGTTCGGGTTGAAGATGTACATCCAGAGGAACCCGACGGCGATCCCGGACAGGACCTACGGGGCGAACGTGACAGTGCGGACGATCCCGCGTCCGAACAGCTTGCGGTTCAGGGCGAGCGCCAGGGCCAGGCCGATCGCCATGCCGCCGGCCACGGTGGCGACCGTGTAGAGCAGGGTCGTGAAGACGATCCGTGCGGACTCCGGGTCGTTGAACCATTCGACGTAGTTCCCGAACCCGATGAATTGCGCGAAATCGGAGCCGATGTTCCAATTGAGCATCGAATAGTAGAAGCTCAAGAACATCGGGCGATATGTAAATATCAGAAGCAGCGCAAGGTTCGGTCCCGCGAGCAGCGCGAAGACGCCAATATTACGCCAGAGTTTCTTTCTCCGAGCCGTCCGCCGCCCGGGCGGTGCAGCACTGGAGAGCGCGTGCGAACTCATGGAGATGCATTCCGATCGTGACGGTGGTGTTTCTCGATGGCGCCGCAATCAGAAGGCGCGCCGTGCAATTCCAGTGAGGACGCTACCCCCGGCGTTCGCGCGGGGTCGACCTTCCGAAGCCCTTCGGACCGCTTGTTCCGTCAACGTTCACCTGCCGTCATGGATCGGACACCGTGCCGTCGACGTCGTCCCGCGAATCGGACCGGCACCGCGCTCCCGTGCCACGACGCGCTCCCCGGGGAAGCGTCCTCGACCGCGATAGCCTGCGTTGGTGAGTGTGATCGCGGACCTCCGCACCGTCCTCGTCCACCGGGACTTCCGCAAGCTGTTCTCGGTCCGCCTCGTCTCGCAGTGCGGCGACGGCATGTTCCAGGCAGGGCTGGCCACACTCTTCTTCTTCTCGCCGGAGAACCTCGCGACGGCGGGGGCCGTTGCCGCTGCCTTCGCGGTGCTGCTGCTCCCGTTCACGATCGTCGGCCCGTTCGCCGGGCCGCTGCTCGACCGGTGGCGACGGCGTCAGGTGCTTGCCGTCGGCAACGCCATCCGGGTGGCGCTCGGCCTGACACTCGCGATCCTTATGGCCACGCAGGGCGTCGGCCCGGCGGTGTACGTCCTTGCGCTGCTCACGCTCGGCGTGAACCGGTTCCTGCTCGCGGCGCTCTCGGCAGGGCTGCCACGGGTGGTCCCGCGCGAACAGCTCCTGATGGCGAACACCCTGACGCCGACCCTCGGCGCGGTCTCGGCCGTGGTGGGCGCCGGGATCGGCTTCGGGATCGGCTGGCTCGTCCCGTCCGGCCCGGGCAAGGACGGCCTCGTGCTCGCCACCGCTGCGGTCCTGTTCGGCTGTGCCGCTCTGCTCGCGCTGCGGATGGGCCCGGATCTGCTCGGTCCCACAAGGGCGGCACGCACTCGTGGCGGGTTCGCGGCGCTCTCTGCAGATGTCCGCGCCACGGTCCGCGACCTGGTTGACGGCGCCACCTACCTGGTCCGCCGCCGCACCCCTGGCATGGCGCTGGCGGTGATGGCGCTGCACCGGTTCCTGTACGGCCTGAACTTCATAGCGCTCATCCTGATCTCCCGGAACCTGCTCTCCGATCCCACCGACGCCGACGCCGGCCTGGCGATGTTCGGGGTGCTCGCCTCGGTCTCGTTCGCCGGGAACGGGCTGGCCATCGTGGCCACCCCGATCGCACACGAGCGGATGTCACCCTCGACCTGGATCGTCGTATGCCTCGGCCTGGGCGCCGTCAGCCAGATCCTGATGGCGGCGGCACCCGAGTTCGCCGTGATCGCAGCCGCTGCGGTACTGATGGGCCTGGCCGTCCAGGGCGCGAAGATCGCCGTCGACACGATCGTGCAGCGGGACACCCACGACTCGTTCCGCGGCCGCGCGTTCTCCCTCTACGACATGCTCTACAACGCCGCGTTCGCCGGGGCCGCGGCACTGGCCGCGGCTGCGCTGCCGGACACCGGCTGGTCGAGGCCGGTGTTCGCGGCCCTCGCGGTCGCCTACGTGGCGATCGCCGTGGCCTACCGGCGTGGGGTCCGCCGGGTGCACGATCGTCCGGTGCCGGTGCTCGACGGCGAGCGCACCTCGGTCTGACGCCGCACCTCTGCCGGCGCATCCGCGGGGCGCGGCCGACGATGAGTTCGCCGCGCTCGATCGGTCTACCTCGACAACCGACCCGATCGAGAGCAGGCAGGATGACCATGCGGCTGACCGTGCACGAGTTCCTCACTCTGGACGGCGTGATGCAGGGCCCGGTGGCCCGGACGAGGACGCCACCGGCGGCTTCACCCAAGGCGGCTGGATGGTGCCGTTCGGCGACGAGGACTTCGGTGCGATCGTGGACACGTGGTTCGCCGCGACCGGCGCCTTCCTGCTCGGCCGGACCACCTACGACATGATGCAGGAGTACTGGTCGAGGATCACCGACCCGGACAACGCCGTCGCCGTCGCGCTGAACACGCTGCGCAAGCACGTGATCACCTCGCATGGCACGACGGCCCGGTGGGCGAACAGCGACGTGGTCCGGGCCGACAGCGACGCCGACGTCGTCGAAGCGGTCCGCGCGCTCAAGGCCGGGCCGGGTCAGGGTGAGCTCCAGGTGCACGGCAGTCATCGGCTCGCCCGGACCCTGCACGTCGCCGGGCTCGTCGACACCTACCGGCTGATCACGTTCCCGGTCGTCGTGGGCAGTGGCAAGCGCCTGTTCGAGCCGGGGGACGACCCAACGGCGTTCACCATCCTCGAGACCCGGACCACTTCGGCCGGCGGCGTCTACCAGGTGCTCGAGCCCAGCGCCGCCGCACCTGCGCGCGCGGAGTACGTCGTAGGAGAGGACGGCAAGGAGTCCATCCGCTGGGATTGAGGCGACCCGACGCTCTCAGGACACGTCCACGCCGGCGTCCCGGAAGGGAGCGAGCGCGATCTCGAACACCTCGGGCGCCACGCGGTCGCGGTGCCAGATCAGCCGCGCAGCCAGCATCGTCGTTGCGATGGCACCGCTGATCGTCGCGACCCCGGCCTGCGTCCTCAGCTCATCGCCGCGTGGGCGGAGCCGGCTGCGAACGTACGTGTCGAGCGCGGAGGACTCGGAGGCGGACAGCAACGGACCTCGTGTCCCATAGAGCTCGGCCACCTCATCGGAGTCGAGGTGGGCGTCTTCGATCACCTGGAAGCGAGTGCCGTCGAGCGTCGTGGCCCGATCGATGAAGTCGGTCACAGCGAGGGGAAGTGCAGCCATTCCGGTCTCCTCTTGGCGGTCCGGGGGCGCGACGTCACGCCTCGTGGACTGGTCAGCCGGCCCCGCGGGCCGCCCACCAGGAGCGCAGTTCGGCCTCGGCCCGCTCGGGGCCGAGCGGGCCGTGCTCCATCCGGAGCGCGAGCAGGTGCTTGTACGCGGCGCCGACGTCCCGGCCGGCGGGGATCTGGAGGATCTCCATGATCTGCGTGCCGTCGAGGTCCGGGCGGATCGCCTTGAGCTCCTCCTCGGCGGATAGTGCCGCGATCCGGCGCTCGAGGTCGTCGTAGGCGTGTGAGAGCCTGGCCGCCTTGCGCTGGTTCCGGGTGGTGCAGTCGGCCCGGGTCAGCCGGTGCAGGCGCTCGAGCTGATCGCCGGCATCGGTGATGTACCGGCGCACCGCCGAGTCCGTCCAGGCCGCCTCCCCGTATCCGTGGAACCGCAGGTGCAGCGCCACCAGGTGGGAGACGGCCTTGATGGTCGCCTTGTCGAAGCGCAGCTCCCGCAGCCGCTTCGTGGCCAGCTTCGCGCCGACGACCTCGTGATGGTGGAAACTCACGCCGCCGCCCGGCTCGAGCCGCCGGGTCGCCGGCTTGCCGACGTCGTGGAGCAGCGCCGCGAGGCGCAGGACCAGGTCCGGACCAGGTACGGGGCCGTCCGGACCGGTCTCGAGGTCGATGGCCTGGTCGAGCACGGTCAGCGAGTGCTCGTAGACGTCCTTGTGCCGGTGGTGCTCGTCGATGGTCAGCTGCATGCCGGGCAGCTCGGGCAGCACGTACTCGGCCAGGCCGGTGTAGACCATGAGTTCGAGGCCACGCCGAGGAGCAGCCGACATGAGCAGCCGGACGAGCTCGGCCTGGACCCGCTCGGCCGAGACGATCGTGATCCGCTCCGCCATCGCCGTCATCGCCTTCAGCACAGACTCGTCGACGTCGAACCCGAGTTGGGCGGTGAACCGGGCCGCGCGCATCATCCGCAGCGGGTCGTCGTCGAACGACTGTTCGGCGGTGACCGGGGTGCGCAGCAGCCCGTTCGCGAGGTCGGTGAGTCCGTCGAACGGGTCCACGAACGTCAGGTCCGGAAGCCGGACCGCCATCGAGTTGACGGTGAAGTCCCGGCGGGAGAGATCGCCGTCGAGCGAGTCGCCGTACGCCACCTGCGGCTTGCGGGACGTCGGGTCGTAGGCCTCGGTGCGGTACGTGGTGACCTCGACGATGACGTCCCCGCGCCGGGCTCCGATGGTGCCGAACTCCCGGCCCATGTCCCAGTGGGCGTCCCCCCACGCGGCCAGGATCCGCTCCGTGTCGTCCGGGCGCGCGGAGGTCGCGAAGTCCAGGTCGACACCGGCCCGGCCGAGGAAGGCGTCCCGCACCGGGCCGCCGACCAGTGCGAGCTCGTGGCCGGCGTCCGCGAACGCCGTCCCGAGCTCGATCGCGTCGGGTGCGTACGCGGCGAGCACACCGAGGGCGACGCGCAGCAGTTCCGCGGGAGACTCTCGGGGCGGTATGGGTGACGTGGGGGGCACAACCGTCAAGCGTGCCACGTGCGGGCCCGGCGCTGCCAGCCGGTGCCGACCGATCCGCCGCAGATCGGTGCCCACGCGGCCCGAAGACGCGTGCCGGGTACCCCACCTTCGCGTGGCCTTGATTACAGTGTCGTTATGTCCGCCGCAGCTCCGACCCCTCGACCGCGGGCGCCACGGCCCCCGGTCACGCGTCTGCGGCGCACCCACGCGCACTCGCTTCCGGTGGTCGACGAGACCTCCGCCGGCGGCCTCGTGGTGCGGGTCGTCGGTGGCGAGGCGTACACCGCGGTGATCGCGCGCCGCAACCGCGCGGGCAGGCTGGAATGGTGCCTGCCGAAGGGGCACTTGGAGGGCGCCGAGACCGCGGAGGAGGCCGCGGTCCGCGAGATCGCGGAGGAGACCGGGATCGAGGGACAGGTGCTCCGTCACCTCGCCACGATCGACTACTGGTTCGCGGGCTCGGACCGGCGCGTGCACAAGGTGGTCCACCACTATCTGCTCGAGGCGCTCGGCGGCGACCTCACCACGGAGAACGACCCCGACCATGAGGCCGAGGCGGTGGCCTGGGTGGCGCTGACCGATGTCGCGGCCCGGCTGGCCTACCCGAACGAGCGCCGGGTCGTGGCAACCGCCCGGGACATGCTCACCGGGCGCTCATGACGATCCACCGCGTGAGCCTGGGATGACGCGCCGAGAACCCCGCACCTTCCACGTGCGGGCCGCGCTCGTGGCGTGCCTGCTCGGGATCCTCGCCGCGGTCGGCCCACTCGCTCCCGCCGTGACCGTGCCGGCCGCCCATGCCGCGCCCGGGGACGTCACCGTCGACATCACCGGCACGACCCCGGCCGTGCTCCGACCCGGTCTGGATCTCGTGGTCACCGGCACGATCACGAACGAGACGGACGAGGTTCTCACGGATCCGTTCGTGCGGCTGCGGATGCAGACGCAGGTCCCGGACTCCCGCAACGGCCTGGCCCGGTGGCTGAACGATGACGCCACGTCCGGCCGGGTCGAGACCCTGACCCTGGCGAACCTCGGCCAGGACGTCCAGCCCGGCGCCACCGCACCCTTCACGGTCTCGATCCCGGCCGACCGCTCACCGTTCGGCGGCACCCCGGCCTGGGGTCCCCGCGGCTTCGAGATCGTCGTGTCCGACGGCGGCGTCACCGGGCGAGCCAGGTCCGTCCTGCTCTGGTACCCGGAGGCGATCGAGTCCGCCGGACCCACCGAACTGACCTTGCTGCTACCACTGACCCCCACGGCGCAGGAGTGGAGTACCGCCGCCGAGGAGGGGGTTCTCGTCGGACAGGTGGCCGCGGATCGGATCACCGCCCTGGTCGAGGCGACCCGGGACCTGCCGGTTGCGTGGGGCCTCGACCCCGTCCTCCTCGAACTGCCGACCGGCCCGGCACCGTCCGGCGAGGGTTCCGACGGGCAGGAGCCGACCCAGGGCGCCGGTCAGACCGAGCCGACGGACGAGGAGACCACGGGCACCCCGGACGACGGGGCGACGACCGACACCCCAGGCACGGCGGATCCGACGACCGAACCCCCGCCGTCGGGTACTGCGCCCGACGACGGCGCCACCGAGGGTGACGACGAGGAACGTGACGACCCGATCCTGACCGCCGCGCAACTGCCCGCATTCGTGCAGCTGCTCTCCGGCGCCAGCGCCCAGCGGGACGTCGTCGCCCTGTCCTACGGGGACGCGGACGCCATCACCATGGCCCGCGCGGACGAGCGCACGCTCATCGACGCGGCCGCCGACCGGACCGCCGCGCTGCTGGCCGAACGAGAGGTGACCGTCCTCGACGACGTGATCTGGCCGGCGGCCACCGATGAGTCGACGCTCGACGCGATCGCCCGGTCCGGGTCGGACACGGTCGTGCTCCCCGCCGACGAGGTGCCGACCACCGGGGATCTGACCTACACGCCGTCGGGCCGGACCGAGCTCACCACAGCGGGCGGGGACGCCGAGGCGGTGCTCTGGGACGGACCGCTCTCCGACACCCTCACCGACCCGGCCCTGACCACGGCGGAGGCGCAGCAGTCCTTCCTCGCGCAGACCGCCGTGATCACGCGGGAGCGTCCGAACGATCCGCGCGGGCTCATGGCCGCACTGCCGCGCGATCTCGGCACCGACCCGTCCGAGATCGAACGCCTGAGCACCATCCTCGACTCGCTCGCGGAGGCGCCCTGGCTCGAAGTCACCAGCCTGCGCAGCCTGCTCGGCCGCTCCGTCGGCACGGAGGGCCGGTCATACGAGCCGGCCCCACCCGACGGTGACCGTCTGACCACCGCGGAACTCGCCCGGCTGGGCGAGACGTGGACGGAACTCGATGCCTTCAACCAGGTGCTCGCCGATCCGGGCGCCCTCACGAACGGGCCGGCCGTCGCCCTGCTGAGCACGCCTTCGGCCGCGCTCATCGAGGTGCCGCGGGTGCGCACCGCGCTCGCCGACGGTGCCACGGACGCCGTCGCCGAGCTGCGCTCGATGATCACCGTCCAGGCCGGTAGCAGCGTCCTGCTCATCTCGGACGCGAGCGAGGTGCCGATCACGATCGACAACGCGCTCGACGCGGACGCGGAGGTCGTGATCCAGCTCGACCCGAACGATCCGCGCCTGCAGGCCGACGACGTGGTACCGGCGACCATCCCGGCGAACGGCACCACCACGGTGCGGATCCCGGTGACGGCGGTCGCGAACGGGGACGTCACCGTGGTGGTCCTGGTGCTGCCCGAGGCGGGTGGCACGCCCGTGGCCGAACCATCGTCGTTCGACGTCCGGGTCCGCGCCGACTGGGAGAGCACCGGGCTGACGGCAGCCGTCGTGGTGCTCGGCGTGGCGTTCGTGTTCGGTCTGTCCCGCACCATCCGCCGGGGCGGGCGGCGGTACCCACCCGAGGCCGCGGCCGCACTCGCCGAGACCGAGACCCAACCACCCACAGACACCGAGGACCCCCGATGAGCGAACCGCGCGGAGGACTGGCCGGTTCGGCAGCGCTGATGTTCTCCGGGACGCTCGTATCCCGGATCCTCGGCCTGGTCCGCAACGCCCTGCTGGTGGCGGCGATCTTCTCGGCCGGCGGCGCCGCGGACGCGTTCTCGGTGGCGAACAAGCTTCCGAACATCATCTACATGCTGCTCGCCGGCGGGATCCTGAACGCCGTCCTGGTGCCACAGATCGTTCGGGCGATGCGCCGCAAGGACGGCGGCCAGGAGTACGTGAACCGGCTACTCACCCTCGCCGGGGCGTTCCTGCTCCTTGTGACGGTGGTCCTGACCCTCGCCTCCAGCCTGCTGGTCACCCTGTACGCGGCGCAGTTCCAGAACGGGCCCTGGGGAGCGCTGTCGGTCTCGTTCGCGTTCTGGTGCATCCCCCAGCTCTTCTTCTACGGGATGTACGCACTGCTCGGACAGGTCCTGAACGCCCGCTCGGTGTTCGGCCCGTACATGTGGGCCCCGGCCGCGAACAACGTCATCGCGATCGCCGGGCTCGTGACCTACCTGATCGTCTTCGGCGGCTTCGACGAGGCCAACCCGCCCCCGGTCGAGGCCTGGGACGCCGGCCGGATCGCGCTCCTCGCGGGGAGCGCGACGCTCGGCGTTGCCGTACAGGCACTCGTCCTGATCATCCCGCTGGCTCGCAGCGGCTTCCGGTTCCGGCCGGTCTGGGGTCTGCGCAACACGGGCCTGGCCACCGCCGGCCGGGTGGCGACGTGGGCGTTCGCCGCACTCGCCGCAGGCCAGGTCGGGTACTTGGCGGTGTCCAACCTGGCGGCGTCGGCCGGTGTCGCCAGCGACAACGACCTCGGCGTGGCCGGCAACGCGGCCTACGACAACGCGTTCCTGATCTTCATGCTGCCCCAGTCGCTGATCACCGTGTCCCTGGTGACGGCGATGTTCACGCGACTGTCGGAGCAGGCCGCGTCCGCCGACACCCGCGCGGTCCGGGACAGCCTGTCCTTCGGGCTGCGTACCCTGGCCGTGTTCACGGTCTTCGCGGCGGCAGCGCTCATGGTGCTGGCCATCCCGGTCACGCAGGTGATCCAGTTCGACACCGCCTCGTTCCCGGCGTACCGGGGCGTCGGCGGCGTGCTCGTCGCGATGCTCGCCGGCCTGCCGGCGATCGCGATCTGGACGATGGCCCAGCGGGTCTACTTCGCGTTCGAGGACACGAAGTCGCTGTTCCTGATCCAGGTTCCGATGGCGGTGATCCTCATCGTCGGCAGCGTGCTCAGCTACTTCCTGCTGGACGTGCAGTGGTGGGTCGCCGGTGCCGGTGCGGCCACGACCGTCGCGAACACCGTCGGCGCCCTGGTCGCCTACCTGGCACTGCGCCGGCGGCTGCCGAGCCTCGACGGCAGCCGGGTCTTCCTCACCCACCTGCGGGTGTTCATGGCCGCCGTGCCCGCCGCCCTGATCGGGTGGGGTCTGCTGCACCTGTGGGGCGTCGAGACGGGGTTCGCCGGGGCGCTGCTGCGGGTGCTCGTGCTCGGCGCGCTGATGCTGGCGATCTACCTGATCCTGCTGCGCCGGTTGCGGGTGGGAGAACTCGATGCACTGATGCGCCGGGTGTCCTCGATGGCGGCCCCCGCGACCCGGCCACTCGCCGCGCTGGCGACGCGCGTCCCGATACCTGCGCCGTTGCGTACCATGTGGGGAAAGATCAGCGGAGTTCCACAGCGTATCGGAGGCGCCCCCGTGAATCGAGGCACCGCCACGGACCTGGTGGTCGGATCAACCATCGCGGACCGGTACGTCCTGCTCGCGCGGCTCACGGCCCCCCTGGCGCAGAGCAGCTACTGGACCGCACGGGACGAGATCCTGCAGCGCGACGTCCGGATCGTCACCCTTGGCGGGCCGCATCGCGAGGAGGCGCTCGACGCCGCCCGCCGCGCCGCGCTGGTCGGGGACGAACGCCTAGCCAGGATCCTGCGCGTGGGTACCTCCGACGGTTTGGGCTACCTCGTCACCGAGTTGTCGGACACCCCGTCCCTCGCAGACCTCGTCCGCTCCGGTCCGCTGCCCGCGGCCGCGGCTCGCGCCATCGCAGGGGAGGCCGCCGGTGCGGTGGAGGCGGCCCGCAAGCGCGGCGTCCACCACCTGCACCTTCGACCGGGGTCGCTGTTGGTCGGCGAGCGCGGCGTGGTGCTCACCGGTCTCGCCGTGGACGCGGCCCAGCTCGGCATCGACGGCGGCGACGCGCGCACGGCGGCACGCACGGACAGCGTCGACCTCGTCGCACTGCTGTACACGGCGCTGACCGGCACCTGGCCGGGCGAACCCGCTCGTGCCGGCGGGCTGCCCCTCGCGCCGCGTCACGGCGGCGCGCCGGTGCCGCCCGGAGACGTGGTCGAGGGCATCCCGCACGACCTCGACACGCTGTGCTCCGTCACGTTCGGTCCGCACGAGGACGGCCCGTACACCCCGGGCGAGCTGGTCCGTGACCTCGCGCCGTGGGACGACCTCGACCCGAGCGTGCTCGCGGCGGCTCGAACCGCGGACGACGGCGGACCTTCCGTGCCGCCGTCGGCCGTGGGTCGTGGAGTCGCGCCGCAGGGCGCGGTACCGGATCGGTCATCGTCGGCCGGCGCGGCTGGCGGGGCCGCCGTGGCCGGCGCCGCGGGTGCGGCTGCCGTCGGCGCCACCGCTGCAGCTGGCGCGGAAGCGCCGGTCGGACCCGGGAGCACCGCACGCTACGCAACTACCGGGGCCGACGCCGGTCAGACCGACGCCGGTTTCCCGGTGCCCGACGCGGACCCTGGAACAGTCGGCCCGCCGGACGCGACCACCCAGCTGTTCCCGGTGCGTGGACCCGTGGACCCGAGTACGTGGACCTTGAAGCCGCCGCCCGAGCCAGGCCGGCAGCGCCCCTTCGACGATCTGGTGCGAGTGGACGAGCAGACCCCCGACCGTACCCAGATCATCGACAGCTACCACGCCCGTCATGAGCACGCGGGCACGGGCGCGGCAGACCCGGTCTCGCAGGAGTCGTCGCTGTGGCAGCGTCTCGGCGCCAAGGGCCGTGCCCTCGTCGGCACGGTCACCGGAGCGCTCGCCGGCGCCGGAGCCGGCGCGGGCGCCCGCTCCGCCGAGACCGGGGCAGACGCCGCCGGCGCGTCCGGGATCGCGGGCGCCACGACGCCGTTCGACGGCGGGCCGGCTGCCATCGACGGCGCTCCCGCCATCGGGGCCGGACCACGTCCCGCACCGGCTGCCGTGCAGGCGGGCTGGGACCTGCCCGCCGAACCCGGGGGCGGTGCCGACGTCGACGGGGCACAGGCCGGGATCGACGGCGCGCCACTCGCTCCCGCGATCGGCGCCGGTCCGCTCCCGACCCCCGGTGCGCCGTTGGCGGGCTGGGACCTGCCACACGAAGGGGCGGACGATGCCCTCGACGGTGCCCCGGACGCAGACCGCTCCCGCTCCGCCGTCGGCGCCGGGGCCGTGGCCGCCGTCGCCGGTTCGCAACGCGCCATCGGTGCCCTGAAGGAGAACGCGCGAGCGGTCGGAGAACGGTTCCGACGTCCCGAGACCGACGCAGACGCCGAGCCGAGCGAGCCCCGCCCACGGTTCAACCCGACCCCGATCGTCATCTTGCTGATGATCGCCCTCGTCATCCTCGCGGGGTTCCTCGCCTTCAACTCGCTCAACGAGGCACGCACGTCCTACGCACCTACGACCGACCCGACGGCGACAGTGCCGAGCGAGGGCACCGACCCCGCGGCCACGACGGAGCCGACCCAGGAACCGACCACACCACCACCGCCCGTCGTCGCCACGTTCGTCTCGGCCCGCTCGCTCGACCCGGCCTCCGGTGTCGGCGACAACGAGGACACGGCCGGCCGGGCGATCGACGGCAACCCCGAGACCACCTGGAACTCGCTCCGGTACAACAACCCGAACTACGGGATCAAGGACGGCCTCGGGTTCGCCGTCGAGCTCGAAGCTCCCACGCTGATCACGACCGTCACCCTCGACGTGCACGGCAGCGGCGGCATCGTGCAGATCCGCAACACGGACCCGAGCGCACCCAATGGCGGCGAGGTCCTCGCGGAGGGCCCGATGGGACCGAACACGACGTACACCCTGTCCACACCCACCGAGCTCAGCTCGATCGTCCTGTGGTTCCCTGAACTGCCGGTCGCGGAGTCCGACGGCCGGAACCGGATCGAACTCGCGGAGATCACGGTCGGCTGAGCCGCTCCAAGGAACAATGCCGGGGCGGCCGTGGTTCACCTCAACAGCACCACCCACCACCCACCGAAGGACCGAGCATGACCGAAGCCACGCCCACCGTCCACGACGTCGTCATCATCGGCTCCGGGCCGTCCGGCTACACGGCTGCCGTCTATGCGGCCCGCGCCGGCCTCGCCCCGATCGTGTTCGCCGGCTCGGTGACCGCGGGCGGTGCCCTGATGAACACCACGGACGTCGAGAACTTCCCCGGCTTCCCCTCGGGCGTGCTCGGGCCGGAGCTCATGGAGAAGATGCAGGAGCAGGCCGAACGCTTCGGTGCGGACGTGCGCTACGAGGACGTGACCTCGGTGCGGCTCGCCGGTGACATCAAGACCGTCACGACCGAGGAGGGCGAGGACGTCCTGGCCCGCGCGGTAATCCTGGCCACCGGCTCGGCGTACAAGGAGATGGGCCTGCCCGAGGAGAAGCAGTTCTCCGGTCGCGGCGTCTCCTGGTGTGCCACGTGCGACGGCTTCTTCTTCAAGGACCAGGACATCCTGGTGGTCGGCGGTGGCGACTCCGCGATGGAGGAGGCGCTGTTCCTGACCCGGTTCGGCAGGACGGTCACGGTGGTGCACCGCCGCGACGAGCTCCGCGCCTCGAAGATCATGGCCGAGCGGGCGCTGAACGATCCGAAGATCACCTTCGCCTGGAACAGCGAGATCGTAGCCATCCACGGCGACGCCAAGGTCAGCGGGGCCACGCTGCGCGACACCGTGACGGGTGCGATGCGCGAGGTCGGCGCGAGCGGCATCTTCGTGGCGATCGGGCACCTACCGCGCACGGAGCTGCTCGCCGGGCAGATCGACCTCAACAGCGAGGGCTACGTCGACGTCGAGCACCCGAGCACCCGCACGAACCTGCCGGGCGTTTTCGCGGCGGGCGACGTCGTCGACCACCACTACCGCCAGGCCATCACGGCCGCCGGGACCGGCTGCGCCGCGGCACTCGACGCCGAACGCTACCTGGCCGCGCTGGACGCGACGAACTCCGGGGACCCCGTCGGCGCGTTAGCCGCGGCCCTGGCCGAATGACCACTCCCATTCCCACACTCGAGATCCGAGGACACGCATGAGCAACAACGTCACCCACGCCACCGACGACTCTTTCGGTCAGGATGTCCTGCAGGCCGACCAGCCGGTGATCGTCGACTTCTGGGCCAGTTGGTGCCCGCCCTGCCTCCAGTTCGCCCCGATCCTCGAGGAGATCGCCGACGAGTACGCCGGCAAGATCAAGGTCGTCAAGGTGGACGTGGACGCCAACCCCGATGTAGCCCGGGACTACAACGTGGTCTCGATCCCCACGATCAACGTCTACACCGGCGGTGAGCTGTCCAAGTCCCTGGTGGGCTCGCGCCCGAAGAAGAAGTTCCTCGACGAGATCTCCGAGTACATCGCCTGACCTGCCGGGCCGTGGCGCCCGCCGAGCCGTTAGCTCTCCGACCCCCCGAGACGTGAAACACTCGGGGGGTCGGTCGTTCCCGGACCGGCGACCCATTTTCCGGAAGGCAACCGCAATGAACGAACGCAGCCAGCAGGCACCCGTCGAGCCGACGCCCACCGTCGCCGCCGCCGCCGCTGCTGCCTTCGCTCCCGCGGCCCGGCCCGCAGCCGCGGCACCGACCGACGCCCGCGGCAACACACCCGCCCGCGGCACGCGCCTGGACCCGTGGTTGGGCAACTACGCCGACCGGACCCACGGCATGAAGGCCTCCGAGATCCGGGCCCTGTTCGCCGTCGCGAACCGACCCGAGGTCGTCTCCCTTGCCGGCGGTATGCCGTTCCTGGCCGGGCTCCCGCTGGACAACATCGCCGACCTGACCCAGCGCCTGCTCACCGAACGGGGCGCCGTCGCGCTGCAGTACGGCTCGGGACAGGGCGAGGAGGCGCTGCGTGAGCAGATCCTCGAGGTGATGTCCCTGGAGGGCATCCAGGCGCACTCCGACGACGTCGTGGTGACCACCGGCTCGCAGCAGGCGTTGGATCTGGTCACGCGAATCTTCGTCGACCCGGGCGACGTCGTCGTCGCGGAGGCGCCCAGCTACGTGGGCGCTCTCGGCGTGTTCCGTGCCTACCAGGCGGATGTCGTGCATGTGGACATGGACGACGCCGGGCTCATCCCCGAGGCCCTGGAGGAGACCCTCGCCCGGCTCGGCGCCCAGGGGCGCCGGGTCAAGCTGCTGTACACGGTCCCGAACTTCCACAACCCCGCGGGTGTGACGCTCTCCCTCGAGCGACGCCCGCGGATCGTCGAGATCGCCAAGCGGCACGGCGTCCTGGTGCTCGAGGACAACCCGTACGGGCTACTCGGCTTCGACGGCGACCCGTTGCCTGCGCTGCACTCATACGACCCGGAGGCGGTCGTCTACCTCGGCTCGTTCTCGAAGACGTTCGCACCCGGGTACCGGGTGGGCTGGGCGGTGGCCCCGCACGCCGTCCGCGAGCGCCTCGTCCTGGCCAGTGAGTCGGCGATCCTGTGCCCGTCGATGATGAGCCAGCTCTCGGTCTCCACCTACCTGAGCACCTGCGACTGGCGAGGGCAGGTCAAGTCCTTCCGTGAGGTCTACCGGGATCGTCGCGACGCCATGCTCGCCGCCCTGGCCGAGCACATGCCGACCGCCACCTGGACCGTGCCCGCCGGCGGGTTCTACACCTGGGTCACGTTGCCCGCCGGCCTCGATGCGCAGGCGATGCTCCCGCGCGCCGTCACCGGCCTCGTCGCGTACGTGCCGGGCACAGCCTTCTATGCGGATGGTCAGGGCCAGGACCACATGCGGCTCTCGTTCTGCTATCCCACACCCGAACGCATCCAGGAAGGCGTCCGCCGCCTCGCGACCGTCGTCAACGACGAGTACGACCTGGTGCGGATGTTCGGAACCGGGGCCGCCACCCAGGTGGTCCGCGGGACCCAAGCCCCCTCCCCGAACCAGGCCTGAGGACGCATCACCATGGACGCCGCCGCACCCGACGCTGCCGGAGCACCCCTCGAGCTGCTGATCCTCGCAGGGGGCTTGTCCCACGAGCGGGATGTCTCGCTACGGTCCGGGCGACGGGTGGCGGAGGCGCTTCGGGCGCTCGGGATGTCCGTCAGCGTCCGCGACGTCGATGCGGGGTTGCTCGGCTACCTGGAGTCGGCGCGGCCGGACGTCGTGTGGCCGATCCTGCACGGTGCCACGGGCGAGGACGGCTCGATCCGGGACCTGCTCGAGCTGGTCGGCGTGCCCTACGTGGGTACCGACTCGGCCGGCTCCCGGATCGCCTGGAGCAAGCCGGTCTCGAAGACGCTGATGGCACGGGCCGGCGCGCGCACCCCGGAGTTCGCGAGCCTGCCACAGTCGCTGTTCCGGGAGGTCGGCGCACAGGCGGTTCTCGACATCGTGCTCGATCAGCTCGCGCTACCGCTGGTGGTCAAGCCGGCCAAGGGGGGCTCCGCGCTGGGGGTGTCCGTGGTGACCGATGCCAAGGAACTGCCGCGGGCGATGGTCACCTGCTTCTCCTACGGGGAGAACGCCCTGCTCGAGCGCGTGATCGTCGGTACCGAGCTGGCGGTGTCCGTGGTCGATGTGGGTGATGGTCCCGTCGCACTGCCCGCAGTGGAGATCTCCACCGAGGGTGCCTACGACTACGACGCCCGGTACAACCCCGGCCGGACCGAGTACTTCGCGCCCGCGCGACTGACCCCGGAGGCCGAGCGCGCAGCGGCCGACCTTGCCGTGCTGGCGCATCGCACGCTGGGCCTGAGCCACCTCTCCCGGACGGACATGATCGTGGACGCGAACGGCGTGCCGTGGTTCCTCGAGGTGAACGTCGCCCCGGGCATGACCGAGACCTCGTTGCTCCCGCAGGCGGCCCAGGCCGGCGCCCGGCCACTGGGTGACCTGTATCGGAGCATCGTGGCCGCGGCCCGGGTCACCCAGCGGGACTGACAGCGGCTCGGGTCAGCCCCGCAGTGTCACTCTGCACTCGGCTGGAGCACGCCCGGGTCGTCGGGGGTGAGCGCGTTCAGGATGCGATTGAGATCTTGCACACTCGCGAACTCGATGTTGATGCGGCCTTTACGTTGACCAAGATGCACCTTGACCTTCGTGTCGAGGCGGTCCGAGAGCCGGCTGGCGAGGTTGTCGAGGGCCTCGCTGTGGTCGCCCGCCCGCGGGCGACGGCGCATCTCCGGCTGGGTCGGATCGTCGCCGAGGGTGACTATCTCCTCGGTCGCTCGGACACTCAGCCCTTCGGCGACGATCCGTTGCGCGAGGCGCTCCATGGCGCCACCGTCGGGCAGCCCGAGAAGGGCGCGAGCATGGCCTGCGGACAGGACCCCGGCCGCAACCCGTCGCTGTACCAGCGGCGGCAGCTTCAGCAGTCGGAGAGTGTTGGAGATCTGTGGCCGTGACCGGGCAATCTTGGTTGCCAGCTGGTCGTGAGTGCACCCGAAGTCGTCCAGGAGCTGCTGATAGGCGGCTGCTTCCTCGAGCGGGTTCAGTTGCGCGCGGTGCAGGTTCTCCAGGAGCGCGTCCCGGAGCATGTCATCCTGGGCCGTGTCCCGGATGATCGCGGGAACAGTGTCATTGCCGGCAAGCCGGGATGCACGCCAGCGGCGCTCACCCATGATCAGCTCGTAGGTGGGACGCCCCTCGACGTCGTAGCCCGAGGGGCGCACGACGACCGGCTGCAGGACGCCGACCTCACGGATGGAGCCCGAGAGCTCCTCGAGCTCGTCCTCGTCGAACACCTGACGGGGCTGACTCGCATTAGGCCTGATCGCATCCAGCGGGAGTTCGGCGAACCTCGCGCCGGGGACCGGCTGCAGCTCACCATCGTCGAAGGAAGCTTGAGGCACGACTGCCTCGGTCGCCGGGTCCGCGACCTCGGAGGTCTGGCCGACCGGGCCGGGGGCCGACTCGGACGAACCCACCGTGCCGTCGTTCGTGCCGAGCGCGGACTCGGCGTTCGATTCGGGCGCGACGGTCTCGGAGCCGACCAAGTCGGATACCGACGCGACGGGCGGGTCGCTCGGGCTCGGCACCACCGGGGACTGCGGACTCGTCGCTGACTCCGAAACGGGGTCCGGTGGCGTCGCGACCGCCGTTGCCGCTCCACGGGAGTCCGGGAAGAACACATCGACCGGACGGCCCGGTCCGCCACTACCCGATGGGGGTGCGGTCGGGATCAGGGCCCCGAGCCCTCGGCCAAGTCCTCGTCGACGCTCACTCATCGGTTCGCTCCTTCTACCTCGGGCGCCTCGGTGGACGCTTCGCCGTCTCCCTGGTCTACGGACGGTTCCTCGGTGGCACCCTCGCTGCCCGACTTGCCCAGGGTCGGCTCCGGGGGCAGCGCCCCGCGCTTCGCGATCTCCCGAGCGGCCTCGAGGTAGGCGAGGGCACCGGAGGAGCCCGCGTCATAGGTCAGCACGGTCTGCCCGTAGCTCGGTGCCTCCGAGATACGGACCGACCGCGGGATGGAGGTATGGAGGGTCTGGTCCGGGAAGTGCTCGCGGACCTCCTCGGCCACCTGGTGGGCCAGGTTCGTCCGACCGTCGAACATCGTCAGCAGGATGGTGGATACGTGAAGTGCCGGATTCAGGTGGGCCCGAATGAGGTTGATGTTGTTCAGCAGCTGGCTGAGGCCCTCCAGTGCGTAGTACTCGCACTGGATCGGGATCAGCACCTCACGCGCCGTGACGAACGCGTTCACGGTGAGCAATCCGAGGCTGGGCGGGCAATCCACAAAGACGTAGTCGATCCGTGGTTGACCTTTCCGTGACCGTTCCTTGAGGTAAGCGGCCAACGCGTTGCGGAGGCGGTTCTCCCTCGCCACCACCGAGACCAGTTCGATCTCCGCGCCGGAGAGATCGATCGTGGCCGGAACGCAGTACAGGCCCGGGATCGCCTCGCTCTCCTGAATCACCTCTGAGATCGGGACGTCGTTGATCAGGATGTCGTACGTCGAGGGGACACCGCTGTGGTGTTCGATCCCAAGCGCAGTGGAGGCGTTTCCTTGAGGATCATTATCAATAACGAGAACCCTCAAGCCGGCCTTCGCGAGCGCCGCGGCCAGGTTCACGGTCGTCGTCGTCTTCCCGACGCCACCCTTCTGGTTGGCCACGGTGAAGACCCGGGTCTGCCACGGCGGAGGGAACCTCCGGCCTGCCAGTTCGATCCGCCGACGGGCGTCAAGCGCCAGCTCGGCCGCGAGAGGAGTCGTCTCGTCCATGATCGGAATGGCCGACATCAACTCGAGTCGGCGCTCCTCCTCGGGCGAGAGCGGTGATGTGACATCCGTGGGTGTCTGACCGACGACACCGGTGTCTTCCTGGTCCACGTGGAGCGTCCATTCGAGGGGGATTGGCGTACCGTCACAGCCTAAGCGTGATCCGGTGTCGTTCAGACCATCCACACCCGCGCGTCGTGTCCGCAACGTCACGCATCGGTTCACGTTGCCAGCGGTTTCGTTTCACGTGAAACTGACTCACACCTGGCAAGCGGAACCTGTGGGACGGGGCGACACGACCGAACGTACGCGAGACCCGTGGGCTACGTTCGGAACGCAGCGTCTACCCAGGTCCGGTACGTCCTTGCGAACTGGGCGGGACCGTCACCAACAGGGATTCGGCGAGAGGCGACGGCGCCGCATCGATGTGGATTGGTACCGTGAGGCGATGTGGATGGGTACCGGGAGGCGCGAGCAGCCTGCGCGCGATCGCGGTGGCGGGAGCACCGAGAGGCCCACACGCGGATCACTAAGGGGACGGCCGGTTTCACGTGAAACACGGTCATTCCTCGGCGTCGTGTGCCGGCTGTCGCAGAACCAGCGGCGATAGAGCAAGGGACCCGGCACGGACGAGGACCAGAATTGCCGGAGTTGCCCGTGTCACCGGCGAAGGCTCCTGCCACCAGCCGGCGTGGGCAATCGACAGACGTGGCGCCACGAGCATTCACTCATGGCACGCGAGGTGGACGAGTCACCGAGCTCGGACCGACTTCCTGCGGCTCGTGGCGTTTCACGTGAAACCTCCTCGAGCGTGACCGCGTATTCAGCAAGAGTCCGATCCGAAGCCGTACAGGCATAGCGCCAATCCGATGCGCAACCTTGCGCCTACCACTTGCGACCTCGCGTCCCACAGGGCCAGGCGGGGTACTGCGCCGAGTTTCACGTGAAACCGAGGTCTCTGGTTCATACCCGGCGACCTCCGTCCCCGGTCACACGACGACGTTCTCGACGTTTCGATATACCCGCGGGCCGGTCAAGGCAGTAGCGGAACGAGTCTCTGTCCAAGAGCTCACCTGTCGACGCGGCAACCCAGCGGGCGGCATCCGTCTGTGCGAGCACAAGGGTTGCGCTGAGCACAACTCACGACACGGCATCACGCCGAACAGATACCGGGTAGGGGTCTGCTTCACGTGTACGGGTAGGGTCAGTTTCACGTGAAACGGAGTGCACCTGACGGGTCGGCCTCGAAGGCAAGTAGCTCCCGCAGATTCTGTTTCACGTGAAACGTGAGTACCCGGGGGATCCCCAACCCTCGCGCCCAGCGGGCCCCCAGGTGCTCACCACAACGGCACTTCCCAGCAAGAGCTGCATACATCGCGGCCACCGTCCGTCCGCGCTGTCACCACAGCGACTCGCAGGCCGGCCGCACGGCGTTCCACCCGAAAGGGACGCGACTCAGCAAGGGGTCCACCGCGCTAGCGTGCCACCAAACCCGAGTCGCAACGAGCCGGACAAAGGGTGTCCGCTCGCCGCCACGGAACCCGACAAGCCGGACCGTAGCGACAGCGACAGCTACAGCTACACCGACACCGACACCGACACCGACACCGACACCGACACCGACACCGACACCGACACCGACCGTTTCACGTGAAACGCGGCCCCTTCGCAACGTCGGAGCGAACCTGGCACGCCCCGCCAGCCGTTCACGCGAGCTCCAGTCGAAACGAAGGCACCTACCAACACCAGCCGCAACTAGCGACATCCCCGAACGGCCCGGCCTAACCAGGACGAACCAGTGGGCTCTTCGCGGCGAGCGCCGTCCCCGGGCGATCGTGCCACCAACGCGCACAAGGCGCCGAGATCGGAAGGATGGATCGCGGGAGACGCCCGCCCAAAGCCAGCAGCTATCGAGTCCACCAATGGCCTGTTTCACGTGGAACGCCCAAGCGTCAGGCCGTCGAACCCAGACGCCACGGCCCGGTCCAAACCGTGCTCACGCGCTTCGAGGACGTTGCTCTCGACTCCGACATGACGGCAGTTGCACCCGGCCGACCAGCGGACACGACTCGCGGATCGTCACCGCAGACCCTACACGGCGAGAGAGATCGAAGTCCGCCACGCACCCATTCAGTCGGCGCAGTTCAATCGCTGTTGGACGTCCCACAGCGCGAGCGGCGCACACGCAGGGCTCACCCTGCCGCAGCCACTGCAGAAGCGCCGCCGTCCGCGTCGTGCGGCGCATCGAGGCCAGCCCACCGAGTCCTGCATCGCCTATGCACCGCGTCGACGGCGTGACCCTCGCCCGAATCGATCGCGGTTCCACCCGATGGCGGCCCGCTCGAACCCAATGCCCGATTCGCCGATACAGGCGACAGACCAACACGGTTTCACGTGAAACGAAGCAGCAACCGCGCAGTGCCACGTCGCGTCCGAGAGACCGGGCGAGCAACTTCAACCGGGACACGCCACCTGCACCCGGCGAGCCACGGTGTGCGGGCCGCACGTGGCCGAGTCGCGCCGGCACGCCGTGTGGGCGTAGTAGACCGGACCGACGCGCGCGCCGCACACAGGACACGACGAACGGACCGGTGATGGTCAGGTCGGAACCCGCTACGACTAGAACACCAGCCAGCACCGTTTCACGTGAAACGCCGACCCGCTCAGACCAGGTACGCACGGTCGCTCGAGACAGTGCCGCTCAGGCATACCTGCACCCGTCCCGGCAGATGCGACAATCGCGGACTCGGCGCGTCACTGGTGCACAAACCTCGATCGGGGCACGGCCATCTGGTCCGCAACCTAAGCCGAGTCGCACCGCGGGCGACCGCCAACGCTACGTGCGACTGGTCGTTCCGACCCCTTGTCGGAGCGACGCGAAGATCGCTCAGGTCACGCCATTGGGCACCGCGAGTACGACTCGAAGTCAGCCGGGCCCACAGGCAATCGAACGTACGTACTACGGCCCTACTTCCGGACTTCGACAACCTTCGTCGACTCGCCATCACCGAGCAGATCGACGTCGTGCACCGAGAAGGACTTCGCGCCGAGCTTTCGCAGCACAGGAGCCGCCTCAGCAAGCTCCTCCTGCGCGCGGCGGCCCTTCTGCGCGAGTAGTACCCCGCCACGTTCCACCAGAGGCAACGTAAGCCGAGCGAGCTTTCCGAGAGCAGCCACCGCGCGTGCAGTCACAGCGCTCACCCGAAGACGACCGTGCAACTCCTCGGCGCGAACCTGATGGAGCGTGACATTGTCGAGATCGAGCTCTTCGACAACCTCCGCCAACCAGGCGATCCGGCGCTCCATCGGCTCGATCAGATGCACGTCGAGATCGGGGCGCATCAGGGCCAGGACCACTCCCGGCAGCCCCGCGCCGGATCCGACATCGGCGAGCGACCCGGTGGCCGGAAGGAATCGGGCCACCGCTGCGGAGTTCACGACGTGCCGGGACCAGAGACGTGGAACCTCACGCGGACCGATCAGCCCCCGCAGCTCACCCTCGTCCGCGAGCATCTCTGCGAACCGCGCCGCACCGGACCAGGCCAGACCGAGAACGGCGCGACTGGGCGCATCGTCCACGACCACTTCGGCATCCTCGGGAGGCTCAGCACCGTCCGATTCCGGACCCGACACGTGCCCGCTCAACCCGCAGCAGGAGCGCGGACCACAACGTGGCGCTTCGGCTCCACACCTTCGGAATCACTGATCAATGAAGCCGCCGCGACCGCGTCGTGAACGACCTTGCGCTCGAACGGGTTCATCGCGGGGAGCGAGACATCGGCACCCTCGGCCCGTGCGCGGTCGATGGCCTCCTGTGCGATCGCCGTCAGCTCGACCTTGCGGGCCTGCCGGTGGCCGGCGACATCGAGCATCAGTCGGCTGCGCTCACCCGTCTTGGCCTGAACCGCCAACCTGGTCAGCTCCTGGAGCGCATCGAGGACCTCGCCCTCGTCACCGATAAGCGGCTTCAACGAGTTCGCATCCGCAGAGTCGGTCACGATCTCGACCGCGGCGCGACCGTGATCGACGTCGATGTCGATGTCGCCATCCAGGTCAGCGATGTCGAGGAGTTCCTCGAGGTAGTCGGCAGCGATCTCACCTTCCTCCTCGAGTCGGTTGCTGGGGCCGACCTCGTCGGTGACGGGCGTAGCCTCGGCCACCGCGTCAGCGGGCGAGACTGCAGTCTCGACCTGGTTGGTGTCGTTCGTCATCATCGAACCTCTCGGGCTGTGGGGTGCGCTCGGCGCTACTTCTTGGGCTTGGTGGACTTCGACGAGGGCGACGGGGCGGGCTCGGCGATGGACTCCGATTCGCTCTCCTGCTCAACCGCCCCGCCTGCCGACACGGCAGCCGGCCGGGTGCCGGCCCGCTTGGAGCGCGGGCTGTTCCGCTTCGGCTGCTGCCGCTGGCCACTGGTGCCGATGGTCAGAGTGTCGGTGCCAGCCTCGCCGGGTCCGGCGGAGCCGTCATCCTCCAACGTCTTGCCGCGTCGCTTGGCCTTACGGGCCTGACGATCCTTGTATGCCTTCTCGGCCTCGGAACCGGGCGCCGGCGAGTTCCTGATCACGAACCACTGCTGACCCATCGACCACAGGTTCGACGTGGACCAGTAGACCAGCACACCGATCGGGAAGTTCACACCGGAGAAGGCGAACACCAGGGGCAGGATGTACATCAGCATCCGCTGCTGCCGTGCCATCGGGTTGTCGAGCGCCGACTGCGGCATGTTCTTCATCGTCAGCTGCCGCTGGGTGAACAGCGTCGTGGCCGACATGATGATGATCAGCGCTGCGGTCACGAACTTCACGGCCAGATCGTCAGAGCCGAGGAAGGTCGAGGACAGAGACGCCCCGAAGATCTCGGAGGACTCCGCCTGGGCAGCGAGATCCTGCGTCAGCGGCCCGATGCTCTCGCGTGCGTACGTACCGGTCGCCACCGCCTCCAGGGAGGCGAGCACCCGGAACAACGCGAAGAAGATCGGCATCTGCGCCAGGATCGGTAGACAGGAGGCGAACGGCGACGTTCCGGCCTCCTTGTAGATGGCCATCATCTCCTGCTGCTGCGCCTGACGGGACGCCGGGTCCGTCTTGCCCTTGTACTTCTTCTGCAGCTTCTGGATCTCCGGCTGCACGAGCTGCATGCCGCGGGACGCCTTGATCTGGCGCACGAACAGCGGGATCAGCAGGATCCGGATGACGACGACCAGCGCCACGATGGAGAGCAGCCAGGTCCAGCCACCCGCCGGATCCATCCCGAGCCAGGTCAACACGTCGTGCGCGCGGACCATGATCCACGCGACCGCAACCTTGATCGGCCACAGCAAACTGTCGAAGAAGCCCATGAACTACTAAATCTCCAATGTCAGGCCCGCGGAGGCGAGCCCAGGCTGGCAGGTCTACCGACGAGGGTACGTGCTCGTCGGTCAGCGCTGCGGTGGGTGTGACCGTGATCGTCGCCGGATCGCCGGCTTGGTACGTGGTCGACGCCGCCTGCCGACCAGGGATTGCAGCGGAGCACCCGCCAGATCGCGAGCCCCGTCCCCACGATCGGGCCACGCTTCGTGAGCGCGTCGATCGCGTAGGCGGAGCAGCTCGGGTAGTAGCGGCAGGTGGGTGCGAACCAGGGTGACACGATCAACTGGTAGCCGCGGACGAGTCCCGTCAGCAACCACGTCAGCGGGTTTCGGACCCGTCGACGAACCGTCCCCGTGCCGGAGTCGTCCGTGCCGGAGGGCCCCGAGGTCTCGCCGTGCGGCCGCGTCATCGCTTCACCTCCGCACGTGCGCTCCTGTCCAGACAACGCACCACGTCGCGTTCCAGTTCCGGAAAGGTGGCGGCGGCGGCCGGCGGCAGCGCCCGCACCACCACCGAGCTCCCGATCGGGAACGTCTCCAAGCGGGACGCGCTGATTGCCCGGAGGCGACGCTTCACCAGGTTCCGCTGAACGGCGCCGCCAACCGCCTTGGACACGACAAAACCCACCCGAGCCGGCTCGGCTCGGGTGGATCCTCGATAGTGCACCACGACTCGTGGCGTGCCGCTGCGGGCACCGAACCGGATCGCGTCGGCGAACTCGTCACCGCGACGCATCCGGTGCTGTGCCGGCAGCACCGTGCTCAGGCAGACAGCGCGCTGCGGCCCTTGCGGCGACGAGCCGCCAGGATCGAGCGACCAGCGCGGGTGCGCATACGCAGTCGGAAGCCGTGCACCTTGGCTCGGCGCCGGTTGTTCGGCTGGAAGGTCCGCTTGCTCACGGGAATGCTCCAAAAGATGTTGGGAAGGGCGCCATCACCGGGGAAGCAAGGCGCAGAACCGTTCGAACACGAGCCTCCGGGCAGGAGCACACGCGCGTCCACACGACTGATCCACGGTACGCGAGGCCGGGTTACCCGGTCAAACCCGCCGTGGAGGCCTTCGCCACATTCCCTGACACCCGAGGGTACCGGGCCACCAGGCACGTTCCGCGAGGACCCGCCACACACGCGCCCGAACCGGACGGACCTCGATCCACATTCCTGTGGACGACCGGTGGCACCGGCCGCCCTGCGGGGTTACGCTCGCACCTCCCGACGGTGACACCCATGCCTCGCTGTCCGCAGGATCTCGCGCGTTCTCGAACCGAGACCGGTTGCACACAGACTGTGGATAGAGTTGTGGACGACACCACCGTCGATGCTGTCACCATCTTGCTGCAGGGGGTCATGTGTCCGAATCACCAGTCGATGCCGCAGCGCTCGGTCCTGCCTGGACCAGGGCCATCGAGATCCTCACCGACCGAGGCGAGCTGAGCGGGCCGCACCTGGGGTTCATCCGGCTCACCAAGCCGCTCGGCGTCATCGACGACACGATCCTGCTAGCCGTCTCCAACGACTTTGCCAAGGAGTTCATCGAAACCCGAGCCCGCGAGTCGATCACCGCGGCTCTGTCGGCTGCCCTCACGCACAACGTCAAGGTCGCTGTCACCGTCGACCCGTCGCTCGAGGAGACTCTGACGATCGACGAACCGCCGCGGCGAGCCGAACCGGTCCAGGACCGCGAGCAACGACCCGCGCCGAGGCAGGCGCCCAGGTCGGCGCCGCAACCGGACCACTACGCGACCGGCGTCGACCCGAACGCCCGCCTGAACCCGAACTATTCATTCGATACGTTCGTGATCGGGTCCAGCAACCGATTCGCGCACGCCGCGGCCACCGCAGTCGCCGAGGCACCGGCCAAGGCCTACAACCCGCTCTTCATCTACGGACAGTCCGGGCTCGGCAAGACCCACCTGCTCCACGCGATCGGGCACTACGCGAAGAGTCTCTACCCGGGGATCCGGGTCCGGTACGTGAACTCCGAGGAGTTCACCAACGACTTCATCAACTCGATCCGCGATGACAAGGCCGAGGCGTTCCAACGGAGGTACCGCGAGGTCGAGGTGCTCCTCATCGATGACATCCAGTTCCTGCAGGGCAAGGAACAGACGATGGAGGAGTTCTTCCACACGTTCAACACCCTGCACAACGACAACAAGCAGGTCGTCATCACCTCGGACCTGCCACCAAAGCTCCTCAACGGCTTCGAGGACCGAATGCGCTCGCGCTTCGAATGGGGCCTGATCACGGATGTGCAGCCGCCGGACCTCGAGACTCGCATCGCGATCCTACGCAAGAAGGCCGGCAGCGAGAGCCTCCAGGCACCGAACGACGTCCTGGAGTACATAGCGTCGAAGATCTCCTCCAACATCCGTGAGCTCGAGGGCGCGCTCATCCGGGTCACGGCGTTCGCGAACCTCAACCGGCAGTCCGTCGATCTCTCCCTCGCGGAGATGGTCCTCAAGGACCTCATCACCGACAACGACGGTGCCGAGATCACGCCGTCGTCGATCATGGCGCAGACGGCCACCTACTTCGGCGTGACCATCGAGGCCCTCTGCAGCGCGGACCGTTCGCGGGTGCTCGTGAACGCACGTCAGATCGCGATGTACCTGTGCCGGGAACTCACGGACCTGTCGCTGCCGAAGATCGGCCAGCTCTTCGGAGGTCGCGACCACACCACCGTGATGCACGCGAACCGCAAGATCCGTCAGCAGATGGCCGAGCGTCGGTCCACGTTCAACCAGGTCACCGAGCTGACGAACCGGATCAAGCAGCAGCAACGAGGCTGACCGACACGACCGCAGGGCGGCCGGTCCTCGAATCGCTGACCGCCGGTGCGGCGCTGGCTCGACCCGAACCGTTCACCCGTTTCAACCAATTCACAGTTGTGGATGAACCTGTGGACACCCGTGGACGCACGCCATGATCCCGTGGACGCAGGCCTGGCGATCGGTGGACGAGCCTGCGGAGGACTTTGTGATTACACAGGTTCCACAGGGCCCTGTGAAGCGCCGTCGAACCCTCGGTCCACACCCGGGTCGACGGGCTGACCTGCACGGACGTCAGTTGTCCACAGGATCCACAGCCCCTATGACGATGACTACATATCTCTATGGGATCCAGGTGTGAACAACCAACATCTGCCCGAACGCTGCTCCCGCCCCCAGCCCCGAACCAGAGGAGACCGATCTGCCAAAGCGGCTCCGCCCTCGACTAGTCTCGGCAGGGCGGCCCACAACAGCACACCGATGGGCAACCAACGGCTGCGATCGTGGTTCGAGCGCTCGAACCTTGTCACTATGCTCTGAGGACCCACGAGAGTTCCGACGCCGGGCCGCGCCGAGAGCCGAGCAGCACAGCCGAGCACCACCAGATCAGGAGAGAGGCCGACATCGTGAAGTTCAGGGTTGAGCGAGATGTGCTGGCGGAAGCCGTGACCTGGACGGCACGAACGCTGCCCAGTCGCCCGTCGGTACCCGTGCTCGCTGGAGTCCTCCTCGAGGCCAACTCCGACGGCACCCTCGTGCTCTCGACCTTCGATTACGAGGTGTCCGCCCGCTCGAGCGTTGCAGCCGAGGTCGACGAACCGGGTTCCGCACTGGTCTCCGGACGCTTGCTCGCCGAGATCTCCCGGGCCCTGCCGAACAAGCCCGTCGAGGTCAGCGTCGACGGCTCGAAGGTGGTCGTGGTCTGCGGCGCATCCCGGTTCACCCTGCTGACGATGCCCGTCGAGGACTATCCCGCGCTGCCCGACCTCCCGGACACCACCGGCTCCATCTCCGGGGACGCCTTCGCCCAGGCGATCTCCCAGGTCACCATCGCGGCCGGCCGCGACGAGACGCTGCCGCTCCTGACCGGGGTCCGCGTGGAGATCGATGGCGACAAGGTCACCCTCCTGGCCACGGACCGGTACCGGCTCGCCATGCGCGAGGTCGCCTGGACGCCGGCGTCGCCGTCGGTCAGCCGGGTGGCCCTGATCCGGGCCCGCACACTCTCCGACGTCGCCAAGAACCTCAGCAATGCCGGCTCCATCGACGTCGCCCTGGTTGAGAATGGTGACATCGTCGGATTCGAGGCCGGCGGCCGTCGGACCACCTCCCTGCTGGTCGACGGTGAGTACCCGCCGGTCCGTCGGCTGTTCCCGGAGCAGACCACCACGCACACGGTCACGAGCACCGCCGAACTGGTCGAGGCCGCCAAGCGGGTCGCCCTGGTGGCCGAACGGAACACCCCGATCCGGCTGTCGTTCAGCGAGGGCCAGGTGGTCCTCGAGGCCGGCCAGGGCGATGACGCGCAGGCCTCCGAGGTCCTCGAGTCCACGCTCGTGGGCGAGGACATCTCGACGGCGTTCAATCCGCAGTACCTGCTCGACGGCCTTGGCGCGCTGGACACACCATTCGTCCGGCTGTCGTTCACGCACTCCTCCAAGCCGGCCGTGATGACCGGTCAGGACAGCATCGACGGAGCCGACCACGCGGAGGAGTTCCGGTATCTGCTGATGCCGATTCGATTCGCGAGCTGAGAGACCGGCCCCCAGACTGGTCACCATCACCGCAGGCAAGGGAGATCGCGCATGCACATCGGATTGATCGGGCTCGGTCGCATGGGCGGCAACATGCGCGACCGCATCCGCAATGCGGGTCACGAGGTCACGGGGTACGACCAGAACCAGGAGATCTCCGACGTCGCAACCGTGCCGGACCTGGTCGCGGCGCTCCCGCAGGCCCAGCGGATCGTCTGGGTGATGGTCCCGGCCGGCGAGATCACGGACTCCGTCGTGACGCAGGTCGCGGCGCAGCTGCATGCTGGTGACATCATCATCGACGGCGGTAACTCCAAGTTCAGCGATGACACCCGCCGCGCCGCGGAACTCGCCGAGCGCGGGATCGGCTACGTCGACGCCGGCGTCTCCGGCGGCGTCTGGGGCCGTGAGAACGGCTACGGGCTGATGGTCGGTGGCCCGGACGACACGATCGCGACGCTGATGCCGATCTTCGATGCTCTTCGCCCGGAGGGCCCGGCCGAGGAGGGCTTCGTCCACGCCGGCCCGGTCGGCGCGGGCCATTACGCGAAGATGGTGCACAACGGCATCGAGTACGGCGTCATGCAGGCCTATGCCGAGGGTTACGAGATCCTGGCCGCACGTGATGACTTGATCGACGACGTCGGCGCCATCTTCACCGCCTGGCAGCGCGGCACGGTGGTTCGCTCCTGGCTCCTGGAGCTGCTGGTCAAGGCTCTCAACGAGGATCCTGACCTGGACGAGATCCGTGGTTTCGTGGCGGACTCCGGCGAGGGGCGCTGGACCGTGCAGGAGGCAGTGGAACGTGCGGTCCCCGCCCCCGTCATCAGCGCCGCCCTGTTCGCCCGCTTCGACTCCCGCCAGGACGACTCGCCGGCCATGAAGGCCGTCGCGGCGCTGCGCCAGCAGTTCGGCGGTCACGCCACGAAGGCCGCGGCGGACGGCTGAGCACGACCAATCGATGCATGTCTCCGATCTCGCGCTGACCGACTTCCGGTCCTACACCCAGGTCGTCGTTGCCTTCGAACCAGGGATCACTGCCCTCGTCGGCCCGAACGGGCAGGGCAAGACCAATCTCGTGGAGTCTCTCGGCTACCTGGCCACGTTCTCCTCGCACCGGGTGGCCTCCGATGCCGCGCTCGTGCGTCGTGGCGCTGGGCGCGCGGTGATCCAGGCGAAGGTGGTCCGTTCCGGGCGACCCGCGACGCTCGAACTGGAGCTTGTGGCCGGCAAGGCGAACCGTGCCCGGATCAACCGGTCCCCGCTGCCCCGCGCACGGGACCTGCTCGGCCGGTTCCGAACCGTGTTGTTCGCCCCCGAGGATCTGGCCCTGATCAAGGGTGACCCGGACGGGCGGCGCCGGTTCCTCGACGAGCTGCTGGTGCTGCTCAGCCCGAAGCTCGCCGGCGTGCGTTCGGACTACGAACGCGTGATCAAGCAGCGAAACGCCCTGCTGAAGTCGGCCGGCATGAGCCGCCGGTCGGGTTCCGGGCCCGACCTGCGGACCCTGGACGTCTGGGACGAGAAGGCCGCCACCGCGGGCGCCCAGCTCATCGCCGCGCGCGTCACGGCGGTTCGGAACCTGCGGCCACACGTGGAGAGCGCCTACGAGCGGGTCAGCTCCGCACAGAGCGCTGCCGAGATCGGGTACCGGTCGAGCCTTGAGCAGGCCATGTCCGACGGCGAGCGTCCGGCGGGTGCGGGTGTGGCGGCCGAGGAATCGCTCACCAATGCCGACCTGGTGCAGGCCCGCCTGCTGGACGCGATGTCTCGGCTGAGGTCGCGGGAGATCGAACGCGGGGTGTCGCTGGTCGGCCCGCATCGTGACGACCTGGAGCTGCAGCTGGGTGGTCTTCCGGCCCGCGGCTACGCCAGCCATGGTGAGTCCTGGTCACTGGCGCTCGCCCTTCGGCTGGCCTCCTACGAACTCCTCCGCGCCGACACCGACTTCGAGAGCGACGGCGAGCCAGTGCTCATCCTGGATGACGTTTTCGCGGAACTGGACAACCGCCGTCGGGCTCGCCTGGCCGAACTCGTCGCCGGTGCGGAACAGGTGCTGATCACCTCCGCCGTCGCCGAGGACGTTCCGGACGGCCTCGACGGGGCGCGGTACGACGTGATGGACGGTGCGGTCACCCGTGTCCGCTGACCGACCCGACGGCGCAGGTCCTGTTCCGAGGGGCAGTTCCCCCGAGTCCGGGGACAGGTCGGCGCGCTCGGCCGCGCCGACGGAACGTGAAACGGCGACAGACCGGGCTACGCCGACGGGGCCGGCGGAACCGGACGTGGACGCGGCTGCGCGGCACGCGCTCGCGCGTGCCCGGGACGCCGCTCGGTCGAAGGGCCTGGCGCCCGGCGGGCTCGGCCGGGCGGGACGGCGCACGCCCGGGCGGGACTCCGAGGCCGCGGCTCCCGCGCCGGGTCATGGGACGGGCCGCGATCCGCGCTCGATCGGTGTGGCGATGGACTCCTTGCGCGGGCAGCTCGGCTGGAACCAGCCCCTGTCCATCGGTGGCGTGATCGGCCGCTGGCGGGAGGTGGTCGGCGACCAGATCGCCGACCACTGTGTGCCCGAGACGTTCGACGAGGGCGCGCTTGTGGTGCGCGCGGATTCCACCGCGTGGGCGACGCAGATCCGGCTGCTGCTTCCCCAGCTGGAACGACGGCTCGTGGAGGAGGTCGGCGAAGGTGTGGTCACCTCGATCCAGGTCCTCGGACCGGGCGGACCGTCCTGGCGTCGAGGCCCACGATCAGTGCGCGGCCGGGGCCCACGCGACACCTACGGCTGAGATCCGGCCAACGCGCCACCGGGCTCCAACCGCCTTCGTCCACAGGTCGCGACACGCTGTGGATAACTTCTGTGGATATTCGGAGTTTGCGCGGTTTCGGAGTAGAATTGAGCGACCGTCCGGGGGCAAGTGGTTCATCTGCCTGTGGTCCTGGGCCGGCACGCAGGCACCTCACTCAACCGAGCGGTGCCGCGCGCGTGCCTCGATGACGATGAGGAGAGCCAGAACAACGTGGCTGACGACAAGACTGAGCCGGCAACCGAAGCACAGACCTCGGGCCCCACAAGCTACGACGCCAGCAACATCACGGTCCTCGAGGGACTCGAGGCGGTTCGCAAGCGTCCGGGCATGTACATCGGATCGACCGGTGAACGAGGCCTGCACCACCTGGTCTACGAGGTGGTCGACAACTCCGTCGACGAGGCGCTCGCCGGCTACTGCGACCACATCGACGTGACCCTGCTGGCCGATGGCGGCCTTCGGGTCCGCGACAACGGCCGCGGCATCCCGGTGGACGTGGTCGCGTCCGAGGGCAAGCCGGCCGTCGAGGTCGTGCTGACGGTCCTGCACGCCGGCGGGAAGTTCGGCGGCGGCGGGTACGCCGTCTCGGGTGGTCTCCACGGTGTCGGCGTCTCCGTGGTGAACGCGCTGTCGCGCCGCCTCGAGGTGGAGGTGCGGCTGCAGGGTAGCGTCTGGCGGCAGAGCTACGCCGACGGCGTCCCGATGGCCCCGCTCTCCCGCGAGGAGGACACGGACGAGACCGGCACCACGGTGACGTTCTGGCCGAATGCCGACATCTTCGAGACGACCGTCTTCGACTACGAGACGCTGCGGGCCCGGTTCCAGCAGTATGCGTTCCTGAACAAGGGCCTTGGCATCTCTCTGACCGACGAGCGGGTCATCGCCGAGGACACCGGTGACGAGGTCGCCGGGCCAGAGGTCGCGAGGGCGGAGCCGATCGGGGAACACTCGCGGTCGGTCACCTACCGCTACGACGGTGGTCTGGTCGACTACGTGAAGCACCTCAACGCGGCCAAGCGCACCGAGATGGTCCATCCGGAGATCATCGACTTCGAGTCCGAGGACACCGAGCGCAAGATCTCGCTGGAGATCGCGATGCAATGGACCGGTGCGTACTCCGAGAGCGTGCACACCTACGCGAACACGATCAACACCTCCGAGGGTGGCACCCACGAGGAGGGTTTCCGGTCGGCGTTGACGACACTGATCAACCGGTACGCCCGTGAGAAGAACCTGCTCAAGGAGAAGGACGACAACCTCACCGGGGAGGACATCCGCGAGGGCCTCACCGCCGTCATCTCCATCAAGCTCGGTGAGCCGCAGTTCGAGGGCCAGACGAAGACCAAGCTCGGCAACACCGAGGCCCGCACGTTCACCCAGAAGGTCGTGTTCGACCAGCTGGGCGGCTGGCTCGAGTCGCACCCCGCCGAGGCCCGGGACGTGATCCGCAAGTCCATCCAGGCCTCCGCGGCCAGGATGGCGGCCCGCAAGGCCCGTGAGGCGACCCGCCGCAAGGGACTGCTCGAGGGTGGTGGCATGCCCGGCAAGCTCCGCGACTGCTCCAGCCGGGACGCCTCGATCTCCGAGGTGTTCATCGTCGAGGGTGACTCGGCCGGCGGCTCCGCCGTGCAGGGTCGCAACCCAGAGACGCAAGCGATCCTGCCGATCCGCGGGAAGATCCTGAACGTCGAGAAGGCGCGGATCGACAAGGCCCTCGCGAACCTGGAGGTGCAGGCGCTGATCACGGCGTTCGGCACCGGATTCGGCGAGGACTTCGACATCACGAAGCTGCGCTATCACAAGATCGTGCTTATGGCCGACGCCGACGTCGACGGCCAGCACATCGCCACGCTGCTCCTCACGCTGCTGTTCCGGTACATGCGCCCGCTCATCGAGCGCGGCCACGTGTACCTGGCGATGCCGCCGCTGTACCGGCTGAAGTGGACGAACTCCCCGCACCAGTACGTGTACTCGGACCGGGAGCGCGACGCGTTCGTGGCCGAAGGGCTGGCGAAGAACCACCGACTTCCCAAGGACGGCGGTATCCAGCGGTACAAGGGTCTCGGCGAGATGGACTACCGGGAACTGTGGGAGACCACGATGGACCCGGCCACCCGCACCCTGCGTCAAGTCACCATCGGTGAAGCGGCGGGAGCCGACGAGATCTTCTCCATCCTGATGGGCGAGGACGTCGAGTCACGCCGGTCCTTCATCCAGCGCAACGCCCGCGACGTGCGCTTCCTGGACGTCTGAGTAAGGAATCGAACACGTGAGCGAACAGCCACCCATGCCCCCGACCGGCCCCAGCGACGACGACCAGCCCATCGACGCCGTCGTCACCCACGACCGCATCGAGCAGGTCGACCTCCAGCTCGAGATGCAGAGGTCCTACCTCGACTACGCCATGAGCGTGATCGTCGGCCGCGCCCTGCCGGAGGTCCGCGACGGCCTCAAGCCGGTGCACCGTCGCATCATCTATGCGATGTTCGACGGCGGCTATCGCCCCGACTCGGCATTCTCGAAATGCTCGCGGGTGGTCGGCGACGTGATGGGGCAGTTCCACCCGCACGGTGACACGGCGATCTATGACGCGATGGTCCGCCTGGTGCAGCCGTGGTCGCTGCGCTACCCGCTCATCAACGGGCAGGGCAACTTCGGGTCCCCGGGTAACGACCCCGCCGCCGCGCCGCGGTACACCGAGTGCAAGATGGCACCGCTGGCCATGGAGATGGTCCGCGACATCGAGAAGGACACGGTCGACTTCGGGGACAACTACGACGGCCGCACCCGCGAGCCGCTCGTCCTCCCGGCGCGCTTCCCGAACCTGCTGGTCAACGGCTCCTCCGGGATCGCCGTCGGGATGGCCACGAACATCCCCTCGCACAACCTCCGCGAGGTCGCAGAGGGCGTGCGGTGGCTCCTCGCGAACCCGGGCTCGAGCGCCGAGGAGTTGCTCGAGGCCCTGCTGGTGCGGATCAAGGGTCCCGACTTCCCGACCGGCGCCCAGATCCTGGGTCACCGGGGCATCGAGGACGCCTATCGGACCGGCCGCGGCTCCATCACGATGCGTGCGGTCGTCGAGGTCGAGGAACTCCAGGGCCGTACCTGCCTGGTGGTCTCCGAGCTGCCGTACCAGGTGAACCCGGACAACCTCGCCGCGAAGATCGCCGATCTGGTCCGCGACGGCCGGATCCAGGGCATCGCCGACATCCGTGATGAGACGTCCGGGCGAGCCGGGCAGCGCCTCGTGATCGTTCTCAAGCGGGATGCGATCGCGAAGGTCGTACTGAACAACCTGTACAAGCACACCCAGCTGCAGGACACCTTCGGCGCCAACATGCTCGCGCTCGTGGACGGGGTGCCGCGCACCCTCAGCCTCGACGCGTTCATCCGGCACTGGGTGCACCACCAGGTCGACGTGATCGTGCGGCGGACCCAGTGGCTGCTGCGCCGGGCCGAGGACCGTATCCACATCCTGCGCGGCCTCATCAAGGCACTGGACGCCCTCGACGAGGTCATTGCGCTGATCCGCGCCTCGCGCACCGTCGAGGTCGCCCGCACCGGGCTGATGGAGATGCTGGAGATCGACGAGATCCAGTCGAACGCCATCCTCGAGATGCAGCTGCGTCGGCTCGCCGCCCTCGAGCGGCAGAAGATCCTTGACGAGTTCGCCGCGATCGAGGCGGAGATCGCCGACTACAAGGACATCATCGGGTCCGAGGAACGCCAGCGCGAGATCGTCGGCAACGAGCTCAACGAGATCGTCGACCGTTATGGCGACGAGCGACGCACGACGATCCTGCCGTTCAACGGCGAGATGTCCATGGAGGATCTGATCCCCGAGGAGGACGTCGTCGTCACGATCACCCGCGGTGGCTACGCGAAGCGCACCCGCACGGACAACTACCGCCAGCAGCACCGGGGCGGCAAGGGTGTGCGTGGGGCGCAGCTGCGTGGTGACGACATCGTGGACCACTTCGGTGTCACGACGACGCACCAGTGGTTGTTGTTCTTCACGAACTTCGGGCGGGTCTACCGCGCCAAGGCCTACGAGCTGCCCGAGGGTGGCCGGGACGCGAAGGGCCAGCACGTCGCGAACCTGTTGGCGTTCCAGCCTGACGAGCGGATCGCCCAGGTCCTGGCCATCCGCGACTACGAGCAGGCTGAGTATCTCGTCCTCGCCACGCGCAGCGGTCTGGTCAAGAAGACCCGGCTCAGCGAGTACGACTCCACCCGCACCGGTGGTGTGATCGCGATCAACCTGCGCACCGATGACGAGGGCAACCCGGACGAGGTGGTCTCCGCCCGGCTGGTCGACTCGAACGACGACCTGCTGCTGGTCTCCCGCAAGGGTCAGTCGCTCCGGTTCACCGCCAGCGACGAGGCGCTCCGCCCGCTCGGCCGGGCGACGTCCGGCGTCACCGGCATGAAGTTCCGCGACGGCGACTCGCTGCTCTCGCTGGACGTGGTCCAGCCCGGGAACGACCTGTTCGTGGTCACCGAGGGTGGCTTCGGCAAGCGGACCCGGGTCGACGAGTACCGGGTACAGGGCCGTGGCGGCCTGGGAATCAAGGTCGCGAACCTCGTCGAGGCACGCGGAGACCTGGTCGGTGCCCTCATCACCGGACCCGACGACGAGGTGCTGGTCATCATGGAGCGCGGCAAGATCGTCCGGGTGTCGGTCTCCGAGGTGAATCTCACCGGCCGGAACACCCAGGGTGTGACCTTCGCCAAGCCCGACGCCGGCGACCGGATCATCGCGATCGCCCGTAATGTCGAGGCCGTCGTCGAAGAGGCAGCAGCCGAATCCGGCGACGTCGACGGGGCTGCAGCAGCGGTGGAGTCCTCCGATGGCGTACCGTCTTCGGGTGAGCACGGCGGCGCGAACACCGCGGACGCCGACGCCGAGCAGCAGGAAGGCAACTGATGACCGAGAACACCCAGGGGAACTCCACGGGTGCGCCGGTGCGCACCTCGACCCGGACGACCTTGGGTGGCCAGGCCCCAGGGCAGCGGCCGCCGAGCATCAAGCCCGCGGGCGAGGCGAGGACCGGCGCGGTCAAACTCGAGGTCGGCACCGAGAGTGCCGGCTCGGGGACCCAGCGGCCGGCCGCCCCGCAGGCGCGGACCGCCGGAAGGACCGCCGGCGCGAGCCAATCGTCCGGCAAGGCCGCCCCGGGCGCGCGTCGGGTCAGGCTCGCGATCTCCCGGATCGACCCCTGGTCGGCCATGAAGATCTCGTTCCTGCTCTCGATCGCGATCGGCATCGCGATCGTTGTTGCCACGGCCGTCGTGTGGGGCGTGTTGAACGAGATGGGTGTCTTCGCCAGTATCCAGGGCATCATCGCGGACGCCGAGGCGATGGCTCAGTTCGGCAACCTGCTGGAGTACTTCGAATTCTCCCGGGTGATCTCGGTGGCGACCGTGGTCGCGATCGTCGATGTGGTGCTGCTCACAGCGCTGAGCACCCTGGGGGCCTTCGTGTACAACATTGTCGCGGCAATGGTGGGCGGACTGCACCTCACCCTCACCGACGACTGAGCGAATCGGTTTTGGCGCAGCCGTGCGCCTGAGGTAGTCTCACTCCGGCGCCCCCGCGCGAATACGCGGGGATCCGGGCCTATAGCTCAGTCGGTTAGAGCGCTTCCCTGATAAGGAAGAGGTCGCTGGTTCGAGTCCAGCTAGGCCCACGTCTCGCAGATCAGGAAGGTGGCGGTGGCGATGAAGAAGCTCCTCACACTCCTGGCGGTGGCCGCCGCCGGGTACTTCGTCTGGCGGAAGTTCGCCGCGGACCGCGACGAGCGGGATCTGTGGGCAGAGGTCACCGACCCGCTGCCCTGAACCGAACAGGTCCCGGGCGAACCTCACAAACTACACACGGGGCCATGGCGCAATTGGTAGCGCACCTGCTTTGCAAGCAGGGGGTTGCGGGTTCGAGTCCCGCTGGCTCCACCATCGCGGTGTTCCCTCGGGTCCGGGTGAGCACTGGACCGGCGTCGGCGGCGCGTGGCACCATCGAAGCATGTGCCGAAACATCCGCCCGCTGCACAACTTCGAGCCGCACGCGACGTCCGGCGAGGTCCACGACGCCGCGCTGCAGTTCGTCCGCAAGATCAGCGGAATGAACAAGCCGTCCCAGGCGAACGCCGAGGCGTTCGAGCGTGCCGTCGCCGAGATCACCCACATCACCGAGCACCTGCTCGACGACCTGGTCACCACGGCCCCGCCGAAGAACCGCGACGAGGAGGCCGCCAAGGCCAAGGCCCGCTCGGAGAAGCGGTTCCCTCGGACTGAGCCGGCCGCCGTCGCCTCCTAGTCAGGGTCCACCTAAGGCAGCCGGATCCGAATATCCGTCCTGGTTCGGCGGCTGCGCCTACGGGCGCGGCGCGATCACGCCGGCGATGCCGGCTCGCACGAGCCTGCCGACGTCCGCACCGATCGGTGTGGGCAACGCATCCAGCGGCCACCAGCGCACGTCGTCGGACTCGTCGCTGACCACGGGCTCCGTGCGGCCCGCCGGGTCGACGCCCACGAACCGCAGATCCAGGTGCTCGGTGCAGTGGGAGTAGGCGCTCGTGGGCAACGCATGGCGGTCCAGGTCCACCAGCTCACCGAGTTGCACACCGGACAGTCCGGACTCCTCCCGGGTCTCCCGCTCCGCGGCGTCCCGGATCGAGATGTCCTCAGGTTCGAAGTGCCCACCGAACGGGAGCCAGAGGCCGATCTTCGCGTGCAGCGTCAGGAGGACGTGGGTACGGTCGGCGTCGAGCACGATGCAGCTCGCGGTCAGGTGGGCCGACGTGCCGTGTCGCCACATGGCGCGGGGCTCCGCGCTCAGGAGTGCCAGGAACTCGCGGCGGAGGTCCTCCTGACGCGAGCCCGGTGCGGTCCAGCCCGCCAGGAGGGCTGTGGCGTCGTCGTGCAGCCGGGCGTAGGGGGCGGGAACGGTGGTCAGGGGAATCTCCCGGTGTTCTCACGGTCGGTGCTCGCCGCCCTGCGGCGATCGACCACTTGGCGTGGTCCGCGCTACACGGTAGCGGTCATTCCAGGCTCGAGCGGGTCACGCGCTCCGAACAGGCGTCGCCCACCTCACGCACGACGGAACGCGGGTCCCGCGCCCGAGTAGCATCGGGAGGCGTGCCGGAACCCGATCGAGAACGCCGCCCACGCCCGTTGGGGGGTCTGCGTTGGACCATCCGGCCCCCGGTGCGGTGGCCCGTCGCGGCCCGAGCGGCGGTGGCGCTGGGGATCCCGCTGACCGTGACCACGCTCCTGGGTCACCAGACCTTCGGTCTGTTGATCGGAACCGGAGTGTTCACGGTCCTCTACGGTGCCGGCAGGCCGCTGCGGACCCGGCTCGTGCTCCTGCTGACCGTGGGGCTCGCGATGGTTGCGTCGGTGTTCGTCGGCACCCTCACCACAGGCAACCCCCTCGTTTCGATCGTCGTCGTGGCGGCGATCGGGATGGTCGCGACCCAGATCTCCCACGCGCTCCGGCTCGGCGCACCCGGAGCCTTCTTCTTCGTGCTCCTGGCCGGCGTCGGTGGCTATCTGCCTGCTCACGGGGTGCACCCCGGCACTCTCGTGGCCGCCACGGCGATCGGAGCGGCAGTTGCGGTCGTGGTCGCCATGTCCGACCTGGTCGTGCGTCCGCGAGGACCGCAGGAGGACGCCGTGGCCGCGGCTCGAACCGCCGTGGACGCGTTCGTGAAGGCCGGTTCCGCGGCGCCCGATGCCGAACTGCGTAGCGCCACGGCCACGGACGCCCTGCACGACGCCTGGACCACGCTGGCCGACGGCGGCGACCCCGTTTCGGGGGATGCTCGCGCCCGGGCGCTGGTCGCCGACCTGCACCGCGTCCAGCACACCTACTCCGGCTTCCAGCTGCCCGGTGACGTGCCGGACCCCGAGCTCCATGCGGAGGTGACCGAGGGACCGCTGGGCCAGCCGTCCGTCCAGCGCATGCTGCGGCGGTCGCTGCGGTGGCCCACCAGCGCGCTGCAGGCCGCAGTGCGCGTGGGTGCCGGTGTGACCATCGCCGGGCTGATCGCGTGGACCGCTGGTACCGACCACGTGTACTGGGCGATGGCGGCCGCGATGCTGGTGCTGCACAACGGGCTGGACCGCAAGAACACCATGATCCGGTCGGTGCATCGGCTGGTCGGGACCGTGCTCGGCCTTGGCCTGTTCCTCGCCGTCCACGCGCTCGTGGACCTCGGCGGCCCCTGGGTCCTGGTCATCACTCTCGTCGTGTTGCAGGGCGCCGTGGAGCTGCTGGTGGTGCGCAACTACGCGGCCGCGGTCCTGTTCATCACCCCGCTGGCGCTGACGATCGGGACCGCGGGCACCGGCGCCGCGGTCGGGGACGTAGCGCTCGAGCGGCTCCTCGACACCGCGATCGGGATCACGGTCGCGGTGGCAGTCCCCTGGCTGGTCTTCCGGCGCGGTACCCCGGGACTCGTCCGCGCACACCTTGCCCGGGTCCTGACTTCGGCGGCGGCGGCGCTCGACCATCTCGGCGCGGGCACCCACCGCCGGCCGGTGGGACGGGCGGGGCTGCGTGACCTCGCGGTGGACATGCAGGAGCTCTCGGGGGTGGTCCGCCGAGGACTGCAGGATGACCCCGACGGGATCGCCGAGCTGCTCGAGGTGCGGGAGGCGACCGCGTGGTTGGGGTTCACCGTGCTGGCACGTGGCTGCACACAGATCGAGCCGGCCTCCCGCATGGAGGGCGCCGCGGGGGCCTGCCGGCGGATGGCCGCACAGTTGCGGCAGGGCGTGGTTCCGGCCGCCGAGGAGGTCCGCGCCGTTCGCGCCGCGGCGGGGGCGCTCGGCGAGGACGACTGATCAGGCCGGTCCCGGGTGCCACTGGGCGAACCTGATCCGGGCCCGGAACCGTTCGGCGGCGAGCGCTGCCCGCGCCCGGGGATCGAGCCAGATGGCCGCGTGCTGGGGGAACGGGAGGATCTCGAGCGCGACCGACAGGGCAGCCCGCGCGGGCAGGCCCGCACGCTCGCGCAGATCGGCGCCGGTGATCTCCCACGCCGCGCCGGAGAAGTACTGATCGGCGAGCGGCCGGCGCTCACCCTCGTCACCGACCGATGCGCGCAGCACGTCCCCGGTCCACTCCACGCGCAGGAGTCCCTCCTGCGCGGGCACGTCGATCTCGAACCGGGCGGCGCCGGCGAAGTCCGCGTCCAGCGGCGCACTGAGCCGTCCGTTGCTCGCCGACCGGGACGCCGGCGGCACGCCCGACGGCGTCAGCTCGCGCACTCCCAGATCGGTACCGCCCGCGGCGGCCAGGTCCGCAACGTACCCGTCCGTGGGCGTCCGGCCGTGGCCGGACCCTTCCGTGCCGGATCCGTCGTCGCCGGCTCGCTCGGGGGCCGCCGTCTCCCGCCCTACCCATATCGGGCTCGTGACCCGCCCCAGCGGATCCTCGGCGTCCAGCAACGTGTCGAGGTCGCCGGCGTCGAGCACAAGCAGTTCGAGCGTGGCGCACCCGGTGGAGACCACGACGGGTTCCCGGCCCACCGTCACCACGACGTCGCGGCGCTGGGCCGTCACGACGTCGCCGTCCCCGGCCGGCCCGCCGTCCCGCTCGCCGTCGACGGCCGCGGCCGCGCCGGTCAGAATCGCCCCCGCGGGAAGCCGCAGCGCGAACTGCGTCTCGATACCGGGAGTGCGCAGGAACACCAGACTGACTGTGCCGGCTGCACCCGCCGATACCCCACCGACGATGCGGGCGATCGGCTGCGCCGTCGCCCACCCGATCCGCACGCCCGACTCGTCGAGGTTGAACGGCCAGGCGAAGTACGCACCGACTCCGACGTCGACCGTAGGCCAGACCACGGTGCCGGACTCGGTCTCGACGCTGAGCGTCACCTTGGGGTGCGCGGGCAACGGTTCGTGCGGCCGGTGGTTCGTCACGAACACGAACCCGCTCTCGCCGTCGGTGCGCACCGCCCACCGCAGCGTCGGCACCGACCCACCCTCGCCGTCGGGCGTCGGCAGTACCGACGCCATCGGTGCCAGCCGAGCCCCGAAGTCGGCCAGGAATCGATGCTGGCGCCGCAGTAGGACCAGGGACGGCCGCACCTGTCCGGCTGCACCGATCGGTGCGCCGAAGTCGTAGTCGAACTCGGGGAGGTCGTTCGGGTAGCCGGTCGCGTGAGACTCCTGCAGACCGCGGGTGGGCGGGTTGAGTCCGCCGTGGAACATGTAGTAGCCCTGCCAGACCGAGCCGGAGCCGAGCTTCGTGAGCGCGAGGGCAGCGACGTCGTCAGGGTCCACGAGAGGGCGGCGGTGATAGGCGGTCGCCATCCCCGCACCCAACTCGCACGTGACGACGGGGTAGGGATCGGGCGTCGGGAACCGGCGGTGCGACGACGTGGGCTCCGGTCGCGCCGTCGGCATCACATCGGCGCCGATCGAGGTGTCGTCGAACAGGTGCGTGTAGGTGAACTGGGACCGGCAGCCAGCGCTCCATGGCTCGTCGGCGTCAGTCCAGAACGACTCCGTGTACCCGCCGTACAGGGGTAGGAACCCCTGGCTCGGAAGCACGGCGGTGTTCCACGCCGTCATCGTCCACAGTGGCGCGCGCAGCCCGGCTTCGTGGGCGATCCCGCGAAGGGTGACCAGGTGCTCGGGAGCGTCGGCGAGCTCGTTCTCCACCTGGATCCCGATGATCGGCCCGCCGGAGGCGGCATCCAGGCCGTCCAGCTGGCCGGCGATCGCTGTGTACCAGCGTCGCACCTGTTCGAGGTAGCCCGGGTCGTCGGTGCGGATCCGCCACGGTCCGTGCTGGACCCAGTCCGGCAGCCCACCGTTGCGCGCCTCGCCGTGCGCCCACGGGCCGATCCGGACGAGCACGTCGAGCCCGGCCTCGGCGGCCAGCGTGACGAAGTGGCGAATGTCGAGGATCCCGGTGAAGTCCGGGATGCCATGTTCCGGCTCGTGGTGCAACCAGAACAGGTAGGTGGCGACGGTGTTCAGTCCCGCGGCGCGCAGCTTGGCCAGTTCCGCCGCCCAGGTGGACCGCGGCGACCGGGTGAAGTGGAACTCGCCCGAGACTCCGATCCAGGGCACACCGTCGCGCTCCAGGTGCGAGCCGTAGACCTCGATGCCCGCACCGCCGGGCAACACGGGCGCACCGCGTTCGAGCCGCAGGGCGGGGCGGGCATCGATGCGGTAGCGGCTCACGGGAGGCGACCCTACCGCCGGACCCTCAACCTCGGCAGATGCCGGGCGGCGAGTTCAGCGGACGCGTTCACATCCGTTCCGGCGCGGCGATCCCGAGGAGGTCGAGCCCCTTGGCGAGGGTGCGCCGGGTCAGGTCAACGATCGCGAGCCTACGGTCCCGGACCGCACCCTCGGAAGCGAGCACGGGGCACGCCTCGTAGAAGTCGGTGAACACCCGGGAGAGTTCGTACAGGTACCCGGCGAGCCGGTGCGGCTCGAGGTCGACGGCGACCTCGGCGAGGACGTCCGCGAACGCGTCCAGGGTCAGGATCAGGTCCCGCTCGGCGGTCTCCAACGGCGTGTCGACGGCGGCCGGCACCCGCTCAGGAACGGTCAGGCCACGCTCGGCGGCCCGGCGCAGGATCGAGACCATCCTGGTGTGCGCGTACTGCAGGTAGACACCGGTGTTGCCGTTGAACGCCGTCATCCGGGCGACGTCGAAGACGTAGTCCTTGACCCGGGAGCCGGACAGGTCCGCGTACTTCACGGCACCGATCCCGGCCTGCTCGGCGATCAGGTTGAGCGTCTCCTCGCCGACCTCGGTGCCCTTGGCCTCGGCGCCCTCGCGCACCACCGTGAGGGCCGCGGCGACGGCGTCGTCGAGGAGGTTCATCAGTCGCACGGTGCCGCCGGAGCGGGTCTTGAACGGCTTGCCGTCCGGGCCGAGAACACTGCCGAAGGGCACGTGCAGCGCCTGCACCCGCTCCGGGTCCAGCCAGCCCGCCCGGCGCGCTGCCTCGAACACCAGCCGGAAGTGCAGAGCCTGCCGCGAGTCCACCAGGTACAGGATCCGGTCGGCACCGAGGTCGCGGATCCGGTACCGGATCGTGGCGAGGTCCGTGGCGTCGTAGCCGTACCCGCCGTCGCGCTTGCGGACCATGAGAGCCACCGGCTCGTCGTCCGGGCCGGTCACCTCGTCGGAGAGCACCACGAGCGCGCCGTCGCTCACGACCGCGAGCCCGGCCGCCTCGAGCTCGGCCGCGACGTCGTCGAGCATGTCGTTGTAGAAGGACTCACCCGCGGAGTCCGCCTCGGTCAGCTGTACCCCGAGGCGCTCGTAGACCTCGTCGAATGCGTACTGGGACTCCTTGACGATCTCTTGCCAGGTGGCCAGGGTCGCCTCGTCGCCGGCCTGGAGTGCGACCACGCGCGCACGGGCCCGGTCCGCGAACTCGGGGTCGGTGTCGAAGACGGCGCGGGCCGCCTTGTAGAGGGCGTCCAGGGCGGACACGGTGGAGGCGTTCTCACCGTCGGCGTCGGTGGCGGTGATCTCCGTGTGCCGCCACGGCTTCTCGGGGTGCTCGTCGATGTACTGGATCAGCATGCCGAACTGGGTCCCCCAGTCCCCCAGGTGGTTCTGGCGCACCACATCCGAGCCGAGGAAGGTCAGGATCCGGGCCAGCGCGTCGCCGATCACCGACGAGCGAAGGTGCCCGACGTGCATCTCCTTGGCGATGTTCGGGCCGGAGTAGTCGATGACGGTGCGCACCCCCGTCGCGACGGCCGGCACGCCCAACCGGTCACCGACGCGGCGCGCCTCGACCTGCCGCCACAGGGCGGCATCGGTCAGAGTGAGGTTCAGGAAGCCTGGGCCGGAGATCTCGACCTGCTCGACGACGTCCCCCACCGCGATCTGTTCGGTGACCCTCGTGGCGACCTCGCGCGGGTTCGCGCCCACCTTCTTCGCCAGTGCGAGCGCAGCGTTCGCCTGGCGGTCGGCGTGGTCGCTCGGGCGGATCAGCGGATCAGCGCCGCTCTGGGCGGGATAGGCCACCGCGATGGCGTCACCGATTGCGTCGGTGAGCTGGGTCTGCAGGGAGGCGACGGCGGTCGCTCCGGATTCAGTCGAGGTCTCGGACACGGGTGCCATTGTTCCACCCGCGCGCGCCGGGTCCTGCAGCGAGGGTGTGGCCGGGTGCACTCCAGACGGCGAGACCCCGCACACAACCGGTGTGCGGGGTCTCGTCCGGGCGAGGCGAGCGTCAGCCGTTCTTGGCGTCGTCGGCCTTGTCCTGGGCATCGTTGGCCACGTCCTGCGCCGCATCCTTGGCCTGCTCGGCCTTGTCAGCCACCTCGTCCTTGGCGTCGTCGGCCTTGTCGGCCGCCTTGTCCGCGGCGGCATTCGCCTTGTCCGCGATCTGGTTCTTCGCCCGCGTGGCCTTCTCGGCGACCTGGTCCTTGACCTCGCCGACCTTCTCCGCCGCCTGCGCGGTAGCGGCCTTGGCGTCCTCGGCGACGTGCTTCGCCTTGTCCGCGACGGTCGCGGCGGCACTCTCCCCGGCCGCGGCAGGGGTGGCGACGGCGTCGTCCCAGTACTCCTCGGCCCACGGGTCGTCGACGGGCTGGGTGCGGCGCCAGATCAGCACACCGGCACCGGCGACCGCACCGGCCACCAGGACCCAGCCGATCGTCCTGCCGACCTTGCTGCCGCCCTTGGCCTTCTTCTCCTGCTCCGCGACGGCCGCGGCGGCCGCGTCGAGGGCGGCGTTCGCCTTGTCCTGCAGGTTGTCCGAACCGGACTGGGCGGCCTTGGCGGCCTCCTCCATCGCCGCGATCACCCGGGGGATGACGTCGTCGACGACCTTGTCATGGGCGCTGTCCACGACATCCTTGGAGCGCTCGGCGTAGTCGGCGATCACGGGGGCTGCTGCGGTCACGCCGGTGCGCCACGCCTTGTCGACGCGCGGACCAGCCCACTCAAGCGCTGCCTCCACCTTCGGTGCTGCCCAGTCCTTGCCGTGGTCGGCGAGCTGGCGCGCCGCCTTGCCGGCCTCCTCGGCCTGCTCGCGGAGCTGCTCAGTGTTGGTCTTGTCCTTGCGCGACATGTGTCTCCCCTAGTTCCCTTCCCGCGGGTGTCCACGGAAGATCGGATTCGGATCGTCTGCGTTGATGCCTCTATCGTGCCACCCGCGTGGGCGATGTGCATACGGCCTTGGTCCCACCCTCGCCGAGGCCGGCCAGTAACGCACTCCGAGCCAAGGGTGCGAGGATGGTGGCATGGACGCCATTCTGCACACGACCGCCGGCGACATCGTCGTCGAACTCCTGCCCAACCACGCGCCGAAGACGGTGAAGAACTTCACCGACCTGGCCACCGGTGCGGGCACCTGGACGCACCCGGAGACCGGGGAGTCCAGCAACGAGCCGCTGTACAACGGCACGATCTTCCACCGCGTCATCCCGAACTTCATGATCCAGGGCGGTGACCCGCTCGGCACCGGCCGCGGTGGCCCCGGGTATGCCTTCGACGACGAGATCCACCCCGAGCTGCACTTCCGCGAGCCGTACGTGCTTGTCAGTGTCAGGGTGAGTGCGCCGCACTGGTTGCGGTGGTTGGATCCTGAGCACCTGGTGCCTGGCTCATACGTTCGTTGTCGTCCCTGGTTTGGGGCTG
>NZ_CACRYJ010000002.1 GCF_902703175.1 Occultella aeris | reverse complement strand
GCCTTAGCCTCGATCCACCGATGGGCTGGGTGTCGGGGCCTGGATCGGCTCCGAGGTGATGGTGGCGTTTGTGGGCGTGTCGTAACGGCCGGTCTGCCCGGCGTTTCCACTGTGGTTGTGCGGTAGTAGGGGTAGCAGGCCTGAGCTTTAGGTCGCTCGGGCCCGGGTGGGCAGCACGGCGTCGTAGAGCGTGGTCCAGGCTCGTTCCCAGGGCCAGTTGAGCGGCAAGTGCAGGTGTAGCCGACGGGCGGAGGTCGCGATCCGGGCCGGGATATTGATGAGTTTGCGTCGGATCGTGGAGGTCGTGGCCCTGACGAGCGTGGGTGCTCGGGTGAGGGTGGCGGCGGCGCGGGTGAGGTTGAACGCCATCACGGCGCAGATGAGCCAGGCGGCGTTGGCGGTGAAGACCCCGGAGGGCAGGTGCGCCAGCGCGGAGGCCTTCAGGTCGGCGTGGACGTTCTCGATGATCGCGTGAGCTCGGTGGGCCTGGTCGGCGGCCACGGTGTCGCGCTGGTCGGTGGGGGTGGTGGTGAAGAAGGCGTGGAAGCGCCAGGTCTGGAACAACGTGGCCTGGCCGTCGCTGCTCTTGGGGTTCAGCTCGGGAATGCGACGCACGATCAGGCGGCCCGGGATCTGCTCAGCCTTCTTCCTGCCGGTGAAGGCGGTGTAGGGGATCTCGGCGACTTCCGCGCGGGAGATCCACGTCGCGGTGTCCTGGTCGTAGATCGCGTCGGTGTATTTGATCGGGTTCCAGGCCTGGTCGTCGATGCTCGCGATGGCACGTTTGACGGCCTTGTCCATCCGGACGGTGATGGAGACCTGGGCCCCGGCGCTGGTGAGCGCAGCGACCATGGAGTGGGAGTAGAACGCCGAGTCGGCCCGCACCAGCACGTCCCGGCCGGCCAGGTGGGTCCGGCGGATCAGGGCCAGGGTGTCGCTGGCCAGGCGGGCCGCGCCACGCGGGGAGCCCGCGCTGCCCTTGCGCAGGCGTTGGGCGGCGATCGCCGGTGCGAAGTCCTGCCCTGAGACCGTGGCCAGCAGCGCATTGAGACCACGGACGCCGGAGTAGCCGAAGGACGCGCCCTGCTTGGCATAGCCGTGGACCTCCACGATGGTGTCGTCAATGTCGACCATCACCGCACCAGTGTTCTGCGCCTGGCCGAGCAGTGCGCCCTCCCGGGCGAGGTTGATCAGGAACCGGGAGGCCACCGCGTCGGCCTGGCGGACGTGGCCGAAGGTGAACTTACGCAGGAACGAGCCCAGCGTCGAGGGCGCATACGGGCGGTCGAAGACCTTGCCCATCCCGCCGTGGCGCAGCACCGCCATGTCATCGATGCTGTCCGCGCCGGCGGCCATGCCCGCGACCAGCGAGGCCAGCTTCAATCCGGCGTTTGAGCCCTTGTCGGTGGGCACGCTCAAGTGTTCATCGCCGAGCTCGCGCAGGCCCGCCTTGGCAGCCAACGCGATCAGCGGGACCAAGCCGGCCGAGGCCACCAGGTTCGGCTCGTCGAACCTCGCTGAGGCCACCGGGGTATGAGAGAGTTGCATCTACGAGATGCCCTTCTTGAACTGACGATACGGACCTTCGACAAGTCGTATCTTCCCAGGTCAGAAGGGCATTCTCACGCCCCCACGCCACCGACAACACCTAGCCCATCGGTGGATCGAGGCTTAG
>NZ_CACRYJ010000001.1 GCF_902703175.1 Occultella aeris | reverse complement strand
TCAGTGTCAGGGTGAGTGCGCCGCACTGGTTGCGGTGGTTGGATCCTGAGCACCTGGTGCCTGGCTCATACGTTCGTTGTCGTCCCTGGTTTGGGGCTGACGTCCATGGGTTTTGCCGGCACCGGGTGTGAAGGAGCCGGCCGGCGTGACTTGATAGGAGCGTGGCATCGCCCCCACTGAGATGTGTCCGCCGACCGGCCCAACCGTCCAGTCACTGATCAAGGTGAAGGAGGCAACCACCATGGTTGTTGTTGGAGCCGATGTCCACAAGCGCAGCCACACGTTCGTCGCGGTCGATGCGGTCGGCAAGCAGGTGGGTCAACTCACGGTCGAGGCGAGCACGAAGGGCCACTTGAAGGCGTTGGTATGGGCTCGTGGGAGGTTCGGGCAGGAACTGACGTGGGCGATCGAGGACTGCCGGCACCTGTCGGCCCGGCTGGAGCGTGACCTGCTCGGTGCGGGGCAGCAGGTGGTGCGGGTGCCGCCGAAGATGATGGCCCAGACGCGGGCCTCGGCCCGCACGCGGGGCAAGTCCGACCCCATCGATGCTCTCGCGGTGGCCCGGGCGTTCCTGCGTGAACCCGGTCTGCCGGTCGCGACCCATGACGAGGTCTCTCGGGAGGCGAAGCTGCTCGTGGACCGCAGAGAGACCCTGGTGGGCACCCGCACCCGCACGATCAACTCGTTGTTGTGGCGGGTCCACGAGCTCGACCCCGCCCATGCGCCGAAGCCACGATCGCTGGACCTGGTCAAGCACCAGCAGAAACTGCGGGAGTGGCTGATCACCCGTGAGGGGATCGTGGCCGAGCTGGCTCTGGATGAACTCGAGGACATCATCGCGCTGACCGAGCGGATCAAGGCCTTCGACAAGCGTATTGGCGCGTTGGCCCGGGCCCAGGCACCGGCTCTGCTGGACCTGCCCGGGTGCGGTGAACTGACCGCAGCGAAGCTGTTGGGTGAGTGCGCCGGGATCACCCGGTTCCACGGTGAGGCCGCGTTCGCACGGCACGCCGGCGTGGCACCGATCCCGGTCTGGTCCGGCAACACCGCCGGCAGAGTACGGATGACCCGGTCGGGCAACCGGCAACTCAACTGCGCCCTGCACCGCATCGCCGTCACCCAGACCAGGCTCCACGGATCCCTCGGCTGGGCCTACTACGAGAAGAAGAAGACCGAAGGCATGTCCAAGCGCGAAGCCCTGCGGTGCCTCAAACGACGCCTCGCCCGCGTCGTCTACAACCAACTCAACACCGACCACCAGAACGACCACACCCAAGCCCCGCCGACTTGCCAACCGGCAGCGGCTTGACATAGGAGAAACC